>NZ_BAZX01000004.1 GCF_001310955.1 Marinifilum fragile JCM 15579
AATTTGGCAGTAAGGAATTGTTATTTTCTTCAGATACAATTTATGCAAATTCTTATTTGATTCTTTGTTCCAATACAGCGATTGAAGCATTTTCTGAATATGGAAATACTTTAGGCTTATCAAATTTCTCAGGCTTATCCAATTCAGGAAACAGTTTAAAACTGTTGTCTGCTAATGGAGAAATAATCGAGGAGATTGTCTATTCTGATACTTGGTATCAATCAGAAGAGAAAAGTAATGGTGGTTGGAGTTTAGAGCGAATTGATCCGGCGAATACTTGCAGCAGTCAAAGCAATTGGTCAGCTTCAGTAAATGAAAAAGGGGGAACTCCTGGTCAAGTCAATTCTATTCGTGCAGATTATGTAGATGAAGAATCACCTAAGGTAGTTTCTTTCAAATTGGAATCGGAAAATCAGTTGGCTTTGGAATTTGGTGAAGTAATTGATGAAGCAACCTTGCTGAATCCTGAGAATTACAATATTCAATCCAATGCTCTAAAAGAGGTTACTCCCATTTCTACTCAAGGAGTGGAGTTGCAGTTTGAAAATTCTTTTACAGATGCAGAGCAAATGCAGTTGTATATATCAGGTATAGCTGACGAATGTGATAATGTGCTTGATACCATATTGGATTTTGTCTATCACGAAATACATGAACATGATGTTGTTATCAATGAAATCATGCAGATGAAAGCCCAACACAAGGATTACCAGAGTATGAGTATATCGAATTGTACAATACCAAAGGTTATAAAATTTCAGTTGGAGGATGGAAGTTGCAAATTGGAAGTAAAGAATTGTTATTTTCTTCAGATACAATTTATGCAAATTCTTATTTGATTCTTTGTTCTAACACAGCGATTGAAGCATTTTCTGAATATGGAAATGCTATTGGTTTATCAAACTTTACTGGTTTAACTAATTCAGGAAACAGTTTAAAACTGTTGTCAGCTAATGGAGAAACAATCGATGAGATTGCCTATTCTGATAATTGGTATCAATCGGATGAAAAAAGTAATGGAGGATGGAGTTTAGAGCGAATTGACCCAATGAATTTTACTTGGCAAGAACCCAATTGGAAGGCATCAAATGCTACAAATGGAGGAACCCCAGGAAAACTAAATTCTGTATTTGCAGAGAATAAAGATCAGGTTCTTCCCCAGATTGAGGACATAGAAGTTGTGAATACAAATACAGTGCGAGTAATTTATTCAGAGCCTATGCAAGTATCATCAGTGCTTCAAAAATCAAATTATAAATTGGTACGAGGGGATAATCTTATACAAGAGATACGTAAACTTGAAGAAGCTGAAACGATCATTGAAATTGTATTTAAGGAACATTTGCTCGAGAATGCAAAATTTAAATTAGAGATTTCTCAAAATGTAACAGATTTGGCAGGTAATCCACTCAAAAATAATCTAGTGGAATTTTGGATACCTACTCAAGTTCATCAGGGAGATATTGTAATCAATGAGATCTTATTTGATCCATTATCAGGAGGTTCAGACTATGTAGAGTTGTACAATCAGACTCGAAATGTTTATGATTTATCTCAACTGTATATCGGTAAAAAAGATGAGAATTATTTGCTAACAGATAGTGTAAAGTTAGCTAAGAAACAGATTCTCTTGCATCCTGAATCGTATTGTTTATTTACGGCTGATTCATGCAATATTGCAGAAAATTATTACACATCAAATACTTCTGTTTTCCATCAAGTGGATTTACCAAATTATCCTGATAAAAGTGGAAGGGTTGTTTTGTACACAAAAGGTGAGCTTATTGATGATCTGGAGTACCGTGATGATATGCATTTTGAACTATTGGCAAGTAAAGAAGGTGTTGCATTAGAGCGTGTAAACCCTGAGGAAGAAACCAATTTGAATTCTAATTGGCAGTCGGCAGCACAAAACATAGGTTTTGGGACTCCTGGAATGAAAAACTCTGTTTATAGGGATATTGAGGAATCTGTAGAGGAAGTTAGTTTGTCTTCAAAAATATTTTCTCCTGATAATGATGGAATTGATGATCGCTTATACATCAATTTTAATTTAAAAGATGATGGATTCGTAGCTAATATTAGAATATACAATTCCCTAGGAAAGGAAATCAGGAAACTGGCCAGTAATTTGTATTTGGGAACTGACGATAGCGTGTATTGGGATGGGTTGAATTCGAAAAGAGAAAGGTTACCTATAGGAATATACCTTGTTTATATTGAAATGTTTAATCCTGATGGGCGAATGAAAACCTATAAAAAGACTTGTGTAATTGGTGGGAAATTGAAGTGAAATATCTTAATTATATTAATTAATAAAAAAAGAAACTCAACACTTGATTATTTATGTTTGATTTTGTAACTTGATGAAGCATAGAGCATTTATAACGAATGAATTTATTTTGGCTCACGTCAAAGTGCTTTTGCAATAGCTGTTAATTAATGTAGTGGTTAATAAATGGTAGAGTAAAGGGGAACGCATTAATTCCCCTTTTTTATATTGAATCAGTTTCGATATTGTGCAGATTGCTTGATCGCTTATTTTTCTTAACGTAGTTTAAAATCTGATTGTCAAATTTCGACTTGTCTTCATTTAAAAACTTAATGCATAAAGGAACAAAGAACAGGTGTTTTTTTATGCTTTCTTGCTTGATTTCCATATCAAAAATACGAGTAGCATCCTTTTCTGTGGTAATAATGATTTTATTATCGCCAGGTAGCTCATTAAACTTCTTCTCGATAGTTTGAATATCCTTCTGATTAAACGCATGATGATCTGGAAAATGCAATTCTTCAATTGTATTCGAGAAACCATCTAAATATTCTCTCAAAGGTTTTGGGTTTGCAATGCCTGTTATCAAAAGGATTGAAAAGCTTTCCTTGTTCCAATCTTCATCCCCAATTTTTACTGCATCTTTGCTAAATACCGGTTGAAGATTACCATAATCTAAGCATGTGAAATATAATGTTTGGTAAGGTAATATTTTCAGCTCTTTCACAATGATTCTTCTCTCAATTGGAGTCATGTTGGCAGGAGTCTTACTCACAATAATGATATTTGCTCTGGATCTTTCTTCTGCACTTTCTCTCAAACGCCCATATGGCATTATAAAATCTCGAGTAATTGGTCTGTTGTAATCAATTAAAAGAATGGAT
The DNA here is from genome assembly GCF_001310955.1 of Marinifilum fragile JCM 15579. Taxonomy (GTDB): domain Bacteria; phylum Bacteroidota; class Bacteroidia; order Bacteroidales; family Marinifilaceae; genus Marinifilum; species Marinifilum fragile. Next base: position 3,157 of record NZ_BAZX01000004.1, read on the forward strand.
AAGCCTGGTTTTATATACCTGTGCTGGTAGGCATCATCCAGTAGAATCGCACTTAAATCATTGCCATGTTCACTTTTAAGCAGATTTTTAACCCCATTTACCCTTTTGCTGTCAACCGAAACTAGTATGTCAGGAAATTTGCGTTTGATTTGCATAGGCTCGTCACCAATCAAGTTTGCAGTGGAGTTTTCATTAGAAAGGATAAAGCCTTTACTTTTTCTTTTGTAACCACGACTTAGGGTAGCAAGCTTGTAATCATCTTTTAGAAGAGTGATAAGGTATTCGATATGAGGGGTTTTTCCAGTTCCTCCAACGGTGATGTTACCAACCGAAATGATTGGGATTTTGAATTCGGTACTGGTAAGAATATTTATATCGAAAAGCATATTGCGCATGGCCACAATCAATCCGTAAAGTAAACTAAAAGGGAGTAGTAAAACTTTTAAAAAACGGGTTAGTGCTTTCATCGATTATAGTTTTAATCAGGTGTATAGAATAGATATCGTTCGAGATAGACTTGTAATCGTAACAATTAATTCCATATTAAATTTACAGAAATATTTGTTAGTATTTAAAACGAATTAAATATGACAATAATTTTTAATTTAGTTGATAAAAATATGGTGATTCCTGAAATAAAAAAAATCCTCAAATTTTGAGGATTTTTTATGTGAATGAGTTTGTGAAATTTAGTTCAATTCTATTTCGTATGGCAATCGAGCCTGAATACCACCTAAATCCATAATACTTTGAGCCTGATTGTAGTATCTGTAGGTATCACCTAATTCAAATTTTAAGAATCTGGTTTTGGCTTCGCCAGTAATATCATTTATTAATTCTTGAATTGGATCTTTTTGCTTCGGAAGAGAAACAATTCTATAATCATCTTTTAAGCCTGCTTTTTCTTTTGCAATCTCAATAGCGGTTTCTAAACCTCCTAAAACATCAACTAAACCATTTTCTTTGGCATCCACAGCACTCCAAACTCTTCCTTGTGCCACTTCATGAATCTCTTCTTTCGATCGGTTTCTTCCATTTGCAACTCTAGTTAGGAATGTGTCATATCCTTCGTTAATGATATCCTGAAGGATTTCTTTTTCAGTGTTTGTGAACTTTCTTGAGGAAACAGGAACCACCATTAATGGATAACCTCCACCAAAGGCAGAATGTTTGTTGGTTCCGTAAGAATCAGTTGTGAAGCCAATTTTATTTTTAATCAATTCTTCACCAGAGAAGAACAAGCCGTAAATACCAATTGATCCGGTAATGGTATTTTTATCAGCTACAATAGTATCTGCAGGGCAGGCAATATAGTAACCTCCTGATGCAGCCACATTACCCATTGAAGCAATAACTGTTTTTTCTTGCGAAGCCAACTCAACTTCTCTCCAAATAATATCAGAAACCAAAGCACTACCTCCCGGCGAATTTACGCGCAATACGATGGCTTTAACGGTTGAATCTCTTCTAGCTTTGCGAATGGTGTTAGCCAATTCAGGACCTATTGCTGTTTCGCTTTGCTCATTTCCAATGGCACCTGTAGCATAAACTACGGCAATTTTATTTTTTGAGAATTTGGCATCAGCATCTGGAGATTTTGCGTAATCAGACACACTAACCATACGAAGTTTTTTGTCTTCTTTAATATCAGTAAGCTTTCTAAGGATAGCATTCATTTCATCCTGGTAAATCACTCCATCAATTAAATTGTATTTTTTAGCATCAGCTGCCTTTTTAATGGCAAATGCATCAATTAGTTCATTTAATTTGTCAACCGAAATGCCTCTTTCTTCTGAAATTCCTATTAAAATTTGATTCCAAATATCACCAACATAAGCCATGGTTTGTTCGCGGCTTTCGTCACTCATATCATCTCTGAAAAACTGTTCTGTAGCCGATTTGTATTTGCCAACTCTTATGACCTGAGCTTCTACACCGATGTTTTTTAAGAATTTTTTGTAAAAGGTTCTTTCACCACCCATACCAAGAAGCATTATCATGGCTTCAGGATTTAAATAAATGCTATCCGAGACAGAGGTTAGGTAGTAGGCTTTTTGTGAATAACCAAAATTGTTGTAGCTCACAATAAATTTACCGCTTTCTTTAAACTCTTTAAGCTTATTTCTGATTTCTTCGATAGAGGCAATACCACCAAAGTTTGCAGAAACATCGCTAACATTTAAATAAATACCTTTTATTTTTTCATCGGTTTTAGCCTTCTCAATACTTTCTAAAATGGTGGTTAAACCAATGCTTGAGCTACCAGTTCCTGGTAAACCCAATTCATCAAAAGGATTATCCGCGCCTCGATCAGCAAGGGATTTATTTAGTTTAATTTCCAGAACACTTTTGTTTTTAACGGTTACTGCTTTATCAGCACTTGAAGCGATACCAGCAATAATCATGATGCCCAAAAACAAAAGAAGAAATCCACCTACAATAACACCTAATATGGAGGCAAATGTAAATTTAAAGAAGCTTTTCATATTGATTTTCTTTTAATTGATTATCTAATTGAAAGATGCAGATTTATGTAAATCGGCATTGTAACAAATATATCTAATTAAACTGACAGAAGTTTGAAATGCGGATTATTTTCGATGTATATTTTGTTTCGAAAGATTTCTTTGTTTCTTTTACCGATCAAATTATAACAGATGGCAAAGGTATATTTCTTAATAGGAGGAAATTTAGGTGATAGAGAGTTAATTCTTAAAAGCACAGTTGAAGCTTTGGGGAATGATGTTGGAAAAGTTCTGAATGTTTCAGCCATATATGAAACAGAACCATGGGGATTCGAACATGAGCAAAGTTTTCTGAACCAAGTGGTGATAGTCGAAAGCAACTTGTTGCCTGAGGCAGTTCTTAATCAAACTCAGGAAATTGAGAAAAAGCTTGGTCGCATTCGAAAGAAAAATCGCTACAGCGAGAGAACTATTGATGTTGATATTTTGTTCTACGATGATTTAATTATCGATACCGAAAGGTTAGAAGTGCCACATCCTAGAATGGGAGAGAGAATGTTTGCTTTGGCTCCTTTATCAGAAATTGCACCTGATTTTATTCATCCGGTAACAGGTAAGAGCATCTTGGATATGAAAAATTCTTGTCCCGATACATCGGAGGTTACGCGATTTAAGATATAAGGATATTGTGGTATGCATGTAAGGTTGCTTTGCTGTCAGTTTGCCAAACTGTAGCAAGAATTTTTAAGCGGATTAGTATTTAATCAGAAATTATTTGTCGTCTAAGTCATCGGCAAATCAATCCTTGGATAGAATAAGCACTAACATTTAAGAGTTTCGCAAAAAAAAGGACTGTCATTAAAACAGTCCTTGAGATATTATCAAAAATATTGATTATCCTAATTTAGCACCAAAAGCCAAATCACCAGCATCGCCACAACCAGGAACGATATACGACTTGGTATTTAGTTCAGCATCAACAACACCATTCCAAATGGTAGTGTTTTCTGAAGGTAAATTGTTCTTAATAAGATTAACACCTTCTTGGCTTGCAATTACAGATACAATGTGTACGTGTTTTGGAGTACCTTTTGTTAGCATTGCTTTGTATGCCAACTCCATTGATGATCCTGTTGCCAACATTGGATCGGCAAGAATAACCACCTTGCCATCGATAGAAGGAGATGAAATGTACTCGAAATTAATTTTGAATTTTCCATCTTCGGTATGCTTGCGATATGCAGAAATAAAAGCATTTTCTGATCTATCAAAATAGTTTAATAAACCATTGTGCAAAGGAAGACCTGCTCTTAATATCGAAGCTACAACAACTTCATCCTTTGGAAGAGAAGCAATTGCAGTACCAAGTGGAGTTTCCACTGATTGATCTGCAAAATCTAAAGTTTTACTGATTTCGTATGCGAATATCTCACCAACTCTTTCAAGGTTTCTTCTAAAGCGAAGAGGATCGTTTTGAATGTTAACGTCTCGGATTTCAGCTATAAATCGGTTAAAAAGGGAGTTGTTTTCTCCTAAAGTGTGGATCACCATGTTTTATTATTTAAAAATTAGCTGAGCGCAAATATAGCCATATTTCAATAATATTAAGGAAGGAAATGAAGGAAAAATTCGTAATCTAATTCATTCTAAATTAGTGCGTCATCGGCAAAACTATAATAATCGTTTTCGCCAATTATTATATGATCTAATATTTCTATATTCATCAGTTTAGCAGCATCTTTCGATTTTTTTGTAATGTCTTTGTCTGCTGCTGATGGAGCCAAATTTCCTGATGGATGATTGTGACAAAGAATAAGATTAACCGCCTCAAGTTGTAGAGCCTCTTTTAACACCAACCTGATGTCGAAAACAGTGCCTGTAATTCCTCCTGAAGAAACGTTTTTGATTTCGATAACTTTGTTGGCTCTATTCATGAATAAAACCCAAAATTCTTCATGTCCTAAATTCTCTACAAAAGGGAATAGAATTTCGAAAGCATCGCGACTGCAAGTAACTTTTTCTTTCTGTTTACTCTGAAAAGCTTTTTGTCTGCGACCAATTTCCAATGCTGAAATAATACCAATGGCTTTTGCTTCTCCAATTCCTTTAATTTTCATCAAATCATGAATTGATTTTTTAGCAAGGACGTTGAGGTCATTATTGCAATGGGAGAGTATCGTTTTGGAAAGTTCGACAGCGGACTGATTGCGATTGCCACTGCCAATAATAATTGCTAAAAGTTCTGCGGTAGATAAACTTTTAACTCCCTTGTACATTAATTTTTCTCTGGGGCGATCTTCAAGAGCCCAGTCTTTAATGCTTAGTTTATTATATTCATCCATAGTTTGTTGTGTAAATATTTAACTAAAGTTATAAATTTACATAAACAAAACCAATATGGAATATGTGCATACACAAAAAGGGTTCTCATTGAGAACCTTTATAACAGAGTTATAGTGTCTTACAGCTTGTTAACGTGTGAAGCTAATTTAGATTTCAAGTTAGCAGCTTTGTTCTTATGAATTACATTAATCTTAGCAAGTTTATCCAACATTGCAGTTACTTTAGGAAGTAATTCATTAGCAGCTTCCTTATCTGAAGTAGCACGTAACTTTCTTACAGCATTTCTGGCAGTCTTCGCATAATACTTATTGTGTACTCTTTTCTTTTCAGACTGTCTGATTCTTTTAATTGCAGATTGATGATTTGCCATCTCTTAAAGTTATCTAAATTATTATCTTGGTAGTCCGTACGGAATCGAACCCGTGTTACCAGAATGAAAATCTGGCGTCCTAACCCCTAGACGAACGGACCATTGGTTTATTAATGCGCAGCAAAGATAAATTAAAATCGAATTACTGCAAAATTTTTAGTAGTCCGTACGGGAATCGAACCCGTGTTACCAGAATGAAAATCTGGCGTCCTAACCCCTAGACGAACGGACCATCTAATTTTTCAGAGCTGCAAAGGTAATTTATTTTTTTAAAACTGCAAACACTTTGCGAAAAAACTCTTTTTTATTGCTTCAGAAATGTTGAAGAGTTAGCCTCTTATTTTTTTCTTTTGCGCTGCAAAGAAAGAGATAATTCTTTATTCCTGCAAAACTTTTTTTGAAAAAACTTACACTTTTTTTCGGTAAAGAAACTAACTGCTTCGTTATAAGCTTAAAATAAATTTAGCGCCATTCAACAATTGTTCCTCTATCACTACTTAAAAAGTTATTTGGGATTATATTTTTGATTTGATCAGCCAATAAATCCAACAATTTATTTTTTGTGTAATGACGAGAATATACCAAACTAACCTCCCTTAAAGGATGAATGTTTGTGAATTTTTTTACCTGTGCCATCTTTTCTTCAGGCAAATATTGAGTTGCTAATTCAGGTATCAGGGTAAAACCTCCTTCACGATCCACAATTTTCATTAAAGTTTCAAGAGAATTACTTTCAAATTCGAATGGCAATTCCTGATGTTGCAAATCGTGCATCTCACAAAGATTGATTACCTGGTTTCTGAAACAGTGTCCATCACTAAGCATCCAAATTTCTGGAGTAGCAATATCTTTTACCTCAACAATAGGTTGTTTTAGTAGTGGATGATCCTTGTGTGCGTAAATCATCATTTCTTCATAGAAAAGATGTCTTTCTCGAATTTTATCATCCTTTGCAGGCGTAACAAAAATACCCACATCAATTTTATCTTTTTTAAGGCTTTTTACAATTTCTTCAGAAACCATTTCTTCCACCTCAACTTTAATAGCAGGATATTTTCTGATATAATCACCAATAAACATTGGAAGAAGAAAAGGAGCTAATGTTGGGATAATCCCAATTTTCAAATTTCCCTCTATGGTGTTCTTATGATCTTTAATGATCTCATCAACTTTTTTAGTTTCGCTAAGAATGATTCTTGCTTGTTCAATAATATCAAGGCCAACGTCGGTTGGAATAATTGGTTGTTTGCTTCTGTCAAATATGGTAACATCCAAATACTCCTCCAGTTTTTTGATCTGCATACTTAAGGTTGGCTGAGTAATAAAACATTTTTCGGCAGCTGTTGCAAAGTGACGATAAGTATCAACAGCCACGATATATTCGAGTTGAGTGATCGTGATCATTAGTTTGTTGCTTTTTAAATTCTTTCAAATATAAACATTATCTATAACACTATAAACAATATTGATTTGCTTGATGTGTAATTGCTTCGTATATTTGATATAGAAAACAAGGAAAACTATTTTTCACAAGTACTTACAACAAAAATAGTATACCTTATTAATAGGGTTAGTAAAAATAATAGTTTGATAGTTTTTGTTATTTAAGTTTTATTAGATGTTTGGGTTTTGCAGCCGGGAGTTTGGGTCTCCCGGCTTCTTTATTTTATATAGCTCTGTTTTTAACTGCCTGCGATTGACAGATTGTATAAGTGATTTTTTAAAATCAATTTTCTTTCAATCTAAAACACAAAGTCTTAATTATGAATTGATAGTGAAGATATGTTTTGTAGCACTCATGCTAAATAGCAGAAATTGCACTTAAAAAATATACTACTTTAGTCGGCGAATTAGAAATTTATAAACATCAATATAAAACCGATTAGAGATGCATAAAGAGATTAAAATAGTTTCTTTTGAAGAAGCAGCAAAGGTAATTAAATCTGGAGATAGAGTGCACTTGCACTCAGTAGCGTTGACACCTCATAAATTCATTAACGCAATGTGTGATCGCGGTCGTAATGGTGAAATTTACGATGTAACCATTCAGCATATTCACACAGAAGGACCAGCTCCTTATGCTGATCCTGAATTTGAAGGAATTTTTAATCTTGAATCATTGTTTGTGGGAGCTAATGTAAGAAAGCAAACTCAAGCTGGTTATGCAGATTATATTCCTGTATTTTTAGGAGAAACTCAGCAATTGATTCGTGAGGGTATTTTAAATGTAAATGTTGCAGTTGTACAGGTAAGTACTCCTGATAAGCATGGTTTTGTATCTTTAGGTACTTCTGTTGAGGCTAGTAAAGCAGCTGTTGAAGAAGCTGATACTGTTGTTGCAATTATCAACCCTAATGTACCTCGTGCTTTTGGGGATGCAATGATGCCGTTATCAAACTTTGATATTTTCTGTGAAGACAACTCTCCACTTATCGAGCACCACAATGCTCCTTTATCAGAAATGGATATTGCAATTGGTAAAAATGTTGCAGAATTGATTCCTGATGGAGCTTGTTTGCAAATGGGTATTGGTGGTATTCCAAATGCTGTTTTGGCACAGTTAGGAAATCACAAGGACCTTGGTGTTCACACTGAGATGTTTGCTGATGGTCTTCTTCCATTGGTAGAAAGCGGTGTTGTTAACGGTAGAAACAAGAAGTTAGATCCAGGTAAGATTGTTGCAGGTTTCTTAATGGGAACAAAAGAACTTTACGATTTCGTTGATGATAACCCGGGAGTTTTGATGATGGATGTTGCTTATACCAATGGTGTTGGTATTATCAAGCAAAACCCAAAAGTATGTGCGATCAACTCAGCACTATCTATTGATATTACTGGTCAGGTTTGTGCGGACTCAATCGGAACAAAACACTATTCAGGTGTAGGTGGTCAGATTGACTTTACTCGTGGTGCAGCTGCTTCAGAAGGTGGTGTGCCTATTATTGCAATGCCTTCTGTTACTGGTAAAGGTATCTCTAAAATTACACCAACCTTATTAACAGGATCAGGTGTTGTAACTACTCGTAACAACATGAGATGGTTTGTAACTGAGCATGGAGCTGTGAACTTGTTTGGTAAGTCACTTCAACAAAGAGCTAAAGCAATCATCTCTGTTGCTCATCCAAACTTTAGAGAAGAACTTGATAAGGCTGCATTCGAAAGATTCGGAAGTCACTATCACTTTGTAAATAAAATTACTGCTAAATAATTAGAAGCAGAAAGTAATATAAAAAGGCATCCATTTGGGTGCCTTTTGTTTTATGCCTTTGTTTTGGGTATTGACTCCATAATTTTTTCAGACTTAGGAATTGTGATATAAAAACTACTTCCTTTTCCTTCCTCACTTTCGGCCCAGATTTTACCTCCATTTTTTTCTACGTACTCTTTACAGAGCAATAGGCCAATACCAGCTCCTTTTTCTTGAGCAGTGCCAAGCGCAAGGTAATTATTATCTAGTCTGAATATTTTATTAAGGTTCGATTTGCTCATTCCAACTCCTTCGTCGGATATTTCCAGCTCCACACGATATTTTTTTTCTCGTGCTGAGAGAGTGATTTTTCCTTCAGAATAGGAAAATTTAATGGCATTTGAAATTAGATTTTTAAAAACTTCTGACATGGCAGCAGAGTCGGCATAAACCATTGAGGTGTTGTCCATATTAAAAATGAATTTCAAATTCTTCTCAATAATTGGACCCGATAGTTTTTGAAGAACTCCATTAATTGATTCTCGAATGTTGAAATATTTTGGAGAAAATGTAGCTTTACCAGCCTGCGATGCAGACCACAGTAAAATATTTTCTACCAAATCATTGGTGTGATCAGATAAATCACGAATTCCAATGGCTAAGGACTTTTGGTATTCGATATCATTCTCATTAAAGCTTTCGATGAGTTTTGTACTGATATTTTTCAGATCAATAAATGGATCACGCAAATCAGTCGATATAATATTAAAAATCTTATCCTTGGTTAGATTCAAATCACGCAAAATAATATCCGATTCTTTCAAACGTGAATTAATTTCTTCTAACTCTTGGTTTTTCTCGGTAAGGGTAGCAGTAGTTTCTTTTCTTAATTTGATATTTTTATTGGTAATATAGCCAATAATTCCTGCAAAAATAATCAGGACAATAAAAAGGTAAATCAAAATGGCTTGCATTCTGTTATATTCCTTCAGACCCTTAATTTCTTCTTTGTTTTTAGAGATTTCGTATTTCGCCTCAAATTCACTGATTCTATCCTTGTCGTATTGATCTACAATGCTGTCATACTGGGTGTTTGAATAATTGCGATAATACTCTAGTGCTTTTTTGTAGTTGCCTTTATTCGAATAATACTCGAAAAGATTTTCAGAAGTTGTCTTTTGTAAGTTTCTGTCCTTAGAATAATTGGCATTTTCGTAGGCAGATTCTAAATACTGCAAAGCATCATCGCTCTTGTAGTAATCCATTAAAATTTCGCCTATGCTGTTCGATGAATATGCAATTCCTTTAGCATTTCCTAATTTCTCATGTAGGTTGAGCGCAATTTTATGGTATTCCTGACTTTTATCGAAATTGTTATAGCTGCTGTATAAATTTCCAATTAATGAATATACATTAGCTTGTTCTTTCAGATCACCTATTTCATTGTAAATTTTAAGCGATTCATTATAGTGTTTTAACGAAAAATCAAGTTCATTTAAATCTTTGTAAACTGTTCCTATGTTTTTTAATGTGGCTGCAGTATAACGCTTATTGCCAAGGTCTCTTCTGATTTTTAGAGCGCGGTTGTAAAAGTTAAGCGATTCATTAAAATTGTTCAGTCTCCAGTAAATGCCACCAATGTCATTCAAAGTATAGGCAATAAGAGATTTGTCGCCAAGTTCCTCACGAAGGGTTAGAGCCTTTTTGTAATAATCCAATGCCTTGTTGTACTTGTTTAAGTTTTTATAGACATTACCAAGATTATTCAGTGATGAGGAAATATCCGATTTATCGCCAAGTTTGGATCTGATTTCCAAAGATTTTAAATAATACTCCAATGCGTTGGCATAGTCTTTATCGAGCCAATACACACTACCAATATTGTTTAAGGTATACGCAACTTCCTTTTCTGATCCTTCCTTCTGCCGAATTTTTAGTGATTGATTAAAATATTCAAGAGCTTCCTTGTGTTTGTTTAAAATTTTATGAATCTCACCAATATTATTGTATGAAGCTGATACGGCCAACTCATCGGATATGCTCTTGCGAATTTCCAATGCCTGCAAATGACAATCTAAAGCCCTTCTGAAATTATTAACTTTTCGATACAGATTTCCTAGATCATATAAAGCCGTTGCGTGATTTGCAGGAACATCTGAGGATAAAACAACAACTTCTTTTAGATAATCAATGCTTTTATCAATATTTACATCCAAATAGAGCTTTGATAACTCTCTCAACAATGCAATTCGTAGCTCACCTTCCGCTTTTGGCAATAATTCTTCAGCTTTCTGGATTTGATTTTGAGCATGTAAATTCACAAAAACAAATGAAAGTAAAACTGAAAATAGAATGATTAACCTGTGTAAAGCAGACATGGTATTAAAGCTATTTAATCTGATTTATACTAAAAGTAGTATTATTTTACTGACAGGCAAAACAATATAGATGTATTGATTCAGCTTTTGTTGACAATTTTTTCCGCAAGTGTAGATAAGTTAACTCCTGAAAAATTTCCAGAGCTCATTAAAAGAACATTTGTGTTCTTGAAATCTTGTTCTAATAAATCACTAATAACCAAATCTGAATCGGTGTAAACAGTTACATTATTACCTCCAAAAGATTCCGCTACCTGGTCCTTTGAAATAGGCTCAAGCTTTTTGTGGTCAACAGTTTTGGGATTGAAATACACAATTGCTTTATCAGCCAAACTCATGGTGTTTTTATAGTGTGGTAAAAATTCTTTTTTCAAACTACTAAACGTGTGTAATTCCATACAAGCAATCAATTTACGATTGGTAAATTGTTTTTTTACAGCCTCGGTAGTAGCCTTTAATTTTGATGGAGAGTGCGCAAAATCTTGAAAAACTGTGCATGAATTATTTTCGGCAAGTTTTTGTAATCGCTTGGCAGCTCCCGAAAAGTTTTGAATTGAATTGTAAAACTGTTCGTTACTTAGTCCAGCTTTTTTACAAATGAGATAGGCTCCCATAAGGTTTTGAAGGTTGTGTTCTCCAAAAATTTCCAAAGGAACATCCCCGTTTTTCGTTTGAAGAATACTGCGGTTATCAACCACTTTAAATGGATGTGAATTGTAAGGAATGTATTCGATACTTTCTCTTTTCTTTTCGACAATTTTAGCAATGTGCTCATCACCATCAAAGTAGATTAAAGAACCATTTTCTTGAATCATTTGTGTGAAAATTTCGAATTGCTCTACATAATTTTCGAAAGTTGGAAATACATTAATGTGATCCCAGGCGATTCCTGTTAGTAGTGCAATGTCAGGATGATACAAATGAAATTTTGGTCTGCGATCGATAGGAGAGGAAAGGTATTCATCACCTTCAAAAATAGCAATTTTAGCATCTTTGCTTAATTTAACCATGGTTTCAAATCCTTCAATTTGGGCACCTACCATGTAATCAAAGTCGATATTGTTATCTTTTAATACATGCATTACCATTGAGGTGGTGGTGGTTTTTCCATGGCTTCCACCAATTACAATTCTGGTTTTATCTTTGGTTTGTTCGTAAATGTATTCAGGATAAGAATAAATTTTTAAACCAAGTTCTTGAGCTTTTAATAATTCTGGATTGTTAATTCTTGCATGCATACCTAGAATTATCGCATCAATATCAGTAGTAAGTTTTTCAGGAAACCAACCCCATTCTTTTGGCAGAATTCCATATTTCTCCAATCTTGATTTTGAGGGGTCAAAAATTTCATCATCTGAACCTGTGATTTCAAATCCTTTCTTATGTAGTGCGATTGCTAAATTGTGCATGGCGCTTCCGCCAATTGCTATAAAGTGAACTTTCATTGATAATCTTTTATAAAATTGTATTTTTGAACCGCAATAAGTACGAGTACTTTAACTGTGGTTTAAGCTTTTCTTTTGCGAAAATTAAAGATACTAGAATAAAACAATATTATCATGGAAATATACAATATAGAAACAGGAAATTTTATGTGCGATGGAGGAGCAATGTTTAGTGTTGTTCCTAAAGTAATGTGGAGTAGAAAATATCCTTCGAACGAAGATAATTATTGTAATTGTGCCATGAGAAGCATGCTTGTTGTTGATGGTGAAAGAAAGATATTGATTGATAACGGGACAGGAGATAAGCAAAGTGAAGAGTTCTTCAAGCATCAACATCTAAATGGAGATGCCAATATGCTGGATTCTTTAAAAAGTGAAGGATTTTTACCGGATGATATTACAGATGTTGTATTTACCCATTTGCATTTCGATCATTGTGGTGGAGCCGTAAAATGGAATACAGATAAAAGCGATTATGAATTGGTTTTTAAAAATGCTCAGCATTGGGTTAGCAAGCAGCATTGGGAGAATTATTTGAACCCTAATATTCGTGAGAGCGATGCATTTTTTGATGAAAATATAATGCCAATAAAAGAAGCAGGTAAGTTGAATTTGGTAGAACAGGAGGGTGAGTTGTTTCCAAATTTTAAAGTGAAAATTTTTGAAGGACACACACCGGATTAATGATTCCAGTTATCAATTTTAATGGTCAGGAAGTTGTTTTTGCTGGAGACTTTATTCCTACAGCAGCGAATGTTCCTGTAAAGTGGCTGGCGAGTTATGATCTAAATCCAACAGCATCATTAGCTGAAAAACAAGAGTTTCTTGCTGAAGCAGTTGAGAATAATGCAATATTATTTTTGCAACATGATATTACTACGGAGTGTTGTAGTTTAATAAAAACAGAGAGAGGTGTTAAGGTTGATAAATGTTTCTCTCTTGCAGATATAAAATAAATTTATGCTATAAAATTAAAGCTTGCATCATGATGCAAGCTTTAATTCTGTATTGTAGTCTTTATAAAGACTTAATGCACTTTCAATATTATTAATTCTTTGAAATACTGTTTTCTTTGATCCGAAATCAGTATAATTAGAATCTAGATAATTAATATAGTACTCAACCAATCTAAGTTGAGTAGAGAGACTTGAGCTCGCAAATTTCTTTTTTAGATCAATGTGCTTTATTCCATTTTGATCTAACAATTGCTCTACAGTTGCACCAGCCTTAACTATTCTTTTTGATAGGTTATTTTCGTTCTGAACATGTAAGACCATAACACCTGTTAGTAGAGTCAAGCATAAACTAACTAGTAAAAATGACATATCGCAAAAAGTTTAATAAATATTAATCTATATTCAATTTACGATAAAATTTTTAAATAGTTCAAGAGTAAAGAAAATTAAAGGTCTGAAAACCAACAAAAAGAATAATATGGACAAAATGATATCAGCTAAAATATAGATGTTAATCCATGAAAATGATTTTTTCATCAATAGAAATGTTAATAATCTAAAAATCAACTGAAAAGTAAAAAATAAAAAGATTTGGATACTGTATGGGTTAAGATCTCTTGCTGATTTAACATCACCTTGAGTAAGAGCCGAAAAGCTACGAGATAGGCCGGATGAAGGACTATCTTTACCTGTCACCTGGGAAAAAACAGATGGGATTGGATGATTTATTTTGGGATGTGAGTAAATGGCGGAATAAATAAATATTCCGGCTATTATTGATGCAAAAATGAGGTTAATTATTTGATAGCTACTTAGGCTATTCTTGTTTTTTATTGGTTTCAATTTCTACCTTAATTTTCATTTCAAGGCTATCCACCTCATTGGTGATTGAGTCGATATTAATTTCCTCAAGCTGTTGTTCCAATTCATCTAAAGCTTCTTGTAAGTCTGGATTATTAACAGATTCCTCAATTACTTCTTCAATCACCTCTTCAACAAATCCTTCAATTTCATCCTCGTTCATACTGGCAACTCCAACAATAAAGAACAGCCAAATTGATGCTACCAAAACACCCAGAACAGAAATAACTAGAGCTCCAATATTTATACCTCTTGCACCATTATCTCTATTGGCCTGACTCAATCCTATTATACTTAGAATTATGGCAATAATCCCTGGTACAAAGGCTATAAAACCGATGCAAGGAATGAATCCAATAAAAAGAGTTAAAATGCCCAGAACCAAAGCAATGATTCCCAATGTTTGTCCAGAGTTAGAGCGTACTTGTTCCATTTTAGATTGATGATAGTTATTAATATATTGCTAATATACTAATTTTTAGAAAGGATTTTTAAAAGGTCTTTTTCAAGACTTTGATTGGGTGTTTCAATGATTCTACCAATTTCTTCATTGTTTCGATAGACTATTGCCGTTGGCACTCTGCTAACTTTATTTGCCTTTGCATTATAGTCAGGCGATTCTTTCTTTGTATCTAAGGCATTCATGTTTAGATTTTCAAATGGGAATCTAATTTCATCAAGAATTTTTATAAATCGAGGTACTTCGCGATGTGAATCATGACACCATGATCCCAGAATCAAATCTATTCTTACATTTTTGAATGATAGTTTTCTAAGCTTTTTAATGATTCCGTTTTTAGCTTTGTATTTCTTGTATTCCGGTCCATACCAATCCCTACAGATATCTAACTCAAAAGCTTCCAGTGTAACTTTACCATACAAAACATGTTTCTTTAGGCGAGTATCTTCTATGGTTTTATTTTGAGCAGATAAAGTCAAATTGAATAGAATAAAAAGGAAAAACAAGAGCGATTTATTCATGATGCTGATATTTGGATAAAAAAAAGACAGGAAGTAAAACTCCCTGTCTATAAATATAGTGATAATCTTAATTAGTCTTTGTATTGCTCGATCAAGATTTCCAACATTTGGATCGCACATTTAGAAACTTTTGTTCCAGGACCAAATACACCTGCAACACCTGCTTCATAAAGGAAATCGTAGTCCTGAGCTGGGATTACACCACCTGCAGTAACCATGATATCTTCACGTCCTAATTTCTTCAATTCCTCGATAATTGCAGGAACCAAAGTTTTGTGACCAGCAGCCAATGAAGATACACCAACCATGTGTACATCATTTTCTACAGCTTGCTTAGCAGATTCTTCTGGAGTCTGGAATAATGGTCCCATATCCACATCGAATCCCATATCAGCGAAACCAGTAGCAACTACTTTACCACCACGGTCGTGACCATCCTGACCCATTTTTGCAATCATGATACGTGGACGACGTCCAGTTTGCTCTGCAAATTTATCTGCCAATTCTTTCGCTTTTGCGAAGTCAGCATCTTCTTTCGATTCTGATGAATATACTCCTGACACGGTTCTAATTACAGCTTTATATCTACCACAAATTTTCTCACATGCATCTGAAATCTCACCTAATGAAGCACGAACTTGTGCAGCTTTAACAGCAAGATCCAATAAGTTACCTTCACCACCGTTAGCACAAGCAGTAATGGCTTCAAGAGCAGCCTGTACCTCTTCTTCATTACGGTTTGCACGAAGTTTAGCCAAACGCTCAATCTGAGCAGTACGTACAGCAGTGTTGTCAACTTCAAGAATATCCAATGGATCTTCTTTTTCCAAACGATACTTGTTAGTACCAACGATAGTTTGAGTACCAGCATCAATTTTAGCTTGAGTACGAGCAGCAGCTTCCTCGATACGAAGTTTTGGAATACCAGACTCGATAGCTTTAGCCATACCACCTAGTTTCTCAACCTCTTCGATGTGAGCCCAAGCTTTGTCTACCAACTCCTGAGTTAATGATTCTACGTAGTAAGAACCTGCCCATGGATCAACTGCTTTACAGATAGTTGATTCATCCTGGATATAGATCTGAGTATTACGTGCAATACGTGCAGAGAAGTCAGTTGGTAACGCAATCGCTTCATCAATGCATTGGTGTGAAGAGACTGAGTGTGACCCAATGCAGCAGCCATAGCTTCGATACAAGTACGACCAACATTGTTGAATGGATCCTGCTCAGTTAATGACCAACCTGAAGTCTGTGAGTGAGTACGCAAAGCCATAGACTTAGGGTTCTTAGGATTGAATTGTTTTACAATCTTCGCCCAAAGTAAACGACCAGCTCTCATCTTAGCAATCTCCATGAATTGGTTCATACCAATAGCCCAGAAGAATGACAAACGAGGAGCAAATGCGTCAACGTCCATACCAGCAGCAACACCTTTTTTCAAATATTCTAAACCATCAGCAAGAGTGTAAGCCAACTCGATATCTGCAGTTGCACCTGCTTCTTGCATGTGGTAACCAGAGATAGAAATTGAGTTAAATTTAGGCATCTTCTGTGAAGTATATTCAAAGATATCTGCAATAATTTTCATTGAGAACTCTGGTGGGTAGATGTAAGTGTTACGCACCATGAATTCTTTCAAGATATCATTCTGAATAGTACCTGAAAGTTCTTCTAATTTAGCTCCTTGCTCCAAACCTGCTACAATGTAGAAAGCCAAAACAGGAAGTACAGCACCGTTCATTGTCATCGATACAGACATCTTGTTCAATGGAATCTGATCGAAAAGGATTTCCATATCCAAGATAGAGTCGATAGCAACACCAGCCTTACCTACATCACCAATTACACGTGGGTGATCTGAATCGTATCCACGGTGAGTAGCCAAGTCGAATGCTACAGAAAGACCTTTCTGACCAGCAGCAAGGTTACGACGATAGAATGCATTTGATTCTTCAGCAGTAGAGAAACCTGCGTACTGACGAACTGTCCATGGACGCAAAGGATACATAGCTGAATATGGTCCGCGAAGGAAAGGAGGTAAACCAGAAACATAATTTAGGTGTTCCATGCCTTCTAAATCTTCCTTGTTAAAAGCTGTTTTAACAGGAATTTGCTCAGGTGTCATCCAAGATTTTTCAATGCCATTTTCTTTTTCCCATTCCTGAGAATTCTTGGCAGCTCTTTGAGATGACTTGATATCTATATTTTTAAAATTTGGTTTCATTTGTTCTGTTTTTTTCCTGTAAAGACGCAGTATGCTACGTCTTTACCGTGCAACTACTTTAATTAAATTCCAAGCTCAGCTTGATATGCTTTCAAGGTTTCAAGTACATTCGACTTCACGTTGATGAAGTTTTCAACACCTTTTGCTTTTAATTCTTCAGCACAAGCAGGAGCACCAGCTACAACAACAATAGCTTTTCCTTTTAATGCTTCAAACACTTCAGGAGCAATAGTTTCGTACTCTTCGTCAGATGAACAAACAACAACGATTTTTGCGTTCTTTTCAGTTACGAATTTTACTCCTTCTTCAACATTAGTGAATCCGTTGTGATCTTCAACGTCGAATCCTGCACAAGCAAAGAAGTTACAAGCGAACTGAGCACGAGCTTTACGCATGTTCAGGTTACCAATTGGGAACATCATTACTTTAGGACGACCATTTTCTTTTGCGTAAACATCAGTTTTGTAACGCATAGCTTCGAATGCCTGAGCACCACGGTATGGTTTCAATGTTTCGCATTCAGCATTTTCGTCAGCTTTGTTTTCTGGTGCGAAAAGTTCTGCTGACAATTCTTTTTCTGCAACTTCACCGAAGTTAGGGAACTGGTTAGTTCCTAGGAAGTTTTCTTTACGAGTTGCAACAGCCATATCTCTTTTCTGAGCAGTAGCTTTGATTGTTTCCTGAATGAAACCAGCTTTGAAAGCTGCCAGGTAACCACCTTTTTCTTGAACTTCAAGGAATAGTTTCCAAGCTTCTTCGCTGATAGATTCAGTAAGAGATTCAATATAGTATGATCCTGCAGCAGGGTCAGCAATTTTTCCGAAGTGTGATTCTTCTTTCAACAATAACTGCTGGTTACGTGCAATACGCTCTGAGAATTCAGTTGTATTTTCGTAAACAGAGTTGAAAGGCTTAACTGTGTATGAATCCAAACCACCAAGAACAGAAGACATAGCCTCAGTTTGAGTACGAAGCATATTTACGTATGGATCGTAAATTGTCTTGTTCCAATCAGAAGTTTCTCCGTGGATGAACATTTTACACATTTCTTCAGAAGCACCAAATTCTTTCAAGATGTAAGCCCAAAGCATACGACCTGCTCTTAGCTTAGCAATCTCCATGAAATATTTAGAGCTAGTTGCGAAGTTGAAACGGATTTTTGGAGCAATTTCTTCAATTGACAAACCAGCTTCCATTAACTTGCTTATATATTCAGCACCGGCAGCTAAACTGAAACCTAATTCTTCAACGATAGATGATCCCGAGTTGTTGAATAATCTACCGCCAACAGCAACAACTTTAAAGTTTGGAAGTTCTTTTGCAGCTTCAACCGCTTCTTTCAAG
Organism: Marinifilum fragile JCM 15579; assembly: GCF_001310955.1. Lineage (GTDB taxonomy): Bacteria > Bacteroidota > Bacteroidia > Bacteroidales > Marinifilaceae > Marinifilum > Marinifilum fragile. The sequence continues at coordinate 21,714 of NZ_BAZX01000004.1, forward strand.
TAGTTGTATGAGTTTTCTTCTGAAGTACAGAATTTACCACAAGTACTGTAACCACCTAAAATGTCGATAGCAACACCACCTTGAACTTTGTCAAGAGCAATTCCTTTTTCAGTTGCAATTGCCTGTAAGTTTTTAATTAATTCTACAGAACCGTGAGTTTTTTCGAAGTTTACTTCAACACAATCCATGTAAACACCTTCTAACAAAGTAGCTAATTCATCTTTGCTAAGGCTTTTCCAATTTAAAACGAAACCTAATGAGTCGATACCTTTATTAAGAACGTCAAGAGCTTTTGCGTTTGCAGCCTTCACATCTTCAACGATGATATCCTGACGGATAAACCAATTGTTGTTGTCTTTCTTGTTTCCGCGCACATATGGAAAATCACCAGGATAAGTGTTCATGTACATCTTATCTTCCATGTTTTCCAGTCTGTAGAAAGGCTGAACATTGAATCCTTCATTTGTTCTCCAAATTAACTTTTTATCGAAGTCAGCGCCTTTAAGGTCTTTAGTGATTTTGTCGATCCACTCTTGTGTAGATTGTGGAGCAAACTCACTAAATAGTTTATTATCTGCCATAACTGTAACTGTTTAAAAATTAGGGTCTAAAAATAAGCCCTTTTTATCACTTTGAAAAAGTTTAAAAAATGTTTTGCATCATACTTTTACAACAGGAAATTAATTAGGAATTACCAATTACGAATTACGATTTTATCTTTAAGTACATGTTTTCAGTGTTGATAAACAGATGTATAGGTTTAGTTTTTCTCGTAATTTGTAATTCTCAATTCGTAATTGACTATCACTGGTGCATGATCAGAGATTTGCATCCACTCTTGTAAAGTTTTTCCGCTTTTATCGATGAACTTACCGTTTGTAAACAGATAGTCCAATTTTCGATTCCAGAATCCATTCTTGTCAGTGGTATGCGTAAAATGATCTTTGTTATTATTTTGATATTCATCCAAAGGGATGGCTGCCTGGTAGTTTTCATAGAAAGGCATCATCCATTCCGTTTCGGCTGAATAATTGTCTGCTTCAAATTCTTCATCGGTACAAACCGAATCATCAAACTTGCTGGTTTGTTTTGTATAAGGCGGAAGAGAATTAAAATCACCTCCTAGTATTAATTGATCTCCCTTTAATGAGATTGCATCAGCGTAAGCTTTAATAATATCCAATTGTTTTTTCTTGGTATCGTCCTTTGCATAGGCCGATGCATGCGTGTTCAGTATATGAAGTTTTTTTCCTTCATGTTCCAATTGAACATCCAGAATGTTTCTTTTTAAATAAAAATATCGAACAATGAAATTCTGCGATTGAATTAAAGGCAGGGCAATTCTCTTCGCATCCGTAAATTTCCATTTCGATAAAATTGCATTGCCGGAATCCATCTTGCCAATACCATCACTCGGAATTTTAGAAGCTTTCCATTGTGATGCATAAGCTGCATAATTTAAATCAGTATTATCAAGCAGATATTGAACTTGATCAACAAAGGCACTTCTTTTGGCATTAATATCAGCTTCTTGTATTAATAATATATCCGGGTTGATCTCTCGGATTTTTTGAGACAAAGCATTTAGATGATTTAAAACCTCGGATTTTTCCATAATGACGCGATCGCCATGACAATCGAAAAAGAAATCGATACGACCTCCACCAAATTTAATGTTCCAGGTCATTACTTTAAGCGTATCCGGAAAGAAAAAATCTTTGATTTCGGTACTTTGATACAGAGAAACTTCAGGTCCGATCTTTGTGTTAAAAGGATCGCAGGCTGCTGAAATTACCGAAAGCATGATCAGGTAATATTTTCTAAACATCTTCATTTTCCTCAATTGATTTAATAACTGAAAACAGGCAATAAAGCTACTGTTGAATTTTGTTGCACAACTCAATTAGGTAATTAAGAAAGATTTAAATTTATAAGAGATTATAAAATCTCGTCAGTGTTTTCGACAGGATCAGCAAATACAGCTTTACAATCCTTTACGATTATCGGGCGTTGGATTAGCTTAGGGTATTCAATCAATATTTTGATCCACTCTTCACGATTAAAGTTTTTCCCTTTAAAATCGCTTTTATATATTTTTTCCTGAGTTCGAATGATTTCTTGGGGCTCTTTGTTCATTCTCATCAGCAAATCAGCAAGTTCTGCTTCGGTAAATTCTTCTTTTAAATACAATCTGATTTCAGGGTCTAAACCTTTCTCCTGAAGGTATTTTAATCCAGCACGGCTTTTGGCACATCTTGGATTGTGATAGATCTTTAACATTGTGTTGTTGTGTATCTTTGGTTTTGTGAATACAAATATACGGCTTTCGAGAATATTAGTGGATATACTTAATGATAAAATTCGGAAGTGTTAATTGTCATGTAATTGACGAAACTTTTGGAAAATCTTTATTAGGTTTGAGCTAATAATAATTTAAAAAAAATGAAGAACTTTTTGAATAAAAGAAAATTTGAAATTATTGGCGGATTGATTGGTTTGCTTGGAGGCTATCTGTACTGGAGATACGTTGGTTGTGTATCGGGAACTTGCCCGATAAAGGCCAATTGGTACACCATGCTTCCTTATGGCGGATTATTTGGTATCCTGCTGGGTGGAATTGTAAAGCCAAAAGAGAAAAGTAAATCGGAGCAATAAAGAGCTGTCAACCATATTTGGCAATTTCTTCCAAACGCGAGGCGTCAATAATTGTAATGGATTTACCATTACTATCGATTAAACCTTCTTTCCTAAAATCGGCAAGGTTTTTCAAAACACTCTCTTTGGAGAAGCCTATGATTCTGGCCATCTCTTGCCTAGTTAAAGGAATCTCAAATGAATTGCTATCAAAGTTTTTCTGAAATTCACTGATAAGAAAAGCAAGTGCGCCTGCAGAATTTTTCTCTTTTAATTTCATCTGCCAGTTGAGAAAACCTTCATTAACCCATGATATATATTGAATAAATGCCATTGAAAGCGTACTGTTTGCTTTCAAAAGTTTGGTAAAAGTTTCTTTGTCTAATAGTTCTATGGAACAGTTGGTTAATGCACGTGCTGAAAACCGATATTGAGCAGTGGAAAAAACACAATTGATTCCAATAAATTCACCATCAAAAAGTAAGTTTAAAATTTGGCGATGCGGAGCTTCATTCAATGACAATTCTACAATGCCTGATTTTAAGAAATAGATGTTATTAACAGGAGTTCCCTTCTTAATAATCAGTTCTCCGGCTTCGAAATTAAGACTGTTGCTTTTTGAATACAGTTCTTCATTTTCATCACTTGATAGAATGGAAAGGCATCTTTTTCCCGAATCGTGAATTTGCTCCATGTTAATTTGTTTACGCAGGTGTAAAATTACACCCTCTGATATATTTAAGTACACAGGGCTGAAGTCACCATCCTGTATCTTCCTAATTACTTTTGTAAATGTACAATTTAAATCAGAAAAGTATGGAGCAGATGGAAATTCAGAAAATTGATTTTCTTATTGAATCAAAGACAAAATCTAATTCAAGATCAGAAATTAGCGTAAGAAATTTTAAAGTGATGGTTGATGAACCTTCACCTTTAGGAGGCACCGATCTGGCTCCTAATCCGGTGGAATATATTCTTTGTGGATTAAGTGGGTGTATTCATATATTGGCCTTTAAAGTTGCCAATGAAATGGATATTGAACTTAAAGATTTGGATATTGAGATAAAAGGAGAATTAAATCCAGAGAAGTTATTTGGTATGCCAACCAAGGATAGGGCTGGCTATCAAAATATAGAAATTGTGCTGAAACCCGTATTTGAAGCTACTGAAGAGCAAAAAGAAAAATGGTTGGAAATAATGCAAGAGAGAAGTCCGGTGTTGGATAATCTTTTGAATCCTACACCAGTTTCGATTACACTAGTATAGGCTTTTGATTATCAAATAAAAAGGACGTAATAGAATTACGTCCTTTCTGTATTTAGTTTTTTTCTTCTCCCGCAAATTCCATCAGGAATGCTTTAATGAATCCATCTAAATCACCATCCATTACAGCTTGAACGTTTGATGATTCATGTCCGGTTCTTACATCTTTAACCAATTTGTAGGGTTGCATTACGTAAGAACGAATTTGGGATCCCCATTCAATTTTCATCTTAGCACCTTCAATCTTATCGATTTCTTCCTGTCGTTTCCTCAATTCCAATTCGTACAACTGAGATTTTAACAAACGAAGTGCATTCTCACGGTTTCCAAGTTGAGATCTACTTTCGGTATTTTCAATGATAATTCCAGTAGGAGCATGTCGCAGTCGAACACCGGTTTCAACTTTGTTAACATTCTGTCCTCCAGCACCACCAGATCGGAAAGTATCCCAGGAAATATCCGCAGGGTTAATTTCAATCTCTATACTGTCATCAATTGCCGGATATACATATACCGAAGCAAAAGAAGTCATGCGTTTGTTGGCTGCATTAAAAGGAGATAATCGAACCAAACGGTGTACACCATTTTCTGATTTCAGGTATCCGTATGCAAAATCACCCTCGAATTCTAAAGTTGCCGATTTAATTCCTGCCTCGTCACCTTCCTGGTATTCCAGTTGTTTGACTTTGTACCCATGCGATTCTCCATAACGAAGATACATTCTGTGTAGCATGTTTGCCCAGTCGCAACTTTCGGTTCCACCTGCTCCGGCATTAATTTTAAGAATTGCACCCAGTTTATCTTCTTCCTTTCGAAGCATATTTTTCAATTCCAGAGCTTCGATAAGATTTTGCGTTGATGAAAATTGCTCATCTACCTCTTCTGGTGAAGCTTCTCCTTCTTTGGCAAAATCAAAAAGAACGGCCAAATCATCATATGATTCTTTTACTTCATCGTAGGACTCTACCCATGATTTAAGGCTACGAACCTTTTTCATTTGAACCTCTGCTTCCTTTGGATTATCCCAAAATCCAGGAGCCTGAGTCCTCATTTCTTCCTCTTGTATCTGAATTAGTTTGGCATCAATGTCAAAGATACCTCCTCAACGCTTCCGTGCGTTCCGCTAAACTCTTTAGCTGGTCTGTTGTGATCATGTATGGTACATTAATTATTAAGCTGTAAAGATAGTGAACCGAGAGCAATTAACAATGAGCTGATTTTTGCCGTGGTACAGTTGGAATTTAAATAAGATAGAATGATTATTCGCCTTGGATTCTTTAGGTCAATTGTTTAATAATTAAACAAATCGATTCGGGAAATAGCCATGTTTAAGCACTGATTAATCCTCACGTTTTTCTTTAATTTATAATTATTGTTCTGATAAAATTAAAAGCAAATAGATGAGAGAAACAAACAAGTTTGAAAATGGTGGGGATAAATTCGAATTGATATCAGACCAGTTAAATTCTGCAATTATTCAACGTCATTTTACAAAGCACACCCAAAGAGATATTGAAATTCACTCTTTACCTATTCCAGTTAAACCGCTTTGGTTGAATCTTGTTGTCAGGATGTTAAGGATGTATCAGAAATATTTATCTCCAAAGTTGGGAAACAAATGTGTTTTTGATCCAAGTTGTTCAAGATATTCAGAAATGGCTTTTCGCAAATATGGTTTCAGAAAAGGGATTTTGTTAACCGTTAACAGATTAAAACGCTGCCGACCCGAAAATGGCGGAGTTGATGAGTTGGTATAGCTTTCGGCGTATAGAAAGGTATGCAAAACCCAAATAAATACAATTATTAAAAACCTTAAAAGTTAAAAAAATGGAGTACAAAATTGAAGACATTGGAGCACGATTCTCTGGTAAAGCTATTAATGCACTGGAACAAAGATTTACAGCACATGCAAAAGATGGTTATAAATTTCATTCAGTGATACATATCGAGAAAAGTGGGTGTTTGGGAACAAATTACGGAGCATCCATTACCTATCTGGCTGTATATGTGAAAGAATAATGCAAAGGGATGTCGTTCTTTCCAGGTTCGGCATCCATTAAAGGGTTTAATAACAACTTAATTGAGGGTAGTGTTTTACTGATTACTTAAATGTATACCAATGAATTGTAGTCTTTGCAATAATGTTATAAATGGGAAATACTATGCAGATTATTGGAACAATAAAGTATGTGCTTACCATATTGAAGAGGGACATGCCACGCATTGTAGTTCTTGTGGGGCAATAACCGCTAAAGAATACCAACTGGAGGATGGACGGGTTTTGTGTAAAATCTGCAATCGAAATTCGGTAACTCACCTTTCACAAATCAGAGGTTTAATTCGTAGAGTGAAGAAATCTTTGGTTGATGTTGGCTTTGATAATTTTCAAATAGATGATATTAATATTTCATTATTAACAGCAGAGGAGCTGGCTATAAAAAGAAACACAAACAGACCTGATACTAATAATAAGGGACTAACATTATCAAATGTTTCAAATTCGATAGGTGGACTGTTATTGAGAAATAAACAAAAATGTACACATAATATTTTTATTCTTCACCGTTTGACAAAAGTTGAATTTGCCGGAGTGTTAGCTCATGAATTTCTTCATGCCTGGCAAATAAAAAATTCTATCAGTCTTGAAGCACCAAAATGTGAAGGACTTTGCAATATGGGCTCCTTTTTATTGTTCTCAACACTTTCCAGCTCACTGAGTTCATATTACATAAAAAATTTGTTTGATAATCCTGATCCTGTTTATGGTGGTGGATTTAGATACGTACATGCTCTTTATGAGGAAGTTGGATGGGAAGGTGTAATTAACAAAGCATTAAAGAATAACTTATAAATAGATAAATGTTATGGATGAAATGAATGAAAGCATACATGAAGAGTTGAAGGAGGAATCGTTACCTGTTGATATTGAAGAAAGTAATCAGGATGAAATTGTTCAGTTAGAGCAAGAGAATGTAAAATCTGAAGAGATTCAGATTGAGGACACTTCAGATGCACAGGAAGAAGGAAAAGATGAAGTTCTTGAAAAAATTGAATCTATCGAATTACAGCAAGTTAAATTATTGGATGAGTTTAAACTGCGCTTGTCGATGGATCAGCACAAGAATGAGATTATAGACAGGTTACATTCTGAATTGCAACAGCATAAAGAAGGGTTTGTTGAAAAAATACAAAAGCCAATATTTATGGCATTGATAAGTTTTATTGATGATTTAAGAAAAACTACAGAAAGATTACAAGCACAAAATATTGATAAAGAAGCAGTATTAAGGGAGTATAAAAAAACGGGAGATTTTATGGAGGATCTGCTATTCAATTTTGGAATAGAAGCATATGTCTCGGAAGTTGGGTCGGATTTTAATCCAAAAGAACAAAAATGTGTTTTAAAAACGCCAATAAATATTCAGGATAAGCATAGAACAATTGTAAACACTATTTCGCCAGGGTATAAATGGGATGAAAAAGTTATAAAGCTTGAAAGTATTGAATTAAACATTTTTAAAGAAGAATAGATATGGAAGAGATAAAGAAAATTTTTGGAATTGATTTGGGAACAACTTATTCGTGTATTTCATATGTTGATGAAAACGGCAAGGCGGTTCCGATTACTAATATTGAGGGTGATAGAATTACTCCGTCAGTAGTTTACTATGAGGAAGAGGATTCGATTATTGTTGGAAAAGAAGCTAAAAATATGTTAGCTGCGGAACCTGACAAAGTTGCTGTTTTTATTAAAAGAGAAATGGGCAAAGATGATTTCTTGTTTAATGGAGACAATCCACAAAAAATATCAGCACACATTTTAAGAAAAATTGTTCAAGATGCAAGTGAAGCCCTATATACAGAAATTAATGATGTAGTGATAACTTGTCCGGCATATTTTGGGGACAGAGAAAAGAAAGCAACTAAAGCAGCAGGTGAAATTGCAGGATTGAATGTTATTTCGGTTTTAAATGAACCTACTGCTGCAGCAATTTCTTATGGAGTAAATGTTGATGATGACCAGATTATTTTAGTGTATGATTTAGGAGGTGGAACTTTTGATATTACAATGATTGAAGTTAAGGAAAAAGAAATCAAAGTAATTGCATCAGGAGGTAATCACCAATTGGGAGGAATGGATTGGGATAACGCCCTAATGGAATATTGCGCAGGTGAATTTGAAAACTTAACAGGAGTAAGTGATATTCTGCAAAATAATGAGACCAAAGGAGATCTTCAGGTAAAAGTGGAAGAGGCAAAGAAGAGTCTTACAGGCAGAAAAAAGGCAAAGATCAGAGTTATACATGAAGGGATAGCAGAGGTAATTGAAGTAACTCAGGAACAATTTGAGGAAATTACCGAATCCTTACTAAACCAGACCATTTCGTTAACACATGAAATGATGAATGAAGCCAAAGAAAAAGGAGCGAAGTATAGTTCATTTGATAAAATCCTACTGGTTGGAGGTTCATCAAAAATGCCACAAATTAAAAGAAAAGTGGATGCCGAATTTGGAATTGAATCCAGATTATTCGAACCGGATGAAGCAGTTGCAAAAGGAGCAGCTCTATACGCAAACAATCAGGCTTTAAAAGCAGCAGTAATTAAAGAGTTAATAGAATTAGGTGTTAATAACGAAGATATTGCCACCGATTCCCGGGAAAGACAAGAGGCTATTACAAACGTAGCTGTAAAATCTGGTATTTCTGTTGAAGAAATAACCAATAGTGTGGAAACAAAAATTATAAATACCACAAGTAAAAGCTATGGTACCCAATATGGTGAAGAGCCTAATTTAATGGTAAAACAGTTGATTTTAAAAAATACAGACCTTCCTGTATCTGCAAAAGAAACCTTTGTTACATCAGTCGATGCCCAAACAGGGGTAGCCAATGATATTTATGAAAGTGATTTCTCTGATGTAGATATACCTGAAAAAAATGCGATAAAGCTGGATGGACAGAATTTGATTTTTGACAAACCTTATCCACAGGGAACTCCTATTGAAGTTGAATTTCTTTTAAATGAAGATGGAATGTTAGATGTAAAAGCCTATGGTGGAGGCAGTACTTTAAATTTCCAACTTAAAGTGATGGGAGTTATGTCTCGTGAGGAGATTGAAGCTGCTAAAATAGATGTTTTGTCTAAAACGGTTAGTTAATGATCTAAATAATAGCCTCTGAAATATATAGCTAATGTATTTCGGAGGCTTATTCTATGGAATTGTAAACAGATAGAAGTGATGAAGGAGAAAAATATCATACAAATATTAGATAACAAAGATCGAAGGGCTGTATTAAAATTATTTGACAAGATTAAGGATACGGCTAATTATGAACGTTTTGAAATTTATAGTGAACAAGAAGTTTCTAATTTTTTTGAATTACTTTCTGTCGATAAAACCGCAGATAACAGAGCTGTAGAACAGGTTATTGAGAAAAAAATGGATTGGGCCCGGAAAATGGCAAATCATGCTACTGATTTTGCGGGCAATTTACAAAAACTACTTTCCCTTGGACAAAAAATATTAGTCCACCACAGAGAAGAATACATTACTTTAATAGATTTTCAAACTTATATTGCTTCAGTTGATTATCTGGAACAACAGTTGGAAATACTTATTGATAAACAATCTGTAAATGAGAAAAAATTTAATCGTATAATTCTTCAGGTAACGAGTAACAAAAATTATCCATTCCCTGATAAATGGAACCTGTTTAGGACTCAAAAGGACATTGTTTTAGGATTGGCTTTAGGGTATTTAGATCAGAAGAATATCACGATTGTTCAAGATAATTTAACCTGTCATAATTGTGAAGCTGTAAATCCAGGAACAAGTAATATCTGTAGCAAATGCGGAGCATACATAAACTGTCCGGGCTGTAATGCGCCAATTAAAAAGGGAGCAAAAAATTGTAATGGCTGTGGAGTAGAAATATCAGAAATTGGAAGTTATGTGTCTCAATTAGAGGATATTGAAAAGAGTGTTGCGAAAAATAAAATTCAGCAGGCTGAAGAAGTTTTGTTGAAACTTGCCGGGATATGGGGCAAAAATGAACGTGTTAACACAGCCCAAAAAAAGATTAAGGAACTTAAAAGTCACTTATCGGAACAAGAGAAAGTCATAGAACAATTGATTCTGAAGAATCGTTTTTTGGAGGCACAAAACTTACTTTCCAAAATAAATGTAAAAGCTTCGCCTGCATTAGAGCAAAAGGAACGATTGATTCAGCAGAAACTGTTAAGCGCCAAGACCTTTGTTGATGCAGCAAACAGTCAGACGGCCACAGAAAAGAAAATAGAAGCATACTGTTCTGCCCTGCAGGTGGTAAGTGATTACCGGGATGCTTTGAATGGCTTAAAAGCAAACCCTCCTAAAGCGCCAGCCAGTTTGCAAGTTGTGGTAAAGGGAAGAACGGTATTGCTAAACTGGAGTAAATTTGCTTCGAGCAATGTAAGCTATATCCTGATAAGAAAGGTAAATGGAAGGCCTTCGGGACCAACAGACGGGGAAATTATTGCAGAGACAAAATCCAATCAGTTTGATGATGCCAATACAGTTGCAGGAGTAAGCTATTATTATGCTGTATACAGCAAATGTGTTGATATTTTCTCGGAAAGTGCAGCCCAGTCGGCTCCGGTTCTAACACTTGAAGAAATTGCTCAACATCAGATATCTTTTGATGTAAAGAAAACAAATATTCACTTTACATGTAAATTTCCGACAAATGCCAAAGGTGTTGAGCTTTACAGAGATAATCGACTTCTTACAGCACTTACCAGCGAAAACTACAATGATTCCAACTTAACAACAGATAAACAATACTCTTATAGGTTTGTAGCTGTTTTTGAGGATTGTTTGGGTAAAAAATACAGGACTAACGGCTTATCTATCAGCCTGAAACCAACAGCTCCGCCAAAGGCAATTTCGAATTTTGAATGTAAGCTCGAAAATAAAAATGTTAGTCTGAGCTGGCGTCGTCCCGAGAAAGGTGAGGTATACATCCTTCAATCAAACAAAGCGGTAGGTTTGGATTCTGGCATGACAGTGTCAATCGAAAAATTGAAAAATCTGGGACATCCAATTACATTGCTTTCCCAATCTTCGGCCAGAGAAAGCTTAACAAATTCGGGAACAGTCTATTTTTCCATTTGGACCATTTTTGGTCAGTCGGCAATATTCGGGAAAGAAATTGAAGTGTCGAATATCGATCCGGTTGACAATGCAAAAGCAATACTTTCGATGGGGAAATTGTTTGTGGAATGGGATTGGCCACAGGGCATCGAAACTAGCTTGCTTAGCTATTCAAACAAATCTTTCGACCATCCCAAAGCTGCCCAAATTCGAATTACCAAAGAAAACTACGATAGAGAGGGTGCCTATGTAATCAGAAATGTCAGGGATGGAGACTATTACTTTTCCATTCGGACTTGTTACACCCGAAACACGAGGGAATTACTTTCGGAAAGCAAGCGGGTATTTTTCAGTAATTCCAAACCTATCGATCTTGAATACTTTGTGAAGTACAGAAAATTATTTGGAAAAAAACTCGAATTAAAAATTCTGAGCAAGGAAAATAAGGTCTTGCCAGGTTTGGTTTTGGTTGCAAAGGAGGGTGGTGTTCCAATAAAAAAAGAAGATGGAATAGAAATATTGGAATTAACAGGTGTGCGCACCAATTCAAGCCATAAAATAAGTTTGGATGAAATTACCATCGATCGTTATGTGCGACTTTTTGTGAAGGAAAGTGCTGTGTCGAATCTTCGAATTTTAACTCCTCCCAAGGAAAAACTTAAGTTGTTTTAGCATGAGAAATAAAAAATTTATATGTCCATATTGCTTCACCGAATCGAAGTTGAAAGAAATAGAGTTTAGGTGTCAAAATCCATCATGTATTACCGAACCTGATGAAAAATACTCTGAATTTAGAGGGATTAGACCTGCTCTTAGGATGAGGCATATCATAAAAACCAATTCAACAAAGAAAAAGCTAAAGTGTGATCAATGTAATGAGGATTCTACCGATAGAATTTGTCCACATTGTCATACTTCACTGCCCTATACAATTGGTGAATTCGAGGATTTTACATTTGCAGTAATAGGAGCAAAGGCTTCGGGGAAAAGCCATTATATCGCAGTTTTAATTAATGAACTGAAAAAGAATATAGGAAGGTTGTTTAAAACTGATTTGCAAGCAGTAGATGATGAAACTGTAACAAAGTATAAAACCAGTTTTTACAATTATATTTTCGAGAAGCAGGAAACCATACCCGAAACCAAATCGGCACGATCAAACAGAGATGTGAAAACGCCTATGGTTTATAATTTGAAGATCAGGGGAAATTCATTATTCAAAAAAGACAAAATTAAGGATGTTGTTACCATTTCATTTTTCGATACCGCAGGTGAAGATCTGGATAGTAAAAACAATATGTCGACGACGAATAAATACATTTATCACTCCAAAGGAATAATTTTATTGATTGATCCTTTGCAGGTTGGCGAGATTAGAAATGAGGTAAAATCGAAAGAAATAAAGTTACCCGAACAATTTACAGAACCTGCCGAAATTATAACAAGGGTGGCAGGTATTATTAGGGAAAATAACAGCATACCAATGAATAAGAAAATTGATATTCCCATAGCTGTTGCCTTCACAAAAATTGATGTTTTGCCTGAAGTAATTGATACTTCCAGCTATAATCTTTTTACCCCTTCGGGACATAAAGGCTTTTTCGATAAAAAAGATGCTGATTCAATACACACTGACATTGAACTATTGCTGAACGGATGGAATGGTATTGAGCTTTTAAATAATCTGCAATCGGATTTTAACCATTATGGATTTTTTGGGCTGACTGCATTGGGTTCCAATCCGGGAAACCCGGGTACTGAAATTGGAAAAATCCCAAAGTTAAGACCACACCGTGTTGCCGATCCATTTTTATGGTTGCTAAAGGAACACAGACTCATTAAAACGAAATAGATATGGAAATTTTACAAGCATATTATACTTCATGTAAGTACGGACAATCAGGCTCTGGATTTCAGTTTTATTCCTATTCGGAAGGTTTAAGTAGTGATGAATTAGACGAAATAGCAAGTTTTGTAGACTATGTGGCGCCTACGAATCTCCCTACGAATCCTTCCCCTGAAGAAATAGAGCGTGACTTTCCTGTTGCTTTTTCCTATTTCAGGCTCGCTTCAGGTCGTGTAGGAGTAGTTCAGTCTGTTGCGCTAAATCACGATTATACAGGGAGACCAGGTAATTTTTTTGCACATGTTTTGATTCTTAAGGATGGTGAGTTTCCATTTTTGCCAATAAAGCTTTACAAGTCGGAAAGTTTAAGGAGAAACTTAAGTCAGCAGGAATGGGCTATCGAAGAAATTCCTCCTAAGTTACCTGTTTTAAATGTGAGTGATTTAGAACTGAACGATCAAATTACAAACAGTCACAATATCAGCCAGTTTTTGCAAGTTGGAAATAGAGCTAAACAGTTATCAAAAATGATTGATGCTTATTTACAACAGCAGAGGTACAGTAAAAAAATGGTTATTGTCGATTCGAATACACCTGAGTGGATTGCAGCCATAACAGCCTCTTTCCCTAGGCACATAAGCAAAAAGCAAAGCTTTTCTACTTACAATATTAACCCTACTCCTCTTAATGTTCAGATTACAAGTACCAGCTACGATGGCAGCTATTTTGATTTTAGAGACCATCAGGTGTTCGAGCATCAATACTATATATTTAATATCAATGAGGATCTGATTAGTCCTGTAGAGAGTGAATCTTCATTCGCAAAAGTTACCGCTGAAAATCTAAAGAATTCACCACAGCTGGTGAGCGAATTTTCAGATTTCATTTCCAAATTCGAAATATCCGATTTTGCCAGGGAAATTGAGATCATTTCAGCTCTGTATTTCTTCTCGGTACGATTTTTAATGAATAATTGGAGCTTAGTGGTCTCTTATGTAGGATCACATGCAAATCGGGAATACAAAGCTTCATTCATTAAAAATAATCTCGAACTGATCGGGAAAGTTATTATGAATTCCAAACCCGATGAGGTAAATGAAATTTTGCAGGTATTGGATGCAAATATCCCTCCCGGATCAGCAGATGTAAATGTGTATTTCGATCTTTATCGATATGTATATCTTTCTAGTATCGAAAGTTCCAAAGACTTGTCTGAAATACTGCAATTGAACGAAAAACTACTACAATTTTTAAGCAAGCTGAATGGCTTGAATTTGAGAAACCTGTTTTTAAGCAAGGAACACATCGAAAACCTGTTTGCTTTTGGCAGTCCGGCTCGTACCTTAAATTGGGTGATTGCCCTCGGCATGTCGTTCCAATACTGCAAAACCAATAAGGTGCACATTAATGAATTGTTCACTCATGAACCGCTAATTGATTGTTTGGGGTTTTTGTCGGGCAACAACTCAAATATCAATACCGAATGGATAGACTTGTTACTATTGGCGGTGAAGGATGAGCTCGCTACATTAATTGATTATTTGTATGCCAATAAGTGTGAGAACCTGGCTCTTAAATTCTCAAAAGTTTACATCAGCAAATCATCGAAAGATGATGTTAATGCTTTTATGAAACATTTGAGTGTGAAGTATGAAAATCAGAAATTGTACCATAACTCCCTGGAATCGTATTTTGCATTTTTAAAAGCGAATCATTTGTCGTCTCAGGCAATTCTTCAGGAAATTCAGAAATTCACTAAAGATCCAAAAGTTCACGAAGCAGCAATGAGCTACTTTAAAATGCTCGATTCTGAACCAAATGCAGATTTGCTGATTCAGATTTACAGTTATCCTTTCGAAATCGACCCAAAATATAAGTTGGAGACTCTTAAACTATTCGATAAGAATTTGCTTACAAAGCCGGTAACGATCGAACAGTGCAGTTTCGTGAAAAAATTGGCTGATAGAAACGGCTATGCCAGCATAAATGTTCTTGCAATGGGAATAGATGTTCAACAGAAAGTTGTTGGTATTGAGTATGTTTCCGGGTTGTGGACAGAGTACTCTAAAACTCTGGATAAGGAAAAAGCCAAAAACTTTCTGAATTGGATTTTTACCGACCTGCTTGCTTTGATTTCATCGAAGGAGGATGCCGGAGATTTTCTGGAAATTTTTAAAAATCAGATGGACTTGTTTAATGTCAGACTGAAAGAGGAGAAATATTCCAGACAGCTTTGTATTCTGCTCGAATATGTTCTTGGTAACGAACATCTTTTAATGTTTACCAACGAAGAAAGTATTGTGGCTTGTTTGAAAGCTTTCAGTAAATCAGAATTTAAGCGTTTCGAATTGGAAATGAGCAATATAAAAGATTCTTCGCTTGCTGTTCAGGATATTTTTAAGAAAGCAAACAGGCACGGATTTATAGGAAAACTAAAGGATTTATTCATCAATTAAAATTAAATAAGTATGAGCGATTCGGATGGAGGATGTATTGGGATTTTGGTATATCTGGCAATTATTGGATTTATAATATACCTAATTGTTATTATTGCTTATTATGTGGCAGTTATTTCAGCATCAATAGGCGGAGTGTATGGTGGTGTAGTTGCAATTACAAACTATGTTAAGGCACTTAGAATGAATGTTAAAAGAGAAAGGGCGTATCATGTTTAAAAGAAGTAAGCAGCCGGCAATAAAAAGTTATTTCTTTGGAAAAGGCTATAGAGATTTAGCCAATACAATAGCCGATGCCTGGAGGTTAAATTTAGAAAAAGCTCAAGATTATTTTGCAGAAGGAGGCTACTCCTTCGAGTTTGGTTTGGGTGCTTTTAAGAGTATTTACTATTGGGCTGCAGGTATTTGTGTTGTGGTATTCGGTACATCCTTATTTTTAGTTCTGAGTGTGATTCATATTACCATATTGTTTCTGTTTTTCTTATTGGTATACCTGATGTTTTCGCTGGTATGGGCAATAGATGCTTTTTATCGCTTTAAAGAGAAGATATTTGCGGCCTGTCCGAATCAGGGATGTTATCAGAAACACAAACTGCCGGTTTATCATTGTCCAAATTGTAATGTAGGACACGATAGATTGTGGCCCAATTCATATGGTATTTTTAAGAGAACATGCGAATGTGGACATAAAATTCCTACTTCCTTTATCAACGGAAGGAATAAATTGTATGCTACATGTCCATCGTGTAAGAACCCTATTCCAACGAAAGAGGGAAGACCAATTATTATTCCGATTGTTGGAGCAAGAAATGCAGGTAAAACCACTTATATGCATTCATTGGTGAATCAGATTGAATTGTATGCCAAAATGAAAAATTACAAGTTTAGCATCGAGAAATCATCTGAAGTAATTCATAAAAATGAGATCAGTAAATTAAACAGAGGTGAAAAACTGCAGCCAACACAAAAAGGAACTTTGGTGGCCTTTAATTTTAACCTGATAAAAGGAAAAAGAAAGTATTCTTTTTATATCTACGATGCTGCCGGCGAGACCTATCAGAAATCAACCGATGTGGAAAGGCACATGTTTTACAACTATTTTAATGCACTGATTTTCATTATAGATCCTTTCTCGTTTACCATTATGAGAGAGAATTATGCCGAAATGATTCGAAAGAGCAATCAGATTAATGCCAACGAAATTGTTGATATTGACGATACCTATGATATTTTGGTTACAAGTTTGGAAAAAAGCTTTGGTGTAGGCGTTAAAGATAAAGTTGCAAAGGAAACAGCTTTTGTAATTTCGAAGGCCGATTTGGTTGAAGATGAATTAAAACTTGGCAGTGAGCCAATAAATACCAATGTGAAAGAATTCATTAATTCCAATAGCGAAACCGATCTGATTGGTAACATTGCAAGTAAGTTTTCGAAGGTTCGTTATTTTAGTGTTATCTCCAAAGGGAAAGATTCAGAGAGAGTTGAAAGTCCATTTATGTGGATTTTTAAACGGGAATTGATGAAACGCAGAATGAGACGGCTTGTTTTCAATTCTATTCTGTTGTTATTTCTTGGAGCATGTGGATTTGGAGTTTACAGTGCGAGAAATCACATCGCCGTAGCAGCATATTATGTCGTTGATGGATTTAAGTCGATTAATTTCAGTATACCTAAGAGCAAAAAAACACCTCAGGTT
Organism: Marinifilum fragile JCM 15579; assembly: GCF_001310955.1. Lineage (GTDB taxonomy): Bacteria > Bacteroidota > Bacteroidia > Bacteroidales > Marinifilaceae > Marinifilum > Marinifilum fragile. The sequence goes on from NZ_BAZX01000004.1 coordinate 38,744, forward strand.
CAGCCGGTAAAAGTGAAACAGTACATTAGTATCGCAACACTTAATGTTCGCGAAAGAGCAAATTCATCAGCAAGAGTACTTGGAAAGTTCTATAAAAATGATGTAGTTAGTGTATATCTGTTTATTGGAAACTGGGCAAAAGTCGACTACAAAGGGAAAAAAGCATTTGTGTTCGCAAAATACATTAAACCATACGACTCATCAGCTCAGGTGAATAAAAAGCAGGTTGTTGGCAAGAAGACCGACAATTTGAAAAATCGTGTTACAACAAAAACAGCTGCTCCTCCTGTAAAGAAAAAGATTCTTGACAAGCCAAATTAGATGTATCCTTAATGAATAATAATCAGACGGTTTGGATTGATGGGAAAAAGCAAGTGTCAAACGAAATTCTGAAATTATCTGAAGGTAGACATGTGATAACAACATGGCAGCAAGGACATAAAACCCAGAATAAAACTATTCGTTTAAAAGCGGGAGAGGTTAGAAAGTGGAATTCACCAAGTCTTCCTGTTCTGAATTCTTTTAACGAACAGGTAAATGGATTGGAAATTAAGATGAAAGCTGTTGAAGGTGGAATTTTTACAATGGGCGATGGCAAAAGAACAAACCGACCAAGACATTTGGTTGCTATCGATGGATTTTATGTGTCCGAACAATACATTACCTACAAGTGGTTTCTGGAGTTTCTGAATGATGCCAAAGTATCTTATTTCGATGTGATTTCGACAAGTGGCAATAAGCAATACATACGATTCGACGATTCGATTGCACCCATTAAATATGCCTACGGAAAATATTCTCTGAAAAATGAATCACTTGCCGATAAACCTGTACAGAATGTTAGCTGGTATGGCGCAACGGCTTTTTGTAAGTGGCTAGGCGAAAAGTCGGGTAAGAAATACCGATTGATTACCGAGGCCGAATGGGAGTTTGCAGCAGGTGGAAACGATATTGCTCAAAGATATATTAAAGGTGAAGGATTTAAATTGCAAAGAGAATGGTGTCTGGATACCTATCTGAGTAATTTTTATCAGGAATCTCAGTACAATGAATTGGCGCTAAATCCTTGTAATACAAAAAATAAGAAGGATAAGGTAATTCGGGGAAGAAGAGGTTCCGATTTCAGAAGTCGTAGTTACAATTTAAGTAATAACAGGGCAGCAACATTCAGGGTAGTGTGGAATTAGGTGTGTGTAGCTTTACTATTAATATCAATGCACATTCTGCCAGACAGTATGTGCATTTTTCAATTCTTATTTGTAATAATACCATCCACACCAATGTATTCCATTCGGTTGACAACAGAAGGAGAATCGCAGGTCCATGCATTTACCTTTTTGTTGAGTTGATGCAATTTTTGAACAATGCCTTCCGACAGAAAAAAGCAGTTGATGTTGTAGGATGTAATGTAATCCTTAGGCTTGAACAGGTGCGGTATTGTACCGAAAGCAATGTTCAGCGATGGAATGACAAATACTTCCAGCTTATGAAGTTCAAGACTTGGTGCCAGTTGATGAACCTTCTCCAAAACATCCTCGTGAAAGCTTTGAACAATGCACCAGTTTTCTGCTTTGTATTGCTGAATGCAGTCCACAACTTTTTTTTCGATTCCCGGGTAGTAGGAGCTTTTATTTTTGATTTCGATGATCAATTTTGCTTGCCCATTTACACAATTCAAAACCTCTTGTAGCAATGGCACTGTTTCACCTTTAAATTCTGAAGAATACCATGCGCCTGCATCCAAACTTTGAATGTATTGCCAATCCAGGTTTTTAATTCTTCCCTTGCCATCGGTAGTTCGGTTTACCTTATTGTCATGCATTACACATATCTTGCCATCTTTACTGAGGTGAACATCGATTTCTATCATATTTGCACGATCGTTTAGCGCTTGTTTCACCGCAGCCAGTGTGTTTTCTGGCGCATTGGCAGAGGCTCCACGATGTGCGATGACCGATAGGGTGGAATGAGTCATAGTCTTCGAAAAAGTAGTGATTTTAATGTAATGAAATCCTCCATACAAAATGGGGATGCATAACATTAGCAGTAGTATTTTCTTGTATTTTCTTTTTTTAGTTGTCATGATTTCTGTTTTTAAAATTCGATGCCAAAAAGTTTATCAAACACATGGGTCGATAGTTTCTTGAACCATCCTTTGTAATTTTCCACCTCGGTTCCATATTGCATAATTTGCTTGAACGAGGCGCTAATTTTCGGATCGTTTTGCAAAGACCAAATGATAAAATTACCAAACTTATGGGTTAATAAATCGCCAATGTTCTCATAGGATTGATTGTAGTTGATCAACTCTTCGCGAAACTTGTCAATTTCCGGGAAGGAAGAATTTCTCAAGTTGTTGTAAATGAAGAAATCTACTTCCTTGTGATGGTAGCTTTTAATGGTACCCAGGGTTTTACACAAAAAGGTTCTGATATCGTCCTGGTAATTGGCACGATCCACTTGTATGGCATCCAAATCTCTTATTGTGGATTCGTGCTGTATCTTATTCATCGTATATTCGAACAATTGAAGCGCACTTTTGTGGTAACCAAAATCGGTAACCAAAACCGCAATATTTTCGATACAGCAGTACAGCAATTCCTTGTCCATTTTCTGCATGGCTTCGTCAATCAGCTGGTAGAAAATCGGCATCGGATACTCATCTTCCTCTCGTTTATTCCCATCGCCATATTGCACGCAATAGGCTGCACCATACCAATTGAGTGTATATTGCTTGTAAGGCTTGTTGTTGTTGGCTTCGTAATTGTTGTGAGCGAAATACACGCCTTTACATCTTGCAGTCCAATTGTAGGTAAGTGTTGAAAACAATCGCATGGCTTCCTGATCGGGATTTTCGATTGCAATAAGATATCGGAACAATACGTATAAGGTAGACATCTGCATGTAATCCACACACGGATGTGCAACATCGGCCTCGTTTACCTGCTGCACGATATACTCTATGCGTTTCCAATCCTGGAAGGCTTGCATGATCAGGACTCTTTCCAGCATAAAGAAGCTGTAAGCATCACCCGAATACATGGCTTCCATTACCAAAGGGTGAAGATCGGTAAAATCATCCTTGTCGTTGGTCAAGTAATCCAGCAGTTGGTTGTAGCCTTGGTGCGACCATTCTCCATTCTTGCTTCCAACAGGTATTTTATCCCAGAAATGCTGGTATTCAATCCCATTGTTCACATATTCCGACTGAACGGTTGCCAGTTTTCGCAAGGTAAACTTCTTCAAAACCGGGAATACAATACTAAATTCAGTTAGGATTTTGATCCATTGATTGATAATCTTAAAAGTGAATTCGTAATCTTTGCTAAGATCTACATTCTTTTTGCTCGAAAGATCTTCCACAATTAAAAGAGTACTGATTCGAATGGCAGGTTCGAACACATGTTTCTTCAATGAATCGTTCCAGAAATTAAAAATGACATTTGATTTGGTCATTTTACCTGCAAGATGATCCAGAATTTCGAATCCAAGGTTTTTATCCAGCTTGGTTATGTAATAAACATACAAACTCACAATATCTCTTACCCTTGAAACCGGGTTGGCCATGGCATGCAGCAAAGATGAAACCGGATGTTTGTCTTTGGGATACAATTGATTTTGGTAGATATCCGATTTAAAGATTTCATAAATGGCGTAAATCGCAATCTTTTTCACCTGTATGGTGGGCGATAAATCGTTCAATATCTGGTTTCGCTCTTGCAAGCGTTGTTCATATTTTGTGGATTGGCTGTTGGTTTTTTTTTTGCTGTAGTCTTCCAACAATTTTTCCAACTTGTCAAGGCGTTTTCCTTTTTCGTTTGAATCTTCGCTATTGTGCGATAACATTTGTTCCAGCAAGCTCCATAGTTGATGGTAATCTTCCTGCAAAATCACCGAAAGGGCATCTATAACCAATTGTTGTACCTCGTAATTGTTATCGTAAGCCAGGCTTAATATGGTTTTAGGATCGTTGTTTTTGTCCAAATAATCCTGAAGCAGTGCAGAGCGCAAGGCATTGCGAACTACCGCGTAATTTTTACCTGTATGCAGGGCTGTTTTATACGATTCGGGAGGAATGGGCAATGCTGGATGAACCAATTTTATATTTTCTTGTTCCTTAAAAATGCGGGCAAACAAATATTCCTGATAACGTTCGTAAACAAATCGAATTTCATTGATACTATTTTTCTCCTCAATTTTCAGAATTCCCTTTTCAATCAAGGCTTCAAAAGGAAGACTGAACTCAAAATCATCATTGTAAAAAATGCTTTTGCTTAACTTGTGCAAAGGGTAATCTTCATCGTCATATGCCGAAATCAATTGTTCAACATGAATGGAATCACCATCTGATTTCCAAAGGTATTTGGCAATTTTATTGAGCAGTACGTATTCGCGTTTGTTTTTACCGGTTGGCGTAATTCCTTTCTCCTTTAACAGATTTTCAAATAGATGATTGGAATGAAACAAACGAATGTCCTTTGGCAATGCTTGCTTTTGAAAAACCAGTGACGACATTTTTAGGATCAGCGGATCGGTTAAACGATTCCTGATCAAATTGAAATCGGAATGAAAGAGTTCCTCGCTGCTGGTTTTGAGTTGATATTTTTGCTGATACTTTTGGTAAGTACACTTTAATTCCGATTCGCTCAAGTGCTGAATGGTGGTGTGCTCCTCTTTTCTTTGATTGGAATAGTACAAATCATGTTTAATGCTCGATGCTTCCAGTTCAATCAGTTCTTTCCAGGTATAGGAACGACAACTGATTACAATTTTTAGGTCGGGTAAATTGTGTTTGATGAAATACTTGTCGATTACGGTCAACAACTCAATGGGACCTTTCTGATTTTTCAGCGAAGCTTTATCGAAATAATCTACACACTCGTTAATCGCATCGAAAAAGAGGTGAATTTTCTTTTCTTGTTGCTGAGCCAGAATTTGCAAATTGGTCAAGAGTGTTTCCAGTTTGAGTTCGCCAAATGCAGTTTGAAAATACTCTTCCACACCAATGTTTGAGAAAATTTTACTGTTGATACAGATTACACATTCGTCCTTCTTTAGCAATTCTGAAGCCCAGTGGCAAATTTGATTGGTTTTTCCACTTCCGGCATTGCCCAATAGAACAAATGCATTTGATGCTGAATCAATAAACTGATCAAATGAATTGCTAACCAGACTGCGATCGGTAAAAACTTCGGCATCATACTTTTCTTTCGACATTTCTGCCAAAAAACCGTAGGCTGATTTTTCGATTCCTCCAGGTAGTCGTCCCACCTTTTTCTGCTTTGCAAAAGTGATATGCCCTCCTTTTTTCTCTCTTCGATAATGGCGTATTCCTTTTGCAAATCCAACATCAAAAGCCCTACTGCAAAATTGATGGTGTAATCGCGAAACTCGGTGGTACAGTTTCCGGTTATTAAACTTTTGACTTGCTTAAAATCATCTGCATCCAAATCAAAACTTTTCAGGATTTCCTTGTCCGATAAAATTTTAATTTCCTTTAAAAACTGATCCGTAATCATCCGGCATCCTTTCAACGTGTTTATGGCATCGAGCAGTATTTTTTCTTGTATAAACTCGTGAAGCTCCTTTTGTAAGCGCAGTAATTCATTTTGTTTTCCTTTTTCTTTCCAAGCATTTGTATTTTCATCGATAATGCTTTTTAGCTCTTGGCTTTGAGCGATCAGAAACTGATGCTTTTGCTCATTAGTATTCAGGCTTGTATAATCACTTAATATGCTCAGGCAATCTTTGGCACAGAATGTTGTTTGTGTGTTTTCACTTGCAATTACTTCGTCCATCTGTCTTTGCCAATTGATCATGGAACCGTTCAAAATGGCTTGGATATATTGTAAGAGTGTTTGGTTTACATGATTCTTTATTTTGGAAGCCGTTTTTAACTTCTCCTTGTATTTGTGGTTCAGAAATTCTTTACGGATTAGGGTTCTGATTTCGCATCCGTTTGCTTTTACTTCTGCCTCGGCAAAGTATCGAATGGTAGGGGTTTCTGTTACAAGCATATCGTTTGGTTTTCAGTAGATAGAAAAAACAATTGACACCTTAGACTTCGAATTTTAAGCTAAAATCAAAGCGGTACGATGTAATTGATTTCACCATCATTTTTTTTTGGAAATGGAAGTTTCCAATCATTTCCAAAATTAAGATTTGGGTTCTGCCTAGTTTTGTTCATAGAAATTTCAACCGAATGTTTATTTCGTTCGAACTTGGTTAGCTACCAAAGATAATAAACATTCTTAAAGAGTGAACATAAGCAATTCGAAAATTGCTATGAAAGGACGATTTCTCGTTTTGCAAGCTGTTCACTCATCCTTTCAAACCCTTTTTAACAGGACACCATAGGGTGTTCAAATTAAACGCTCACCATATCGTAATGGGCGAGCCATGTCAAAAATTTAAAACAAAACACAATGAAAACAAATACATTTTTTTATATGCTTTTAATCGCTCTATTCGCTTTAACTTTTGTTAGCTGTGATAAAAATGATGAATTGACTAATATTGATGAAATGTCAAAATTGGATAATGATTCGATTTCAGAAATAGATGTTTATAGATCTGAGATTGATGATGAAACCATTCCTGATTCTACAGGATTAAAGATTTTTAATAAAAAATATGATTTCGACTCAATAGGAAATGAAGTAATCAAGATACAATACCGATCTGAGACTGATGACGAGGTAATTCCAGATACAACTGGACTTTCATAAGAAGAAGCTAATTTAGCTTATGAAAGCTATTTTAAATATTTTTTGTAAATATTGTTAGCAATAACAATTTCTTATTAATTAAGAGTGAATATCTAAAATATGTTTATTTTTAAGAAGTCGTTCCAAATTTGGAACGACTTCTTTCTTAATCAACAAAAAATACTAGGTGTATGCCTAAGAATTAATCATATACACATGTTGCGATATATTCTATATTCAGTTATTTTTTTTATTTTTTCCATTGATGTCGCATTTTCAAAAGAAGAAGCTCAAACATCTCCTAGGCAGAAAGTTGTTGAACTGATTAAGAAAGGATTAAGTGAGTGGTCTAAGCGTGATTTTGAAAGTGCGGAAAAATTTTTAGTGAATGCACAAGTACAAGCTTTAGAAATAAGAGATACACAGTTATATATCACAAGTACTAATAATCTGGGTATTTTATTTAATACTAAGGAAGAATATTTTAAATCCAGAGAATGTTATCAAGTAGTTCTTGATTTTGTTTCCGAAGAAAATGTGTCCAAATCTCGTTTTTTGGCACTTTTAAACATGGGGATTAGTTTCAGAAAAAGTGGAGACTATGAACATGCAATATTGTACTTAATCAAAACTTTAGAGTATGCCAAGAATTTTCCCTCAGGCAAAGAATTAGCCTCTTGTTATAATGAGATTGGTACGGTAAAATTACAACAGAAGTTATTTGATGAAGCTTTAGAATTCTTTCAGAAATCTTTACAGATTAGAGAGAGGATAGGACATAAAAAAGGGGTTGCTGGATCTCTGAATAATATTGGAGATACTTATAAAAAAATGGGGCAAATAAGAAAAGCCTTGGACTTTTATCAACGGTCACTTTTAATTAAAGAGAATCTAGGGAATAAAAAACTGATTGCTACTACATGTAATAACATTGGACTGTTGTATATAAAGCTTGAAGATTATGAATTGGCTAAAAATAATCTAAGGCGATCGATGAGCTTAAAAGAGGAAATGAAAGATAAATTAGGAATCGTTAATACTTGCATCTCTTTTGGTCAGCTTTTTAGGATTCAGAAAAATTACACAGAATCGGAAAAATATTTGCTGCGTGGGAATCGTATAGTCGAAGAAGTGGGTAGTTTGCATCTCAAAAAAGAAATTTATAAAGAATTAAAAGAACTATATCTGACCAAAAAGGAATTTGGTAAAATGACGACTTATTATGATCGTTATGTTGAAGTGAAAGACAGTATTTTCAATGTGGAGAGCATGAAGAGTATTAACGAATTGGAAACCCGTTACCAAACCCGCGAAAAGGAGCAGCAGATAGAAGTTTTGAACATAGAGAAGGAAGCCAAGGCAAATGAAAGTTTTTACATGAAAATTGTACTTGGGGTGTTTCTGTTTTCTCTTTTACCTATTGGTTTCTTTGCAAAACAACGCCAAAAAACAAAAATTTTAAAGGAGAAAGTGGCAGCCTCGAATAATGAGTCTACCCGATTGGGAATGGAACTGCACGACTCAATAGCAGGAGATTTAAGCCATTTGTGCAGAAGTATGGAAAAGGTAAATGGCGACGATACTTTTGTAAAGCAACTTCGAAAAATAAGCGATCAGGTGCGTGGGGTTTCTCATCAGTTGAATATGAATGCCATTGCCAACCAAAATTTCCGTGATGCCTTGTCCGACTCCTTGTATTTAAACCATTTTCCTCAGAATATTGATTTGCAGATTCATTTGCCTGTAGGATTTGAATTGGAAGACTTCGAGAAAAAAATCAACCTGATACGAATTGTGCAGGAATTGGTAAACAACAGCTTAAAACATGCACAGGCTTCGAGTATTGTAATTAAATTCAGAAAGGAGAGCAAAAGCATCCAATTCGAATATGCCGATGATGGGATAGGAGCAGATTTAAATAAAATCCGTAAAGGAAATGGCTGGTTTAACGTACAGGAGCGGGCAGAACTTCTATCGGGTAAAATTGATATACAAACTTCGCCGGGCAATGGACTTTATTTTAAATTGGTGGTTTAATTCTTGATTACTCTATCATGAAAATGTTTTAAACCATCCTTGCTGCGTACATTCAGTTTACGATAAATATTACTCAGATGTTTCTTTAAGGTGTTGAGCTGAATCCCCAGTTTGTGTGCCAAATGATCGTTGTTGCTTGTGCTATCTTCCGAAATTAACTTAAGCGCTTTCTTTTCTGTTTTGGTTAGCGATTTCAGCATTTCGTAATCGGTATTGTAATATTTATTATCCTGCTCTTCTATGGCTTTTTTGTGTTTTAGGAATGATGAGGATTCAAAGAAAACATCAGGATGTAGATTCATTACCGCATCAATTGCTGATACAATTTCATCTTCGCCGACATCCTTGTTCAAATAGGAATTGAAACCAGCGCTACGAATATCTTTTAAAATCTGATTAAGATTGTGACTGGTATAGGCAATGCATTTTAATTCTTTTCTGATTTTTTTTAGCTCTTTTATAAATGCAATCCCATCTTCTTTGTTGTTGTACTCCAAATCAACCAACATTAAATGGATTTCACGATTTTGAATATAGGCTTTGGCTTTTGATGGATAAGTAAAGCTTTCGATATTTGCATCGGGATACATTTCGGTTAAAAGTTCGGCACTTGCTTTTTTTAGTAAATGATGATCTTCGATAACGACAATATTCATATCAGAAGGTAATGGCTTAGTGATTATAATTCTTGAAAGTATAAATTATTTACTACGCATTACTCTTTTATATTGATCTTTTTATGAAAAGATCAAATCTGTATTTCAATCATTGAAAGCTATGGTTGGATACACAAAAATTGACCTTAGATAATTTCATTAGGCCAAAATCTACTACTTCGGGTTATTTTTTTTGCATGAGCAATTGCGGAATTTTGTTTCAATAGAAAATCAAACTAAAAATCCCGACCATGAATGTTTATTTAATCGTAGATCATTGCAAAAAGGAAATTGCAGATTTAAAATCGAAACTAAGTAAAATTGAACTGGAGTGCAAGGTTTATCATTCTACTACAGTTGAAGATGCTTTATTGCTTTACGTATTGCACAAGCCACAATTGGTGTTTTTAGAGATAAATCTGAAAAACGAAAATGGCTTTGAGTTAATTCATGGATTGTTGGAATTGGGAGAGCGCCCAAACTTTGCCATTACAACTAAAAACGAAAATTTTGCCATCAAAGCAATCCGATCTTCGGCAGTTGATTATTTGCTAAAGCCAATTGCCATTGAAGATTTGCAATTCTGCTTGAATCGTGTTCAGACCATGGAATACGAAGAAATGGAAAAACAGCGAATGACCGAATTGTTTCTGAAATTGAAAATTCAGAAAAGGGTTACCATTAAAAATCGTGTGGGTTTTGAGGTAATAAAACCAGAGGAAATTCTGTTTTGTAAGGCCGATAGAAATTACACGGATATCAAGTTGGTTGATGGTACAAGCTTAACTACTTCCACAACCTTAGGAAGTGTAGTGCAACAACTCACCAGTAAGGTATTTTTCAGAATTGGTCGTTCGGCAGTAATTAACCTGGACTACTTAAAGTCTGTGAATAGAAAAGATAAACAATGTTTACTGTCCTGTAATAATGAAGTTTATAAACTTCCTATGTCTCCCAATCGGGTTCAGGAATTATCAAGAGTGTTGAATTGACTAATTCATACCGATAGGTATTTAATACCATATATAAAAAACAGAGAGCTATTTTAAGCTCTCGAATAGTTTAAGTATAATGTCGAGATATAATTTGTTAGGCATTAGAAGTGAAGCGTACTAATGGCTTATACAAATTAATAATCGGTATAAAATAGAATCACAGGTGAATATCACCATCCTACTACTACAAAAAAAAAACAGCGCATGAATGATTCTATGCGCTGTTTTAAATTTATACCTTGAAAGGTTTTAGAAACCTCTTTGCTGAGCTTGTAATTTTTGCATTTCTTCTTCGAAAGTTTTCTTGAACTTTTCGTAATCGTAATCAACTTTCAATTTGTCGTCTTGTGATAATTTTTGGTTGATTGCCTCTTCCAAATCTTTAGCACTCATTTCAAGAGCGATATAAGTTTTGTATTTGTTTTGAGCAGTTCTGGTTTGCTTTTCGCAGATCACCTTAATGTTGTTCAATTGTTGGTTGATCACTTCGCGAGTTAAGCCTTCAAAACGTTCTTCAACTTGTTCAACATTGTTCAATTCTGTTGAGTTTACGTAGTTGTCGATTGTTCCTTGAACAGTAGATTGAATTAAAGTTGCCAATTCGGCGCGAGCATTGGTTCCAGCTTTTTTCTTCGCAACCATTTGATCTAAACTCTCGCCAATTGCAGAAGCTCTAAAGTGGTTTTTGTCGCTTTGGTAATCAGGACCGGTACAATAAACTTCGATAAGCTCTTCGCCCTGAGATTTGGTAGAAACTGCTTTTTCAGCAGATCCACATGAACTTAATCCGGCAGCTAATAAAACTCCTAAACCAAGGAATAATGATTGTAATTTTCTTGTTTTCATCTTTTCTTGTTTTGAGGTAATTAATTACTAATTACCAATTATTCATTACTAATTTTTATAAGTCCAGTTGATTTAATTTTGGAATAATAGTGTTGTGAATTTCTTCAACAGCTTGTTCATACGCTTCCTTCACTGCATAATCATAGCTGATCGGTTTCATTCCTTTCACTTCATATATCGCATCATTGAATATCTCCATGCCACTGTTGACATCAGTAAGTGAGAAGAAACAATCAAGATATACGATATATACTTTGTAGTTTCTACCTTCCTTTATTTCTCCTTTGGTTACATTGGTATTGATATCGAGAAAGACTTTGGCCTTTTCTTTATCATTGGTAAAAGAGAAGAAATTCTCCGATAGCTCTTTCTTTACGTTATTTTTTAAAATCTCACGATTTGAATCCTTACCAAAAATCTTTTCGCTAAAATTCAAATAAGCCTTTAAGCGCTCAACATTGATAATGATTTTGCTTTTTGGCGCCGATTCTGGCGTAAAGAACAATTTGTTTAGCTGATAATTTTCCGATTCTTCGTTCAGAATAGTGCTTAGATCCAATCCAACTTCTATTTCCTGTAATTTCATTTTCGAAGTTACTTTTGAAAGTTTCGAAGCTGCATAACCAAACTCGTCGGTGCTAACTTTGTTGTTTAGAACACCTTCTCCTTTCGAGAAATCAATAGCCAAAGGAAGGTTAGGAATTAAACTGTTTCCACTTTCTCCCAACCATTCAGCCTTCACCAAAATCGGTTCTTTTTGCGATGTTGAAATTTCAATTTTGATTGCTTTTCTATCGGGAGTTAATAGAGTTCTTTTAAAAATGTTCTGAATGGAGTTATAGATATCGGTACCCAGGTTAATTCTTCCTTTAAAAGTCATTACCGACAAGTCTTCATCTAAATGCTTTTTGATGGCATCAAGAGCTTTGGCATAGTAATTTAAAGCCTGGAAGATATCGAGATTTTCTTCGCTAATTTTCCCTTGTTCAAAGAAGTTTTGAGCCAATTTTTTGGCTTTGTTCAATTTTAATCGCTTTTGTAATTCGTATTGCGATTTCGATAAACGATAGTAAACCCAATATTCGTTTCCTTTTTTGTTATCCCATGATCCAACAATTTCATAGCCTTCCAACTCTTCCATTAAGGAAGTTTGAATTTCCGATTGAAAATTCTCGCGAAAAGCGGTTTCATCTTCGAATTGTTGAAGAACCGAGTTTGCTGAAATGTTCACTGATATTTCGGAACACAAATCATGTAAAGCCTGATTTTTGGCTAGTTGGATGTAATTGGTTTTTGAATCATCTTTTTTCACAACCGAAATTCCTACATAATAATCAGGAGTAATAGGCCTCTCTTTAACCCACTTTGGAGCTCTTCTTTTTGCCATACCTTGTTGTGCCGAACAACCAATAAGCAAGAATATTATCAATGTAAAACTGAGAGTCGTGCGTAAAGTTTTTATCATTTGTATAGGTTTAGTGTATGATTCGATAGCAAAATTAAAGATAAACATTCCTTAACAATAAGCTTGCCAAAGCTAAATTTAAAGTTTTATTTTATTTCTGACAGGAGGTCATCAATAAGATTTAAAGACAATTGCGACTCAAATCCCCGGCTTTGAGCAAAGCGATACAATTTTGTCTTCAACTGATACGGATCATCATTTTTTAAGCTTCGCAGTTTGGATTGTAAAAGCCCCTGGAGGTTTTCTTTATATTCTGGATCATTAATTTGTTCCAGGGCTTCGTTTATGATTCTTTCCGGAATTTGTTTGTGCTTTAAATGGTAGGATATCTTTATTCTTCCCCATTTGTTGAAGCGATACTTATCGCGCACATAAAAGTTCGTAAATCTACTTTCATCAATAAACTTGTCTTCGATTAATGATGTTATTATTTCATCCTGATCATCCGCAGAAATGTTCCAATCTTGTAGTTTTTTTCGAATATCGCTGCAGCATTTCTCTTGTTTGCTGCAAATGAATTGTACTTTAGAAAGAGCAGCGGCTGGGCTAATTTGGGTGGGCTTTTTTTTATACATTGATTTTTGAATGATTTGTAGAGAAGTAGCATTGCTACTTCTCTACATTATAAAATTATTTTATCGCCGACATCATTCGGTCTTTACCATTAATGTCTTTTCTAACTTGTACGTTGGAAAAACCTTTTTGCTCCATCAATTCTGACATTTCTTTTCCCAAACTTTCGTTGATTTCAAAGTACAGTTTTCCTCCCTCTTTCAGATATTCCTGAGCCAATTCTGCAATTCTTTGGTAAAAAATTAAAGGATCATGATCGCTCACAAAAAGCGCTGTATGCGGTTCAAAATCCAATACATTTTTCTCCATTTTTTCTTTTTCAGTATTGGTTACATACGGCGGATTACTTACGATGATATCCAATTGCTCCCATTCATAAGCTTCCCAATTTAAAATGTCCCTTTCTTCAAATCTAACTTGAACTGAATTTAGTTTTGCATTTTCTTTGGCAGTTTTAATTGCGCCAGACGATATGTCAACACTTGTTACATCTGCATTTAAAAGATGCTTGGCCAGGCAAATGGGAATACATCCACTGCCGGTTCCAATATCCAATACATGCAAGTTTGCATCTTTATTTTCATTTATGATGGCATGAACCAACTCTTCCGTTTCTGGTCTTGGAATTAATGTGTGCTGATTTACTTTGAATTTCAGCTCATAAAAATCAGCTTCGCCTAAAACATATTGAATTGGTTTGTTCTCTTTTAAATCTGCAATGTATTCTTTGATCTTCTCGAATTGTTCGTCCTGAATAGCCTCGGTTTTATTCAGTTGTATTTGAGTGCGTGAATAATTCAGAAGTTCTTCAAGCAGTATGTATGCAATGCTTTCACTTTCTCGCGAACTATAAATGCTTTCAAGTTCTTTTTTTATGTAATTTATTGTAGATTGTATGTTGTTTAATTGGCTCATCGGTTCTGAATGATTTTACTTTGAATTGCTGAGTTATACAGATTATATATCGGCATTTCAATTTAATATTTCATTGTTTCGCTTGATGCTCACAATGAAATTTAAATGGTTTTATATTTAGGCATTGTAAAGCGAATTTAGAAACAAAGATACAAATCTTCTATTTTCATAGATTTATGTTACTATCAATTAATTGGTCGGATTTTTGGATACAGTTGTTTGGTGCACTGAGTATTCTTTATGCTCTAACCATTATTGCTACCATTATAATTGTTCTTCTTGAAAATAGAAGTCCTTTAAAAACCATATCCTGGATTTTGGTTTTGATTTTCCTTCCGATTTTTGGTTTTGTAGTTTACCTGGTTTTTGGACAAAGTTTTCGCAAGCGAAAAATGTTCAGCATGAAAGGATTGGGCGATTTAAAATGGCTTCAGGTAATGAGCCAGGATCAGAAACTTCGTTTGAATAAAAGCCGTTTCTTGAAGGATGAGCGCATCCATGAGAAGAAAAATATCATGACCTTGCTGCTGAATAATTCCAAAGCTTTGTTGAGTGGTTACAACAAGGTGAATGTCTTGAATGATGGCAAGGAAACTTTTACAGAGATTTTTAAGTCCTTGCGTAAGGCAAAAGATCACATTCATTTGGAATATTACATTATTGAAGATGGTGAGTTGGCTTCGGAATTGCTGGAGATATTGGTAGAAAAAGCAAGAGATGGAGTAGAGGTGCGAGTGATTTACGATGATGTTGGCAGTTGGAAATTAAGCAAACACTATGTTGAAACTTTAAAGGAAGCGGGAGTTAAAGTTCAGGCATTTTTACCCGTTCGTTTTCCAATATTAACCAGTAGGGTAAACTACCGCAATCACCGAAAAATTATTGTGATTGATGGAACTACTGCTTTTGTTGGAGGTTTGAATTTTGCGGATCGTTATCTGCATGGCATTCCTGAAATTGGCATTTGGCGAGATACTCACCTCAAGGTAAAAGGTGAAGGGGCTTCAAGTTTACAAATTGTGTTTTTAATCGATTGGTATTTTGTGCGTCAGGAAGTGTTGATTAACGAAAAGTACCTGCCCAATAAAAAGGCCAAGGAGAAGTGTTTGCTACAAATTACAGCTTCAGGTGCCGATTCCGATTGGGCGAGTATTATGCAGGCTTATTTTTCGGCAATTACTTCGGCAAAACGAAATGTTTACATTTCATCACCTTATTTTATGCCCAACAGTAGCATTTTGATGGCTTTAAAAACATCAGCCATGAGTGGTGTTGATGTTCGGGTTTTGATTCCAAATAAATCAGATTCTTTCATGACTTATTGGGGAACTTTATCCTACATCGAAGAATTGCTTGAAGCTGGAGTGAGAATTTATTTTTACAAAACAGGTTTCAATCATAGCAAAATCATGACCGTTGATGGAATTCTGTCAACGGTGGGAACTGCAAACATGGACGTGAGAAGTTTTGAACAGAATTTTGAAGTAAATGCTTTGGTTTACGATGAAAAAGTAACTTTGAAATTGCGAGAACGATTTTTAGAAGATTTGCAGCAAAGCGAAGAGGTCGTACTTGAGAAATGGATTCAGCGATCGAAAATGCAAAAAATGAAGGAATCCATTACTCGTTTGTTTACTCCTTTGCTTTAGTGTACTCTTTATACAGATCCAGAATTTGTTTCATGACATCGTAATCGCTCGAATTTTCGGTTACGTGAATTTTCTTTCCACAAAACTCCATAAATGCCACCAGTTCATCACCTTCTAATCCAGTTGCATTCGATACAATTTCAGCATTATATTTTGCGCTAATCTTTTTGTTTTTGCTTTCCGATTTAATGATTTTGCTGATTTTTTTCTTTGTTTTTTCTTTTTTACTCAACTTGTTGTGCAGAAAATCCGTTGGCCTGAAAATGGCATCAACCACTCCCATTTTTTTATCTACTTTAGGTCGATATTGAGCAGGAACAGGATCAGGTTTTTTGGTATTGTATGGAGCCAATTGTTTTCCAATGTCCTTATTAATTGGATTTTTCTCTTTCACTTTGGCTTTTACAAACTCATCTTTAAACTCGTCCCAGGTTCCCAAAGCATAAATATCAACTTCTTTAAGCATATAGGATATATCTTGCAATTTTATTCGAAAGAATGGTGGAAAATCAGGGTTTAAAATAACGGGAACAGGCCATTCCTTCATTTCATAACCTAAAGCACTAATCACTAATGTATCTTGGTCTTGAATCTGCAAATGAAAAACTCCCGTACTGTCACATATGACTCCTTTTCTCGATCGTTTAATGGTTACTGTGGCATTAGAAATTGCTTCATTGGTTTTCGAAGAATATATTAAACCTGATATACTCACAATTGAATCTTGTAGAAAAGATTGAGCATTGCCGTGAAAAGCATGTGCAGAGAGAAAAAGGATGATTATGAATTTTAAAAAGATCTTCATGTTGAGATTATGGTCGCAGGTGATTTGGTATTTTGTTTGTCTTTTTAAGTTCTAATAAGCTAGAATTTGCCTTTTCAGGATCTAGTTTATATTCTTTGTAAAGTTCTAAAATTTTTGTTTGTATATCCAATTCACTGTCTTGGTAAGTAAAATCCGAATTCTTGCATATGAAAGCATAAAGTTGTTCCAATGTTTTTCCGGATTCGCCAGTTAAATTAGAAACAATTTCCCTGTTAAACTTTTCTTCAAGCATTTGCTGGTGTAGGTAGTTTATCTCATTCGAGAATACAGGTTGAGGTTTCTTTTTCTTTTTAAATAATTTACTGCCAAGACCAATTAAACCAGCAACTACATTGGGTGGAGTTCTTGCCTGTTCCTTTAGCTTAATCTCAAACATTTGTGCTTCGCTGAGCTTAAAGCCTTCTCCTTTCTTTTTTTTGGGTGGAAGTTTTTTCTTCACGAATTCTTCCTTAAAATCATCATAAGTTCCGAGTGCATATACATTTACTTCTTTTAAGGGAACTGCCTGATCTTTTAAATAAATTTTGAAAAAAGGTGGAAAATTAGGATCTGTTATGGCGGGAACAGGCCATTGTATCATTTCAAAACCCATAGAACTAATTACCAAAGTATCTTTCGGCAGAATTTGCAAATGAAAAACTCCAGAACTGTCGCTAATAACACCTCTTCTTGTTCGCTTTATGGTAATAATTGCATCCTCAATGGGTTCTTTGCTTTTATCTGTCAGAATCAAGCCAGAGATACTAATTGTGGAATCTTGAGCGTATTCTTGCGCTAAAGTATTTAGTGATATTAGAGTAAAGCAAATAAAAATAAGAGATTTAGGGATTGGTTTCATCATTAGTGGGTTGGGGTACTCAAGGTCTTAGATGGTTCTCGATTGTACCAAGAGTATCTGTAAAGCTTAGGTTGTTTTGAAAATCAGTATCTTCCTGAAGAAATTTCTTATGCAATTCTTTTATTCTTCTTACAATGTACATATCGCTACTTTGATAAGAAAAGCTGGTTCTGGAGTTGATGTATTTCATCAGAATATCCAGACGATTGCCATTTTCTTTTGTGATTTCGGCTACTAAATTGCGGTTGAATTTTTCAGACAAAAGAGTAGTGTGAATTTCTTCCAGCTTGGTAGGAATTTTCATGCCTTTGAATTTCTTTTTCCTGTTACCGAAACCCAAACTGATACCAGCACCTTGTCTCCTCATGGCTCTTCCGGCGTATTCGTCCATGGTGAAATCTCCAAAATTTATGGCCAAAGAAGCATCAGGATCTGCTGGTACTTTTGCTTTTACAAATTGCTCTTTGAAGTCATTCCAGCTGCCAAAAGAGTGCACCTGCACTTCTTGTAACATGTAGCTTTCTTGGTCCATAATAATTTCCTGGAATAGCTCTTTTTCAACACCAGGAGTTTGAACATCTACCAATTGAGCTTTAAATCCCATTGCAGTAACTTTCAATTTCTGATCGGGATTTACTCGTATTCTAAAAAAGCCTAAGCTATCACAAATAACTCCCCAATAGGTGTCGTCCAAATTTACGTGAGCGAATGAAATTCCTTCCTTTGTTTCAGAGTTAATTACCTTACCTGAAACAACAAAGGTTTGGTCTTTATGGTCCTGCGAAAACGAATTGCTAATGGTTAAAAGCAGTAAAAATATGGTGCTAATTGTAGTTTTCAAGATTTTTAGATTAAATAATGAATGATAAATATAGCTCACTCATTTATCTTAAAACCCGATTGTTACATTTTTTAACACACTTTAACCGAATTTAAGCGCTTCGACTTTAGTTAACCCCTAACCAATTTACTTTGTTTTTTGTTTCGTTAAATGGATTTACTTTGCCAAATAAAATGTCATTATCTCTTTGATAACACATCATTGGGTGCGAGGTCTCTATTTTATTCTCAATTTGAATGTCAGCAACAATTTTTTGAGCATTGTTTCCCCAAAGGAACCAAACTGCATCTTTGTTCTGGTCGGCAATATGACCCAATAATTTTTGAGTGAATTTTGACCAAATTTTGGTGTGAGAATTTGGATTGCCAATTTCACAGGTAAATGCTGTATTTAATAGAAGTACATTTTCTTTTTCCCACCAGTAACGGAACAATTGGTTTGGAGGCAGTACCTTAAAATCACCTTCCATTGGCAAACGATCTCCCTCATTTAATTTTTTTAAGATTTCAGAATACTTCAACTCCTCGGCAGTATAAGCCTTGTAAATGCTTCTAAGAATATTTTTTAAGGATACATTCCTAAATTTATCGAACCACGAATTCAATCCATTTACTTCAAACGATCGACCCGTTGCAACACCTTCTTGCGGATAAGGATCTTGTCCTAAAATTACCACAGGAATAGCATGTAAATCCATCTCCAAAAACCTTAAAACCAATTCTTTTTTTGGCGTAGCACTTTCTATTTGAATGGATGATTCGATGCTTTTAATCAAATCAATAATTTCATTGGTAAGAAAAGAATTCCACGATTCGTGAATGTTTAAACTGGATAGGAAGATTGAATTTTGCATGTTCTGATAATTTGTTTGCCCAAAAGTAAAAAATGGATTGGTAAATTACGAATAAGAAATTGCGAATTACGAAAGAAGAATTACCAATATCAGCTTCAAAATACCTTATTAACTCATTCACTCATTTGTACTTTCATTTTTTTGCATTTTCACTTTTTCACTATTCTACTTTTAATTAGTTTTGTGAGCATTAACCAAAATTTTAGAAGTAAATAAGAATATGTACGAAAATCTTAAAGAAAGCATTGAGTCTGCCTGGGAGGATAGATCTTTATTGAGCTCGCCTGAAGTGCAGAAAAATATAGAAGAAGTAATTGAACTTCTTGATAAAGGAAAATTACGTACTGCAGAACCAATTGAAGGTGGTTGGCAGGTAAACGAGTGGGTTAAAAAGGCAGTAATTCTTTATTTCCCAATTCGTAAAATGGAAACCATAGAGGTGGGTCCATTCGAATTCCACGATAAAATGGCATTGAAAACCAACTATGCTGATTTGGGAGTTCGTGTTGTACCTCATGCGGTTTCTCGTTACGGGGCTTTCCTTGCAAAAGATGTGGTAATGATGCCATCATATGTAAACATTGGCGCATACGTTGATGAGGGAACCATGGTTGATACTTGGGCAACTGTTGGATCTTGTGCTCAAATTGGAAAACATGTTCATTTGAGTGGAGGTGTTGGTATTGGAGGTGTATTGGAACCAATTCAAGCTTCCCCGGTAATTGTGGAGGACAATTGTTTTATCGGATCTCGTTGTATCGTAGTAGAAGGTGTACATCTTGAAAAAGAAGTTGTTCTTGGCGCTAACGTGGTACTTACAAAATCGACTAAAATTATTGATGTAACCGGAGAAGAACCAGTAGAATATACAGGTTTTGTGCCAGCTAGATCAGTTGTGATTCCAGGTACCAGAACCAAAAAATTCCCTGCAGGAGAATATCAAGTCCCTTGTGCACTTATTATTGGTAAGCGTAAACCATCAACCGACTTGAAAACATCTTTGAATGATGCACTGCGTGAATATAACGTTGCAGTATAAAAAATTGCTGACCATATGTAAAGACGTAGCATTGCTACGTCTCTACCATATACGAATAATATGAATAACGACATTAACAAAGCACTAGAGGTTTTAAAATCAGGAGGAGTAATTCTTTATCCTACCGATACCATTTGGGGAATTGGCTGTGATGCTACAAATGCAGATGCAGTAAAAAGGGTTTATGAAATTAAACAACGTGAAGATTGTAAGGCAATGTTGGTGTTAATGGAAAATCCTAACAGACTGAATTCTTACGTTGATGAGGTGCCTGAAATTGCCTGGGAATTGATTGAGGCGAACGACAAACCAATGACCTTGATTTATCCAGGAGCAAAGAATTTGGCGCCAAACTTAATTAACTCTGACGGAACCATTGGTATTCGTATTACAAATGAGGAGTTTACTCAAAATCTGATTCAAAGATTTAAGAAACCAATTGTATCAACTTCGGCCAATATTAGTGGAGATCCATCACCTGCGAATTTTTCTGAAATCAATGAAGAATTGAAAGAATTGGTTGATTATGTGGTGGAGTACCGACAAGATGATTTTGAAAAAGCGAGTGCTTCAAGCATTATCAAAATTGGAGTAGGAGGGGAGATTCAAATCCTAAGGAAATAGGAAATATAATATAAAACTCTCAGATCTTACAGTTTCTGAGAGGTTTTATATTATATCTTTTTACAAAATAACATTGTCTTTAGCAAGGGGAACAATACCTCTTAGCTGGAGAACGCTTCCTTTATGCAAGAGCACCATGCCGCAACGGATAATCACCTTGCCTTTGTAGAAGAGAACGCTGCCGCTACGCATGAGAACGTTGCCTTTATTGGTGAGAATGCTGTCTTTGCCTATCGGAACGCTTCCATTATACGTGGGAACACAACAATTATTCCCTAACAGATTTAATAGAACCCGATCCTGCTGATTTACTATCAACATATTCAGGATTGCCTCGGTAATAAATATCTCCACTACCAGCTACGCGAGCATTTATTTTTTCCGATGCGTAAACCTTACAATCTCCAGAACCCGAAATTCTTACGTCAACTGATTTAGCTTCAAAATATTCAGCTTCAACATCACCCGATCCGCTAATATGAATTTCCAATTCGTCTTGACATTCTCCTTTTAAACGGATATC
This sequence comes from Marinifilum fragile JCM 15579, assembly GCF_001310955.1. Taxonomy (GTDB): domain Bacteria; phylum Bacteroidota; class Bacteroidia; order Bacteroidales; family Marinifilaceae; genus Marinifilum; species Marinifilum fragile. The sequence goes on from NZ_BAZX01000004.1 coordinate 60,131, forward strand.
ACCTGAACCTGAAATGTGACACTCTACATTATCAGCCTTCAACTTATCGATAATAATGTTTCCACTTCCGCTGATTGCGTAGTTAACGCTACCTGATTGAATAGGAGTTTTAGCAATAATATTTCCTGATCCTGAAATTCTAAGGTCTTCTACATTTGGAGTTGAAATATAAACTTCAACTTTTTTGAAAGAACGATTGTTCCAATTCCAGCCTTTGTTCTTTTTACGCTTTATCTTTAAAGTTGATCCTTCAACTTCAGTAATAATTTCATCCAAATCATCGGCGTAACCATTAATTTTCACAGATGTTTTTTCGTTTTGACTCACATAAACTTTGGCAGCAATAGAAAGACTGATTGATTCAAAGGAAGCCACTTTTCGATCTTCGGTTTTTTGAGCAAAAGCAATTGTACTGCTTAATACCAAGGCGAAAATTGCAATAAGGGAAGTAATACGTTTTGATTTCATATGTTATGGTTTTAGGTAAATAATCATTTCGTACTTTATAAAGGACGAACAAGTCCATGAAAAGTTGCACCCATGTATAATTTTTGTAGGGACGTGGCATTGTTGCCTCTCTCCTCATTTTATAGATATTCATTCAATATTTCTTAAATTCGCCAAAAAATTTTTACAATGGAATTTAAGCACATCAAGAAAATACAAATTCGTTTTGGGGATATCGATTTAATGGGACATGTTAATAATGGAGTACAGTTGAGTTATTTGGATTTGGCCAGAATGGATTATTTTCAGCAAATTTATGGACAGGTGATCGATTGGAATGATTCAGCTCTTATTGTTGCACATCTCGAAATTGATTACTTATCATCAATTACTTTGCACGATAAAATTGAAGTGCATACCAGAATTCACAAACTTGGCAATAAAAGTGTTCGACTTTATCAGAATATTGTTGATTCTGTAACTGGCGAAATCAAAACTAAAACTTCACAGGTTATGGTTGGGTACAGCCAAAAATTGGGAGAAAGTATTTCTGTACCGGAAACTTTAAAAATCAGAATTCGCGAGTACGAAAACGAAATAGTAGGATAACAGTAGACAATGATCAGTCAACAGTTATCAGTACTAAGGCACTCGAAATATTTTAATCTGTATTAATCAAGGTAAAGGTCAAGCAAACCATCAGGCGTTTCCATGCAAATGGTTTTGTTTTCTTCATCAAGGTCGATAAAGTTTTCGTCGGCAAAAGGAATCATCACTTCCTCACCATTAATCTCTATTACCATTACAATATTGCCCGCAAAATCCTGAATGTCTACAATCTCACCAAGTTCACCTCTTTCTTCATCCTCATAGGTGAAACCAATTAAAACATTAGGATCCAATTCGTCTTGTTCGACAATATAGTCTGGTACATCTTTCATTGGAACATAGATATCGCAAGCAATAAACCTTTTGGCTTTTTCTTCGGTTGACATATCCTCCAATAAAATTCTTACGCTCGAATGATTTCTCGAGCTAATTCCATTATTTGAAATAAAAAAAGGAACCAATCCCCCATCGATATCGACGAGGATTGACTCCAATTTATTTCTTTCAAGAAGATCACCGTTTGTTTTGGCAACCAATTCACCTTTAACTCCATGAGTTTTAGTAAAGGTTCCAGCTAAATAACAATCTTCTTTTCTAAGCATGCAATTCAAATTAAGCTTCAGTTTCTTCAGCTCCTTCTTCATTTGCAGCTTCAGCATCGTCACCAGCTTCTTCAGCTTTAGCAGCAGCTTCAGCTTCAGCAGCTTTCTTAGCGATAGCTTCTGCTCTGTCAGCGCTAATTTTAGCTTCTGCTTCCAAACGTGCAGCTTTAGCTTCCTCAGCAGCTTTAGAAAGACCATCTTTCTTAGCGTTGATTTTAGCGTCTTTTTCTTGCTTCCAAGCTTGGAATTTTTCTTCAGCAGTTGCTTCATCAAAAGCACCTTTCTTAACACCTTCTAACAAGTGTTTTTTCATCATTACACCTTCGTAAGATAAAATTGCTCTTGCAGTGTCGGTAGGCTGAGCACCATTACCAAGCCAAGTTAAGGCTTTGTCAAAATTTAGGTCAATTGTAGCAGGATTGGTGTTTGGATTGTATGATCCAATACGCTCAATGTACTTACCATCACGTGGTGCTCTGCTATCTGCTACCACGATGTGGTAGAATGCACGTCTTTTACGACCGTGTCTTGCTAGTCTAATTTTTACTGGCATAACTCTTTTTAAATAAGATTAATAATTTGCCTACATTATAGTTGTGGTATACATACCACGATTTATAAGCGCGACAAAGATACAACTTATTTTCTGAATAGAAATAACTTCTCTTTAAATAATTTAATGGCTGAAAATCATGCTGGTAGAACGATCATTTATTTAGTCTAGATTGTTGACTTACATTTACTAATTTTACTTTACTGAATCACTTTATTATTCCTTATCTTCGCATTTCGGCTCCATCTGTGAGCTTAAAAAAATAAAATTCCTGATACTGAGATGTTTTTAATATTTGATACCGAAACCACAGGCTTACCAAAAAAATGGAAAGCACCCTTAGATGATTTTGACAACTGGCCAAGAATGGTTCAGCTTGCCTGGCAATGTCATGATATGGAAGGGAATTTCCTTTTTGCCAAAAATCATGTAATTACTCCTGATGGATATACTATTCCTGATGATGTGGTTGCAGTACATGGTATCTCTACAGAACTCGCTCACGAAAAAGGAATTCCTCTTCAAGATGCCCTTCTTGATTTTATGGAGGATGTCAGAAATTCTACATTTATCATTGGGCACAATGTTTCTTTTGATATCAACATTGTGGGTTGCGAGCTGCTTCGCTGCGAAATGGAAGAGCAGGATCTTGTGAAAGCTCCAATGATTGACACCATGACCGGTAGTAAGGAGTTTTGTGATTTAAAAAGACGAGGACAACTTAAAAATCCTACGCTTACCGAACTGCATACCAAATTATTTGGAGTTCCATTTGCTGAAGCACACAATGCGGCAGCCGACGTTGAGGCAACTTCCCGTTGTTTTCTTGAACTGTTAAGAGTTGATGGATTAAGTCAGGAAATTCATAGAATGTCTCCTGGGCAGATTCAGGCCTTTAAAATCAATAATCCGAATACCATTGAATTGGTTGGAATAGAGTATGAATCTTTCAAGGTAAATACTGCTTTCGATGAAATATCAATTGAGAAGGAAGATCGCAAGAGAAGAGAAGCAGCAAAAAATATTACAACGCAACAACCTTTCGTTCATTTGCATGTTCACTCGCAATATTCCATACTCGATGGAGCCGCAAAAACAGCAGCAATTGCAGCCAAAGCAAAAGAAGATGGAATGCCTGCTGTTGCTTTAACCGATCATGGTAGCATGTTTGGAATTAAGGAATTTCATGTAGCATGTAGCAAAGCTGGAGTAAAACCAATCATTGGAGTGGAGGCTTATGTTGCTAAACGTGGGCATTTGATGAAGGAAAATAAAATCGATGCATCTGGGAATCACCTTATTTTGCTGGCCAAAAACTATAAAGGTTACCAAAGTCTACTAAAGTTAACCTCTATTGCACATACCGACGGAATGTACTACAAACCGCGTATCGATAAAGATTTGCTTGAGGAGTATAGCGAGGGCTTGATTGTAAGCAGTGCTTGTCTTGGAGGAGAAGTTTCCCAGCATATCATGGCAGGGAGTATCGATAAGGCAAAAGAAGCAATACTTTGGTACAAAGATGTATTTGGAGAAGATTATTACCTGGAAATCCAACGCCACCCAAATGACGATCCTCGATTGAAAGGAGATGTCTGGGAAAATCAGGTAAGAGTAAATAAAGTAATTCGTGAGTTAGCAGCAGAATTGGGCGTTAAAGTCATTGCAACCAATGATTCTCATTTTGTGAATGCAGAAGACGCAGCAGCTCATGATGTTTTGGTTTGTTTGAGTACAGGGCGTGATTACGATGATCCAACACGTATGCGTTATACCAAACAGGAGTGGTTCAAAACCACCGAAGAGATGAATGAGCTCTTTGCCGATGTACCCGAAGCACTTGCCAATACCTTGGAAATAGCAGAAAAAGTAGAAGCTTATGAATTGAATGCAAATCCAATTATGCCTCCTTTTAATATTCCCGAGGAGTTTGGGACTTTTGAGGAATATAAGGAAAAATACGATGAGGCTGCTTTAATCGAGGAGTTTGAAGAAGAGCGATACGAGAAATTAGGAGGCTACGATAAAGTGCTACAGATAAAACTTGAAGCTGATTATTTGCAATATCTTGCATTCGAAGGAGCTAAAAAACGCTATGGAGAAGAGTTGGAAGAGAGTATTGTTGAGCGATTGGAGTTTGAGCTGAACACCATTAAAACCATGGGTTTCCCTGGATATTTCTTGATTACACAGGATTTCATCAACTGGGCAAAAGACAATGGCGTAATTGTAGGTCCAGGTCGTGGTTCGGCTGCAGGTTCTGCTGTTGCGTATTGTATCTCCATTACCGATGTGGATCCAATTAAATATGACTTGCTGTTTGAGCGTTTTCTGAATCCTGATCGTATCTCCATGCCCGATGTAGATATCGACTTTGATGACGATGGACGTCAGCAAGTATTAGACTATGTTACCGATAAATACGGACATGATAAAGTAGCGCACATTTGTACTTTTGGGACAATGGCTACCAAGAGTTCCATTAAGGATGTGGCGCGTGTTCTTCGTTTGGATTTGGCTGAAGCCAATCGCCTTGCCAAATTAGTTCCTGAAGCACCAAAAATGAGTTTTAAGAAGGCTTATGAGGAAGAGCCTGCGCTTTTGGAAGAAAAAGATTCGCCAAATCCATTGATTGCAAGAACCATTAAGTTTGCAGAGGCATTGGAAGGTTCGGTAAGACAGACTGGTGTGCATGCCTGTGGGGTTTTAATTGGAAAAAATCCGCTTGACGAGCATTTGCCGGTAATGCCAACCAAAGGCGAGGAACTGTTAACCACCCAATACGATGGACGTTTTGTGGAGGATATCGGTTTGCTTAAAATGGACTTCTTGGGTTTGAAAACCCTATCCATTATTAAGGAGGTTCTTTCCAATGTAAAACTTTCCAAAGGAATTGATGTTGATATCAACAATGTTGATCTCGAAAACGAAAAGACCTTTCAGTTATTCAGCCGCGGAGAAACAACTGCCATATTCCAGTTTGAATCCCCTGGAATGAAGAAGCATTTGCGAGCGCTTAAGCCAAACCGTTTTGAAGATTTGGTTGCCATGAATGCCTTGTATCGTCCGGGACCAATGGAATACATCCCTTCTTTTATCCGAAGAAAAAATGGAGAAGAGGAGATTGAATATGATCATCCAATCATGGAGGATTACCTGAAAGATACCTATGGGATTACAGTCTACCAGGAGCAGGTGATGCTCCAGTCGAGAGCATTGGGGCAATTTACTCGTGGCATGTCCGATTCCTTGCGTAAAGCGATGGGGAAAAAGATCATTGCATGATGGATAAACTGAAGGTTGAGTTCATCAATGGATGTCATGATAATCCAAAATTCATGGAAGGTGTTGGTGGAGATAATACCAAAGCCGACAAGCTAATTGAAAAAATCTGGTCGGACTGGGAAGCATTTGCCAAGTATGCGTTTAACAAATCTCACTCGGTTTGTTATGCTTATATTGCTTATCAAACAGGTTTCCTTAAAGCTCATTATCCAGCTGAATTTATGGCAGCTGTTCTGAGTCGTAACTTATCCGATATCACGAAAGTGACCATTTTTATGGATGAGTGTAAGCGTATGGGATTGCCGGTTCTTGGACCAGATGTGAATGAATCTTATTCAACATTTACCGTAAATAAGAATGGTGAGATTCGTTTTGGTATGGCTGGTATTAAGGGAGTTGGAGAGCAGGCTGTACATGATATTATTGAAGAACGTAAGAATGGACCGTTCAAGGACATTTTCGATTTTGTAGAGCGTGTAAATTTAAGATCAGTAAATAAACGAACACTTGAAAATCTTGCCATGTCGGGAGGATTTGACAGTTTTGGATTAAAACGAAGTCAATATTTCCAAATAGATGAAACTGATGTTACCTTTATGGAACATTTGGTGAAGTATGGTAATAAACTTCAGGCCGAAAAGATAAATAATCAGCAAACTCTGTTTGGCGGAGTAGAGGATTATGTAGTTACTCCTCCCAAAGCACCGGAATGTGCAGAGTGGGGAAAACTTGAACGTTTAAATAAAGAGAAAGAATTAATTGGGATTTATTTGTCTGCGCATCCTTTGGATGATTTCAAGACAACCATTAATAACTTCTGTAATGCTAGCTTATCGGAGTTGTCATCTGAATTCGAAAGCTTTGCCAACAAGGATGTTAATATTGCGGGAATGATTACGGCAATTAGAAGGGGAACAACCAAAAATGGAAACCCTTTTGCCATTGTTGGAATAGAAGATTTTTCAGATTCTTATGAGTTGGCATTCTTTGGTAAAGATTTCATTGAGTTTGGTAATTATTTTGTTGAAGGTCTTTCCATTTATATTAGTGGAAGGGTTCAAACACGATCTTGGCCTAAAGATTCTACAGAGTTAGAATTTAAGGTGAAAAATATTATGATGCTTTCTGAGGTTCTGGAAAAGAAAGCTAAGGAGTTTACATTAGAAATCCCTATATCGGCATTGACTGATGAGTTGGTTACAGAGATTGTGAACTGCATTGATGAGAACAAGGGAAATATGAAACTTAACTTTGAGATTTTTGATAAAGGAAAGAAAGCATTAAAGATGTTTTCGAGGAGTTACAGAGTTGAGTTAACCAATGAATTAATAGAATATTTTGAAAATAATTCGGAAATTAAATTCAAAATTAACTAAATTGCACTAGTTTTAAATAAAATACATAAACGCTAAAAAATAGATTACCATGACAATTGAAGTAAACGATTCTAATTTTGAAGAAGTTGTTTTGAAATCAGATAAGCCAGTATTGGTGGACTTTTGGGCAGAATGGTGTGGTCCATGTAGAATGGTTGGTCCAATTGTAGACGAATTGGCAACTGATTACGATGGAAAAATCGTAGTAACCAAATTGGATGTTGACAGCAGCCCTGCAACTTCAGCTAAATTTGGAATCCGTAATATTCCTACTGTTCTTTTCTTTAAAGGAGGAGAAGTTGTTGATAAGCAAGTTGGAGCAGTTCCAAAATCAAGCTTGGCAGAAAAAATTGATGCTCTATTGTAATAGGAGTATAAAAATATGTAGGGCATAGAGGTTGATCTATGCCCTTTTTTTATTTGAAAAATTAAAATGGTAAAGCAATTATCCGACCTGATACAGTTCGAACAATTCGATAATTTGGAATTACTTGCACATCAAATTGTGGAGGGATTTCTTATTGGTTTGCATCGTAGTCCGTACCATGGCTTTTCGGTTGAATTTGCCGAGCATCGTTTGTACAACAAAGGAGAATCTACCAAGCATATCGATTGGAAGCTGTATGCCCGTAGTGACAAAATGTTTGTTAAACAATTCGAAGAGGAAACCAATCTCAGGGCCTATATTGTTATGGACACATCCTCATCCATGTTGTTTCCTTACAAAACCAAGCATCAAACCAAATTGGGGTATTCGGTTTTATGTGCTGCAGCCTTAATTCACTTGTTGCGTAAGCAACGCGATGCTGTGGGGCTTTGTACATTTTCGGATAAGATAGATCTTTTAACTCCATCTAAGCTATCTCTTACTCATGCTCAATTATTGTATTCTCACTTGCACAAGATTTACAATACCGAAGAGATAGGCAAGGAAAGAGAAACCAAAATTGCCGATACTTTGCATCGTTTGGCAGAAAGTTTACACAAGCGCTCGCTGGTGATTGTTTTTTCTGATTTTACGGGAGCAGAATCACCAAAAGAAATCATGGAGTCTTTGCAACATTTGCGATTCAACAAGCATGAGGTAATCCTATTTGCAGTTCGGGATCATGAATTGGAATTGAATTTCAACTTTGAGAATCGTCCAAGTCAATTTGTTGATTTGGAAACCGGTGAAAGCTTAAAACTAAACCCAACTGATATTAAAGAAATGTATCAAAAAGAGCAGCAAAAGTTTTTTACCGAATTGGAATTGCTGTGTAGTCAGTTTTCTATTGATTTAATTGAGGCCGACATTCGAAAGGAGTTTAGCAATGTACTGCAATCGTATCTTTTGAAGAGAAAGAAGTTTATGTAGCTTATTTATTACCGAATAATTTTTAAGTTTTCAATGTTTAATATATTTTTATTGGGAATAACTCATATCATTTTTGGATAGCACTAATTAAGAGTCTCCTGATGAAATATAAATTTGTATTCCTTTTTGCTTTAGTTCTGTTTGCCTGCAAGCAAAAAACTGATCGTAGTTCGACTAAAGATCAGAATTTTGTGGAAAATGGTGTGGTGAAGAAGTACGATGAGCAAAATAGATTGTCAGCCGAGATTACCTACCAAAATGGAGTGCGTAATGGAGTTACCAGGTATTACTATTCTTCTGGTGTGTTAAGCGATGAAATTATGTATGTTGATGATGAAAAGAGTGGTGTTGCAAAAAAATATCACAAAAATGGAAACATCTACAGCTTAACACCATACATCAACGATAAAAAAGATGGGATTCAGAAAAAGTATTATGCCAATGGTAAAATTTGGGCGGAAACACCTTATATGAGAGGTCAGCCAGGAATTGGACTAAAGGAGTATAAGCGTGATGGTAGTTTGCGTGAGAAATATCCAGAAATTGAAGTTCAAATACTAGTGAAATCAGATCGCATTATACTAAAGTTATTTCTAAGTAATTATTCGAAAAATGTGGTGTTCTACATTACAGAATTAATGAAGAACCAATACATTCCACCTGCGGCCAAGCCAATTTACGCAAAAGGAGGATTGGCTCGCTATGAATTCATGTTGGATTCGCAATCAAGTTTGGATACAACTCTGAATATTGTTGCTAAATATCAAACCAAAGATTATAATATTCACGTTTCTACACGCGAATTGGTTCTTAAGAACTAGCTTATTTTTCTACAAAATTAAGCTCTGTAATTATTGGAAAGTGATCGGAATACTTTTTTTTGATTCGCTCGTAATTGTGACATACCGTTTTATTATCATGTAGGACAAAATCAATTCTAAAAGAAGGAAAATCTCCAGAATAGGTTGTTCCAATTCCTAATCCTTTTTCCCGAAAACAGTCAATTAATCCATCTTTGATTTTGTGGTAGGTATAAGATTGGGCTGTATCATTAAAATCTCCACAAACAATTGTTGGATGATGAGATTTAGCTACATGTCCTCTGATGATTTCAGCTTGTTTGGCTCTGCGAATAAATGCATGTCGCAATCGGAATGAAATGTCTTTAATTTCGTTTAATTCCTCTTCGTCAGCCTTAAATTCTTTCTTGTTGATGAAAGCATAATTTCTTCCTCCCAATCGGTTCGATTCCAGATGAAGATTATATACTCTTACTATTTTACCATTCTTTTTGATATCAGCATAAATGGCATTGCACCAATTGCCTTTTTCGAATTTAATTTCTCCTTTTTGCACAATTGGATACTTGGAAAATATGGCAACTCCATTGGTCTTTTTGCTCAAAAACAAATATTTACAAGCTGTGGCTTTTTTCAGGTTATAAAGGCTTAGTAATCCATTTCGTGTATTGTAATATTCCTGAAAGCAATAGACATCTGCTTTATTTTGCTTTAAAAGTTCCACCATTTTGTTTGGTGTTTTCTTGTCTTTACTCCACTCATATTTATCGAAAGCTCTTACATTATATGTCATCAGTTTAATGGATGGCGACTCGCTTTTGTTCTTATTCGGTCTGTTGATTTGAACAAAATCTTGTAAGTGGCCATATCCTATTAATATTACAATTAATGGAATTAAGAAGCTCCATCGTCTTCTTAGCATCCAGTACACCGAAAAAATCACATTTGCCAAAAGCAAATAAGGATATGCTAAACCCCAAAATGCTGGCAACCAAAATTCTTCGGGACTTATATGTGGAGCAATGTAAGAAATGAGTAATGAGCCTGAAAAAATCAGACTAAAGGCAACCAGAGCTTTATGGAGGAAATTTTTCAATGTAGACTTTACTTTTGATTGCTTGATTTAAATAGAATTTCCTTCTCCTCTTTACTTAAGCTGTCGTATCCCGATTTGGCAATCTTGTCCAAGATTTGATTCAATTCTTCCTGATTTACTTTCTTCGATTTGTTGTATTCTTCATCAGACATGTTGCGAGTGTTTTTATAACTTACCTTCATTTTCTTTTTGCGCTTGAATAAACCAAAAAATGAATTCATTATGGAGTTAAATCCACTTGAAATATCTTTTCCTTTTCGCAATTGCGATATAAAAAGCCAACCGTAAAAAGCTCCTCCAAAATGGGCAATATGCCCGCCTATATTCACACTTTCCGATAGGTAAAGCAAATCCATGACTATAAAGAACAGTGCGATGAATTTTATTTTTACAGGTCCAATAAATATCAAGTGAATAATATGATTTGGCGCATAAACAACAACAGCAAACACAACTGCCATAACCGATGCTGATGCACCTAAAGCATAGGCAATAAACTTAGCATCATGCAGTGCTGGGAAAATATTGTAGGAGAAAAGATAAATGGCTGCTCCTGTTAATCCACCAATTAAATAAACGCTTAATAACTTTTTCTGATCGAGATAGGTTAAGAAAATCTTGCCAAACCAGAAAAACCATAGCATATTCATTAGGATATGCATGAATTCGGTATGCAGAAACATATAGGTGAATACCGACCATGGTTGTCTGATTAATGTTTCAGGATAAGCAGGAACCATCAATTGACGAACAATGATATCATCAATATTAGAGCCTGTTAGCATACTAACGATCTGCAAAAGTTTTATAGCAAGAAATAATCCCAGGTTAACGTAAATTAACTTGGTAAGATTGCTTCCTTGTTTGAAGGAACTTTTAATTCCCTCCCAAATGTTTTGATTGGAATAGCTCTGATATGGATTGTTAAAGTTCATGTTCATAATCAAGCTTTATTATCGATATAAACTTCCTACCTAAATTTTTATTGTATGTAATTTAATAAAAGCGATTCGAATTCTTTTGCCAATACTTTATTAGAATAAAGCCGAATATCATACCTCCCAAATGGGCAAAGTGAGCGACATTATCACCTGCTTGATTTTGAACGCCGAGGAACAATTCTAAAACTCCGTAACCAATTACAAAATATTTGGCTTTAATTGGAATTGGTGGAAAAATTAACATTAATTCAGTATTTGGAAAGAGCATACCAAAGGCCAAAAGAATTCCAAAAACCGCACCTGAAGCTCCAACTGTAGGAGTATTTATGCTGCCTTCCAACATTCTATTTGCAAGAGCAATGGCTTGATTTGTGGTATTTGCATCGTTTGGATATTCTGCCCATTGATTGATGAAATCATAAACCCAAGGTTTAACAGGACCAACATGTTCGCGAACAAATTGAGAAAGCAAATCAGGAGTTGGCGTATTAATAAAAGCATCCAAGGCATTTTTCATCGACATGTAATCGAACCAATTTACCAAAGTATGGATTAATGCCGCACCAATCCCTGTAACCATATAATACAATAAAAATCTTTTTGATCCCCACACACTTTCCAAAACACGGCCGAACATGAAAAGAGCGAACATGTTAAAAAATAAGTGACCAATTCCACCATGCATAAACATGTGAGTAATGAATTGGTGGGGTCTGAAGAATTCAGACTTGAAGAAATGCAATGCCAATAGGCGATCAATATCAAAACCAAATTTGCTTCCAATAACCATAGTTCCCAGAAGCATGATAACATTTATAATCAAAAGATTTTTAACCACCGGAGGTAAATTCAACAGTGGAGGTCTGTATTGTGTCATTTGATATGCTTTTAAAATTCATTTGAAGTCTAACAATAGTCAGACCAATTTAAAATTACAGGCTTCGGCCCATAATTGCAAGACAGTTTGTCAGGCTAAAAGCCTTGTTTGTAGAATTTATTCTATTATTTAAAGCGATTTTCCAATTCTTGAGTTTCCAAAACCGAAATTACTGGCTTTCCATCAGGTGTATAGTTGGGAAGATTGCAAGCAAAAAGCTGATCAATAATCGAACTCATTTCCTCGTTGGTAAGTGATTTCCCATAGTTTACTGCCGATGCTTTTGCTAATGATTTTGCCAAATTCTCTCTTACTTTTAGTTTTACATCGAGTTGATTGGTTTTATAGTTTGCCAACAGATTTTCCAATAATTCTTTTGGATCACAATTCTGAATATCAGCAGGAGTTCCATTGATCACGAAAGTTTTCTTTCCAAATTCTCTAATGTCAAACCCCAAAGCTTTTACATCTTCTAAAATCACTTGTAAAAGAGTGTAATCAGAGGCATTTAACTCAATGGTTTGTGGAAACAAAGTTTGTTGTGCAATTCCCTGTTGATTCTCCAAAGAACTCATGAACTTTTCAAATAAAATTCTCTCATGTGCCTTTCTCTGATCGATGATCATTAAGCCGGATCGGATAGGTGTAAGGATATATTTGTTTTTCAGCTGGAAAAAGTTCTTAGACTTTTGAGGTTGATCTACAGCTTGAAGCTTAGGTTGTTGAGGCATTGGTTTTTCTGGAGCCTGGAAATAGTCAGGAATATTTTCCCTGTCGATTACCGGCTGCTTTTCAACAACTTCTTTTTTAGGAGTTTGATCTTCGTACAATTTTTCCCAATCGCCTGGAACTTGCTTTTTAGGAGCTCTGCTTGCAGAAGTATCGGGACTTTTGGCTTTAAATTCCTGGAAAAAAGGATTTGACTCGATTGAACTTGCCGATTGTTCGAAAGGATTATAGCTCTTTTCAGAATCAAAAGGATTGTAGTTCGATTCAGCTTCAAATGGATTAAACTCAGGATTAACCTTAATCATTGGTGCTTCCACCTCAGTATTGTCGTCAGCAACAGGAATCTCTAAACTTGTGTCTTCATCAAAATCGATAGAAGGAACAATATTGAATTTTCCCAATGCCTCACGAATTGAAGCCTGAATGATTTGATATATGGCTCTTTCATCCTCAAACTTAATTTCCGTTTTGGTAGGATGAATGTTGATATCGATAATCTTAGGATCTACATCGAAAAAGATAAAATACGGAGGAATGGTTTCCGGAGGCAAAATTTTGTCGTATGCCTGAATAACAGCCTTGTAAAAATAAGGATGTCGCATGAAACGATTGTTCACGAAAAAGAACTGTTCTCCAGTATTTTTCTTTGCATTTTTAGGTTTACCGATAAATCCGGTAAGGTTCACAATACTAGTATCTGTATTAATGCTGATTAATCGGGAATTCATACTTTTCCCAAAAACATTAATAATTCGTTGACGAATATGTGATGCAGGAAGATTGTAAATCTCGCTTTCGTTGTGAATTAATGTAAATGCAATATCAGGATGAGATAAAACGATCCTGTGAAATTCTGTAATAATATTTCGAAGCTCGGTAGAATTTGCTTTCAGGAATTTACGACGAGCAGGAACATTAAAAAACAGGTTTTTTACGATAAAGTTACTGCCATCACTACAAGCTGATGCTTCTTGCGAAACCAATTCGGAACCATCAATTACAATATGAGTACCCAGCTCATCTTCGGTTCGTTTGGTTTTTAATTCAACATTGGCAATTGCGGCAATGGAAGCCAGAGCTTCTCCACGAAATCCCATGGTACGAATACCAAACAAATCACCAGCTTTGCGTATTTTCGAGGTTGCATGTCGTTCAAATGCCAATCGAGCATCCGTAACCGACATACCGCACCCATTATCAATAACCTGAATCAGGGTTTTACCTGCGTCTTTTAGATTTATTTTTATGGAACCAGCACCGGCATCTATCGCATTCTCAACAAGTTCTTTTACCACCGAAGCCGGTCTTTGTACTACCTCACCCGCTGCAATTTGGTTGGCAACGCTGTCAGGTAGTATCTGTATCAAATCTGACATATATAAGTTTGAAATTTGATGTTAGCGATTAGATTTTAAACTCTTCATAGCACCAATAATCTTTTCAATCAATTCATCCCAACCAAAAACGTATACATAGGCTGCAACTGCAAGAATCACAAAGATGATGATTAATCGAAAATTTGATTTTTGTCTGGTACCTCTTGCATCGGAATATTTATGGCGCAACTCACTTTTCATTCTCCCTTTTATATTGGGAATGTACTGTCCATTTTCATCCTTAATTCCAAGTTCCGACTTAATTCTTCTTTCACGCTCTTCTCTTTCCTCCTTGGCAGGATCCCAATAACGAGGCTGTAAATTAAATCTCTTATGTTGAGGTCTTTTAAAGAAACCGCTAGTAAATCCCATAATAAGTTGTTTTATACCTTGTTGCTAATAAGTGGTATAGGTGATTGTTATTCTTCTCCCAACAAAATAAGCATCCTTATTCTTGTCGTTAAATGAGACCTACAAATATACCTATAAAATCTGAATTTGCTTCGATAATTCACATGGATACATACGTTAAAAAATGCAAAAAGGCGTCTCTAAACTAATTCAGTTTTGAGCCACATTCACTGCAATATTTTGCATCATGGTTATGCCCTTCCGACAAACATTCAGGGCAAACCTGGGTCGAGGTTTTCTGGGTATTGTGCTTGGTTAATTCTGCAGTTACGATTCCTGTGGGAACAGCAATAATTGCGTAACCAATAATCATTACCATACTGGCCAATAACTGTCCCAGAGAAGTACTTGGCGAGATATCACCATAGCCAACTGTGGTTAATGTTACCACTGCCCAGTAAATGCCTCGGGGAATACTGGTAAAACCATGTTCGGCTCCCTCTACCAAATACATTATAGTACCAATGATAATGACCAGTGTTAATACACCAAATAGGAACACTGATATTTTATAGCGACTTTCTCTTAAAGCACGAATGATAACAGCACTTTCTTTCAAATATCGATTTAGTTTTAAAATTCTGAAAATCCGAAGTAGTCGAAGAGCTCTAATTACCATTAAACCTTGTGTGCCGGCAAAGAAGAGGGCCAAGTAACTTGGCAGTACCGCTAATAGATCAATGACTCCATAAAAGCTAAAAATATATTTTCGAGAATGTCTTACAATCCAGACTCTGAGAATGTACTCCAAACTAAAAATAGCCGTAATAACCCATTCTGTAATTTTTAAAAAATCATGATACTTGTTTTCTATGGAAGGAACGCTCTCCAGCATTACAAGCAGAATACTTAGCAGAATAATGATGAGTAATGCAAGATCAAAAAACTTTCCTGCTTTGGTATCGGCCTCAAAAATTATTTCGTAAAGTTTCTGTTTTATTGTTATCATGTATTGAACTATTGGATTTAATAGTAAACTTAGAAATAAAACTTGAAAAGTCCATTTAGAATTGATCGAACAGAGATTAATTTATAATCCATTATTCTTAATTATTCGTTGCGTTTCGTATTTTTGGTAAAAATTTAAAAACATGATCATAAACGATATAAAGCAAAGTTTTCTTGACGCTCAAGCCGTTTTAAATGAGTTTTTGGCAAACGAAGAGAACTTTAAAGCCATTGAAAAAGCAGGTGAAGCCATGGCTGAATCAATTAAAAATGGAGGAAAAGTAATTTCTTGTGGAAATGGTGGATCAATGTGCGATGCCATGCATTTTGCTGAAGAATTAACTGGTCGATTTCGAGATGATCGTCCGGGAATGGCGGCTGTTGCAATCTCTGATCCTAGCCATATTACCTGTGTTGGTAACGATTATGGTTTCGACTACATTTTTTCCAGATATGTTGAAGGTATGGGACAAAAAGGGGATGTTTTTCTTGGAATTAGCACATCAGGAAATTCCGCTAACGTGATTAATGCGATTAAATCTGCCAAAGAAAAAGGGATGACTGTAGTTGGATTAACAGGAAAAACAGGAGGCCAAATGGCAGAAATGTGTGATGTAGAAATTAGAGTTCCCTGGAAAGCATACTCTGATAGAGTGCAGGAAATTCACATCAAAGTAATCCATTGCTTGATTCAGTACATTGAAGCAAAAATGAAGTAAGAGTAAAATCATAAAATATTTAAAGCTGTAACAGATTTCTGTTGCAGCTTTTTTATTTATACAGTTCATCGTCGAACCAGTAATTTTAGTTGGATAACTTAGTAGCGGAGACACCTATTTGACTTCTCAATTGGAAAAATATTCATTTTCAAGCCTATTTGTAGTATTGTAATTGGAATTATGTTTTGATGAGTTGTGGATTATTGTTATATTCATAAAGTCATTCTTTTTATATAATATTATCAAACTATGCTTGTTAAGACTTATGGAAGTGCCGTATACGGTATTCATGCCACCACAATTACCATTGAAGTAAATGTTTTTCCTGGCGTACGCTTTTCCCTTGTAGGATTGCCCGATAATGCAGTGAAGGAAAGTCAGCAGCGAATCGACTCCGCTTTGCGCGAGGTAGGCTACAAAATTCCAGGGAAAAAAATCATCATCAATATGGCTCCTGCCGATATTCGAAAAGAAGGATCGGCTTACGATTTACCCCTTGCCATTGGAATTTTAACGGCAACCGAGCAGATTGCCTGCGACAAGTTGGAAAAGTTTGTGATTATGGGGGAATTATCGCTCGATGGCAGTTTGGTACCCATAAAAGGAGTTTTACCCATGGCGATTCAGGCAAGAGAGGAAGGATTCGAAGGTTTGATTCTCCCCAAAGCAAATGCCCGGGAAGCAGCCGTTGTGAACAAGTTGAAAATTTATGGCGCCGATAACATTAGCGAAGTGATTGGATTTTTAAAAGGAGATCTAGAAATTCAACCTACCCAGGTAGATACAAGAGCGGAGTTTTACGCCCACCTGAATAAGTTTCCTCACGATTTTGCCGATGTTAAAGGGCAGGAGAATGTGAAAAGAGCTTTGGAGATTGCTGCAGCCGGAGGCCACAATATCATCATGATTGGCCCACCGGGCGCAGGAAAAACCATGCTGGCAAAACGAATTCCAGGCATTCTGCCACCGCTTAGTTTGCAGGAAGCTTTGGAAACAACCAAGATACATTCCGTAGCAGGAACTTTAGAGAAGGACAGCTCCTTAATGACACAGCGTCCGTTTCGGGCTCCGCACCACACAATCTCGGATGTTGCGCTCGTCGGTGGTGGAACTTATCCGCAACCCGGAGAAATAAGTTTATCGCACAATGGGGTGTTGTTTTTAGATGAGTTGCCCGAGTTCAAGCGAACCGTTTTGGAGGTAATGCGTCAACCTTTAGAGGACAGAACCATTACCATATCCCGAGCCAAGTTCACGGTAGATTACCCGGCAAGTACCATGTTGATTTCCTCCATGAATCCATGCCCTTGTGGATATTACAATCATCCGGAGAAAGATTGTTTGTGTGCTCCGGGAATGGTACAAAAATACCTGAGTAAAATTAGTGGTCCGCTTTTGGACAGAATAGACATTCATATCGAAGTGGTTCCGGTTACTTTCGACAAGATATCGGATACTCAATTATCGGAAAAAAGTGAAGTAATAAGAGCAAGGGTAGAGCAAGCCCGACAAATTCAGGAAGAACGATTTAAAGAAGAGGAAGGTATGCACTGCAATGCTCAAATGAGTTCCAAACTGTTGCGCAAATATTGCCAGCCCGATGAGGCAGGAAACCAACTGCTAAAAACCGCCATGGAGAAAGTGGGCCTTTCGGCTCGTGCCTACGATAGAATCCTGAAAGTTTCGAGAACCATAGCCGATTTGGCGGGCTCGAAAAATATAGAAAGCGACCATTTGGCTGAAGCCATTCAGTATAGAAGTTTGGATCGCGATGGCTGGGGTGGGTGATGACAATTGGCAATTAACAATTAACAATTAACAATGATCAATTAGTAATGAATAATGAGGGTCTCACTTGTTGTGAGGCTCTCAATGATTCGCATTAGAAAATTCGCTTAGCATCCTCACGATGCTAAGCGAGGACATTTCTAAATACTTGGTTCCAGAAAATTAAAAGATTCTGAAGTACTTTGACACAAATGGCAACCAACTTTTGACGGAAAACACTCAAATTTCATGATTTAACAGAAAAGAAAAAGACTTCTGGGTAGATTTTTACATGGTTTTACTACATTTGTTTATACCAAATGAATAAAGTTCGTTGTGCCAAAACGAAACTTACAAAGAAACACTTACTATGGGAAACAAATTAAATGATCCGATTGCAAGATTAATGGGCTTGCGATACAAGTCGCATCCATGGCATGGATTGGATATCGGAGATAATGCACCAGAATCGGTAATGGCATTTATCGAGATGGTTCCAACAGATACAGTTAAATACGAGGTAGATAAGGTAAGCGGATATCTTAAAATTGATCGTCCGCAGAAGTACTCAAATGTAATTCCTGCCTTATACGGATTTTTACCACAAACCTATTGTGGTGATTCTGTTGGAGAATATTGTAGCGAACAGTCGGGCAAACCAAATATAAAAGGTGATGCTGATCCATTGGATATTTGTATTCTTACTGAAAAGTCGATTTCTCACGGTGATATTATCGCAGAGGTTCGTCCGATTGGTGGATTTAGAATGATTGATGGCAACGAGGCGGATGATAAAATTATCGCAGTTTTGATTAACGATGCCACTTACGGCCAGTTTACTGATATCAAGTGCATGCCTGATGTAATTGTTGACCGTTTGAAACACTACTTCTTAACCTATAAGGATATGCCAGGATTGGATCGTCAGGCTGAGATTACACATACTTATGGTGTTGAAGAAGCACATGAGGTAATCAGTAGATCGATGAACGATTACAAAACCAGATTCGAGAATTTGGAGGATATTTTGAAACACGTTTGAGCAATTAATAATGAGTAATTATTAATTAATAATATTGAAGCGATGGTTCGTAAGAGCTGTCGCTTTTTTATTTTTAAACGCTTATTTTCCGGTAGCTTTGTGAATTCGCAGATCATACACTGCATCTTTGTGTTCAGTTTCCCTTGTGTTGGATTATAATAAGATATTCTTTAGGAATATCACTTTGAGTCCTTTGTGAAAAACCTTGGAGTTCTTGGTGGTAAACCTATCGGTGTTTCTAAATTAGAATCATTATAGAGAAAAACTTGCACAACTCGCAGAATTGTACGAGATTAAATATTCAATCAAATTTTAAAATGAAAAAATGAATATTATACTTGAAACCGACCGACTTTACCTACGCGAAATACTTCCTGAAGATGATGAAAAAATGTTTGAAATGGATTCCGATCCTGAGGTTTATAAGTTCTTGGGAAGAAAACCGATTAGAGACATCAACCAAAGTAGAAAGATGATTGAAAATATCATTCACCAATACAAAGAAAATGGCATTGGTCGTTGGGCAATTATCGATAAAGAAACGCACGAATTTATGGGCTGGACAGGTTTTAAACTCGAAAAAGAAGAGTTGAACGGATACAGCAATTATTACGATTTGCGTTTTCGTTTACTGCGCAAATATTGGGGCAAAGGCTACATTACCGAAGCAAGCAGGGCAGCCATTGAATATGCTTTCGAAAAGCTGGATATCAAAGAAATCTGCAGCATGACTTTGGTAAGCAACAAAAAATCACAAAAAGTACTTGATAAGCTAGGATTGAAATTGGTAGATAAATTCATGTATCAAGGCGAAGAGATTACCTGGTACAAACGCACTAGACAATGAACAAATAACAATTAGCAATGATCAATGTATAATTAAGAATTAGAATGACTCAAAAGAAGTATCAGAATATTATTGTTGAGAAATCGTATCAATTTGCAATTAGAATAGTTAAGCTTTGTCAGTATCTCAATAAAGAGAAAAAGGAATTTGTGCTTTCCAAACAGTTACTTCGAAGTGGTACTTCTATAGGAGCCAATGTTGAAGAGGCAATTGGCGGGATTTCGAAAAAAGATTTTACTGCTAAAATGTCTATTGCCTATAAAGAAGCCAGAGAAACCAATTATTGGATTAGATTACTTAAGGATACAGATTATATAGATGAAAAACTTTTCAAATCATTGAATAAAGATAATCAGGAGCTATTAAAGATACTGTATTCCATCATTAATAGCTCCAGACTTGTAAGTTCAACCAATTGATAATTCTTAATTAATCATTGTTAATTGAATAGGTTTATTCATAGCGAAGCGATTCCACCGGATTTCTTTTTGCTGCTCTCCACGATTGCCATGATACTGTTAGTAAGGCAATTCCCACGGTAATGATTCCTGCTAAAACAAAGATCCACCAGCTAATATTTGTTTTGTAAGCAAAGTTATTCAGCCATTTGTTCAAGATATAATAGGTAATGGGGCAGGCAATAACAAAAGCAAATGCAACCCATTTTATAAACTCACCATTCAACATACTTAAGATTTCTTTTGTCTTAGCTCCGTTAACTTTGCGTATCCCTATTTCTTTAATTCGCTTGTTAATGATTAAAATGGTTAAGCCAAATAGTCCTAAAGATGATATGATAATGCTATAATGGCCGAGTAGGTTATAATTAAACTCCATCTTTCTTCGTTTTGATATCTTGCGTTTAACTGTTCATTCCAGAATTTGTAATCCAGTTCCTTGTTAGGAGCAACTTTATCCCAAGTGTTTTTTATAAACTGAATGGTCTCAGCCTTCTTATCTGCTTTGTATTTTAGGAAAGCAAATTTACTTCTCTTGCCGAAATCGGCTCTTAAAATTAACGCAAGAGGTTTAATTGTCTCTTTGGTAGAATCGAAATGAAAATCGTTAATGACTCCTATAATTCTATGTTGTTGTCCATCTATGGAGATGGTTTCATTTACGATTTCACCTTCCGGATTGATGAAAGACGCTAGTTTTTGATTTACTATCACCGATTCAAAATTCGGAAGTTCAGGTTTAAAGTTTTTCCCTTGTATAATTTTAAGATTTAATGTTGAGATATAGTTGTGATCCACATATAACAATCGAGCTTCAACATTTTCTTCATTAGAATTTTGAACATATCCCATTGATCTGCCACTCACATAATTTCGATCTGAAAAAGAATGAGATGTTATTCCAGGATATGCAGATATGTAATCACTTAGGGTTCGCTTTTCTTTTTCACTCAAATGATATACTCTAAGGTTAATTACATTATCAGAAGAAAATCCCAATTTTTTGTTTTTCATGAACTGTGTTTGTTTTATTATTCCAATGCTTAATGCAATAAGAATAATGGACAAAGTGTATTGCAGCATGACAAAAGATTGAAATGGGCCAATTTTTTTATTTTGAGTATCCCCTTTGGAGATTATTTGTTGTTTGTATTTTTTCTGTAGTTTAACTACTTGAATTAGACTAGTGATTAAAGTAATTAGAAGAATTGTTGTTACTAAAAACAAAAGGAAACCAGGTATGTTAATAAGTTCAAGATAGACCTCGTTTTTAGTTAATATTTTCATTACAGGCAATAACTCATAAGTTAAAAGTATACCCAGTACAAATGCGATAAGAGTAAGTATAATATTCTCGAAAAAGAATTGAGCAAATATATGCTTTGGCTTAGCTCCCAAAGTCATTCTAATGCTAATGTTGCTCACATTTCTTAAGGTTTGCCCCAAAGTGAGCATTATGAAATTACTACAGGCAACAAATAGTATAAAGAAGCCTACAACAGATAAAATGTACAAACTATTTTTATTGTTGGTTTTTTCGTAATCATTCTTCTTATCGTTTAAGTATATTTTTTTTAGAGGTAATGAAAAAGGAACAAAGCAATCACTGGTTTCAGCAAGGTATTTTTTTGATTGATATAGTTTGATCGCTTCTTGATAAAAATCTACCACTGTTTTGCTTACCAATTCTTCAGCTATTTTGGCATTTTCGGTTCTGTCTATTTTATAAAATACTGATGATTTCCCGAAGAAAGTATTTGACCATGGAAGTTTATCGTTGGCATATTTATAAGGTATCAAACCACTAAACTGAATACTCGAATTTTTTGGAGGATCCTCCATGATTCCTGAAATAACAAACGACTGATTTTCAATTTTTGGAAATTGAACCTGTAATCCAATTAATGAATCAATACGGCACGAATGAATTGCTTGAAATTTATTTGCCAGGCTTTGGGTAATCACAATCTCATTCGGATTTTGGAACAATCGATCACGATCTCCCAGAAGTAATTTGAATGTAAAAATCTTAAAAAAATCTGGTTCGGTAAGGTAAATGTTTTCTTCTAAATTGTGATTTTGAAATATGATAGTAGGTCCGTGTGACCCTCTAATTGCGGTGCACTTATCTACTTGAGGAATTTTTTCTTTTATAATTTTTGATAATTGGTAATCGAGTAGTGCATCATCTTCTTTAATTCCATTTTCAAAGGTAAGCGTATAGTTAAGTTTGAAAATTTTATTTCCCTCTACATGAAAATTATTGTAATGAAATTCTTGCGTTAAATACAAGTATATTAGGAGAAGACAGGTAGATGCAACAGTAAAACCTACTATCGAAATAATAGAATTTAATTTGTTCTTTAGAATATTTCGAAATGCATAATGTATGTTACTTTTCATATTTGAGGGATTTTAAAATAATTAATTAATAGTGAGTTTCCGTTACTCATATCTCAAACTTTCCACGGGATTTCTCTTCGCTGCTCTCCACGATTGCCAAGTAACGGTTAGTATTGCAATGCCAATGGCAATGATTCCTGATAATGCAAAAATCCACCAGTTTAATTCTGTTTTGTAGGCGAAATTCTGAAGCCAGATGTTCATCACATACCAGGCAATCGGACATGCCAAAATAAAAGCAAGAATTACCCATTTTAGGAATTTGAAATTAAGCATTTGTATGATTTCGTAGGTTTTGGCCCCATTGGCTTTTCTGATTCCAATTTCCTTGGTTTTCTGTCGCACTACAAAGCCAACAATACCAAGCATGCCAAGTATACTAATGATAATGCTAAGAATGGTAAATGCTTTGGTTGTATTTTTCAAGTGGTTCTCATTGCGGTATTCAGCTTTCAATAAATCATCGAAAAATTGAAAAGAAAATTCTCTTCCTTCACGATGCTTTTTGTAAGTGTCGCGAATAAAGGCTATACTTTCTTTACGCTTGTGATTGGAAATCCTGATGTTCATTGTCATGATATTTTCAGGAGAATTCATTAGCACCAAAGGTTCAATTTTGTGGTGCAATGATTTGAAATGAAAATCCTTAACTACACCAACAATTTCGTTGTTTCCAATTCGTTGACCAATTGGATTGTCAAAGCCCAATAGTTTTTCGGCACTTTCATTTATGACTACAGGAAATGAAAAAGTGTGATCATCCGATTTTTTTTTCATTTCTTCCCAATAAGCAGAATAGTTCATATTTAAGAACTCACCTTTTGTGAGTTTCAGTTCGTAATTTTTTGCAAATTCATCGTCAACATGAAGAATAACTGCCTGAATACTATCTTTTGCTCCTTTGTTGTCGATAACAAAACTTGAGCGAAAACCTCCATACATTGGAGCATAAGTACTTGCCGATGCTGAGAGTATGTTCGGGTTTTGCAAAAGTTCATTTTTGAAGGAATTGCTATCGTACCATAAGCCTGTAGGAACAACCAGCATGTTGCTGTGGTTGATTCCCAAATCTTTGGTCGTTATGAAATGAAATTGCTTCATAAACACTCCTGAAACTGATATGGAAAAAATGGCAATCGTAAATTGGATAACAATGAGCAAATTCATCAGCCCAATATTTCCACCATTGTAGTTTTTCGTTTTTAATATCTGAACAGGATTCAATTTCGACAGGTAAATGGAAGGATACAAACCTGCAGCTATTGCTGTAAATACAATTAGCATGCACAAGTAAGTAAGCAGTTGCATCGATAGATTGATTTGCAATTGCTGTCCTGTTAGAAGATTGAATTTTGGCAGTAATAAAAATGCCAAACCAATTGCGAAAAATGCAGCCACAAAAGTCTGCAGGAAAGAATTCATCATGAACTGTAACAGCAAGCTGTGTCGTTTTGCACCATTTACTTTTTGAATTCCAATTTCTTTGGCTTGTTCAGAATAACTTACCGTAGACAGAATGGTAAAGTTTAAAATCACCATGATAAGGATTAGCAAAGCCAGGCCCGAAAAAATCACGACATATTTATAATTGCTGATATTATTATCAAGCATGTTGGTTCGGTAATCAGAATGAAGATGAATTTCGGATATAGGCTGAAACAATAGCTTGTCTGTTTTATTGGAATATCTGCTAACATGATTGCTGATTCGATTCAGAAACAAATTGTCGATTTCAGCATTGGCTGAAAGCTTGATATAGGTTCTAATCCAATAGGAATCTTTCCATGAATTTGTTGTATGATACATACTTAGATTGTCTTCAGACAATAAGTATCCAAAATCAATATGCGTATTTCTTGGAATTTTTAAAACTGCACTAACCGTGTAAATGTTTTCACCGTATTTATCACTTACTATTTTTTTGCCCAAAGCCGAAGAGTTGCCAAAAAGTTTGCGTGCAACCTCTTCGGAAAGCACAATGTTTGATTTATGTTTGAATGCATTTTCGGCATTCCCTTCCAGAAATTTAAAGCCATCAAAGATTTTAAAGAAATCAGTATTGGTGTAGAATTTTCTCGCTTCAATCTTTTTTCCATTCTCGAACTGCAATGGGGAATCTTCTGATGATCCATACAAATATGTGGCAGCCTCAATTTGTGGGTAATCCTTTTTAATGGTCTCTGCAATTGGTTGGTATGAAGCCGCCGACTTAATAATATCCTCGCCTTGTTTCGATAGTGTTAAAACCCGATAAATTCTGTTGTAATCAGAATGAAATTTCTCAAAAGTACTTTGATCGTAAACCCATAAATAAATTAGCAATGAAGCTAAAATTCCTATGGTAAAACCTGTGAAGTTAATAATGCTTAAAACAGGTTTTTTTAGAATTAATTGGAGTATGATTTTGAAGCTATATTTCATGTAGATGGTTGTTAATCGAACTTATTTAACCAGCATTAGCACTTGGTCGGTATCTGAGCAGTTTTTTGCCAGCTGTATCAGCTTTTCTTTGTTGGCAGCAGGAGCTGTTGAATTTTTAAATTCATCAGAAGCAACTTTCTCCTTGATATCCTTTCCAAGTAGCGAAACCATTATATTTCCCTCTCTATTTATCATGTAGGAACTAGGCCAAACAGAAAAGCCACCATCAATGTCGTTTTCGAGTATGGGGTTGTCGTAATTGTAAGGATCTGATTTTACAAAGTGTAATTGTTTATTTTTCTTGGAGTAAAGTGCATAAAGCAGTTTAATGCTCTTTCTTTTAATTGCGTTCGGACAATAATTATCATCCATGATTAGGCCAATAAAAATATAATTGTTACCGTCTGCCCATTGGTTTGGTACAATTTTACCTTTAAGATCAAACTTAGGATGGCTGGCATCTTGTTTGCTAACTTTATGCTGCCCCAGCTTGATAACATATACAGGTCTTAGAATGTTGGGAGGAATCACTTTAAAAATGGTATCGTTATAATCCGATCTGAAATAATAATTCCCAGCTTTTTCATATTGAGTTCCATAATCAAAACCTCGAATAAGACGTGGTTTAAAATTTACCAAACGCTCAAATTTGGTAAATTCAGCTAAAGTGTCTCCTTGGGTATTGAAAATTTCCAACATGTTGCCCTTTCTGCTTCTTCTTGAAAAATAAGTGTTACGGTCAGGACTGAAAACACCTATTTGCTCGTAATTATATTGAGGAGTGAATGAAGACATACCGTTTGGATAAGGAGCTTTGAATGGTTTGTTTTGTCCTCTGTTTAAGTCAACCAAAACTTTACCAGCACCTGAAACAGCTAATGGATTTTCAGGGTTGAACTGATACTGCGCGTTGATTAAATCTTTGGAGCAATCTACCTCCATAATATAGTTTTGACCAGTATTAGTATTTTTGTAGTTGTAATACAATTGATCTCCTCTTGACCAAACATTAGGACTTCCACCTATATTGGAAAATTCGGAATAATAAATTAGAACCTGATTTTGATCCTCTTTGTATTTTACTCCGCTTAGTTGGTTTTTTATAATTGTATTTTTAAACTCCCCTTTTTTTGTAAACAGATGTATGCCATAAAGATTAGAGGCTACAATGTTTTTATCTGTCATGTAGTATTTGTAATTGATCTTATTTGCGATACTAGAGTCTGGCAGATTTTGCATTTTAATGTATTCAATACTTTGGGCCACATCAGATAGTTTGAACTCTTTAATGCTATCTAATCTATTTTCAATATCAATTGCTATTGGTGGTTGAGATGTATCTGTTTTTCTAATGGATTCGAAGCGAAAACCTTTCGGCAACTTTGCCAAAGAGTCGGCTAATTCTTGCTCTTTTTTTAGACGCAGTTCTTCTTTCTGAGCTAAGATTTCTTCTTCACTTAAAATTTTTTGAGTTAAATCTTTTTCATCCAGCTTCATGCTTTTGTTTTTACACGAAAAACAAATAACTAACAAAATTGATAGTAAGAGGTTAAGTTTCATAATATATAATCGTTTGGTTTTATTCATAACGTAAACTTTCCACAGGATTTCTCTTTGCTGCTCTCCACGACTGCCATGAAACGGTAAGCAGGGCAATTCCCATGGCAATGATCCCTGCCAGAACAAAAATCCACCAGCTAAGCTCTGTTTTATAGGCAAAGTTTTGCAGCCATTGGTTCATGGCAAACCACGAAATGGGACAAGCTATTATAAAGGCGAATAGAACCCATTTAATAAAACTGAAGTTTATCATCCTGATTATTTCATGGGTTTTGGCTCCATTGGCTTTGCGAATTCCAATTTCTTTTCGTTTTAAAGAAATAGAGTTGAGTACCATTCCTAATAATCCCATAATGGATAAAGCAATGGCAAGTATTGAGAAAGCACTTATTATTGTTACTTGTTGTTCTTCTTTCTTATAAAAATTATCAATTTGATCCTGTAAAGTGTAGATGTTAATGATTTTAGATGGTTCGATTTCTTTAAAAAAAGAACTTAACTTTTTTTGTACTTGTTGCAGACTGGTTTTATTGGTTTTAACTGCTAACAGATATAGCTTTTGGGGATCTTGTTGCAGAATTACCATCGGTCGGATTTTAGCATGAAAGGAGTGAGCATTAAAATCCTTAACAATTCCTCTCACCATAAATCCATTGAATAGGGATCCTACTTTGATGTTATATTCTTTTGCAGCGGTTTCATTAAAAATCATTTCTCTTCGACTTTCATGAAAATTACCCAAGCCTTTCCCTTCTTTTATTTCGATATCCAGAAGATCCAACATACCTGTCCCCATAATTAATCCATCGAATCGGATGATATCATTTTCGTACTGTAGTTTTACAGGCAGAAAATCCTTGAAAGGAGGAATGAAAGAAGATCCGGCAACTTTTAGTACTCCAGGGATTTTTTTCACTTCATTTTCAATCATATGGAATTTACTGCTCAATTCATCGGAGTTGAGTTCACAAATGATTACATTATCGGTGTTGATGTTATTTGATCCTGATTGAGCAAAATTCAATTGTTTTTTAATTGCTAAAATTCCAACAACTAGGATTATAAATATGCTGAAATGGACAATGAGAAATGAGTTACTCCATTGCTTTTTGCCTATGCGTTTAATTAGTTTTCCTTTGATCAATTCAACCGACGAAATTTTAGAAATGCGATACCCCAATAATACTCCGGCAATACTTCCTGTAATAACCAGTACTGCTATAAGGGAAATGTAGCTTTGCCATATTGAAAGTACCTCAACGTTAATATTTCGATTTAAAGTTTGGTTGATAAAAGGGATACCAAACATCATAACGACAGAGGCAGGAATTAAACTAAATATTGCCAGAAGGTTCGATTCAACCAATATTTGTTTAAAAATATTATTTTTTGATGCCCCCATGGCTTTCTGCACACCAAGATCTTTTAATCGCAATTCAATTTTTGCCTTGGTAAGGAAAATATAATTTACAATTGCAATGGTTAAAATTAATATCGAAATAACCAGAAAATAGATTAGTTCACTTGGGTTCCCTGTGCGTGTATAAAAATTTCCATCTAGATTGTTTGAGTACAGATATATATCAGAAATAGCTTGCAACTTATAATCTAGTTCCTTCTTTTTGTCGTGGCTGGTTCTGTTCTTATAAACCTGCAATTTTTGTTCTATGTCCTTTGGATTAATACCGTCACTTAAACGGATATAGGTATGTAAATCAAAATGATTCCAGTCTTTAAAATTATTATCATCTGAAGTGTAATGTCCCAGTTGTTTTCTGCTTTTGTTCAGTGATTTACTTAACAAGTCGATGTGGCCAATGAAATTCGGTTGCAGACTTGAATAAGTAGAGATTTTGTGATAAACCCCACATACATTTAAATCATAAAACTCCTTATCAAATTTAATTTTTAATGTCTGGTTAATAGGATTTTCCTTGCCAAAGTACTTTGTAGCAATTGACGAGGAAATACAAATTTCATCCTTCGATAAGGATGCCTTCCCTTTTAGAATTTGAATTCCTAAAAACTTATAAATGCTGCTATCTGCACAAGCCAAATTCTTCTCTTCAAAAAGTTTATTTTGATTGTCTTTTAATTGAAATTGATTGAGCTGATGAATTCTAAAGAAACTCTTTATTGCAGGGATTTCCTCTTCAATGGTATTTCCTAATTCATATGTTGTTCTGCAGTCGTTGCCACGAAGAATTCTATAAATATTTTCTTTATGCGGAATAGATCGATCAAAAGAGTTTTCGTGTATGAATAGTAAAAGCAATAAGAAAACACAACCCAGACCTATACCTAAGCCTAGAATGCTTATTAAGGATTGTATTTTATTTTTTAGAATACTACGAACCGAAATTTTAAGAAGTATTGGTAATTTCATCTGTTTATTTTTACATGTTTTTTGCCAGATGGAACTTACCATGAGTAAATAATCATTCTCGTGTGTGAGTTAATAATTATTTACTCATGGACGTTTCATTTAAGGATATGTTTTTGTTTATTCGTATCTCAAGCTCTCTACCGGATTTCTCCTCGCTGCCTTCCAGGATTGCCATGTAACGGTTAACAATGCAATACCCATCACCATGACTCCCGACAAGGCAAATACCCACCAACTCATTTTGGTTTTATAGGCAAAGTTTTCAAGCCATTTATTCATGGCATAGCATGCAATAGGACATGCCAAAACAAAGGCAATAATTACCCACTTTAGGAAATCCTTGTTTAGCATTCTGATGATTTCATAAGTTTTAGCTCCATTGGTTTTTCTAATCCCTATTTCTTTGGTACGCTGTTCCGATGAAAAATAGGAAAGGGCACTAATGCCAATGATTCCAATTACAACAGCAAGAATTGAAAAGCTCAGTAAGATTTTTCGAAGGATATTTTCCGATTTGTATTGCTGTGTAATTTTATCATTCATAAAAAAATACTCCATCTTCTGATCTGGATAATGCTTATCCCACTCCGATTGGATGTAATCCATAGCCGGCCTGATATCTCCAGAAGCAATTTTTATATGAGTAAATCTGGCATTACTTGGAGATTCGTTTATATAAAAAATGTAATCCCCAATTTGTTGATGTGCTGAATTGTAGTTGAAATCGTCAACTACCCCGATGATATCTACTCTTCTTTGATCTGCTTCCAATGGCTGGCCCGATCGAAAAGAATTTAGATTTTCTATATTGTTGTGTTTCTCCATTAGTCTATCATACAGATGCTTATTAATGATAAACCCTTCAATGGTATCTTTAGATCTGTTGATATAATCATGGAGGAGAGGAATATTCATGGTTTGTAAAAAATCCAGATTTGAGAATGACACCTCAGCTGTTCCTTCAATTCCAAATCCTTCAAGAGCAAATGTCTGTGTTGGATATCCAAAATATTGTCTTGTAAAACCAACAAATTCTATTTGGGAGTTCTTTCTCAATTCGTTGGCAAAAACATTTGGGTCTTTTCTAAAATCCTTTTGCCGGAGAACAACAATATTCTCTTTGGTAAAACCCAGAGGTTTATCCAAAATGAAGTTAATCTGTTTGTTTACAAAAATTGTGGAGGATATTAGAACCATTACAATTAAAATCTGAAAAATCATTAATGGTTGCAAAAGCTTCTTTCCTGTTAACGGAAGTAGCCCTTTTATGATTTCACTAATTGAATTTCTTTTCAGAATAAAGAATCGTACAAACAATGTCGAGAGTGTTCCACTGCAAAATAAAATGATGAATATGGCCCAATAAATGATTGGTTCGTTAAAAAAAATATCAAACTGAATTTCGTAATACTGGCTGATAATAGGTTTTATCAACTCTATTGCAAATAAGGAAATAAAAATAGCAACTGAACTAAGTAGCAATACTTCAATTAGTATTTGGTACAACAAATGTTTTTTATGAGCTCCAATGGAGGATTTCAAACCAAACTCTTTTGCTCTTTTGAAAAGATTGACCGTGATTAAGCTGATGAAATTAACCAGTGATACAAACAAAATCACAAAAGCAACAATTGTGAACAAGTAGATGTTTATTTTGGTATTGCTTTCTTTAAGTTCGAACCTATGATTCGATTTTAAATGAATATCCGTAAGTTTCTCTAATTGGAACTTGTAATCCTTTGGCCCTCTGGTTTGCCTGAAACTACTCTTGTTAAAATCATTCAATATTTTATCGGCGATAAAGTTTGGAGAGGTTCCTTTTTTAAGCTTGAGATAATTGTATACCCATTGTATTTTTCTTGTGCTTAAAACCTTAAAACGTTCTTCCAGGTTTCCTTTTTGAGAGAGAAGTATCTCGCAATTGAAATGTGTTTTTATTGGTGTGTTTTTGAATATTCCTGCAATTTCAAATTTTCCTGAACCATCTCTAGCTCGCAAACTTTCGGTTTCAATGGTTTGACCAATTGGGTTCTCATTCTTAAAATACTTTTGGGCAAATCTTTCTGATACAAATGTGACATCTGGATTTGATATTTCAGATAAATCTCCAACTATACTTTCAATACCAAACATGTGAATAAAATTGGTATCTACTGATAGAACATCATTTTGTGAAATGGTATTTTGGTCGTGTATTGTAATGTTTTCAAGTTTAGCGTGTGAAAATTGGCATGCATTTTCAACTTCAGGAAAGTTTAAGGAGGTTTGTTTAATAAACCCTAAACTTCTGGCCCAAGAATCATCAATGTGTGATGGAGTTGAGATTACTCTGTAAATTTCCTGATGATCATTGATGTGTTTGTCGTAGCTTTTTTCATTTTGAACATGAACAAACAGCACAAAAAATGATGCCAGCCCTACACTTAGACCCAATATGTTTGTCACAGAAAAGGTCTTGCTATGAAGAAGACGTAATACCGATAATTTTAAATGATACCAAAGCATACTGCTAATTTTTAGAATTATTCATATCGTAAACTTTCCACAGGATTTCTCTTTGCTGCCCTCCACGATTGCCACGAAATAGTTAACAGGGCAATTCCCAAAGCAATGATTCCTGCCAAAGCAAAAATCCACCAGCTGAGTTCTGTTCTGTAGGCAAAGTTTTGTAACCACTTGTTCATGAAGTAATATGAAATTGGAGAGGCAATCAGGAAAGCAATTAACACCCAAACAGAAAAGTCTTTGTTTAGCATTTGCATGATTTCAAAGGTTTTGGCTCCATTTGCTTTTCTAATGCCAATTTCTTTTGTTTTTGATTCTGAAATAAACAAGCTCGTTGAGAAGAGTCCAAAGCAGAGAATTGTTATCGCAACAACAAAAGCCAATAAGCACATTCTGAATAGTAGAATCTCTTTCTTGTAAATTTCCGAGAGTTTAAATTTCTTATGCAACAGGTTCACATCTGTTTGTAAAGATTGCTTATGGCAGAAGGATTTAAAATCATCAATAAAATTAGGGTAGAAAGCATGGTTTACATTGATCAAAACAGAGGACTGATGGTAAGGCATATTGCCCAGCACAAGAGGTTGAATTGGTTCATAAAATGAAGAATGATATACATTTTTAAATACACCAACGATTTGACCGATCATCATATCTTTACTGTCGTAAATAATGGTACTCAAAGGATCTTTTTTATTTAATTTTTTTGCGAAACTTTCGTTTACAATGACTTCGGTGATTGATTTGCTGCGTTCTTTTTCCTTACCAGATCGTACAGCTGTTTTATTGATGTTTCGTCCTCTTACTAATTCGATGTTGAAAGTATTTAGGTAATTATGATTGGCGAGTCGAACAATAGCATCAATTTTATTATTGTCTTCTTTTATAAGGAAAGTAGCCTTGCCTGGTTTGTCACCATAAATTCCTTGGCCAATAGCTATTGAATTTACATAGTGTTTGTTCTCAAATTCATTTATCAAGAGGTCTATTTTAGGCTCAGGAACCAATGTAATTAGCGTGTTCTCCAAGTCATATCCCAAATTCGTATTCTTTATAAAATTGATTTGCTTCGATACTGTACTCAAAACGATGAAGATGAATATGAAAACAGCAATTTGAATGATACTTAGTAGCTTTCTTACATGCTGCTTATTGGTTTTGATAGCAGATAAAAATGTTGGTTTCACAAATACATATTGTAGATAAGAAAGAGAGATTACCAAGAATAGTATGACAAATGGAAGAATGAAGAGCTTGGGATTACTATTAATTTTTGTGTGCAAAAAAACTGAAATGTATTCATTTAGAGAATAAAATAAACCAAATGCAAAAACAAGGCATAGAAGAAATACGAGTGTGCTGTCAAGTATAAATAGTTTTCTGATTCCTTGATTTGATAATCCAAAACACCTCATTGTTACGTATGAATTAGCGTGCTTAATGTGTAAGCCAGTGCTTATTGTGAAGTAATTAAATAGGATCAGAAATAGGATTAAAAAAGTAATTCCAGAAAGTGTTTTTAAGATGGTAGAATTTCCTTTTTTAAGAGCATAAGTGATGTGGTCTGAATGAAGGTATATTCGATCGAAACCTTGCAATTCCCATTGGTAATTGGAACAGTAATCAGACATGCCATATTCACTTAATTTGTCTGTAAGCCATGTGGCGATTTGTCCTTCAATATGCGAAACCATATTGGGGTAGGGAAGTTCAATATAGTTTTCGTAGGTGTAATACCATTC
Organism: Marinifilum fragile JCM 15579; assembly: GCF_001310955.1. Classification (GTDB taxonomy): domain Bacteria; phylum Bacteroidota; class Bacteroidia; order Bacteroidales; family Marinifilaceae; genus Marinifilum; species Marinifilum fragile. The sequence goes on from NZ_BAZX01000004.1 coordinate 93,388, forward strand.
ATTGTATTTGGCTTTGTTATCAGCAAAAGCAAGGTTTGTTACAATATCTCCTTCAAAAGTAAGATTCGATGGAAGATCACTCATAATCCCGGTAATAAGCAGTTCATTGGATTGATTTTGAAAAGGTTCTGAATAGGATAAAATCTTACCAATGGGGTTGGTGGATTTAAAATGCTTCTTCGCAAATGATTTACTGATTATCGCACTGTTTGATACTTTTCTGAAAGTTTCAATATCACCAGTAAGGATTGGGAAATCAAATAATTGAAAGAAATCGGGATCTGCATTAATTACTTTAGAAGTAAACACATTACCATCAACATTTACATTGTAAATTGATTGTGTTACTCTTGTGGCTCGTGTTATATATGGACTAATTTCACTTAAAAATTTGCCCAGAGATCCTATTGTTTCCGAATTGTAATGTTCCTTTCCTTCAGAAGCAAAATTAATCCTGTAAATATTCTGTGTTTTATTGCTGTACTTATTATAGGAAAGCTCTTGATAAATGTATTGACCTATGAATAAAATAGCTGCCAAGGCAATGGTTGTGCTGGTAATAATAATGGCATTATGCCATGCATTATTAATCAACTTTTTATATATGAATTTTAAGTTATTCAAGATGTTACGCTTTTGTTATTAGTGTATGTTTTTTTCAAGCCTCATAACCAATGAATCTATAATATCAAGAGTGCGATAGTTACCTACTCATATCTTAAACTTTCCACTGGATTTCTCTTTGCTGCCCTCCACGATTGCCACGAGACAGTTAGCAAGGCAATGCCCAAGGCAATAATTCCTGCCAGTGCAAATACCCACCAGCTGAGTTCAGTTTTATAAGCAAAACCACTAAGCCATGTGTGCAAAGCATACCAAGCAATAGGGCAGGCAATTATACATGCAATAAACACCCACTTTACCAAATCGGTATTCAGCATTTTAACAATCTCGAAAGTTTTGGCACCATTGGTTTTTCGTATTCCAATCTCTTTGGTGTGAGTTTCAACAATAAAATAGGTCAAGCTGATTAATCCCAGGCAGGATAGGAGTATGGAAATTATGGTGGCATAATTTAGAATGCGCTGAAATTGTTTTTCCTTCTTGTACAAAGCTTCCCAGCTTGCATCAAGGTATTTTATTTCCAGTGGGAAATTAGGAGAAATATTTTCCCAAACCTTGTTGATGGAACGAATACACCTATTGGTACTGGCAACACTGCTGGTGTTGATTTTGAAATAAATGTACTCATCGGTTTCTCCACAACTTCTAAAAGCAATTGGCCTAATAGCTGAATGCATGGATTCGTGGTTAAAATCTTCTACTTCGGCAATTACTTTTCCAACTTTGCCATTGTATCGAATTGTTGCATCTTCTGGTTTTTCGATATTGAATTGTTTAAAGGCCGTAGCATTAAAGATCCAGTCTGCATTTTCCTCTGAATAACGATTAAACTGTTTGCCCTGAATCAATTTGATTCCAAAAAAATCGAAGAAATTTGGGCTTACGAAAAGATTGGCAAAACCAATTTCCTGTTTTTCTCCTTTGTTGATCATGCTAAGTCCCCAATTTGATTGATTGTAACCTAACGGACCAGATGTATAAGTATAATCGGAAATTTCAGGGATTCTTTTAATTTCAGAATTAAAGGCATTACTACTTTTCTCTATTTGCGGATTGGTGGCAGCATAAAGAATTTGTTCTTTATCAAAACCAGGATCCAACTCACTCATGTAATTGTTTTGTTTGTTGATTAAGAGGATACCGCACAGTAAAATGATTGTAATGCTAAATTGGAAAATCAGCAAAGCATTTCTCAGATGGTTTTGTGAGCGGCTATTTACAGTGTTTTTTAATAATGCCGTAGTTTGGGTCCTGCTAAATCTTATTCCGGGAATAATTCCGGTTAGTACAAAAGTAAAAGCAAGCAGCGCAATAAATATTATCAGGTTTGATCCTGAAAAAATCTCAGCCAAAGTAAATTCCGAATTGGTAATCTGATTTAATCCGATCAGTAAGAAATTACTCAATACAATTACCAGTATACATGTAATGCATAGGACCAAAGCGGATTCAGCAGCGATTAACTCAACTACTTTGGCCTTTTTACTTCCCATTACTTTAAGGATGCCAATATTTTTAAGGCGCTTAATTTTTTGTGCAGTAACTAGGTTTATGTAATTGATACATGCAAGCAGAAGAATTAAAAATCCTATGATTTGTATAATGTTTAAGGTAAGTTGATTGCCATGTTTTAAAATCTCAATTTCGGGTAAATCATTATAAGCTTCGGTAAACGGTTTAATCTCAAACTTGGTATCTTCTTTGTATCCTTCCGGGATGTTGTCGGTTGAGATATTGGCAAGTTTCCGATTGATAACTCCAGCATCAATATTAGATGGTATTTTTGCAAAAGCACTGTAGTTTTGAGTACCCCAATATTCTTCGCTGCTTTTAAACCAATGAATTTTATAATTGGTGTCAAGCGATAGTACTGCATCAAATTCCCATGAGCAATGATGAGAAAGATCTTGAATAACTGCTCCTACCTCAACAATTACATTTTGCAAGTTGGTGGCATTGTATAGCAACTCTTTCCCTATAGGATTTTCGTCGCCAAATATCTTTTTAGCCACCGATTGAGTCAATACAATTTTATCGGCTGTATTTAAAGCTTTTTTAGGATTACCATAAACCGCTTTAAACTGAAAAACCTTAAAGAAACATGAATCTGCAATTAGCAGATTTTGTAACTTATAATCTGTATTCTCCTTTTTCAGAAAATCTTGTGGCGACCAGGTATACCTTGCAAATGTTATAGCTTCTATTTCCGGAACTTCAGACCTAACATGTCTAACCATAGCGCTAGAAATATCAGGATCTTTTTGGTTTAAAAGCGTGTAGGTATATTCGATATCCGCAATCTCCTGATCCATATTTTTCTCCTTGTTTACATAGGCGAAAACAAGCAGACTAATTGTAATTCCTATAACCAAACCACTAATGTTAATCGATGATACCAGCTTATTCTTTAATAAGTTTTTGAATGATATTTTAATGTTGTAGAAATTCATAAATCAGTTTAGAAATGTTAATGGCTTAGACAATAAGCTTTAATAGATCAGATGTGTCAATTGTTAAGACAGTAGCGGTATTTCAAGATTTAAAATACCTGCTCCGCTACCAAACTTTCTTCAGTTACAACTTTACCATCAAATAGGTTGATAATTCGGTGAGCATATCCTGCATCTTTCATGGAGTGAGTCACCATGATAATGGTAGTTCCTTCGCGGTTTAATTCGGTAAGCAGTTCCATAACTTCCTGACCGTTTTTTGAATCCAGATTACCAGTAGGCTCATCGGCAAGAATTAACCCTGGGTTGGAAACTACCGCACGAGCAATAGCAACACGTTGTTGCTGACCACCTGATAATTGTTGAGGGTAATGTTTTGCACGATGGCTCATGTTCATTCGGTCAAGCACCTTGCTTACCATTTCTTTGCGCTTTTTGGAGCTGATGCGCTGATAAACCAAAGGCATTTCAACATTTTCGAAAACATTTAATTCATCAATCAAGTTGAACGACTGAAATACGAAACCAATATTTCCTTTGCGCAAATCGGTGCGCTGTCCCTCTTTCAAATTAGCAACTTCGGTCTTGTTAAAATTGTATTCACCTCCCGATGGATTATCCAATAAACCCAGGATGTTTAAAAGTGTAGATTTACCGCAACCCGAAGGTCCCATAATGGCTACAAATTCTCCTTCTCTAATGTTTAGGTTTACATCGTTTAAGGCTAAAGTTTCAATTTCATCTGTTCTGAAAACTTTCGATAAATTTTTAATAGAAATCATATTCATTGTTTTTAAATAATACACATGTAAAATTATGGCTTACCATTGCGAACTTTGTGCCGTAATTTGTAAGTGTCTAAATACAAGTGTGGAAAGAAGAATTTAGCTTTGGAGTGTGTAAAATTTTTAGACAGTGTATGTCTAATATTTTGAAAAGCTGATTAATTTAGAGGAGCAAAGCTTATTTTAAACAACAAGACAGAAAGACGCATTACTCTCCCGGTAGTTATCGGGACAAACATAAACTCATCCCTCATTCGCCCAAATATGAAAAAATCAAATATTCTTATTGTTGACGACAACCGAAGCGTATTAAGTGCATTGGATCTGTTGTTATCGCCATACTGTGCCAAACTGAAATGTTTATCCTCGCCCAAAACCTTATTTACTGAGCTTCAAATTGAAGATTACGATGTTGTTTTGCTGGACATGAACTTTACCACTGGTATCAATAATGGCAACGAAGGCATCTATTGGTTAAACCAGATCCTGGAGCAATATCCAGGCGTGAGTGTTGTGATGATTACCGCCTATGGGGATGTTGAATTGGCGGTAAAAGCAGTTCGTACTGGAGCTACCGATTTTGTTCTGAAGCCCTGGGACAATGAAAAAATGATTGCTACCGTTGATACCGCCTGTAAGCTAAGTCAGTCGAAACGAGAACTAAAAAAGATGCAGCTGAAAGAGAAGCAGTTCATCGAGGAGATCAACGGATCGAACAAAGATTTAATTGGTTCATCGGCTACCTGGGAACGTGCCATGAAAATGGTTCGAAAAGTAGCAGATACCAATGCCAATGTTCTGATCACTGGTGAAAATGGAACAGGGAAGGAGTTAATTGCAAGAGAAATTCACCGACTTTCGAAACGTTCGAACAAAGTAATGGTGAGTGTGGACATGGGAGCGGTTGCAGAATCCCTGTTCGAAAGTGAATTGTTTGGACATAAAAAAGGCGCCTTTACCGATGCACATTCCGATAGAATGGGGAAAATAGAAGCTGCCAATAAGGGAACACTCTTTCTCGACGAAATCGGAAACCTTACCATGCCCATGCAGGCCAAATTGTTGTCGGTGCTCCAGAACAGGGTGCTTACCAGGGTGGGTGACAATTCCCAAACTAAGCTTGATTTACGCCTGATATGTGCCACCAATGGAAACCTGCAACAAATGGTATCCGATGGCAATTTTAGGGAGGATCTTCTGTATAGAATCAATACCATACACATCGAAGTACCACCTTTGCGCGACCGAAAAGATGATATCCCGGAACTGGCAGAATTCTTTGTGAACAAGTATGCCGATAAGTATGGGAAAAATTTAAAAATAAGCAGTCAGGCCATTGCCAAGTTAAGAGATTACCCTTGGCCGGGAAATGTTAGAGAGTTACAGCATTCGGTCGAGAAAGCGGTAATTCTTTCAGATTCTCAGCAATTAACGGCAAACGATTTTGTATTCAAGAACGACGATATGAACAATGTATCAAACTTTGGCGGAACCCTGGAAGATATGGAGGCACAGTTGATTGCTTCGGCCATAGAAAAACATGCTGGAAATCTTTCTGCCGTATCAACACAGTTGGGCATTTCTCGTCAAACACTCTACAATAAAATCAAGAAATATGGGCTATAAGAATTACAACCTGGCACTTTGGATTAGAATGCTAATTCTTTTGGCTACTGCCATTTCATGCGGTTATGCCATTGCCACAACATCCTATTTGTCCCTTTCATTTTTTGGTTTGATGATGTTTGTTGAAGTTTGGGAGCTCATTCGATTCTTAAACAAAACGCACAAACAGATCGATTTTTTTATCAAGGCCATAAAGAACGAGGATACAACACTTCGCTTTCCCGAAAAATCAGGCAATAGCATTATTAACGAATTGCACCATAGTTTAAACGAGCTGAATGGCATTTTGCAGCAAGTACAAACCAAATCGAGAATCAGGGAAAAGTACTTTGGCGAAATCTTACAGAACATATCCACCGGAGTGATCGTGTTATCTGAAAATACGCACATTACCGATGTAAATTCAGCCGCACTCGAATTGTTGGGATTGCCTGCACTTACACACATCAGTCAGCTCAATAGAATCGATACCCGATTCACCAATTCACTGCTCGAAATCTCGAACAAGCAAAAGCGGGTTTTGGAACTGTCTACCCCTAAGGAAAGGGTCCAGATCAATACGGCCTGTTCGGTAATCCGAATCCATAAGGAAGACATTAAGCTCATCACCCTGCAAGACATTCGTGGAGAATTGGAACGAAAAGAGGTAGATGCCTGGATCAAACTGATACGAGTACTGAGTCACGAAATCATGAATTCCCTGGCTCCGGTTACTTCCATTGCACAATCGCTCAAGCGAATTTGGGAAGAGAAATCAGAAATGATTGTAGATGAAAACCTGGCAACCGAAGTAGGGAAAACCGTTAATGGCTTGGGTGTGATTACCGAAATGAGCGAGGCTTTGATCCATTTTGTGAAATCGTACCGCATGTTGTCCAAGCCACCAAAGCCAATGCTGGGGAGTGTAAATTCCATTGAGTTTTTCGATCGACTAAGCATTCTGCTTTCACCAATTAAGGAGGAGTTTGCCGGCGAATTGCAGATTCAAACTCCAACACGATCCTTCGATTTTGTGGCCGACGAACAGATGATTGTTCAGGTGATTATCAATTTGGTGAAGAATGCCAAGGAAGCCTTTAATGGAGAAGCTGAGCATGGAAAGATCAGTGTGAATTGCAACAAGAAAGGACCCATTTGCGAGATCAATGTAATTGACAACGGCCCGGGAATTCCTGCCGAAATTGCCGACGAGATTTTTATTCCATTCTTCACCACCAAGACCAATGGCAGCGGTGTTGGCCTAAGCCATTCCCGACAAATTATTCGCGCCCATGGTGGTTCTTTGTATTGCACCTCCAAACCAAATCAAACCGTGTTTAAATTGAGGTGGTAATTGTATAATCCGTAGGGCCACGCCATGGCGTGGCCTAAAAACATATATCAATCCAACAATTCATTCATCTTGGAATAGGACACGAGATCCTGTTGTATCCTTAACCCTTTGCCTTGGGTTTCATCCCGAGTATAAAATATAAATGAAAATCTACTGAAAGGGTAATCGCAATAGCATAGGGCAGCGCCCTATGAATATGAAATGTAATTGAAACAAAGCCCTGAAAGGGCGTAAGCATAACAATTATGGGACAATCATTATCAAAGGTTTATGTACACATCACATTCAGTACTAAAAACCGTCAACCCATTATCGATACCGAAATCGAAAACCCTCTCTACGAATACATAGGGGGAATTTGCAAAGGTTTAGAATGTAATCCAGTTCGTATTGGCGGATACAGCGATCATGTTCATATTTTTTGCATCTTATCTAAGAAAATCACCCAAATGAAATTGTTAGAGGAATTGAAAAAGCAGTCATCTATATGGGTAAAATCCAAAGGATTGAAATATCATGATTTCTATTGGCAAGATGGATATGGCATTTTCTCCGTTAATCCATCGGAAGTTGAGTTGGTGGTGAATTATATAGATGGTCAGAAAGAGCATCATTCAAAGAAATCATTTAAGGATGAATTGAGGGCGTTTCTTAAAAAATACAATGTTGATTTTGATGAGAGATACATTTGGAATTAGGCTCACGCCCTTTCAGGGCTAAATGCATTGGAATTGACACACCCGATGGGCGTTGCCCATCGCTATTGATCTGGCCCCTACAGGGCAATTTCAAAATTGTGACTCATTCTTTATACATGAAAATAATCTACCCTGAAAGAGTAAAAGCAATAGCATAGGGCATCGCCCTATAAAAATATGAAATTAAAGGTAAGCCTAACAAAATATCTATAATAGAACACAATGCAATGTTGATGAGAGGTACATTTGGAATTAGGCTCACGCCCTTTCAGGGCTAAATGCATTGGGATTGACACCCCGATGGGCGTTGCCCATCGCTATTGATCTGGCCCTTTCAGGGCAATTTCAAAATTGTAGCTCATTATCGATGTAAGAAAATATTTTACCCTGAAAGGGTAATCGCAATAGCATAGGGCAGCGCCCTATGAATATGGAATGTAATTGAAATAAAGCCCTGAATGGGCGCAAGCAAACAAACAAATCATGACACCAAAACAAATCATACAAGAATGGGTAGAGGCCTTTAACCAAGGCGATGCTGAACAGATTGCAGAATTTTACCATCAGGATGCCATTAACCATCAGGTAGCCAATCAACCCATACAGGGCAAGGAGGCCATCCGTAAAATGTTTGCCGAAGAACTGGCTGCTGCCGAAATGACCTGCATTGTAGAAAACATCTTCGAAGATGGTGATTGGGCCATACTCGAATGGAAAGATCCGCTGGGACTTCGAGGTTGTGGATTCTTTCAGATACTCGATGGCAAAATCATGTTTCAACGCGGCTATTGGGACAAGCTTTCCTTCCTAAGAATGCACAATATGCCCATTCCCCAAAAATAAAGCGGGTATTATCACCCAGAAGTGGAGAAATGAATGTACTTTTAAACAATAATTAAATTATATACCAAAATCAATTCAATGAAGAAACTACTAACACTTGCTCTTATTCTTAGTGCGACACTTTGTGTACAAGCCAAAAAATACAAACTGGCTTTAAATCTGGAAGTAGGGAAGGAATACATTCAGAAGTCGAATGCAAAAATGACCATTACCCAGAACTTTAATGGCATGCCAATCGAAATTGGTATGAATATTAAGGGGGATTATGTCTTTAAGGTGATTGGTGCCGAAAACGATCAGTACGATATGGAGGTGAAGTACAGGACCGTAGAGATGGAAATGGAAAGTGCACAGGGAAAAAGCTCATTTAGCTCCAACAAAGCCAGCGAGCAGGATATCATGTCAACCATGCTATCGCGAATGATTGATAAGCCCTTCAAAATGATCATGGGCCAAAACGGAAAAGTAATCGAGATCACAGGAATCGATAATCTTTTTGGTGGTATGTTCGAGGGATTCGATATCACCCAACAACAGAAAGACCAGATATTGGCTCAGCTAAAACAATCCTATGGAGAAAAGGCTTTTAAAGGAAGTTTTGAGCAGATCACTGCCATTTACCCTAAGGGAAAAGTAAAATTGGGCAAGAAATGGACCACCGAAACCAATATCGAGGCAGGAATGTCGGTTCACGTAACTACCAATTTCGAACTGAAGGCAGCCAATACCGAGTACTTCCTGCTTCATGGAGAAGGCGATTTGTCTAGCAATCCTAATTCCCCATTTGTGAAGCAAAATGGTATGGACATGAAGATTTTGTTAGACGGTAATTTGACTTCGGACATTAAAATTGATCGAAAAACCGGTTGGATTATAGATGCTACCATTGTTCAGAACCTGAGTGGAAACACAGAGCTGAAAGCTGGCGAACAAATGCCTGAAGGCATGAGCATCCCAATGACCGTAAAGTCAAAATCAGTAATCACAGACTAAAGGAATTCGGCTTGATGCCGATGGTGTAAAATCAAATACCCCAAATCATTGCGATTTGGGGTTACAATTAAAACTAACACTAACACTAACACTAACACTAACACTTATAAACCTAACACACCGAAAGTGGAGTTGTATTAATTATGAGGCCATTCTCCCCAAATGCTACAATGTCCTCCAATATCGGCTCCTTGCAGTTCGGTAAATGGCTCAAAATACAAAGCATTCATAACTGCTCGAGGCGATGCCTTAAATGTGCCATCCTTTTTAATCGATAAGTTTCCAAAATGAGCCTGACTTAGTCCATGTCCCAGCTCATGAAGAGCAATGGTTTCAACATCTATATTGGTGCCATCAACATTCCATAACCAGAATGGGTCGTAGTAAATTTCGCGGAAGGCCACATCATACTTCCCATTGCCATCAATATCCGTAGGGCCATTTGCATCAGTAAAAATAAAGGTGAAAGTTACACCCAACACACCAGGCGTAAAAGCAATATCTCTCCAACCTGCATGTTGCACATCTGCTAAGATTGCTAAGGATCCACCAAAGCCATATAATGCAGCTATAACTCCTATGTCAATGCCATAATCAGGATTTCTGGTAAAGTTAATATTGGAACATTTTAAAGCATCCCATGTATCGCTTGCGCGTACAATTGCAGCATCGGTTTCTGCCGCAGTAACATTACCAAAAGGAGGGACCGCGTCAATGGTTTGATCAATGGCATAGGTGATGTCGTTGAAATTAGGACCGCTCCATTCTCTTCTTTCATCATTGGGAACAAAATCGGCATCCAGCTGTTTATTTCCTACATGCTTGGCAAGTACAATTTTACCCACTTCATTGCTGCCATTCGCAGTAATGTATTCGGCCATCAAAACTCTATATTCCTTGCCTTCCATTGAAAGAATTTCATTCATTTCATCCAGAACATCAGAGCTTAAAGCTAAATCTTGAGCCGCTGATTTAACTCCAGTATCTCCCATATAAGCTTCCATTGGAGATGGAGCTTCCAATTCCTGGGGTGTTAATACCTCTTCGTGCTGACATGCGATTACTCCTAGCATACAGAGTAAGGCGAAAATTAATTTTTTCATAACTGATTTCGGTTTATGTTAATAATGACATTTTTGAATTCACAAAAAGTTACTCATATCAGGGGAGGAAGTCAATTATTTAGAACCGACCGCCAGGTGGGTCATAACTGTTTAATAAAGTTTAATTTGGAAGATTTCTATTTACAAATAAGATTTGCTTTAGATAAGCAGGAGTTTTTTGTCTGTGCAAATCATTCATATGCAAGTCGATATAAGGAACCTGTCGTTTATCTTAATGGACAAGTGTTGCGATGAGGTGCAGCAATGTTTGTGTATGTACAGGTATAAAAAAGGGGAAGGTGTTTATCAGTATATACCTCTTTCAGAAGATACTGCTTAAAATAAAATTCGGAGGTAATAACTGCTTGCCTAGTGTCAATGGCAGGGTATACCTGAACGATTGCCCAAAAGCCTGTTTCATTGAAATTATGTGATGGGCATGGGCTATTTAATAGGGGAGAAAGAATGGAAATTGGTTGATTTCACCGAGAAAAATAAAGAAAAAATGCGTTTAAAATTTGTTAACTCCCATTTCATCTTTCTCCTTTGGGTTGGCGCATGGCATTTGCTCTGGCCCTTTCAGGGCAATGTTGCTTCCTTTTAAAACAGGGGAGAATAAAATAGCCTGAAAGGCTAAGAGCATTAGCATAGGGCAACGCCCTATGAATATAAAATGCAATAATAACCAAGCCCTGAAGGGGCGTCAGCATAAATAGGTATATCGGAATTAGGCTCACGCCCCTTCAGGGCTACATGTATTGGGATTGGCTCATCCGATGGGCTTTGCCCATCGCTATTGATTTCGCCCTTTCAGGGCAATCTTGGCTTCCTTTTAAAACAGGGAGGATAATAAAAATCCCCAAGGCCTTTGGTCTTGGGGACACCAGATGCTAAATAATTGCCATTAAATGCATCCTGGCTAATCAGAGATAAGTGGAAGCTATTCTTCCGTTTCGTTTACAATTTCTTCGTTCACTTCCGTGCCTTCTTCCTCTTCCTTGTTGGCTTTCGGACTGGCTGCCGGAAACTTGAACCACTTCAATAAATCCTCGTCCTCTTCGTACATAATGCGTGCGGCCTTAAAATAGATGGCCAGCTTTTCGTACAAAGCATTCAAAGCAATGGTACGCTCTTCGGTAGCGCGATTACGTTTCAGGATGCAATCCGATTGCTCATCCATAAAGCCTTTTAGCTTATCGCGATGTGCCAGAATCGCAGAAAAAGTTTCCTCGGTCCAGCCCTTTGCGCTTAGCTCTGGTTTGTACTTGTTGGCAATCATGTTGAAATCGGTTAGGAAAAGATACATCAACTTGCCATTTCTTCGCGCAGTGTCGTAGTCGTTAAAACCAAACTGATTCCATACCTTTTTATCGTTCGGGAATGCCATTTCGATATCGAACTTGCATCTTTGGAAAAATTTACCCGATGCTGCCAATTCCGTATTCACATTCTCGGTGGCTTTGGCCTGAATGTCGATATAGGTATTGTCAGAAGGAATGTTACTGGCTGTTTCGAACAAAGTGTTCAGTTCAGCTAGTGTTTCTGCCGTGAAATGAGGCGTGAAAGCCATGAATTCATCATGCTTGTCGCGGATGATGTTAATACTCTGGCTCGAGAAAATAATAAAATTGGCATCTCCGCCATTGTAAGATCTGGTTTGTCCCATGTTCATAAGTTTTATATTTTGGGTTTACAATATGGAAATTAAAAGTCTTCTTTGAATTATGCAATAAATTAGAGGATAAAAAATATGATAACAAACATCGATTTCTCTGGAAGGCTTGTAAATAGTAGTTGTTTGAGAGTTATTGTTTTTATTTATAAAACATTAATATTTTATTAATAAAAACTATGAAAAACAGGATGAAAGACCTGTAAGTGTTGATTATACGGGCTATTTAGGCTTTTAAAGGAAGGAGAATGGCTTTGTAAAGGCTGAGCCAAAGCAGAGGTGAAGCTCCTTTGTGGCGAAACTGAAATTCCTGGGGATGGAAAGAGCATATTAAAGCATAGAGCATACAATTCTGAGACTGTTCGGTACCATACTGTTAATAGAGATTTGAGCTTAAAGAATGAATGCCACAAGCCAGATGCAAAAGGTCAAAAGCCAAAGACTTGTTGTGCTTAGCCAAACTCTTGTCGGCCTAAGCCAATGGCATTCCGAGCTTAGCTAATCATTTGTTGGCCTTAGCCAGAGACAATCCGCCCTTAGCCAAGCTCTTGTCGTGCTTAGCCAAGCTCTTGTCGCCCTAAGCCAATCTCATGTCGCCCTAAGCCAAAGGCTTGTCGTCCTTAGCCAATGTCTTGTCGCCCTTAGCCAAAGGCTTGTCGTCGCTCGGTTGAAGCATTCCACCGCCGACAAACAACTGGGAAGCAGCGGAATAGGACAAAGGAGCAACAACAAGAGACAGACTAGCAAGCACAAGGCTTAAAATGGAAGGGGAAAGGGGTAAAGGTATGGAGACAAACATAAAAAGAGTATCGGATATTTTTATTTATCTGATTACGAACAATGGGTGAGGGCAGGAAAAAGATTAATGCCTGATAACAAGAATGTAATTACGAATGTTAAATCATTGGTATAATTTTATTACTTTTGACATAACCCGAACCACAATGACTATTACTTATGCGTAACCCGAACTGGAGTGAGGAAGAACTCATTCTCGCTTTTAACCTCTATTGTAAGATTCCCTTTGGGAAGATACACAAGAACAATCCTCAGATTATTCGATTGGCAGAATTGATTGGAAGAACACCAAGTGCGGTTGGTTTGAAACTTTCGAACCTGGCGAGTTTTGATCCTCAATTACAAGCTCGTGGAATTAAAGGAATGAAGAATGCAGGGAAGAAGGATCGAATGATTTTTGAGAAATTCCAGAACGACAGGGAAGGTCTAATTTACCAAAGTGAAAAGATACTGGCCGAACGTGAAGGGCTAAGCCTGGAAAATAAATATGAAGCGGAATTACCAGAGGCCAATAGTTTGGTAGGAGAAACGAAAGAACGATATGTAAAAACGCGGGTAAACCAAAACTTTTTCCGACAAATGATTCTCACCAACTACCACAGCAAATGTGCGGTAACAGGAATAGACTTGCCACAGCTATTAATAGCCAGCCACATTTTGCCATGGGCACAAAACAAAGCCGAACGCCTGAACCCCGAAAATGGCATTTGCCTTTCGGCACTCTACGACAAGGCTTTCGACCAACACCTAATTAGTTTCGATGAAGATTACAGACTCATCCTCTCGACAAACCTGAAAGAACACTGCACCAAAACATACTATCAAACCCATTTCGGAAAACTGGAAGGACAGGAAATGATCTTGCCCGATAAGTGGTTGCCGAAGAGGGAGTTTTTGGAGTGGCATAGGGAAGAACTATTACAAATTTAAATAGTATGGCTAAAGAACTGATTTATTTAACAGGCAATAAGAAGATTGCTGTTGAGAAAAACGATAATGAAATTATCAATGTATTTGTCAACGATTCAAAATACAAGAAAGATGATCTTGAAACAAGAAGTTTAGATCAAATAGCTAGTGATTTAAAGCGTAAGGCATATAATGATTTTTTATCTAAACGATTTGAAAATGTAATAATTCTTACTGGGGCAGGATCATCATTTGAATGCGGTGGCCCCTTGATGAGTACATTGTGGGACGAAACAGAGAAAAAAATTAATAATAAAGCTTCTAATGGGCAGAAGCCTAAATTTGATCAATTACTTGAGAAGCTAAAGTTTAAATCAAAAAGTAAGAATTTAGAGACTTTACTTTCTAAAGCAAAAATTGCTAAGGATTACATTGAAAACAATGAGGACATTAATGGTTTTATCTCTGAAACTGAAGAAATAATAAAAAAGAGATGTGATCTGAAGTTAAAAGAGACTGTTACGCATACTACTTTTTTGAAGAAGTTAGTTAAAAGGAAGAGTACTGATCCTAGAGTTAAAGTTTTTACGCTTAATTACGATACCCTTTTTGAACAAGCTGCTCAAAAATTAGGAATAACTGTAATTGATGGTTTCTCTTTTGCAACTCCTAGGTTATTTAATGGCAACAATTTCGACTATGATATTGTGCATAGAGAAAAGAGCAGGTTAAAAGATGAGGACAATTTTATTCAAAATGTAATACATCTTTACAAACCGCATGGATCATTAAATTGGGAATCCAAAGAAGGGCAAGTTTATCAGGTTGAAAACCCAGATGAACCATTAATGATCTACCCTCACAGTGGGAAATACGAGAGTTCGTATGAGCAACCTTTTTTTGAAATGATGTCACGTTTTCAACAAGCTATACGAACACCAAATACACTACTAATATCAATTGGTTTTAGTTTTGGGGATAAGCATATTGTTACTGCTATTCAGGAAGCTTTAAATCACAATACAGGATTTCAATTGATGGTTGTGAATAAGGGAGTAGAAGGCAATGATAAGTTATTAATTGAAGCCGCCAACATTTACGAGGATATAGTATTGGTTGATGAGCTGTTTGAGGATTTCGCTATTCACTACCCAGAACTAAAATCATACAATAGTAACGAAGCTAGAAAAATTGAAATCTTTATCCCAAATGAAAAATAACGGTCCTTTTTCCCCAGATTACTTTCTAGGATATATCAATCAGGTAACTCCCTATTTTATTAAGGTGCATTTTCCATCATCAACTTTAATGAAAACCTATTTTCATGAAGGGATTGAATTAAGTGGAGGCACGATTGGAAACTATGTCGTTATTGAAGGACATTCATTTGGCTTTCTAGGGAAGATTATTGATATCGAGCTTCCGGAAAAAGAAAGAATGGAGTTGAATGAAAGCTCATTTAATACAAATGATTTCCATCCAACAGGGAGAATAGAAATCTTGTTGGCATTTGATCTTTTTAATCCTGAAAAAGTTAATAAAGGTCTTAATAAGCTACCTAATATAGGTAGTAAAGTTTATATCTGTAGACCCGACTTTATTTCTAAGTATTTTAAAAGATTTGGAGTGAAAACAGAGCAGAAGGAACCACCACTTATTGATTTGGGTAAATTGACATACGACAATATAACTCCTGTAACAGTTTCGCAACAGGCGATTTTTGGAAGACATTGTGCTATTGTAGGGACTACTGGTGGAGGAAAGAGTTTCACAGTAAGTAAACTTGTACAAGAGGCAGTTCAAAACAAGAGCAAAGTAATTTTGATTGACTCGACTGGAGAATATAAAGGACTCGATACTTTAGAGAGTGCCTCAGAAGTATTGGATATCACAGTTAATTCACATTTTGGATATTCCAGATTAACAATTGAGGATTTATTCGTACTGTTTAGGCCATCTGGTCAAGTTCAACAACCTATTCTATTAGAGGCTATAAAATCGTTAAAGATCGCAAGCTGTCTTGGCAAGGATGAGGAACAAAAATTTATTAAAGATGAAGTGGGCAAAAAAACTTATCAAATAGCATTGAAAGGTGAGAATAAAGCTAATGTAGTTATAAGTAATGGTACATACTTAAAAGAAAATCAGAAAAATATACCTTATAAAACATTGTACCGAAAATACGTCAAGGAGATTGAAAACAATAATACCTCAAACTTTGATATTTCAAAGTTACCCGTTCAAATAATGAATGAGTGTGTATACGATAATGGGGAATCATGGGGAAGTAGAGATCAAAGAAATTTTGGAAACTGTACAAGTTTGATAATGCGAATTAGCAACTTGATAAATGATGAAAATTTTCAATCGATATTTGGTTTTAGGGAAATAGAAAAATCACAAGAACTAACAGAATCAATAGATAACTTCATCTCGGATAATGATAGAAGCCTATTACGAATTAGTTTTGAAAATGTGCCATTTGATTTTCAGGGAAGAGAAATCTTAGCTAATGCAATAGGAAAATACTTACTGCATAAGTCAAGAAAAGGAGAATTTAAAACTTCTCCTCATATTCTATTTATAGATGAAGCTCATCAATATTTGAATAAGAAGGTTAAAGATGAGTATTTCGAATCAACTAAGCTTGATTCTTTTGATTTGATTGCAAAAGAAGCTCGTAAATATGGATTGTTTCTGTGTTTGGCTACCCAAATGCCAAGAGATATTCCTGTTGGAACCTTGAGCCAGATTGGAACTTTTATAGTACATCGTTTAATTAATCCTTACGATAAGGAATCTATCGAAAACGCATGTTCAAGTGCCAATAAAAATGCACTATCATTTCTTCCAATTCTTGGTGAAGGAGAAGCCGTTATGATGGGAGTTGACTTTCCTATGCCGGTAATGTTAAAAGTGAATTTACCTAAGGTGAAGCCTGATTCGGGAACACCTCAGTTTCAATATCAAGAAGATAAAAAAGAAAAAGAATTTGAAAAAGTATAAGAGAAATAATTAATGGAAAGATTACCAAAAGCATTTATAAGTTGCAGTGTTAGAGATAATGATGCCTCTTTTGTAGAAATGATCGAAAGAGTTGTAAGAAGTTTTAAATTCATACCTGACTTTACAGTTGGACGATATACAAATTCACCCGAATCTGTAACTGAAACTATGAGGAAGGGAATTGAAAAAGCTGATTGTTTGATTGCAATAATAACACCACGATATAAGCAGATTGATATTAATAATCCCCAAAGATCGTTTGAAGGTCCAAGTGAAATGATTCATGCTGAGATTGCGGCAGCAAATCAGTTGAAGAAGCCTATTATTGCATTTGTAAAAGAGGGAACTGATCCAGGTGGTTATTTGCCAGCTCTTACCCAATATTTTGTTATCAAGAAAAATCATGGATATCAAGATATTATAAAAATGTTAACAGTTCGATCTATGTTCCAAAATACAAGAAGAATTTTGAAACAAAAATGGGCAAATGAAGAATCCTTATTAAGAAATGAAAGTTGGGGGGATTTATTTAAAGGAATTGGTGTTGCTGCTACAATTATTGGAGGAATAAGTTTATTATTTTCAGGTTCAGATAAAACAGATGAAAATAAAAGTTAAAGAGTTTTTAAAAGCCCCAAACGGGGGCTTTTCTACACCTACAAAAAACAAAGGGCAAGCCCAAAGCTTGCCCTTCCCTATAAAATCGAAGACCTTTAAATGGTATTGACTGTTAATTTTCTGCGTAAATCAGCGAATAGATTTGCGAATATCTGCGAGAAAAATTTAAAAGCTCAATTTAAACACAATCAAATCCGCTTTATCTCCCAATCGGCTGGCGCTAATGGCTACAATATTGACATCGCACACTGTAATGTCGTTTAGTTTCACGCCTTGTGGCAGGCTGAATTCTTTTTCGGTTTTTATGGTGCCTGCATCATCCATCTGAACCAGCTTAATTTTCTTATCGTAGGTACCTGCAATCACAAAACTATTATCGGCCAAAGCCACAAGATGCTCGGGCATGCCTTCGCCTGTAAGGTTTAGAGGCGATACCCAAAGCTTTTTGCCAGAGCTGTCGTAAGCTGCTGCAAAGGCTCCATCAGGCGTTGATCCTGCAAAGAGAACTTGCTTTTTGGCGTTCATCCCAATGGCAGTGGCCTGCTGATTCTCGGGCAATAGAATGTCCCATTTTAAATAACCTGCTTCATCTATGGCAAAAATCCAGTTTCCGGCTGCAGCAAAAGCAGTGTTCGAAGCATCATCGCCAGCCAAAGCATACACTTTGCCCTTGTTGGTATACTTGCGCGACCATAGTTTTTTACCATTGGCATTTAGCTTCACCAAGGCAGGCGTGAACAAGGAGCCTTCGGGGTTTTGGGTATAACCGGCAATTAGAATTTGATTGTCGGGGTACACTACAAAATCGAGAGCCTCAGCCATGCTCACTTTCTGGTTGAATACATTTTGTCCGTTGGCAGCTAGCTTGTAAATCCATGCCTGACCTGGCACACTATCCACAATGGCATTGGTAATGCCTGCCACATAAATTTCGTTCTGGGCATTGATGCTCACCTTGTTTACCAGGTCGTCGAAAGGATTTCCCAAAATCTTATTCCAGAGCATTTCTCCATTGGCATCCAGACCTAAAATCCAGGAGTCGTACATTTCTCCTTCGGCTTTAGGTGTGGCCGAAACCACCACAAGTTCTCCATTGGGGCGTGTAGCAATTCCACCGCCAAAATCCTTAAACTCCTGATTGTCGAAACCTTTTACAAAGAGGTAATTTTCCTCTGGAAAGTCCTTCAGAATCTCATCGCCCAATATGTTGGCTTTGAGATTAAAAATATCGATGTACTGTTCTCCTTCGGGGTATAAAGACACAAATTGGTTGTAAGCCTCCAGGCTTTTTACACTTTTGGCCCATTCGAAAAGCAATTGCTTCTTTAAAACTTTGGCCGCAGATATTTTGGACGAATTGGGAAACTCAGCGATATAATTGTCGATGGCCTCCAAGGTCTTTGTAGCGGCTGCCTCTTTAAAGGCCATGTCTGCCATGCTTCTCTTCACCTCAATTACTTGTCGTGCCTTTGGATAATTGCTCACAAAATAGCGCAAGTCGTTTAGGGTGCCTTTACGGATCGCAATTTTATAGGCCAAATCATTTCGCAAATTGGTTGCGATATTCACTTGAGCCGATTCAGGATAATCATTTAAGAATTGATTGTAGGCATCTACCGTGTTTTGCTTCTCGGCCTCACGAAATTTAATGTAGCTTAGAATGTGGGCCACATTGGTGGTGTATTTCGAATCGGGAAATTCTTTCAGGAACCTCTTGGCATGATCTGCATTGTTCTCCTCCCTCACGAATTTAATCAACTTGTCTTCGAGGTGCAGATACTCCCAATCCATGTTTTTATCGATGGGATGGTTCTTGCGCTTTTTGTCTTGTTTGGTAAACAATTCATTTAGTATCTCTTTATCGTCACCCGTAAACTGAGCTTGTGCTTCATAGGCTTTCTGAAAATATTTCAAGGCATTAAAGTAATCTTTGCCTGAATATTCATCGACAGCATAAAGGGCAGCCAGACCCAAATTTGCCATTGCCGATTCGGGCTCTTTTGCCAATACTTTCTCAAAACTTTCTTTGGCCTTGGCAAGCTCAGAATCGATATCGGCTTTTGCCCGGGCTTCCATGCCTTTGAATAACGAATTGTTGTAGATCCTTTTGGGATTTTGTGCCATGCCAAGCATCGAGATCAGCAGGAACAGGATGAGTATATTTAATTTTTTGGTGTTCATGTGTAGGGGCTTATTTCTTTAATACTAAAAATTCAACACGGCGATTCTTCGAGCGTCCGTCATCGCTTTGGTTGGTGTCAATGGGTCTTGAATCTCCGTAGCCAACCGCTTTCATTCTGCTGGCAGCTATTCCTTTGCCAACAAGGTAGTTCACTACCGATTCGGCACGTCGCTGACTTAAACCCTTATTCAATTCATCAGATCCCTTGCTATCGGTATGTCCGCTGATCTGAATCTGGCTCACCATTCCTTCGTTTAAGAAATTGGCCACTTTGTCGAGTTCCTCAAAGGAAGTAGGCAAGAGTGTACTTTTGTTGAATTCAAAGAAGATATTGTCGAGAATCAGGGCAGCCCCTTCTTCAATTTGTTTGAGCTCTTCGGTAAACAAATCTTCAGGCAATTCAGGCTCAACGAAAGTAATGCTTCCTTGCGAGTGGCAATTGTTTTGGTCACTTACCTGGTAAGTATAGGTGCCCGCTTCCAGATTGGTCAATTTTGTGCTGTTTTTGATTCCATTGCTCCAATCGATGTTGTAAGGAGGCTGTCCGCCTGATATTCCCAAACTAATCACACCATCGTTTATGATTTTAATGATTTGGCCCGTAACCGGATTTTTACCTCCTGTATAAGAGGAATCGATCACCACCGTTTCTAATCCTTTGGGAACACATGCGCAGGAGGTGCAATCCACCAGGGGACGAATCTCAAAATCGTCGAAAAAGTAGTAAGCGTAGGATTTGCCTTTTTTATTTTTGGTATCACGACCTGTAACCACATAGTTGGTGTTGTCGTAATTCTTAAAGTTTCCTACGATAAAGTACTCCTCGTAACCTTGGGCAGTATATACCATACAGAACTGGGCCCATTCTTCAGTATTATCTAGAAATAAGCCTTCTTTATTGCTTAGGTGAGCTCTAAAATCTAAAAAGCTTGAATTGCCGTTGGCTGTTTGGGTTTCAGAAAAATGGATGCCCAACTGATCAACGGCAAACTTACTGCCCGATGCCAATTTGTACCAAAATGAAACGCAATATTTCTGACCGGCAATCATAGGATAACTTAAAGTCCCTTGAAAATACTCCCTGAAATTGCGATTGCTGCCACTTAGAATGGCTCCCATGTAGCCTTTGCCGGTTCTGGCTTTGCTGTAGCCTGCAAAATTATCGGGTACGCCTACTTCTCCATTACTACACTCGTTAAAATAATCAGGAGTGGTAAATGATGGATAGGTCCAATGCGGAATCAACTTATGTGTTTTATCCATAAAAGTGTAGCTTTGAGGGCATTCTTCATACTCTTCAAAACTAGGGTTGAGCACCATATTCTCTTCCTGGGCATAGGATACAAAGCCCGTAAAAATAGCACTCAACACGATGAGATACTTTCGGTAAATGTTCTTCATTATAAGTAAAGTTATAGTTTAGTGATTACCTCCAATAAAATGATATTACAGGAGATTAGTCAATGAGGAGAACAGGAGAAAAAGGATTGTTTTCTAAGGAATTAAAACGATAATAATACTCCCAAATTCCTCCGATCATTTCAAATGTATTAACAAAACATATTCTATACAAGATTATTAATTATTTTTCTCTGTACCTTCTAAAACCCCTCGGCTAAAGCACAGGGTACGAGAAAAAGGGGTGAAGGTTTTGTTTGTTACCTTTTATGTTGCGAAACATTCTGTAAAGTCTGCAAAGAGTCGTTTTATCCTGAACCTGTTTTTTTAACTTTAAGGCTCACACACAAAAAACAACAAACAAAATGAAGAAACACAGTATTTTGATGCTCGCACTTTTGGTGAGCGGATTTTTTATGAGTTGCAGCGAAAGTCATGATGAGGAAGAGGTACCTGAGTTGAAAAATCACATTGAGGTGGGCGAGAACTTTTACGAGGACATCCACATGATGCTGGCCTATACCAAAGACCAAAGCAAACTGGGAGCAACATCCTACCCTTTGCGAATCTACTTGTACGAGGGAGATATTGCCTACAGCGACGTTGAAGGATTAATAGAGAATGCCTTTGCCAACATTCGCCTCGATTTGCAGGTAAGCCAAAATGGAAAAATAGATGCCGGCACCTACACCTGGGATATGGAGGGGAGCACAGCCTTAAGCATCCGCGATGCCCAGCATCTGACCAATCAGGTGGGCACGCAAATTATTACGAACACAGGAATTTCGAATGTACTCTATAACAAATTTGAGGGGAACGGAATCCGCGAACCAGAGCTAAGCATCAAGATTCTGGACGAAAACCTATACGAGTTTCACCTGAAAGCCTCCGATATGACAGGCCAGGAGGTATCGGCCTATTACAAGGGTGGGGTCAGCAGAACAATGCTTTATAGAGAATCCGCAAATGAATAGAAAACACGGATCACACAAAATATTTTTATTGTAGGGACACGCCATGGCGTGTCCTTTCATTATTTAAAGACGTGTCCTTTTTTTATATAAAGGTATGTCCCTTCATTATATAAAGGCGTGTCCTTTCATTATAAATGACGATTCCTTTTTGTTTGTTGTTGGTATAATCGGACATGCATGGTATGTTTGATTTACCCCCTTGCCTTGTCGTTTTATTTTTCCTGTAATGCAATGAACGGACACGAGATCTCGTGGGGTATGTTAAAGAAAGGTGTTCCTTGTATTACATGGCGTGTCCTTCCGTATGTTATTGGTAAAATCGGACATGCCATGGCATATTCGATTTACCCCTTTGCCTTGTCGTTTTATTTTTCCTGTAATGCAATGAACGGACACGAGATCTCGTGGGGTATGGTAAAGAAAGGTGTTCCTTGTATTACATGGCGTGTCCTTTCGTTTGTTATTGGTAAAATCGGACACGAGATCTCGTGTCCCTACGGGATGGTAATTTATTGTTTAAACGACGTATCATGATGTGTTGCAACGGTGTTTTATGTTTGAAATAATTTATGTAAATTTTGTATTCAAAATTCAATACATGAGAACCCGTAAAAACATTCGATTAAGAAATTACGATTATCGTTCCCAAGGGTGGTATTTTATTACCATATGTACCCAAAACCGCGAATATGATTTTGGAGATATTCGTGAAGGTAAAATGGAATTATCTCCCATTGGCAAGCAGGCAAATGTGTTTTTGGAGGAAATCCCGGAACATTTTACACAGGTTGAATTGGGCGAATTTGTAATCATGCCCAACCACATTCACATTTTAATAGGTATCGGCGTAGGGACACGAGGTCTCGTGTCCGCTAATAATTTGAACAACATGTCCGGAAATAATATTGACGGCGTGTCAGTTAATAATATGAACAACGTGTCCGCACAAAATAAAAAGGTTATGTCCGATCATGGATTTGATGGCATGACCAATCACCATATTAACGGCGTGTCCAATGGGAATAATATCGACATTCCCGATAATAAAGAACAAACCAAGCAATTCGGAGGATCATTGTCTGGCTCCATCTCGACAATCATAGGTCAATTTAAATCAACATTAAGCCGATGGTGCAATAAGAATGGCTATGCATGGTTTGCATGGCAATCGCGATTTCATGATCATGTGGTTCGCGATCAAAAGGATTACGATCGAATTCAGGAATACATCATCAACAACTCAGCCAATTGGACCACCGATAAAATGTTTATCCCGTAGGGCCACGCCATGGCGTGGCCTTTCATTATTTAAAGGCATGTCCCTTCATTATAAAGGCATGTCCTTTATAATAAACGGTACGTCCATGAATATAGAAGACATTCGTTGTTATATTATCAATGTGGACATGCATGGCATATTCGATTTACCCATTTGTCTTGTCGTTTTATTTTTCCTGTAATGCAATGAACGGACACGAGATCTCGTGTCCCTACGGGATGGTAATTTATTATTTAAACGACATATCATGATGTGTCCCAAAGGAATTGGTTTATCTGAATTTATTCTAAATATAAACTGCATAAAACGATGAGATTATCTTTTTATCTGAAAAGGTTCTCTATCTATTGGATAATGGGGTATTCAGACATTATTATCTTTAATTGCGATTTAAAACACATCTAGATATCTAAACATAACGGTAGTCATACAAGCCTATATTTCATATATTTATTAGGATTATTGATAGCTTATACCAATTGTATCTTTAGATGAGCATAGCGAAAGCTAGAGATTACAATGGTAAATGCCGATAGAAAATTAAAGAGGCTTTGAGAGTTTGCGAACCAAAGGCTCATTTTAATTTCTAATCGTAAACTCAATAAATAAATCTATGAAACGTCCATGATAAAAGGAATGATCAAGCTACCACACGAATCATAACCTTCATCATTGGAATGTTCCATCTGCTAAAAAGAAAACCTAAAAGAAACAGATGAACATGGCGAATAAAACCGACAATTCGAGAAGAAAATTCCTGCAAAAATTGGGCATTGCAGGAGCGAGTACCGTTGCTGGATCGGCCTTGCTGCTGCAAGGATGCTCCGATTCGAACAAAGCCAGCGGTAACAAAGTAAAAGTACTTACTGCCGACAACAAATTGGTAGAAGTAGATGTAGCCCACCTAAAACCTGGAGATAAGATTCAGGATTTATCCTACCTACAAAAAAGAGGTCGCGAAGGGATTCCGGGAAAGAAATTTGTAATGGTGGTTGATTTGGCCAAGTGTAAAAATGCACGCAAGTGTATGAAAGCCTGCCAGAGTGCACATCAGCTAAAGCCCGAAATGCACCACATCAATGTGTTGGAAATGGAAGATCCGGTAAAGAAAACCTCCTACTGGATGCCTAAAACCTGTCAGCATTGCGATAACCCACCTTGTGTATCGGTTTGCCCGGTTGATGCAACCTTTAAGCGTCAGGATGGAATTGTACTCATCGATAACGAGCGTTGTATTGGTTGTAGATTCTGCGTGGCAGCCTGTCCTTATTCGGCACGTACCTTTAACTGGACCGAGCCTAAGAATTCCGACAAGTATGCAGAAGTAACCTACGATATGGAACTGAATGTTCCTCAGAAAAAAGGTACGGTTACCAATGTGCCTTCAGTGCCGACCGTTTGCGCGAAGGAAAACTGCCTTATTGTGTATCGGCATGCCCGAATGGGGTGTACTACTTTGGCGATCAGAACGAAGATTTGGTGACCAATGGGACTACCAAGAAAACAGTGCGTTTGAGTCATTTGTTGGAAGAGAATGCTGCTTACACGCTAATGCCTGAATTGGGTACACAGCCTAGTGTTTACTACTTGCCTCCAAGAGAGAGTGAGGGATAAATCAATTAATAATTAGTAATGAACAATTAATAATACAATTGACCATTGACTAATGACCACTTACTAATTACTAAAAACATGAACGAAACAATAACAAAAGGTCATCTGAGCGAGGAGCAAATTGATCGGGATCTTTTAAAAAATGTGAACTGGGGAGGTGCTTTCAAGCTTTGGATGGGTTTTCTTACGGTATCACTTATAATCTGCTTGTATTACTATTATCAACAGTTGCGAAACGGTTTGGGGGTAACAGGTCTTCACGACTATGTATCTTGGGGCATCTACATTTCGAACTTTGTTTTCTTTGTTGCCACTTCTTTAATCGGGATGCTGGTATCCTCGGTATTGGGCATGATGAAAGTGGACTGGGTAAGACCCGTAGCACGAATTGCCGAACTGGTAGCTGTTGCCTTCGCCATGGTAGCAGGTTTAATTATCATTACCGATATGGGACGCCCCGATCGTCTGTTGAATGTATTCATACACGGTAGGTGCAATCGCCAATTGTTTGGGATATTGCCGTTGTGGTAACCTATGTAGCGATTAGTGCTTTACTCCTTTATATTCCCATGTTGCCTGATATTGCATTGTGTCGCGATAAGCTAAACAATGTGCCCAAGTGGCAACAGAAAATGTACAAGAGCTTGTCTCTGGGATGGAACAATACGGCAAAGCAATTTCGATTGATGAATCGTTACACGCGCATGTTGCTGGTTCTGATTATCCCGATTGCACTATCCATTCACACCGTTACTTCCTGGTTGTTTGCCATGACCTTGCGTTCGGGATGGGATTCGCCAATTTTCGGACCATACTTTGTTTCGGGAGCATTCGTAGCAGGTTGTGCTGCGGTAATTATTGCCATGTATTTCTTCCGCAACAACTATAAGCTTAAAGATTATATCACTGCCGACCATTTCGACAGAATGGGAAAACTCTTGGTTCTGGTTGCTTTGGTGTATGTGTACTTCAATATTAATGAGATTATCGTTCCCGGATATAAGGCCAACACAGCCGACGCAAAGCATGTACACGAAATGCTTTACGGACACGAGTCGGTAATGTTCTGGTTGGTACAGTTGGGTGGTTTGGTGATTCCTTTCCTTTTGATCTTGTTCAAGCCTATGCGTAAGCCATTACCGCTAACCCTTATCTCAGTTATTGTTTTGGCCGGGGCCTGGTTCAAAAGAGTCTTGATTGTGGTTCCTACCCAATTGGCTCCTTACTATCCGATTCAGAATGTTCCTGAAGGCTGGACAGGTTATACGCCAACTACACCTGAGATTGCCATTACCGTAGCATCATTCATTTTGGTATTGATGATAATCACTGTATTGGCAAAATTATTCCCTGTAGTTCCGGTTTGGGAAGTAAAAGAGGACATGAACCACAAAAACAATTAATGCGATGAAGAACAATAAAGGATATCATATAATCATTCTGTTCTGCCTTTGCTTTTTGGCTGTGGCAAATTTGAATGCACAAAGCGATTGGCAAATTCCCTTGGAAGCCAACGAAAAACTAAGCCCTTTCCTTTTCGATGATGATATGGTTTTAGAAGGGAGGGTTGCCTACGAGAACTCATGTACATCTTGTCATGGTACACCAGGGCAGGATAATTTTACACCAATGTCGCCACCTCCTGGTGATCCGGCATCAGAGCAGTTTCAAGCACAAAGCGATGGATCGGTGTTCTATAAAATTAAAACAGGACGTGGAACCATGCCAAAATTCGCCGAGCTTTCGCCGATGATGAATTGTGGAACATTGTAGCCTACATCCGTAGTTTTAATGAGAACTACAAGCAGGAATTGCCAAATATGGAAGGTGTTGTTATTCCTGAATATGCCATGAAATTAAGCTTTGATGAGAATGTTGATAAATTGGTTGTAAAGGTATTCGCTGAAGAGCTGCCACAACCTGAAGTAAGCGTAAGCGCCTATGTAATGGGAACTTTTGGGAAGCATTTATTGGGCAAGGCTCAAACCAACGAATTGGGTATTGCTTATGTAGATGTTGATCCAACTTTGCCAGGCGATGAGGAAGGAAGAGTGAATGTAATGGTAAAAGCCACCAAAGGATTTGCACGAGCAAAAGCGGAGGAGCACATGGTAATGGCTAAACCTACAGAGCTTCATTCTGCAATAGAAGGACGCCACATTTGGAGTACCGATAGAATGGCTCCAATCTGGTTGAAGATCACCTTCTTCATTTCGGTATTCGGAGTTTGGTTTGCTCTGCTTTTTATTGTGTTTGGATTGAGGAATATTAAGAAGGCAGGAGAGGAAGCATAAATAAGGTATGGTCTAATACACCCCTATCCCTGTAGGGATCTCCTAGAAGGGGAGAGCGCAAAATCTAGGTTTGTGCTACAAATGGAACTTAGCACTATACTCTAATCAAAGAGCCTTTCCCTTCCAGGGAAAGTGCCGACAGGCGAAAGGGTGAAGGAATGTCTTTAGTAACAATTTTAGAAAATAAAAAAATCAAAATATATGAAACTTGCAAGGCGTGATTTTTTAAAGAGTTCGGCAGCCATCGCCGCAGCAACTGCCGTTGGAATTGCTGTTCCGGAAACTCTGAAAGCAGAAGCTCGTGAGGCCGAAAGTGGCTGGACATGGGACAAGGCTGTATGTCGATTCTGCGGAACTGGTTGTGGTATCATGATTGCCACCAAAGACGATAAAATACTTGCTGTAAAAGGTGATCCATTGGCTCCGGTAAATCGTGGATTGAACTGTATCAAAGGATATTTTAATGCTAAGATAATGTACGGTGCCGACCGTCTGAAAAAGCCTCTGCTTCGTGTTGATGAGAATGGCAATTTTAGTAAACAAGGGAAATTTAAAGCAGTTAGCTGGGAACGTGCATTCGACGAAATGGAAAAGCACATGAAATCGGCTATGAAAGAATTGGGACCAACGGGGATTGGGATTTTTAGTTCGGGTCAGTATACCATTATGGAAGGATATGCTGCTTCGAAGTTGATGAAGGCTGGTTTCCGTTCTCATAACATCGATCCAAATGCCCGTCATTGTATGGCATCGGCAGTAGTAGGATTTATTCAGACTTTCGGTATTGATGAACCAGCAGGAAACTACGACGACATGGAAATTACCGATACGGTAGTAACCTGGGGAGCCAACATGGCTGAAATGCACCCAATTCTTTGGTCGAGAATTACCGAAAACAAATTGAGCCATCCGGAAAGAACCAAGGTGGTAAACCTTTCTACTTATACCAACCGTACTTCTGATTTGGCAGATATTGAAATCATCTTCAAGCCCAACACCGATTTAGCGATCTGGAACTACATTGCGCACGAGATTGTGTACAATCATCGAGTCTATCGATTGGGATTTTGTGAAGAAATATACTGTGTTTGCAACTGGTTTTGTAGATATCGGTTACGGAATGCGTACGCCAGATCATCCTAAGTTTACCGATAAGGAAAAGGAAACCGTGAAGCATGAGGTTGCCAAGAAATTGACTGCCGATGAGGGAAAAACATTGGCTTACCTTGGCTACAAGGAAGGGGATGTGATGGAAATGAAACATCGTGACAAGGCGGTGAATCACTGGATCATTCAATACGAGGAGTTCAAAAAAGCATTGAAGCCTTACGATTTGGATACGGTAGCCAAAATTGCAAAAGGAAATCCCGAAGAGTCAATTGAAGATTTCAAGAAGAAGTTGAAGCATTGGCCGACTTGTATATTGAAAAAGGACGTAAGGTTTGTTCCTACTGGACCATGGGATTCAATCAGCACACCAGAGGTTCATGGGTAAATGAGCAAGCATATATGGTGCACCTCTTGTTAGGTAAGCAATCGAAGCCAGGCGATGGAGCCTTTAGTTTGACAGGACAGCCATCAGCTTGTGGTACTGCTCGCGAGGTGGGAACCTTTGCGCATCGCTTGCCAGCGGATATGGTGGTTGCCAATGCCAAGCATCGTGAAGTTTCGGAGAAATTGTGGAAAGTTCCTGCAGGAACCATCAACTAAAGTAGGGAGCCACCTGATGAAAATCCACCGGGATATTGAGGATGGAAAGATCAAATTTGCATGGATTAATGTTTGTAATCCTTATCAAAATTCGGCCAATGCGAACCACTGGATCAAAGCAGCTCGCCAAATGGATAACTTCATAGTTTGTTCCGATGCTTACCCAGGTATTTCGGCTAAGGTTTCTGATTTGATTTTGCCTTCGGCGATGATCTACGAAAAGTGGGGAGCATATGGTAATGCTGAGCGCAGAACCCAGCACTGGAAGCAACAGGTGACTCCGGTTGGTGAGGCAATGCCCGATATCTGGCAGTTTGTTGAATTATCGAAGCGATTTAAACTGAAGGAAGTTTGGGGAGCTCAGAAAGTTCCTGGATTGAAGGATGGTTTGCCAGATGTTTTGGAAGGAGCGAAGGCCATGGGTTACTCTACGGAGGATACCTTATACGATGTGCTGTTTGCCAACGAGGATGCAAAGAAATATGCATGGCCTGATCCGATTGGAGAAGGTAAGATCAATACCGAAGCCGGAGGAGACAAGCGTAAGGTGAAAGGATCGGATGGAAAACCATTTGAAGGCTACGGATTCTTCATCCACAAATACATTTGGGAAGAATATCGCAAGTTTGGTACGGGTAATGGGCACGATTTGGCTGATTTTGATACCTACCATCACTGTAGAGGTTTGAAATGGCCTGTAGTCGATGGCAAAGAAACGCTATGGCGCTTCAATTCGGAATATGATGTATATGCCAAGAAAGCAGATGTTGGACCATTTGCATTCTACGGAAAGGCATTGAAGAATATGCCTCAAGGATCGATTGCAAAGCCTGATATGTCGAAGCCAAAAGTCGATTTGAAAAATAAAGCGAAGATCTTCTTCCGTCCATATATGGAAGCCCCTGAGGTGCCGGATAAAGAATATCCTTACTGGTTGTGTACGGGTCGTGTATTGGAGCACTGGCATTCGGGAACCATGACCATGCGTGTACCTGAATTGTACCGTGCAGTTCCGGAAGCACTTTGTTACATCCACCCGAAAGATGCCGCTGAGCAAGGTTTTACAGAAGGTGATTTGGTTTGGGTTGAATCAAGGCGAGGACGCATCAAAGCCCATATCGAAACTCGTGGAAGAAACCGTGTGCCAAGAGGTTTGGTATACTTACCATGGTTCGACGAGAAGGTGTTTGTAAATAAACTTTGTTTGGATGCCACTTGCCCGATGTCGAAGGAGACAGACTTTAAGAAGTGTGCAGTGAAAATAAGCAAAGCATAATTCATAATTCAAAAAGAATTTATGGTGTCGAGAAGAAAAGTAATTCAACGAGTACTGGAAGGAGCTGTATTTGTAGGGGGTGGCGGTTTAATTTGGGGGAAATCCATCAAAGCAAACTCCAAGGCTGACTATGTACTTCGTCCTCCTGGTGCTTTAAAAGAAAAAGACTTTCTGAAAGCATGTATCAAGTGCGGACAATGTGTTGAAGCTTGTCCGTATGATACGCTGAAGCTTGCAGAACCAGGTGATGGCATTGCAAATGGAACACCCTTTTTCGAACCGAGAACGATTCCTTGCTACTTGTGTACCGATATGCCTTGTACGGATTCTTGTCCTTCGGGAGCTTTGGATTTAAAAAATCTGACCAAAGAAGAAGAGAAGCCAGATGTAATGAATTCTAAAATGGGTTTGGCAGTGATTCATAAAGAATCTTGTTTGGCGTATTGGGGAATTCGTTGTGAGGCTTGTTATCGCACCTGTCCGTTAATTGATAAAGCCATAACGCTGGATTATGAGGTAAATGAAAGAACTGGTAAGCATGCCAAGCTACTTCCTGTAGTTCACTCTGGTGTTTGTACTGGCTGCGGAATGTGTGAGCAGGCTTGTGTTGCCGGGAAGGCTGCCATTTTTGTTCTGCCTTTGCATAAAGCAACTGGTAAAGTTGGAGACCATTACATTAAAAGCTGGGAAAAAGAAGATGAGAAACGAATCCATGATCAAGTCGAAAAAGAAGATGATGAAAAGGATGTGAAGTCGGCTATCGATTACTTGAATGATGATGATTTAATTGATGACTAGTGTCAATAGGGTATAAGCACCCCTCTGTCCTATCGGACATCTCCCCTAAAAGGGAGAAACAAAAATTAAACTTAGTACATAAATAGAATTTAATAGTTCTGTTTATTCTAAGAATCTTTCCCTTCTAGGGAACCGTAGCAAAGCGGAGCTCGTGAACACATTTAAATTTAACACGAGTGAACAAAGTGCCGACTGGCGAAAGGGTGAAAAGAGAATTAAAATTTGATACTAATTCATTATAAAAAACGATTGAATGAAAAAATATAAGTTTTTAATACTAAGACGAATCATTCAGCTGTCCTTTCTGTTCCTTTTTGCAGGAGGAAACTATTTTGGATGGGAAGTCCTTCGGGGCAATTATAGTTCTGCCATCATTGCTGATTACCTTCATTTGAGTGATCCTTATGCTGTGTTACAGATATTGGTATCTGGATTTATTGCGTCAAGCTCAGTATTGTTAGGAGCATTATTGATTTTCCTGATCTATACACTGATAGGAGGAAGAATGTTCTGTTCGTGGATTTGTCCGATGAATATCATAACCGATATCGCATTTCGCTTGCGCAAGATTTTTAAGATAGAGACAGAAGCGAAGGTTTCTGTTTCTAGAAATCTGAGATATTACATTTTGGCTTTAAGCCTAATTGTTTCTGCAATATTTGGAATGGCAGCCTTCGAAATTATAAGTCCGATATCTATGCTTCACAGGGCTGTTGTTTTTGGTTCTGGAGCAGGATGGGGAATTGTTGCTGTAATTTTCTTTGTAGATCTGTTTGTTTTAAAAGCAGGTTGGTGTGGACACATTTGTCCTTTGGGAGGATTCTATTCCCTTATAGGAAAGCAAGCTGTAATTAAGGTGAAGCACGACAAAGAGAAATGTACCCATTGTATGGATTGTTTCGATGTTTGTGTGGAAGAACCTGTTTTGGATATTGTAGGCAAGGAAAGTGATTTTATACGCAGCGGAGCCTGTACCAATTGCGGAAGATGCATTGAGGTTTGCAATGATAATGCGATGAAATATTCGTTAAAATTCGATTTTAAAAAATAATGAAGAGATTAAATAAAATCTAAAAACATGAAATATCTATCCCTAATTGCTTTGTTCTTTTTAGTTGCTTGTAATCAGCCTAAAGAGAAAGAAATTGATGAAGATCAATTGGGTTTTATTGATGCAGATTTGTATTCGGATGAAACCAATTTTAAAATGAAGGCCAATTTTAATGAGGATAAACCTGAAACAGGCATAACCATCAACCGCTCTTTCGAAAATGCACCTCCAATGATTCCACATACAACTGCTGGATTCTTCCCAATTAAAAGGGACAACAATATTTGTTTGAGTTGCCATATGCCCGACAAGGTGAAAGAATCGGGGGCTCGTGAAATCTCCAAAACCCACTTTCAAAGCTGGCGTCCACAACTGGAGGTAAAAGCTGGCGTTTATTCAAACCCTAAGGAAGATAACAAAGTGTATGTAAAGGAGGTGAAGGATTTGAATATGGCGTACTTTAACTGTTCACAATGTCATGTTCCTCAGGCCGATGTTAGCATTAATATCGAAAACTTGTTTACTGCTGAGTTTAGAGAAAAATTTGGTATTGAGGAATCCAATTTAAAGGATAAAGTTTCTGAAGGAGTAAACAATTAAAATTCATAAATTTATTCTATTGAGATGCAAGGCTTGCGTCTTTACATGTTCTAATAAATTAAGAAAATATGAATATATCCAGTGTAGTAATTCGTGTACTTCCAGAGAATACCGAACATTTGGTAGGGCAACTTAAAGACAGTGATTTGTGTGATTATCACTTGCATGATGAGGGAAAGATAATTGTCACAATTGAAGGAGAAGGAATTAGTGAGGAGATTGCCAAACTAAAGAAAATTCAGGCGATAAAAAATGTACTTTCGGCTGAAATGATGTATTCCTATTCCGAAGATGAGTTGGATCAGGAAAGAGACAAGATTGAAAAATCGGATGGAATAAAACCCTGGTTGAATGACAATAGCAAAGATGCTGGATTGATTAATTATGACGGAGATTTGAAAAAGAAAAAATTGTAATGTAGGGACACGTCACGGCGTGTCCTTTTTATTTATAGATATATCGTCATTGTGGATACGTCATGAAGTGTCTCTACGGCAATAAATCACAAATCATAACCAATCTTATCCGAAGAAGAAATCACGAAAGTGCTGTTAAATCGAGTAATGTATTCGAACTTCGATAATTTTTCTTGTATAAAATACTGAAAGGCATTCATGTCCTTCACCATGATTTTTAGCATGGCATCAAAATTACCGGAAGTAATATAAAATTCCATTACCTCGGGAAGTGCCAACACATCCTTTGTAAGCTGATCGACCACATCGCGTGTATGTCGTGTAATCGACACCGAAATGAACACTACCATATTTCTATCGATCTTTTCAGGATCTAGAACAGCAACATAGTTTTTGATAATTCCACTTCTTTCCAGCTTCTTTACACGTTCATAAACCGGAGTGTTGCTTAGGTGCAGCTTTTCTGCTAACTCCTTAATTGTGATTCTACAATCTTGTTGAAGAAGTTCTAAAATTTTACGATCGGTTCTGTCCAGATTTTCCATAGGAGAAAAATTTTCTATTCATATGTCTGATTTTGGCTTTTGTAAAGATATAAATTCTTTACAACTGTATGCTGCATAGAATAGTTTTCTATAATTATTCTATATGCTAGTAAATCATTTGGTTGATGGGTATTTTTACAAGACAAAATTACGCTTACTCTCAATGAGCAATTAATAATGAGTAATGAATAATTGGTAAAGACAAAAATTAGTCTTTAGGAGCTGGTTTTGGGTTTCTCTCCATTTAGAAGTAATTGAGACAGGTAGAGAAGCAATAATTGAATTGAAAAAGACAAACACTAAATAGATAATGAAAGAAATCAGATGGCACGGACGAGGAGGTCAAGGAGGGTTTACCGCTTCTCGTTTGTTAGGAATTGCTGCCAGTGTTCACGGTGGAAAGCATGCTTTGGCTTTCCCATCATTCGGACCTGAGCGTAGAGGAGCGCCTGTATTGGCATTCACTAAAATTGATGACACAAAAATTCATGATCGAAGCGAAGTTCAGGAGAGCGACTTTGTTGTAGTAATGGACGAAACGCTAATTGTTCCTGGATTCGAAAAAGGAATCAAACCAAATGCATGTGTATTGATCAACACCAGAAATGTAGAGCAATATCGCGAACAATTGAAAGGATTGGACTTGCGAGGAATTGATGCGACTAGCTTGGCTATGGAGGTATTGGGCAGACCAATTACCAATACGGCAATGTATGGTGCTTTGGCTGCGGCATCGGGTTTGGTAAGTAAGGAAGCTGCAATTGCTAGTATTCATACCGAGATGAAGCCAAAGTTGGCTCAGCTGAATGAGAAGATTGTAGAGAGAGCATACGAGCTAATTAACAATTAAGAGTTAATAATTGACAATTGATTAAAATGAATCGTCCAAAACATACAGAATATAAAACTCCAACTCATATTGATGATTACCCAACGGGCCCACAATACGATGCCGGATTTCTTCCTGAAAAGAATGCAGGTTGGAGAACCTTTAAGCCTGTAGTAAATCATGATGAATGTATTTACTGCTTGCGTTGCTACTTGCTTTGTCCTGATGGAACCATCATGAAAGACAATGGCAAAATCAAAATCGACATGGATTATTGCAAAGGCTGTGGGGTTTGTGCCCACGAGTGTCCGAAGGATGCAATTGAAATGGTTAAAGAGTAGGGACATGACAAGGCTTGTCCGATAATCGCAAAAGAAAGATCAATGAAATCAAATAAAATATTCATATCAGGTGATGAGGCAGTAGCACAAGGCGTGAAACTTTCACGTCCACATGTGGTAGCTGCATACCCAATCACTCCGCAGACCATTACGGTTGAGCGTTTGTCTGAAATGGTTGAGGCAGGCGAAATGGTTGCGGAATATATGCATGTAGAGTCTGAGCACTCTGCAATCTCAGCAACCATGGGTGCCAGTGCAGTTGGAGCCAGAACTTTTACAGCATCTTCTTCTCAGGGATTGTTATATATGGCCGAAGGACTTCATTACTGTAGTGGTGGTCGTTGGCCAGTTGTAATGATGAATGCCAACCGTTCAGTTGCTTTGCCATGGAGTATCTATGGAGACCAGCGCGATTCACTTTCCCTTTTGGATTCAGGTTGGATTCAGGTATATGTGGAAGACGCACAGGAAGCATTGGATATGATCATCCAGGCATACAAAATTGCGGAGCACAAAGATGTATTGACACCAATGATGGTGAACTTGGATGGTTTCATCCTGACTCATACCTACGAGTTGGTTGAGATTCCAGAGCAGGAAATGGTAGATGAATTCTTGCCTCCATTCGAGACTCCAAACAAGATGTCTTTTGAGAATCCTAAGAACCTAGGTTTTAGTTCTCGTCCGGATGACAATACTGAGTTCAAGTATCAGCAAAATGAGGCCATGTTCAATGCCATTGACGTGATTCACAAAACCGATGAGGATTTTGCGGCAATGTTTGGCAGAAAATATCATGGCATGGTAGAGGAATACATGTGCGAAGATGCTGAAGTTGTATTGGTAGCCTTGGGAAGTGTTTGCGGTACCGTTCGTGTGGTTGTTGACAAGCTTCGTGCAGAAGGCAAAAAAGTTGGATTGTTGAAAATCCGCTACATGCGTCCTTTCCCAGTTCAGGAAGTGAAGGATTTGGCCAGAAGAGTAAAAGCAATGGGTGTTATCGATAAAGACATCTCTTTCGGATACGAAGGAACCGTTTACACCAATGTGAACTCAGCCATTTCTCAGATTGACAAATATGTGTACAAAAGCAACTTTGTTGGCGGTTTAGGTGGTCGCGATATTACAAAAGCAGAAATCGAAGATATGTATAACAAGTTGTATGCAGGATTGGAGAACAAGAGTGAAGAGACAGTAGAATTTTTCAGCTTAAATGTAGAAGGCAATGACTAAAGTATTAGATATCCCAAAAGTGAATGCGAAAAACATGACCGAGAAGGAGTTTTTCTATGGTCATAAAGCTTGTGCCGGATGTGGCGGTAGTATTGCTGTACGTTTGGCATTAAAAGTATTGGGCGAGCGTACCTATTCTGCTCTTCCAGCTGGTTGTATGTCGGCAGTAGGATTCATTTATCCACAAATGGCATTCAATTCAAATGCAATTATTACAACTTTTCCAGGTTCAGCAAGTATGGCTGCAGGTATTGCTGCAGGAGCCAAAGCATTGGGACAAAAAGATTTCAAAACTGTAGTATTCGCCGGTGACGGTGGGACTGCCGATATCGGATTCCAGGCACTATCAGGAATGATTGATCGCAACGATGATGTATTATACATCTGCTACGACAACGAGGCTTACATGAATACCGGAATTCAGAAGAGTGGTTTGACTCCTTACGGAACCAAAACGACTACGACTCCAGCAGGTCAAAATATCCCGGGAACGGTAACTCACAAGAAGAACTTGTTTGAGATTATTGCTGCTCATGATATTGCTTACGCTGCTACTGCAAGTATTGGTTATCCTCAGGATTTTATTAACAAGGTAAACAAGGCTAAGCACGTTAAAGGTGCAAGCTTTATCCACGTGTATGCATCATGTCCAACAGGCTGGGGAACTCCAACCGAAACATCGGTAGAAATTGCAAAAGATGCAGTGGATTGTGGTTTGATTTTCCTTGCAGAATATGAGGATGGTGAATACAAATTGAACAGAAATCCTAAGGAATTCAAATCGGTTGAAGAATACCTAAAAAAGCAGGGACGTTTCAAGCACATGAGCGATGCCGATATCCAATGCGTAATCGAAAACCGCGACAAGAAGTGGGAACGCATGCGCAAAAATTGGCTGTAAATCAATTAATAAGTATCAATTAATAATGAATAATTGTACCCCTTCGGCTGTAGCTATCTCCCCTTTAAGTGGAAGTGCCGATAGGTGAAGGGGTGTAACAATCCAAAATAAATTAAACAACAAACATTATAGACGTAAGGCATTGCGTCTCAATAAAACAAAAACCAAACACAATGATCAGCGATTTAAAAGGAACATTTTCCAGCATTAGCAACAACATCAAAAGATCTGCTATTCGTGAGATCCTAAAATTGACCCAAAACCCTGAAGTAATTTCTTTTGCTGGAGGACTGCCAGCACCAGAATCTTTCCCTGTTGACAATTTGGATGAGATCATCTCAACCATGTTGAAGGAAGAAGGCGCAGAGGTATTGCAATATGATGCAACGGAAGGGGTTACTGAATTGAGAGAACTTCTTTTGAAGAGATATCAGAATGAAGGAGTGCAGTGCGAATTAGACAACATGATTGTAACTACCGGATCGCAGCAAGGTCTGGATTTGGTTGGAAAAGTTTTTGTGAACCAAGGAGACGTTGTGATCTGCGGTTTGCCTTCTTATCTTGGTGGAATTAGTGCTTTCCAGGCTTATGGAGCTAAAATGGAAGGAGTACCAATGGATGAGTATGGAATGAGTGCTGAGCTATTGGAAGCCAAGTTGATTGAATTGGCAGAGCAAGGTATTAAGCCAAAATTCATCTATATCATTCCTGATTTCCAAAACCCAACAGGAATTACCATGCCTGAATCTCGTCGTTTGGAGATTATTGCATTGGCACATAAATACGATGTGTTGATTGTTGAGGATTGTCCTTATAGAGAGGTGAGATTCGAAGGAGAACCACAGCGCATGATGTATGATTTGGACAATGATGATCATGTAATCACATTGGGAACCTTCTCTAAGACTTTCGCACCTGGTTTGCGTATTGGTTGGGTTTTAGGTCCAAAAGATGTGAACGACAAAATTGTAGTTGCCAAGCAGTCGTCAGACTTGTGTACACCAACTTTCGTTCAGAAATTGGCGGTTCGTTATATGAAGTCGGAGCATTTCGAAGCGAACCTGAAAAAGACCATCGATTTGTACCACCAGCGCAGAGATGTAATGTTGGCAGAGTTGGAAAAATGTATGCCTGAAGGAGTGAAATGGACCCATCCTGAAGGAGGAATGTTCCTTTTCATTACCTTACCTGAGCATATGGATGCCTTGGAATTGTTCCACAAAGCAATTGAAAAGAAAGTGGCTTTCGTAACTGGTAATGTATTCTATTGCGATGGAGGCGGAACCAATACTATGCGTTTGAACTTCTCATATGTTAACAACGAAAAAGCAATTGCTGGAGTTCAACGTTTGGCTAAGATCATAGAGGCTGAAATGAAGGTTGAGGCTTGCTAAGCTGTAAAATAAAATCTATAAGAAAATATGAAAACCTGATAGAATATTGATCTGTCAGGTTTTTTATTTAACTTATAAAACAAAGAGTGAGACTTGGTTAATTATTACGCTTTGAATCAAAGTAATTTAGATGTAATTTAAGTACATAACAATAGGAGGTATAGTCTTAATTTTCTATTTTAAGTGACTAATTCATTACTAACCCCTATTTAATTATGAAAAAACATTTAATAGTACTGCTGTCATTAGTGAGTTTACTAACTTTCTCTGCATTTTCACAAAACGACTTCAGAAAAGGATATGTCATAACAACAAAAGGAGATACTTTACATGGACAGGTGGCATACACTCTAAAATCAAAAAATTATCGGTATTGTATATTCAGGAAGGATGAGAGAAAACAGAAGTTCAGTTCTGATGAAATCATTCGATATGCCATTGATGGAAACAGAACTTTTGTTAATGGTGTTGTTGATGATTCTTTTGTAGAGTTGTTGATTGAAGGAGAAATCAATCTTTATAAAAAGGCATCAAGCTTTTATGTGCAAAAAAATAATGGTGAAATACATCTGTTAGAGAAATATATAAAAAAGAAAGATGATTTTGGAGAGGTTAAAACAGAAAACAAAAGATGGAAAGGGATTCTGTTCTTTTTGGTTAAGGATAGGATGGAAGGAAAAGTATCTCTTCAAAGATTTGAGTTTTCAGAAAAATACTTGACAGAATTAATTAGGGATTATAATATTTCAGGAGGGATGAATTATCACGAAAGTAAGGCTGATATTCCATGGGTGAAAACCCAGTTTGGTCCAATTGCGGGATTTAATTTTGAAAAATTATATATAGATAACAAATCATCTTATTACTATTATTATAATCAGGATATTAATCAGTTGAATCCTTTTATTGGAGTTGCATTCAATATTTATACGCCTAGATTGTCGGAAAAATTTAGCTTACAACTAGAACTTCAATTAAGCAAATTGGATGTGAAAAAAGAATTTCATGATGAAATTCCAGGCTATAAATTTGATAATACACATACAATAGAAGCAACCAAATTAAGTATTCCTTTTGCTGTGAAATATGATTTTTACAGCAAAAAACTAAAATGGCACATACTTGGTGGTATATTGGCAGAGAAGAATTTTAATGCCGACTATTATACTATAGTTAACCGATTTTATAATGACGAATCGGATTCTTTCGAGTTAAGAGACATGAAAATAAAGGATAATCAGACAGGTTATTGGATTGGTTTTGGGGTGGAAAAGAAAATAAAAAAAGTCTACGCCAGATTAGGAGTTAGATATTACAAGATAGGTAATTTGTTATATCACAAAAATATTGATGTGAAACAAAATCGATTGTCTTTTAATCTATTTATATCCATGTAAAAAATTGCACTTTAAATATCCTAAAGAGGATTGAATTGTAAATAAGAAAACTTATAAAAGAGGGAACAAGCACAAGACTTTATAGTGCAATTGTTCCCTTTTCTTTTTTTTGATTAATTTTCCATGAATTTTGAGATTACGAACCAATGAAAACCTATTCAACAGCTTGTCCGAGAAATTGCTACAGCACCTGTAGTATTAAAGTTCGTGTAGAGAACGATAAAGTGATTGGAATTGACCCACATCCTGAAAATCTTGCTACACCAGAAGGACCATGTATTAAAGGTTTGGCTTATGTGGAACGCGCCAATTCGAAGGAGAGAATTTTGTATCCGCAAAAGCGAATAGCTGAAGGAAAATACGAACGTATTTCATGGGATGAGGCATTGAATACCATTGTTGAACAGTTGAAAAACTGTAAGCAGAGCTTTGGATCACATTCAATCCTTTATTTTGCAGCTAGTGGCATGTCTGGTTTGTTGAATGGAGTAGGAGCAAACTTCTGGAAACTGTTTGGAGGCGCAACAACTACCTATGGAAATCTTTGTTGGCCTGCAGGATTGGAGGCCACTCGACTGACCTTAGGTGCCAACAAACACAATGCACCCTGGGATTTAGAGAATGCCAGACTTATTTTATTGTGGGGAAAGAATCCTGCCGAAACCAATATTCAAGAGATGATTCCTGTTGAAAAGGCACAGGAAAAAGGTGCGAAATTGATTGTGGTTGATCCCCGCAGAACTCCTTCCAGCGAGCGTGCGAATTCACTCTTCCAAATTAAATCGGGAACCGATGCAGCCTTGGCTTTAGGGATTGCAAGAGAATTGATTCAGAATGATTGGATCAATCATGAATTTATAGAGAAATACGTACTTGGCTTTGAGCAATTCAAAGAGCGAGCTGATAAATATACATTGGAGAAAGTGTCAGAAATTTGTCGTATTCCGGTGGAAGCCATTCAGGAATTGGCAAAAGAAATTGGAACAACAGATGCCATGACATTGATTCCTGGTTACGGTATGCAGCGATATGAAAACGGTGGTCAAACCACTCGCTGTATATTAGCATTGTCGGTGATTACAGGAAATATTGGGAAAACGGGTGCTTGTTTTCATTATGCAAATCTTCAGAGCTATGTGTTCGATGATTTGAAAGAACCAGAATCATACTTCCCGGGATGCGAACATCCAAGTTTCAGAAGGAAGATATCAGTAGCCAAATTGGGTGAGGATTTATTGAATATCAAAGATCCGGAAGTGAAGTTCATTTGGGTTGAAAGGGGAAATCCTTTGTCGCAAAATCCGGATACCAATAAGATTCGAAAGGCATTTCGAAAGGCAGACTTTAGAGTGGTTGTGGATCAGTTCATGACCGACACTACTTTGGAAGCTGATATTATTCTACCAGCAAAAAATATGTTCGAACAATCCGATATCATTGGCTCTTATTGGAATCCTTATGTGCAATTGAGACAGAAAGTAATGGAACCGGTGGGCGAGGTAAAACCTGAAACGGAAATTTATTATCTGCTGGCAAAGCAATTGGGATTCACAGATGAAGAAATCAAGGAAAATATACCAGAGCCAAACGATGAGGCAATCGAAGAATATTTGAATGGATTCCTGAAAGATTTTCCTGAATTAAGTCTGGAACAACTGAAGAAAGGTCCGCAATTGGCAAACTCTTTCGAGGAAATACCATTCTCAGATTACCAGTTTCCAACTGTTTCCGGCAAAATTGAGCTGTATAGTGAGTCGCAAAGAAACTTTGGGGAGTGGATGAACTACCCGATTACGTTCCTTTGCCAGAACAAAGTGAATTTGAGTTTCAGTTGATATCGCCAAACTCAAAGAATCGAATTCATTCACAGTTTGGCAATTTAAATGTGATCAAGCAATTTGAACCCGAAGCCTATCTTTTTGTTCATCCATTGGATGCTGAAGATAAGGAGATGAAAAATGGTGAAAAAATTGAAATTTATAACCATCAGGGAAGAGCAGAAGTAAAACTGCAGTATGATTTGGGATTACGCAGAGGAAATGTAGTACTGACCAATGGTCATCAATCTCATTTGGGCGCTGCACCAAACCTGTTTACCAAAGGATGCGAAACTGATATGGGACACGGTACCGCTTTTCACAATACATGGATTAATCTGAAGAAAATTAATAATGAGTAATTATCAATTAAGAATAGAATTAAAGCAATAGTTAGTTCAAGCGGGAGTTGCTAATCCGGCTTGAGGATAATGATAAAAATAGGATTGACTTTAAATTATAATTTTAAAGGATCGTGAAAAAAAACTCATTCATATTCAACACCAATCGATGCGTAGGCTGTAATGCATGCGTGGCAGGTTGCAGCATAGAAAACGGAACCGATTTTCGTATAAACTGGAGAGAGGTAAATACTGGAAATAAAATCAAACATCCAGGATTGCCTGTTTTCCATTTTTCATTGGCCTGTAACCATTGCGAGGATGCTCCTTGCATGAAGAACTGTCCTGCATTGGCCTACACTCGCGATGAAAAAACGGGAGCCATCATTCATCATGCCGAGGCATGCATTGGTTGTACCTATTGCACCTGGGCTTGTCCGTATGATGCACCAAAATTCAATCCAACTACCAAGATTGTTGAGAAATGTAATTTCTGTGTGGATAGAATCTCGGATGGAAAACGTCCTGCTTGCGTGGAATCTTGTCCGGTAGGAGCGCTGGATTTTGGGCTTTTGGATTTGAAGGAAGAAGATCGAGTAATACCCGGTTTTGTGGATATGGGCATCAAACCATCCATTCAATTGATTCCGCTAAGAGAAGAAAATACGGCACCAAAGGTGGAGAATACCGATCAGATAGAAATTGATGAGAAAAAGATAGAAGAATGGCTACCAAAGTCAAAAGATAAGGTGGCATTGGACAAGGAATGGACCTTGGTGCTGTTTACCATTGCCGTTGCAGGATTGGTAGCTTGGCAGGCAGCTCATTTGATGGGTGCCATAGATATGCAATTGATCCCTTTTGCCATAGTTTCTGTTTTGGCCATTGGATTAACATCGCTTCATATTGGAAAGAAAATGCGCATGTGGCGATTCATTCTCAACTTAAAAGGTTCCTGGTTGAGTAGAGAGATCTTCTCCTTTTCAGGATTTTTAGGACTTACCGGATTACAACTGCTTACCAGCTATGAAATGTTTGGCTATGTAGCTTTGGCCTTTGGAATTTTTGCATTGATATCGGTAGATATGGTCTACAAACTACTGCAAAGAAAGGACCATCTTGTCTTACATTCAGGCATGGTATTGCTAACAGGCATTTTGCTCTTTGCCTGTATGGCAGAGATATCCATTCTCATCGAGATCATCATTTTGCTAAAGGGCATTATTTACGTTTGGCGCAAGCGTGCATTAAAAAATCAAGACATAGCCTACTTCCCAATACTATCTTTGCTTAGAATTATTTGTTTATTGATACCTTATATTTTGCTCGATTTGAAATTGGAATTGATTCTTCCGGTTTCGTTGGCAATTGTATTTATTGGAGAAATCATCGATAGGGCAGAATTCTATTATGAATCGGATGTGATAACACCAGAGAAAGAATTACGAAATATATAAATTAGAAAGAACTGTAAAGACGTAGCATTGCTACGTCTCTACGAAAGCAATATATTGACCATGAAAAAAAACATCAACGCATCACACACACCGCTTTACCGTGAAGCGGGTTTCAACCTAAAAGATTCGAAAACCACCCAGGAAGCATTCGCTGAAGAATTGGATCATCCGCACGAGCCGGAGAATTATATTTATTCACGCTATAGAAACCCAACCACTGTTGCGATTGAGCAGCAAATCATGGAGCTGGAAGGCTGCAAGTGGGCTTTGTTGGTAGAAACTGGAATGGCTGCCATTGATGTGGCAGTATCAGTTTTCCAAAAGGGAAAAGATACCCGACCTTGGCTGTTCTTCCATGAAATTTATGGAGGTACCAATTCATTTATCGATACGGTTTTGATCAAGCGTCGCAATCTGGATGTGCACCGTTTTTATGCCAATGATGGACTGTATGATTTCGAGGAATTGGAGCGCATGTTAAAGGAGATTCAACCAGAATTCCTGTATTTCGAAGCGGTTTCCAACCCAATGTTGATTGTGGCTGATGTAAAGCGAATCATGGAACTGGCAAAGCAATACGATTGCAAAATTATTGTAGACAATACTTTCGGAACTCCATATCTGTGGAAACCATTGGTTGACGGTGCCGATTTGGTGATCCATTCTGCAACCAAATACATGAGCGGACATGGTAACATTACTGCCGGTGTAATTTGTGGTAAAGATGAGGAGCTGATGAAGGAAGCCATTGAGTATCGCAAATGGGCAGGACACTTTCTAAGTCCTGATGATGCCTACCGTTTGGGAACTCAGCTAAAGAGTTTCAACTTGCGTTTCAAGCAGCATTGCGATAATGCACTTGCATTGGCAGAATTCCTGCAAAATCATCCTAAAATTGAAGAGGTATTGTACCCAGTTGGAATCTCACCCAACCCGAAAAGAAGCTGTTGCCCTGTTTGGCGACAAAGGCTTTGGTGGCATGGTCACCTTCGACATCAAAGGAGAATCGGATGAAGACAAACGCGAGAAAT
Organism: Marinifilum fragile JCM 15579; assembly: GCF_001310955.1. GTDB lineage: Bacteria > Bacteroidota > Bacteroidia > Bacteroidales > Marinifilaceae > Marinifilum > Marinifilum fragile. The sequence continues at coordinate 137,724 of NZ_BAZX01000004.1, forward strand.
GCAATCGCTTTATAGCCGCTTTAGAAAATCATATTCCTTTGGTGCCAACCCTTGGCGAAGTAGATACCATTCTTTTGCCGGTAGAACCTGTTTGGGGAGCCAAATATCCACTACCGGGAACCATTCGATTATCGGTAGGGATTGAGAATATTGAGAAGTTGAGGGGGTGGATTGGTGAAGCCCTTGATGCAATCGGTAATTAACAATGAAGAATTAATAATAAAATAATCTGTAGGGACACGTCATGACGTGTCCTTTTTTATTTGGATTTGAAAATGATTAAGATTTTTAGTGACCCTATAACAGCATGTCCTATCGCGAATTTTGATATTCCTATCGCCAAAAACGTTCGCCTATCGCTAAAATGAAGGGCCTATCGGGTAAATGAACTGTCCTATGGCCATTTTGGCATACCTAACGTTTAAATTACTCACTTATCGCAAAAGAGGTCAACTATTGTAGGGGCTTAAGAGGGTATGTAAGTATTAGAGGTAGAGACAGCATTAATGCTGTCTGTATAGATATATAGTAAATCAGTAGGCAAACTTTATCTTCCAGACTAAAAACAAGCCAGCAGTTATAAGGCCTCCAACAGTTTTGGCACGCCTGTAGTCAATTTCTATACCTCTGTAGACAAAAGTCATATTCCTGTAGCCGAAATGTATCGCCTGTAGCCCCAATAGGTAGTCCTGTAGCGAAAAGGAGGTGCCTTTAGCCAAATTTACCCTCCTGTAGTAAAACGAGTCAACTATTGTAGGGGGGAGTAGAAGATTTACCCACAAAAAAAGCCACGAAAAATCGTGGCTCAATATCATTGTTACCTCAATTGAAACTATTCTTTCAGTATCGGAGCATCATCCATTCTATCGATTAAGGCTTGAGGTAGTTTTTTCTTCACCTTAGCACCCAGCTCTCTAATTTTTTCAGCACTTCGAATTAGGTTACCACGACCTTCGGTTAGTTTGTTCATCGAGGTAGCGTAAGTTTTTTTAGCCGTATCCATTTGTCTGCCTAAACTGATCATGTCCTCAACAAAACCTACAAATTTGTCGTAAAGAGCTCCACCTTGGCGAGCAATTTCCAAAACATTTCGGTTTTGATGCTCCTGTTTCCATATTGAGGCAATGGTGCGCAAGGTTGCCAATAGGGTAGAAGGGCTCACAATTACAATTTTGTTTTCCCATGCATAGCTAAACAATTCGTGATCTGCCTGTACCGCCATAGCAAAGGATGATTCAATTGGAACAAACATCAATACAAAATCAGGCGAGTTGAGTTCATCGGAACTTTGGTAATGCTTATTAGACAATTCCTTCACATGAGCTTTCATGGAGGTGACGTGATCTTTTAGGAACTTGTCCTTGTCCTCTTCTCCGTTGGAATTCACAAATCGTTCATATGCCACTAGCGAAACCTTCGAATCAACAATTACATGCTTCTCTTCAGGCAAACGAATGATTACATCAGGGCGAATGGTTTGTCCTTCGCTGTTGTGAGTCACCACTTCGCGCTCGTACTCTTCTCCTTTCGAAAGACCCGAACGTTCTAATATTCTTTCTAATACAACTTCGCCCCAGTTGCCTTGTTTCTTCACATCACCCTTTAAGGCTTTGGTTAGGTTATTAGCTTCATCGCTAATCTTTGCATTCAGATCATAAAGCTTTTTTACCTCTTCTTTCAGGCTGATTTTATCGCGCAATTCCTTATCGTACGTTTCCTCAACCTTCTTTTCGAACGAAGTCAGCTTTTCCTTGATCGGACCTAGAATATCATCCATATTCTTTTGGTTCGATGTAGTAAACTCTTTGGTGTTTTCCTTCAGGATTTTAGAGGCAATATTCTCGAATTCTGTGGTGAACTTCTTTTGTAATTCTTCCAGTTCCTGCTTTTGGTTTACCAATCGCTCTTCCAAATTCTTTCTTTCGGTAGCCGAAATAGATACCGAACGGGTTAAGTTTTCGTTTTTATCTCTTTCTTCGCCCAGCAAATTCGCTATTTCCTCTTTTTCGCGTTTTATGTTATTTGCACGCTCTTCCAATATCGATAATTGGTGCGATAATTCACTTTTTTCATTGATAAAAGCATTTTCCTGCTTTAGCAATTCCTCACGATGCAGAGATGCTTGATGCGATATTTTTTTTCTAAGAATTAACCAGGCAATAATTATCCCTTTGGCAATTCCAATTGCGATGTATAAAAATTCCATTTCAATATTTTTTGATGTCGAGACGTAGCAGTGCTAAGTCTCTACGATAATCTAAACAGGTTTTTCGAATTCTTTCAATTCCATTACACCATTATCCAACACGGCATAAGTAAAATGTGTTACCCAATCGCCAGTATTGATATATCTGCTTTTGCCATTCAAATCGATATTGCAAGGCCAGTGACGATGTCCGAAAATGAAATAGTCGAAATGTTCCTTTTTCAGTTCATCTTTGGCATATAGCACCAACCATTCTTTGTCTTCGCCTCTAAATGTATCTGCTTCAATCTTGCCATTTTTAAGTCGACTGTGCCCCGACCAATTGTGTGCCAACCAAATTGCAAAATTGGGATGTATTCTGGCAAACGACCATTGCAGAAACTTATTGGTAAAGATCTTTTTCAGAATCTTATATCCCTTATCGTATGGCCCTAATCCATCGCCATGTCCCAAAAAGAATTTCTTACCCTGAAGTTCGGTTTTTACAATATCACGATGAACGATTACGCCAGTTTCGCTTGGCAAATAATCGAACACCCATATGTCGTGATTTCCGGTAAAGAAATGTACAGGAATTCCCGAATCGGTAATTTCGGCCAGCTTTCCTAATACTCGGGTAAATCCTCTGGGCACTGCACGTTTGTACTCGAACCAGAAATCGAAAATATCACCCATTAGATAAATTGCTTCGGCATCGGTTTTTACTGTATCCAACCACTTTACAAATAACAATTCGCGTTCACGATTATTCTTTAAAGCAGGTGCTCCTAAATGCACATCCGAAGCAAAATATATTTTTTTGTTTTTACTCATGAGAAAGTATCATGTACTTAAAATGCCTAAAGTTTAAAAGTAATGAAAATAAGTTTTCACCTTTGTACTTTAGGCACTTAATCTATTTTAGTTGTATTACTTTACGTATTCAGCAACTTTTTCTTCCAATCTTCTTGCAAAAAGATCTTTACCAACAATTTCACCTCTTTGGTCGATTAGGTAGTTAGCTGGAACTCTTTGTACGTTTAACAAACGAGTTGCGTAACCACTTCCTGTTTCAGGATCACAAACATTGATCCAGTCCATCTTGTCTTCTTTAATCGCCTTTTTCCAAAGCTCAGCATCCTGGTCAACAGAAACATGGTAAATTCTTAAACCTTTGTTTTTATACTTGTCGTAGATTTTCTTTAAGATTTCATTTTGCTTACGAGAATTTGGGTCTTGAGAAGCCCAGAAACTTAATACAATAAATTTTCCTTTTAAAGATGAAAGAGCTACTTCCTTACCATTGCTATCAGGCAATTTGATTTCAGGAAAACTAGCACCGTTTTCTTCAATCATTTTGGCCATGTTTAGATTAGCCATTCTCTTTTCAAGAGTTTTGTAGTTGGCCAAAATTGCTTTGGTATACTCATGCTCAGGGTAAAGAGCTCTCATAGATGAAGCTACAATTTTCACAAACTGAATATCTTTGTTCTCGTTTAAAGTGAAAGTGTTTTCATCAATTTTTTGATACAATGCCATATAGCTAGCCAACGAGGTAGCATTTTGCATGATAAAGTCGATAGAGAATTTTCTTTGTGCCTGAATTACTTCAATATATTCAGCAACTAAATTTTGCGACACAGTTGAGAAATCAGCATCATTTTTCTTTTCTTCCAATTGCTTGCGGATATTAGCAATTTTAGCTTTGGTAACATTTAAAGTATCGTTAATTTGTTTTACCAGTTTCGAACCTTTCGATCCTTCAACAATATACTTTTTATTCATGTTTTCGGCCTTGCTATATACCAACATTTTATCGTTTTCTTCAGCCAAAAGAGTAAGCAATTTACCGTTTGATAAGCGCAACAAGTAAAATTCAGGTTGTGTAATGTTCAAATCAAATTCAAATCGACCTTCTTCGTCAAGTTCTACCGAATCAACAGCAGTTGTACTGGCAACATGCAAATGATCCAAATACAAAGTTTTACCCTTTGCGTTATCGATTTTTCCTTCGATGCTTACATTTCCTTTTTGACCACAAGCCCAAAATAAAACTAGTGGAAGTACAAATAATAGTTTTCTCATACTATGGATTAGATTGTGTTATTTAAACTGCAAAAATACTGGGTTTCGCTATCAAATAATTTATAATCAAAAGCTTTGGCTGATTTGATCTTAAGGTGTCAAATTCTCAAAGCAAATGGGCTGCGAAACTTCAGGCGGAAATTTACTAATAATTTCCTGTATAATCATTATCAACCAATGTGAGATATTGAAGGAATCGATCAGGTTCGGGAATTTTTCATATTTTTGTTTTCAGATTAAAAAGGTGAGATTTTTTGGCTTGAGATAAAGAAGGGATTGATGATTTAGATTGAATTTCACCACATACAATTGATATTACTGATGAAGATATATACGGATCTTAAAGATTTTTCTGCTCTAAACCCTGTGGTTACAATTGGAACTTTTGATGGTGTTCATTTGGGACACCGAAAAGTAATACGTCGATTGCAGGAATTGGCGCATAAAGTGAATGGAGAAACCGTAATTTTTACTTTTTATCCTCACCCTCGTTTGGTTTTGAGTGAGGAGAATAATGGATTACGATTGATCAATACACTTGAAGAGAAGAAGGTTTTGCTTGAGGCGGCTGGTATCGATCATTTGGTAATATATCCTTTTACCAAAGAGTTTTCGAAGCTTTCATATGTAGAGTTTGTAGAGCAAATTTTGGTAAAGCAGTTGGGTATGAAATACCTGGTAGTTGGCTACGATCACCGTTTTGGTCACAACCGCGAAGGAAAGTACGAAGATTTAAAGGTGTTTGCTGATCAGTTGAACTTTAAAATAGAGCGACAGGATGTTTTAAACATGGATGCCATTAACATTAGTTCAACCAAAATCCGAAAAGCCATTGGCGAAGGTGATATTAGAACGGCAAATAAATATTTAGGCTACCGATTTTTTATAAAAGGCGATGTGGTTAATGGGAAAAAAATAGGACATAAAATAGGCTTTCCTACTGCCAATATCGATCCTCAGGAAAGTTATAAGCTGGTACCAAAAGATGGTGTTTATGCCGTTAAAGTGGATGTTGATGACAAGCGTTATTTGGGCATGTTGAATATTGGTGTTCGACCAACGGTAAACAATCAGTTGGATAACCGATCAATCGAAGTTCATATTCTTGATTTCGATCAGGACATTTACTACAAGAACATTACCATACATTTCTATCAAAGAATTCGCAACGAACAATTTTTTGCATCAATTGATGATCTAAAAGCTCAGCTGGCAAAAGATAAGGAAGCGGTTATTGAATTGTTTGGGAAATAAGAATTTGTTTTTGTGGAGACGCAAGGCCTTACGTCTGTACTTTAAATTAGAAAAGTAAAAAACAACCCCGAAGATAATCCTCGGGGTCATTATTACTATTGAAATCAAATATTTAATTTTTACTAGCTTCAATCGGCTCATTTTGTTGATGATTAGAGCTAATTTTATCATTTTTTATTTCTGGTTTTGAATTAGATTCGTTAATAAGTTTATGTGGAATTCTCATTCCATAGAAAGAGCGATACACAAAGAATAAGCCTATAATCAAGAATAATGTTCCAATGTAAGGTGCAATATTTGTTGCCCCGGTTTTATCAGCTTTAACAATTAATTCTATGGCAATTTCTGCAGCCAACAAACCAAATAGAGTTGAGAACTTAATGATCGGATTTAACGCAACAGAAGTAGTATCTTTATATGGATCACCAACCGTATCACCTACAATGGTTGCATCGTGAAGAGGAGTGTTTTTCTCTTTTAAATCAACCTCAACCACTTTCTTAGCGTTATCCCATGCACCACCGGCATTGGCCATGTACATTGCCTGGAATAATCCGAAAATGGCAATTGAAATCAGGTAAGCCACAAAGAAATTAGGACTAAAGAATGCAAAGGCCAAAGTCAAACTTAAGATCACGGCAAAAATATTCCACATTCCTGTTTGTGCATATTGAGTACAGATCTTTACAACATTTTTAGAATCTTCAATATCAGCTTCAGTTTTGTCCAGATTGATATTTTTCTTGATGTATTCAACCGCTCTGTATGCACCTGTAGTAACTGCTTGCATTGAGGCTCCCGAGAACCAAAAAATTACAGCACCACCAGTAATCAAACCAAGAATTACAGAAGGATCAGTTAATTGTATTTGTAATAAAGATTCTCCAGTAGAAAGAACAGTACCTTTAAGGAGAAGAATAATTGCAAAAATCATTGTAGTTGCACCGATAACAGCAGTGCCAATTAATACAGGCTTAGCTGTAGCTTTAAATGTATTACCGGCAGAATCGTTTTCTTCCAAATTGTGCTTTCCTGTTTCGAAATTAGGAGTGAAACCAAAATCTTTTTCAATTTCTTCGCTAATGTTAGGAATACTTTCAATTTGTGACAATTCAAATACTGATTGTGCATTATCGGTTACGGGTCCGTAGCTGTCAACAGCAATGGTAACAGGTCCCATTCCCAAGAAACCAAAGGCAACCAAACCAAATGCGAAAATACCTGGATACTCACCAAAAACATCAATATCCTGAACGGTATAGAATGCAACAGCCATTAAAGCCATCATTACCATGCCTTTCCAGAATGCCGAGAAGTTACCAGCTACCATACCTGAGAGTATAGTAAGAGATGCTCCACCTTCACGAGAAGCAGTTACAACTTCCTGTACATGGCGGGAACCAGAACTGGTAAAAGCTTTGGTTAATTCGGGAATTACAGCTGCTGCGAGTGTACCACAAGAAATAATAGTAGATAATTTCCACCACAATCCTTCCGGAAGATCAGAAATCAGTACATAACTTAAAGCATATGTAACTACAATTGAAATAATTGATGTAATCCATACCAAAGCAGTTAAAGGAGCTTCAAAATTGAATTTATCTAGTTTGCTGTATCTAGCTTTTGCGATAGCTTGATTAACCAGATATGCAAATACCGATGTGAAAATCATTAAGACACGCATGGCAAAAATCCATACAATTAAAGTAGATGCAAAACCAACATTTGGCATTAAACCAGTTTCCCCAAACATCAAAATAATGAAAGTAATTAAGGCAACACCAGTTACACCATAGGTTTCAAAACCATCTGCAGTAGGTCCAACGCTATCGCCAGCGTTGTCACCTGTACAGTCGGCAATTACACCTGGGTTTCTTGGATCGTCTTCCCCAATTTTGAATACGATCTTCATCAAGTCAGCTCCAATATCAGCAATTTTAGTAAAGATACCACCAGCAATTCTTAGAGCAGAAGCACCTAGCGATTCTCCAATTGCGAAACCAACGAAACATGCGCCAGCACTTTCACCAGGAATAAAAAGAAGGATGGCAATCATCATGATCAGCTCAACGCAAATCAGCAATAAACCAACACTCATTCCTGCCTGAAGAGGAATAGACATAACATCAAAAGGCTTTTTCTTTAAAGCAGCAAAGGAGGTTCTACTGTTTGCGTAGGTGTTGATTCTGATTCCGAACCATGCAACACCATATGAGCCAAGAATACCAAGGACGGTCCACAGAAGAATCAGTAAGGTTTTAGGAATGCTTAAATTAGCTAATGCCAAAAAGTAATAACCAATGGCAACGCAATAATCAAGAAAAGAATAATCAGGAATTTACCTTGTTGCAACAAATAGGTTTTACAGGTTTCGTAAATAATATTTGAAACTTTTGCCATTGATTTATGCGTTGGAAGTTTTTTGATGCGATTAAATTGCACCATTCCGAACATTAAACCCAAGGCAATAATTATAATTCCGTAGAGGAGCAAGTTCCAGCCATTCATGCCTCCAACTCCATCAAAGACACTTTGTCTTAAATCAGGAACTACCAAATCGGCTTCACTTGCAAAAGTTGCGAACGGTACACACAAAACCCCGAACACAAGTAGTAATAATGCTTTCTTCATAAGATTAAAAAATTAATTTGAATAGGTGAATTTCCTTTCAAATTATGCATTATTGTTTACCGAGTCAAGCCTTTTTTATATAAATATGCAATCAGAAAAAATTTCGTTGATTTGCTTTGTAAGCTGATTTTGTTATATTTAAGATGTTAAAATTAGTTCTGTTGCAAATGGGACTAATTTTTTTGTGTCTTTTATATATTGATTAGTTGTAAACCCTAAGTATATTACCAGATACACTGGTTCTGTATGATTTTAATGGATGAATGGCTATAGATTCGCTGGTTGGAGCTGCTCCTGTTGAAAGAATAAATTCGCTTCCGCAAACAGGACAAGTCGCACCATTATTCCATGCGTCATCATCATTAGGATCATTCAACTCAACATGTTCTTCAGCTTCAACATCATGAGTGCAAGTAGCATCGTAGGCATAGTATTGACCATTGGTTCTAAAAACAAATATGCCGTGATCTTTGTATCCTAAAGAGCGGCCTTCAATAAAATCGAAATACATGGCCGAATTATTAGTCAATTGATTGTAATAAGTAAGATCAATGTGAGCATTAATTTGTCTGTAAGGAACAATTTCGTTAACATCAACCGAATTGGAACTACATGAACAAATACTTATGCACAATGAAAATAAAATAAAAAAATATAGTAAATTTGATTTGTTGAGTGACATAATTTATAGTTTGCATTGATAAACGCAGGTTTATCCTGGTTATTATTGTGAAAGCGTAAAATTAACAATTAAATATCAGAACTCTCATGGATGAAGGATGGGGAAATATAATATATCTGATCATACTGGCCATTGTAGGTATTTTTAGTTCTATAAAGAAGAGCAAGAAAAAACCTATTGCTATGTCTCCACCTGATGATGGAGAATTAGCGAAGCAAACCACTCCTCAAACTCCGAAGCCGCAAAAAGATTTTGAATCGATATTTGAAGCTTTGTTGGGACAGCAAATGCCCGAGCCATATCAGGAGGATGAAGAATGGGAAACAAAACCCCCAATTACCGAGCAAGAGGTAGTCTTGGATTCAGTTCCTGAGCAGAAAGATCCTCGAGAAAGTAGTATAGAATATACTGAGAAAAATAAGCTTTCGACTTTCGATGCATTAAAGAGTCTCTATCAGGAAGAAGAGGAGGAAGATGATGAAGAAGAGATAGATTGGCGTCAGGCAATAATTTACAAGGAAATTTTAGAGAGAAAGTACAATTAGTATAATTTTTTAGTACTTTTATAAGTCACAGTTTATATGGTAAGAAAGGGAGCATAAATATAAATTTGTATATTTGTATTCCTGAAGAGTTCCGATAAGTCGGGATTCTTTTTGTTTTATAGGTCTTTGATGATCTGGAAATTAAGAAATCAAGAAAAAAATAAATAGGAGGATATTATGTCTGGTTATTCATATGTTACGGCAGATGGTTTAAAAAAACTAAGAGAAGAATTGGAACAGCTTGAGAACATTGAGCGTCCAAAAATTTCTAGGCAAATTGGTGAAGCTATTGACAAGGGGGACTTGTCGGAAAATGCTGAATACGATGCAGCAAAAGAAGCTCAAGGTTTGTTGGAAGCAAAAATTGCTCAGTTGCGAGGAGTTATTGCCAACAGTAGGGTAATTGATGAAACTAAAATTGATACATCAAAGGTTCAGATGATGAACAAAGTTACCATCAAGAACCAGAAAAATGGTGCTGTAATGACTTACACTTTGGTGTCGGAAAGTGAAGCTGACTTTAAAAAAGGCAAACTTTCTATCAATACGCCAATTGCGAAAGGTTTAATTGGAAAGAAAGTTGGTGATGTAGTGGATATTCAAGTTCCGAATGGAATTATTCCTTTCGAAATTATCGAAATTTCTATCTAAAAGAAATAAACTGAAAACTTCTTAAAACAGATAAAATGGCTTCAATTTTCACAAAAATAGTTCAAGGCGAGATTCCTTGCCATAAAATTGCAGAAAACGACAAGTACTTTGCATTTTTAGATATTAGCCCTTTGGCTAAAGGTCATACATTGGTAATTCCAAAGCAAGAAGTTGATTACATTTTCGATTTGGAAGATGATGTATTGGCAGGTTTAAATGTATTTGCCAAAAAGATTGCCAAAGCAATTGACAAAAGTGTAGAGTGTAAACGTGTGGGAGTTGCCGTTATTGGCTTGGAAGTTCCGCATACGCACATTCATTTGGTGCCATTGAATAATATTGGAGATTTAAATTTTGACAATCCTAAACTGTCTCCAAGCCAGGAAGAACTAGCCGAAGTTGCAAAGGCAATTCGTAAAAATTTAGAATAAAAGAATTTCAGATATACAGGAAAGCCGCTTTTTTTAGCGGCTTTTTTCATTTTAAGTATTTACTTTTTTACTCGACTTGGATTGTTTTTTACAAAATCGGCCCATGAACTGGATTTTTTCGCAGTTACCAGTGCATTGTCCTGAAAGAAGTGACAAAGTGCTATTGCAATGGCATCCGACTCATCTGGATTTTGTGGAAAATCTTTCATCTTAAAATAGCGCTGAAGAATTACTGCCAATTGTTCTTTCGAAGCTGTTCCTGTACCAGTAATTGCCAGCTTAATTTTACGTGGGGCATATTCAAAAATTGGGATATTGCGTTGCAAAGCGGCAGCAATGGCTACTCCTTGAGCTCGACCCAATTTCAACATCGACTGAATGTTTTTACCAAAAAATTGCGATTCAATGGCCAATTCATCCGGATGATATTCGTCAATAACTTGCAGTGTGCGTTGAAATATCTTTTGAAGCTTAATATAGGGATCGCCAATTTTTTTCAAATCGAGAACTCCCGAAACCAAGATTTCAGGTTTTCTGTTTACCACTCTAATTAATCCATATCCCATTAAATTGGTTCCCGGATCAATTCCCATAATTATTCTGTCGTTACTCAATTGAATTGGATTTTTGAACAAGTTTTTGCAGTACAATCCCAGCTATAATAAGAACCAAGCCTGCCAGTGTACTAAGATAGATAGATTCTCCGAGAATCAGATTAATAAATATTAATGAGGCAAAGGGGCTTAAGAAAACCAAATGACCAATTTTGTCGGTTGAAACCGTTAATTTCATAGCTTTCAACCAGAGGACATAGGCAATTCCACATTCAACAATTCCAATGTAAATTCCAGCCAATAAAGGTTTGGTATCAGGAATTGTGAAATCAGAAAATAGTGCTATGGTTATTGCAATGTAAACAAAACCAAAAATGAAATTCAGAAATAGCTTGGCAACTTCTTCTCGCTTATCTTTTACATTATAAATCCAATACAAAGCCCAGAAAATTGAACTTCCGATTGCCAAGAATACTCCGAATGGATCTGGAGTTTGCAGTGAAGCAAATGAGCCTTTATTGGCAATTACGACCACTCCTGCAAAACTGACCAAAATGCATATAATACTTTTAATTCCAATTTTCTGTTTTAACAATGGAATCGAAAGCAAAACCAAAGTAATTGGCCAGATGTAATTCAAGCTCATTGCAAATTGAGCAGGCAAAATGGCATAGGCCTTTAGTAAAACCAGATAGTATAAAAATGGGTTTAATAAGCCTAAAATAGCAGAGCTAAAATAATGCTTTCTGCTTACCTTAAAACTGCTTGAGAATTGATTTTTCAGCACCAATAAAACAGACAAAAAAATAAGAGCAGTGCCTGATGAAATCAATAGCAAATGCAGAAAGTCCATACCCTCTAACGCAATTTTAAATGCCGTTGCTACTGTAGACCAACATAAAATTGCCAGTAATGCGTAAGTATATGCCTTTTTTTGCTGATTCAATGACTTGGATTTAAACTTCTTGCAAAAGCGAAGAAAATGTGATTACCTGATTTTGAAATCTGGCATTAAAAACCGCTTTAATTTTTGGTTCAAAGCTATTGATGTATTTTTCCAATTGTTCTTGGGTTTTGAATAGGAGTTGCAATGAATAAGTCATTCCACCATCTTCTTGTGCAACCATTACTTTGCAAAAATAATTATTAGAGAAAGTACAGGTTTCCTTTAAAAGAGGAATGAATTTAATTTTCATCCATTCCACAAAAACTTCCTCTATTTCCTGATCTAGCAAATAGCTTGTATTGTATAATAACATATTATTTATCTTTAAAAGTCGCGCAAATTTATAAAAATCTATCTCAAAGCATTTATCCTTTTTCGCGCTTCAACAGAAAAAATACTATCGGGATAATCTGTAATAATCGATTTATAACATTCTAATGCAGCAGTTGAATTTTGCATTTTTTCAAGTAGTTTTCCCTTTTTGAATAATGCTTTATCAGCAATTGAATCCCAGGGATGATCTGTAATTATCTTTTCAAGATTTCTCAGAGCTTTATCCAATTTATTCAGCTGCAAATAGATTTCATATTTTTTGAAATACACTTCATCTACCAGGCTATGGGCCGGTTGATTTCTTAACAACTCATCCAATTTGCTCAAGGCTTCATCTTCTTTTTTCTGGAATAGTAAAAACTCAGCTTCAGCGTATGTTTTCATTGCCGTGTAACTGGTATCTAGTGTGGTATTATCACTAATCAACTGCGATAAAGCAATGGCATCATTGGCAATTAATTTGGAAGTACTCCCTTTAAGGGCATCCAATTGTGCTTTTGCCCATTTAAGTTCACCCATATAGTATGAAACCTTAGCCTTTTTAAACTTTGCCTCGTAGCCTATGGTGTTGTTTTTATTGGCTTTTTCAATTTGAGAATAGAGCAAAATGGCATCCCATTTTTCATCGGCAAACAATTTAATATCTGCCAATTCCATTTTAATTTCTGATTTAAATTGTGGGTGAATGTTGCGATTTTTTAGAACAGCTTCAAGTTTTTCAATTGCTTTATCGCTTTGGTTTAGGTAAGCCGATAAAATGTGAGAATGTCTAACAATAGCCCTGCTTGTTTGTCCAATATTTTTTTCTTGGATTAAGAATTTTTCATAGGAAGAAGCCAAGCTTTTCCATTCTTCTTGCGAGGTATTTGGAGCATCGTTTAGCTGCAAAAATCTTGTTTCTAAAAATTCTGTTTTGGCTTTAAAATAGTTTGAAGCTTCGGCACCTTTATCAATAACGATCTGAAAAGCTTCCAAAGCAGTTTCGAAATCTTTATTTGTTCTTGCTGTATAGGCTAAAGACATTAAACGAAATCCATCTTCCTTTTTTATTAAGTCGATAGATCTGGCTTGCGCCAAGGCAGGTTTAAACTGTTTTTTCTGCATAAAGTACCATTGCAATAATTCTTTCAAAGCCAAATTGTCTGGTTCTGTCTGCATTTTATTCAATAGCTGATTTCTGATAATTGGATCCAGACTGGAATCGATATCTTGAGCAAGTGCAGATTGAAGGCGATTTTGTACAGAGTTTACCTTACTTGGATCAATAGATACGCCAATTAAAAATTCAGTAAGCATTTTTTCAAAATCTCTTTGGTAGAGATAAATATTTCCCAATTCGATATGATAGAGATGTGGTTGCTTTAACAACTCTCTTCCTCTTTCATAGGCCTTGGCAGCAAACTCATATTCGCGTTTGGAAATAAATGCATTGGCAATACTATTAATATCAACCTTAATGGGTTTTAGCTTTTGTAGTGCTTTATTGTATTGCTTGATTGCTTCTCCTTCCTGATTCCATTTTTTATAGACATACCCCAAACTTATAATGAAACTATTATCATTCGGATTCTTTCGTACCTGTTTCTTTACAAAACTTTCAGCATCCTTAAATTCTTCCAATTCAAGCAGGCAATCTACGTAGTAGTTGTAATAAGTTTTGGATTTTGTAACATCGTACAAATCGTAAAAGAGGGTAGAAGCTGGCTTGTACTCCTTGTCGCGAAAGTATTTAAACGCCAACTGGCTTCCAGATTGGATGTTCAATTGACCAAAAGTAGAAAGGCCTACTGATAACAATGAAATCAGTAATATACTTGTTAGAGTCTTTTTCAAAATGAATTTTTTATTGATTCAGCACCATAAAAATAAAAAAAAGCCCGACTTTTAGGTTCGGGCTTAAGCAAATATTTTGATAATCGATTAGTCGATCATGTCAAATCCTGTGTAAGGAATCAATGCTTTAGGAATTTTAATTCCTTCTGGTGTTTGGTGATTTTCCAGCAATGCAGCTACAATTCTAGGCAAAGCCAATGCGCTACCATTTAATGTGTGAGCCAATTGTGGTTTTTTCATGTCTTTATCCTTAAATCTTAATTTCAAGCGATTTGCCTGGTAAGATTCAAAATTAGAAACCGAGCTAACCTCCAACCATTTTTCCTGAGCTGCAGAGTATACTTCAAAGTCAAAAGTTAAAGCAGATGTAAAGCTGGTATCACCACCACACAAACGCAATAAACGATATGGCAATTCTAATTTTTGAATAATGCTTTCAACATGATTTACCATGCCTTCTAATGCTTCGTATGATTTTTCAGGGTGTTGCAACTGTACAATTTCAACTTTATCGAATTGGTGCAAGCGGTTCAAACCACGAACATCTTTTCCGTACGAACCAGCTTCTCTTCTAAAACAAGCCGAGTATGCAGTATTTTTAACCGGAAAATCTTCTCCTTTTAAAATTACATCACGATAAATATTTGTAACAGGAACTTCAGCTGTTGGAATCAAGTACAAATTATCTTCTGTAACATGGTACATTTGTCCTTCCTTATCTGGTAACTGACCTGTTCCATATCCAGAATCTTCGTTTACAACCAATGGAGGGATTACTTCTTCGTAACCTGCTTTGCGGTTTTCATCCAGGAAGAAATTGATTAAAGCTCTTTGAAGAATTGCTCCTTTTCCACGATAAAGTGGGAAACCAGCACCAGTAATCTTCACACCCAAATCGAAATCGATCAAGTTGTATTTTTTTGCCAATTCCCAGTGAGGAATTGCATCAGGAGCTAAAGATGGAGCTTCGCCAACACACTTTTCAATTACATTATCCTCTTCGCCTTTACCTGCAGGAACCGATGAATGAGGAATGTTTGGAATCTGCAATAGCAGATTGTTTAATTCTTCAACAATGGAAGTTTGCTTCGAGTTTAATTCAGCAATGGAGTTTTTTAACTCACCAGTTTTAGCTTTTGCTGCATTAGCTTCTTCAGCCTTTCCACTTTTAAAAAGCATACCAATCTCTTTCGACAAGCTGTTCATTTCTGCCTGAGTTGCATCCTGTTCTGATTGAGTAGCTTTTCTTTTTTCATCAAGATCAATAATTTTTCCGATAATTTCAGTAGCATCGAAATTTTTGATCTTTAAAGCCTTAATGGCTTCCTCTTGATTTTCCTGTAAATATTTTAGGCTTAGCATCTATTATCTTTTGTTGATGATTATTCCTGATTTTTATGAAAGTGTAAAAATAAAAAAATCTCCTGTCTTTATACCTTGATAAAGCAGGAGATTTAAATATTTTAATACTGAATTAACTATTCAGCAAGAGGTTCAATAGAAACGTAAGATTTGTTGTCTCTTTTCTTTCTGAAAACAACTGTTCCATCAACAAGTGCAAATAGAGTGTGATCTTTACCACAACCTACGTTTTCACCTGCGTTATGCTTAGTTCCTCTTTGGCGTACAAGAATATTTCCAGCTTGTGCAAATTGTCCGCCGTAAATTTTAACTCCTAATCGTTTACTTTCCGATTCTCTACCGTTCTTCGAGCTACCAACTCCTTTTTTATGTGCCATTTTGTAATATTTTTAAGGATTAAGCTACAATTTCTTCAATTTGAATTTGTGAAAGGTACTGACGGTGACCGTTCAGTTTTTTGTATCCTTTTCTTCTTTTCTTTTTGAATACTTTTACCTTATCACCTTTCATGTGTGATAAAACTTTTGCAGTTACTTTAGCACCTTCAATAGCAGGAGCTCCAACTACAACTTCACCTTCGTTATCAACTAAAAGAACTTTAGCGAACTCAACTTGTCCACCCTCTTCAGCTTCTAATCTGTGAACGAAAATCTTCTGGTCTTTTTCAACTTTAAATTGTTGACCCGCGATTTCTACAATTGCGTACATTTTAATACAATTTTACGGTTTGTTCCAGGGGGTGGGTAACCTATAAATCAAGTTATTCCTCTTGGTGAACCCCCGAAGAAATTTATTTTTCGGATTGCAAAAATAGAAAAGAATAATTGATAAACAAAGTTTTAAGGATAGAAAAACAGCTTTTTGCCAACTTTTTTCTTTGTTAATGCCCTCATTTACAAATTGGGCTGAGAAATCCTTGCAAATGTACAAAGTTTCCTGATTCAGGTTTGGATTATGTAGCCTAATAATTGTATCTTCATGTAATACATTTAAGGAAGCTACCGAATGTTTGAGATTAAGTAGTTTTTTTAAATGTTAGGAATAATCGATTTTTGTATCGATTTTAATTTGAGGAATTGAGGAGTGAAAATATATAAAGAAGTCTTGTTTTCTATTATTGTTAAGAAGCTTCGAAACAATTATTATATTTGCTTCAAGAAAGATGGAAATTTGTAAAAACCTATGGGTAAAATAAAACTAAACGTTCTTGGATTGTCATATAGTCAAACACAAACTGGAGCATATGCATTGGTCTTATCTGAAGAGGATGGCGATAGACGCATTCCCATTATTATTGGTGGAGTTGAAGCACAGTCGATAGCTATTCAGCTTGAGGAATTAGATCCACCAAGACCATTGACTCATGACTTGTTTAAAAGTTTTGCAGAAGCATTTGCTGTAAATGTTACCGAGGTCAATATATATCGATTGGAGGAAGGAATATTCTATTCGGAGTTAATTTGTGAAAAGGGAAGCAATCGCATTCGTATTGATTCCAGAACTTCAGATGCTGTAGCCATTGCCCTTCGATTCAAGTGTCCAATTTATACAACCAATGAGATTATTGAGAAAGCAGGAATTGTTTTATCAATTGAGGGAGAACCTCAAGAACCAACCATTACAGCACCGACTACCGATTTTGGCTCCAGTGAAACGAGTTCAAAAAGTGAGTTTAGTGATTACTCGATAGCACAATTGCAAAGTATGCTCGATGATGCCATTCGGGATGAAGACTACGAAAAAGCATCTTTAATAAGAGATGAGCTAGATAAAAGAGGAGAATAATTAAATGCGGAAATAAATTACCAAGCTATCCTTATGGATAGCTTTTTTTGAATTTACTTCTTTATTAATGCGATCACATCTCGTAAAATCTCACGCTCTTTTTTCAGATCTTCGATTTCTTTTTTGAGTTGTTCCTTTTCTTTATCTACCGGATTATTGATGTTAATTGCATCGGCCAATTGTCTAAAAATATTCACACCTGTGGCTTCGCAAATGGTCCAAAGTCGACCAACCTGAACACCACGTCTTTTTAAAAGGTAATGAACCGAGGAGTTTCCGATACCAAGTTCAGCTGCTAAATCTACTGTAGTCATGCGTGTTTCTGCCATGGCGTCATGTATGAGTTTATGAAGATCTACAGGTAGTTTTATGGGTTTTGAAGGTTTCATGAGCTGTATGTTGTTCGTATAATAACTGTAATTTAGTGTATTTCGGTTATATTATCAATAAAATATCTAGATAATAATATCTAACAAATAGTAACATGAATAATATGCCTATGAAATAGTCTCATGTATATATCAGCGTGAGAACTATACTTATAATATAGCTTGCTACATTTATCAGCATGAAAACTAAACTTATAATATAGTTTACTACATACAGTTACATGAAAATAATACCTATAATATAGTTTAGTGCATATAGGAGTATGAAAATAACGACTATACTATAGATATCATGTCGATTAAAAAGAAAATAAACAAAACACCCCCTAATCTTCAGTAAAAAGAAAATTAGAGGGTGATGCAGGCCGTAAGCCTTTATTTTTTAGTGTGCAATATTTCCTACTTGCTTTGGATCGTGTTTGTGTTTAAACAGAATTGCAAAGAATATTGCAATTACAAATGAGTAAATCGCAAATGTATTCCAGATGTCCATCCAAATAAAGTTTCCATCATTACCAGTAAAGAATGTTCCGATAATAATGCCACTAATCCAAGATCCCATGATTGCACCAAAACCATTGGTCATCATCATGAACAATCCTTGAGCACTTGCTCGAATACTAGAATCGCATTGTGTTTCTACGAACAGCGAACCCGAAATATTGAAGAAATCGAACGCCATACCATAAATGATGCACGATAGAATAATCATCCATAATCCTCCTGCAGGATCTCCATAAGCGAATAATCCGAAACGAAGTACCCAAGCAATCATACTGATTAGCATTACCTTCTTAATACCAAATTTCTTTAGGAAGAATGGAATAGCCAGAATGAATAAGGTCTCAGAAATCTGAGAAATGGACATGATGATGGTTGAATATTTAACTACAAATGAATCGGCATATTCTTCAACGTGTTTAAAGCTATCTAAAAATACATCGCCATACATGTTTGTTAACTGTAAAGCTGCACCTAAAAACATTGAGAAGATGAAGAACAATGCCATTTTGTAATTCTTGAACAATTTAAAGGCATTTAAACCTAATGTTTCAGTAAGAGGAGCGCCTTTTTGTCCTTTGTTTTGAGGCTTACATTGAGGCATAGTAAAAGAGTAGGCCGCCAATAGGAATGATACAAATCCAGCAATGTAAAATTGGTTTGCCGAAGCTTTTGATCCCGTAAGGTTGGTTACCCACATGGCTACAATAAAACCAATGGTTCCCCACACACGAATTGGAGGAAATACTTTAATTACATCGTAGTTGTTATTTTTTAAAACGGTGTAAGAAATGGTATTCATTAGTGCAATGGTAGGCATGTAGCAAATCATGGCCACTAAAATTACGCTGATAAATGATGTGGAAGTTTCAATTTGAGGCAGGTAAAGCAATGCTGCACCTCCCAGTAGATGAAGAATTCCATATAACCTTTCGGCATTCATCCAACGATCGGCTATAATACCGGTAAGTGTTGGCATGAATAAAGAGGCAATACCCATTGTTGAAAAAACGGCACCAAATTCGGTAGGCGACCATTGTTTTGTTCCAAACCAATAATTTGCAATGGTTATCAACCATGCTCCCCAGATAAAAAACTGTAGGAAGTTTAATAGCGTCAATCGACCTTTAATTCCCATAATTCGTTGTTTAAATAAATAAGATTAGTAAATGTTTTTCTAAATGGTTTGGTTGTTCTAGTAGTTCAAAATCAATAGATGTAATTGGCTATCAATTTTGAAAGATCCAAATCTAACAAAAAAAGAAGAAAGGTAAAAGCCTTGTTAAAAAGCAGTAAAACAAAACTTCGTAACTGTTGTAATAAATGATAAATGCAGCCAATGTTGCTTTGAAAAAAATGGTATTTTTGCTCCCTAAACAACTATAGGTGATGCAGGTAAATAAAAGTTATCAAACAAGGCAATCGGGAAAAGATAAAATAAAAGAGGCAGTAAGAATTGCATTGCCAAAGGCTTATTCTACCACAAAATGGTTGCTTAGTATCATGATTCCGGTTTCTTTTGGTGTCATGATTCTAAACTACACGGGAGTTTTAGCTCTAATCTCTTTCTATTTGGCTCCGGCTTTCGAATTAATTGGCTTGCCAGGCGAATCGGCATTTGTTTTATTGACAAGCATTTTCACCAATATATATACTGCAATAGCAGTAATTACAAGTCTTGAGATGCAGGGTAGAGTAGTCACCATTTTGGCGGTAATGTGCTTGGTTGCTCATGGTTTTGTAATCGAAACTGCTGTTTTGAAAAAAACGGGATCATCGATGCTTAGGATGATATTGCTTCGGGTATTGGGAAGTTTTGCAATTGGAGCAGTGCTAAACTGGCTTTTACCAAGTGAATCGGTGCAGCAAATTAGTTCCATTGCAACATCAAAGGAATCATTTTCTATCATGTTTCTGGATTGGGCTCAGTCATCATTACTACTAAGCATTAAAGTGATTGTATTAATTACTTTATTAATGATTTTTCAAAAAATATTGGAACTGTTTGGCATCATCAAGTGGATTTCGAAATTCTTAAAACCATTGCAAGTTGTTATGGGATTGCCCGAGTCTACTTCCTTTTCATGGATAGTAGCAAATACATTAGGCTTGGCTTATGGAGCTGCCATTATCATGGAGCAGGTTGAGGAAGGAAAAATGAGTAAGGAGGATGCTGATTTGTTGAATCATCATATTGCAGTGTCGCACTCACAATTAGAAGATCCATTACTCTTTGCAGCCATTGGAGTTCCGTTGGTATGGATGATTATTCCAAGGTTAATTTTAGGAATTGTAGTAGTTTGGATTTGCCGACTAGAGCGTTATCTAAAATTAGTATTTGGTAAAAAATGTTAATCTATCGGATTGGTGTTAGATACTCTTTACGAATTAATGTATCTTTAAAAACTAAAATTTCGATTGATACATTATGCAACAATATCTTCAATTATTAGAAAGAGTTCTTGAAGAAGGGAACAAAAAGGAAGACAGAACAGGTACTGGAACCGTTAGTGTTTTTGGGCATCAAATGCGTTTTGATTTGTCTAAAGGATTTCCTGTTCTTACTACAAAAAAACTTCATTTAAAGTCTATTATTCATGAATTGCTATGGTTCTTGAATGGCGATACAAATGTGAAATATCTTCAGGACAATGGTGTGCGTATTTGGAATGAATGGGCAGATGAAAATGGAGATTTGGGGCATGTATATGGTTACCAGTGGAGATCATGGCCAAAGGAAAATGGTGAATCATTAGATCAGATCAAACAAGTGGTTCACGATATTAAAAACAATCCCGATTCTCGCCGTTTAATTGTAAGTGCATGGAATGCGGGGGATATTGAAAATATGGCTTTGCCACCATGTCATGCATTGTTCCAGTTCTATGTTGCAAACGGTAAATTGTCGTGTCAGCTATATCAGCGCAGTGCCGATATTTTTCTGGGCGTACCTTTTAATATTGCATCCTATGCTTTGCTTACCATGATGATGGCTCAGGTTTGTGATCTTGAACCGGGAGAGTTTGTTCACACTTTGGGTGATGCGCATATTTATATGAATCATTTAGATCAGGTAAAGCTTCAACTAAGCAGAGAACCAAAAGATTTGCCTCAGATGAAAATTAATCCTGATGTGAAGAGTATTTTCGACTTTAAGTACGAAGATTTTACATTAGAGAATTATGAAGCACATCCTCATATAAAAGGGGCAATATCTATTTAATTACGAATTTATAATAGTAGAAAATGAATTTAGCGATCATAGTTGCAGCATCAAGAAATAATGTGATTGGTAAGGATAACCAATTAATTTGGCGCCTTTCGGCAGATTTGAAAAGATTTAAAGCTTTAACAACTGGCCATACCATTATAATGGGACGCAAAACTTTCGATTCAATAGGTAAACCACTTCCTAATCGTACTTCGGTAATCATTACTCGTCAGGAAGACTACAAGCAGGAGGGATGTATTGTAGTTCATTCTTTGGAAGAAGCTTTGGATGCAGTTAAGGATCAGGAAAAAGTATTTATTATTGGTGGGGGAACAATTTATGAACAGGCAATGGAAAAAGCTAATGAATTGTACCTAACACTGGTTCATAAAGAATTTGAAGGCGATACATTCTTTCCGGAAATTAAATCAACTGAATGGGAATCGATAGCCAGAGAGGATTGTATGCCTGATGAGAAAAATGAATATTCCTATTCATTTATCGATTACAAAAGAAAATAGTATGAATTTTAGATATTTAAAATTAGGACTTATTGTCTTGTTGTTCGCAGGAACTACGAATTCTTGTTCTACAGGTTCTGATCCGGAAGATATTATTGATGATGTTTTTACGGATCCTGCTAAGTATTGTTTAAACATTAATAATGGAATTAATGACATTGTAATGAATGTAAATGCCATTGTAATGAACAATTTGGATACCAATAAGGATGTAATAGATGATGAAGTGCCAGATGGTGTTAAACCAAGCATCTACAGAACCGGGGAAGTAATTGATTCAGTAGTTATAGATTATGGTAGTGAAAAAACTATTTCATCTATTGGGGGAAAATTTAAAGGCAAAGTAATCGTTGATCCTGTAGATGAAAAATTATTAAAATTTGAGATAAGATTCCCAGATCTTGAGGTAAATAATTTTGATGTTTCTGGAGCATTCAATTTCGATGTTGTGGGAGATGTGGCAGGTAGAGATTTTTCAGTATCATCCAGTACCATAAAATTTTCATATACTGATTCTGAAAGCAATGTAGTTACATTGCCAGTTACTTCTTTTGAGGCAGATTATAAGTACATCAGGAGTGAAGAAAATGACGTGGATTATGTAGATGATATTTATAATATTACCAGTGATATTGATATTACATATTCTACTGGAGCTTCGATGTCATTGACCAGCCAGTCTGATTTGTTGTATGCTTATGCCTGCAAAAATTTTATTGGAGGTACTGCACTTTTTAGATTGCAGGATATTGGAGAAGGAATTGTGAATTACGGAGGTGGCGATACCATTGATAATTGCGATGGTGATGCAAGTGTAACAGCCCAAGGTGCTACAATTACAATAAGTTTATAGAGAAATTATTATAGTGTAAAAAAAATACCGGAGATTAACTCCGGTATTTTTTTTATAGGATTCCGATACAATCAGAAGATTTTAAATTCAAAATCTGGTATCGGTTATGCGACTTTTAAACGCTTTAGGTTTACTTTTTCAAGTTTTTCGCTAGCGTATTTACTATCAATCGAGATTTTCTTTTCTTCTCCAGAAGGTAACTCAAACATTGCATCCATCATAATTGCTTCACAAATTGAGCGCAAACCACGAGCTCCCAGTTTGAATTCTACAGCTTTGTCAACAATGTATTCTAATGCACTTTCATCGAAAGATAATTCAATATCATCAATCTTAAACAACTTAGTATACTGCTTAACGATCGAGTTTTTAGGCTCTGTTAAAATGTTGCGAAGTGCTTCTCTGTTCAAAGGTTCCAAGTAAGTTAAAACAGGCAAGCGACCAATGATTTCAGGAATTAGTCCAAATGATTTCAGATCCTGAGGAGCAATGTACTGTAGGAAGTTTTCTTGATCAATTTGTTCTTTTTCCTTGCTAGCATTAAAACCAACAACCTGTGTATTCATTCTTTGAGCAATCTTTCTTTGGATGCCATCAAAAGCACCACCACACACAAAAAGAATATTTTTCGTGTTCACAGGAATCATTTTCTGATCCGGATGTTTACGACCTCCCTGTGGTGGAACATTAACAATCGATCCTTCCAGCAATTTTAACAATCCTTGCTGAACTCCTTCTCCCGAAACATCACGGGTGATAGAAGGGTTATCGCTCTTACGTGCAATTTTATCGATCTCGTCAATGAATACAATTCCTTTTTCAGCAGCTTCTACATCGTAGTCAGAAGCTTGCAATAATCTCGTTAAAATTGATTCAATATCTTCACCAACATAACCAGCTTCAGTCAATACAGTTGCATCCACAATGGTAAAAGGAACATGCAACATTTTAGCAATGGTTCTTGCCAAAAGAGTTTTACCTGTACCAGTTTCACCCACAAGAATGATATTCGATTTTTCAATCTCGATATCTTCATCGTCTCTTTCCTGAAGTAATCTTTTGTAATGATTGTAAACCGCAACGGAAAGGTACTTTTTAGCTTCTTCCTGACCAATTACATACTGGTCAAGGAAAGCCTTAATTTCCATTGGTTTCAATAATTTAATCTCTTTCAGGTTAAGATCCGAACGATTTTTTAATTCTTCCTGTACAATTGAATATGCTTGGTCGATACAGCTATCGCAGATATGACCACTAATTCCTGCAATCAGAAGGTTAGTATCTTTCTTTTCTCTCCCGCAAAACGAGCATTTATCCATGATATTGATTTATAGTACTAAAAATGCAAAGTTAATGATTTTACGATTAACTCTGCATTAGGTTTGTTTTGATTTTGAGATGATTGATTATTTCTCGCGCGTTAGCACTTCATCAATCATACCATATTCTTTTGCTTCCAAGGCTGTCATCCAGTAATCACGATCAGAATCTTTTTCTACCTTTTCGTAAGTGTTCCCTGAATGATCAGCAATAATGGTATACAATTCTTTCTTCAATTTTAAGATTTCGCGAGCGGTAATCTCAATATCCGAAGCTTGTCCTTGTGCGCCACCCATTGGTTGGTGAATCATGATTCTTGAGTGCTTTAATGCAGAACGTTTTCCCTTTGTTCCGGCAGTTAGCAATACAGCTCCCATTGATGCAGCCATACCAGTACAAATTGTTGCAACATCACATTTGATGTATTGCATGGTATCGTAAATACCTAAACCTGCATGAACCGAACCACCTGGTGAGTTAAAATAAATCTGAATATCCTTAGAAGGATCAGTAGATTCAAGGAACAATAGCTGAGCCATGATAATGTTAGCAACATAGTCATCAATTGGAACACCAAGGAAGATAATTCTATCCATCATCAGACGAGAGAAAACATCCATTGATGCAACATTAAGCTGACGTTCCTCGATAATTGTTGGAGAAATGTAGCTGTTGCTAATTGAAGTGTATTTATCTAATGTTAGGCTGTTGATGCCCATGTGCTGTGTGGCAAATTTTCTGAATTCGTCTTTTGGTACCATATAGATATGATTTTAAATTTTGTAGACCTAAATTAGTCAAATTTTCTCCATTTGAAAAGAATAGCTTAACAAAAACTTAGATTAGGATCAAAAAGAAACCACGCTTCAAAAAAGCGTGGTTCTTTTGTATTGTAAAAAGTTCTTCTTATTCAAACATCTTGTTGAATTCTTCAGTAGAAACTTCTTGTTCTTCAATTTTGATAGCATCTTTTAGGAACTCAACAATTTTGTTGTCGATCATACGTTCGTAGATTCTTCTTTGCTCTTCTTGATTTTGCATCATTTGCTGAGCATAGTTTGTTAAGTATTCTTCAGGTACTTCCATCATTCCGTATTGCTGGAATTGCATTAGAGCTTGTTGTTTAGCAAACTCCATAACTTCTTCCTGCTCAACTTTAAGTTCGTTTTCTTCAGTCAATCTGTTTTTAATCAACTGCCATTTGAACTCATCAACGTAGTTTGCGAAGTCTTTTTCAACCTGCTCTTCGTTCATTTCTTTGTTGGTAGCAATAATCCAACGCTTTAAGAATGCTTCAGGAAGTTCCATTTTAGCTTTCTTAACCAATTTTTCCTTAGCATCAATCAAGAATTTGTAATCGCTATCGTTAACCAATTGCTTTTCGATATCTTCTTTGATTCTGTTTTTGAATTCTTCTTCTGAAGAAACAGTTCCTTCACCAAATACTTTATCGAATAATTCTTGGTTCAACTCAGCATTAACAAATTTAGTAATTTCGGTAATTGTGAATTGGAAGTCAGCATCTAAGTTTTCAGCTTCTTCTTTAGAGATGCTAAGCATAGAAGCTAAATCTGTTTTGTTAGCAAAAGCTTTAGCTGGGTTGAATACCACAACTTCACCTTTTTTAGCTCCAATGAATTTCTTTTTAGCATCTTCATCAGCCATGTATTCTAATGAGATTGCTACATCTTCGCTAGTAATTCCTTCTTCCACAAGTTTACCTTCTGCGTCAACTTGTGCGTAGTTACCTTTCAAAAGTTCTTTTTCTTCAACAACTTCAGTTGGCTCGTTTGATCCGAAACGACGAGCGTGCATTTCAACACCATTCTCGATCATTTTCTCATCAACAGCAATTTTGAAGAAAGTCATCTTATCTCTTTTGCTAAGATTAAGAGTGTATTCTGGAGTTAAAGCAATATCGAAAGCGAATTCGAAATCAGTATCTTTTTCCCAGTTGATTTCTTTTTGCTCAGTTTCGTTAGGAAGTGGTTCGCCTAAAATTTTCAAATCATTTTCGCGAATGTACTTCATTAGCTCGTCGCTAAGAAGTTTGTTCACTTCGTCAGCTAAAACAGGAGTACCATACATTTTTTTGATCACACCCATAGGTACTTTACCTTGGCGGAAACCATTGATATTTGCTTTTTTACGATAGTCTTTTAAAACATCGTTTACACGACTTTCATAGTCTTCTTTAACAATCTGTAATTTGATTACAGCGTTTAAATCATCAATGTTGGTTTTTGTGATGTTCATTTTTTAGCTATTAAAAGATAAAACCTTATTAATTGAAAAAAAACCGCTCAACCATTGATACATTGTATCGTAGTATGGGCGGTTTAAGGTTATTTTTTCTGTAGTGCGGATGAAGGGACTCGAACCCCCACGCCTTACGGCACTAGATCCTAAGTCTAGCGCGG
The DNA here is from genome assembly GCF_001310955.1 of Marinifilum fragile JCM 15579. GTDB lineage: Bacteria > Bacteroidota > Bacteroidia > Bacteroidales > Marinifilaceae > Marinifilum > Marinifilum fragile. The sequence continues at coordinate 164,216 of NZ_BAZX01000004.1, forward strand.
CTACCAATTACGCCACATCCGCGGGTTAATTGCGGTGCAAATATAGAGCTGTTTTTTATAATTTGCAATAGCAATCAGAAAAAAATGAAGTTTTTTTCGAGAAAAAATCTGAGATGAAAATTTATCAGTAAAATATAAAGCTGTAAACCTATTGGAAGCCTTTATTTTACTGGTTTTCGAAGCTCAAAGTTCTTTCCTAGATATACCCTTCTTACATCTTCATCAGCTGCTAATTCTTCAGCAGTTCCAGATTTTAAGATGTTTCCTTCGAACAACAAGTATGCTCTTTCTGTAATGGAAAGGGTTTCTTGTACGTTATGGTCTGTAATTAATATACCAATATTTTTATCCTTTAAATGGCGAACGATATCTTGAATATCTTCTACTGCGATAGGGTCAACTCCAGCAAAAGGTTCATCCAAAAGAATAAATTTCGGTTTGATAGAAAGGGCTCTGGCGATTTCAGTTCTTCTTCTTTCTCCACCTGACAATTGAATACCCAAACTTTTTCTGATTTTCTGAAGACTGAATTCATTCAGCATCTCCTCTAATCGGTGAGCTTGATATTCTTTTGAGAAATCAGACATTTCCAGAACAGACTTAATATTGTCTTCAACACTTAGCTTTCTGAAAACAGAAGCTTCCTGAGCCAAATATCCTACTCCAAGCTGAGCTCTCTTGTAAACAGGTTCATTGGTAATTTCTCGATCATCAAGAAAAATTCTTCCCCCGTTTGGTTGAATCAATCCTACAATCATGTAGAAAGATGTTGTTTTACCTGCTCCGTTTGGTCCTAGTAATCCAACAATTTCACCTTGTTTTACATCAACCGAAACACCTTTTACAACAGTACGGCTCTTGTATCGTTTAATTAAATTCTCAGCTCTTAATATCATCCTTGTCCAATTGTTTTAATGGTTTGGAGTTGTGCAAATATAAAAAAGATATCCTTAGAAAGTGATTTGTAGCATGGCTCGAATTCCAAAATCTTCAAAATCCTGGTATGGGTTAGCATCGAGGTGAGTTAATCTCCACATCGCATCAATTCTGATAAATTTGAAAATATTCTCGATTCCTACACTTGCCTCAAAATATGGTTTGCTAACATCTGATAGTCCTTGAGGAAACTGCATGTATGCTTCTGTATTAGCCAAAGATCCATTGTTTTTATCACTCAATTTACCAATTAGGCCTTTCCCTGAAACCACAGTTCTCCACTTTAGTTTTCTGAATAAGGGAATTCGATTTAAAATCAATCCATTAAAATGATGCTCTACAAACAAACTTGCATACTGATCACTTGCAAATTCATAGTAATTCATCATATTAAAAGCATATGGATCGAAAGCATAGGTCTCGTTTCCTTCGTGCAAATGCAATAGCGGATAAGGAACTTTACCAAAAAGTTTACCCCCTGAAGCTAAAAAATACAAGTTTCCAAGAGGAGGAAGTTCAAATGTGTGTTCTACACTTAGGTCGATTTTCTGATAATTGTAATCAGAGCCAAGAACTCCTTTCATTCCCAGAGTAAGGTACAGATTGACAATTGGAATTGGCCCTCCAAGATGAACTCTCTCAAATTCACCCATTACCACTTTCTCATTTTTTGTCCAACGGGTTCTTAGCTCCAATTCAGATGCAGTAAGATTTTTAACAATTCCTCCTCCATTAAATTCAGAACGTAAAAAAGGAACATACTCGGTAGGTGTCATTTTTCCATATCGGAATTTTAATGTATTTGAAAACCCTTGAAACCATTCTTTTTCGTAGTGGGTAACAAACTGATCGAGCATTGTTAATTTGTTATTCGGATTTCTTTTTAATAAAGAAGCCAGAATGTTTCCTTCGGTAAAAGCATTTGGGCTTTTACCCAGTTGGTGAATATCATGTTTAAATTGCATCCCAAAAGTTTCTCTTGGGAGTTTGTTAATCATGTACAGAAAGCCTAGTCCATATTTGAATTTCTGATCTTTGGTACCATAGGCCAAGTGTCCATTCAGCATTATTTTAGTACTAAAATCATTTGAAGTTCTTCCTCCAAACATGAATCGATTTCCTTCAATTTCGTTGAAACTATACAATTTATAGTATGGACCATATTCGAATTTTCCGTGAACGTAATAACCAGTTATGAATGTTGTAATGATATCAACAATATTCTTATAAAGAGGCACATTTTGTATGGAATCAACCATTGAGTAAATGCCAGATTCTCTTTCTGATAATTTATAAGGGCGAGCATTGTCCCAATATTCACGTGGTTGTGATAATGCATCTTCCTTTACAATAACATTATTGTCTAGCTTTATAATTTCTTCCTTTAAGGGAACATTAACCTCTACATTTTTATAGGATACGGTTTTTCGACCGAAGAAACCCATTTGTTTGGTCGAGTCTCTTTCGGTAAGCATGAAATCTACAAATAGATTTTGCTTTTTAAGAAACCAGGTTGTATCGTTTAATTTTTGAAATTCGTTGTTACTTACCAAATCTTTAACCCAGTTAAGATTTACGCCTTTTGCAATGCGCATTTGCATATTTTGAATGGCAAAAGTTGTATCGGCTACCCAAAAATCTCCCACAAAAGTTGGCTCTTGCTTTCTTTTGGGTTTAAAAGACATGTGGTAGCACCAATTACCATCACGGTATGCGCTATCCGTTAGGTAATACTTGTAGTATCTTAAACCTCCATCAGCAATCGGACTCACAAACCCCATATCGAATAGGTCGATAAAATTGTCGTAAACATTTATGTTTTGGTGAAGTTGACCAGTGAATTGAGCCAAACTGGCATTGTCTTGAATTCCCGACATCTGCGATGCTTTAATTATTTCACGCTCAACTCTTGGTTTGTCCTGATAGTAGTAGTCGGACAAAGATTCTGTAATGAAGATTGGCAAATAAGGTTTACCGGTAATCACGGAGGTGTCCATGTAGTCGAAAACAAACTGGAACTGACGCATGATTTTTTTATCCTTAAAATTATCTTTAATATTATTCAGGTCCATTTCCATCTTTGTGTAGGTTTCCGCTTGGAAAGACTCGAAGCGAGATGGATTGTTCTTCTTTTTGTTTTTTATGATTTTGCGCAAAAGCACATGAGCAGGATTCTCGCCAGGAACAACTACAATTTCTTGAAGATCGAATGTTTCGGCTTCCATTTCAACATCTAATGTTTGAAATTTGCCTTTCTGGATTGCAAATGTTCTTTCTTTATAACCTACAAATGATATGTGAATAGTGTCTCCCGGAGTTCTGGTTTCCAGAAAATAATTTCCGTCAAAATCAGTAATTGTACCAATTGTTGTTCCTTTGTAAGCAATGTTTACAAAGGGTAAGGCTTGTTTTGTTTCAGAGTCAACAATTTTTCCCCTTACTTTGGTGGACTGTCCTGAAGCCTTTATACTTAATAAGGATAATGTAAGAACACCTAAAATGAAAAATCCTTTTTTTAGTATCTGCATCGTAATAAATAAATAATGCTTGAGTGATTAAGCTCAAGCTTTAATAATGTTTATTATAATAGTCTGGCTATCATCTTAATCTAAACCTAATTCAGCTTGTTGCTTTTTGTGAATTCGTTTAGAGATTTTAATGCCAATTTCATAAAGTAACATTAACGGCAAACAAACCAATACCTGGCTAAAGATATCTGGAGGAGTAATAATTGCTGATAAAATCAGAATTAGGACAACTGAATGCTTTCTGTACTTTTTTAGAAAATCAGGAGTTACCAAACCTATTTTACTTAAAAAGAAAATAAGAACAGGCAGCTCAAAAATAACTCCACTTGCCAAGACAATTGAAGTAACTGATGAGATGTAGGATTTTAGGTTGATCTGGTTCATGACTTGATCACTAACACTATAGGATCCCAAGAAATGAACAGATAGTGGGGTAATTAAATAATAGCCGAAAAGAACACCTAGAGCAAACAAAAAGCTGGTGTAAAATATTGATCCTCTTGCATGTTTCTTTTCGTTAGCATAAAGTGCTGGTTTTATAAAGCACCAAAACTCGTAAAATATATATGGAAAGCTCGCTATAATACCCGCCACCAACGATACGCTGATGTGAGTAGCAAATTGACCTGCCATATTGATATTAATTACTTGAAATGGCTTTGTATTTATTTTTAAAGCTTCAACTCCCGTGTATTCTGCCACTTTAGCAAACATTCTGTTTGTGAAGAAATCAGGATTTTTAGGAGCCAAAATCAAATAATCAAAAATGAAATCGTAAAATATAAAAGCAGCAACGGCAAAAACAAGTACCGCTATTACAGAACGCATTAAGTGCCATCTTAACACTTCAAGATGTTCAAGAAAGCTCATTTGATTTTCGTCTTGCTGTTGTTCTTTTTCTGACATAGTTAATTATTTTGCGAAGCTAAGATATTAAACAATTCCTTCTTTCAAAATATCGTGCAGGTGAACCATGCCAATATATTTTCCTTCATCAACAACAGCCAGACCTGTAATGTTATATTTTTCCATTATTTGGAAGGCATTAATTGCTAAAACATCTGAGCTGGTTGTTTTAGGAGTTGGAGTCATAATATCTTTTGCTGTTAGTTGACTCACATCCTCATTTTTTTCCAACATTCTGCGAAGATCACCATCGGTAATAATTCCCAATAATTCATCTTTTTCGTTTACAACAGCTGTTGATCCCATTCTTTTTGAAGAAATTTCAAGAATAATTGGTCTAATTTTTTCATCGATGGCAACTTTTGGAGGATTTTCTTTAGAAACCAAATCACTAATGCGCAGGTATAATTTTTTTCCTAAAGCACCACCTGGATGATATTTAGCAAAATCACGATCGGTAAATTGACGACATTCTAATAGAGCAACTGCCAGTGCATCGCCCATTACGAGTTGAGCTGTGGTTGAATTCGTAGGAGCCAGGTTATTTGGGCAAGCTTCTTTTTCAACTTTCGCTTTAAGTACATAGTCAGAGTTAAGTGCGAGAAAGGAATCAAGTCCAGATGCCATAGCAACTAAAGTATTTCCCATGTTTTTGATAAGTGGCACTAAAACTTTGATTTCCGGAGTATTTCCACTTTTTGAAATACAGATTACAGTATCGTTTGGACGAATCATTCCTAAATCTCCATGAATTGCATCTGCTGCGTGCATAAAAAGGGCAGGAGTTCCTGTGGAGTTAAGAGTTGCAACAATTTTATTGGCAATGTTGGCACTTTTGCCAATTCCAGTAATTACTACTCTTCCGTTGCTTTCCAGGATTAATTCTACAGTTTTAACAAAATCTCCATCAATGTAATGTTTTAATTGATAAATGGAATTTGCTTCCTCTTCGATGGTTTGGATTGCAATATTTTTAATATCCTCTGATGACTTCACAGCTTCTTGTTTTTTGTTTGTACAAAGCTAAATAAACTCATTTATTTTGATTTATCACATACAGTTAAAATCTGTTAAAAGCGAAAATCGTTTTGAATTGTACAAGTGTTTATCTAAATTTAAAATACAAAAGTATCTAATTTTTGTAATTCGGGGATTGAAGATGGAGTAAAATTCATCTTATAAAAATTTTTGGTCGCTAATAATAATATTAATTTAGCGGGCCGCATAGCAAAATAGTAAGCATATCTAATTAAAGCATGGGAAAAAACTTTGAATTATCATCTAATTTAAAGAAGTATTTTGGGTTTGAGCACTTCAAGGGGAATCAAGAGCCTGTAATTCAAAATATTTTAGACGGTAAAGATACCTTCGTGTTGATGCCAACAGGAGGAGGAAAATCACTTTGTTATCAGTTGCCTTCATTGATGTTGGAAGGTACTGCAATCGTTATATCTCCACTTATTGCACTAATGAAAAATCAGGTTGATGCAATGAGAAATTTTGGAGAGGATGATGGGATTGCACACTTTTTGAACTCGTCCTTGTCAAAATCGGCAACTTTAAAAGTTAAAGAGGATGTAATAGAAGGACGTACCAAACTGTTGTATGTCGCACCGGAATCATTAACAAAGGAGAGTAATATAGAATTCTTAAAACAGGTTAAGATTTCTTTTTATGCAGTGGATGAAGCCCATTGTATTTCGGAATGGGGACATGATTTCCGACCAGAATATAGAAAGATAAGGCCGATAGTAGAGGAAATTGGTAATGCGCCAATTATTGCACTTACAGCAACTGCAACACCTAAAGTTCAGCATGATATTCAGAAAAATCTTGGAATGTTGGATGCTACGGTATTTAAATCTTCATTTAATAGACCAAATCTATACTACGAGGTGTTGCCTAAGGTAAATGCAACAAAAGAGATTATCAAGTTTATTAAAGGAAATACTGGTAAATCAGGAATTATTTACTGCCTAAGTAGAAAGAAAGTTGAAGAATTGGCCGAAACTCTTCAGGTAAACGGAATTAAAGCTGTGCCTTACCATGCAGGTATGGATTCCTCAACTCGATCCGGAAATCAGGATAAGTTTCTAATGGAAGATGTAGATGTTGTAGTTGCCACTATAGCGTTTGGAATGGGAATTGATAAACCTGATGTACGTTTTGTAATTCACTATGATATTCCGAAAAGTTTGGAAGGTTATTATCAGGAAACTGGTAGAGCAGGCCGTGACGGAGGAGAGGGACGTTGCTTGACTTTCTATAGTTACAAGGATATACAGAAGCTTGAAAAGTTTATGCAGGGTAAGCCTGTGGCAGAGCAGGAAATTGGTAAGCAGCTTTTAATGGAGACGGTTTCCTATGCAGAATCTGCTGTTTGCAGACGTACAGTATTGTTGCATTACTTTGGGGAGAAACATGTGGATGAAAATTGTGGTAATTGCGACAATTGCTTGCATCCTAAAAAAGAGTTCCAAGGCGAAGAATATGTGGTTAAAGCTTTAAATCTTGTAAAAGAAGTAAAAGAAAGATTTAAAGTGGACCATTTGGTTAACATCTTAATTGGTTCTCAAAATTCTGCAATAAAATCATATAAGCACGATGAGCTTGAGTTGTATGGAGATGGTGATGAGAAAGATCAGCACTTTTGGAATATGGTGTATCGTCGTGCACTAATCAATTCGTTTATTGAAAAAGATATTGAGCAATATGGTGTAATTAAAATTCGCCCAGAAGGAGATGCCTTTTTGGAGAAACCATATCCGTTCATGTTAACTGATGATCATGATTTTGAAGGAGTAGATGCTGAAGCTCCAAAAAGTGGAGGAACCGCTGCGATGGATGAAGCTTTGTTGTCTATGTTAAAAGATCTTCGTAAAAAAGTTGCCAAGCAAAAAGATGTACCTCCTTATGTGGTTTTTCAGGATCCATCCTTGGAAGAATGGCAATTCATTATCCTACGACTATTGAAGAATTATCACATATTCAAGGGGTTGGGGCAGGTAAGGCCAGGCGTTTCGGAAAGGATTTTATTGCTCTGATTTCAAAACATGTAGAGGAGAATGATATTGAGAGACCTCAAGATATGGTGGTACGAACCGTAGCTGACAAGTCTAAGTTTAAAGTGTATATTATTCAAAGTATCGATAGAAAATTAGATTTAGAGGATATTGCTGAAGCAAAAGGAATGGAATATGAAGAATTGCTTAAAGAAATGGAAGCAATTGTATATTCTGGAACCAAATTAAATCTTGACTATTATGTGGATGAAGTTATTGATGAAGATAAGCAAGAAGAAATTCTGGATTATTTTTATGAAGCTGAAACTGACAGTATTGAGGATGCTCTTGATGAATTAGGAGAAGAAGATTATACCGAGGAAGATATTCGCTTGATGCGAATTTTATTTCATTCGGAAAATGGATTATAGAGTTATATTTATATAAAAGAAAAGGCTGCAATTTGCAGCCTTTTCTTTTATTGTATAATTACTGATCGTTTAAATTCTTTTTTCTCATCGAAAAGTTTACGATAAGTGTGATGAGTTTTGTGCACTTCAGCACCAATGTGTTTCATTAAATGACTCATTCTAGGATTAAAATCACCAATCCAATTCATCTCTAAAGTTCGAAACGGGAATTTTTTATCCAATCCTGATTTAGAAAATTCGTAAATCATGGCTGCTTCTATTCCTCTTTTTTGAAACTCAGGTACAACTCCGAAAATTAAGCCAATGGCATTTTTGTTTTTTTGAAAGTATTTGTAATAAAGAAATCTCAACTTTCCATAAAGTGTAATTCTACCATTAATGTGTTGCAGGTATTCATTCAAATCCTGAATCATGATAAAAAATCCAATAGGTTGATCTTTGTAGTAAGCAAACCACATGAGTTTTTCATGAATGATTGGTTTCAAATCATCAAAAAGAGTCTGGGTTTGGTTTTCAGAGATGCCTTCAATTCCTGGAATTTCTTTCACCCATGCTTCGTTGTATATGTGAACGAAATCCTTAATAAAACGCTGGGTTTTGGATTTAGAAAAATGCTCAACTCTGTAGTCAGGATTTTTGCTTAGTCTATCAGCTTTCCATTTAATGATATCGCTTAAGCTATCCGGCGAGAAAACTGTTTTGTAGGTGAACTGTTTAAAGTAAACCTGAAATCCATAATCTTCAAAAAACTTTTTGTAGTAGGATTTGTGGTATGGCATATTGTAAACAGGTCTATGCTCTCCTTCCACCTGCAAGCCCCACCATTGATGTCTTTCTCCAAAATTTATTGGACCATCCATGGCTTCTATATTTCTCTCTTGTAGCCACTTCTTGCAATGATCAAACAGGCTAAACGCAGCATCTTTATTTTCAATGCATTCGAAAAATCCCATTCCACCTGTTGGCTGATCGTTTAAATCTTTCGATTTGTAATCAACAAATGCAGCAACTCTTCCGATGGTTTCATTGGATTCGTTGGTCATGATCCAGCGACAGCACTCTCCATGTTGAAACATTTTATTTTCCTTGGGATCGAATATGTTGTTGATTTCAAAATCGAGCGGTCTTACCCAATTCTTTTCGTTTTGATACAATCGAACCGGTAATTCTATAAACTCTTTTTTTGTAATGTCGTCGTTTACTTCAATAAGCTTATAAGTTCCCATTTTAGGCTTTTGCTTTATTGTTGATTAATTCTTTTCGGTTGGCAAAAGGTAGAGCAATTACGGATAATGCTCCAACAATAATTATCATGGCCGTTTGTGCTCCGTGAACCACCAAAGCAAAACTTCTGGACATGCTTTCGATGTTATTAACTCCCGGAAGGTAAACTAGAAGCGTACCAATTACCATAAAATGCCATGCACCAACCCCTCCTTGTACAGGAGCTACCATGCCAAAAGCACTCATCACAAAAACAGTTAAACCTGCAAGTGCTGGTAAATTGGAAGTGAAACCAAAACTAAAGAAACAGATATAGGTCATTAAATAATACATCACCCAAATGAAAACTGTATGTAGAATGAATGGCCATTTGTTTTCGATCTTTTTGATGGTACGAAATCCATCCATGAAGCTCTTTAGGGTTTGATCTATTTTTTTGAAAAGTCCAGTATGCTTAAATTGTTTTCTCAACAACCAAATTATAAGAGTAATTGTAGTTAATGCGTATAGCGTGTAAGCAGAGGCAAATACATTCGATAGCTTTTCACTTACTTCTGGGTTGTTGGCGAAAAAGTTGGCAATTACAGAAAATTGAGTGGATAGGGCAATTAAAAGGAATACGATAAGCATGATAATATCAAGAACTCGTTCCAGTACAACTGTTCCTACCAATTGAGAAAAAGAAATTTTTTCATATCTGCTAATAATACCACATCGTGAAATTTCCCCCATTCTAGGTAAGGCCAGATTGGCAAAGTAACCAACCATTACCGCAAGGAATGTATTTACAGTTCTGGGCTTTTTACCTAAAGACTCAATTAATAGGTTCCATCTAATGGTTCTGCTAATATGACTTAATAAACCAAAAAACAGAGAAAGAAGAATCCAGTAATAATTTACATCGTTTTTTAAGGTATGTAATAATTCCGATGGATTTTGATCTCTGTAAGTGATCCAAAATAAAGATGCACCTATTGAAAAGAAGATTAAAAATTTAAGAGTATTTGCGAGCTTTTTCTTCAATTTTGATATTTTTAATGTTAGAATTTTTTTCAGAAAAAACTAACAATGATTAATTTTTCGGCACGAATACCGACTTATTCGGTATTAAGTCCTAATTTTGCCGATCATTAAATGTAGCTACAAAAATAAGTAAATGTTTGAAATCTCCTTTGAAAAGCTGCCGTTTTTAACTTCCGTTAATCATAGCTGCTTGTTTAAAAGAGAATAAAAAGGATAGGTATGGGATACGTTAGGGCGAAGAAAAATCTAGGACAACACTTTTTAAAAGACCTCAATATTGCAAAAAAAATTGTGGCAGGTTTAAAGGCTGATAATGTTTCTAAGGTTTTGGAAATTGGTCCTGGAATGGGTGTTTTGACACAATATTTATTACAAAACGATGCGTTCGAAACACACGTAGTAGAGATTGATACCGAATCAGTAGCCTATTTAAAAGAAAACTATCCAGATCTATCTGATCGTATTATTGGGGAGGATTTTTTAAAGTATGATTTATCAAAGATTTTTAATGAATCATTTGCAGTAATCGGAAACTTCCCATACAATATATCATCGCAAATATTTTTCAAAATTCTTGAGCATCGTGATCAAATTCCCGAAGTTGTTGGAATGATTCAAAAAGAGGTTGCCGAACGTATGAGTGCTGTTCCGGGAAATAAAACTTATGGAATATTGAGTGTTTTAATGCAGGCATTCTACGATATTGAGTATTTGTTTACTGTAAGCGAAAAGGTGTTTGATCCACCTCCAAAGGTGAAATCTGCTGTTATTAGAATGGTAAGAAATACAACTTCTAATTTGGAATGCGATGAAAAATTATTCTTTCGAGTCGTGAAGACGGGGTTTAATCAACGCCGTAAAACTTTACGAAACTCTTTGAAATCCATATTGGGAGAATACAAGTTGGAGGACGACTTAATGGCTAAAAGACCAGAACAGTTGAGCATTGAGCAATTTGTATACTTGACTAATAAAATCCAGGAGTTACTGAATATGCAGTTAAGAGAATAAAAATTACACCTAAAATTTATTGTTATGCAATTTGAATTGACTCGCGAATATATCGATGAAATTAAAAGAGTAATCGAAGAAAAGAATGAAGCTGAGGCAATTGGTTTAATGGAAGAATTGCATCCAGCAGATATTGCCGAAATCTACGATGAATTAAGTATTGATGAGGCAACATTCCTATACCTATTACTTGACGGAGAAACTGCCGCAAATGTATTGGCAGAACTTGAGGAAGACGATAGAGATCGCTTTGTGAAAGCATTACCTGCGGAGGTAGTTGCTAAAAAGTTTATAGACAAGATGGACTCCGATGATGCTGCCGATGTTATTGGTGGTTTATCAGACGAAAAACAAGAGGAAATTCTCTCTCATATTGAGGATATTGAACAGGCCGGAGATATTGTAGACCTTCTGCATTACGATGAAGACACTGCTGGTGGTTTGATGGCAAAAGAGTTGGTTATTGTAAATGAAAACTGGACCGTTCTGACTTGTTTAAGAGAATTAAGTCGTCAAGCCGAAGATATTGATGAAATCTATTATGTATACGTTGTTGACGATGATGGAATATTAAAAGGAACATTGTCCTTAAAAAGAATGATTCTGAGTCCAACTTCGGCCAAAATTATCAATATATACCAACCTGATGTTATGTCGGTTCACACCGATGAGGAAGACGAGGAAGTAGCACACATCATGGAGAAATATGATTTGGTTGCCATTCCAGTAGTTGATAGTATTGGACGCTTGATGGGGCGGATTACTATTGATGATGTTGTGGATGTAATCCGTGATGAGGCTGAGAAAGATTACCAAATGGCATCAGGTTTGGCTGAGGATGTTGAAGCTAGCGACTCCATCTGGCTTCAGACAAGAGCTCGTTTGCCTTGGCTTATTATTGGTCTGGTGGGTGGTATTTTTTCTGCAATGGTAATATCAGTTCATGAGAAAGGACTTGAGCATACACCTAAATTGGCATTTTTCATTCCTTTGATTACTGCTATGGCTGGAAATGTTGGAGTACAATCATCGGCAATTATCGTGCAAGCTATTGCAAATAACTCATTGGGTTTTGAGAGTACGTTTAGTAGATTAATGAGAGAGTTGGGAGGTGCTTTAATTAATGGCTTAACTTGTTCATTATTATTGTTTTTAAGCACTTATTTTTTGACTAGTAATTCTGTGGGATTAACTTTATCAATATCTGTAGCATTATTTGCAGTAATCATTTTGCAGCAATTGCTGGAACCGTAATTCCATTAATGTTGAACAAGATGAAAGTAGATCCTGCGGTTGCAACCGGACCATTTATAACAACATTAAATGATATTGTTGGTTTGTTCATTTATTTATCTATTGGAGCCTATTTTTTAATGTCCCTTTAATAGAAAAAAAGGTCATAATTTTTAAATTGGAAGCAATAAATTTTGATTTGTAAAAAGTTGAACAAAAAAGAATTTCATTGGTCGGATTTTTTTAGGTTTTTCTTAACTTTGCATGAGGTTTCTGGAGATCTTGTAAATTATTGTAGATGAATGATTTGTAAAATCGCTGAGCCGAGATAGTTTTTCGCAAGGAAAATTAATTTATACCATTTTATAAAATACCTCCAAAAAAAAGAATTATGAAGAGAGCTCTTATCAGTGTTTTTGATAAAACAAATGTTGTTGAGTTTGCTAAGGAACTAACCGAAATGGGTTGGGAAATTATTTCAACAGGTGGAACATCTGCAAAGTTTAAAGCAGAGGGAATTCCTGTAATGGATGTGTCTGATTTGACTAAATTTCCTGAGTGTTTTGATGGTCGTTTAAAAACCATTCATCCACACGTAGAAGGTGGTATTCTTGCTATTCGCGACAATGAAATGCACCAAAAACAGATGGTTGAGTTGGGGATTGAACCAATTGATATTGTAGTTTGTAACCTTTATCCGTTCAAACAAACAGTTCTAAATCCAGATTCAACTCATGAAGATATTGTTGAGAATATTGACATAGGTGGACCAACCATGTTAAGAGCTGCAGCTAAAAATTACAATTTTGTTTCGGTAATTACCGATCCTGAAGATTATTCAAAAGTTATAGAAGAGTTAAAGGAGTCAGGAGAAACAAGCAAAGAGACAAAAGAATATTTAGCAGCTAAGGTTTTTGAACACACGGCACATTACGATGCTTTGATTTCTGGTTATTTCAATAAAAAATTGAATGTGAAATCACCAAAAACTTTAACTCTTACATACGAAAAGAAACAAGATCTTCGTTACGGAGAAAATCCGCACCAAAATGCAGCTTTCTATACTCAGATTCAGGAGACAGAAGGAACGTTGACTGCGGCAAATAAAATTCACGGTAAGGAATTATCGTATAACAATATTGGTGACACCGATGGAGCTTTGGAAACATTAAAAGAGTTCGAAGAGCCAACCATTGTTGCGGCCAAGCATGCTAATCCATGTGGAATTGGTAGTGCAGAAACCATAGCTGAAGCGTTCCAGAAAGCTTACGATGCCGATCCGGTTTCTATTTTTGGAGGAATTGTTGCAGCAAACCGCGAAATTGACAAAGCTACTGCTGAAATCATGAGCGGAATTTTCTTGGAAGTAATTGTAGCTCCTTCATATAGCAAGGAAGCTCTTGAAATACTAACCAAGAAGAAGAATTTGAGACTTTTGGAATTACCAGAAATCTTAAAATCGGATTATTCTGCTATGAAAGGCAGAACCGTATTGGGTGGACTGTTGATTCAAGATCAGGATCAGAAATTGATTGGAGAAGAATTAAAAGTGGTTACCAAAAGACAACCATCTGAAAAAGAGATGGAAGATTTGATGTTTGCATGGAAAACAGTGAAACATGCAAAATCGAATGGTATCGCCTTAGCAAAAGATAAAACCACAACTGGTGTTGGACCAGGACAGGTTAGTCGTATTTGGGCATTGGAAAATGCAATTCGTCAGGGAGCAGAAAGAATTCAAGGAAGTGTTATGGCTTCTGATGCTTTTTTTCCATTCTCGGATTGTGTTGAAGCAGCTCATAAAGCAGGAGTTACCGCAATTATTCAGCCGGGTGGATCGATTAGGATGAAGATTCAATTAAAGCAGCTGACGAATTCGGTATTGCTATGGTGTTTACAGGAATGAGACATTTTAAACACTAAGATAATTGCAATTTTGGATGCAGAATTTACTTTCTGCATCCAAAATGCAACTAAAATAAGATAACAGAGATATAGCTACCATATGGGATTATTTTCATTTTTAACTCAGGAGATTGCTATTGATTTGGGGACCGCTAACACTATCATTATCTGCAATGATAAAATTGTTGTTGACGAACCTTCGATTGTAGCTCTCGATCGCCGCACCGAAAAAATGGTTGCGATTGGTGAGAAAGCTCGCCAGATGCAAGGTAAAACACACGAAGATCTGAAAACCATTCGTCCATTAAGGGATGGTGTTATTGCCGACTTTAATGCGGCAGAGCAGATGATTCGAGGAATGATCAAAATGATAAACAAAAAACCTCGGTTGTTTCCTCCTTCGTTAAGAATTGTAATTTGTATTCCATCGGGTAGTACCGAGGTTGAGATGCGTGCAGTACGTGATTCATCGGAACATGCCGGAGGTAGAGATGTTTACATGATTTATGAGCCAATGGCTGCCGCTATTGGTATTGGAATTGACGTTGAAGCTCCAGAAGGAAACATGGTAGTGGATATAGGTGGTGGTACTACCGAAATTGCAGTTATTTCTTTGGGTGGTATTGTAACCAATAAATCAATTCGTATTGCAGGAGATGATTTAACGGTAGACATTCAGGAATACATGCGTCATCAACACAATATTAAAATTGGAGAAAGAACTGCAGAAGAAATCAAAATTCATGTAGGTTCTGCATTGTCAGATCTTGAAGATCCTCCAGCTGATTTTCGTGTTCAGGGGCCAAATCAAATGACAGCATTGCCAATTGAAGTACCAGTCTCATATCAGGAGATTGCCCATTGTCTGGAAAAATCAATCTCGAAAATTGAAATTGCAATTTTAAGTGCTTTGGAGCAAACACCACCCGAGTTGTATGCCGATATTGTAAACAGAGGTATCTATTTAGCAGGAGGTGGAGCTTTGTTGCGAGGTCTTGATAAAAGATTAACTGATAAGATTAACATTCCTTTCCATATTGCGGAAGATCCATTGAGAGCTGTTGCCCGTGGAACTGGGATTGCCCTTAAAAATGTAGATAAATTTTCGTTCCTGAGAAGATAATTAGGAACGAAACTGTATATAATAGCCAGGAATTGATTTTCGAATGAAGAATTTGTTTCACTTTATCGTACGATTTCATTTTACGATTTTATTTATTGTATTCGAAATATTTTGTTTGTTGTTGTTAGTTAATTATAACAACTATCAAAAATCAGAATTCCTGAATTCAAGTAATGCCATTAGCGGAGGAATCTATCAAAAAGTATCCTCCGTTACTGACTACCTTTCGTTAGCTCAAACCAATGAGGAGTTGAATCGTGAAAATGTAAGGTTGCGAAATCTTTTGCACTCATCGTATAAATTAACAACTGATTCTTCTTTCATTTTTATAGATACAATTTACAAGCAGCAGTACATTTATCGTACAGCAAAAATTATTAACAACTCTGTTAATAAGCAGTTGAATTACATTACTATAAATAAAGGTAGAATACATGGAATTGAACGTGAAATGGCTGTTGTTACTGATAATGGTGTAGTTGGTGTTGTAAAAAGTGTCTCAGATAATTTTGCTTCTGTGATTTCAGTCCTAAATGATAGACTGAGAATTTCGGCCAAACTAAAAGGGAATAATTATCATGGATCATTAATCTGGGATGGTGTTGATTATAGAAAAGCCATGCTTAAGGATATTCCATTTCATGTTAAAATTGCCAAAGGCGATACGATTGTAACAAGTGGTTTTTCAGCTATCTTTCCTGAAGGCCTTCAGTTAGGAGTGGTTGATGAGGTTATGGCTTCTTCTGGTGATAATTTTCAGAACATCAAAGTCTTACTATCAAATGATTTTAAAAGTTTGTCATACGTGAAAGTTGTGGGTGATTTAATGAAAGAGGAGCGATTAAAATTAGAGGAGGAGGCAACGGAATGAACATCATTTTAAAAAATATCATCCGATTTGTTGTTCTTGTATTAATTCAGGTTGCAATCTTAAACAACATACAGGTAAGTGGATTTGTGAATCCTTACATGTATATTCTGTTTATCTTACTATTACCATTTGAAATACCCAATTGGTTGCTATTGGTACTTTCTTTTTTTCTGGGATTTAGTATTGATGTTTTCAGCGGAACAGTTGGAATGCATGCTTCAGCCTGTGTTTTTATGGCCTATGTTCGACCTTATGTCTTGAATTATTTATCGCTTCGTGATGGTTATGAAGTGGGAACTTATCCTGGTATTGCACATTTTGGTTTTGCCTGGTTCTTTAAGTATTCATTAACTTTAATTGTAGCTCATCACAGCTTCTTATTCGTTGTTGAAGCATTTTCATTTACTAATTTTAGTGAAACCATTATGCGTATAATTTTTAGTGCATTTTTCACTTTAACCTTAATAATTACCTCACAGTTTTTGATGTTTAAAAAATAGATCAATCTTATATCAAATGAATAATTTCTCGAATAGAATATATGTAATAGGAGGAATCTTTGTTTTGGTTGTTCTGATTTTTATGATCAAACTTTTTAATCTGCAAATTGTAGATGATTCCTATAAATTGTCAGCAGAAAATAACTCTCAACGACAGGTAACTCAATATCCTGCTCGGGGATTGATTTATGATCGAAATGGGGCGCTTCTGGTTTATAATCAAGCAGTTTATGATGTAATGATTATTCCCAGACAAGTGAAAGTTTTCGATACTCTTGATTTTTGTGTTCTTCTAGGGATAGAGAAATTAGATGCTATTAAAAGGTTAGAAAAGGCTAAGAACTATTCCTACCGTAGGGCATCCGTTTTTTTGAAGCAGCTTTCTTCAGAGCAATATGCTGTATTACAGGAAAAGCTTTATAAATTCCCAGGATTCTTTGTTCAACCACGTACACTGCGTAAGTATCCCCGTCAAAGTGCGGCACACGCTTTGGGATATCTTAATGAGGTAAATAATAAGGAAATAAATGCAGATCCATACTACAGCCAAGGAGACTATATTGGTAAAAGTGGTATAGAGTTAACCTATGAGAAAGAACTGCGTGGTGAGAAAGGTAAAAAGATCTATTGGGTAGATGTTTACAACAGGATAAAAGGTTCTTACAGGGATGGAAAGTTCGATAAGTCACCTGTGTCAGGAAAAGATTTGGTATCTACTCTGGATATTGAACTGCAGGAGTATGGAGAGCTCCTAATGCAGAACAAAAAGGGAGGTATAGTAGCACTGGAGCCTTCAACCGGGGAAATCTTAGCCAAAATATCTAGTCCAGGTTACGATCCGGAGATGTTGGTTGGTAGGGTTATGAGTAAAAATTACAGGGCATTGGTACAAAATGACAGTTTAAAACCTTTGTTTGATAGAACATTGATGGCTCAATATCCACCAGGATCTATTTTTAAAATGGTTAATGCTTTAATTGGATTACAAGAAAATGTAATAAATCCTTTTACCCGATTTGAATGTCATAGTGGTTATCATGTAGGATCATTTACTATGGGATGTCATGCCCATGTTTCACCTTTAGATTTGCGTCAATCTATTATGCACTCCTGTAATGCATATTATGCAAATACCTTCCGTTATATTGTAGAATCTCCAAAATTTGGTTCAGTAAATAATGGCTACGATGTTTGGCGAAATCATGTGATGTCTTTTGGGTTAGGAGAACGTTTGGGAGCGGATTTACCAAATGAATTTAGGGGTGGAATACCAACTTTAAAATATTATCAAAAGAAGTATAGGAGAAAAAATTTACGCGCTCTTAATATGATTTCCATTTCGATTGGACAAGGCGAGTTGTTGATTACTCCTTTACAGATGGCAAATATGTGTGCTGCAATTGCCAATAGAGGCCATTATTATACTCCACACATTATTAAATCAGTAGGTAAAGAAAAGGGGATTGATGAAAAATTTACTGTCAAACATGAAACTAGTATTGATCCTTCTTATTTTCCTTCAGTAATTGATGGTATGGAGATGGTTGTGACAGGAGGAGCAGGTAGTACGGGAAGTCTCGCTGCAATACCGGGTATTCGTGTGTGTGGTAAAACAGGAACCGTTCAAAACTCTCATGGTGATGATCATTCGGTATTCGTTGCTTTTGCACCACGAGAAAATCCAAAAATTGCCATTTTGGTTTATGTAGAAAATGGGGTATGGGGTTCACGATATGGTGCGCCAATTGCAGGTTTGATGATTGAAAAATATATAAGAGGAGAAATTTCTGATAGCAAAAAGTGGATTGAAAAAAGAATGATTGAAGCTGATTTGATTAACCAATCAGAAAAAGAGTAGAAATTGACAATAGAAAAATCACAAAAATAGATATGACCAGAAAAGTAAGCTTAATAAAGAATTTAGATTGGTGGACAATTTTGTTGTATGCTTTGCTTGTTTTTTTGGGATGGATTAACATTTACGCAGCTGTTTATAATGAAGAACATCAAAGTATTTTTGATATCACTCAAAGGTATGGAAAGCAATTGATGTGGATTGGTGCTGCTGCTGTACTTGCTATTGTGATTCTAATAGTTGAAAGTAAATTTTATTCCGCTTTTGCGTATCCTACTTATATTTTTATGCTAATTCTTCTCGTGGCTGTTTTGGTACTTGGCCGTGATATTAAAGGAGCAAAATCTTGGTTCGAATTGGGACCAATCCGCTTTCAGCCAGCTGAGTTTGCAAAATTTGCCACTTGTTTGGCTATTTCTAGGTATGTTACGCAGTATAATTTTAAAATT
The DNA here is from genome assembly GCF_001310955.1 of Marinifilum fragile JCM 15579. Classification (GTDB taxonomy): domain Bacteria; phylum Bacteroidota; class Bacteroidia; order Bacteroidales; family Marinifilaceae; genus Marinifilum; species Marinifilum fragile. Next base: position 183,213 of record NZ_BAZX01000004.1, read on the forward strand.
CACAAAATAAAATCGCTCATTACTTCGGCAGTGATTTTATTTGCGCCAATGGCATTAATTGTACTGCAAGGTGATGCAGGATCTGCATTGGTATATTCTGTTTTCTTGCTGGTGCTATATCGAGAAGGATTATCGGGGATTGTGTTATTTCTAGCATTTATAGCAGCCTTGTTATTTGTGTTTACCTTGTTATGGCCAAAGTTCACAGTGCTTTTAATAATAGTTTGTACAAGCCTTATTGTTGCAAAAGCATATGGTTTAAAGTGGCCTGCTTTTGCAAAGGCGATATTGTTGCTGTCAGCAGGTTTTGCATTAGTGTGGTTGGTTGTTAAAGGACTGAAAATAGATGTTTCCAATTATCTTATTTTAATTATTTCTTTGGGATTAAGTGCTGTGCCTTTTTGGGTTTATACCTATAAAAATAAACTGAAAAATGTTGCTTGGACCATTCTAATTGTTTTTGCTAGTATCTTTTATACTTTTTCGGTTGGATATATCTTTGAAAATATTCTGGAAGTACACCAGCGAACCAGGATCAATGAACTTTTAGGGATTGAATCGGATCCATATGGAGCTGGATACAATGTCGCCCAATCTAAGATTGCTATTGGATCAGGTGGTTTTTCAGGCAAAGGATTTTTGAATGGTACACAAACTAAATTTAAGTTTGTTCCTGAGCAAAGTACCGATTTTATTTTCTGTACTGTTGGGGAAGAATGGGGATTTGTAGGCTCTAGTCTTGTATTGCTTTTATTACTTACCTTGATTTTACGATTGTTATTTTTAGCTGAACGTCAACGTTCATCGTTTAGTCGTGTTTACGGATATGGCGTAGCCTGTATTTTATTTTTTCACCTAGCCATTAATGTTGGGATGACCATTGGTTTAGCTCCTGTAATTGGTATTCCTTTACCATTTTTTAGCTACGGAGGTTCGTCACTATGGTCTTTTACCATTTTACTGTTTATTTTCCTTCGTTTGGATGCCAACCGTTTGGAGTTGCTACGTTAATATTGTGTTCATTGCTTACATATTTTAATATGTCTTTCATGAATAGTTTGAATTTATTTTCAAAATCCGAGTAGTTATCTTCCAGTGATTTAATTGCATAAACTGAATTATCAGGTAAACTGGTCCTTCTGGCCATGATATCAAGAGCTGTTTGCAAGCCATCGATATTTGCATAGCTTTCCAATCTTCTGCTCTGAATAAGAAAAGGTAGAAACAGTTTAACTTTATTAGGAAGTAACAAGTAGTTTTTTATCAATGCTTCATGAGAATTTGTTACAAAATCTTTGATCGGTAATGTGTGATAATCCTGCCAATATTTGGCCAAAAAATGATCAAAAATCAAATCAACAACTACACCAGAATATCTCCTATAGCCTTCTTTTAACTTTTTTGAGCTATCGAGTACCAAAGGATGCTTATCTGTGAAATGATCAATGTTTCGGTGTAAAATGATTCCTTTTTGGATTTCAGGATGATACTTTTCGTAATTTTTCCCTTTGACATAGTCTCCAATAAAATTTCCAACTCTCACCTTTTCCGAATCGCCAGATAAATACAAATGCGCTAAAAAATTCATGAAACAAAAATACAAAAAAGCAATTTAGTGAATGGATAGCTTGGGTTATAATAGTTTAAATAAATGGTTAACCAAATAAGTTACATGTAATTTTTACCAATGTCAAGTTTTTATACGGTGTTAAGCAACACGCAGTAAATAAGTGATTAAAATGCGATAAAATTAGCATAATTCCTTTAAAGTAATAATTTTATAGACTCATAAACTTAATGTGAAATTTTAAATAAAGAAGGAGAAATTATGGCTAAAAAAAATGTCATTATTGTTGGTGCTGCGGGTCGTGATTTTCACAACTTCAACACCTATTTCAGAGACAATTCAGAGTACAATGTTGTTGCTTTTACAGCAGCTCAAATTCCTGACATTGATGGAAGAAAATATCCTGCGGAGTTGGCGGGTTCTTTGTATCCAGATGGAATTCCAATTTACGCAGAGGAAGATCTGCCAAAACTAATAAAGGAGCATTGTATTGATGACTGCGTTTTCTCTTATTCGGATGTGTCGTATAAGAAAGTTATGAACGTAAGTGCAATTGTTAATGCAGCAGGATCAAATTTTAAGTTATTAGGTCCTGGAGATACAATGATTAAAAGTCATAAGCCTGTTATTGCGGTTGTTGCAACTCGTACAGGTTGCGGTAAATCTCAAACATCACGTAAAGTTATTGAAGAACTAATGGCAAAAGGATTAAAAGTAATTGCCATTCGTCACCCAATGCCTTACGGCGATTTGGTAGCCCAAAAGGTTCAACGTTTTGCAACTGTAGAAGACTTGAAAAAGCACAAGTGTACTGTTGAAGAAATGGAAGAATATGAACCACATGTTACAAGAGGGAATGTAATTTATGCAGGTGTGGATTATGAGGCTATTGTTCGCGCTGCTGAAGAAGATCCTGATGGATGTGACGTAATTCTTTGGGATGGTGGAAACAATGATTTTGCATTCTATAAGCCAGATATGACAATTACCGTCGCCGATCCTCATCGCCCTGGAGCTGAATTAAGCTATTATCCAGGAGAGGTTAATTTAAGAATGGCAGATGTAGTTGTAATTAATAAGATGGATTCTGCTACTCCTGAGGGAATTCAAGAGGTAAGAGAAAGTATTGCCTATGCAAATCCTAAAGCACAGGTTGTAGATGGAGCTTCTCCTATTAGTGTTGACGATCCTGAAATGATTCGTGGTAAACGTGTATTAATTGTAGAAGATGGACCAACTTTAACTCATGGTGAAATGAAGATTGGAGCTGGTACAATTGCAGCACGTAAATTTGGTGCAGCAGAGGAAATTGATGCCCGTCCATACCTTGTTGGTAAATTAAAAGAGACCTATGAAATTTACCCAGGAATTGGGAATACTTTGCCTGCAATGGGGTATTCGGATCAGCAGTTAAAAGATCTTGAAGCTACTATTAATGCCAGCGATTGCGATACTGTTATTATTGGTACTCCAATAGATTTAAATAGAATCATCAATATTAAGAAGCCAAACACGCGTGTTTATTATGATTTGGAAGAAATTGGTTATCCAAAAATGTCTCATATTATCAACCAATTTGTAAAAGATTATAATTTAATTCAAGAAACTGTTGAGTGATTATATAATTGATTAAAGGTGATGAAAGAGGAGCAGATTTTTTTTCTGTTCCTCTTATGTTTTTGGATTATAACTGTTAGCTTAAATTGTTTAAAATATATGCTTTAAATTAGTTCTGTTAATAATAACCTTTTTAAGGAATTAGAGTATAAAAGCTATTGTGTCCTATTTTATAAGCAATAAAAGACATTACTAAAAACTACTATCTGAATTATTATCTATGAACGACTCTATTCTTCTTGGACTCGTGCAAAATGCAGCTATATTATTAAGTTTTAGTATTTTTTGCGAGTATATGTGGGTAAATAAAACCAAATTATCCCCTCTATATCGTCAAGTTCTTTTTGGTGGTATTATTGGATCTATTGGTATCATTCTAATGATGACATCATGGAAGGGATCTGCGGGAATTGTTTTTGATACCAGGTCTATTATTCTTTCAATATCAGGATTATTTTTTGGTGCAATACCAACAGTTATTGCTATGCTTATTACCAGTACCTATAGATTTTTTATGGGAGGAGATGGTATAATAATGGGAATAGCAGTAATAATTTGTTCTGGAACAATAGGGATTTTATGGAGAGAGCTATTAACCCGAGTAGACCATCAACTTAAATGGGTAGAATTATTACTCATGGGATTGATTGTGCACATTGCAATGTTGTTTTGCACCTTACTTCTTCCTTCCGAAAAAATCTATTCTACGCTCTCATATCTTGTTCTACCCCTTCTCACAATTTATCCAATTGTAAATATGTTGTTGGGATTGTTTATGCAGCGACAAATGCAAAATGTGAATAATAGAACCATCTTATCTTCAACCGAAGAAAAATATTCAAGATTGTATGGGAGTATGTCGGATGCTTATGTTGTTATGGACATAGAGTATAATATACTCGAAGGTAACAAAGCTTTGCAAGATGTATTAGGGTATTCAGAAAAAGATTTGTTAAGTACAAATTTTAAAAATATAACGCCTCAAAAGTGGATTCATATTGATGAACAAATAATAAATAATGAAGTTCTAATAAATGGAAGTTCTCAAGTTTATGAAAAGGAATGTATAAAGAAAGATGGATCCATCGCACCCGTTGAATTGAGAGTTCATTTAATGAAGGATGAACAGGATGAAATCGTGGGTTATTGGGCTATTTTAAGAGATATTAGTATAAGAAAAAATGCTTTAAAGCAGATTGATAATGAGAGAGCCAGATTGGAAACGATTTTGGAAACAGTTCCAGAAATGATTTGGTTAAAAAATACAGAAGGGGAATATTTGGCCTGTAATAATAATTTTGCGGAGTTTATTGGTGTTAAGGAGGAAGAATTAATTGGGAAGTCTGATTTTGAAATTGATATTAATCCTGAAATGGCTGAATTTTATTTTAAGAAAGATTTGGAAGTAATAAAATCTGCTAATACCATACGATTTGTGAATTGGGCCAAATCAGTTAATACAGATGAGGAGGTTCTTACAGAGACTATAAAAACTCCAATGTACGATTCTATTGGCAATGTCACGGGAGTTTTGGGGGTGTCCAGAGATATATCAGAAATTAAAAAGGCTGAAGAAGAACTCAGAAAGGCCAAAGAGAAAGCAGAAGAATCTGATAAATTAAAATCAATATTCTTGGCCAATATGAGTCATGAAATTCGTACTCCAATGAATGCAATTATGGGATTTTCGGAACTTTTAATTGATTCAGAAATCAAAGAGGTAGAACGTATGCAGTATGTCAATATCATTCAACAGTCCGGCAATCGTTTAGTCCAGATAATTGATGATATTGTTGATCTTTCTAAATTGGAAATGAGCCAAATTACACTCAAGAATGCTGATTTTTATTTGTTCTCATTGATGAAAGAAAGTCTGGAGATTCATAAGAATCGGGATCTAATTAAAAGTAAGCCCAATTTGGAATTGGCAGTAAAATCAAGTCCTGAGATTGAATGTTTAAAATTGCATTCTGATAGTACAAGAATTCAACAGATATTAGATAATTTGATTGAAAATTCTATTAAGTTTTCTGAATCTGGAAGAGTCGAAATTGGATGCAAGATGATAGAATCTAATGATCAAGAATTTGTAGAGATATATGTAAAAGATGATGGCATTGGAATTCCAAAGAATAGACAAGGAGTAATATTTGAAAGATTTAGACAAGGTGACGAAGAACATTTTATTGAAGGAGCTGGTCTGGGACTAAGTATAAGTAGAGGTTTGGTAGAGTTACTTGGTGGAACAATACGATTTGAATCAGAAGTTGGAATTGGAAGTACATTCTATTTTACAATACCGGTTGGTAAATCGAAACTTCTTAATCTACATGATGGTACTGAAAATAAGAAAGAGCGGATAGGATCAAAGAAAGTACTTATTGCTGAGAATGATTACAATTCATTTTTGTACGTTAAAAAATTATTTGAAGATCAAGATGTAGAGGTGTCATTTGCTGAAAATAGTATGGAAATGCTTGATAAATTGAAGCAATTATCTCCTGATTTATTAATTATGGATTTAAATATTCCAGGCAGAGATAGCATGAAATGTATAGATGAAATTAAAAAATCAGAAATTGCAACGAAAATAATCGTCCAAAGCTCTTATGTTTTTAAAGAGGAAGAGGAAAAATGTATGAAAGCAAGTTGTGATGGATATCTTACAAAACCTTTCAGCAAGGAAGAGTTATTTGTACAAGTACGTAAGGCACTAGCTTGATTATTTCTTTTTAGAAATGATATCGGCCATGGTAATGGTTAAAATTCCCAGGATGGTTAAGCAACCTCCTAACAGTTGATTCACATTGGGAAGTATTCCCATTAAAAGAAAGGCGCCAGCAACAATAAAAATACTTCTCGATGTGCCAATTAATGTTGTTATGGATGCATCAACATATTTTAGAGAGGCAAATGTAAGAAGTATTCCTAAGAAAGGACCAAAAAATGAGCCTGTTGTGATATAGAGAACAGACTGAAGGCTATAAGTTGGTAATTCTTGTTTTGCAACCAAATAGCTTGCGAATCCTACAAACAGAAATAAGTTTCTGCAAACAGTTATCATTGTAGTTGGAATATTTTTAATTTCTGATCTGGCAAGCACAAGACTTACGCCATAGAATAGTGCAAATACCAAGGCACTTATACTAGCAGGAGTTAGCAAAGTTTGCCATTCGAAATCTGAGTTATTGGTGTTCATTAAAAAAACACCAGATAATGTAATAAATACCCCAATAATGGAAGTAAAACCATATCTGATTTGATAGAATAAAAAACCAATAAGAATTACAAAAATTGGACTGGTGTTAGCAAGAAAAGATACAATTGCCGGGTTTTCGGTAAGTTTTATCGATAGAAAAAATGCCGTTATTGAGATGAACTCTGATAGACCAATTAGGAGAAGAATTCTTTTTGATTTTTTCGTTAAACTTTTTAATCCCTTTCGTTGAGTGAAAAATAGGTTGTAAAGTAAGTTGTAAATTAAAGCTAAACCAAACCATAAGATCCCAAAAGAAGCCAAATCAACATCTTTCATGGCCATTTTACTAAACAAGTAAACATTTGAAAAGCTTATGGTTGCAGTTAGTGCAAGTGCAATACCTTTGACTTTAGATTTATAATTCATTGTGCTTTAAATAATGGCAACAAATGTATTTAAAATTTGATGATTTATTTAAGTAGCTTGCATTTTGCCGATAATTATTGATATATTCGTTCGTATGGAACTAAATTTGATATTGGCAGCATTGGCAACCTATGTGCTGAATATGCCATTTGGCTATGTTCGTCAGGGATTTAAAAAGTTTTCGGTGATGTGGTTTATTGCCATCCATGCTCCAATTCCTTTCGTTGTTTTGTTTCGCAAACTGTTCGGATTAGGATTTGAGTTGTATACCTACCCAATAATGGTAACTTCATTTTTTCTGGGACAATTTACAGGTAAGAAGGCTAGAATTTATTGCGATGGCAAAAGGGTGAAGGAAGATGTGGAAATTTACGATACAAAAAAAGACCGGGACTGATCCGGTCTTTTTGATATCATCAATTTAGATTTTATAATCTTTCTTTGATTTTTGCAGATTCTTCTTCGAAACCTGGTTTCTCAAGCAATGCAAACATATTGCTTTTGTACGCTTCAACCCCTGGTTGATCGAATGGATTTACATCCAAGATGTATCCACTAACACCACAAGCAATTTCGAAGAAATAAAGCAACTCACCCAAATAGAATTCATTTAGTTGAGGCATTTCAATTTTTAGATTAGGAACACCACCATCAACATGTGCCAATTGAGTTCCCAATTCAGCCATTTTATTTACTTCATCAACACGTTTTCCAGCAAGATAATTTAACTTGTCCAAGTTGTCTTTATCTTCAGGAATCAATACAGTGTGGTTTGGCTTAGCAACAGAAATTACAGTTTCGAATATATTTCTCTGTCCTTCCTGAATATACTGTCCCATAGAGTGAAGGTCACTAGTGAAATCAACGCTTGCAGGGAAAATACCTTTGTTTTCTTTACCTTCACTTTCGCCGTAAAGTTGTTTCCACCATTCAGCAACATTATGAAGTTTTGGATTGTAGTTGGCAAGAATTTCGATGCCTTTTCCTTTTTGGTATAGAGCATTTCTGGTAGCAGCATAAAGCAATGCCGGGTTTTCTTCAAAAGCTGCTGCAACCGAATAGTCTTGCATTGATTTTGCTCCTTTTACCAAGGCTTTAATATCATGCCCAGCAACAGCAATTGGTAATAATCCAACAGGTGTTAATACAGAATAACGCCCACCAACATTGTCAGGAATTACAAATGTTTTATAGCCTTCCTGATCAGCAAGGGTTCTTAAAGCACCTTTTGATTCATCAGTAATGGCAACGATTCTTTCACGAGCTTCTTCTTTACCTACTTGCTCTTCCAACATTTCTTTCAATAAACGAAAAGCGATAGCAGGCTCCGTTGTTGTTCCTGATTTTGATATTACACAAATACCAAATTCGATGCTTTTCAAAATATCTGTTAATTCGTATAGGTAATCTTCACTAATGTTCTGACCAGCATAAAGTACCAAAGGGTTTTCATCTCCAGAATTTAGGTGATCAAAACTGTGAGCAAGTGCATCATTAACAGCTTTTGCACCAAGGTATGAACCACCAATACCCACAACTACCAATACTTCAACTTTATCCTTTAATGATTTTGCAGTGGCTTCAATGTCATTTAATTCTGCTTCAGTAATTCTTGAAGGCAAATCAACCCAACCAACAAAATCATTTCCTTTTCCGGTTCCTTCGTGAAGGGAAATAAGGTGTTTTTTACTGCTTTCTTCAAACTTAAAAATCTCTTCCTTACTTACAAAGTCAAGAGATTTGTCGATACTCAATTTAATGTGTTCCATTGTGTAGAAATTAAGCCTTACATTTTACCTCTATCTGAACCGATACCCCTCCAAATAGTTTGATAGATATAGAATGTAAAAGTTGTATTTAAAAAGTTTATTCTTACGTATATCCGCTGCAAAAATACAGCTAAAATTTAAGTCTAACGTAAATCTTCTGTTAATAATTTTATTTCTATGGTAGGAGAAATACGTTCGTATAAAATATTGTAAACAGCCATGGTAATTGGCATATTTACGTTGTAGTGTTCGTTGATTTCTTTGATACATTTAACAGCATAGTATCCCTCAGCAATCATGTGCATTTCAAGTTGTGCCGTTTTTACAGTATATCCTTTGCCAATCATGGTACCAAAGGTGCGGTTACGGCTAAATTGTGAATAGCATGTTACCAATAAATCACCCAGATAAGCAGAACTCTTAATGTCGCGGGTAATTGGGTGAACTGTATCTACAAAACGTTTAATTTCTTGTATTGCATTGGAGATAAGTACCGCCTGAAAGTTATCGCCATAACGAAGTCCATGACAGATTCCCGCCGCAATTGCAAATACATTCTTAAGTACGGCCGAATACTCAGTACCGTATATGTCATCAGAAATAGTAGTTTTGATATAAGGACATTCTAGGTTAAGAGCCAGCGATCTCGCTTTTTTTGTGTCCTGACATGCAATGGTTAAATACGATAAGCGTTCCATAGCTACCTCTTCGGCATGACAAGGTCCTGAAATAATACCAATGCTATCTAATGGTACATTATAATGTTCGTTAAAGAATTCACCAATAATCATATTCTCATCTGGAACAATACCTTTAATTGCCGAAACAATAATCTTATCTTCTAAGCTAACCGTTAATTTCTTTAAAGCATCTTTTAAGAAAGCCGACGGAACTGCAAATATGATCACATCCGAATTTTTAATTGCTTCATTCAAATTGTTGTAGAACTCAATGTGATTAAGATCGAATTCAACTCCAGTTAGATATCTTGGGTTGTGACTAAGTTGTTTAAATTGTTTGATGGTATCAAGGTTTCGCATGTACCAGTTAAGCTTCAGATCATTTTCGCGAAGTATTTTTGCGATTGCTGTAGCCCAACTACCACCTCCAATAATGGCAATTCTCGACGATTCGTTCATATTTTATTGCTAAGTCTTTTTAAAATAGAGAGTTGTTTTTGTAAGTAACAGATCTCTAATTTAATAAATATCGGAGGAAGGGAAAAATTCCCAACCTCCGATCATGTTATATTTCCTAATAAAATAAGTTTAAGCTAACCAAGCTTTTACTTCATCCTGACTAGGATTATTTAAACCCATTTTTAATTTTTTGTTCCAACCACAAATATCTTGGTGCAGTTTGGTAGCTTTTTCCTCTTTAAGAGCTTCTACAGTTTGGAAACCGGCTTTACGAATAATAGGCATCCATTCTGGAGCAATTCCTAATTCAATAAATTTTTCATCACTATCAACTGCAGCTTTTTTCTCTGGTCTCATTTGTGGAAAAAATAGTACATCCTGAATTGAATGAGAGTTGGTCATCAACATGGTTAAGCGGTCTATACCAATACCCATACCCGATGTAGGAGGCATACCATATTCAAGAGAACGAACAAAGTCCATATCAATAAACATTGCTTCGTCATCTCCTTTTTCGCTCAATCTCATTTGTTCTTGGAATCTTTCCAACTGATCGATAGGATCATTTAACTCAGAGTAGGCATTACAAACTTCCTTACCGTTCACCATAAGCTCAAAACGCTCGGTTAACTCAGGATTATCTCTATGTTTTTTACAAAGAGGAGACATTTCGATTGGATAGTCAGTAATGAAAGTTGGTTGAATGTAGTTGCCTTCACATTTTTCACCAAAGATCTCATCAATTAACTTTCCTTTACCAAAAGTTTCGTCAACCTCAATATTTAATTGCTTACAAACATCGCGAAGTTCATCTTCATTCATTCCGTTGATGTCAATTCCTGTGTGCTCTTTAATAGAGTCAATCATAGAAATACGTTTGAATGGACGCTTGAAATCAATTTCTTTGTCTCCCACTTGTACTTTAGTTGTACCATGAAGATCTAAAGCAACTTTTTCAATCATCTCTTCGGTGAAATCCATCATCCAGTTGTAGTCTTTGTAGGCTACATAGATTTCCATTACAGTAAATTCAGGATTGTGAGTTCTGTCCATACCTTCATTACGGAAATCTTTTGCAAACTCATAAACACCATCAAATCCACCAACAATAAGTCTCTTTAGATACAATTCGTTGGCAATACGCATGTACAATGGAATATCTAAAGCATTGTGATGAGTGATAAATGGACGAGCCGATGCACCACCTGGAATTGCTTGCAAAATTGGAGTTTCAACCTCAAGATATCCCTTGCTGTTGAACAACTCGCGCATTGAGTTAATGATTTTAGTTCTTTTCAAAAACACTTCTTTTACATCCGGATTTACTACCAAATCAACGTAACGCTGACGGTAACGCATTTCAGGATCACTAAAAGCATCGTATACTTTTCCGTCTTTTTCTTTTACGATAGGAAGAGGACGGACTGATTTTGAAAGAACTGTCATTTCGGTTGTATGAACAGAAGTTTCTCCAACCTTTGTTTTAAATACGTATCCCTTAATTCCAATAAAATCTCCAATATCCAAAAGCTTTTTGAATACTGTGTTGTAAAGAGTTTTATCCTCTTCAGGGCAAATAGAATCGCGGGCAATGTATACCTGAATTCTTCCTTTTGAATCCTGAAGTTCAATAAAAGAAGCTTTACCCATAATTCTTCTGCTCATTATTCTACCTGCAATACAAACCTCTTGTAGGTTGTTTTTTTCAGGATCGAAATCTTTCAGAATATCTGTAGAATAATTATTTACATGATATTGTGCTGCAGGAAATGGGTTGATGCCCAAATTCTGCATTTCCTTTAGGGAATTTCTTCTAATGATCTCTTGTTCACTAAGTTCTAACGCATTCATCTTAATCTCAATAAAGTTTATTCGGGTGCAAAGATATAATAACCTGAGCAATTTGTGAATTCATCGCTATAAATACTTGTAAAAAAATAAACTAGTTGTAAAATTTTATGCAGTTAGGGCATTCAAAATACAGAATATGAGATCATCTGCTTAAAAATTCTTAATTGTAATTGAATATGCATGGTAGTGAGGTTTTTATTTTTTATTATTGCAGCACAATTAGCGGTATTTAGATTGAATAAAAATAATATCCAGTGTCAAAAACTAGTTAAAAAGCCCTTTAAATTGAGTGCTAATTCAATCCTTTCGAATACCTTTGCATGAATTGAAATTTTATTGCAAGAATTATGAATTGTTGTGAAGTTTTAATGTTGATAATTGGTTGCAAAATAGATTATTGACGGAAATAGGGAGAATGTTGAGATGAAAATAAAAAGAAAGCCAGATTGGCTAAAAATACAGCTGCCAAAAGGTGACGATTATGCCTACGTAAATGGCATTGTTCAAGAACACGGATTGCATACAATTTGCTCGAGTGGAAAATGTCCTAATGTTGGAGAGTGTTGGGGAAATGGAACAGCAACATTCATGATTTTGGGAAATATTTGTACAAGAGCATGTAAATTCTGTAATGTTCCTACCGGAAAACCACTTCCTGCTGATACAAAAGAGCCTAAGAGATTGGCGAGATCAATTAAATTGATGAAGTTAAAGCATGCAGTTATCACCTCTGTGGATCGTGATGATTTGGAAGATGGAGGATCAAGAATTTGGGCGGAATGCATTAAGGAGATTAAAGCTGCCTGTCCGGGAACTACCATGGAAGTTTTAATTCCGGATTTTAATGGAAAAGAAGAGGATGTACAGCGAGTTATCAATGAAAATCCAGAAGTAATTTCTCACAATCTTGAAACGGTTCGTCGCTTGACACCAGAGGTTAGAAGTCGTGCAAAATACGATCTTAGTTTAAAAGTCTTAAAGCAGATTGCCGATTCAGGAATTGTTGCAAAATCGGGAATCATGCTTGGTTTGGGTGAAACCGAAGAGGAGATTTACCAAACGATGGATGATTTGTTAGCTGTTGGAGTTAAGGTAATGACCATAGGTCAATATTTACAACCAACCCGTAAACATTTGGAACTTCAGGAATATATAAGTCCAGAACAATTTGAAAAATATAAGCAAGTAGGATTGGAGAAAGGCTTTTCATTTGTTGAAAGTACTCCACTTGTTCGTTCATCATATCACGCAGAACAACACGTTAATGCACTTAAATTAAAGCAGGTTTTAAAAAATGATTAATACGATTTTTAGAGACTTGGGTTCGGTTGAATACCAAGAAGCCTGGGATTATCAGGAAAACTTGTTTCAGGAAGTATTACAATCGCGACAAGCAAATTCTGAACTTCCTGCAGAGGAAAAAAACTTAAGTAATAATTACTTGCTATTTTGTGAACATCCACATGTGTATACTTTAGGAAAAAGCGGTAAAGAGCAGAATATGTTGCTTAATATGCTGCAACTGCAGGCAAAAGAAGCAAGTTTTCACAAAATAAACAGAGGTGGGGATATCACTTATCATGGTCCTGGACAAATTGTTGGCTATCCAATTCTAAATTTGGAAACCTATGATATGGGAATCAAGAAATACATTGAGACCCTTGAGCAGGCCATAATCAACTGTATCGCAGATTATGGATTGAAAGGTACTCGATTGGATGGAGCTACTGGAGTTTGGCTGGATATCGATACACCAAAAGTTCGTAAAATTTGTGCCATTGGGGTTAGAGTTAGTCGATGGGTTAGCATGCATGGTTTTGCTTTTAATGTGAATACCGATTTGAAATATTTCGATTACATAAATCCATGTGGATTTGTTGATAAAGGTGTAACCTCATTAAAAAAAGAGCTAGGCAAAGAGCTTGATATTGAAGAGGTAAAACATAATTTAAAAAATCATATTGCAAATCTGTTTGATATGAAGCTGGAAATTGACTAATTTGGCTAGCTAAAATCTTAAATATGGAAAAGAGATGGGTAATAAATGAGCCGGGCGATGAAGAAACGGTTGGCGCACTAATGGAATCATTGGGTGTTGACCGAGTGATTGCCAATCTGTTAGTTCAGAGAGGAATCACAACCTTCGATATGGCCAAAGCTTTTTTTCGTCCCAGTCTCGACGATTTGCATGATCCTTTTCTGATGAAAGATATGACCAAGGCGGTTGACCGATTGGTTATCGCCATGGAGAAGCAAGAGCGTGTGATGGTGTATGGCGACTACGATGTTGATGGCACCACATCTGTAGCTCTTGTTTATACATATCTAAAATCTCATTTCGATTTTATAGACTACTATATTCCTGATCGCTACTCGGAAGGTTATGGGATTTCCAAAACTGGAATCGATTATGCAGCAGAGAATAATATTAGTTTGATTATCGCACTGGATTGTGGAATTAAAGCCATTGGGAAAATTGATTACGCTAGCGAAAAAGGAGTTGATTTTATCATTTGTGATCACCATACGCCAGACGAAACTTTGCCAGATGCAGTTGCAGTGTTAGATCCAAAAAGAAGTGATTGCGAATATCCTTGTGATGTTCTTTCGGGTTGTGGCGTTGGATTTAAGTTAATGCAAGGATTGTCTATCAGGAAAAATTGGCAGTTCGAAACACTAATTCCTCTTCTGGATTTATTGGCGGTAAGTATTGCATCGGATATTGTTCCAATTACAGGAGAAAATCGTGTTTTAACCTATTATGGATTAAAGCGACTGAATGAAAAACCTCGCTTGGGATTAAAAACAATCCTTAAATTGGCTGGTGTTTCAAAAGATTTGAGCGTTAATGATATTGTCTTTAAAATCGGTCCAAGAATTAATGCTGCAGGTAGAATTCAATCGGGAAATCATGCGGTACAGTTGTTAATTGCCGAAAGGGAAGAAGCTGCTACTTTAATTGGTGATACCATAAATGGATTGAACGAGGACCGAAAAGAGTTGGATCATAACATTACCGATGAAGCTTTGGAACGTGTAGCTAAAAGCAAAACTTTGCTCGAAAAGAAGAGTACGGTTTTGTTTGATCGCAACTGGCACAAAGGGGTTATTGGAATTGTGGCTTCTCGAATGATTGAAACCTATTACAAGCCAACTGTAATTCTTACCGAGTCGAATGGATTTGCAACGGGCAGTGCTCGTTCGGTAGATGGTTTCGATTTGTACAATGCAATATCGGCATGTAGCGATTTGCTGGAAAACTTTGGAGGTCATAAGTATGCTGCCGGCCTAACCATGAAAATTGAAAATGTTAGTGCTTTCCAACAACGTTTCGAGGAATATGTTTGCGAAAACATTACAGATGATATGTTGGTTCCTCAGATAAAAGTGGATGCCAGCATTAAACTTTCCGATATCACACCTAAATTTTTCAGAGTGTTGAAACAGTTCGAGCCTTTCGGACCTAAGAATATGACACCTGTATTTATAAGCGAAAAGGTAGTGGATTATGGATATAGCCGCCCGGTTGGTAGAAATAAAGAGCATCTTAAGCTTTCGGTTGTTGATGATATCCGAGAAGGAGATGTAAAAGGCGGTATTGCTTTTTCGATGGGTAATCTGTATTCGAAGATATCTAGCGGTTCTCCTTTCGATGTTTGTTACTCAGTTCAAGAAAATGAGTACATGGGAAAAGTAGAAACACAACTTATGGTTCGTGATATTAAATTCTAATCTTCATTTCCGATATCTTATTGTTTAAAACTTACTTAGATTGTGTCTGTTTAAGAAAAAAAGATTTTTTAGCTGACGATTTCTAATCAAGGATCTAATTGAGTTTTTTGATTTAATGCACTCCTTTGCGTTGATTTATTGAACTTTTCGAATTTGTCAGTTTCGAGAAGCTTATTATCTTTGCGCCAATTTGTGAATTTTTAAATCCATTTTATGATCCTTACTCAAGAAGCTACGGCTCCGGGATTCCAAAGTCCCGCGAAAAGAATTATTTTGGGAGTACAATTTCTCTTTGTTGCCTTTGGCGCAACGGTACTAGTCCCATTGTTAGTTGGTATTGACCCAGCAGTCGCATTGTTTACAGCAGGAATCGGAACCTTGATTTTTCATTTGATCACAAAAGGTATGGTTCCTGTTTTTTTAGGCAGTAGTTTTGCCTTTATTGCTCCAATTGTAGCCGCAACAGAATTATATGGTTTGCCTGGAACCTTATCTGGATTAATTGCGGTAGGTTTGGTGTACGGTTTGGTTTCCGGAATCATCAAAATTTGGGGATTAAGAGTTATCGAGAAAATTTTTCCATCTATTGTTGTTGGACCAGTTATCATGATTATAGGTTTGTCCTTGGCTCCTGTTGCAGTTAATATGGCTAAAACCAATTGGATCATTTCTTCTGTTGCATTGTTAACTGCTATTTTAATTGTAGTTTACACCAAAGGAATGCTGAAATTGATTCCTATTTTCTCTGCAATTGTTGTAGGATACATTGTATCAGTAGTTTTAGGTCAAGTTGATTTCACACCAATTAAAGAGGCAGCATGGTTTGCACTTCCTGAGTTTGTTCGTCCTGAATTAAATTGGAGCGCTGTTTTATATATGATTCCTGTTGCGTTTGCTCCGATTATTGAGCATGTTGGCGATATGTATGCAATTGGTGGAGTGGCAAACAAAGAGTTTGTTAAAAAGCCAGGTTTAAACCGAACTTTATTGGGTGATGGTGTTGCTACTGCTTTTGCAGGATTTTTTGGTGGACCACCAAATACAACTTACTCAGAGGTTACAGGTGCAATTGCACTAACAAAAGTTACCGATCCAAGAGTGTTAAGAATAGCAGCGATTACAGCATTGGTGTTTTCATTAGTTGGTAAGGTAAGTGCATTCCTTAAAACCATTCCTCAAGCTGTTTTGGGTGGAATTATGCTATTGCTTTTCGGTATGATTGCAGGTATTGGTATTAAAACTCTTATCGATGCGAAAACAGATTTTACAAAAACCAGAAACCAGGTAATTGTTTCAGTTGTACTGACTGTTGGTATTGGTGGAGCACAAATTTCATACGGTAATTTTTCATTGGCAGGAATTGGTTTGGCATCGGTAGTAGGTGTGGTTTTAAACCTGATTTTACCTGATAAATCGAATCCAATTAAGGGTAGTGAAGTTGTGGAAGAATAATTGAGAATTAGATTATTATTTAAATTTTAATCGGGTTAATAAGTATTCTGTTAAAAATTGATTAAATTTGATTCTGTTAACCTGAATCTAGGTTTAGGTTTTAACATCCCTTTTATATATAAAGCCCCTGTTAAGGGGCTTTTTTATTGTGAAGGCTGCCAAAACTGACAGTCTTTTTTACCACAGGGTAAAATTAGTTAGCATTTCGTGAATGGGGGTAGATATTAATACTACTAAAAGCAGCAATACGCCAAAAAATAGATATGTATTTGCTAAATATTTTTCCAATTTCTTGGATAACTTACCTAATAGCATGGCTAATAATAAAAGCATAAAATAACTAATAGAAGAAATTCTATCTTCATATTTAATATCCAGGCCCCAAAAACAACAAGCCAGTAAAATGCAATATGCAACTGTTAGAATTAGATTTCTCATTTTCGCTTTATTCAATTTATTGCTTTTCTAATCCTCTATAGTGAATGCTACCTTTAGATAGTTCTCGGTATTGAAAGCTATATTCTTCTGAAAACATGTAAGAATACCAGTTCCAAAATTGAAGTGGTTTACGTTCAAAAGTTCTAAACAATTCTGTACCCTTATAATGCGGATCATCTTCCTGCAAAAGTTCAAAATAGGTTTTTACTCGTTCAAATTTACCTCCTTTTGAAGGAACATAGGTAAACTTGTATTTCCCATTATAGGTCTCGTAGGTATATCCCTTGCCAATTCCCTCAGCAGCAAGGTTTATTAAGCCACTTAATAAATTCGCAAGAACTATTGTTATTAGACTAAGAGTAAGCACACTTCTTATAATTCTTTTCATAGCAACATTATCTACCTATTTGTATTTTAATAAGCACTAATAATAGTTAATTCCCATTATGCTTAAAAGGTAACCCAGTAAAATGTATGTTATGAAACATGAATTATGTATTTTAATATTAAAGAGTTCTGTAATGTCTGTGTACACAGGTAATAGATGATTATCTATTTAGGTAGAATGATTCTATATAGTAATTGTGTATTGGTCTCTATTTTAATGTTCACTAAGTTTATATGTGTAGTGATATAAATAACTGAAAAAGAACCACAAGAAGACCGTATAATATCCCACGAATATAATTTATGAATATTACGTATTGCAATTGTAATGCAATTTTAGAATAGGGTGTGTTGTGCCTTTTAACTCGCGCATCATGCATAGTAATAATTTTTAAAATTCAATATTATGGAATATTCCTTGTATGATTGTATGTTAACCAAAGACAATCCCAACGATAAGCTTGGGAAAGTGATGAACCAGAAGCCCAAAAACTTTGAAAATTTATTGGGTAATCTTACTGGCCCTGGTTCCATTTTAAAGGAAACAGAGTCGAAAGCTGTGATCGAAAAGTATTGGGAAACCATTATTGGCTTTGTTCGTGAAGGTTATAGTTATCACGACGATCACATTAGTGTGAATTTGGACATTGCCGGTGTTTTCGAGGACGAAAACGATAGGTTCGATCCATCGCGCCACAGCATTAATGTGAGTATTGTTCCGTGCAATAAATTAAAGACAGCTACTCAAAATATTAAGCCTACCTATGTGAAACCGAATAGGGAAGTGCCGGAAATTCAAAAGGTTTACGACTGGGGAACTGAAAAAATGGATGAGTTTCTTACTCCAGGTTCAGTACTTGAGATTGAAGGTAGTGCACTTAAAATTTATGAGGAGATTGATGGGCAAGGTGTATTTTTCATTAACAAGGCCGATGGGGTAGAAACCAAGGCTGGCATGCCTAAATTAAATGAGCCCAAGAAACTTTCCTTAAAAGTTCCAGCTTTAAACCCAGGTCAATATAGAATAGAGATTCGCAATACTACCAGAAATGGGAAAGTGTTACGAATCGGAATATCAACTACATATTACATTGTGCAATAGATAGTGTCCCAATATCTATTTGCAACTGCCCGCATCTTATTCTAAGGTACGGGCTTATTTTATGCTTCACTTTCTTTGAGCAAGGGCATGCTTCCACCGAGAGCAAGGGCATGCTTCTATCGAGAGCAGGATCATGCTTCTGCCGAGGGCAGGGGTATGCTCCTATCGAGAGCAATAGTCTGCTCAAATGGGTAAATGAAATGTGAACGTAAAAACCGCTTAAAACATTAAGAAAGTTTCCAATTGAATTACTTTTGGTAGCGAAACTGATACCTGCCGTATTTGAATTGGTTTTGTTGGCCATCTTTGATAAAGTATCCTTTGTTGTCGCACAAGCTGTTGCCCTAGTAGTAGGTGCATGAATGATGAAATAAGTTGATGGTCAGTTTTTATCGAGAGGATGGTATTTTGTGATATTTTTCATCAATAATAAGATTTTAACATGCTTAGCATATTGCAAAATGAGAGGCAGATCGTAAAAAGAAAATCCCTCTCTACTGAAGTAAAGAGGGATTTTGAATATGGAAAATTCTACTTTGATTTTTGTGCTATCAATTAGGCAAAATAGAATTTAATAATAAACAACACCGCTATAACAATCATTACCGGGCTAATTTCTTTGTAACGACCCGTAAGCAATTTTAATGTTACGAACGACAACATCCCAAATACAATACCATCAGCAATACTGAAAGTTAATGGCATCATGATGATACAAAGGAATGCTGGAATTGCTTCTGTAAAGTCGTTCATATCAACCTTCAAAATTGGCGACATCATGAATAAACCAACAATTACCAAAGCAGGAGCTGTTGCAGCTGAAGGAATCATTACAAATACCGGAGCAAATAACAATGCCAAAGCAAACATACCTGCTGTTGTAAGTGCTGTCATACCTGTTTTACCACCTTCCGATACACCAGCAGCACTCTCAACATAAGTTGTAACGGTTGAAGTACCCAAGATAGATCCGAAGAATGTACCAACAGCATCGGCAAATAAAGCTTGTTTTACACGAGGTACACGACCTTCTTCATCCAACATATCTGCTTTCGAAGCTACACCAACCAAGGTTCCTACTGTATCGAACATATCTACAAATAAGAAAGTGAACAATACGATGGCCATATCAATGGTGAAGATTTGAGAGAAATCGAATTGGAAAAAGATAGGAGATATTGATGGAGGAATACTTACAAACTTGTAGTTTTCCGGCATGTGAGTTACTCCTAAGATTAATGCCAATATGGTTGAGAAAAGGATACCAATTAAAAGAGATCCTTTTACGTTTCTTGCAAAAAGAACACCTGTTACCAAAATACCAACTAATCCTACAATTACGCTTGGGCTTTTCATATCGCCTAAACACACCAATGTAGCAGGATTATCAACAATAACGCCAGCTCCTTTTAATCCAATAAATGCAATAAATAGACCGATACCAACCGAAACGGCGTGTTTCAAGTTTAACGGAATGGAGTTAACAATTAGCTCGCGAATGTTGAAAGCTGTTAATAAAAGGAAGATGATACCTTCAAGGAACACTGCAGTTAAAGCAAATTGCCAGCTGTATCCCATTCCTAATACTACGGTAAATGCGAAGAATGCATTTAACCCCATACCAGGAGCCAAGGCGAAAGGTAATTTAGCAACCAAAGCCATCACTAAAGTTGCGATGATAGCCGAAATGGCAGTTGCTGTAAAAACAGCTCCTTTATCCATACCGGTTGCACTTAAAATATCTGGGTTAACCGCAAGGATGTATGCCATGGTCATAAAGGTAGTGATACCGGCAACAATCTCTGTGCGAAGGGTTGACCCTTGTTTGGTAATGTTAAAAAACTTATCTAACATGATTACTAGTTTTTAATTGTTGATTAGAAATTCCACTTCACAGCAAGAGTTGGACGAACTTCGAAATCGTCACCTGCAAAGTTGTTAGAGATTTCAATCTCGCTACCAAAAGAAAGGTTTTTAGTTGCATTGTACCAGATTTGAGGCTCAGTTAAGAATACTGTATCATCTGATAAACCATTTTCAGTCCAAAGATCAGCAAAACCTGAGAAAGTCATTTTGCCATCGAAGAAGTTAACATACCAAGTACCTGTAATTTGGAAGTTTGCTTCGCCAGCATCTTTAATTGCTTTGTAACCTGCGTAAGTTGAGAATCCTGATTTAGCACCACCTTTTGCGTAGTTTACACCAAAAATCCAAGCATTGTTAATGGTATAGCCAAAGTTCATGTCTGGAGTTTCAGCGCTACCAACACCACCATTGTACTCAATGTGTAAACCAACTGGCATTTTCTCTGTTTTTAATACACGAGCAATCTCGAAGTATCCTTGGTTGATACCGTTTTCTGCATCGTAATCAAAATCGATAAATGTAAAAGTGTTACCCCACTTGTCCATTTTGAACATTTCAAAAGTAGTTGTGAAGTGTCCACGGTCGAAATCGCGGTGTAATTGAAGGTTTTGTGCATTAGCAGCAAAAGAAACCAAAACAGCGAAAATAGCAAGTAATTTTTTCATGATAAATTAAATGATTGTTTAATAGAATTTAATTAAGTAAAAAATTTATAAATGGTTGTTTAATTCTTTGTGATCTCTTTTAAGTGGTTGACAACTATAGGGCAACCAGTCTCCTTTAATTTTTGATAGGATTGATGACCTGAGGCAATTAAAATGCAATTGCATTTTAACTCCTTTGCAACTTCATAATCGTGTGTAGTGTCGCCAAACAGGCAAACTTCACTGGCTTTTAATTCATGTTTTTTCATCAATTGTAAGCCATTGTCAATTTTCGAACTTGCATATATGTTATCAATTCCTGATATCTCATCGAAATACTTAATGATATTCTCGTTTCGAGTTGACTCATTAAGCATGTTTTGTTCCATTGCTGATAAAATGAATTGCTTTTTGCCCTCTTTGTTAAAGTGAGTAAGCAAATCAACAGCTTCCGGAAAAATCCCTGAATGAGGCAATAAAGATGTATAATGATTGATGAATTCATTTGCAGCTTTATCCCAATCTTCGGTTTCAAAATCAAATCCTACCGCTTCGTAATAACTTTTCACTGGAAAAGTAAATACCTCACGATAGTGCTCGGTTGTTAGTAAAGGCAATCCTCTTTTGTTTAGCATTTTGTTAATGCTAAGCACCCCAATCGACAAATCGTCGAGTAAAGTACCATTGTAATCCCAAATAATTGCCTTAAAATCTAACATGCTAGCTTTAGTTTAGGATTTGAGGTTAGACAAAGAGTTGCTTTTGTAATCGAGTGAAGGTCGATAGGATCTATTATAACTTGTTTGCCTCCTAACTCTGCACCAATCGGAAGATGCTCCAATTGTAATGTAGAAGAGTCGAGAAAAACAAGGGAATCTTTTAATAGATCATGGGAGGAATATCCACTATAGATGTAAAGGGTAGACTCTTGAATATTTTTCAAGGTAACCATACTACTCTTTTGGTTTCCTCTAAGTTGTATATTGGAATTGGATTTGAAATCGGATGAACCAGGCAGGCAGTCAACAACAGCTCCCGTTTTGTTTTCGGAAAGTACAAGGGATTTGGTTACGTGACAAATATGCATATCAGTCTTCTCAGGTACATGCTCAGTTCCTAATTCGATAGGATCTGTATCGTACTTGCTAATTGCACATTCTATGTTTACTCGATCTATATTACGAGCTGCATTGGTCTTTTTCATCCTTTCGTTTTTTGGCCCAATCCTGAAGGTTACCTCCTGATTGGGAACTACCAGTTTCCCAGATGATATTTTTTAAATGAGCGGCAAAAATAGTAAATTTTTTAAATTTCAAAATTGTTTCAATTCAATTCCGAGATCGATATTCTTGCAGAAGTCTTGTATTTAAAGAGATTGAAGTGTATGAAAAAAATGTAGTTTTAATTTTAAATGAATTAAAATTGTAATGAAGAAACATTTAGACCCATTCCTATTTGTAGTAATCGATAATATTACTCTGTTTGTTGTGTTCATTAAATATCTATTGCACAACGCTTAAATCACTTTAAGATATATATGGTCTTATTAGTTTCATCATGATTATCTATAAAAGACAATCTGATTTAATGCTGTTTTTGAACTGAATTTGGTATTTCTTATTATTCCATCCACCAAATAAATTCATTCTATATTATATAGATGGCGGAAAAACGATGGGCGAAATACAATTTGGAAAGTGAGATTGTGTAAACTTTATTCGTAAAAAGCCTCAATTCCTGGATATTCAAATTTCTTAATTGCCATTTCCTGAGGGAAAATCATGTATTGAACTTCAGCTTCAGAACACACTTTTCCGTCCGGATCAAGAATTTCAGCATGGATGGTTGCAAATCTTCTGTCTTTCGAAATTAGTTTTCCGCGAATGGTTAGTTTTCCTTTATCCGTAAAGGCTGAGTTTTTAAATTTGGCATTCAGAGCTGTAGTTACTCCTGCAGTTTCACATTTAACAAATACTACCCAACAAGCAATTTCGTCTAGAATTGTAGTTTGAATTCCACCATGTAAAACATTTTTAAAACCAGAAAGGTGAGTTTTTGGTTCCCATTGGGAAACAACATACTCGCCATCTTCAAAAAAATCCATTTGTAAGCCTTGTTCATTGTCAGGCGAACAGCCAAAGCATTTTCCGTTTTCAGTAGAACGATATGGGTTGATGATCTTTTTCATGATGCGACCTTAAGTTTTAATTTTAAGAGTTCGAAAGTACAATAAGAAAATCATTGTAAAAAATCTAAAATCGAAATTTCAATTGAAGTTTTACATCAGATTTTGTATCGCCATGAATCAATGAGGTACCTGATCCAATACTTTCCGTATCGGAATACTTTGTTTGAGCATATCTGGCATAAAAGGTAATTTTATTATTGACTTTATAATTAAGATTGAAGTAAAATCGACTTCCTTTATTGTAATAGGCTGGAACTGAATAAGAATATAGGATGTCATTTTCATAAGCATAAATTCTTGTGTCGTAAGAATCGGTATCGAATAATGCATATCGCAAACTAATGTTTAATGGAAATTGGGAAAACCTATAAATCAAATCCTGATAAATGAGAAAACCATTTTCGTTCTGTTCGCCTTGTTTGTGTTTTGTAAACTCTATTCTGTTTCTAATTTCCCAGTTTGCTGCAGGCTTTGCCGATAGGTGCAGGCGATATTGAGTTTTCTCAAATTCAACAGGGGTATTTATAAAATCAGCATTAACATTATCAGCCTTGTTTTCTTGTTTATACCTGAAATAAACCGATAATTTATCGCTGTTTGTATATTCAATTTGTGAAAAATATTCGTGGCCATTGGTTGGCGAATTGCTCGAATATCTTAGCCAGTGAAATTCAAACTGATCGTAGTAAGCTTTTATGCTCCATTTAGGAAATGGATGAAAATTAATTCCGATGTAAATTCCTTCTTCATTTTGGCTTCTACTTTGTTCCGAAAGGGAATTTGAGTAGTGAGCGTGAAAATCCTTATCGTATTTGCGATAAATAGTCTCAAGATTGAATTGAGGGTGAATTTGAATGTTTGCTCCTTGCAGTATTCCAATGCCACCTGATTTTGATCGAGAAGCTTCGCCAAATAAATGAATATTATTGATTTGAGTTTGATAGTTTATGCTTAGGTTGTAATTGTTCTTACCCGTAAAATTGTATTGAGAATATGCTTTTTCGGTGATTTTTATTTCTGGGGAATAGGAGTATTGAATAAATGCAGCACCAAATTGTGTGTTCTTTAAATTCCAAGTGAAATATCCGCCAAGCAACTTCTCTTTTACGGCATCTTTTTTGTCTAACTCATTCCTGTTTCGGTGCAAACCTGTATTTACAATGCTAGATGCATAAGATGAAATGGTGTCAGCATCTGAACTTGCATCAATCTTTTTATAAGAAGCAAATGTAGCTATGTCAATTCCATTTAAAGGGGATATGATAATGGAAGCTCCCCGAAAAAATCGATTTTCATCAGTTGATTTGTAGGATCTGACACCTTGGGATTTTTTTGCATTTTGAGTTGTGAAGGAAGATTTTTTACCGCCCATGCCTGACCACAAACTTAAACCTTGGCCAAATTTGATTTGATAATCGCCCAGGTTGATCTGTTTTAAAAGTCCATTTGATTTTTTTTGAATATGAGCCGAATAAAAATCAAATCCATTAGAGTTTTGATCCTTAAAGAATGGTTCGCCTTTATCGTTTTCTGCTGTAAACCCGAAGTCTATTCCCGAATTAGGAGATTGCATTTGGTATCTGCTGTAATATTTCCATGGATCTCCAAGGTATTTAGAATTCTCACTGGTTGTGTTATATCCAGCCTCTTTTTGAAAATTGTGTTCGCTTCTGATTAAGAGTTGGTGTTGTGTTTTTTTAATGATGATTGGTTTTGGATTTGCCTTTGTGGAAATTAAAGGAGCTATATTTTTAACCAACTCGGCAGAGAAACCTGTAATTAATTGTATTTCGTAAATACTAAGTATGGCTCCATTTTTTTCGCGGTACTTAATTAATTGCTCTATCTGGTTTTGGTTCAAAAAGTATAACTTTTCCAAATCATGAGCACTTGCCGTGTTGATGTTTAATGGATTTTGAATCAATTTGGTGATTTCCTCTAATAAATTGGTGTAATCTGGACTTTCTTCCTCTTGTTCTGCGATGTTTTCAATGATTCGTTCTATTAAATCTTGTTCTCCTGCCGTGTTTTGTGCATTAGAAATACCTAAACCAGAAAAGAATAGTATCGATAATAGTATGCTGTGAATTCGTTTCATGATTCGGTTTTAAAACTGAAAACTGATATCGGCAGAAGGAGTATAGCCAAGAACAGGGTGTCGTGAGAATGCGATGTTTGTTTTTAAGTTAGAGAAATTAAATCCAATACCGAGACTTATTGAATTTGGGTGATTGTATGCTCCTGCCCGAATGAATAGTTTTTCGTTTACAGGGTATTCTATTCCTGCTTTTACTTGTAAGTCATCATCTAAATTTTTTAATATTTCAGAACTGATGATGGCTCCGTTCGATAATTTCCATGAAATTCCAAATCGGCCTACTGTTGGGATTTTATCATCGTAATCCCAGGTTTTGAAGTTCTCCTGTGTAGGATTGGTAAGATGGAAACCCATATAGAAATTGGAAGCAATTTCTGCTAACAATCCAAATTCGAATGTATACTTTGATTGTGATCCATATTCGGTATATAGTTTCTTTCTTATCTGATTGAATTGTAAACCAGCCCAAAAGTGTTTTCCTAAAGCTCTTGAATAGGAAAGTCCGATTTTAGACTCTTTGTAAAGTTCAAAACCGAATTGAGTGTAGTTTCCAGAAAAGCATCCAAATTTACTTGGGACATTAATATGGAATGATTTTGTGCTTAATTCTTTGTTTGTGAATCTGTTTTCGTAATAAGCACCAAAAGATTTTTTCTTTAACAAAGCAAGACCAGCTTGGTTGTGGAAACCTGACCATTCATCATAGAGAGCAACGGATGCATTTCCCATTGCAAAATATCGTGCTCCTGCAGGCCTGTTTTCGTTTGAACCGAAGACTTTTATTGAGATGAATAAAAGAATGAATAATAAAAATGTGCGCATAGTATATTAAAAACTGTTTTATAGGATATTTACATACAAATATCATTAAGCTAAGCTTAAATTTGTAGAAGCCTAGCTTTATGATGCGCTCTGATTTTTATTACTTCTATTTTGGTAGATTGAGATTGAAAATCATTGTTAAATTAAAATAAAAAATCTGCATATCATAACGAAATGCAGATTTATTTCTATAAATAGGATTATGCTTTCCTAGTTAGTTTTGTAATCGTATTTTACAGTCGATAATTCTTCGTTTGCTTTAACGATTTTTTCTTTCAATCCTTCTTTAAATTCAATTATAGCTTCTTGAAGGTCTTCGTCTCCTACAGCAAGAATTTGTGCTGCAAGAATACCAGCATTCATTGCACCGTTGATTCCAACTGTTGCTACTGGAATTCCTGGAGGCATTTGCGCGATGCTTAAAAGTGCATCCATTCCATCAAGAGATGCGTTAATCGGTACACCGATTACAGGAATTGAAGTCATAGCTGCAATTACACCAGGAAGGTGAGCTGCCATTCCTGCTCCTGCAATGATAGCCTGAATACCATTTTCTTTTGCATTTTTTGCAAATTTTTCAACTTGTTCAGGAGTTCTGTGTGCAGATAATGCATTGATTTCAAAAGGAATTTTGAAGTCGTTAAGAACCTTTGCCGCTTTTTCCATAACTGGCAGGTCTGATGTGCTGCCCATTATAATACTAACTTTCGCTTTCATTTGGTTTTTTCGTGGATTTAATAAATAAAATGACAAAAAATTGTACTTTTGCAGCAAAATAAGGAATTGTTTTAATTCCAGAATGTGAACCTGCATCCGTCGCTAATTTTAGCGTAAAAATGAAAAAAAAATATGTATGTTCCATATGGAGTTGAAACATTTTTTATTCCCTAAAAGGAATAAGGATAAAATTACATTAACGATAGCTTAGGGCATTGCCTTAACCGCCCGATAACTCAGAAAAATTCTGACAGGGGAAGTCGGACAACTAAGACAAATATTAAAGACTAATGAAAACTGTAAAACTTCTTGATCGAGAATTTCGTGTATCAATTCCAGCAGAGGAAATTGATAAGGTAATTGCCCAAATGGCTGACAAAATGAATAAAGAATTAGCAGGAAAAGATCCTTTGTTCATTTGTATTTTAAATGGTTCGTTCATGTTTGCATCAGATTTGATGAAACAAATAACTGTTGAAAATGCACAAATTACTTTCATGCGTTTGTCATCTTACGAGGGAACAAACACTACAGGTAAAGTAAAAAAATTAATGGGCTTTACTGAAGACTTGAAAGATCGTACAGTTGTATTGTTAGAAGATATTGTAGATACTGGAATCACAATTTCGAATACTTTGGAGCAAATCAAAGATTATGAAGCAAAAGAAGTGTTGGTAGCAACAATGTTGTTCAAGCCAAAGGCTCTAATCAGAGATGTGAAATTACACTATGTTGGAATGGAAATTCCTAATGATTTTATTGTTGGTAGAGGTTTGGATTATGATGGAATTGGAAGAAATCTACCAGATATCTATACTGTAATTGATTAAATAATGTTAAATATTGTTTTGTTTGGACCTCCAGGTTCAGGGAAGGGTACGCAATCTAAATTAATACAAGATAGATTTGGCTTGATCCATCTTTCAACTGGAGATGTGTGCAGAGAGGAAATAAAGAAAGCTACACCGGAAGGGTTAGAAGCGAAGCGACTAATTGATGGGGGTAACTTCTTTCCTGATAAGTTGGCATATCGAATAGTAGAGAAATTTATTGATTCAAATTGCGAATCGAAAGGATTTGTTTATGATGGGATGCCACGCCATGTAGGTCAGGTTCCTGTTTTTGCAGAAATGCTTGCCAAACGAAATGGTATTGTTGATATTGTGGTCGAGCTAAAAGTAGAAGAAGAGGAGTTGATTCAACGTTTGTTGAAAAGAGGCGAAACTTCAGGTCGACCAGATGATAGCGGACGTGAAGTAATTGAAAAGCGTTTGCGAATTTATGATGATGTTACTGCGCCAATCGCAGAAGAATACAAAAAAACAGGTGTTTACTATTCTGTTGATGCTATGGGATCAATGGATGAGGTTTTGGACAGAATTTCTAAACTAATTGAGGAAAAACTATCTCTTACACCTGAATTTGTTGAAGTGCAATAGAAAATAAAAGCTATGTCAGGATCTAATTTTGTTGATTACGTAAAGATTTTTTGTAGATCGGGAGCTGGAGGAAATGGTTCAACACACCTTCATCGTGATAAATTAACGATGAAAGGAGGTCCTGATGGTGGTGATGGTGGTCGTGGAGGTCATATCATTATTCGTGCGAACGCACAATTATGGACTTTGATTCACCTAAAGTTTAGTCGTCACGTTTTTGCTGGTGATGGTGGATCGGGTAGTCAAAGTAGAAGTACAGGTTTCGATGGTGAAGATAAAGTAATTGAAGTGCCATTGGGAACTGTTGCACGTGATGCTGAAACCGGAGAGGTTATTTTCGATGTAACCGAAGATGGAGAAGAGAAAGTGCTTGTAAAAGGAGGACGAGGAGGTCTAGGCAACTGGAATTTCAGATCTTCAACAAACCAAACTCCAAGATATGCGCAATCGGGAGGAGAAAGAGTTGAGAGATCGGTTATTTTAGAGCTGAAAGTTCTTGCTGATGTTGGATTGGTTGGATTTCCAAGTGTAGGAAAATCTACTCTTCTTTCTGTGGTATCGGCAGCTAAACCAAAAATTGCCGAATATCACTTTACTACCTTGGTACCTAATCTTGGAATTGTGGCTTATCGAGATGATCGTTCTTTCATAATGGCCGATATTCCTGGGATTATTGAAGGAGCACACGAAGGTCGTGGCTTAGGTTTGCGATTTTTACGACATATTGAAAGAAATTCGGTCTTACTGTTTATGGTGGCAGCCGATAGTAACGACATTCACAACGAATACAAAATTCTTTTGAATGAATTAAAGCAATTCAATCCTGAATTGTTGGATAAAAAAAGACTACTTGCTATAACTAAATCAGATATGTTGGATGAGGAATTGATGGATGAAATTAAGCAAGATTTGCCTGATGTACCATGTGTTTTTATATCTTCAGTCGCTCAAAAGGGAATCATGGAGCTAAAAGATATGATTTGGAAAGCAATTAACGAATAAAATAAATAGTGAATGGATACCTTAATTCAATTGGATAAAGAGCTTTTGATTTGGCTAAATAGCCACAATACACCATTTTGGGATGTTGTAATGATGTTTTTTACCCGCAAAGAATTTTGGATTCCATTATATCTTTTGCTTTTGTACCAGATTTACAAAGTAAAAGGAAAAGAATCCATCTATTGGATTTTAGGTGCATTCTTACTGATATTTTTGTGTGATCAGATTTCTACACAACTATTTAAAAATGTGTTTGAAAGATTTCGTCCAAGTCATGATCCTAGTTTGGAAGGAATTGTAAATTTGGTTAGCGGTTACAAAGGCGGTCAATATGGATTTGTATCCTCTCATGCAACAAATTCATTTGGTTTTGCCCTTTTTACATCGCTATTGTTTAGAAATAAATTATACACATTATTCATATTTACTTGGTCTTTATTGGTAGTTTATACCCGTATTTATCTTGGAGTTCACTTTCCTGGTGATGTAATTGGGGGAATGATTTTAGGATTGCTACTCGGATATGGTGTTTATCGATTAACCAAGTGGTTTTCTAACTCACGTAAAGGGCCATTAACAAGAGGTAGGCGAAATATTCAATCCCTAACTTATTCTTCAGCCTTGTTGATTATCGGAGTGGCTTCTATAGAAATTATTACCATTTGTTTGGTGGTGAAAAAGCTGTTAAAATACGGACTGTTTTAATTCTTCTTTTTTAGAACAATAATTGATAAATTTCCATCGGAGGATTGATTATTGTTAAATTTTGGTGCGTGTTTTTTATAAAATTAAGCTTTCTCTTAATTTGGAATCATTTTGATTGCTCTAATCATATTGATTGATTTTTAGAGGGATATGTTTTAGCAGTTCTTTTCTGAATAGATGATTATCCTTGTCTTTTAACAGCCTGTTGATAAACTACTTTCTTAGGAATCGTTCTTTTAGCTATATTTGTAAAAACGCGAAATTTTCATGACTGCAAAATATTCTGAAGACTCAATACGTACACTAGATTGGAAAGAACACATCCGTAAACGTCCTGGGATGTATATCGGGAAATTGGGCGATGGATCTTCCCACGATGATGGTATCTACATTTTATTAAAAGAAGTAATTGATAACTCCATTGACGAATTTGCAATGGGTATTGGTAAATCAATAGAGGTTATCATTACCGATCGTAAAGTTACTGTTCGTGATTATGGACGAGGTATTCCTTTGGGAAAAGTTATTGATGTAACTTCAAAAATGAATACAGGGGCCAAATATGATTCAAAGGCCTTTAAAAAGTCCGTTGGATTGAATGGTGTAGGTATTAAAGCCGTAAATGCTTTATCTGATGAATTCATTATTGAATCTTTTCGTGATGGAGAAGTAAAAAAAGCTCAATTTTCGAGAGGTGTTCTTGTAAACGAGGAAGAAATTCAGCCATCGGAAGAAAAGAATGGAGTTAAGATTACTTTTCATCCAGATGAGGAGATGTTTCCGAATTACAGGTTTATTTCGGAATACATCCAAACCATGTTGAAGAATTACGTGTATTTGAATGCAGGTCTTTCGATATACTTTAACGGAGAAAGATTCCTTTCTAGAAATGGTTTACTAGATCTTCTGACAGAGAATATGAACTCTGAGGGGTTATACGATATTGTTCATCTGAAAGGTGATGATATTGAAATCGCACTTACACATGGCAGACAATACGGTGAGGAATATTATTCGTTTGTAAACGGACAGCATACTACCCAAGGAGGAACTCATCTTGCAGCATTTCGTGAAGCGGTTGTAAAAACGGTTCGCGACTTTTACAAGAAAGATTTCGATACATCGGATATCAGAACTTCAATAATTGCAGCAATTAGTATAAAAGTTGAAGAACCAGTTTTTGAATCACAAACCAAAACCAAATTAGGTTCTAAAGATATTGGGCCAAATGGACCTTCGGTTCGTAATTTTATTATGGATTTTGTGACTTCGAATTTGGATAATTACTTGCACAAAAATCCAGAGGTTGCAGATATCTTGCATAAAAAGATCCTTGAAAACGAGAAGGAGCGTAAGGCAATTTCAGGAATCAAGAAAATCGCAAAGGAAAGAGCGAAGAAGGCAAGTCTTCACAACAGAAAATTGCGCGACTGTAGAGTTCACTTTAATTCAAAGCACGAATCAAAATCCGAAGCCTCAATTTTTATTACCGAGGGAGATTCTGCCAGTGGATCGATTACAAAATCAAGAAATGTAAATACCCAGGCTGTATTTAGCTTGAAAGGGAAGCCTCTTAATACTTATGGGTTGACTAAAAAGATTGTTTACGAAAATGAGGAATTTAATTTACTACAAGCAGCCTTAAATATTGAAGATGGAATGGAAGGCTTGCGTTATAACAACGTGATTATTGCAACGGATGCCGATGTGGATGGTATGCACATTAGGTTATTGTTGATCACTTTCTTCCTACAGTTCTTTCCTGATTTGGTGAGAGGAGGACATCTGTACATTTTACAAACTCCTTTGTTCAGAGTTAGAAATAAGAGAAAAACTTACTATTGCTACTCTGATGAAGAAAGAGAGAAGGCAATTAAACGTTTGGGAGCAAAACCCGAAATTACACGATTTAAGGGATTGGGTGAAATTTCACCTGACGAATTCAAAAACTTCATTGGAAAAGATATCAGATTGGATCCGGTTGTGATGAAAAAAGATGATTCTGTTTCCAAAATGTTGGAATTCTATATGGGAAAAAATACACCGGAACGACAGACATTTATTATTGATAATTTGTATGTTGAGAAAGACGAGTTGTAAGAATTCAGAACCTACAATCAGTAAATCGAATAACTAAAACCATTAAACCCAAAATCTCTATGAGTAGCGAAGAGAGACAAGATATGGAGAACCAGGAGGAGTTGGACAACGAGTTGAACGGTACCCAACCAGAAGCCATGAGAAATGTTACTTACCTAAAAGGTATGTATCAGGATTGGTTTTTGGATTATGCGTCATATGTAATTCTAGAACGTGCTGTACCTTACGTGAACGATGGATTAAAACCAGTTCAGCGTAGGATTTTGCATGCCATGAAACAATTGGATGACGGACGTTACAACAAAGTGGCAAACATTATTGGTAATACCATGCAGTATCACCCTCATGGTGATGCATCTATCGGTGATGCCTTGGTTCAATTGGGACAAAAAGATTTATTGATCGATACTCAGGGAAACTGGGGAAATATACTTACAGGTGACTCTTCAGCAGCTCCTCGTTATATTGAGGCTCGCTTATCGAAGTTTGCCTTAGAGGTTTTGTTCAACCCGAAAACTACCAATTGGAAACTTTCTTACGATGGTAGAAACAAAGAACCTATTACGCTTCCTGTAAAATTCCCATTGCTGTTGGCTCAAGGAGTAGAGGGGATTGCTGTAGGATTGGCTTCAAAAATTTTACCGCATAACTTTAATGAACTAATTGATGCTTGTATTGCTTATTTGAAAGAAGAGGAATTCGAGCTTTATCCTGATTTCCCGACTGCAGGAATGGTAGAGGTTAGCCGTTACAATGACGGATTAAGAGGGGGAGCCGTTAAAGTTCGTGCGAGAATTGAAAAAGTTGATAACAAGACTTTAAAAATATCTGAAATCCCTTATGGAAAAACAACATCTAGTCTTATTGAGTCAATTATTAAGGCCAATGATAAGGGAAAAATTAAGATTAAGAAGATTGATGACAATACAGCTGAAAATGTTGAGATCCTGATACATTTAGGAAATGGTATTTCTTCGGATAAAACCATTGATGCTCTTTACGCATTTACCGATTGTGAAACTTCGATTTCACCTAATGCATGTATTATTGAAGATGATAAGCCGAAGTTTATTGGCGTATCGGAAATTCTTAAACGATCTGCGGATAATACGGTTGCACTTCTGAAATTAGAACTTGAAATACGCAAGCGCGAGCTGGAAGAAGCGTGGCACTATGCATCTTTGGAAAGAATCTTTATTGAGAATAGAATTTATCGAGATATTGAGGAATGCGAAACTTGGGAGGGAATCATTGAAACCATTGATGAAGGATTAAAACCTTACACCCAGCATTTGATGCGCGCTGTTACTCAGGATGATATCATTCGTTTAA
Source organism: Marinifilum fragile JCM 15579 (assembly GCF_001310955.1). Lineage (GTDB taxonomy): Bacteria > Bacteroidota > Bacteroidia > Bacteroidales > Marinifilaceae > Marinifilum > Marinifilum fragile. The sequence goes on from NZ_BAZX01000004.1 coordinate 216,805, forward strand.
CGGAGATTAAGATTAAGAGAATTTCTAAGTTTGATATCGATAAGGCAAAAGATTTTATCCAGTCTATCGAGGATGAGATCGAAGAAATTAAGGTTCATATTGCAAATATTATTCCTTTTACAATTCGTTATTTCCAAGCCATTAAAAAGAAGTATGGCAAAGGAAAAGAGAGAAAAACAGAAATCAGAAGCTTCGAGAATATTGTTGCAACAAAGGTGGTTGTTGCTAACCAGAAATTGTATATCAATCGCGAAGATGGTTTCATGGGAACCGGCTTGAAGAAAGATGAATATGTATGTGAATGCTCGGATATTGATGATGTAATTATATTCAGGAAAGATGGCACTTATTTCGTAACCAAAGTTTCTGAAAAATCATTCATTGGTAAAAATATCTTGCATATTGCTATTTTCCGTAAGAATGATAAAAGAACCATTTACAATGTAGCTTATCGTGATGGACGTGGTGGAATTTGCTATGTGAAGCGTTTCTCGGTTACAAGTATTACCCGTGATAAGGAGTATGATCTGACCAAGGGGACAGAAGGTTCAAGAATTCTTTATTTTACTGAAAATCCGAATGGAGAGGCGGAAATTATCCGAGTTGTTCTTAAGCCAAAACCAAGACTGAAAAAATTAAACTTCGAGTTTGATTTTGCCGAGTTGGCTGTAAAAGGACGTGCATCCATGGGAAATATTCTCTCCAGAAACGATGTGCATAAGATAACTTTAAAACATGAAGGTGTTTCAACACTTGGCGGTCGTAAAATTTGGTTCGATCCAGATGTGTTGCGTTTAAATACCGATCAGCGAGGTGATTTCTTGGGAGAATTTATTGGCGATGACAGAATATTGGTTGTAAGCAGACCAGCTTCTTTCCATTTTACCAGTTTCGATTTAAGCAATCATTATTCAGATGATATCAGTATTATTGAAAAATTTGATGCTGAGAAAGTATGGTCTGCTGTATTTTACGATGCAGATCAGGAATATTGGTATTTGAAGAGATTTACCATGGAAGGAAATGGTAAACCAACTGGTTTCGTTGGTGATAATCCAGAGAACAAATTGTTGATTCTAACGGATGAGAAACATCCTAGGTTTGAGATTTCGTTTGGAGGTAAAAATGAAGATAGACCAAGCGAAATTATAGAAGGAGAAGAGTTTATTGGAGTAAAATCATACAAGGCTAGAGGAAAGCGATTAAGCATTTACGAAATTTCCGATATTAAAGAAATTGAACCACTTCCACGAGAGAATGAAATACAGGAAGAAGAAGAGGAGGAACGTGATGCTATTGAAGAGGTTATAACCGAAGATGACAAAAATTAAATAGTAATAACACAGGTGTCATAGACACCTGTTTTTTTCTTATTGTTATGCGAATATTTTTAGTAGGATATATGGGGAGTGGAAAATCGCGTTGGGGTAAAATGATTGCCAATCATTACGGACTTCGTTTTATCGACTTGGATACTCATATTGAAGAACTTGAAGGAATGACAATTCCGGAAATATTTGCCAAATACAAGGAGGAAGGATTTCGAGAAAGAGAGAAAAGTGCATTACAGTCTATTGCTGAGATCGACAATCTGATTATAGCAACAGGAGGTGGGGCTCCTTGTTATGAGAATAACATGCAAGAAATGAATTCTTTGGGAGACACACTTTACATTGAGGGAACTCCTGAATTATTGCGCGATCGAATCACAAATTCGAAAACAGAACGCCCCCTTGTAAAAAACTTCACTCAAGAAGAATTGCTGGAATACATCCAGAATCACCTGAATTCAAGAAAACCTTTTTACGAGCAAGCAAAGTATAAAATTGAAACTGGAGATTTGCAGTTGGAAAATTTTATCCAAATTCTAGATCCAATTATAAATTCTCTAAATCAGTAAGTTTAAATTCATTTAGATTACCTAAGGTTTTATTGGCAATAATAAACTTTTTTAAATTCAACGCTCCTGATTCGGGAATGGCAAAACATTTCATATTCGCAGCCAAAGCCGATATAACGCCATTTAAAGAATCTTCGAATACCAGGCATTCATTTGGATTTACACCAAGCATTTTTGCGGTTGAAATGAAAATTTGTGGATGAGGTTTCCCATATTCTTCGTACTCTGCAGAATGAATAACTTCAAAATATTCTCGAATATTTAATTTGTCTAGTACAGTTTCAATAATTTTCATTTTCGATGAGGAAGCCAAACCTATTTTTAAGGGTGATTTCTTTAAGTCTTCCAATATTTTGTACACCCCGGTTAATGCTTCTCCTTTTTCCTCAACCAGATTAATTACGTTGTTTACGATGGCATCAACAACTTCAGATTTGCTTTTGTGATTCCAGCTTTGAATTTCCCACATGGTATCAACGACTTCATCAATCCTTTTTCCCATGAAAATTTCAAACATTTTTTTGCTTGTATTAATTCCCAATGAGTTGAATACCAAATTCTCACTCTCTTGCCAAAATGGTTCTGAGTCGATCAACAACCCATCCATATCAAAAATTACTGCTTTAATCATTTGGCAAAAATAGTGTTTTTTTATAGGATATTTTAAATCGATAGATTTTATCAAATTGTTAATAATTGTTAAATTGCTGACTCTCCAAGCATAAAGAAGTCGATTTTTTTAAATTTGTTAGGTACCAAATGAAAGTTTCTAAATATGGATATAGTTGTTGAGCATCTGACTAAAAGATATGGCCCGCAAAAAGCTGTAGACAATGTTTCTTTTCGTGTTAAAGCTGGAGAAGTATTGGGCTTTTTAGGACCGAATGGTGCAGGAAAGACAACCACGATGAAAGCAATTTCCTGTTATATTAATCCTGATGAGGGAGATGTTAAAGTGGGAGGTTATTCTATAAAAGAGCATCCTGAAATAATAAAGAAGAATATTGGTTATTTGCCTGAAAATAATCCTCTTTATCAGGATATGAATATTATTGATTTTTTAGAGTTTATTGCGAAAATTCATGGTATTCCTAAATACTTAATTCCCGAACGGATTTTAGATATGGTCCGAATTTGTGGACTTGAGGGAGAAAAGCACAAATTGATTAGTGAACTTTCCAAAGGATATCAGCAAAGAGTTGGTTTGGCCCAAGCTTTAATTCACGATCCTGAAATTTTGATACTTGATGAGCCAACTACAGGATTAGATCCAAACCAGATTGTTGAAATTAGAGAGCTAATAAAAAGAATTGGGAAGGAAAAAACAGTAATCTTAAGTTCTCATATTCTTGCAGAAGTGGAAGCCACTTGCGATCGAATCTTGATTATCAACAATGGTAGAATTGTTGTTGATGGTACTGCCGAGGAATTAAGAAAACAGGCTGCAGGGAATGAAATTTTGAAATTGGGCATTCAAGGTGGTGACGTAAATGATATTTTCGAAAATTTGTTGAATTTAGATACTATTGATTCTGTGGATTTTATTGATATCGATAAACAATTGTTCGAGGTACAATCATTGAAGGAGGAAACTTCGGTGAAGGCTATTTTTGATTTATGTGTTCAAAACAACTATTATATTTCGGAATTAACACCAACCGAGAAAAAACTGGAAGATATTTTCCGACAACTAACTCTTCATTAATAGATTTATGAAGCAAATATTTCACATTGCATATCGGGAGCTAAATTCCTTTTTTGATTCGCTTACAGCTTATGTATTAATAGCAATATTTCTTGGCTTTAGCGGATTTTTCACATGGATTTACGGTGCTGATGTATTCTTTTTAGGGCAGGCTAGTCTTGATACTTTTTTTACTGTTGCCTACTGGAGCTTGTTTATTTTTATTCCGGCATTAACGATGAGATCTATTGCGGGAGAATTAAAGGCAGGTACTTTGGAGTTATTGCTTACCAAGCCTGTGAGTGATTGGCAATTAATCTTAGGAAAATTCTTGTCAACATTTTTATTAATAGGAATTGCTTTAACGCCAACATTGTTCTATTATTTCACATTGTGGGGCATTGGTCCTGTCGATCACTCGGCCATTATTTTAGGATATTTAGGATTACTCTTGATGAGTATGGTTTATATAAGCATTGGATTGTTAACCAGTTGCCTGTTTTCGAATCCTATTGTAGCTTCTTTAACGGCATTGTCTATCGGGATTTTTTTTCATATCATTTTTGATGTCTTGGCTGCGAATTTTGTTGGGTTTACAGGAAGTGTGTTTAGTTTTTTGAGTTTATCTACACATTTTGAGTCAATTACTCGTGGTGTTGTTGATACAAAAGATCTAATCTATTTCTTTTCAATTTCATTCTTTTGTTTGTATTCGTCTAAAATGATTCTTTCAAGTAGAAACCTTCAAGTATAATGTATTAGATACTAAATATGATAAAAAGAAGAAAAGTTATATATAATATTTTAATGGTAGCAGGCTTGTTGATTGTGTTGAATTCACTTTCATCGATGTTTTTTCTTAGAGCCGATTTTACCGAAGATAAAAGGTATACCTTGGATCGTTCTACAAAACGTATCCTAAAAGAGGTAAATGAGCCGATCATTATCACTTTGTATATTTCTGAGGATTTACCAACAGATGTTAATAGAACAGTTAAGGATTTGAAAAACTTATTAACGGAGTACAGTCATTATAGCAATAGAAAAATCGATTTTGAATATATTAATCCGAATAAGAACCAAGGACTTGAACAAGAAGCTATAGAAGCTGGAATCCACCCTGTGCCATTGGAAGTAAGAGAAAAAGATCAGTTAACGGTGCAAAGGGTCTTTTGGGCATGGTAATTCAGGTAGGCAATGAGTTTGAAGCAATTCCATTAATTAAACCTGGAATTGCGATGGAATATACTTTATCAACTTTAATCAAAAGGTTAACCATTAAAGATAAACCTCAGATTGGTTATATCATGGGACATGGAGAACCTGAATTTGCTGCTATCGAACAAGTGTTGGATGAATTATCAATACTATATGATGTAAAACCTGTATATCTTCTTTCAGAACCCGATTTGGAAAAATATAAATGTTTGATGTTAATTGGTCCAACTGGAACGATTTCTCCAACTCAATTGGGAAGTCTTGATAATTACCTTGAAAAAGGAGGATCGTTGATGATTGCTATGGAACGTGTTCGGGGAATGTTGAATGATGGTATTGGTGTTACTGTAAACACAGGTTTGGAAAAATGGCTCGAAGATAAGGGCTTGTATGTTGAAGATTCTTTTATTGTTGATAAAAAATGTGGTACTGTAACCGTCCAACAACAAGGATTTTTCTCATTTCCACAGCAAATCAATTTTCCATTTCTACCTGTGATTTCTCAATTTACAAATCATAGTATTACAGATGGTATTGAAACTCTGATTTTGCAATTTGCAAGTCCGATAAAGTATGTAGGAGATACTTTAATGAATTATCAACCATTGGCTTATACTTCAAAAATATCAGGAAAACTAAAAGCGCCAATAAGCTTTAATATTGGTAGAAATTGGAGAGCACAAGACTTTCTTTATCCTGATTTAGTTGTAGCGGCAGCTTTATCAGGACCAATGGGCGGAGAAGAAGATGCCAAGATTTGTTTAATTGGCGATGGTAATTTTATTGTAAATGGATTTGGTGCAAATAAAATTCCGATTCAAAAAGATAACATTAATCTTTTTGCCAATGCGATTGATTGGCTCTCAGATGACTCAGGCTTAATGAGCTTAAGAACAAAAGGAGTTTTGTCGCGACCGTTGAAAGAAATTTCTGATGGAAAAGTATTCATGATCAAGTACTTTAACTTTTTAATCCCAGTAGTGCTTTTAATTGCATATGGAGTAATAAGATTTAAACGAAGAAGCAATAGACGAAGCAAAAGGATGCGACCTGGATTTATAAAATAACGATGGAATTCTATTGTTCCCGGCTTCCGGAAAATCGGGGAAAGATTTTGCCGGAAGCTAATTAGCATATCAATGAATCGGGGAACAAATAAAAACTGTAAGTTTTTATTTATCGAAAGCAATTTAATTATATTAAAGTCACTAATCAAAAAAAATATTCAATTATGTATTGGCCTAGGGTTGAGATCGGATGTAAGTTTCAGTCTATTAGTATTATCCGATATTGTAGGATCTGTTAATTTAAATACGATTTAAATAATTCGATTAGCTATTTGTTTATAAATTAGTTGTATTTGTTTATAAAATACATAAAAAAAGCGAAGATATTTCTTCGCTTTTTTTATATAAAATATGTCTGTTTAACTCTTTCGTTTAATTCTTAATTTTTGTCCTACTTTAAGGCTTCCAGCATCATTAATATTATTCAATTTCATAATATCGTAGTTCGAAACACCAGGGAATTTCTTAGCAATTGTCCAGAAATTATCACCTCTACGTACGGTGTAGTATACGTATGAACCATCTTCTGTTTCAGTTGTACTTTTCGCAACGGTAGTTGTTGTGGTGCTTACACTTTTACCCAAAGTGGCTTGTTTTTGAGCATAGCTCATGCTGTTAAGGCTTCCATAATAATCAGCTTTTGATTTTGGAACATAAACTACCAGTTTTTGTCCTACTTTAATTAAGTTTCTTCTGATGTTGTTCCAGTAGCGTAGGTCTGAAGTTCTAATGTGAAACCATGAAGCGATTAATCCTACCGCATCTCCAGGTTTTACTTTGTAATATACTTTAGCCTTGTCTTTAGGTGCTACATGTGCAAATTTCTGATATCTGTCGCTTGGATTAACAACCTTATCTTTTTGACTGAAATAATAATCTTTCTTATATGCAAAAATAGAATCTTGATTATCAATGAATTTTGATGTTAATTTTAATGGAAGTTTAAGCGAATATGCTTTACCTCCCGGTAAAATATCAGCTCGATATTGTGGATTTAAATCCCTTAATTGCTCTTTAGGAATACTAATTACTTTCGAAACTTGATCGAAATGTAAAGTTTCATCAATCATTAATGTATCGCAGGCAATTGGGAAATTTGATTTTTTAGGATAAAGGTTGTGCTCTTTGTGGTAATTGAATGTGTAAATTGCCGCAATAAAAGCTGGAACATATCCTCTGGTTTCACGAGGTAATCGATAATAGATATCCCAATAATTTCTTTTCCCACCACTGCGTCTAATGGCTTTGTTTACATTTCCAGGACCACAATTGTACGCAGCAATTACCAAATGCCAATTGCCGTAAACTTTATACATGTCCTTTAAGTATTTTACCGCAGCATAACTTGATTTTACAGGATCTCTTCTTTCATCAACAAATGAGTTGATGTCTAATTTGTACATTCGTCCTGTTCCATACATAAATTGCCATAAACCACTGGCTCCTGCACGTGATAATGCTTTAGGGTTTAAAGCAGACTCAATAATTGGAAGGTATTTTAGTTCCTGAGGCAAACCTTCTTTATCTAAAATTTCTTCGAAAATTGGGAAATAATATTCTGATAATCCCATCATGTATTCAACTTGAGATCTTCTCTTTTCGGAATATAGTTTGATGTAATTCTTAACGATTTTATTGTAAGATAAATCGATTAAAGAAGGGATTTGTTGTAAACGCTGGATATAAACAGAATCGCTTAAAGTGACATTGGTATTTACTCTTTCCGAACTATAATTAGAATCTGTATTTTTGATGTACCAAAGATGCAATAAGCTATCCAGATTACTTGAAAAATTGGAGTTGATATCATCATCTAGATCATATCGAACATCAACATTATTCAATTTTAGAAATGCCAAAGTATCTGTTTCTGATACAGGTTCGCTCACTGCAATGTCAGTACTTACAGTATCAAGTTCAGATAGTGTATTTTCACTTGCGACTTTATCTTCTTTAATTGTTGTAGATGGCTTAATTGTACTGCATGCAAATGCAGTTCCCAATAAAATTAAGGGTATAAAAAAAATCTTTCTTCTCATTGTCTCTCTCTCGTCTAAAAAGTAATCTGGCATCTAAATCCAAGCGTATTGCCCGTAAAGGCTGAGTAGCTTACTGCAGGTTCTACCCGAAGTGTAAGTTCGTCGTTCACATTAAAATTCATCAAATGAGCGTCAACTGCCGCATCAATGATATTTAAAACGTAAACACCGGCTAAAATAATATAACTAAGATCTCTATCGTGTTTGAAAGAGTCTTTTTTATTCTGTAATTGGGTTTTAAACCACTTGTCGAACGATGCTTGTGAATTTTCAAAATCAAAACCTTTTGTATATAGTTCTTCGTAACTTTTACCCGTAGGTTCATCAGTTACTGCCTTTTCTGCTTCTGGAAGATTTTTCCAGTCTACATATAAAGAAAAATCTTGAAACCCGTTTTTATATTTTTTGAAGTTTTTTGTATTCCAGTTAATGGCGTAAATTGTAGCCCAATTCCTGCATAAAGGATAGGAATTTTCCAGTATTTTTTATTGTATGCCTGACCTAAACCGGGTAGCATAACCGAATACATTGTAGCCTTATGAGGAGAGTGTATTTTAACACTTGATTCCACCTGTACGGTATCTGCTGTAAATTTCTGAGCCTGAGTTTGAGTATTTCCTGCTAAGATAAAAACAAGCAACACCGCCACTGTAATTAAAAGTGGGCGTAAATTGTTCAATTTTAATTATTTTAGATGTTACTATTTACGAATTCATTTGGTCCATAACGGCTAAAATACGCTCTAAATCATCATCCGATTTAAAAGGGATTATGATTTTTCCTTTACCGTTATTGGTACGCTTTAAATCAACTTTAGTTTTAAAATGTTGCGAAAGATGGTCCTTTAATGACTCATACTCTTTAGGCAATGAAATTTTGGAAGGAGCTTTTTTCTCTTTATCTCCTTTGTTTAATTCACGAACCAATTCCTCCACTTTTCGCACTGAGAAATCATTCTCAACGGTAAGTTTAAAGATGTTAAGCTGAGATTTAGGATCATCCACATTTACAAGAGCTCTTGCGTGCCCCATTAAAAGCCTTTTCTCGCGAATTCCTTTTTGGATTTCAGCAGGTAGTTTAAGTAATCGTAAATAGTTGGATATGGTTGAGCGTTTTTTACCGACACGTTCGGATAAACTCTCCTGGGTTAGTTTAATTTCATCAATTAATCTTTGATAACTAATGGCAACTTCAATAGAATCAAGATCTTCACGTTGGATATTTTCGACCAAAGCCAATTCCAACATTTTGTCATCATCAGCAAGGCGAATATAAACAGGAACGCTATTCAAACCAGCAATTTTAGCGGCTCTAAATCGTCTTTCTCCAGCAATAAGCTGGTAAGAGTTATTATTGATTTTACGAACTGTTAGTGGCTGTACAATACCTAATTCTTTAATAGATTGGGCAAGTTCATTTAAAGCTTCCTCGTCAAACTTTGTTCTAGGTTGGTAAGGATTGGCTTCGATTTTCGAAATTTCAATTTCGTTGCTTATACTTTTTTCTGGTTTTACCTGTACTTCATCAACGTCCTCGATTAATGCACCTAATCCTCTTCCTAATGCGCTTTTTTTTGCCATGTTACTCTTTCAATATTATATTATTCGCTGATAATCTTTTCTTTATTACTCATTTTAGTCATGTTGTTGTTCTGCAACAATTCGCGAGCCAAATTTAAGTAATTAATTGCACCTGCCGAGTCTGCATCGTAAAGAATTGCAGGCTTTCCGTAACTTGGTGCTTCTCCAAGTTTAGTATTTCGTTGGATAATGGTTTCGAATACCATATCCTGAAAATGCTTTCTCACTTCGCTAACTACCTGGTTCGACAATCTTAAACGGCTATCGTACATGGTTAAAAGGAAACCTTCAATTTCCAATTCGGGATTTAAACGCGATTGAATGATTTTAATTGTGTTTAAAAGTTTACCAAGACCTTCCAATGCAAAATATTCACACTGAACAGGAATAATTACTGAATCAGCAGCAGTAAGTGCATTAACAGTAATTAAGCCCAACGAAGGCGAACAGTCGATCAATATAAAATCATAATCAGGACTAACCTTTTCTATAACTTTAGAAAGGATTTTTTCGCGATTTGATAAATTAAGCATTTCAATTTCAGCACCCACCAAATCAATGTGAGAAGGAATAATATCAAAGCCTTCAATATCACTTGTAAGAACTGCCTCTTTCGGATTAATTCCGTCGACTATACATTCATAAATACTATTCTCAATGGAACGAACATCATAACCTATTCCTGATGTTGAATTAGCCTGTGGATCAGCATCAATAATTAGTACCTTATATTCCAAAACGGCAAGGCTTGAAGCCAGGTTGATAGCCGTTGTGGTTTTTCCAACCCCTCCTTTTTGGTTCGCCAGAGCAATAATTTTAGCCATAAACAATTCTTATTATAAGGATTTAAATTAAATTTTTTGATGTAGTTCCAAAGATACAATTTTAAGCGATATTTAAAATTTTGAGTCACTCTAAAATACAAACAAGAGCTATTAAATTATCAACATATTACTTGAATGATCTAATAAAGGCCTTGTGAAGTCAACTATCTATGTGTTAGTTATTTTCATAATTGTATATTAGAGTTTAAATGATTTTAAACTTGTGCGAATAATTTAATACTTTCTTTAAGTAATTGTTCTTTTTCGATTGGTACAACTACTGGAATTTCGCATACAATACCGCCCGCTAAATTCGATATAGCTGCAATCTCTTTTGCATTCATACCAGCCGCTAAACATAGAGTTGCAACACTAATTACAGTATCTCCAGCTCCTGAAACATCTGCAATTTCACGAACAACAGCAGGAATGTGTTCATAGGTATTCTCATTGCTGATAAAAACACCAAGTTCTGAAAGAGTTATCAACAACTTGTTAATACCCATTTTATTCTGGAAATTTTTAGCTTCTGTAAATAATCCCTCTATATCTCCTTTTTCAAGTTTAAGATTTGATCCTTCAACAAACTCTTTAAAGTTAGGTTTGAATAGGGTTACGTTTTTATAATCTGAATAGTGACGCTTTTTAGGGTCAACCAGAATTGGTATGTTTTTGCCGTTGGCAAGAGATGTAATTTCTTCAATTAACTTTTTGGTGATTACTCCTTTGTCGTAATCTTCGAAAACAACAGCATGAATTTGGTGTTTGTCAATTAAACTTTTGATGTGATCGATAAATTCAATTTCAATCTCGTCAGCCAATTCGTGAGTATCTTCTTCATCTACACGAATAATGTGTTGATTATCGCTAATAAATCTAGTTTTAACTGTGGTTCTTCGATGATCGCTTACAACAATTCCATATTGTTCATCTTGAATATTAGTAAGAAGATTTAAGAACTCTTGCCCTTTCTCATCGTTGCCGATTACTGAGCAAAGAATAGGATTGGCTCCCATGGATTTGATATTCAGAGCAACATTGGCAGCTCCACCCAGACGACTTTCACGATTAACACAAGAAACAATTGGTACAGGAGCTTCTGGAGAGATACGTTCTACTTTGCCCCAAACATAGGCATCAACCATTACATCACCAATAATTAGCACATTATAATCAGAAAAACTGTCAAAAGTTTTTTCAAGTTCAATTTTGTTCACGATAATTCGATTTTCGAAGTTATTTGAGCAAAGATAAACAAATTCGTTTGTTGATAAACATTGCTGAAAATCCTTAGGCTTTTTTAACACTTAATTTCGATAAGTTATTACATAGGATCAACATCAAAATTGATTTGAATGCTTTTAAATTTTTCGATTTCTTTCAAGAAATTTGCTTGTTGATTTAGAATCCATTTGGCCTTTGCAGGTGAACTTTTCTTTTCAATTTTTAAAAGAATATTTACAATAAACGAATTTTGAATTCGATTTATAACTGGAGATTGTGGGCCAAATACTCTAATCCCAAAAATTTTGCGAAGTGATTTGGCAAAATAACTGGCAGCTTCGTTAACCAAACGTTGATTCTTGTGTTTCAAACTAATGTTGATTAAGCGGTAAAATGGAGGATAGATATATTCTTTACGTTCTGTAATCTGCGAAGAATACATCTCAAAATAGTCATTTTTAACTACGTTTTTAATAATTTCATGTTCAGGTGTGTAGGTTTGAATCAATACTTTTCCTCTTTTCTTTTTTCTACCCGCACGGCCAGAAACTTGTGCCATCATCTGAAAACTTCTTTCGTAAGCTCTAAAATCAGGATAATTGAGCATAGAATCCGCGTTTAAAATTCCTACCAAACCAACATTATCAAAATCCAAACCTTTCGAAACCATTTGTGTTCCAACCAAAATATCCAATTCTTGTTTTTCGAATTGATAAATTAGTTTTTCGTAGGCATTTTTTTTTCGGGTTGTATCCAAATCCATTCGACCAACTCTGGCTTCAGGAAAGTAGGAGAGAAGTTCTTCTTCAATTTTTTCGGTTCCAAATCCTCTATCTTCTAGCCCAGATGAGCCGCAATGCTCACAACTGTTTGGAGGTGTCATACCATGACCACAATAATGACAAACCAGCAAATTGTTATGGCGATGATAGGTAAGGCTTACTGAACAGTTTGGACAATGAGGAACCCAACCACAGGATTTGCATTCCAAATAAGGGGCATATCCTCTTCTGTTTTGAAATAAGATGATTTGTTCTTTGTTCTCCAAACTCTCCATCATGTGTGACATCAATTCCGGCGAAAAAATCGATTTCATCATTTTCTTTCTTCGAGCTTCTTTAATATCAGCTACTATGATTTCGGGCATTTCAATTTCCTGATGTCTTTGGAATAATTCCACCAAACCGTATTTCCCAGTTTGTGCATTGTAATAACTTTCTACTGCTGGAGTTGCGGTTCCCAAAAGGGTTTTTGCTCCATGTAAGTTGGCAAGATATAAAGCAGCATCTCTTGCATGGTATCTTGGTGAAGGATCAAATTGTTTGTAGGTGTTCTCATGTTCTTCATCAATAATAATTAATCCTAAATTACTGAAAGGAAGAAAAATAGAGGAACGAACGCCAAGGATTACCTGATAAGCATTATCTGAATGAGATTGCAGAATGTTGTTATAGATTTCGACGCGTTCTGAATCGTTGAATTTTGAATGGTAAACACCAACTTTATTGCCAAAAACCGCTTTTAAACGATTAATGATTTGAGTGGTTAATGCAATTTCAGGAAGTAAGTAAAGAACTTGTTTTCCAAGTTTTAATTGTTCTTCAATTAAATGAATATAGATTTCAGTTTTTCCACTTGAAGTAACACCATGCAAAAGCACGCAATTTTTGTGTTCGAAATTCTCTCGAATTTCATTTATTGCGATCTTTTGATGTGAATTTAATTCCTTTAATCCTGTTGTATTGATTGAGCTAAAGTCTAATCGATCTAATTTCTCGAAATAAAATTTTAAAATATTCTTATCTATCAAGGATTTCAGGATTGCTCTCGAGCCGTCAACTGATTTTAAGAGTTCGTTACTGCTTACTTTTACAGGTTTATCTTCAAAATAATGCTTGGAAAGATTTAGATAAGAATAAAGTAATTCTTGTTGTTTTTTTGCTCGTTTCAATCCATTCAATAATTCACCAATTTCCTCTTCTGTGAAATTTGAATGCAGACTAACAAATTCTTGTTTTTTCTCTTTGTATCCAGATGAAATGTGTTCTTCCACTGCCACAGCGCCTTTTTCTAACAGTGACTTTATTTGTGGAAGTGTATTTTTTAATCCTGTAGCCTGATTTAAACTGGCAATAGTAACATCTTTCGATTTGCTTAAAATGTTTAAGATTTGATCTTCAGTTTTACTAAGAGCTTTATCAGCAACAAATTCTTCGTTGAGGATAATTTTTGTTTGGCTCTCCAATTTTAAACCAGAAGGTATTGCAGCCTTGTACACATCGCCCAATACTGATTGATAGTATTGCGATATCCAATCCCAAAATTTTAATTGAAAATTATTAATTACCGGAAAGTCATCCAGACAAGATAGTATGTCTTTTACCTTATAATCGGTAGGGGCATTGTTGTGAAGTGTTTGTACAATGCCTGTGTACAGTTTTTTTGTACCTAAAGGAACAACTACCCTTTTCCCAATGGCCAATTGGTCTTTAAGCTCATCTGGAATAGAATAAGTGTAAACACCGGCCAATGGAAGTGGCAGTATAATATCTGCGAAATTTGGATTATTGTTCATTTTTGAGGCATTTTCCCCAAAGTTATTAGTTCTGATTGAAATCCCAAGGCAGGAATCTCAATCAGAAGAAATATATCTTGAACAAAAGCTGTCGCAAATTTTACTTATACCGATTTGCTTTTAAAATGTCGACTATTTTCGAATCTCTCAATATTCTCCTATAAAAGTCTATCGGCATTAACCATTGTAAATACAAAACTCGCTAAAGCTTCATTTTGTATAACAATTGGTTTTAGATAGAAAGGATTTCGTTGATACGCAAGTATGTATCCTTAACTTTCTTTTTGTTCTTAATGGTTTTGTTGAAAGGAACATGAGTAACTTCACCATGAACCATTCCTACCATGATACTTTTTTGATCATCCAACAATGCTTCAACGGCAGCAACACCCAATGTAGAAGCAGTTACACGGTCGAATGCTGATGGAGAACCACCGCGCTGCATGTGACCAAGTACTGATACACGAATGTCATATTCAGGATGTTCTTTTTCAATTTCTTTTGCAATAGTGTACGCACCTCCGGATTTGTCACCTTCAGCAACAATTACAATACCACTTGACTTGTGCTCTTTATAACCTTTTTCAAGATAAGCTTGTAATTCTTTTGCGTGAGTTTCTTTTTCAGGTATCAAAATAGCTTCAGCACCAGTTGCAATACCACTGCGCAAAGCAATAAAACCAGCATCACGACCCATTACTTCAATAAAGAATAAACGGTTGTGAGCACTTGCCGTATCACGAATTTTATCAACAGCATCAATTACAGTATTGATTGCAGTATCATACCCAATGGTGTAATCGGTACCAAATAAGTCGTTATCAATAGTTCCTGGGATACCAACAACTGGAATATCGTGCTCTTGTGTAAAGATACGAGCTCCCGAAAAAGTACCATCACCACCGATTACTACCAAAGCATCGATTTTGTTATCAAGCATTTGCTGATAAGCTTTTTGTCTTCCCTCTACGGTTCTAAACTCCTCGCTTCTTGCCGAACGAAGAATAGTACCTCCTTTTTGAAGGATGTTACTTACATCGTGAGATTTCATTTTTTTGAAATCACCATTAATAAGGCCTTCGTAACCTTGTTTAATACCTACAACTTCAAGTTTGTTGAAGATTGCAGTTCGAACAACTGCTCGAATCGCCGCGTTCATGCCTGGAGCATCCCCTCCTGATGTAAGTACACCAATTTTCTTAATTCTTGACATGCTAATATTTATTTTATTTTCAAGTTTGATTTTCTCAGTAATTTCGTTCATTAACCAACCAGGAGTAGATGTTGCTCCACTAACACCAACCGATTTTGCATTGACAAACCAACTGATGTCAATATCCTGTGGTTCTGATATGAAATAGCTATTTCGATTTATGCCTTTGCAAACATCGAATAGTAATTTTCCATTAGAACTTTTCTTTCCGCTTACGAAAACAATTACATCATGTTTTTGCGCAAACTCTTTAATTAAAGGCACTCTATTTGCAACTTTACGACATATTGTGTCATGAGCTTTAAATGGAGCCTTCATTATTTTCTGTAATTCTTCACGAAGCAAATTAAACCCTTCAAGAGTTTTGGTTGTTTGTGAGAATAATTCTGCAGGTAAATCCGGGTTAACCGATTTTAGGTCTTTGGCTGTTTCTATAACAATTGCCTTACCACTGGTTTGACCTACCAATCCATTTACTTCGGCATGACCTTTTTTTCCGTAAATGAGAATTTGCCCATTTACCTTTTTAAGTTCGCGGAATGACTTCTTAATTCTTTTCTGAAGGTTTAACACTACCGGACAAGTGGCATCAACAATTTCCATCTTATTCTTTTTTGCAATACGATAAGATGAAGGTGGTTCGCCATGCGCGCGAAACAGTACTTTCCTTTCCTTTATTCCTTTGAACTCATCATGTTCGATTGTTTGCAATCCTAAATCATTTAGACGATTAACCTCAATGCTGTTATGAACGATATCGCCAATACAATACATTTGACCATCTTTACTTAAATTTTCTTCAGCTTTGTTTATGGCATTTACTACACCAAAACAAAAGCCAGCATTAGGATCGATTTCAATCTTCATTTCTTTCTTCTCTCTTAAAGATAATTAAACGACTTCGCTCATTCTTTCAACAATCCAATCTAATTGCTCTTCTTTGCTAAGTTTGCTATTGTTAAGAACGATAGCATCTTCAGCCTTTCGTAACGGACTTTCATCTCTGTTTTCATCGATAAAGTCTCTTTTCTTCACATTTTCACGAATATCATCTAATGATACTTCTTCGCCTTTATCCTTAAGTTCTTTATATCGACGGATTGCTCTTACTTCAACATCGGCTGTCATGAATATTTTTAATTCGGCATTCGGAAATACAACTGTTCCTATGTCTCTACCGTCCATTATTACGCCACCTTCTTTGCTCAATTCACGCTGAAAAGCAACCATTTTTTCGCGAACAAACTTAATTTTTGCAATCAAGCTTACGTTGTTTGATACAGCTAAAGAACGAATTTCGTCTTCAACCAATTCGCCATTTAAATAAGTTTCATGACGTTGTTTTTCGTCATTGTACTGAAATGATATGGAAACCTGATCAATTAAATGACTTAGTTTGTTCTCGTCTACTTTCTCGTTATTTATAAGAGCGTTTCGCATTGCAAAAAGAGTTACAACTCTATACATTGCTCCACTGTCGATATAAGTGTAATCTATTTTTTTTGCTAAATCTTTGGCTACAGTGCTTTTACCACACGAAGAGTGGCCATCGATTGCTATAATTAATTTCTTTTCAGATATATTCATTACTTAGTATTGCTAGAAAAGTTTGTGCAATTGCGTACAAAAGTAGTAAGAAAATCGATCAAAAATAGGATTCGTGATCTAAAAATGCTGCCTAGTCGTCTGTAAACGATTGCAATGCAGCTTTCCAAAAATGCTTTTATCTGAAATTAAAGTCGCTAAGTCTCGTGCTAACAGAAAAATGATTGCTTGAACCAGCAAGATGATATTTTGCCGAAGCAAAATTTATACGAAATCGCGACACTTTGAAGCCAAAACCCCAGGTGAAACCTACTGTTGACTTTTTTTCTTCTACACTCAATTCATCTCGGCGCTGGAAGTTATATCCCAATTGAACCGAAAAGTTTTTTGTTGGAAGAAATTCTGCACCAAGAATTAAATGTTTTAATGTCTTGTCAACAAATCCATCTTCCGATGATTGATATGAAAAAACATCATCAACTTTATTCAAATTGGATTGATAAGATTGATCTAATTTTTCCAAATGGCGATAGGTGAGGGCAAATCGGAAAGGAGCGTGTTGCAGTTTAGTGCTCATTCCAATAAGTATTTCATTAGGCAAATCTTCACGGTGCGAACCGTAATAAGGTTTAATTTGGTATCCAAAATTTCGGGCAACCAATGCTGCTCTAAAAAGTTTATCAGAGCTATCGTAAATAATTGCTAAATCGGTAGCTAAACCAAAAGAATTGTATTTTTCTAAAGAAGAGTAAATGGGTTTTAGGGTTAACCCTACACTAAGGTTTTTGTTTATTTGTTTTCCGTAACTAATAAAAAGCGCATAGTCTGATGCCTTAAATTTACCCTTGATATTACCAAATTCGTCGGCCTCGGTAAATTTTCCATAATTTACGTAGTGCATTCCAAGCGAGAATGTACCAATACCTTTATAGGTTTTGGTATATGAAGCATATCCATAATTGATATCGGCCAAATAACTTACATAGTTCAAATTGATCGACTGATCTAATTCAGGATGCAAAGCTGCAGGATTGTAAAAGGCATAATCGGCATCCACATTTCCCAAAGCGATTTGATCTCCACCTAAAGCTGCTACACGAGCTGAGCTTCCCAAGTTAAGGAATTCATAAATATTCTCTCCGGCCGACTGACTGTATGCCTGAAGACTGGAAAGAAATAGAATTAGATATATAACAACAGATCTGATCATGAGTAATTTTAGGAAGTCTAAAGATATAAATCCGAATTGAAATTTATACGGATAAAGTTTACAA
Source organism: Marinifilum fragile JCM 15579 (assembly GCF_001310955.1). GTDB lineage: Bacteria > Bacteroidota > Bacteroidia > Bacteroidales > Marinifilaceae > Marinifilum > Marinifilum fragile. Next base: position 234,948 of record NZ_BAZX01000004.1, read on the forward strand.
TTGATCTTTTTTCTTCTTTAATCGATCAGTTACCTCATAAACTGCCGGGCAATAATGTGTGTTTTTTAGTGTGAGGTTTAGGATTTGGTAAAAGCGTTTTCTATCGGTGTGTGGATATTCGCGGCAAGCTCTTGGACGACTCTCGTATACCATGCAATAATTATCGGGCATAAGGAATGGGCAAGGAGCTTCGCGAAATACATAGTCGTTGTCATTGTCCATTTCCAAATATTGATCAATAACTTCTGAAGGTTTCATCCGCAAATGCTTGGCCAAGCGTTCAATGTCTTTATCGATAATGATAGGGCTAATGCTTTTGCAACAGTTTGCACATTCTAGGCAATCCAATTCTTCGAAGACTTCATCGTGAAGTGCATGAACAATGGTGTCCAATTGTTTTGGTTTTTTCTTTTTTAGTTTGGCAAAAAACTCCTTGGTATCGCTCTCGGTGTTCTTGGCTTTTACCTTCAACTGCTCTAAATCGATCTTTATTTTGCTCATGAAATTACTTCTTAACTTTTGAGAATTTTAGTTTGGCCTGCGATAAGAACAAACCTGATATCACAATTGAAATCCCTAACATTTTTTGAAATGTAAGACTTTCGTTTAATACAAAAAAGGCAAAAATAGCCGTAAATACAGGAATTACGTTGATAAATAAATTCGACATATTAATACCCAAATGCTTTAACCCATAGGTGAAGAATATAAATGCCAAAGAGGAAGCAAAAACAGCCAATTCAATTAAAGCAATCCATACTTCGGTTGTAGGTTCTGCATTCAAAAAATGATTCAATTCAAAGGTAAGGAACAATGGTAAAAAGAAGGCGATACCAATTAAATTTTGGTAAGATATCAGTGTAAGCGGATTGTATTTTGTAGCCAAATTTTTTAGTACAATTGAATAGCCAATTGCCGCAGCAACCGCAACAAACATTAATGCAATTCCTTGAGGTGAAGCAACCAAGTCGAATTGCTTATTGAAAATGATTACACCTACTCCAACTACAGAAAACAGAATTCCCAATGCAATTTTTGGACTGATCTTTTCTTTGTGGAACAAATAGGCTGCAATTGGGGAAAATAATGGAATGGTTGAAATGATTACTGCACCAAGAGTGGAAGAGACAAGTTTTAACCCAAAACTTTCGCCTAAGAAATATAGGAATGGTTCGAAAAATGCGAGCAAAACCAGATAGATTCTATCTTCTTTTTGAACGCCTTGAATTCTTTTTAAACTTTTGCCAATAAGAAATAGTAAGGCAGATGAGATGCTTAGGCGAAGAAACACTGTTGTGATTGGATTGTAAACCAAGTACACAATTTTTACCCATACAAAAGAAAAACTCCAAAAAAGCATTGCCAATACAATACTGGCATACACCATAAGAGATTGTTTGTTCATTTTCGGTTAACTTCTAAAATTTTGGGCGAAATTACATATAATTATTGAGGAATAATAAAGAAGCATATTGACAGATTTTATCGGTACTTGAAGACTTTGTGTTTATTGAAAAAAGAAATAAAATTATTGAAAAACGATAAAAAAGAGTTGAAAAACAAAAAATAATTCTTTAGGTTTGTATTAGTAAGTTATACTAAATCTAATCCTATGAAAAAGAATAACCGATTATTGAAGCACTTGTATTCTACCTTTTATTTGTTTTATATTCTTAGTGTTCTTGGTTTGGCTGGCACGATTGTATCAGCTATATTAACATTAACAATAGGATTGGATAACACTGCTCAATTAGATTTCAAAGTGATGAGTAGTAGTGTAGAGCTTCCTTTAAAATACACCTTAATTGAGAATTCAAGTTTTAATGGTGTGGAAAGTATAGAAATTATGCCGAAATCGTTTAAATCTGTTGGTATTGAGTTCAAATTACTGGCTTTTTTTAATCAGTTTGTAATGTTTTTATGCGCATTTCTTGCAACAAAACAGTTAAAAGACATATTTCATACTTTCTCAGAGAGAAAAAAAATGAAGGATTACTTCGAGGAAGCTAACTATATTCGCATAAGAAAAATTGCTTTTATAACATTAGGCTATATCTTATATGAGTTTTTTGTAGCTACGGTTTTTGCATATTTTCTTATAGAGGATATTCATGTAATGAATCAATTAATTCATATTCATCCTGATTATTTCATGTTGATTGAAATCATTTCTGTGCTTATTATCCTCGTAATAGCAGAAGTCTACAAAGCCGGAATAAAGCTAAAAGAAGAAAGTGAATTAACCATTTAAAAGAATAGATATGCCAATAATAACAAACTTGGATGTAATGCTGGCTAAACGCAAAATGAGTTCGAAGGAGCTTGCAGAGCGTATCGGTATTACTGTGGCTAATTTATCGATTCTTAAAAGTGGCAAGGCTAAGGCTATTCGCTTTACTACGCTTGAGGCAATTTGTCGTGAATTGGAATGTAAGCCTGGCGATATTTTGGATTTTACCGAATAGTTACTTCTTGTCTCTGCCGAACCACTTTTTTGTATAGGGAACGGTATCATCAATCAAAAGAGCTTCTTGAATGAGAAGCATTACATCTTGATTGATATCAGTGAGCTTGGAAAGGCAAATGCTCCCAACCATTTTTCGATCTCTGAAGTCGAGTTGTTTGTTCTCATCGGCGAACTCAATGGCTCTGGTAAAAGATAGGTCTACAGTGCCATTCTTATTAGGGAGTAAATAACAAATCCAGGCTTTGCGGTAATAAAATGGAACGTTGTATCGGTATTTGGCTACAACGTGCGGGAAAGACATCATCAAGTTATGAAGCTGCAAGAGGATTTCTCTTTGTTCCCCCTCAAAATTGTAGATGTATTCTTCGACTTTATTCATAAAGAGTTTTTGAATTCTATTGTTTGAGCATTCCGCTTAAATATACAAAACTTCTTAGGTCATAAACTCTATTGAATGAATCTCAAGGTCTATTTTTAGGAGCTAAAAGTGTATCGATTAAATTCGAAAGTATATTTCCAGTAGTTAAAAGTGTAATGAATGGATCCGAATGGGCATTGATTGGAATATGAAGCCTATTACATTAATTTGAAAGTGCATCGAAATCTTCTCAAAGTCCATTTCTCGAAGTCGAAAGTATAAAGATTAAAACTGGAATGTCATTTCTTGAATTTAAGGTTCTATATCTTGAAGGTGGAAGTCTATAGATTAGAACTTGAAGTCAAGTTCTAATGGCAGAAAGTCAATAGATTGAGCAGTGAACTCTATTTCTTAGAGTTGGAAGCCTACTTCTTGAAGCTGAGAAGCTGTTTCTTGCAAATTCCTGCCTATTTCTTTAAGCTTACTCTTTGTTGCTGGCATATTTCAGGCTAGTGTCTCAAATTTTGTATAAACCTTATTTAAATTTAATGTACTTACATCTGTCAGGGTAAGCCAAATGAAAGTCATTTAATATGGCTCCCTAACATTGAATTGATTTACCCCAGGCACCAGAAATCTTTATGCATGCCAAATATATTACATTGAGGCACTAGCTTGTTTAATGACAACAAGAAGGCTTTTCTTGTTGAACTTCTTCAACAGGCACTGTCATTACTTTTTCAGGAGGACTTAGATATGGAATACCAAGGCTTAAGCCACGAAGAATAAATAACACGCCAATAAATACAATTGCATAAGGAATCAGTTTGGTTATTTTTTTTCGAAGTTCCAATGTAATCATGTTTCCGATAAGAGAAATTGCCAAGAGCATTGGTAGAGTCCCCAGACCGAATATGAACATGAATAGACTACCGCTAACAGAAGACCCAGTTGCGATAGCACCTGCAATGGCAAAATATACCAAACCACATGGTAATAATCCATTTAGTAGGCCAATCATCAATAATGATCCGTAGCTACGCTGGGCAAATAGTTTTCCCAAGGACATTTTTAATTTGCCTACGAACGAGAACACACCTTTATCGGCATTGAATCGATTTTTATAGATGGATGGTGTAATTACGGAAAGAATCATGATGCTCCCATAATTATGGACACCCACTGTTGAAATCCACTCATTACCAACCCGCGACCAAGTAATCCAAATACGGCACCCATAATCGCATAGGTAATTGCTCTACCCAAATTGTAAAGTACCCCACCAAAGATTCGTGCTAACCATGAATCGGTTTTTAGTGGAATTGCCAATGCTATAGGACCACACATTCCAACGCAATGGAAGCTGCCCAAAAGTCCTAGTGTTAATGCTGAGATATATACCATGAATTTACTTACAGTTAACCACAAAGAGCACAAAGGTGTTTCACAAAGGACTCAATGTATTTTATTATATTTTTTAAAGAATAAGTCTTTTTATTCCATGTTTCATTCTACTTACATTAAAATTGACAAGAAGACCTAATTTACAACCTGATAATTTCATGTAAGTAAGAGTTTGTGCAAGATGTAAGTCGTGAAACGACTCAGTTGCTTTTATTTCAATAATAATTTGATCTTCGACCAATAAATCTATTCGATATGCTGATTCAATTTCTACTTTCTCGTAAGTTAATGGAAGCACTTTCTGACGCTCAACTTTTAACCCTGATTTACAAAGTTCATAATGGAGACATTTTTCATATGCACTCTCTAAGAGTCCGGGGCCCAAAGCAGTATGAATCCGAAAACAACAATTTAGGATTTGCCTAAAAATTTGTTCCCTGCTTTTATTTACTACGGTTTCTTTAAGATATTGCATACTTACTTTTTATAATCTCTTTGTGTTCTTTGTGAAACACCTTTGTGTCCTTAGTGGTTAATTACTTACTCAAATAAATCGCCTCTTCCTTGTAGTAAGGAATGTTATTATGCACCCAATCTAATTTAATGGTGTATCTGCCTTTAAGCAGCTTATTCGTGTTTAAAATATAAACGCCACTATCGTTTAAGGCTAATTTGTATTTTAAGTCCAAATCGTAATCGGCAGGTCGGTACACAATAATATCACCTTCTACACCAGATTTCATATTGGCAGGAAATGTGATTTCAATATTATCGCCAACTTGTTCAATCCTAACGGGGGTTTCTAACTGTACTGCATTTTTAATTTTATTGATTTGATCCTGATGTTTTACCCCGGTTGGATAGTAATCCTTCGAAACCAGATTTATTTTTTGAGTTGTACTAAATCCGACAAAAATCAATACGCCAATAACATATATCGATGCCATGATTCCCAGTTTTGTTCCCCAATTCAATTTCTTCATTTTTAATCCTCTATATATTTTATCAGATCACTAATTCGGACCGACAAAAGTTAATTCCACCTCTTCTATCAATTTCTGACCAGCATAAACTCCAATGCTAATAGGTACTTTATCACCTTTAACTTCTGATTTAGGAAGGATAGCGAAAAACACACCTTCTTTTATTGAACTTGCATCAGCTTTTAAGTTTTCACCAATTACCTTAACCTCACCTTCGTGATTCATAATTTTAAAATGAATAGCTACTTCTTTGGTAGTTTTATTCACCACCTTAAAGTTATACATATTGCTGATTTTACCATTGTCTTGCTGCTGAAACATTAAGCCAGGAGTACGCAGGATGATTGCTTCCAAATCGGTTCTTGAGGCAAACAAACCAATAACAATTCCGATTAAAGCTGTAAGTACAATCGTATAAGCAATTTTACGAACCGGCCAGTTGTTCTTTTTGCCTTCGGCGATATTTTTCTCAGAATCGAAACGAATCAATCCCTTTGGCTTTCCGATCCATTCCATTACCGAATTACATTCATCAATACAAGCAGTACAGTTGATACATTCCAATTGTGTACCATCACGCACATCAATTCCTGTTGGACAAACATCAACGCATTGATAGCAATCTATGCAATCACCTTTGCCTTCGCTTCACGATCTTCGCCGGCCTCAAGAGGAGCACGTTCTTCACCACGTTTATAGTCGTAGGCTACAACAATGGTATTCGAATCCAACAAAACTCCTTGCAATCTTCCGTAAGGGCAAATCATTGAACACACTTGTTCGCGTAATTTTGCGAATACAAAGTACATTACACCCGAGAATGCTAATGCCACGATAAGCCCAACTTTATGTTCTGATATAGGATCGTTAATGATTTTCCACAATTCATCTATTCCGATGATATAGCTCAGAAATGTATTTGTGATGAGGAAACAAATGGCATAAAAGAGAATTGCCTTTAAGCTTTTCTTCCAGAACTTTTCAAAGTTGAGTGATTGAGCATCTAGTTTCCTTTGTTCTTGGTGTGATCCTTCAATTAAATATTCAATTTTTCGGAAGATAAACTCCATGAAAACAGTTTGTGGACAAGTCCACCCACACCAAATTCTACCGTAACTAACAGTAAAAAACACGATGAAAACAAATAGAGTGATCATCGAAAAAAGAAAGATGTGGAAATCCTGAGGCCAGAATCTTACACCAAATAGAATAAACTTTCGCTCCAGAACATTTAATAGAAACAAGGGTTCACCACCTACTTTTACAAATGGTAAGCCGAACATCAATGCAAGTAGAGTATAGCTTACGATATTTCGGTAATTGTAAAGTTTACCTTTCGGTTTTTGGGCATATACCCATTTTCTTTTTCCACTATCATTCAGTGTTGCCAACTGATCACGATAAGTGTTATAGGGATTTTCAGGAGCCATGTTGTTCTGTTTATTGATCGGATCTAAGACTTCAAGTTTCAAGCCTCAAGTTCATTGCTTGAAGCTTGTTACTCGAAACTTACAGCTTATTTTTTATTCTACTAGTTCACCTTGAGCTTCTTTTGCATTAGGAGGGTTAGTTCCTTGCAGACTCATAGTATAGCTAGCAACTTGTAGCATTTGTTCAGGTGAAAGTTGATTTTGCCAGGCCAACATTCCTTTTAGAGGTTTACCTACTTTAATAATATGGTAGACATCTTTTAAAGAACCACCATTTAACCAATATTTGTCGGTAAGGTTTGGTCCGATAGCATTTCCTTCCCCAACTGCACCGTGACAAGCAATACAGTTTTTGTCGTAAATCTCTTTTCCTTTGGCAAGGTTGTCGGCATCTGTCATTAAAACCAATGCATTTTCATCAAACTTAGGTTTTGGTTTGTTGGCTTCAGCCAAGGCGATTTCCTTATTGTATTCTGCAATTTGCAAATCATCTCCAAACACATGGTATCGGAAAATGTAAACTGCCGAAAATACAATGGTTGCATAGAATAGGTATCGCCACCATGTTGGCATTGGATTATTCAATTCTCTGATACCATCGTAATCATGGTCGCTAATCAGGTGTTTGTTTTCTTCAATATATTTATCGTTATCCATTGCTATAGATTTAGGGTCAATTATTATTTATTTCAGAAGAATCCATATCATCTTCATCAAGAGCATAGCTTTCCATTTGAGCGAAGTAGGCTTTGTTACTTTTCTTAAAAGCCCACCAAACCATTCCTGCAAAAAACAGGAAGAAAATCAGTAATGAGATACTTGGAAAGAATCCCACATCTGATATGCCTTGTAAGTAATGACTAACTAATTTCATACTTAATACTTTTAAAGTACAAAGGGAAAAGGCTAAAGCAAATGTCTCCAATTGCCTTATCCTTAATCCTTATTACTTGTTTTTATTCTTTAACTGATATATCTCTACCCAAACGCTGTAGGTAAGCAATCAAAGCAATAATTTCTTTGTCGCTTGTTACATCAATTCCATTTGCGTTCAAATCAGCAGCAATTTCTTTGGCTTGTTTTTGCAAGTCATCATTTGCTACTTGATCGTAGTTAGCAGGATATGGTTCTTCATCGTAAGGAACTCCAAGCGTTATCATTGCTCTAATTTTAGCAGGAGTAGATGATGTATCCAATTCATCTTTAATCAACCAAGGATATTTTGGCATAATTGATTGCGCATTCATCTTTTGAGGATCCAACATGTGGTTGTAATGCCATACATTGGTCTTGTACATTTTTCCTCCAGGTACTCCCGAGCGAGCCAAATCCGGACCAGTACGTTTCGATCCCCAAAGGTGCGGATGATCGTATACAAATTCACCAGCTTTTGAATACTCACCGTAACGTTCTGTTTCAGATCTGAAAGGGCGAACCATTTGTGAGTGACACGTATTACATCCTTCTCGGATATAAATATCACGACCTTGTAGTTCAAGCGGTGTATATGGTTTTACACTTTCAATGGTTGGTACATTTGACTTGATCAAGTATGTTGGAATGATCTCGAAAGCACCACCAATTAAAATTGCCACAGTAGAAAGAATCATGAACTGAACAGGTTTTCTCTCTAACCAACGGTGTAAACCTTCACCTTTTTCACGTTTCTTAGGTGAATGTAATGCAGGAGCCGAAGCTTCTTCATTATCCGAACATTTACCTGATGCAGCTGTCTTAAATAGGTTGTAAACCATTAAGAACAAACTTGTAAAGTATAGTAATCCACCTAGTACACGAACGTGGTACATTGGAAGAATCTGTGTAACGGTTTCAAGGAAGTTAGGATAAGCCAATAATCCGTCAGGAGTAAATTCTTTCCACATTAAAGTTTGAACTACGGCTCCCCAGTACAATGGCAATGCATAAAAAATCATACCTAAGGTTCCCATCCAGAAGTGAGCATTGGCCAATTTTTCCGAATACAACTTGGTTTTCCACATTTTAGGGAATAGGTAGTAAAGCATACCAAAAGTCAGGAATCCATTCCAACCCATTGCTCCAATGTGAACGTGAGCAATTGTCCAGTCAGTATAATGTGTTAATGAGTTCACCCATTTTAAAGACATCATCGGACCTTCGAATGTTGACATACCGTAAGCTGTTACGGCAACCACCATAAATTTCAAGGTTGCACTATCGCGAACTTTATCCCATGCACCACGAAGCGTAAGTAATCCGTTGAACATACCACCCCACGATGGAGCAATCAACATGATTGAGAATACAACTCCAAGCGATTGAGCCCAATCAGGAAGTGCAGTATATAACAAGTGGTGAGGACCAGCCCAGATATAAAGGAATACCAATGCCCAAAAGTGAATAATCGATAATCGGTATGAATATACCGGACGATTCGCTGCCTTAGGCAAAAAGTAATACATCAATCCCAAGTAAGGAGTGGTTAGGAAAAATGCCACTGCATTGTGTCCGTACCACCATTGTACCAAAGCATCCTGAACACCAGCATAAACCGGGTAGGACTGAATCCAGCTATAAGGAAGCTCGATTGAGTTACCAATGTGAAGCACTGCAACGGTCACAAAAGTTGCGATGTAGAACCAAATGGAAACATAAAGGTGATCAGCTCTACGTCTCAGAATTGTACCAAACATGTTCCATCCAAATACCACCCAAATAATGGTAATTGCGATATCGATTGGCCATTCCAGCTCTGCATATTCTTTACTTGTAGTGATCCCAAGTACAAATGTTACTGCCGCTGAAACGATAATGGCCTGCCATCCCCAAAAGTGAATCCAGCTTAGTTTATCGCTAAACATTCTGGCTTTTAGCAATCGCTGCAGCGAATAGTATACCGCTGCGAAAATCCCGTTCCCAACAAAGGCGAAAATTACCGCATTGGTATGGATTGGACGAATACGTCCGAAAGTGTGTATTCCAAATTAAAATTAAAAACCGGGAAAGCGAGCTGCAAGGCTGCCAATAACCCCACCAACATTCCGACTACACCCCAAATAATGGTTGCGTAGGCAAAATATTTAACGATTTTGTTATCGTACGAAAAATGTTGTGTTTCCATTAAATTAAGATTTATGGTTCTTCTTTGCTGTATTTTCTAGATCTAATAATTCTTCTGCCTTCTTCTCTTTGTCTTCGAATAAAATTCTTACCGAAGGAGAGTAGGAGTCATCGTATTGCCCTTTTTTAACGGCCCATAGAAATCCGATTAGGAATCCTCCCGCCACTAGCATACTCACACCGATTAAAACGAACAAAACACTCATGTTAATTAATTTAATTGAACAGATTTTGCTGATGAAAAGGCCTTCTGCTCTATATTTTTATTGTCTGTAATTTTATTTTCTGATTCTTTATTTTTTGCAATTAAGTTAGTAGTGATGGTTGTAAAAGCTACAATCGAAACGGAACTAATGGGCATCAACAATGCTGCTACAATAGGAGATAAAATCCCTTGTATGGCAAAATAAAGGCCTACAAAATTGTACAAGAACGACAGTAGGAAGCTTAATTTTACAATCCAAATACTCTTTTTTGTTATCGATAAGAATCGAGTTAGTTCAGAGAACTTTGAGGATTCCAAAATTGCATCACATGCAGGCGAAAAATGGTAAACATCATCCGCAATTGAAATTCCCACATCGCTTGACTTTAAAGCTCCGGCATCATTTAATCCATCACCAATCATCAGTACTTTTTTGCCTTCTTTCTTCAATTGGTTGATATATTCCAATTTATCATTCGGCGATTGATCGTAACGAAGGTTAGATGAGGCTGGGAAAATTTTTTCAAGATTTTCTCTTTCCGCATCATTATCTCCAGTAAGAACATGTAAGTCGTATTTCGATGATAAATTTTTAATCAAGTCTGATAAACCTGTTCTGTATTGATTGCTTAAGGTAAAGTGACCTTTTACATTTCCATCAACCGAGTAGTATACTTCTGTTGTTAGTGATTTGCTTTCTGAAATACCTTCAGATATGAATTTAGCTGAACCCAGTTTGATTTCGCGTCCATTTACAAAGCCAGATATCCCCATAGATGGGAGTTCATGATAATCTTCCACCTTCTCTGGACTAATATCTTTTAGATGATCGTAAATTGAAGAGCTTAAGATATGAGTTGAATGTCTGGTTAAAGACTTTACCGCTACATAATCTTCAGTTGTTAGCTTATCACCCTCAAAGGAAATTTTCACTTCATCAGCCTGGGTAATGGTTCCGGTTTTATCGAAAACAATACTTGTGATGGAGTTTAATTTCTCAACACATGCGAGCCTTTCAAATAAATTCCCAATCGTCCCATTAATCTCATGGTATTACCCAAAGCAAAAGGAGCTGATAATGCCAAAGCACAGGGGCAAGCGACAATCAATACTGATGTAAATGCGAAAACGGCTTTGCTAGTGTCATTAAATAGCCAGTACAATCCACTTAATGCTGCAATGGCAATAATGATTATCGTGAAATGTTTACTGATTTTGTCAATTAAGGAATTCAGCTTTGAGGCTTCACTATTTTCTTCATCAAACTGATTCCAAAGCTGAGTTAAGCGACTTTGAACTACATCTTTTTCGATGGTCAGTTCAATTGCACTACCCATCTGCTTTCCACCAGCAAAAATCTGATCACCAGCTTCCTTAAATACAGGTTTCGATTCTCCTGTCACAAAGCTGTAGTCGATCTGTGCATCACCTTTGGTCAGAATACTATCTGCAGGAATTAATTCCTGATTTCTGATTAGAATAATATCACCTTTTTTCAATTTCTCGATTGGGGTGCTTACTTCCTGTCCATTTTCCATTTTGCTAACGGCAACAGGAAAATAGGAGCGATAATCTCTTTCAAAAGATAAAGCCTGGTAAGTTCTGTTTTGATACCATTTTCCAATCAATAGAAAAAAGATCAGACCAGTAAGGGAATCCATATACCCAGCGCCAGTACCAGAAAAAATTTCATACGAACTTTGAATGAATAGAGTCAAAATTCCTAGTGAAATGGGTACGTCGATATTTACAAAGCGATGTTTAATTGCTTTATATGCTGAAGCTAGGTAATCATTACCACTATACAGAAATACCGGAAGAACCAGGAAGAAATTCATCATTCCAAAGAAGTTTTTGAAATGCGTTTCCAAATATTCATTTCCCGGAACGTATTCGGGCAAGCTCAGCAGCATGATATTTCCAAAACAAAAGCCTGCAATACCTATTTTGTAAAGCAATTTTTTGTTGGCATCCTTGTTTTGTTTTTGCTGAAGCTTGTCCAGAGTAATTTCAGGTACATAGTGAATAGAAGATAATAATTCAGCCAGTTGACGAATACTAACTTGATCGGAATCGAAGGTCAAGCTTACCTCTTTCTTCACAAAATTAACCATCGACTTTAAAACTCCCTGATTGAGAATATTTAAATTTTCGAGTAGCCAAATGCAAGAACTACAATGAATAGCCGGAATGTATAAGGTAAGTTTACGGATGTTTCCTTCAGAAAAATCATATAATTGATTGGCAATTTCTTCTTCATCAAGAAATGCAAACTTCTCTTTAAATTTACCGCTCTCGATTTTAATTCCAGGATTGGATTCAAAATCGTAGTACGAACATAGTTCATTCTCGTGCAAAAGCTGATATACAGTTGAACAACCATTGCAACAAAAGGGCTTATCATCCACATAACATGATGTTTGCCGCAGTCGTCGCCACAGTGCACACAAATTTGATTTTTTGTTTCTTGCTGCATATTTGCCATCTTGCAGAACGTAATTTAAATTCAGACTATGAGAACAGATTCAAGTTTAATTTATATCGTTGTTGCGATAACCGCTCTTCACTTTCTTGTTGGTATTGGATATCTTCTTTATAAATTGGGAAGACCTTCAAAATCCAAAAAGGAAGAAAGTGAAGAATCAAATTAATCTTGCTTACTGGCCAATTTTGGCAGCTTAATCATTTGGAACAGTACCAAAAAGATTACACTCCAAATACCAACTACACCACCTACAAAAGTCACAATAATCCAGATTGGAGCATTAGCCCTGGTTCCCCACATAGCTCTTTCATCAAGAGGATTAACAGGATCAGTTGGTACACCCAGAGTTACAACTCTGGCTTCTTCCAATTTTCCGTAGAATGCATCATCAGTTACTTTAACAAGCATATTAACTTGTCCTTCTCTGTCTCCAGGAAGATCTTTAGGAAACTGAATCTGAACATCTCCTTTTTCGTTGGTGTATGGATCTTCGCCCGAAACATCAAGAAATCCAAAGCTTCTTTTTACCAAGAAACTCATTTCGATACCTTGTAAACCTACACGTTTCCCTGTTTTAGTAACACCACTTAATTTGGCTGACATGTTTTTTTCAGCCTCATTAACTTTTAGTTCTAATTTAACATCAGTAACTTCCGGATTTTTAATCTCAGCAACTTGTTGTCTTTCTTTTTTGTTTTTATCAAATGATCTCAAAAATGTTATGACCATCCATTTGTCTTCATCGCTTAAGGTTTTTTCGAAGGTTGGCATCGCACCTTGTCCTTTATTTACCTTGTAGTAAATTTCTCCATCTGAAGATTGTACAAGGAAATTTTGTGAACCTAAATCGGTGGGAGCAACAGGTGCCAACGGTAGCATATTTGCCATTGTTGGATCACCATGACAAGACTTACAGTTAAGATTGTATATTTTCTTACCTGAGCTAATGTTTTTGGCAGTGGCTTCGTAAGGATTTTGTTTCTTCTTTGCAGAGCTTGGAACCGACCATCCCTGTGCATTTGCTAATGAGCCTGAGAAAATAAAAATCAGGAATAAAGCAGCTATATTTTTAATTGTATTCTTCATGATTCTTTTCGTTTAGGCGTCAATTTTAACTTCAATCCCCTTGCTTTCCGCTGTTTCTACAATAGGAACAACTGGGAAAATTTTAGAAAGTACAGTAATAATCAACAGTACCAATGCAAAACTTAATACTGTTACCGAAACTTCGATTGCAGTAGGATAGTAATGCACGAAGTTCTCTGGAACATTTTGAATTGGTAAATGAGGGTGAAGCAATGTTGGAATTACAATTACATATCGTTTAAACCAAGCTCCGGCCAATACAAACAATGAAATAATCATGATTGGTAAAGGCTTTCTGAATTTTTTATAAACCAATAGAATGATAGGAATAATATTTCCTAGCAATTGAGAAGACCAGAACATGATTGCCCAGTGTCCATAGAATAATTCTTTTAGGTGCACGTCATCACCTGTTTTCATTTTATAGCCAGGAACTAAAAATTCGTTCAGGTTGAAATATAAGTAAACCAAACATACAGCTACCAAAAGCTTACCCATTTTATCGAACTGTAAATCGGTAATATAATCTTGCAATTTGTAATTTACTCTGAAGAAATACATCGCAATGATTAAGGCTGCAGCTCCTGCAACAAAAGCACCAGCAACGAAATAAGGTCCGAATATGGTAGTATCCCAACCATTTCGCAAGGTTGCTGCAAATAACCAAGAAGTTACCGTGTGAATAGCAAGACCAATTGGAACGATTAGAACCATTAAAGTTCGAATCATCTTATGAAGATGTTTATGCTGTTCAGGTGTGTTAATATATCCCAATGAAAGAATATTATACAACTTCTTCATGATTGGAGAAGCTTTGGTAAGCTCTTTTTTACAGATTGCCAAATCAGGTATCATTGGTAAAATTAGCAACAAGGCACTTACTGTTAGATAAGTAGTGATTACCGTAACATCCCAAAGAATTGGTGACTGAAAACGACCATGAATCATTACATTTAATACTCTGTCTGGTCGCCCCATATCAAGTACAATTACTAAACCAGCAACGGCCACAAAGGCTACGGCTATGATTTCTGCAATTCTGGAGATTGGTGTTATCCAATCGATTCGGAGCAATCCTAAAATTGAGGAAATTAACATCCCAACCAAACTAACCGCTACAAAGAATACAAAGTTGGCAATGTACAATCCCCATGAAACGTAATCTCGCATTCCAGTTACACCTAATCCATCTTTTAACTGAATGTAATAGGCCCAACCGCAAACACTAATTACTGCGATCAAAAATACAATCCAAAGTTCAAGACCTTTGTGGTTTTGCATTGGATGTAGAATGTCTTTTTTTATTTTTTCAAACGAAAGAGTTGTTTCTTTCTGTTTAGGTAAGTCATTCATAAGATTTAGTTATTTAGGGCAAATAATTATCTATTGTTTAATTTGATATTTAGTGAAGATTCTCCTCATTTAGCAAGTCGCCATTAAACTCAAAGGCTCTGTTTTTAGGAGGTAGGTAATATACTCTAGGCTTAGTACCCAATTCTTCCATTAAAGTATAACCAGCGTTTTCTTCTATTAATTTCGAGAAACGAACGGTTTCACCAGTAGTTCCGTTGGTCACAGCATCTTCATTTCTGTCTCCAAAGTAGTATACTCCATTCGGACAGGAAGATACACATGAAGGAAGTTTATCTTCACGCAATCGGTCTGCACTAAACAAACACTTGCTCACAGTACCTTTTTTCTGAGGAACGTTGGCTTCAATATTATAAGTAAGATCTTTGTACTTCTCAGAATCTTTAGGTTCCGTCCATTGGAAAATTCGAGCAGAATATGGACAAGCTGCAATACAGAATCGGCAACCAATACACCTCTCGTTGTCGATAAGTACGATACCATCCTGACGCTTGAAAGTTGCATCAACAGGACACACTTTTGTACAAGGAGGATTGTCGCAATGCTGACAAGGTTTTGGCATGAAGTAAGGAGCTGTATGCTCAGCATCTTGCATTTGAAGTACATTGATATGGTGCTGATCTGCTCTTAGCTGGTGGTGATTCTGACAAGCCGCCATGCATTTTCTGGCATTGCGACATTTGCTTAGGTCTATCACCATTACAAATGATTTACCAGGAATACCTTCACGACCTCTTTTTTGAAGTTCATCAAGTGGTTCAGTAACCGTAGGTCGCAATTGGTTTTTATCCACTTGCACAAGCTGCCCGTCTTGTGTAAGCAAATTCACCATTTCTGCTGGTTTTTTGGCTGCTGCTTTAGCTGCTCCAATTAGAGAAAAGCTACTAACAACACCTGCAGCACCAACTGAAATACCAAAACTTTTAAGGAATTTCCTTCTGCTGTTGTTTG
The DNA here is from genome assembly GCF_001310955.1 of Marinifilum fragile JCM 15579. Lineage (GTDB taxonomy): Bacteria > Bacteroidota > Bacteroidia > Bacteroidales > Marinifilaceae > Marinifilum > Marinifilum fragile. Next base: position 250,787 of record NZ_BAZX01000004.1, read on the forward strand.
ATGTTTCTTCTTTCATTATGATATAAGGTTAGTTTTCAAATAAAATATCAATTATGCCATCTAATTGATTGGAATAATTGAGTCTAACAATAGCTCTTTAAAAACATTCTAAATAAGGATAAATAACTCTTGATTTTACTGACTTTAAAGGCTTTTTGTTTAATCTTTTTATGTTTCACCAACGTTTGCGTTGTAACTCAAATATAAAGAAATATATCGAAAACCTGCAGTTGCAATTTGACTTCATTATAGGTCTTCTCTTTTTTATTATTTTAATTCGACTTTAAAAATATTGAGTATAATCTCTTGAATATGTGATTATTGTTGGCTTATGTAATTATTTGTAAAGTCAAAAACCAACATTTAGTGAAATAATCTTTTTCAAGACATTTTATATTGAAAATAGGGTTTGTGTTATTCCTAAAACCTAGATTAACAGGTAGATGTGTAAAATATCACACTGGGTACAATTGCCTGTTTATTAAATGTTTATTGATTTTTTAAATGTGGTTATAAAAAGTATCTATGTTGGAATGCTTGAATGCTTAGGAATATAGTATACATTTGAATAGTTTATTGATAAGCAATAAAAGACGATGAGGTCTTTAATTTATGGAGTGATTTACAAAAGATTAGCAACGCATAAAATCGATGATTATTTATGAAACTACTGTTGTCGCTGAAAAAAATATGGATGTTTTATTACGAGGGATTTGCTGGACAAAAATCGTGGAGTAGACAAGTGTGGTTGATTATAATCCTGAAGTTGTTTATTATGTTTTTTGTTTTAAAGCTATTCTTTTTCCCAAATTTTCTAAAAACAAAATACACTAACGATAAGGATCGCGGTGATTACGTGATTGAACAATTAACTAATCCTAAAAAATAGTAATATGATTGAAAACTTCGACATGTCATTGGTCGATTGGTCCAGAGCTCAATTTGCTTTAACTGCAATGTATCATTGGATATTTGTACCATTGACATTGGGTTTGGCTTTCATTATAGCCATAATGGAAACCATCTATGTAAAAACGGGAAATCCGGAATGGAAAAAGATCACAAAGTTTTGGATGACATTGTTTGGAATCAACTTTGCAATTGGTGTTGCTACAGGAATTATTCTTGAATTTGAGTTTGGAACCAACTGGTCGAATTATTCCTGGTTTGTAGGAGATATCTTTGGTGCTCCTTTGGCTGTAGAAGGAATTATGGCTTTTTTCATGGAGTCGACTTTCATTGCAGTGATGTTTTTTGGATGGAACAAGGTAAGCAAGAAGTTTCACCTGATATCTACATGGTTGGTTGCAGTAGGATCAAATCTTTCAGCCTTGTGGATTTTGGTTGCCAATGGATGGATGCAAAATCCGGTAGGAATGAAATTTAATCCTGATACTGCCAGAAACGAAATGGTGAACTTTTGGGATGTTCTTTTCTCACCAACAGCTATTAATAAATTTTTACATACCATCTCATCGGCATATACTTTAGCAGCAGTTTTTGTAATTGGTGTAAGTGCATGGTATTTATTGAAAAAACTGAATGTGACTGTTGCCAAGAAAAGTATTGTGGTTGCAGCTGTGTTTGGTTTAATTACTTCCTTGTTTACTGTAATGACCGGAGACAATTCAGCGCGCGAAATTGTTCGTGATCAGCCTATGAAGTTTGCCGCTATGGAAGGTTTGTATGATGGTTCGAAAGGAGCAGGATTGGTGGCCATAGGAGTAATGTCATCTAGTTCGGAAAGTGGAAATGACAATATGATGGACTTTCATTTTAAATTGGAAATACCAAACTTGCTTTCTTACATGGCATATATGGATGGCGATGCCTTTGTTGCTGGGGTAAATGATGTGATTAATGGCTATACGGATAATGACGGCGTTATTCATCCACCGGTAGCAACCAAAATAGAAATGGGACGCAAGGCCATTCATGCTTTGAAAAACTATAAGCAAGCTCAGAAAGATAAGAATGATGCTTTGGCACAAAGCTCCCTAAATGAGCTGAACGAGAATTTTAAGTATTTTGGTTACGGATATTTCGATGATCCATACAACATTGTCCCTCCAATCTCGATAACATTCTATAGTTTTCACATCATGGTAGGATTGGGAATGTGGTTTTTACTGCTGTTTACATTGGCCTTATTGTTCGTTTATAAAGAATCGATAGTTAGTAAAAAATGGTTTTTACGTTCTGCGATTTGGAATATTCCATTGGCCTATGTGGCATCACAAAGTGGATGGATTGTTGCAGAAATGGGACGTCAACCTTGGGTTATTCAAGATTTGATGCCTACGCTTACTGCAGTATCAAATATTGATACAACATCTGTTCAGATCACTTTCTTTTTGTTTTTGATTGTTTTCACAGGACTTTTAATTGCTGAGATTAAAATCATGTTGAAACAAATAAAACTAGGACCAAATCATGGAGGGCATTAATCATGTTTGAAAATTTATCACATTTAGCATTGCAACAATATTGGTGGGTGATTGACTCACTTTTAGGAAGTATTTTAGTTTTCTTAATGTTCGTTCAAGGAGGCCAGACTTTAATATACAGATTGGGAAAATCTGACGAAGAACGAACACTTTTAATTAATGCTCTGGGACGAAAGTGGGAGTTTACATTTACTACCCTTGTTACATTCGGGGGAGCAATGTTTGCTTCATTTCCACTGTTTTATTCAACTTCTTTTGGAGGTGCCTATTGGGTATGGATGGCTATTTTATTTTGTTTTATCATTCAGGCAGTAGCTTATGAGTTTCGTTCTAAACCTTCAAATGTTTGGGGAGCAAAAACCTTCGAGGTATTTTTGTTTATCAATGGTTTGTTGGGAACAATATTAATTGGAACTGCGGTAGGAACTTTCTTTAATGGAGCAGAATTTACCGTAAACGAATTGAACCAATCAAAATGGGCAAATCCCTATGGTGGATTAGAGGCCGTTTTAAACCTACACAATGTAGCTTTGGGCTTAACGGTTTTCTTTTTGGCGCGTTTGTTGGGAAGCTTGTATTTCATGAATAGTATAGAGCATGAAGCAATTTTTAATCGATCGAAAAAGCAGTTGTTGTATTGTGGAATTCCTTTTTTAGTGGTTTTCTTATTTTTTGCAATTCGCTTATTGGTTATGGATGGTTTTGCAGTTGATGCAGAAACGGGTGTTGTAAGTATGGAAGCATACAAATACTTACACAATTTTCTTGCAATGCCATTGGTTCTGATATTATTCCTTGCAGGTGTTGTGTTGGTGTTGTTTGGTTTAATTAAATCTTATTTAGCTGAGAAATATACTAGAGGAATTTGGTTTACTGGCGGAGGAACAATTCTGGTAGTATTTGCACTTTTCTTGTTGGCAGGGTTTAATCATACTGCTTTTTATCCATCTAATGCTGATTTGCAGTCTTCCTTAACCATTCAGAATGCATCTTCATCGCATTACACTCTAACGGCAATGAGCTATGTATCCTTAATGGTTCCTTTCGTAATTGCCTATATTGTTTGGGCCTGGAGAGCTATCAATAATAAAAAATTAGACTTGGAAGAATTGAGAAGTGAAGATCATTTGTACTAAAAATAGAGAATCATGTATTTATCATCAATAATATGGCTTCTTACATGGCCACTCTTAATATATGTAAGTTATAAAGCAGTAAGATATGCTTTAAAAAAGTTTGAATCGAAATTGGAAGAGTAAGATAATTTGATCGGCAATCGTTTAATGATTGCCGATTATTTTATATGGGTTTTTAGATATCAACTAAAAATGTATTTTTGTGCATCCTAATTTTTAAGATATGAGTGGACTGGATAATATCAAACCTATACATAATTGGTTCAGTAAGAAATTGGATACTCATCCAATAGTGATTAGTGGACCTTGTAGTGCAGAGTCTGAAGAGCAGTTGGTATCAACAGCAAAGGCTTTAAGCGACACAAAACAGGTGCAGATATTTCGAGCAGGAGTTTGGAAACCTAGAACCAGGCCAAATTCTTTCGAAGGTAGAGGGTTGGATGCATTGCAGTGGCTGAATACAGTAAAGCAAGAAACTGGTTTGTTAACCATGGTAGAGGTGGCAGCACCAAAACATGTTGAAATGTGTTTGCGCCATAATGTTGATATTTTATGGGTTGGAGCACGAACAACATCAAATCCATTTTCCGTTCAGGAATTGGCAAGTGCTTTACAGGGGATGAATGTGCCAGTAATGGTTAAAAATCCAATTAATCCAGATATCAACCTTTGGATTGGTGCTTTAGAACGCATACATAAAGCAGGGATCTCAAAGCTTGCAGCTATTCATCGAGGCTTTTATCCATTCGAAAAAACCATTCTGCGAAATATTCCAAAATGGGAGATTCCTATTGAATTAAAATCTCGTTTCCACAATTTGCCTATCATTTGCGATCCAAGTCATATCGCAGGAAGTAGAAAGTACATTCACGAAATGGCTCAGAAAGCGATGGATTTAAATATGGATGGTTTAATGATAGAAAGTCATATTTGTCCTGAAGAAGCTTTGAGTGATCCCGATCAGCAATTAACACCTGAAGACTTGAATCAACTGTTGAGAGGTTTGGTTTGTAGGTTACATGTAGTGGGTGATGAAGAGATTGACCAACTTGTAAAATTTAGAAGTCAAATTGACTCGGTAGACGCACAGTTGATTGAATTGCTTGCGCAGCGAATGAATATTGTTGAAGAGATTGGTGAATACAAAAAGGAAAAGAATATGACGATTCTGCAACTTCAGCGATGGGAAAAGGTTCGTGAGCGTGGAGTTGATCTAGCAAAAAGTTTGGGATTGTCAGAGAAGTTTATAACTCAACTTCTTAGAATGATTCATAAAGAAGCCATTCTTAGACAGAATGAAGTAATGAATAGAAAGTAATTCAAAGTGCTTGCAGAAACTTTTTAACCAAGCTTTTATTTTTACCGAATCTATATTATTATGATTTAATCATTCTTTGTGAACATGTGTTCATAAAGTTTTCGATTTTGTTTAGTTTCAGGTGATCAAAAAAATCACCTGATGAAAATTCTAACCAAAGCTTGCCTGCTTATAAGCTGCCTGTTGGTAGTGTATTATAGTTCTCATGCAAAAGGAATAAAGTATGGGAAATTCTCAAAAGATGAAATCTTACTGTCTGAATGTTCTTACGAAACGGATGCGGTTGCCGTTATTTTAAGCAAAACCTGTGTGGTTGATGTAAGTTATAGATCAATCATTTACCATCATCATGTGAGAATTAAAATTCTTAAGGAAGAAGGTTTAGATAAAGCCAATGTAGAACTCCCATATTGGCGAAAAGATGGATTGGAAAAAATCAATTCGGTTAAGGGGCAGACCATAAACTTTGATCCTGATCATGGCAAAGAGGTAACAGATCTGGATGGAAAATCTGTTTTTGATGTTGATTTGAATGAAAGCTATGGAGCTGTGCGTTTTGGAATGCCAAATGTGAAGGTAGGTTCAATAATAGAATATAAATATGCGCTGGTTTCCAATTTTTACTCTTACTTGGATACATGGTATTTTCAAAATGATATTCCGACATATTACAGTTCTATTAAGGTAAATATTCCAGAATCATTTAGATATAATATGGTAAGCTTTGGGCAAAAGCTAAGTGCTAAATACCCTTCGGTAAGTAGTAATGAGTGGATATTATCTCATTTAAAATCGATAAAGGAAGAGCCATATGTGAATAATTATACAGATTTTATTGAGCAAATTCGTTTTCAGCTAACGGGATATTATAAAAATGGGGATGGAATGGCTGGAGGAGTTGAATTTGTTACCGTAAAATCGACTTGGGATAAGTTGGCCAGCGAATACTTAAAAGCTTTCGATTTTTTTGGTAGAAAAGGCTATGCTAAAAAAATTGTTGAGCAAATTTTAGAGGGTGATGAAAATGACTGGGAAAAAGTAGAGAAAATATATGACTATGTTCGAAATCATGTAAAGTGGGATGGAGAATATCGTTTATACCCCAAAAAAACTCCTCCAAAAATCTTAGAAGAAAAGGTAGCTTCAAATTCCGAAATGAATTATTTATTGGTTTTACTTTTAAGGGAAGCTGGAATAAAAGCTGAACCTGCTTTAACTCGTACCAACAACTTGGGTCTTCTTCAAACGGGTTATCCTTTAATGAGCCAGTTCAATCAGGCTTTAGCTATGTAGAAATATTTGGGAATAAAATGTTTTTAAATGCTACTTCGCCTTACCGTCCATATCAATTGCTGGCTGAGAAAGATTTAAATCATATGGCTTTGGTGATCGAAAAAGATAGAGCTAGATGGGAAAAGGTGGTGGCTTATAAAAAGTCTCGCCAACAGTTGTTGCTAAACTATGATTTTACAAATATGAATGAGCCAAGCTGTAAGTTTAAACTTATGGAGACCGGTTATTATTCGGTAGAATCAAGAAAGTTCATCAATAAATATGGTTTGGAAGAGTTTTTGAAAACAATGATTGACGAATCGGAGGTAGAATTGAATAAAGATTCAGTTGAGAGCCGCAACCTTGATGTCGTAAATAAACCTTTGGAAATTACATGTAATCTGCCAATGACAGAAATGGATTTTGAAAGTGATATGATATATTTCGAGCCATTCCCAAGTGTTTTTACAGATAATCCATTTATAAAAGAGGATAGGCAATATCGCATTGATTTTAACTACCACCGATATCAATCAATTCTAATTAATATTAAACTTCCCGAAGAATTTAGTATTGAGGAATGTCCTAAGTCAAAAGTTATTAAACTTTCTAATGGTTTTGGGAAGTATTTAATAAGCAATCAGAAACAATCCAATAGCTTGCAAGTGAGAACTCTTTTCGAGATCAAAAAAACTTTCTTCAGTAAAGATTATTATAGAGAATTAAGAGAGTTGTTTACTCATATGCTATCCTCATTAAAGGGACAGGTCGTAATTAAAAAGAACACTACATTATCAGAAAAATAAAATGGAAGAATTGAATACACAGCAACAAGAAGTTGTTAAGACGGAAGAATTCGCATATCCAAGCATTAAGCAATCGTGGGGAATAATAGGAATTTTATTGCTCGTTATGATTGGATACAGTATACCTGTTGGATTAATTCAGTATGCACTGGGAGATGTTTTGCAAGGCCCTATGGGTTTTGTTAATTATGTTGTGCCATTAGGCATTATGATTTTTATTGCTATAAGTTTTAAAAAGAAAAATCCTAAAAATGAAAGCGCCATTGCATTTAATCCATTCCCTCTGGTTATTCTACCTGTGGTGGTAATTGTAACATTAAGCATGTTGGTAATAAATGTTGAAATCACAAGTTGGGTGCCAGCACCTGAATGGTTAATGGATTTATTTAAGAACATGATGCAGGACAATATTTGGGGATTTGTAACAGTGGCTATTGCAGCTCCAATATTAGAAGAGTTATTAATGAGAGGAATTGTGCTTGATGGATTACTAAAAAACTATAATCCTTGGAAAGCGATTATTTGGTCGGCAGTATTTTTTGGAATTATACATTTTAATCCATGGCAATTTGTTGTAGCTTTTTTAATAGGGATTGTAATGGGATATCTATACTGGAAAACAAAATCGCTTCTACTTTGTATGGTTATTCATGCTGTGAATAATGGAACGGCCTTTTTTCTTAGCAAATCTAATCCCGATGCTACTTCATGGGCAGAGATGTTAGGGTTAGGAACTGTAGAGAGAATAGGGTTATTTCTTATTGCTGTTTTAATTGTTTGGTTGGCATATCGATATTTCGAAAATTATTTTAAGAAGAATGAAGAACCAATAAAGGAATTAAAATACAACCAATAGTAGCAGAAAAAGGTTAAAATGAAAAACGCCGCAAATCATCTTTGCGGCGTTTCTGTTTATATGGTTTTTTATTTCTTCTTCGTAAGATTATCAATCATCGAAAACAGGATGTAAACAAAAATTACAAGTGGAATTACAAGCCACTTTACCAATACGGCCAATAAAACCAAACTCATTAAAAACAGGTATCTGATTTTGTTATCCTGCCAGCTTAGGTTTTTCACTTTTAAGGCAAACATTGGAATTTCTGCCGTTAGCAAAAGCGAAGTAATTACAATGGCTACAATAATAATTGCAGGATTGTTTAACCATTCTACAATAAAAGGATAATCGCCAAAATACAATACCAAAGGAATCGAAGCCCAAAACATGGCGTTTGCAGGAGTAGGCACACCAACAAAGGATGCTGCTTGACGTTCGTCTACATTAAATTTTGCCAGGCGAAGAGCCGAAAAAATAGGAATGATAAATGCCGATAGAAGAATTGCCATTTGCGAAATGCTCAATTCATCCGGATTAAAATCCACAGATGCATCACCTAAAATTGCAATTTTCAGATAACCAAAGGCAATCAAACCAGGAGTTAAACCAAAGCTTACCATATCTGCCAGCGAATCCAATTCCTTACCCATGGCCGAGTAAGCTTTTAGCGCTCGAGCTGCCAAACCATCCATAAAGTCGAATACCGAAGCGACTAAAACCAGAGCTGCTGCCAATTCCAAATGACCTTCAACGGCCAATAAACTTGCTGTGCAGCCCGAAAATAAATTTAAACAGGTAATGGTGTTTGGGATGTGTTTTACAATGCTCATGCTTTCTGTTTTGTTTATAGACTCACAAAAATAAGTGAATTTTTCGATTCTGCTGATCAGACAAAACAATTAGAGAGTGTAATTGCACTTATTTCCTATTGTAACTTTTCTAACAGAACCGTATAGAAGTTTGCTTTTACAATATGCTTAGCATCTCGGAGATGCTAAGCATGTTTAGCTTTTTACCCAGTGGAAATTCTCTATTTTACTTATTTACACCCCAATTATGCTACAGATTAAAAAAAGCATGTTATTTTTACGTTTCTAGAATTGTACAATATGCGAGTATTACTCACACTCTTTTTACTATTAGGACTTTGTAGTTTGTCAGTGGCGCAAACTTCGGCTCCTACCTACAGTAACGAATTCCTTTCCATAGGAGTTGGTGCCCGATCCTTTGCCATGGGAAATGCCAGTGTTGCCTCTCAATCGAATGTTGAAGCGGCTTACTGGAATCCTGCCTCATTGGTTAAAATCGACAACAAATACGATGTGGCAGCTATGCATGCGGAGTATTTTGGCGGATTATCGGCCTACGATTATGCAGGATTGGCTGTAAAGTTGAATAAAGAAAGTGCCATAGCATTCAGTTTTATCCGTTTTGGGGTGGATGATATCCCAAATACTTTGGAGCTAATCGATAAGGATGGAAACCTGCGTTACGATCGCATCACAACCTTTACCTCTGCCGATTATGCCTTGCTGATTTCATATGCAAGAGAAACAGGGATCAAAGGATTAAATGTTGGGGGGAATGTAAAACTGATTTATCGCCATACCGGCGATTTTGCTTCGGCTTATGGTTTTGGAATCGATTTGGCAGCGACCTACAGCACATCTTCATGGAAATTTGGAGCACTTTTGCGCGATGCTACAAGCACTTTCAATTCATGGGTGTTTAAAACCGATCAGTTGGAAGAGGTGTTTGCAGTAACCGGCAACGAAATACCTGAGAATTCAACCGAGCTAACTTTGCCAAAGTTGATTTTGGGTGTGAGCAGAGAGTTTCAATTGTCTGAAAAGTTTGCCCTATTGGCCGAGTTCAATACTGATCTTACTTTCGATGGTAAGCGGAATGTTTTGGTACAGAGCGATCCCATAAGTATTGATCCACACATGGGAATCGAGGCTTCCTTTAAAAAGTTCATTTTCCTGCGTGCAGGGGTAAATAATTTCCAGGAAGAAACAGATTTCGACAACAGTAAAAGCTGGACCTTTCAGCCAACCTTGGTTTGGGAATCAACTACAGAAATTTCCGATTGGATTATGCGTTAACCGATGTTGGCGACCAGTCCATCGCTCGATATTCCAATGTGTTTTCTTTGGCTTATTCGTTTGATTAGGGAATTCTTTCTTAAGACCTAATGGTTCGGTTTGTGAATTGATCGTTTTTCTCGAACCATTGACATTTCTATTCAGGCATCACAATCTTTGCTTCAATCCTCGGTGTGGATGCTTCAATAGGTATACTTTCCAATTCAGAAGGCCTGCAGTTCGATTCAGAACGCAGGATGTGTGATTCAGAAGACTCAGATTTCGATTTAGTGCACTTGAAGTTAAATTCAGTAGACCTGAATTACAATTCATAACACCCGGATTGTGGTTCAGTGCATGCTAATTTCAATTCAGTAGATACAAAGTGCTCTTCATCGCCTAGGCATTTCGTTTCAATGCATGCTCATTTCAATTAGATAGCTTTTAATTTCGATTCAGTAGACTGGGAAAATGATTCAGTTCGTGTGTATTTTGATTAGAAAGCCTGTGATATACATAAATATGGGATGTAATTCTATTAGTCGAAAATAAAAGTGAATTCATAATTCTCCTTTGTTTTATTGGTGAAATCAATGACTTGCAAGAATGTTATCTGTAAGTATACAGTTAATGAGTGTTGTGTGCAAAATTAAACTAAACAGTAGTTTTTGTTTTTTGATATGAAATCTTTAAATTCATTCGAGCAAAATAATATAAACAATAAAAACAAATACTATTTTAAAATGAAGAAAATAATCATTTCCCGACACAATGCAAACCTACAAGTTGTAAGTGTTCTTAAAACCAATGAGAGCAAATATTCAGGAATTCCTGCAATGATAAATGCGGTAGCTGCTTTAAACAGTTCGGTAGACAAAGCCGTTGAACTTTTTGCAAAAGTAGGCAGTATTCCGAACAAACCTGCAGGTAATAAGAATGTGGCAAAGGCCGAATTGATATCCATATGCCTGGTGGTAAGTAATGTGGTGCATGTTTATGCCTTTATGAAAAAGGATGAGAATTTACTGAACTTTTTGGTGACATCAGAAGCTGAATTGGGAGTGAGAATGCGCCAGCAAGACCTGCTGAATTATGCCAAAAACCTGGCAGAGAAAATTGCTCCTATAGCTACCGAATTGGCTGATTATGGATTAACTGAAGAATTAAAGGCAGAACTGAACAAAGAGATTGCCGAGTTCGAAAAGCTCATGATAGAGCCTCGCCAATTAATCAACGAACGCAAAAACACCAACGAAATGATTGAAGATTGTATCGTTGAAATTTATAGTTTGCTGATTAATCGGATTGATCCTTTTATGGAGTTATTTAATGGGGATGAGGAATTTTATCGTGCCTACAAAAATGCACGAATGATTGTTAATCCTGCCAACAGAAAACGTACGGAAGAAGAGGTTGTTACCAATGAATAGTAAAACCTTTAATAGGATATGTAGAAAAGCAAGCTTTTGGGCTTGCTTTTTTTGTTGGCGTTCCTTTGCTAATGTACAATTTTGATTTCAGCCTATCCTTTTGTATTTTATATTTTACAGAGGTCATTTGTTTTGATATTAAGTGTGAATAGTATCTTTTTACCTAAAGGTTTGATTAATTGAATATTCTTAATCTAAGTATTTTACCAATTAAACGGATAATAAAAATTTCATATGGATTTTGCAGTTATTTCAGGAGCAGCAGCAGGACTTGGTAAAGCCTTTTCTTTTGAATTATCCAAGTTAGGGTACAATACAATCTTAATTGATTTGCCTGACCAAGGGGTGAAAGATATATGCACAGATATTGAATGTAAATTCAATAGAAAATCTCTGTGTTATGAAGTTGATTTAACTAAAATTGAGAACATCGTTGAGATTACAAATGATATTAATAAAAGGTACAATGTCTCAATTTTAATAAACAATGTAGGTGTTGGTGGGACCAAAAGATTTAACGATGCTGACGTTAATTATCTCAATACAATTATCCAGTTAAATGTAATGGCTACTACCATTATGACAAAACAGCTGTTCCAAAACTTGAAAAAGCAAGAAAAATCATATATTCTAAATGTCTCGAGTATGGCTGCATTTAGCCCTGTTGCCTTCAAAACGGTTTATCCTGCTTCAAAAGTATTTGTACATTACTTTTCCAGAGGATTATGTGAGGAATATAAAAATTCAAATGTATTCGTAAGTGTTGTAAATCCAGGACCTATGAAAACCAATCCCGACGTAACTGCTCGAATAAATAAACAGGGGGTTTGGGGTAAAATAGGATTACTGTCGCCTGAGAAGGTTGCAGAAATAGCAATTAGACAACTTTTTAAAGGAGATAGATTAATAATGCTTAACGGTAATAAATTCAATTGGTTTGTGTTAAAAGTACTGCCAATTTGGTTAAGACTTTATTTGTTGTCTAAAGCTGTCCGTAGAGAATTAAAAAACAAATAAAAGTGGACAAAGTATTTGTAACCGGAATAAACGGATTGTTAGGTACAAACTTAACTTTAATGCTAATTGAGAAAGGTTATTTCGTTACCGGCTTAATTCGAAAGAAAAGTAATTTTCTTAAACCTGAACTTAAGAACTTAAAACTTGTAGAAGGTGATTTATTTGATTTAGAGAAGATGACCGATGCAATGAAAGGGTGTAAATATGTTGTTCATGCAGCAGCAATTACTTCACAACGGTTATTAAAGCTTTCCGATTATTATCAGGTAAACGTACTGGGGACAGAAAATATAATTAAAGCATGCTTCAAGACGGAAATTGAGAAGTTAATCTACATTGGTACTGCAAATACTTATGGCTATGGAAGTTTATCTAACCCTGGTGATGAGTGTAAGTCCATGATGGCTCCTTTTACAAAATCTTTATATGTGGTGAGTAAAAAGAGGGCTCAGCAAATTGTAGACAATGCTGCAACAAGGCTGAATATCACAACCATTAGCCCAACCTTTATGCTAGGTGCATACGATACTAAACCAAGTTCTGGGAAAATAATACGAATGGCCTTAAATAAGCGTTTTGTATATTACCCTTCAGGAGGAAAAAATTTTGTTCATGTGGCTGATGTGGCAAAAGCAATAATTAAGGCCTTCGATCTGAAAATGTCTGGTGAGAAATTTATTGTTGCCAATGAAAATTTGACTTATAAAGAATTCTATCACAAAATGATTCTAATCAATAATCAAAAAACAGCATTAATTCTTATACCTGATTCTTTATTGTTGATTTTAGGCTTGATTGGTGATTTGCTTAGGTTATTAAAATTTAAAACGGATGTGTCATCAGTAAATACAAGGGTTCTAACAACTAAGAACTATTATACCAACGAAAAGGCTAAACGTGAATTGAATCTTAATTTTACATCTGTTGATAAAGCAATATCTGATTCGTTGAATTTTTATAATCAAAGAATTTAGTACAATATGAATAGCCTATCAATAGGCTCGATTGTTTTTATAATATTCAGCTCGATGAGGTTCAAACCAACATATTGAAAGTTGATAATTGACTATATGATATTTTATCTCAATAACCTTTTAAGAAAAGAATACGTATAATTATAAATTATTCATTTAGAATAGGTGTTCAGAATCACTTATTATTCTCCTCTGTATGATCTGATCGAATTCCAATCTTAATTTAAAAGTTAATATTAGAGTAAAATCGCAATTGTGCCAGATTAGTAACCTATAATACTAGGAAACAATCAATTGGTTTAGGTGTATTAGCATTTACTTGCTCTCCGCTCGCCAAAGAAAATTATGTGAATGTCTAATAATAACTCTAATGAAAAGAAAACAATTTATACAAGAATTGATTCAGAATTCAACCAATCAAGTCCAAAGTGAAGATTATAAAATTACTAAAGTTGCAAAATCTGGGCTTGATGCTATGATTATAACTGGTGTTCAGTCAATGACAATTAATGATTTGTCATCTATAGGTGTTAGGTCAAAAGTTAAAAGAAATATACAATTATTTATTAAGGCTATGACAATTGATTCAAAGCGAAGATTCATGTTAGAACATCTTGAATACAGATCTTTTGTTAATGCGAGGTTTGAAATTAAAACTCTATGGCCATTTTACTAGATGAATTTGTTAGAGCATTGCGCTGTAACAGTTTCTGAGGTGCCTAATTATAGGCACCATTCAAATGTAATTAATATCAAACCCGCTTGCTATGAATGAAAAAGATAAAATACACGAAGAAAGAATGCAATTTATTGCTTCAATTGCACATGAAATAAGGATTCCTTTAGGAGGGATAATAAGCTTTTCAGAACTTTTGCTTATCCCAAATTTATCAAGGGAAAAGATTTTCCTTTACTCAAACTATGTAAATACTTGCTCTAGTAGATTGTTATTATTGCTTAATAATCTAATTAATAGTTCAAAATTAGAATCCAAACAAGGAATAGTAGTGAATGGATTCATAGATTTGAATATGTTCATCGATGAATGTACA
>NZ_BAZX01000005.1 GCF_001310955.1 Marinifilum fragile JCM 15579
GGAAACCTGGGTTTGGGGATTCAATTTCCGTTTAGTAAATGAGTTGTTGAAAGACATGGTGGAGAGATGAGAGTTGAAAGCGAATTGGGCAAGGGAAGTAAATTTATTTTTACGATTGCTGTTTGACAACCTCTTTAAAACTTCTGCGTAACATCTTAGGACGTGCCTAAATTGTTGATATTTCCCTTATATTGGGCATGTATTTCTTATCAATTCTAATATGATATGAGGTGTTTACGCAATTTATTAATCTTTTTTTTTCTGTTTAGTTCAATTATTGCTTATTCCAACAGCAGAAAAAAATACTTGTTCTTCATTCCTATCATCAAGGTTTACGTTGGACAGATAATGTAAATCTGGGTATTCAGGCTGTGATGGATTCCGTTGGGAATAAATACGAGATTGATTACGAATACCTTGATACCAAAAGAAATCCATCACCCGAATACCTCGAGAAGCTAATAGAATTGTATGATTTGAAGCTGATGAAGGAAAATTACGATGCCATTATTGTATCTGACAATAATGCACTCTCTTTTGTCCGCAATCATAGGGATAAATTCTTTAAGAATACTCCAATCGTTTTTTGTGGAATCAATCATTTTAAAGATGAAATGATTGAAGGAATGAAAAATATTACTGGTGTAGCCGAAGAGGTTGACTGGGATGGAGTAATTGACCTAATTCTTAAAACAAGACCCAATACCAAACAACTTGTTGTAATCAACGATAATGTTACTACAACGGGTAAGCTCAACAAGTTATCCATGATTGATATACAAAACAAGTATAAAGATCAATTGGAGTTTATCTATTACGAAGATAAAACCATGGATGAATTGGTGACTGATGTTAAAAAAGTCAAAGGTGATACATCTATTTTATTGCTTACTTTTAATAAAGACAGGCAGGGGAAGTTTATAAGCTTTCAGGATAATTTGGATCTTTTGATTCCTGCTAGTAAAGTTCCTGTTTATATTGTCTGGTCATTCTATGTAAGTGATGGTGTAATTGGAGGGAAAATTGTAAAAGGAAGTTTTCATGGTGAGATGGCTGCAAAAATGGTAGATGACATTCTAAATGGCACTCCTATTGATTCAATTCCCATTTACAGAGAACCTTTGGATCAATATGTTGTAAATTATAATGAAATAAAACGGTTTAATATTGATTATGGCGTTTTGCCCAAGGGAACATTTCTTCGAAATTCTCCACGATCATTTTATAGTGAACACAAAGAGTGGATACATATTATTCTGGGAATTTTATCCATTTCTACCGTTATTATTTTGGTTCTTTCGAGAGCATCATAAGAAGGATAAGGGCGGAACGAGCTTTAATCAAAGAGAAAGAAAGGTTAAAAATATCAGTAAAACATGAGCGACTACTTGGTATAATTGGCCGTTTACTGAATGCTTCTGCCGATTTTAAACATGTTTTAGATGATGTTTTAAAATTGATGACCGAGGAATTGAATGTAGCTCGCATAAGTCTTTTTTCGATTCAGTCATCCGATGATTCTGCGGTGAAAATTAAAAGTAGGGTATCTACTAAAGGGAAAAATATAAAAGACGTAGATCAGTTTTATTTTTCGGAATTGGAGGATGTTATTGCGCGTTTACAAAAAAATAGGAGTATTGTTTCCAATGATCTTTCCAATTTAGGAGGCAAGGAGAGAGAATATTATCGCAAGAGAAATATCAAATCAGTGGTAATACTGCCCGTAGTTGTTGAGAAAAAGGTGGTTGGTTTAATGGGATTTTCTCAAAACCAACAATACAAATGGTCAAGAGATGAAATTTCCATCTTCTTTAGTACTGTTAATATGATTGCCAATGCATGGGAACGAAATTCGTTGATGGAAGCAAGAATCGAGGCAGAACAAAAAAATATGGAGGCCATTCGTTTATTGGAAGAGTCTTCTCGATTGACTTCCATTGGAGTTATGGCAGCAGGAATTACTCATGAAATCAATCAACCATTAAATGCCATAAAAATTACTGCCGATAGTGTATTGTTTTGGCAAAAAAGAAACCCTGGACAGTTGCCTGAGATGTTTACTCGTAAAATCAAAACAATATCAGAAGGAACTGAGCGAATTGATTCCATTATTAAACACATGCGTAAGTTTTGGGAAAAACCTAGAGATGTTGAAAGCGAGATGGTTGACATGTTAAGTGCAGTTAATAGTGCTTTATCTTTGGTGAAAAGACAAGTTTATGATCATAGTATTGAGTTGCAAAGTAATTTGCCTTCGGAAAAGATTTTAGTGTATTCCAATTTTATCCAGTTTGAGCAAATTGTTGTTAATTTGGTTGTAAATTCGATTCATTCGCTTGATAAGGTGAAAAAGGAAACCAAACGAATTTTAATAAGGCTGAGCAAGGACAAAGAGTATGGAATTTTTGAAATCCATGACAATGGAACAGGAATAGATGAAGAAATTCAGGAAAAAATATATGATCCATTGTTTACAACCAAGGGGCCTGAATCTGGAAGTGGGTTAGGAATGGCCATTGTAAAATCTTTTGTTGATCGATTTCAAGGAGACATTTCCAACTATAACAATGCTGACGGAGGTGCAAGCTTTATCGTTAAATTTAAATTACAAAAGTAAGTTTTCTATATAAAACTATTAATCATGAGGATATTAATTGTTGATGATGATATTTCCAGTGGTACTGCAGTTGCCGAATTCATTGAGGAGCAATTGGGACATCAGATTAGTTTATGCCATAATGGAGAGGAAGCATTAAGATTAATGCAAACGGAAGATTATCGAATGGTAATATCCGACATGAGAATGCCTGGTATTTCGGGATTGGAATTATTGAAGAGAATTAAAAGCACCGAAGAAGGTAAAGCTATAGAAGTTGTGATTATGACTGGCTTTGGTGATATGGAAACCTCCATTGAAGCCTTACGAGGAGGTGCTTATGATTATCTTCTAAAACCTGTTAATATTGAAGAATTGGCAATACTAATTGAACGGGTTGCTGAGAATATTAGATTAAAAACTGAGAATCGGGATTTAAAGGAAAATTTCGAAAAAGAAATAAGTTCCGTTAAAAAGGATGAGGCAGAAAGAATCCATTATTACGAGACCACCATTCGGGAAATTACGTCGGTTGGTAAAATAGGTGTGTTTTCGGATGCTATGCGTGGAGTAGTTCGAATGGCAGAACAATTTCATGAAGATCGTTCGGTTCCGGTATTGATTGAAGGAGAAACGGGTACTGGTAAGGAAGTAATGGCAAGATTGGTTCATTTCGGTCACGAATCGGATACCATGAAACCTTTCATTTCGATAAACTGTTCGGCTATTTCTCCAACTTTGTTCGAAAGTGAGTTGTTTGGTTATGCAGATGGAGCTTTTACAGGTGCGAAAAAGGAAGGTAAACCTGGTAAATTAGAGTTGGCACAAGGCGGAACATTATTCCTCGATGAAATTGGAGAAATGCCTCTGGATATGCAACCAAAACTTTTGAGAGTATTGCAGCAAAAAGAGATGTACCGCGTTGGTGGTAGTCACGCTATTGATTTGGATGTGCGAATTATTTGTGCGACCAATCGGAATTTAAAGGAAATGGTTTCAGAAAAAACCTTCCGAAGCGATTTGTATTACCGATTGAATACTGGTCGTTTATATATTCCATCTCTGAAAGAAAGAAAAGAAGCTATTCTGTCATTTTCACAGATCTTTTTAGATCAATATGCCAAAAAGCGAGGTCGAAAATTTAAGTTTATAAGTAAGGAAGCTCAATCGATACTTAAGGATTACAATTGGCCAGGAAATATTCGTGAATTAAAAAACACCATTGAAAGAGCGACACTCTTGTATAATGATATCGAATTAAAACTTGAGCACATTAGATTTCTTCAGGCAGAAGATGAAGAGATCGCAGCAGGCGATCAGCCGCTTATTCCAGGGCGAATTGTACTGCCTGAAAATGAACTTCATATTGAGCAATTGGAATTGGAAATAGTTAGAAAGGCATTAAAAAAGTTCGATAACAACAAATCCAAAACTGCAGAATATTTGGGAATAACCAGAAGTGCACTTCGTAGCAGAATGAATAAATTGTAGCGTTTTTAAGCTTTCTTAAAATGTGAAAAAAATCCACAGTCGGGGAGAATATTCACACTTTTTAATCAGCATTAAATGTGCGATTTGGCCCAATTGGGCGAATTTGTCACAATCTTAGAATTATGTGTGCAGAATTGAGCACTTTTGATGTGAAAAAACAGACTTAGTGTTAGTTGTTAATCAGCAGTATATCAATAATTTAACGAAAGTTGAATTTTCTTAACTTTTATAATCATTCTTTGGCATTCCTTTTGCCTTTTAGATGGTAGTTTTAATTAAAATCTAAAAGGTATGGAAGTCAGAACATTTACACAGCAACAAAATTTATTTTCGACAGAAAACAGGAGAGACCTTTTGGATTCATTTTTAGCGAATTCAAACCAATTGGGGAATGACTCTCTTAAAGTAGATCAGGAATTATTTATTGAAGCAGCAAGCAAGGAAAACGTTCAGTTTGAATTTATTCGCTTGAATAGTATTGACCTGCACAAAAAATCATGTGAGATTAGTAATGCTAAAAATGCAATAATTGAAGCGGAATATGCAATTGCTGATTCAGGAAAATTGATCATTGATACTCAGGATTCAGATCAATTCCTGACCATATTTTTGGCAGAAACCCTACACATTATAGTTCCTTCTAGTAAAATATTACACTCGATGGATGATTTGGAATTGATTAAAGGGAAAAAAGCCATTGATGTAGGCAGAGGCATTGCCAGTGTAACAAGTTCTGGGAGCAATAAAGGCTTGAGTTTTTCATCTAAAACAATTAAGACTTTAGTTTATGTAATTGAAGATTTATAAAATATGGGGCGAATGATTATTCGTCCTTTTTTAATTTTCAACTTTAATCTTCTCTTTCTCCATTTGGGCACGGCCCCACGCACCAATATGTTCTATAAATGGGATCAATTCTTTCCCAGTTTCGGTAAGCGAGTACTCTACTTTTGGTGGAACAACAGGATAAACTTTTCGATTAAGCAAATTATCTTCCTCCAATTCGCGTAAAGTTTGGGTTAACATCTTTGATGTAATATTCTGAACCATTTTTTTAAGTTCCCCATATCTTAACACATTATTTTGCTGATAGATGTACCAAAGAATACGAGCTTTGTGTTTCCCACCTATTCTTCTAAACGCATAATCTAAAGCACAAATTGGAGCATCTGAATTTTTTTTAGTCATATTTAATTTTTTTTCTGCGATGTAATATATTGATATTCAGTTATAGTATCTAAAAAGATACTATATATGAAAAAAGTATGTACTTGTCGCAAAGATAGATATGCGATATTTTTGATGCAAGAAAAAAATAAAATCGTATGAAAGAAAGAAAAGAAGAAATATTAAAAGCGCATGCATATCGTCGTGCAATAAAAGTTTTTGAAGAGAATCATAAAATCTCTGATGATGATTTTGAGTTTATTCTTGAGGTTGGAAGACGTTCTCCAAGTTCATTTGGATGGGAGCCTTGGAAATTTATAGTAGTGCAAAATAAAGACTTACGTGAGAAATTGTCAGAACCAAGTTGGGGAGCACAAAAGCAATTGGCTTCGGCAAGTCACTTTGTAATTCTTTTGGCTCGTAAAGGTGATGAAATGCGCGTTGGATCGGAATATCTAAAATACAAATCGCAAGAAGTTGATAAACTTCCAGCTGATATTGAAGAGATGAAGTTAAAATTCTTTGGCAACTTTATGGATAATGAGTTCGATTTAACGGATGATCGTAAAATTTTTGACTGGGCTTGTAAGCAGGTTTATTTGCCATTTGCAAATATGATGACCGCAGCGGCTCAAATTGGAATTGATTCATGCCCAATTGAAGGATTCGACAGGAGCAAGGTTGAAGAAATATTGAGTGATGAAGGAATTGTTGATATCACTAGGCTTGGTGTTGCAGCAATGGTGGCTTTCGGCTATAGAAAAGAGGACTCTCCGTTTCCTCAATCACGTTTTCCTATGGAAGAAATAGTTGAGTGGGTGAAATAAATTATTAAAAGGGAGATGTTTTAACATCTCCCTTTTATAACTATATTTCATTTCTCGTGGATTATAGGTTCCAGCTTTGAATTATCTGATCAATTTTTTGTTTTGCATTAGTGAATTCTGATTCGAAAGTATCAGGATTTCCACTACTGGCATGAACAAAGTCATAATCCTTAATGCCCATAAAGTCGAGTTCTATTTTTAGAAGAGTTTTTACATTATCTAGAAAATCAAAATCCCCCAAGTATTTACCTGCGCTTGTATAAAGTGTTACAAATTTCATTTTATTCATTAATCCAACGGGAGCTCCATTATCATATTTGAATACTTTACCACTTTGCATGATCGCATCTAAATATACTTTTACGATTCCAGGTAATGAAAAATTGTGCATAGGAAGAGCTAGTAATACCAAGTCAGCATTTATAAATTGTTCATTTAGGACATCGAGTGGCTTTATGGCTTCTGATTCTATTGAATCAAGCTGTATTCCACCAAAATTTCTTTTAGTATATGCACCTAATGTAAGCTCATCGAAATATTTTGGAGGAGATTTAACCAGGTCAACTTCCGTAATATTGTGTGTTGTACTTAAATTTTCTAGAAAGTGGTTTAATAAACCAAGAGTATTTGATTTACTACCTGATGGTAGGTATTTTACAATTAAAATATTCATGATCTTCTTGCTTTTTTAATGGATAGCATGGGAGTAATCCCATGCTAAATTTGATGAGGAATTAGATGATAAGTGTAATATCAAGAGTGAAAATATCTCCAATGGCTTTATCACCTAAATTGTCAAAAAATGAGTTTGAACCGTAACGAACATCAAATTTTGATCGGTCAACCTTGAGTTGTGTGGTGTAACTGTTTCCATCTTTAAAAACATCAAAGCTTAAGCTTTCAGTTTTACCTTTGATGGTTAGTTCTCCGGTAACTTTGGCCTTACCACCTGCAAATTTTGTTGATTTTCTGATTACAAATTTAGAGTTTGAAAATTTTTCAACTCCAAAGAAATCATCTGACTTTAAATGGCCAACTAATTTTTGATTGTATCCTTTGTCTTCAATGTCAGTAACGGTAATACTATTCATGTCCATTACGATTTCACCACCAACAATTTGATCATTTTTTAAAGAAAGGAATCCATGTTCAATTTTGATTTCCCCATTATGAGATCCACCTATTTTTGTTCCAGTCCATTTAACTTGAGATTCATTAATCTTAACTTCGTTTTTTTGAGCAAATACCGATATCCCAGTTACAAACAATAGCACTAATAATAAACTTACTTTTTTCATGACTTATAATTTATTTCTTGTATTAAAATTGAATTCTTTTGATTTGAATTTCTTTTAATACAAATGTAAATGCATGAAAGATTGAAGTACTTGACTTGTGTTAAGAAATAAAATTGATCTATGTCAAGTGAAGTTTGAAAAATTTAGATAATAGGAGTAGTGGGGTATTGTAAAAATTAATAAGCCTATCGATTATTTTTCTTTCTGATTCGGCTAAGACTTTCCGGTGTTATTCCAAGATAAGAGGCAATATATGTAAGTGGAACTCTCTGAAACATATCCGGATGTTCCTTTAGCATATCGTTGTATCTGTCAATGGCAGGTTCCCACATATTCGCATTTAATCGCTTTAGCGTGTTAACATAGGCCTTTTGAAAAAGGATTCTAAAGTAACGATCAAAAGCAGGAACTTCATCATACAACTGATCTAATCGATCTTTCGAAATGCGAATGTATTGAGTGTCCTCGAGTGCTTCGATGTAGTACTTCGATGGTTTTTTACTGAAAAAACTTTCAAGATCACCAATCCAATTATTATCAAACCTAAGATGATAAATGTGCTCAACTCCTTTATCATCTATATAATAAGTGCGCATGCATCCTTTTACAATGAAATAATTGTACTTGCAGATTTCTCCTGGTACCAGGAGATCTTTTTTCTTTCTAATCGTAGCTTGTTCAAATGCGGATAAAATAGCTGATTCATCATTCTTGGTGATGTTCACCCATTTTTTTACGTAGTAGATAAGTTTGTTTTCTTCAGGAGTAGTCATTGCAATTGATTTCTTTCTTGAACTCTAAAAATAGATGTGAGAGTTGAATTATGCAAGAAGGCAACTTCCATAATTGGAAATTGCCTTCTTAATTTATTCTTTTATTTGGAGTTTACTCTTTGTTCTCGAAAACATGTTTGGCGTAGTTTAAACCCAATTCGTCATATTTCTTTCTGAAAGTGGATAATCTCACTTTAAAATCATCCCAGTTTTTCATTTTTTTCTGCGACCACAATGATTCCGAAAGGGCAGTTAATCTTGGTAACAGCATATATTCGGCATATTCTTCAGATCCGATGTATTCTGTCCATAAATTTGCTTGTCCACCTAAAATGTATTTGTGTTTGCTTGATTCCAATTCATCTGGAGTAGGATCGAAAGAATAAACCTTTTCTACAGGAAGAAAACCGCCAATTGCAATAGGTTCATTTGTTCTGTCTTTGGCTTGATAATGATCAAAGTAGCAATGAGAATTTGGCGACATGATTACGTTGTGATCAGCATTGGCAGCGTCAATACCACCTTTATTGCCTCTCCACGACATCACGGTAGCATTTGGAGCCAAACCTCCTTCCAGAATTTCATCCCATCCAATAATGTTTCTTCCTTTGCTGTTCACAAACTTCTCTATTCTTTGGATAAAGTAGCTTTGTAGTTCATGTTCGTCTTTTAAGCCGAGCTCTTTTTTTCTTTTCTGACAATGTGGACATCTTTTCCAGTTTCCTTTCGGACACTCATCGCCGCCAATGTGGATGTATTTCGATGGGAACAATTCAATTACTTCACTTAGGATATTTTCCAGTACCTCAAATGTTTTTTCCTTTCCAGCGCAATAAACATCATCATATACACCCCAAGATTCCTGGACAATTTTAGGTGTTCCATTTTTTTGCACTTCTTTTGATCCTTTGGAAATCATATTCTTTGGAACAATGCTATTTTCTTTCGGAAAACAACTTAAGAAAGGGTAGGCGGCAATAGCAGCACTGCTGTGACCAGGAAGTTCAATCTCCGGAATTACAGTGATGTGATTTTTAGCTGCATAAGCAATAACTTCTTTTACCTCTTCCTGAGTATAATAGCCATCATATTTTAGGTTGTCATTTTCACTCCCAGGGAAATTGCCTACAATGGTTCCATTTCTCGATGCACCTATTTCGGTTAGTTTTGGATATTTCTTGATTTCGATTCGCCAGCCTTGATCTTCGGTTAAATGCCAGTGAAATGAATTCATTTTGTGCATTGCCAAAATATCAATGTATCGTTTGATAAAATCTACTGAAAAGAAATGTCGGGCTACATCCAAATGCATGCCTCTGTACGCATATCTTGGGGCATCATTGATAAGAGTAGCAGGAATACTGGCAATCGCAGCAGATTCATTTCCCCAAAGGTCTTTCTTTTGAATTAGTTGACGTAGACTTTGTATACCATAGAATACACCTTTGGCGGTTTTACCACTAATTTTAACCTCATTGTAATCAACGTATAAAGTGTAAGCTTCGTCGGATTTCAACGAAGAATCTATGATCAAATTGATATTGCCCTTAGCTTTATCTGAAAATACAATTTCTTTACCTGTTGAAAGGGATAAAATCTCTGCAAGATAATGACCTTCGGCTTCCAGGTTTTTGTCACCTTTTACTTTAGTATTTTGATCGATAATAAACCGACCATTTTTAACTTGTAAATCAATTGGTTTAGGTATGATGGCATAATCCTGATCAGAATTGACGTAATTCTTCATTTTATTATCGCAGGAGGCAAGAGTTAAAATGCATGCCAATGTTAATAGTAGATTCTTCATTATTATCTGAACGCTTAAATAGTAAAATATTATCCTTTAAAACTTCTTTCCAAAAATGGTAACAGCACCACCCAATACCAATATTCATTAATCTTTTGCCGGCATGACCTAGCACAATACCACAGATTAGGGCGATAGTTCCGCATATCAACAACAGAATCTTCGATTGTAAATCATCAATTCCTTTCCAAGCCAAAAATGGTGTAAAAAAGGATGCAACAAGCATTATGCTGCTGTATATGATTTTCTTTTTAAGAATAGGAGTAGTTACCGATTTAAAACGCAATTTTCCATCAATCATTCCACTTAAAAAAGCACCAAAAACAGTAAATGGAAAAATTACTGCCGAGAATTTTGCTGTGCCCAATAAAATTTCAGGATAGAAATTTGGAAAGAATAGATTGATCAACAATGCCTGTAAAGCAAAAACCAAAGTGGTTTGAGGGAAGTGAACTGCAATAGGATGCAAATCCAAATGTAAAATTCTACTACGCCCAGGAGACATTCTTTCTTTGTATTGTTCAAATACTTTCTTAGGTAAACCACAAGCGGGGCATACATCCTGTAGCTCACTTTCTTTCATTACATATCCACAAGGCTTACAGATATACAATTTTTCTTCTTGATTTTCCTTCATAATTGGTTAATTTTTTAGGTCATAGAACGCATAAAAATACCAAATCAAACAAAATAAGAAGTCTAATTTTAAGGAAACTTTTTCTGGAATTATTATAAATAAATCTATTAGTGGGGAACTATAAATTTTTGGTTTGAGTGATTTATTGAAAGTATGACTTATAAAGTAATCAATATAAAAAGAAGATAGGAAAGAAAAACGAAACTCAATTCTTACGAATAAAATGTTGTAACTTATATGAGGCTTAAACATCTGTAAAAATGAATAATGATCCCGAATTTTTGGATAAAATCCGCGAAGTGATTTTGAAGAATATTAGTAAGGAGAAATTTGGAGTACAGGAAATAGCTGCAGAGATGGGGGTGAGTCGTTCACATTTTTTTAGAAAGGTGAAGGCTTTAACTGGCAAATCAGCCAATTATTTAATTCGTGAAGTTCGTTTAGAAGAAGCTGTAAAACTATTAGAACAGGGAAAATGTACCATCTCAGAAATTTCTTATGAGGTTGGATTTAGTAGTCCTTCTTATTTCAATAAATGTTTTCACGATCGATTTGGGATTACACCAGGACATTTTATAAGGAATAAAGAACTACCACAAGAACAACCTAAACTAAAATCCAATCTATATCCTAAACTATCCTTAGTATTTCTGGTTGTTATTTTTGCAGTTTTTGGAGCGAGATATCTGATTTTATCATCAGAGAAGAAAGAGCAAAGCATACAATCAATTGCGGTATTACCATTGCTTGATTTATCAGAGGATAAGAACATGGATTATATGTCCATTGGGTTAATGGATGCTATAACTCTGGAATTATCAAAACTTAAAAAAATAAGAGTAATTTCCAGAGGATCAGCAATGTTGTTTCAAGAATCAGATGAAGTGTATGCTGGAATAGCTAAAAAACTAGGTGTTGATTTATTATTGGAAGGTTCTGTTATGTATTATGCCGATAGTATTCGGGTAACAGTTCAGTTGATTTCTCCTTCTCCACTTGAGAGACATTTATGGGCTAAAAAATACGATGTAAAAATAAAAGATGTGTTTTTTGTTGCTGATGAGATTTCCAGTGCAATAGCAGAAGAAATGAATATCTTAATTGGTAGATCTAATGTCAAAAGTCAAAAAACTAATATTGATTCAAAGGCTGTAGATAATTATTTAAAGGGGAAGTATTTACTGCAGCAGCAGAACCCTAAATCAATTCAAAGAGCCATTGAGTATTTGCAAGAGGCCATATTGATAGATTCTGACTATGCACCTTCCTATGCCGCTTTAGCCAACTGTTACATTAGCATGAATAAACTTATTAGAAACAATGAAGAAAAATTAAAAAACAGAAAGGATTGTAGGTTGGCTATTCAAAATGCACTGGAAAAGGCGATGGAATTAGATGAAAATCTTGCTGAAGTCTATATCACAAAGGGAAACATCTTTTGTAAGTTTGATTGGGATTGGGAACAAATGAAAAAGATGGCAAAGAGAGGACTTGAATTAAATCCAAACCACCCATACGGACATGTGCTTTTATCCAATTATTATTTAATAAAGGGAGATTATTCTAAATCTATCGACGAAATTATTTTAGCAGAACACTACGATCCTTTAAATCCATCCATATGCAGCTTGGTTGCAAGAAGATACATGATAGCGGGACATTATAATAAAGCAATCAGCAAGTTTAAGCAGGTATTAGAGTTATTTCCTAACTATGGTTTTGCTTGGGATGGAATAGGCTTTGCTTATTTTTTTAACGGAGAACCTGAAAAAGCTAAAGAGGCGTGGTTAGAACTACATAAAATTATGGGAAATCATCATATGGCAGATTATTTTGCACAGGAAAATTTTAAAAACTCAATAAATTATTGGCTGAGTAAAGCTACAGGTGGTTCTAATTTGTATTGTTCTAACCCTTCAATAATTGCCATGGCACACCTGCTGGTAAATAAAAAAGAAGGAGCACTTGAGTATTTGGAGTATGCATATGAGTATAGAAACGAAGATCTACCTATACTAATGATGAATCCTATATTTAAAAACTTGTACGATGAACCAAGATTTAAAGCTATTGCAAGTAAATTGAATGTAGAATTAGATTATTAAATGTATTTAAATACAGTGTTTAATCAAAAGTAATCTAACGCTACACTAATGATATTTTTGCTTCATAATTAGAAAATTGTGCTTCAAAATTGCTAAGTAAGAAACAAGTCTATTTCAGAAATTTGTGAATGAAGTATTCACTAAAAATCTGAACAAATGAAGAAAAATTATCTATTAATTATTATTGCAATTTTTACCTTGGTTTTTATTGCATGTGATGAGGAACTATTTGTAGAACCAGAAGCTCAAATAGAACAGGAAGAAGTTACTTTAAAAAATGGCAAGTCAGAATTTACCGGTTTTGATGAATGGGGATTCAATTGGAATGCACATCATTTTGATGATTATTTAATTAACGCTATTCTGGCTGACCATATGTTCCAGAATTTTCCACACTACAAACATCCACCGTACAAAGGTGAAGGTGTTGATTTCTGGAATGACTTATTACAGATGTATCCCTATTTAATGTATTTTATGCCTGCTGATTTGTTGGATTGTAAATTGGTAATGCACTGGAACGATGAATTAATTTCAAAAGAAGGAGTTTATCCTATTGATTGGACTGATTCAAACGGCTGGATTACTTTTAAATTTAGAATGGATAAAGATGGCGTAAAATGGTCACACTTTAGAAAACTAGTTGCCAAAAGATCTACTGATTATCTTATTGGCGATACTTGGTACAATGAGGATGGTGTTATAATTGGACAGGTATCCTACGATTGGCCAGACTTGATTCTCATTAAAGTTGTGAATACTGGCGAAGTACCATTCTATTTTTACGATACCTATAGCAGTCCTTATGGATCAGGTGTTGGAAAGTATAAATTAAACAAGTGAGATTCAGGTTACAAAACCAATGATTGACACCATTTCAATTTGTGAGGCTGTTTGTAAATGACAGCCTCTTTTATGGTTGGATAATAAAACTTTTCTTCACGATATTCAGATCATAACTCTTCTTTTACAAATCATTTTTCAGGAGATAAGGATTGTTGATGGAGTTACAAGTTTTAAAGTTACTATATCTTCTCTCAACTTGCTGTCCCAGAAAATAGGTTGCTAAAATTGGAATTAAAGCATAGCCGATATTTTTCTCCAATAATTCAAGGTAATCCAATCCTGTTAAAATGACTGCTGTCAGGACAATAAACAGCACATCAATTATTATCTTATTGCTCCTCATGTTTCTATGATTTAAATTTGCAAACTTAATTGCTTTTTGGTTTTGCTTATCCCGTATGTGATAAATCCAAGCCCAACAATAATGTATGGTATACTCAGCAATTGCCCCATGTTGAATTGCATACCTGATTCAAATGCTACCTGATTTTCTTTAATAAACTCAATAAAAAAGCGAGCTGTAAATATGAGAAGCAGCACAGTTCCAAAGTATACTCCATTTTTTAGTTGCGCTCTCTTGGTTTTATACAAAAACAGCATAAAAGCAAAAATCAAGAAGTAACAGATTGCTTCGTACAATTGTGCTGGATGACGGGGAATGGTATCGATTCTCTCGAATACAAAAGCCCATGGTTTTGTACTAGGCACACCAACAATCTC
This sequence comes from Marinifilum fragile JCM 15579, assembly GCF_001310955.1. GTDB lineage: Bacteria > Bacteroidota > Bacteroidia > Bacteroidales > Marinifilaceae > Marinifilum > Marinifilum fragile. Next base: position 14,268 of record NZ_BAZX01000005.1, read on the forward strand.
CGAGTTCATTAAATTGGCCAAACGGATAAAACCAGCTCCTAAGCCTGTAACCACGGCAATTAAATCGATGGTGTCTAGAATGGCATGTTTGGTCTTGCGCGAATAAATAAACAAGGCAATGATTAAACCCAAAGCACCACCATGACTGGCCAATCCTCTATAGCCTGTAAACTCAAATCCACCACTGCTTGTAAACTGAATTGGCAAAAGCATTTCCAAGGGATGATTAAAGTAATAGCTAGGCTCGTAAAATAAACAATGTCCTAGTCGGGCACCAAGCAGAATTCCAATTATTCCATACATTGATAGCTTTTCTAAGTTGGCTTCTGGTAGTTTTTCCTGTTTAAAAATCCATTTCAAAACAGTAATCGATAATAGGATTCCACTTAGAAATAGTAAACTGTAATATCGTATGGATATGCCTAAAATATTGATGATTTCTGGATCTGGATTCCAGTGAATTTGTGTTAGAATCATTATTGGTTTTTAGCGTTTGTTTTCTGTATTATTTGTGATAGAATGTTGAAGAATTCATTTCGTTATTACTTCTACCTATTTTTAAACTCTGTGTTGCACTCTTTGCACAAATATGTACTGTTAATATTGTTAAAAGGAACAGAAGAAAATAAAGAGATTACGATAACAACAGCCTTTTTAAACCAGTTTTTACCCAAGTTCATTTTAAATATTGTTCGAATTACAATTAGGACAAAGTATTTCTTTATGAGAGTTCAATTCTAATATCTCAACAGCTTTCTGGTAATCGTCCTGATCGATCATAAGTTCAGCTCCCGAACCTAATATTCTATTGTAATTAGGCATCAAATTTGAGAAATTCTCATTTGTCACAAAGCATCTAATTCCCTCATTTTCTAATCGCCCTTTTATAATATTGGCTTCTATTGGCGATTCACATGTCATTAATCGTGTTGTTTTCATGTATTAGATGTTATTGTTTTTTGGCAATTGCCAAGTTACCAAATCAATTAAACATTAAAAATGTATCGCTAAAATTATTTATAAACAAAATCCCCCTTGACAACACCAATAATAATTCGTTGTTAGCATGGGGGCATATTTAATTTGCTGAATTCAAGTAGAATCACTTTCTGCTATCATACATATAGAAACCAACCACATTTTTATCATTGTCAATTCTGAGCTTTTTGTATACCCTCTGAAAATGATGTTCAGAAGTCAAAGCTGCTGATGGAATGGTGTTTTTATTGGTATCCTTAATCAAATAGGATACTACAATTTCCCAAATGTCTTCCTCTTTTAGCATTTCAGCTTGCTCTAATCTAAAATCAGGAGTATCCAGATCGGTTAAATCTTGCAGCTGCATCTTCGCGATATCGAATAATTCTTTTAGTGTCATATTGTAGTGTTTTATAGAGGTTAAATGATGAATTGTACGATTGGCAACAGTATGTTACAAGATACTTAAAAAAGATAACAATCAGGATGCATAGGTTTCGATATGCTATAACGCATGCTTATTTCCCAGTTGTAAAATCCAATTCAAAATTTTCAAGTAAAGGAAACCCTTCTTTGTCCTCGTTAAAAATAGAACGAAAATCAAGTAAATACCTGGTGTTAGGTTCTAGTTCAACACGAATACACAGAATGGTTCTTTCTTTGTTTTGCCATCCCAAATCCATTTTAGGCTGTTTGCTTTATCACTTATTCCATAGCTGGCCATCGGTTTATCGTACTCAACAATAATCTCTTTTAAAGAAGTGCTTACATTGTTGGTTCCCTGTTTCAGCGATGTATGAATAATCTTTGGGCAGTTGCTTTTAAACTCGCTTAACAATTCATCTACCGAGAGCTTGTTCTGAATCTTTACAATTTCTGGCATAAAATCATTTAGTGTAGGGTATTTTGACCTGTTTGATGAATATCGATCCAAAGCTTTATACAGTTCATCTATCCAAAGAAAACCTTTTGCTTTTTCAGCAGTAAGCAACTTCGCTACTACATCTTTACTGGCTCCATTGTCTTCAAAATACTTGATCGTAGAAGCTCTCACCAATATTTCATTAATCATGGTTTGTGCCGATCCATAGGCTTGTCTTCTCATTATAGTGGAAACCGAAGCAAATAAATCAGAGGCTTTCGATTCCATATCCGGGAAATATTTTTTACCCAATGGGTTGCAAAACGAATGGCAGAATTCATGTACCAATGTGCCCTTTTGGTACTTCTCAAAAACTGGATGTCCGGTACTGTCAACCTTGTAAGCACTTAAAATGGAGTACATATTTTCTTCACCTGATTTTGTTACATACTTTGGACCATAGTTGCCACGATGCAGCAAGCCTACAACGATATGGTATTTACCTTTGGGCTTGTAGCCAAAAAACTTTTCGAACCATTCAATCTTAATTTCATTGGAAACAAGCTCAAAGCGTTCACCGGCCAAATCATACATTTTTTGATTGGCTTTAAAGAATGTATTAAACTTACTTTCAAGGTAGAAACGACGAAGGGCCAGAACAAATTCTTCAGAATAATTCCCCCAACGATCATCCAAACCCTCTTTATTCAGTTGTGGATTAAAATAGACCGAGTTGTTTTTTATTTCCAGATGAATGGCCATCGACATAACAGCATCATAGCCAATACCTCGTTTCTTTTTAAGTTTTTGGGCTAGCTTTACCACTTCATGATTGCTATACTTGTTAAAGTATTTATCTGTAACATCAGCATGTAGCTTAACTGTATTGTTAATATATTCCTGCGATTTTGCCAATCGAAATACCACACTTAGCAATTCCACTCGTTCATCGTATTTCGGACTTAAATTGTTTTGCGCAAAGGAGCTGATGCTTGTTACTACAATCAGTAATAGTATTAGTAATCTTGTTTTGGGTTTCATGTTAAGGTGTTTGTTGGTTAGTTGTTTATTTTGTTTGCTAGAGCAAAAATCTTTTAACTATATGGGGTAAGGGACGTAGTCCTGTACTCTTCGTAGAATATGAGATGCAAATTGTGATTTAGGGGCGTAGCTCTGAAATTTATACATTATCATACCATTCAAATAAATATTTTAAATTATAATCGACCTCAAACTTTTTCAAAAACGATAAATATTCATCTTTAAACGTTTGTTTTTTATGATGTTCTTTTTGGTTTAAAACATACTTAACCACTTGGTCTATGTGCGATTTTGAATAAGTAAAAGCACCATACCCATCCTGCCACGAAAATTTACTTGGAATATATTTTTTATCATTCAACCATTTTGAAGATCCTGATTTTAATTGCTCCATCAATTTAGCAGGAGAGAGAGTTGGATTCATTCCTACAAAAACATGTGCATGGTCTGGATTGCAATAAATAGCATAGGTTTTACAATTGTGATTGCTAATAATACCACACATTATTTTTTCCAGCTCATCCTTAAAATGATTTTTAATTAGGTTCTCTCGACCTTTTACTGAAAAAATGTATTGAATGTACAATTGTGTGTATGTGTTTGCTATGGTTTATTATTTAATATCAGGCTAACGCCCCTTAGCTTGTTTCAAAGCTTGTTTTTCTACGAAGATTTGAGCGCTAATGCGCCTATGCTCTCATTTTAAGTCTGGTGTTCCAATATTTTTATAAAGGGATGTAGTCCTGCATTCTTCGTAGCACTTATAATGAGAAATTAAGCTTAGGGGCGTAGCCCTGAAATTTTATAATCATCCTTTGCTGATACATCTATGCCCCAAATATCTTTTTAAGAAATTCTCCTAATTTTTCGCCTTTTAAATCTTTAGCTATAATTCTTCCAGATGGATCTATTAGAATATTTGTAGGAATTAGTGTAACACCATATCTGGTTCCTACATTGCCTTCTTTTGTATTGTTGTCAAGTAAAGAAGGCCATGAAATAGCATCTTCTTTGGTAGCTTTTTTCCAATGATTTTCATTTTTATCCGAAGATATGTTGACGATAATAAAATCTTTGTTTTTGTACTTTTCGTATTCGCTTACCAGAGTTTTGTTTGCAGTTCTGCAGCCAGGACAACCTGCTTTCCAGAATTCCAACAATACAAACTTGCCTTCGAAATCTTTTAAGCTTACCATATTTCCATGTGTGTCGTTCAATTCAAAATTTTCAGCCATATCGCCAACTTTAACTTGCTTGTTCAAGTCTAACCACTTCGAGATGGATTGGGCATACTCTGATTGCTTTACTTTAGGGGATAAGTTTTCATACAAGGACCTTATTTTCGATTTTGGAAGTCCACCAGTAAAGCCTTTCAGCATAAAAGCACTGTAAAGTTTATCTGGATTTTCTTCAACATACTGTGCTCCAGCTGTAATTCTTTCTGTTATAATTTTAGATTGTTGCTTAGATAGAGATTTTGCTTTTTCCATATCTCTTTCCTCCATAGCACCTATTAATTCCTTTTGAATACTATCCATTTGAAGCTCTAGTGGGAGTACTGATTTTAGATAATCGCTATTCTGCTTTTGCAATTCACCACCTTCAAGCTTGGCGTATTTAATTTCTCCTTTTTTACCTTCAATAGCTATGTCTACATCCTCCAAGAAAAGGAACAAATACTCCGCCTTGCGTCCTTCCCCTATGAAAATACCTCCTGGAACAGTTTTGCTGTTGATGGCAGAACAATAAAATTTGTTGTCTACAATATAAGTGGTGTCAATGCCCTTGTTGATTTCAAAATTCATTAAAACAACCATAGTACTGTCAGGATAACCTGTAATGTTTCCATTGATTTTAATTCTATTCTCTTTATTCTTAAAAGCACTTAATGTCAACAAAACAATACAGGAGTAAATAATCGCTTTTCTCATAATAGTTCGTTTAAATTGTTCGATATTGGGAATGTTCTTCATAAATAAACACCCCACACCAAAGCATGGGATGTTTCTATTGTTAGTTTGCTATTGAAAAGCAAGGCTTCTTATAAAGTATTACCTTCTTTAAGAATTAACCTTAGGTTTTATTCTATTTCAAAAAGTAATAAAAGTGAAATAAGTAATCACCAGATTCAACTAAAACGCTACCTTTTCCTAAATCGTAATCTTCTTCTAGCGAACGTTGAACTAAAATTGAGCATATTTTTGGAGCTATCATCAATTCTTCAGCATCTAAATCTACATCATACAAATAAAATTGTTGTTGCGAGCCCCATGATGGAACACCACTTTCTTGGAGGTATAATTTTACGGAAGGAACTTTGATGGTTAGCGGAAAATTTTTCCAACTTAAATTGGAATATACTTGAGACTCATAAGCTGTTTTGTTATCAACTTCTATAAAAAGTTGCAATTCTGGAAAACTATTTTCATTCTCTTTTTCGATATCCCATTTTTGTGTTGGGTCATCATTTTTGTATTCACTTATTCTGTTAATTTCAACTTGATCTAGGTAAGCTTCTCCAACTCTTAAAGTTTGTTTATAACTTTTTCTTGTTCCATCCTCTTGAATCCCCGTTAATTTAATTTCATATTCTCCTGCTTTAGAATAGTAATGTTGGGGTATATTAGAATTCGTACTTGACATTATTTTTGGTTTGCTGCCATCTCCAAAATCCCATTCAAATTGTGTAATGTTTGATCTATCACTTAAGTTGGTTAGTTTAACATCCCAATTAACACCAATCAATGGGTAGTCTATCTTAAACTCAACTTGTATTTCGGGAGGAACTATGTCATTGTCTTTTTCACAGCTAATAAGAGCAATAGCGGTAAGAATAAATAAAATGGAATTGATTGTTTTCATTTGTTTTTGTATTTATTTAAATGATCTTCAGATAAGATTTCTTGAATTTTTAACGGTTAGTTAACTATAGAGTTCTAATGAGAAGCTAAGCCTCTCATGGGGTAAAATCTTATTTCAGTTTGTGATATCAATATTTCAGATTTTATTTTTAGCCTTCTGATAGGTATTTTTATACTTCTGATTTCTAAAACTATGCTCCTGATTAAAAAATAAGCTTCCTGATAGGAGAATAGGTACTTCTGATACCCAATTACACCCTCCTGATTAAAAACAAGTCAGCAGATTTAGGCTTTGTAGCTAGTTTTCGACTTTATCCGAATTGTTATTTTTATTGTTCTTAATTCTTATATACTCACTCGAATACTTCTTTTGCCTGTTTTCATCATCCCAGAAAGCATATTTACCATATGCACGAATCTCATCTACCAATTCTTTAAGGTAAGTATAGGCTCTGTCACGCATTTGCTTTTCTTGTTTTTTGCTGCTGTTTTTAGTTCCATCAACCTTGTCGCGCAAATCGAACAATTCGTGCGATAGAGCATCGGCTCGAGTCAATTTGTTGTTGTCAAAGTTTATGGCAGCAAACTCATCAGAATACTCAGCAGCCAGCTTAGGATAATCGCTCATATCCTGCATTAGATCGGTGTTGCCACTACCATCGATAATATTTCTTAGTTTGCGTAAAGCCTCTTTGTTGTTGCGCAATGCAAACTGAAAGTCGTATTTTAACTCACGTTGTAGTAGGCTGGCTTCATTAATTTTAGCTTCCCACTCTTTGGTGTTGGTTAATGCCGATTGGTAAACTGCATTCCATTCCGATTGCTTGTCTTGTAAAAATTTTGCTCTTGGTGTAAGCTCATCAATTAAATCAGGATTTAAACCACGAGCCATTAATGCTTCTTTGTCTTCGGTAGCATATCGGTGTAAGTCGGCAGCTTCACCGATGGTGATATCTACAGGAATAGTAGGTTGTACCACTTTCTCAATAGGAATTTCCATTACCAATTCTTCCATAGTCTTTGTAGTAGTCGTATCTGACATTTTTTAAACTTTTATGGTCGAAAAATATGACCGGTTAATATTAAATAATTGCTTTAAGTTCATTAAATTACAAAGAATATGTTAATGTTTAAAATGTTTTTAAGATATTTTCTGTTAAAAAATGCAAAATCTACCATTTTACTGTAGGTTCAAATACTGATAAGTAAAAGAAGACTTCTTACTCTTAAATTACCTGGCAATTCTCTCTTGGTTTTTTTCGTGTTGCCGATTTTGCTCACTTTCCAAAATAGTATGAAAATTGGTGTTCAAAATGGCGCAATTGTTCAGAATGGCACATCCTACAAATATCTATTGTTCAAAATTGAACACTTTCGAAATCGATTGAAGTGTGGCTATTGAAAACCTTTTCGAATGTCTAAAGTTCAGTAAATCAAGAGTAAATATTTTGAATGATTCTGAATAGTCTTGTGCAGTTTTTTTTGGCATTAGGCTTGGTTAGAGAGTGGGCAACAATAATTCGATCCTAACGATTTATTCTAACAATAACTTAATCCGATGAATGATTTAGAAAGATTTATAGAAAAGTCAGAACTAGTAGGTAGTGAGAATTTGGTTCTATCCAACGATGAATTTTCGATGCTACTTAAGAAAGAAAGATTTGACTACGTTGACGTGCCAAGTTTTAATCTTAAAAAAGACATTAGAGCTGGTGAGGAAGGAATTGGAACTGCACTGGTAGAAGTTGATTATGGTATAGCAGAAACGGGTACGGTTGTGCTTGATAGTTGCGAAGAAAATAAAAGGTTGGCTACATGTCTTGCCGAAAAACTTTTGGTGGTAATGCCACTAAGCAAATTGGTAAGCACATTAAACCATGTGGCCGATTTTCTTGAAGAAAGAACAGCAGATATGGGCGGATACGTTGCATTCATTACCGGAGCAAGTAGAACAGCCGATATTGAGCGTGTACTAACAGTGGGAGTACACGGACCTAAGGAGATGACAGTATACATTTTGAATGATTTATAAGAAGCAGCTATGAAGATACACGATCAGATAAACGAGAAATTGCAAGATGAGGTTTTATATAAAAACCTAAAGAATTTTGCTTCTGCTTATAAAGCATCAAAAGAAAATGCATATAAAGGACTGGATTTTGAATCGCTAAGAACTCGCGTTCACGATTTAAAAGACAGAGATTTAAATAAAGTAATGCAGCAATTCAACCAGTTTCGCGAAAATGTAGAGAAACATGGTTGTAAGGTATTTCAGGCGAAAACTGGCGAGGACGCTTGCAAATACATTGCTGATGTAATGAAAAAACACAATGCCAAATACATGGTGAAGTCAAAATCGATGACTTCGGAAGAGATTCTATTGAACCATTATTTGGAAAAAGAAGGATTGCAACCCATCGAGACTGATTTGGGAGAGTGGATTTTGCAGTTGGCAAACGAGCATCCATCACATATGGTAATGCCTGCCATTCACAAAACTCGTCAGCAAGTTGCTAAAATCTTTGCCGATTACACAGGCGAAGAGGTTGATCCGGATGATATTAAAGCAATGGTTGAAATTGCTCGTCGTTTCTTGCGCGAATCGTATTTCAAATCAGGTGTGGGTATGACTGGAGCTAATGTTGCTGTAGCCAGTACCGGAACCATCGGTTTGGTTACCAACGAGGGTAACGCACGTTTGTCATCAACTGTTCCTCCGGTGCATATTGTATTGGTGGGTTACGAAAAATTGTGCGATGATTTTAACCAGGCATTGGATATCGTTCGTGTATTGCCAAAGAGTGCAACCGGGCAAACCATTACCTCATATACTACATGGATTAAAGGACGTACTCCATCCTATAAAAACGAAGAAGGGATCAAGGAAACGCACTATGTATTCTTAGATAATGGACGTTTGGCATTTTTCGAGCATCCAAAATTTAAAGAAGCATTAAAGTGTGTACGTTGTGGTAGTTGTGCCAACATCTGTCCGGCCTACGAAATGGTTGGTGGTCATGTTTATGGCGATCGTTATATCGGTTCTATTGGTTTGATTTTAACGGCTCTTTACCAGGGCGACGAAGCGGCAAAAGATATTCTGAAGATGTGTATTGGTTGTAGAGCTTGTTCTTTCAACTGTCCATCGGGTATCGATTTACAAAGTTTGATTTCCGATTTGAAATTGGTAGTAGGGAAGAAGTATGGAATCAATCCTATAAAGAAGAAGGTATTTAAGAACTTGGTAGCAAAGCCGGATAGAATGAAATCTGTTCTTTCAATGGGGGCAAATTTCCAATTTCCATTAACAAAGACTTGCAAAACCAATGATGAAAAAATTATTGGTACTGTGCCAATGTTACCGAAGGAAATGGATTTCAGAAAATTCCCGGCTTTGGCTTCTAAAACATTTAGCAAGCGATTCTATAAAGATGGTTTCGATCAATTTACTTCAGACCGAAAAGTATTCTTTTACCCAGGTTGTGCGGTAGAGTATTTCTATCCTGAAATGGGATTGGCCATGGTAAAACTATTGCAGAAGAGCGGTATTCAGGTTGATATTCCTAAAAAAGCAGCTTGTTGTGGTATTCCTGCAATTGCTTCTGGCGATCCTGATAATGCCAAAACCATGATTTTTAATACGCTTGATAACCTGCAAGAGCCTAAGGATTACGAAGCATTGCTAGTGTTGTGTCCTACTTGTGGTGGCGCTATTAAGCATGAGTTTTTAGATTTCACAAAAGAAGACCCAAATAGATATAAGAAAGCTTCGATGTTAGGCGATATGGTAACTCCAATTGGTAAGTTTTTGGAGGAAAATAACATCAAGTTCAAGGTTAAAGGAAACAAGAAGGTGACTTACCATACACCTTGTCACGATTCTCGTTCATTAGGCTATTCGGCAGAATCATTCCTTTCTAATTTAATAGGAAAACAATTTGTTCCACTTACCGATAGCAATGTGTGTTGTGGATTTGGTGGTACTTACTCTCTGGATTTTGCAAGCATTTCCAACGGAATATTAAACAAGAAAATTGAGAACATTGAGGCTAGCCAGGCTGAACTATTGGTTACCGATTGTCCGGGTTGTGTGATGCAAATTAATGGTGGTTTGATGCACAAGAAAGTGCCTGTAAAAGTACTTCACCTGACAGAGTTTATCGAGAACTACCTGGAAATTGTTTAAATGTTAAAACATTCGAATTATGGATTTAAAAAACAATAGAATACAACTAGAGGAGAGTTTAAAAGACTTGAAACAAAAGTTAGTGGCTCTTGACATGTTAATGCACAATACCACTATTGTAGGAGATCCGCTTCGAAATAGCAATTCAATATTAAAAAACTATAGTAAATCTAACCCATTTGCTACAGATAATAAATCTAGTACAAACTAATGTCTCAGAGAAGATTATCATTTGTATAACCCCTTTGTTAGCAGTTATTGACATAACTATTGAGTTTTAAAAGGAGCCTGCTTTGGGCAGGCCCTTTTTTAAATACAATGCGAAAAAGGAATTACTGGAATTTTCTTATCAAGGCAAACTAAAACCTAAATTATTTTATTATGAATGCATTATTAGCTTTTTCGCCAATTCTTTTAACCATAGTGTTAATGGTTGGCTTTAACTGGGGAGCCAAGAAGGCTTTGCCGCTTTCGTTATTAGTGGCAATAGCAGTGGCGTTTGGAGTATGGAAAATTGATATTCACCACATTCTTGGATATTCGGTATTTGGCTTCCTAAAAGCTTTCGACATCCTTATTATTATTTTCGGAGCGATTTTAATTTTAAATACCATGAAGCTGTCCGGTGCAATGACCACCATCAACAACGGTTTTAATGGGATTACAAACGATAGACGTATACAAGCAATTATTATTGGTTTCATGTTCGGTGCTTTTATCGAAGGTGCTGCCGGCTTTGGTACTCCGGCTGCTTTGGCAGGACCACTTTTGGTGGGTTTAGGATTCCCTCCTTTGGCCGCTGCTATGGTTGCTCTTATTTTTAACTCGGTTCCTGTTCCTTATGGTGCGGTTGGTACGCCTATTAGTGGTGGTGCAATGGTTACCTTGGAACAAAATCTTGCCGATGTAGCAGCTAATCCTGAGGTATTTAAATTGGCTTTAACCAAATGGATTGCTATTCCTAATGCTTTGGTTGGTATTTTTGTTCCTCTTTTGGGTATCATGATCATGACCAAGTTCTTTGGCAAAGAAAGATCGATTAAACCAGCTTTGGCTGCAGCTCCTTTCGCAATTTTTGCAGGTTTGGCGTTTGGCATTCCTTACGTATTGATTGCATCTACTTTAGGTCCTGACCTACCTTCTTTACTTGGAGCATTTATCGGATTAGGTATTGTTATTTTTGCTGCTAAGCGTGGATTTTTAGTTCCTAAAAAGACTTGGGATTTCCCTCCAAAATCAGAATGGGAAGCAAATTGGAAATCGAATGATAACGGTGGTGATACCGGTGAGGCAAAAATGGGCTTGGTAAAAGCTTGGATGCCATATGTACTAATTGCTGTTATTTTAGTTGTGACTCGTATTCCATCTCTTGGATTAAAAGGATGGTTAGCAGCGCAAACGATTACTTTATCAAACGTATTGGGTATCGAAGGCTTAACCTACGTATTAAAGTGGGCTTATCTCCCTGGTACCATTCCATTCATATTGGTTGCATTAATTACGAATGTAATGCACGGAATGAGCAAGAAGCAAGTTGTAACATCTTGGAAAACAACTTTCAAGCAAATAAATGGTGCTGCTATCGCTTTGTTAGCGGGTGTTGCAATGGTTCAATTAATGTTAAAGTCGGGTACAAACGGAGCAGGTTTAGACAGTATGCTAACTACCATGGCAACTGCCGTTGCCGATTTATCCGGTAATGCATATCCGGTTATTTCACCAATTGTTGGGGTATTGGGTTCTTTTATGTCAGGTTCAGCTACTGTATCTAATTTATTGTTTGCTTCTCTGCAATTCGAAACAGCTACTATTTTGGGAATTCCTCAGGTATTGATTGTTGCAGTTCAAACGATTGGTGCTGCATTGGGTAATATGATTTGTGTAAACAATGTTGTGGCAGTTTGTGCCACGGTGGGATGTATCGGTGCAGAAGGAACAATTATCAGACGTAACGCAATTCCTGCATTTATATATTATTTAATGGTGATGATTGTAGTGGTAGTACTAATTTCTACCGGCTTTAATCCATTGCCATTATAGCAATTTAGAGCTTATCCGGAAAGTTGTTTTTAAGGTGTAATTATCGTGTTGAAGAAGCCTTGAAGTGTTTGTTGTTTCGTGGTTAGGGTTCAAAAGGCTTCCCCAGCAAGAGTAGAGAGGAAGGTCAAACTTTTTGGATAAGCTCAATTACTGAGTTAAGAAAAAAATGTACATTTGTCATACAAGTTACCAATTGTATTTGTGTGACAAAATCAAAAATAGAAGATAAATGTTAACAGGAGAATATAAAACACTATACGATAGATTAGTAAGAAGTATTGATAAGAAACGAATGTTTCATGATCCATTGCATACTTTAGCATGGGGAACTGACGCTAGTTTTTACCGTTTGATCCCAAAATTGGTAATCAAATCGAAAAATGAGGAAGAGGTAAGTTTGATTATGCGTGAGTGTAATGATTTGGATATTCCGGTTACCTATCGTGCAGCAGGTACAAGTTTATCGGGTCAGGCAATTAGTGATTCTGTATTGGTTGTTGCTGGTGATCATTGGAAAAAGCATAGCATTTTAAATGATGGTGCAGCCATTCGTTTACAGCCTGGTATTACAGGTGGTAGAGCCAATGCGATTCTTGCACCTTATGGCAAGAAAATTGGACCAGATCCGGCTTCCATTAATGCTGCGATGATTGGTGGTATTGCAGCCAATAATGCTTCAGGAATGTGTTGTGGTACCTCCGAAAATTCATACAAAACATTAGATTCTATTCGTGTTGTTTTACACGATGGAGCGATTCTAGATACATCAAGTGAGGAAAGTAAGGCTTCATTTAAAAAGACTCATGCAAAACTTTTGAGTGATTTGGAGAATCTTGCGAAAGATGTTAAAGCAAATGAGACTTTACACAATCGTATCCGCGATAAGTTCAAAATGAAGAACACAACCGGGTACAGCTTGAATGCTTTAATCGATTACACTGATCCTTTTGATATTTTGGCTCACATCATGATTGGTTCTGAAGGTACACTTGGATTTATTTCTGAGTTGGTATATAAAACCGTTGTTGAGCACAAACACAAGGCTTCTTCATTAATGATTTTCCCAGATATTGAGAAAGCATGTCGTGCAGTATCAACTCTTAAATCGGAGCCGGTTGCAGCAGTAGAACTTATGGACCGTGCTGCTCTTCGTTCTGTTGAAGATGATGAGGGAGTTCCAACTTACTTGAAGGGATTATCGGAAGGTGCATCGGCAGTTTTGGTTGAAACCAGAGCCGAAAGCAATGATGTATTGTACAAGCAAATTGATATTATCAAAAATTCTATCAAAGAGATTCCTGTTGAGATTCCAATTGAATTTACAGATGTTCCATCTGAGTTTGCGATGCTTTGGAAAATCCGTAAAGGTTTGTTGCCAACAGTTGGTGGTATGCGAAAAACGGGTACTACCGTAATTATCGAGGATGTTTGTTTCCCTGTGCCAAAATTGGCGGAGGCGACTCTTGATTTACAAGATTTGTTTAAGAAGTATGGATACTCTGAGGCTGTAATTTTTGGTCATGCACTGGAAGGTAACCTTCACTTTGTTTTCACTCAGGATTTTGGTACTCAAGAAGAGATTGATCGTTATGCTGAGTTCATGGACAAATTGGCTGTATTGGTTGTAGAACGTTACGATGGTGCACTAAAAGCAGAGCATGGAACAGGTCGTAACATGGCTCCATATGTTGAAATGGAGTGGGGAACCGATGCTTATAAGTTAATGAAGCAAATCAAGGAGATTTTTGACCCAAGATATTTGATTAACCCTGGTGTGATTTTAAATGCGGATAAGCAGGCCCACCTGAAGGATTTAAAACCTCTTCCACCAGCGCACGAAAAAGTAGACAAGTGTATGGAGTGTGGTTTCTGTGAGCCATCATGTGTATCGCATAACTTGACATTAAGTCCTCGCCAGAGAATTGCAACTTATCGTGAAATTAGCCGACTAAAAGCGAGTGGTGAAAAACCGCACGAATTGGCTACTCTAATCAAGAACTTTGATTATGAAGCAATGCAGCTTTGTGCTACCGATAGTTTATGTGCTCTTGCTTGTCCTGTAAAAATTGACACTGGTAAATTGGTAAAAGAACTTCGTGCAGATGAGGCTTCACCTAAGGCTAAGAAAATTGCCATGTGGTGTGCGGACAATATGGACAAGGTTCAATCGTACGCCAAAACAGGTTTGAACACAGTAAACTTTTTCCACTCTATATTAGGCTCAGGTTTAATGGGTGGTATAGCAGGTGGTATGAGAGCCGTTTCGGGAAATGCAATACCTCGTTGGAACAAGGCATTTCCTAAGGGAGCACCAAAAATAGTTCCTCCAACTGTGGATAAATCAAATCCTAAAAAGGTGGTTTATTTCCCATCATGTATCAATCGTAGTATGGGAACATCGAAGGATTACGATGAGAAGATTGCTTTGACCAAGAAAACGGAAGAGCTAATTAAAAAAGCTGGTTATGAAATCATTTACCCAGAAGATTTAAATAGCCATTGTTGTGGTATGGCATTCTTAAGTAAAGGTTTCAAGGAAGCAGGTATGAAGAAGTCTAATGCTCTGGAAGCAGCTCTTCTGAAGGCTAGTGAGAATGGAAAGTATCCCGTTCTTTGTGATATGAGTCCTTGCTTGTATACCATGAAAGAAAACATGGAACCTAAATTGAAATTATACGAACCTATTGAATTTATTACTGATTATTTAGCTGATCATTTGAATTTCACTCCTGTTGACGAAACAGTTTCAGTATTTGCAGTTTGTTCTGCGAAAAAACTGGGTGTGGATGGTAAGTTGGTTGAATTGGCACAAAAGTGTGCTAAGAATGTAGTAAAACCTGATACAAACTGTTGTGGTTTTGCTGGTGACCGTGGATTTACTCATCCGGAATTGAATGATCATGGATTGCGTGATTTGAAAATTCAGCATCCTGCAGATGTGAAGCACGGATATTCAACAAGTAGAACATGTGAGATTGGACTGACTATGAATAGTGGGGTTTCCTATCAATCTATTATCTACTTGGTTGATCGTGTAACCACAGCTAAATAATAAAACCTATTTGATTGATTTTAAGATTGAAACAGGCGTATTCTGTAAAGATATTTACTTGCATGCCGAATCGGGGTACGTCCTGTTTCAAGCTTTAGCCCATAAAACAGCATGGATCGAACATGTAAAATTTAATCTTGAAGATTAAAATTTCCTGTGAGTTCATGTGACCTTAATATGAAAATCTAAACACATGAAAAATTTATTTGCAATAGCATTGAGCTTGTTGCCATTGGTAAGCATTGCTCAGAAAAAAGAAGATATAAAAGTTAAACTTGGTGGATTTGTTTCTGCAGAAGCGATTTTTGATACAAGAAAAACAGTAAATGCTCGTGAAGGTGATGTTATTCTTTATCCAGCAGCCAAATCTTACGATATCAATGGAGAAGATTTAAATGATCGTTCTGAATTGTTCATGACTTCAATTCATTCTAGATTAAATGTTGGTATAACAGGTTTTCAGGCATTTGGAGCCAAAGGTTCTGCTACCATTCAAGGAGATTTTGTAGGAACATCAAACGATAAATCAGGTTTATTTCGCTTAAGACATGCATTTATTAAACTTGATTGGGGAAAAGATGAATTATTGGCAGGTAAGTATTGGCATCCAATGTTTGTTACTTCTTGTTTCCCTAATGTACTGCATTGGGGTGGAGGTCTTCCATTTAATGTATTGGGAAGAGCTCCTCAGTTCCGTTACACTCGTAAATTCGATAAGGGGTATGCATTTATCGCTGCCTTATCTGAATTGGATTTTAAATCTACTGGACCTGATGGTGCAAATGTAAAATATGTGCAGCAGGCAAGCATTCCTGAACTATCGGCTCAGGTAAAATACGATTTTGCCAAAGGATTTACTTTAGGTGCAACTGCAGGAGTTAAATTTTTAAAACCAATGATTGAAAATCCATTGGGAGCAAAAACAGATGAAATGTTATCAAGCGTTCAAATGAATGCATGGATGACTGTGAAATCTGATAAGGTGGTTTGGAACCTTCATACCATTTATGGTCAAAACATGTACAACTTTGTGATGTTAGGTGGTTATGGTGTGAAGAACGTAAAAGCAAATGGAGATTACGAATATACAAATATTACCACACAATCTATTTGGTCTGATATTTACACAACTACAGGTAATGTTCGTTACGGATTATTTGCAGGATATACTAAGAATCTTGGTGCAAGAGATGATTTGGCTACAGATGCCAATGGTTTTGTGGGATTGTATAGCCGTGGTTCCAATATCGATTACGTATATCAATTTGGTCCAAGAGTAGAGTGGTATTCGGGTAAGTTCATGATTGGTACACAAGCTTTATATACTGCAGCTGCTTACGGAACAACTCAATTAAATGGTAAGGTTGCAGATTCGTCGGAAGTAGGAAGCGCTCGTTTCATGGTACACTTAAAATACTCTTTTTAACAAAAATATAAGACTAAGAAAGCCTGTTTTCAATTTTTGTACGTTTAGCTAGTATAAATATACTGGTGTTTTTACAAAGCCTCAAGTTTAATGCTTGGGGCTTTTGTTGTGACTGTTCTTATAATAGTCTAAAAGAGAGTGTTATAATAAATAACTGGATTGTGCCAAGCTGTTACATGGAGAAGTTTAAAAAATCAATTTATTAATTATGGTTTGTATAGAATAAATATAAAAGTTTAAATAATTGTTTAAAAATGTTAAAATTTGAAAAAATCTTTTATCTTTAAAGTCTAATTCCTACCGAAAGGTAGTAATGAGTTAAAGGTTCAACCGTAAGGTTGGTTAGTAGGTTAATTAACCCTTTAGAATTGTTGCCCGTGATTCCCCTATGTCACGGGCTTTTTTCTTTTTTATAGTCCCATCTTATTTTGCAAAATAAATAACAATTTAAAATTTTATTTTTAGGATATACCTAGATGATCACAGCTAATTGTAATTAAAAATAAAAGGGCAACCCATATGGAAATGAGTTACCCTTTTTGTTTATTATCGAAGGTTTAATTATTCAGCTTTTCTGAATAAAGGATCAGCACCAATTGTACCTACTAAACTTTCAAGGTATTTAGCGGATTTAACGTGTTCTAGATCCTTCTTGGCTTTTGCATATCTATCGGCAAGACTTAGATCTTCGCTCCATTCAGCATTCAATCTCTCGGTCATGAATGATTCAATGTATGCAATTTGCTTTTCGTAGAATTCAATATCGATTTGTTGCTTGCGTTTCAATCTTTCTTTGTACCAATCAGAATTGATTACTACATCACGATCGAATTGTTTACGCAATTCAGGATCAGAAATCTCTTTTCCTTCGTATTCGCCGTAAGCCATAATGCTTAATAGAATCTTCAATGGAGGAATCGCAGCATCAACACTATTATCCTTAAAGTAGTTTATTGCAACTTTTTCTTGAGCTTCGCAAATGTTTTTAATACCATCTACATATGACTCCATATCTTGAATCTCTGGCTTCAACATTCTTTCGTTGAAAACATTTTGAGGCTCATCGAAGATACGATTCATATAACGGAACAAGAACTCTTCAGTAATACGATATCCTAATCGAGAAGCATAGATTTTTTCTCCATTGTATTCGAAATCATTTAATTTTTCCAATGAGCCTTCATTGATTAACAATTTAGGATCACGATTTTCTTCTTTCAAACGACACCACAATTCAGGAATCAACAATGAAACATCATGGTCGAATCTGTTCTCGATTCCTACATGACCTGCTGCCGATGAGAATCCTTGATATCCGGTAAGGATATAAGAAAGTAAGGCATTGTTCAGGTCGGTAGTTGGCGACAACATATTAAAAGGACCTTTTGTTAATGCTCCCTCGGTACCCGCTCCGGTTGTTGATGGAGATTTACCAGTTAAACTACAGATGAAGTCCATGAACAATTCAGGCAATTCCTGGTAGTGGATTGGATTGTAAACACTCAATGCACGAATTCCAGATTCTTTTTCTGGCGGATTGTTTCTTCTTCCTGGAAGAACTGCATTTACTGGATGATATACCGCTTGATCCAATGGAATTCTTCTTGCAAGACGAATTCCTACCTCAGCCAAACGATCATCAATTGGGTTTACCAAATCAGGTCTGATCTGAAGGTATCTAGGATTTTTAGATGGTGCACCATCTACAATTCTAGGGTGTGAAGGAGAAATAAAATAGTTAGACTTTTTACTATCAGCTCCACGTTTAATCACTTCCTGAATTGGTTTGGTATACATGTCAAAACCAATTGCATCAGCAATTAATTCCTTACCATCTTCAGTAGTCAATGGTTCGTAGTTTGATGTAAAGTTATTTCTCATCGATAGATCTGCCTCAGCTTCTTTATCGTATCCTCTGTGAATTGCTTCGTCAGGACGCTGGAAGAATCTTTTCTCACAGTTGGTTGTAATCTTAACACTCTTGTTACTGTATATTTCGTTAAGATTTTTCAACTGATTTGCAGGAAGTACTACAGAAGCAGTAATATCATCTTCCATTTGAATTTTAGCTGCAGCAATAAAGTCTTGACGCAATTTGTTCAAATACCATGAGTTGTCATTAGCGAATCCTACTCGTAAGTAGCTGGCAACAATCTTGCGGTTGTTGAATAACAATTCGTGACCTTTTCTACCGTTGATTACGTCAACCGAGAAGTAATCTCTCCAGTTGCTGTCGGTACGTTCCGGACGATAGAATCTCTTAACGAATAACACCAATGCCTTAACGTGATCTGGAATTGTATTAAGGAATTCATTGTACTCTTTGGTATAATATTTTGAAGGAGTTAATAATTTCACCACAGATCCTAAAGAACGATTAGAACTTAATAAAGATCTTGATGGTTCTGTTCTATCTGGGTGATCTTTCCAACGTTTTGTATAATCATGATTAATTACTTCATCAGCTAGGTTAAAGTCTTTCTCCATGTCTTGTACATAGAACGAACTATAAATAATAGCATTCAGAAGTGATTTAGAAATTTCCGACTTTCCTCCACCTGACACAGTACATGGCTTATGACAGAAAGTACCTTCTGAAGCAGTGCTTACCAATCTCCAAGATGGAGCAGTTGGATGTTTCTCCATGTGCATTTTATATCCAGATGGATGTACATAGTAATGATCTGGCAGTAATCGAATGCTTTCTTCTTTTCCATCTTTTTCCCAGCTTACTTTACTTTGGTAAAGATCGATGTTTGCATTTTCATTGATATAATAAATGTTTGGATACTCCTTATCAGTAGCAAATCCTTCAGGATATACATCCATGGTTGCACCAAATTCTTTTACTACTTCATCGTAGCTGTATTGCTTTTTCAAAACGTTCTTCATGAACAATGATCCGCTAAAGCTGTCTCCTAAATTCTTTCTTGGGAAGGCGATAGCTCCACCAGCATGCTCTTCTTCAGCTAAGCCATACAAGTTAGCAGAGAAACTGATTTGTGTTTTGATCTCTTTTTTCGAGTATCCGAAATAGTTATCAGCAATTAAAGTTACTACAACACCATTCTCGCTTCGGCAAGTTAATTTAAATGCAGTACCGTTGTTGTAAAGTTCGTCTTCTTTGATCCAGCAAACACCATCTCTTTTCTGACGCTCTGTAGCATCATCGTAATGAGGTAAACCTAACTCTTTCTTGGTAAGATTGGTCAATTGTGGAGCCAAAATAATACATCCGGTATGTCCTGTCCAGTGTTCAATATCCAAACCAGCATCGTTAGCAGGGATGTTTGGATCACCAGCGTTACCGAAGATTGATTCTACAAAGTCCAAGTTGCTTACAAGGCTACCAGGAGCAAAAAATCTTACTTCCATAGATTTTTGGCTAATTACATCTTTTACTTCAGGACAAACAATTGGGCGAAGTAAAAGAGATACCATCAATTCGGCTTTATCTTCTTGAGCAGAAGTAAAAGGCAATTGCTTGGTTTCTGCAGAAGGAGTAAGTGCTGCTTTTAAGAATTTTGAAAATGCTATTTTAGGTACTTCGATTTTATCCAAAGGTACAGGAAGACTGCCCTCTACAATATGGAATGATCCTTTGGTAGTTCTTCTGTCGTGTTTTGGGTTGTGAAGTACACCTTGTTTTATTCTATAAGAACTTAAAAGTTCTGTAATGTGTTCATCCTTGTTTGGAGGCAAACTTAATTCTCTTGCAATTCCAGGTTGGTCAAGAATAAATGTATTAGTAGGAAGTTGTGCAACTTCATCGTCTACATCTTTTAAATAATCATTCAGAAAGTTCTGTATACGTTGGTCGGCAGGGCAAAGATGATCCGCTAATAAACGTGATTTAGCTCTGTAGTTTTGAATTAAGCTTTCAGTCAGTTCAATAAATTTCGGATCAGATAATTGCTTTTTCCCCTCTTGGGAATCTCCTTTGTAAATAGGTTGCCCCATAGAAGCCAATTGAAGGTTGATATAACGGATTAAGTCTTTTTGACTACCCTTAACCTTCTTATTAATTTCGCTTGGTTTTTTACTTTGCATATGTCTCCAATTTTTGTTTGCTTAGGGAATGACGGAATCAAAAATACTTTATTTTTTCACTTGGCAAAAATTCCTGCATTCCACACTATAGACACAATCCCTTCAATTTAACCTTGCTATTTTTAGTTAGATAAAATTGGATGAATCGAAAACGATTTAATCTTGATTGTTCGCGCTTAGTTTAGATTTAATCTAAATTATAGGATTTTCAGAGATTTATTAAAAATAGGCTTGCGAGAGTCGACTTTTTACAAAAATAGGTCATTTTTTTCACATTCCTTTAGCAAAAAAAGAGTCTAATTTGATGATTTTATTAATTCATTGGTCATTTTCTATAATTTTGAAATGTTGAGTTTAATTGAATATGTAATGAGAAAAGTATATACCATTGGAGATTGTGTTTTGGATCTGTTTTTTGAAGATGATAAACCTATAGAGGCAAGACCTGGAGGTTCATTTTTAAATTCATCGGTTAGCTTAGGACGATTGGGTATTGATGTATCCTTAATTAGTGAATTGGGAGAGGATCGTGTAGGAATGCAGATTATCAAGTTTCTTAAGCAAAATGACGTTGATACTCAGAAGATATCGCGTTTTAATGATACAAACTCAAATTTGGCCTTGGCTTTTCTAGATGATCAACGAAATGCAGACTATGCTTTTTATAAAACCCGGGCAGGAAAGAAATCCTGTATTGAGTTCCCTGATGACGTAAAAAAGGATGATGTAATACTTTTTGGTTCTTTTTTGGCAATAAAGCAAGAGCTAAGATTTGAGTTGGTAAAGTTTTTAAAATCCTGTAAAGAGAAAGGTGTTATAATTATTTACGATCCTAATTTTAGAGCGCAGCACCTGCCTTTGTTGGAAGACGTGCTTCCATACATTAAGGAAAATATGGAATTAGCCGATATTGTAAAGGCTTCGAACGAAGATTTTGAGTTGATTGGTGGAGTAAAATCGGTAAAGGAGGCAAAGGATTGGCTGAAGAGTTTTTCAACAGCTTTGTTGATTTATACGGCAAATAAAAATGGAGTATTTGTATATACAGACAAATTGCATTCATTTTCGGTACCGCAGATAAAACCCGTAAGTACGGTAGGAGCGGGAGATACCTTTAATGCTTCCATAGCTTACACTATTGTTACTGCCAATATTGGCAAAAAGGATATTGTGTTTCTAGGAAAAGAACAAATACAGGAAATGGTAGAGTTTGCTGTTTGCTGTTCTCAACATGTATGCATGAGCTATGATAATTTTGTTTCGCTTGAGTTTGCTCATAAAATCAAGAAATAAAAACACCCTTCCTGGACTGGGAAGGGTGAATTAACTACATACAATTTACTGAGTGAGAAGAATACTTTTAGCCAATTCATCTCATAACTATATTCTTGAGATAAGTAAAAGGTAACCCTGGGAAATTCGCTTTTCTTGGTTTATTATATCAACGTATAAATAATGGTGACGAAGATTACTTTTTAAGGGGCAAGTCTTCGATGAATCCACGAGTTTTTCTCAATTTTGTATTCAATTCTGTCATTTAATCGATTTTTTCTTCCTTGCCAGAATTCAAATAAATCAGGAACCAATTTGTATCCTCCCCAGAAATCTGGCCTTGCGAAATTTTCTCCATGTTTTTCAATAAATTCCATAACCATCTTATCCAATTCGTCACGGTTAGCAATTACTTTACTTTGTGGAGATATAGCAGCAGCAGTTCTGCTACCCACTGGTCTTTCGTTAAAATAAGTGTCAGATTTTTTAGCGTTTAGCATTTCAATTTTCCCCTCAATTCTAATCTGGCGCTCTAATTCAGGCCAAAAGAAAACCAAGCTTGCAAAAGGGTTGTTCTCAAGTTCTTTGCCTTTTTTGCTATTGTAGTTTGTAAAAAAGCAAAATCCATTTTCATCAAATTCTTTCAATAATAATATTCTTGATGATGGTCTGCCATTACTCGATACTGTGGACAAACACATTGCATTAACATCAGGTAGGTTCTGTTCTACCGCTTCAGAAAACCAAATTTTAAACTGTTCGAATGGATTCGAATTGATATCTGATTCTAGCAATTCTTTTTTTCCATATTCATGCCTAATGCGTTTAAATTCTTCTTTCATTGTCATAATCCCGATCTTAGTTATTGGTTGGGTCAAGCAAGATATTTGGTTCTATTGTCAGTCCTGTGTAATTAATATAATACTGACCATCTTTTTCAGGGAATTGCATTCCTGATTCATCTTTAGCATCAGCATTTGCTACACCAACGTGAGCAAATAGAATCTTAGCTTTGTGTTTATCTGCATGCTTAATAATTTCTTCGGCAGCAACTGAAGTTAGAGATCCAACATCAGGATATGTGCTAGTCTTTACTACAATAAAATGCATTTCATCGTCTTTTCTTGCTAGAATTTGAGGATTCTTGTCAAATTCAATATTTACAGATAGGATTTCAAACTCATTTTTGATGTGCTTGTAAACCCACTTGATTCCCAATTCATGAAGTTCTTCACCTGTCAACCTTCTCTTACTCATATTTCGATTTGTTCTTTACTGCGAATATCCTCTTTAATTAAAACAAATCCAAATAGTTTTCTTAAAGTAAAAAGTTTATAAGACATACTCTAGTCAATATAAATATGATTATTTTGGAGTTATTTATTAAAAGGATCGGTTTTATAATATGTCTGATGTGTATAGAAAATTTTGTTTTACTGTTCTAATTGTTTTCTTGGGTTTTAATTGCGATTTGAAAGCGCAGGTTGAACTCAAATCTAGTTATGAGTTACTTGACGAGAGTCAAGAGAAAGATGCTCTTATTGAATACTGGAAAACTACAATCACTTTTGAAAGGTCTAAAAGTGGGGGGATGCCGGTTGTGAAAGAGACCGATTTGTGTCGTATTGTTCCTTTGCAAAATAACTTGGTAATGAGACACTATTTTGTTAGTTCTCATAAGCAAATCACAGATTACAAATTCTATGCTGGTGGCTCAGGACGAAAAAGCATAAAGCCAGTGATAGGAGATAGTAATACACCAGGGATTTTTCAGAGCGATAGCAAATATTATTACTTCTCAAGAAATATCAAACCAAGTGACCAGTATGGGAAATTTGAAGTGAAAAGTATTACCGACGACTTACGTTTTTATACCAGAGCCTACATGTCAGATATGAAATTGTTCACGGCGAATAGAGAAATTGAAGTATTGGTTCCTGCCTGGTTGGATATAAAAGTGAAATTGTATAATTCTGATCATGTAGATCTAACATGTGAAGTAGATTCACTACCTGATGGAGATGTTCTTTATCGTTATACTGGCAGAAACTTAAACGCTCCTTTCCAATCTGATTATTTTCCAGGTTATGCAAATGTGCATCCGCATCTTCTGTTTTTATACAATCGGTATAGAACAGTGGATGGAGAGTGGAAGCCTATTTTGAAAAATGTAGACCAGTTGTATAAATGGTATAAGGAAATGAGAGGGCCAGAGCAATACGATTTGGAAAAGTTTAAAGCGATTAGCTCGGATGTGGTTTCTGGAGCTTCTAATCAACTTGATAGTATCAAAAAGGTTTTTTACTGGGTTCAGGATAAGATAAGATACATTGCTTTTGAACAAGGAATAGATGGTTTTTGTCCGCAAAATGCCTTATCCGTTTATGAGAACAAATATGGCGATTGCAAAGGGATGTCGAATTTGTTGAAAGCCATGCTTACTAGCCTTGGATATGATGCGCGCCTGGCATGGTTAGGCACCCAGGATTTGCCCTATACATATAAAGAGCCTTCCATTGCAGTTGATAACCATATGATTTGTGTGCTTTATCAGGGTAAAAGAAAATATTATCTGGATGCCACTGAAAAGTATTTGAAGTTGGGTGAAACGGCCAGCAGGATTAATGGCAAGGAAATTCTCATAGAAAATGGAAACTCTTTTGTAATTGATACGGTGAGAAGGAGTGCAGAGGATATTTCCAGCGAAACATACCACTATCAACTAAAATTGAAGGGAAATAATTTGAGTGGTAAGCTGAAATTTCAGCTGCAAGGGGAAGCAAAAAGGCATTTCTATATGAGTTTATCACAATTATCAAGATCGGAGCAGGAGAAGAATATTAGTGAACTAATGTGCAAGGAAGATAATTTACTTTTGGATTCCCTTAGTGCATTGCCCGCGACTTTTGACAGAGATTCAAATTTGAGTTTAACAGGAATCATGTTAAAAAACAATGCTTTAAGACAAATTGCAGATGAGCGATATATTGGAATTGCCAATTTAATGCCTGAAATCAATTTTGATAAAGATACTTCTAAAAGCAGGCATATAAGGTTTTCTCAAGTCATAAACCAATTGAATGAGACGACCTTGGAAATTCCGGAATCTATGGAGTTGTGCTATTTACCAAAGCCATTAGTTTTTGAATTTGACGATGCTTTTTACAGGATGGAATATTTGTTGGATGGCAATTTGGTAAAATTTAAATCGCATTTGTATATTCCTTATAAAATCTACAAACAGGAACAAATAAAAGACCTTGCAAAATTGTTCGATTACCAGCATAAATCAAGAAAGCAGAAAATTATCTTGAAGGAAAAAAATAGATGAAGCGAACATGATTAAATAATTATAAAATTCATGAGGGAATACTTGTTTATCTATTGTAAATTAGATGTTAATATGGCATTAGAATGAAAAAATAAATAGATAAAATGAAGAATATCATACTATTTGGATTAGCATTAATTTCGATGCTTGGAATGTCATACGGACAAACCGACTCGTTGCGTGCGGAACAATTAAGAAATCAATTCTGGGAGAACAGATCGGAGCAGTGGACGAAAATCGACATCCCTGAAAAATGGAAGGATGAATCAGCCGTTATTCTGAACAAGGAAACCTACTACTGGGTGAAGAAAATACCTCTTTTATCGTTTTTGGAAGAGCAGTATCATACCCACAAAAGAATAAAAGTAATAGATGATAAGGCCATTAAAAGTTATTCTGAGTTTTCATTTGCTGAGAGTCAAAAATACTACAGCCTCTTCTGGGGATCTTCCAATCTTCATTACTATTATGGTATTAAGGTGATTAAAGCTGACGGGAGTGAGCAAATAGTGGGAGAGTCTGATAAGATTCATACGGAGGTAAAGCACCGAAATAGGAAGGTGGGCTATCAAAAAATAGCCATACCTAATCTGGAAAAGGGCGATGTGATTGACTATTATTACTGTATGGAAAGAAGGTTTTCAATGGATCAATTCTATATGTTTGATCCGGTACGATATTTTCTAAATGATAATCATCCCATTGTAAGGCAAGAGTTAACATTGGAAATCGCTCGGAAATGCTACCTGAATTGCAGATCGGTTAATGATGCTCCTTTGATGAAAGAAATAGATACGGATGTATCAAAGGCAGTTAAATATCATTTGATTGATGAAGAGAGAGAGAAGTTTGAGAATGAAATTTTGGCTTTTCCTTATTCTGAGCTTCCATGCATAAAATTTCAAGCTTTTTTCCCTGGTGGGGCTTTTGCATACCCAGTGTCATATGCTGACTTTTTAGGTGAGAGATTAAAAATGAAAAATACTGCCTATCCTCAAGGCTTGGCAAAACTGGCAAAATCTGTAAATACGGCTGGAGCTGGTACTTTTTATCCTGTATTGAAGAAATATATTATCTCAAAGTATGGAAAAGAAAGACCTGAGAATGTAGAAAAACTTGTTCATGATATCTATTTCTTTTTACGTGAGTATTGGTGTCAGCAGCAGTTTTTTGTGAAGAATCAGAGAACTAATTATTACAATTGGTTTACGATGTATAGTACAGTTGGTGGTATTAGTAGAATTTTAAAAATGTATGAGATAAAACACGACTTGCTGTACATTATGCCCAAGTATATTGGAGAATTGGATGATTTACTTTTTCTGGATGAGTTGAATTTAGGTTTACATGTGAAGGGAGAGGAGCACCCTATCCTAATTACAAAGATAAATCCGTACAGCCTGCCATCAGAAATACCTGACTTGCTAAGTGAGATAAAAGCATATGCAGTGCCATCCATAGGGGAAAATCCAGTTGTGTCAATATATACTTTTCCAGAATTAAAGAGTGAGAATGAAGAAAATATTGTATCTAAACTAAAATTCGATCCGGAAAATGAAACTTTAATAATTGAGTCGGAATTTACAATTACTGGTTCTTCGAAATTAGAATGGGATACACTGGTGATGACCAATAAGGTATTTTTCGATGAGTTTAAAACTGATCAGTATGGTAAATTTATTAACGATAGGGATAAGAGAAGAAAACCAGAACAATTAAGGGCTTTTAATGAAAAGCTGGGAGTAAGGTTTGCTGATGAACAGAAGAAGAGAACAGAAAGTCTTGAAAAATATTTACAAGAATTTTATGGAATTCAAAACTGTAATGTGGTTGATTTCAAGTTGATTTCATCGGGGCGTTGGACTGACTCTTCATCGCTTAATTTTAAGGTTATCTGGGAGAGCTCTTCCTATGTTTCCCAGTTTGGAGAAAGAAGTTTGTTGAGTGTAGGCAGATTCATGAAAAAAACACTGGGGGAAGAATTTTTACAAAAGGATCGTATGCTCGATATCCATTTCAAAAATAAGGAGGTGATGTCGTATGAGCTTGAACTAGAGTTACCCGAAGGTTTTGATGCGAAAGGAATCAAGGAACTGCAAGACAATTGGGAGGATGATTATTTTTATATCAAGTCAAATAGTGAGAAACAGGCCAATAAGGTGATTATCCAATTTGAAGTAGGTATCAAAAATAGTCATTTGCCTGTGGAAGAATGGGATAAAGTTCGCAACTTTTTTGCAAAGATCTCAAATCTGTGCGAAAAGCAAATCGTCATTCAACAAAGGCAGGATAATATAGTTACCCAAGAATAAGAAAACAGAGCCAACGCAATTGTTGGCTCTGTTAGTTTTAGTCTATTTTGTAATTACAGGACAATATTAGATATTTTTTTTAAGGATATAAATAAGCATGACATTCAGTGCAATTGTAATCCTTCCAGTCAGTTCCAATATCAACCGGATGTTTAAATTCCAAACTTTTTCCAGAAATAGCAAACTGTAATGAATCTACTTTTCCTTGTGAAGTTATGGTATGACAGAGATTACAATCTTTTGAAATGATGCGTCCTTCTTCTGTTGCATGCATGTTATCGTGACAACGAAAGCATCCTTGCGATTCCATGTGGCTTTTATGATCAGGGTAAACATCCCAGCGCACTTTCATGGCAGGAAAATTATTCTTGTGATAAGCCATTTTAATTCCCTCAATAGCTTGACTAATATCTTCTTTAAAAGTGGAAGAAAGTTTAGGGTATTTTTCCTTATAGAAATCTAAGACTGTCTGTTCTATAATCAGATTGGCACTATCTTTCGTACTGTAAGGTGATTTTAAAGCTTCCATTGCAGCCATTTTTATGAAAGGAATTTTATTATTGATACTGCCATCGGCTAAAGCTATATCGATAAAATCAGGAGGAGATAGATATACGTGTGACGGGCGGTTGTGGCAATCCATGCAATCCATAGTATGAAGTTTTGCATCGGCATAAAATGCAGAGTCTGGTTCCATCATTTGGTCTTTGTAGATGTGCTCTTCTCCTGTTTTTAAGTTGGTATACTTCACCCATTGTATGAACTCATTTTTCTCATCAGTTGTCATGAATTCTATTTTGATATTAGGGTTGATATGCCAGTGAATTCCTTCAGAAAGCTGTTGAGTATGGTGATCAGGACCTGTTTTCATTAGAAGCTGAATGTTCCATTCAGTATTCAGACTGTCGGCAAGGAAATTTCGTTGTTTTTTAAAGCGTTTAGGGTAGAATTTTTCCGGCCAGTGACAGTGTTCACAGGTTTCCTGGGCAGGTCGTAAGTTGGCAATTGGTGTGGGAACGGGACGTGGAAAATTGTCAGAGATAACGGCATAAACCTGGTACAATCCACTTAGTTTTGAACGAACAAACCAATCAGCTCCTTCTCCTACATGGCATTCAACACAGGCAACTCTGGCATGTGCAGACTGCTGGTAAGTTACATATTCCGGTTCCATAACTTCGTGACAAAGCGTGCCGCAAAATGCTACAGATTCGCTGTAAACAAAGGCTTCGTAGCTACCAATGGATGAAAGAAAAAGAAAAATAAAGCTGATGATGACAAAAAGCGAAAATGCATTTCGATGTTTCTGATCGTTTAAATCAACTCTGGGCCATCTTTGTGTTCCTGTAATAAATTCTAGCTTGCTGCGTTTGCGAATTTGCATTATCATACCGATTGGAATCAATATCATTCCAATAACCATGATAACTGGAAGCACTATATAAATGATTAACCCCATATAGGAACTTCCCTGATCGAAGATTACAGAGATTACAAAAAAGAATACGATAAGAAAAAAGGCAATTGTCGCAATACTTGCTCCCAGAACCGAGGTCCAATTGTAAAAAGATTTAGGTAGTTTCATTTTGAAGAGATTAGTTTACTGTAATTTATTTAAATCCGTGAGATTATGCAATTTATAGGGCTAGTTTAAATTTAATATTGGTAAAAATAAGCCGCTATAAGGAAGATGAACTCCATGGTACTTAAATTCATTTAAGATGCTTTGTTTCCATCTTTTGGACTGTTTTCGGAACTGTCTTTGTGTTTTTTGATTCTCTTGGTATAGTACAGTGAAACTCCTAAAGAAATACTTGCCAAGAAGAAAAAGGCGATTACCCGATACCCCAGCTCCAAATGCGCCAGATCAACGAATAAAAGATATACAACGGTTATAAATAGAGTGCAGATTGCCAACCATCGGTATTTGAAGTTTTTAAGTAATATGCTTGTCAAAAAGAACAATCCTGCAGTAGCTGTCCAGCAAAGAGTGGTGTATTCCTGTGGGATAGCATGGTATAGACCGTAAAGCATCATTGTTAAGAGTGCTCCCAGGTACATGTTACGCATAAGATCTGTTCGTAAACTTAGACGTTCCTTCTTCCAATTGAGGATGCGAGCGGAACCAAATGAAACTATTGCAAAGGTAAAGCTGATCATTCCGGTAGGATTTTTATAAGCTAAATAACTTATAAGAATTCCCAGGAATAATATTGTATTAACAATGGTAATTAATCTGGATTTAAACCAAAGTGCTATCGAAACCACCAGTAAACTTTGAAGAGCAAGCCATAAAAAAGTATTGGGGAGTTGAGAATAACCATAAACGGAGACACTTAATGCCATGAAACCAAAACAAGCATAGAAGGACATTTCAAATTGACTACTCTCCATGGATTTCAGGATAACAGAAAAGATTAGAGATAGGAGTGCGAGTATTCCAAAAATTCCAATATAATTATCCTGATAAAAGAAGATTACATTCATTACCAGCATAACAGTGAAGCATATTCCATTCCAGATCAGAAGAAGAAGAAAAAGATTGTCTGAGATGGATAGTTTTCTTCTTAGTGGAGCAATTAATGAATAGACTCCAAAATAGCACAATAAATAAAGGAGATTAAACCCATGACTGCTTATCTGTCTTATAGAATGTTCCATTATTGGATTCCCCAATAAAAATGACAAATGGGAAAAATAAACCAGGAATAGAAAGAATAAAAAAATGTGCCACCAGGAATATCGAAGTAGAAAAAATAATGTGATACACGAAGTAAAAAGCAGTAAAGAGAACTGTAGCTGCAATGACTCAGAGAAGACTGCAGTTAAAAGACATAGAAGTATGCCCATACCACCGTAAAGTTTTGACTGTTTTTTTACGGCAAGGTAAATCTGAATTCCTGATATAATCAGAAGTAGTGAGATAACAATCCAAGACTGTGAGATAACTGGTTGGGGAGTAAAAAAATGCAATAATAAACTTACATAGTACAGAAGCAGGTGTGCACTAAGCTGAAGCATGAAAGACAAATGAGAGAAGTTCTTTCTGAGCACATGAGATAAGGCGAACACACACAGAACAGAAAAATATCCAATTAGGCTTGAAACAATAGGATGACCTATGTCTTTTGAATAGTTCATTAAAAAGATAATCCCTATTAAAAGAACAATACTTCCCAACCAGGCCAAGCCAAATTCCCCAACCTTGAATTCAATACCATTCTCAGTTTGTTCAATTCCTGAGGGAGATGCTTTTTTCTCGGGAAAATCAGGTGAAGAAGATAATACTCCTTTCCTAAACTGTAAGTTTCCCAGGTATTCTTCAATTCTTGAAATCCGTTGTTCTAACAATTGTATTCTCTTTAGCAATGAATCATTGTCAGAACGATTAGTTTGATTCGATTGAGTCATAATTCGATCCCTCTAAGCTTGAATGTAATTCTATATTATCTGCTTTGGCAAAGTAGGATGATAAGTTGATGTGTTACGCCTGTTATATGTTATATCATTGCTTTAGGAATGAAGAAAAAGTTCCTCATTCCTTTTTTAATGTTCGCATATAATTGACCAATTGCCAACGATCCTCTTCTTTTGGGATTTTTTTCTCAAAATTGGGCATTTCATCTCTTCCTATGAAAGATTTAAAATAAAGTTCCCCGTCCTTTTGCTTCTGAAAATCCTGAAGAGAAAAATTAGGTACGGCAGACTTAAGTCGTTTAGCTTTTACTCCGTCACCCAGACCTTGTTTGCCGTGACAGGAACTGCAGTGGACTTTGTATAATGTTTTTCCTACAAATTTCGCGTCTGTTTTATTGACATAAGGATTCTTGAGATTTACATACTTGTCTGGCACCTTCCACGGTTTAGCCTGATATTCAATCCACGCAAGTGACAATGCTGAAAGCAGAAGAATTAATAATACATTGATTGGATTTTTCATGATGTTGATTCTTTTAAATTGTGAAAAATTTTAGCTTCGAATTTATTTGTTGTCGGAACTTTTATCTTGTCCGACTTTTTTAACAGAGGCAGATTCCTCTTTGTAAATCATATATAGTTGAAAGAGAATGTAACCAATTATTCCCCATACAACCAATAGAATAGAGTTTACCAGCAAGATAAGGCTCATTGGCGCATTTGCCCTTGCAGCCCACAAGCTTCTTTTATTTTGCTGTTCATCAATTACCAGGGGTATTCCCCAGGAGATGGTTTCTTGTATTGTGGTATCCCGGTAGGGTGGAGTATCTTCAATTTTTACCAATAGTATGACATTTCCCTCAGTGTCGCCAGGAAGATCTGAAGGGAATTCAATTTCCACTTTCCCCGATTCATCCGTTGTGTTGAAAACACTTCCAATAGGTAGAAGGCTAAAGCTTCTTTGTACGTAAAAGTACAGGTCGATCCCTGCTACAGGAGCTCCCATACCCACAGGGTGTTGTTCCCGTACAATTGCAGTAATTAGCTTGACTGAATCCGTATCAGAGAAGTGAAGCTCAATTTTAGTCCCTCTTTCCTGTGCGAATACTTCCGTAACGAAACCCAAAAAGAAAATTACAATAACAAGCCTTTTGGTGGTTTGATACAGTACACCTTTAATGGGTAAGAGATTATTTTTTTGATGTAACATTGTCTGCGATTTTGGATGATCGATTATTTATGGATTCTGTAATAGGTATAACAGGAAAAATTTTCATCATCAAACTTACCATAAGTATTACTCCAGCAAATGTGGCAAAAGTGATCGCCCATTCTTCCCATGTGGGATAATAATGGAGGTAGGATTCGTCCACGTCCTGAATTGGTAAGTAGGGGTGTTGTAAAGATGGAATTACAATTAAAAATCTCTTAAGCCATGCACCCAAGATTACTAGGAAAGAAACCAGTAACATGATAAGTGGTCTTCTTCCACGTCGGAAAAGTAGGATGATGATGGGTAGAATTAGACCTATGATCTGAACAAACCAGTACATGGCAGAATATTTTCCTGAGAAAAGTTCAGTAATATGCTCTCCTTCGACTCCTACCATTTTAAAAGCGGGTCCCAGATATTCATTAATGTTAAAGTACAAATAGACAAGAGATAACAATACCAGGATTTTTCCCATTTTGTCAAAATGTTCGTGTGTTAGATAGTTCTGAAGGTTGAAATTCCTTCGAACAAAGTACATTGCAATAACAATAACTGCTGCTCCAAGCATAAAAGCCCCGGAAACAAAATAGGCCCCAGATTGGTGCTGTCCCAACCAGGGCGCCATGTAGTAGCAAATAACCACGACGTTATAGTGTGTATGGCAAAAGCTACTGGAATGACCATTATTTCCAGAATAGAGGAGGCCCTGTGTAACCTTTTTTGTTGAATAGGACTGCCTTTCCAATTCAATGAAATAGCCTTATAAAGTCTTTTTTTCCATTGAGGGATTCCATTTAGCTGATCCCTGCAAATGGCCAAATCGGGAAGAAGAGGCAGTAGCAATAAAAGAATACTAATTACCAGATAAGTAATGATAACAATAACATCCCAGATGATGGGGGATTGAATGCGGCCATGTGTAATAACATGGAAAAATCGATCGGGGCGTCCCATGTCCACAATAATTATAATACTAGCACAAATAATAGAGGCTACTGCCACCATTTCAGCAATCCGTGTTAAAGGGTACGACCATTTTGCATTGGCAAGCTTGAGAATGGAACTGATTAAAGAGCCAACCAAACTTACAGCTACAAAAAATACAAAGTTGGATATGTATATTCCCCAAGAAGTATAATCACGCATTGCAGTAACAATTAAGCCATGTTTAAGTTGTTTGTAGTATGCGAAAATTCCTAACGCAATAACTATCGATAATACCAGCATAAGAAATTTGAAATTTCGTCCTGACTTGAGAACAGGAGTTGTCAAATCATTCAAAATTTGTTGGTTTTCTTTGGTTTTAAGAATTGATTCCATATTGTTTGGGAGAATTTTTGATCTACAATTTGTTATTATTCTTTAAATGGGAAAAGTCGATCAACCGGAGGGAGATAGTAAACATTTGGCTCAGTGCCGAGCTCTTCTAGATATCGGTAACCTGCTTTGTCTTTTAAGAGTTTACTCAAACGAACTGTATCAACACCATTGGTAACAGCATCTTCATTGGCATCTCCAAAGTATAAAACCCCGTTCGGACATGCTGTAATACATGGTGGAAGTTTCCCTTCCCGCAAATGATCTGGGCAGAAATCACATTTTTCAACTGTTCCGACCTGGCTTGGTGTACTTGTTTCGGGAGAATAATGGGCATGCTTACTATTGCCTATAGGCTTTGGTTTTCCCCAATTAAAAACCCTGGCAGAGTAAGGACAGGCTGCCATGCAGAATCGGCAACCAATACATAGCTGATTATCGATAAGAACAATGCCATCAGATCGTTTGAATGTAGCACCAACCGGACAAACCTTAACGCAGGGAGGATTGTCACATTGAAAACATTTTTTTGGCATCCAGTAAGGTGATGAATGTGGATTATCTTGTATTTTTAATACCTTGATAAAAGGGCGATCTGGTGGCAAATTATGATGTGCTTCACAGGCTTTTACACATTCTCTTGCGTTTTTACATTTTGCCAGATCAACTACCATAACAAATTTTTTTCCAGGAATTCCCTTACGCGATTCTTTGTTTGAAACAGGTTTGTGGTGGTGAATTTCTTGCAGTTGATCGGCTTCAACTTCCATAAGCTTTCCTTCAGGAGTGAGTACTTTAATGGTTTGAGATGATTCCGTTTTTTTTGAGCAGGAGGAAAGAGGGAATGCTTGTACTCCAAGAAGTGTACTTACTCCAATTATTCCACTTGACTGTAAGAATTTTCGACGGCTTTTGTTCCTTTTGTTTTGCATTTTCATATGTAAATGATTCAAAGTGTAGGAAAAAAAAGATTGTATTGGGTTGGATATCTTTAATATAAGAAATTTAGTCTGTGAGGAAAAATTTTTTTTGATCTTCATATGAAGAAGAAAAAGGTGATTGGGATTTATGGTGACTTTTGAATTTTGTTAAAAAATATCTGTTTCTTGAATTTTAGGTGCGGAAATGCTATTTTAATAGTTGTTTTTAGGAAAGTTCATTAATTCAAATGCTTACCAATATGATAAATATTGCTTTATTCGGTCCTCCTGGTGCAGGAAAAGGGACACAGTCTGAATTCTTGATTAAGAAATACAATCTGTTTTACATTTCTACGGGAGATCTTTTGAGAAAAGAAATAAAGGAAAGGAGTAAATTAGGATTGGAGGCACAAAGTATAATTGCGTCTGGAGGCTTAGTTTCCGATGAGATTATTGTACAGATTATTGAAAAAACCATTACCGAGAATCCGGATGCAAATGGATTTTTGTTCGATGGATTTCCCAGAACTTATATTCAGACCTATATTCTGGAAGGTTTGATGATAAAACTAAATACTTCCTTAAATTGTTTGATAAGTTTGGAAGTAGAAGAGGAAATATCGGTTTCAAGATTATTGAATAGAGGTAAAACTTCAGGAAGATCAGATGACAATGAAGCTGTTATAAGAAACAGGTTGAGAGAGTATAGGGATAAGACATTACCAGTTCTTCAATTTTACAAAGACAAAGGAATTTATTATGGGATTAATGGAAATCAATCCATTGATAAGGTAAATCTGGAAATCCAGAAAGTAATTAATGAAGAACTTGCCAAGAGCTTGTACAATGTTGTATTGTTTGGATATCCAGGATCAGGAAGAGGATCACAAGGCATAGCCTTGGCCAAAGAGTTTGGTTTGGAATATGTTGCTACGGGACAAATGTTGGATCATGAAATTAAAAGTGGTTCTGAAATAGGTAAACATATTATTAAATTGTATGAGAATGGAGA
Source organism: Marinifilum fragile JCM 15579 (assembly GCF_001310955.1). Classification (GTDB taxonomy): domain Bacteria; phylum Bacteroidota; class Bacteroidia; order Bacteroidales; family Marinifilaceae; genus Marinifilum; species Marinifilum fragile. Next base: position 49,558 of record NZ_BAZX01000005.1, read on the forward strand.
ATTGGTGCCAGACGAGATTGTTGTTCAGTTGATTGAAAAGAAGATAGAAAGCTCCAATGGTGTGAAAGGATTTATTTTCAAAGGCTTTCCAAGAACTTTAGTGCAATCCTATATTTTGGATGGTTTATTAAAAAAACACAATTCGTCGATTAGTAAGATTATAGAAATTGAGGTGCCTACGCTTGAATTAATTAACAGGTTAGATGCCAGAAGTAAAACTAATAGATGTATGCCTTACGATACCGAAACTTCAAAAATTGTGAAGCGATTGCAGGAGCATGAGCATAAAACGGTTCCTGTGATTGAGAAATACAATCAACTTCATGGGGTAATGAAGGTGGATGGAGTGGGAGAGTTTGATGAGGTTTTTGATCGGATTGCAAATGAAATTAAGGATGATATTCAATAACTCTAATAATCCTGAATGATGAGTGATAAAAAATGCGATTGCGAAAAAAAGAGTCCAAAAGTTGTATTTGCCTGTTCTGGAGCTGCAGACGTTGGTGAATTAACCGATTTGGTTGCTAGGAAGATGAACAAGAACAAACTTGCACAAATGAAATGTTTGGCTTTTGTTGGTGCAGGAATCCCTCAAATGATTGATTCGGTTAAGAATTCAGACTGTTTGGTAATTGATGGTTGTAATTTGGATTGTGGTAAATTAACAATGGAGCGCAATAATTTGGAAAACTTTACGCATTTGCGCTTGAGTGATTTAGGTTATGTGAAGGGAAGTTCACCTGCCGAAGAACACCGAATTAATGCCATTTATAAAGTTGCCAGTGATCTGTTATAAGATAAAAACTCCCGAAGGAATAAGATTCTCGGGAGTTTTTATTTTGAAGTAACTATTCGTATCGTAATGCCTCTACAGGATCTTTCCTTGTAGCCAACCATGCCTGCAAACTGATGGTTGCCATTGCTAGTATCATGGCAGTTGCACCGGAAATAATAAAAATATACCATTCTATTGTTGTGCGATATGCAAAGGCTTCTAGCCAGTTGTGCATGATATACCATGCAATTGGACTGGCAATGACAATGGCAAATAGCATCCATTTTAAAATGTCCTTGTTTAGCATGTGTAGAATGCTAAAATCGCTTGCGCCCAAAACTTTTCTTACGCCAATCTCTTTGGTTCTCTGCTCAGTTGTAAATGAGCTCAATCCCAATAAGCCCAAACATGTAATCAGAATGGATAGAATGGAAAATATGGAGAAAAGCTGCATGGTATTGTTCTCGTTTTTATGGAGACTGGCAAATTGATCTCCCATAAAAAAGTAATCTAAAGGAGATCCTGATGCCTGTTGGCTCCAGTTGTATTTTAACAGGTTAAGCACCTCTTTCTTCTGACCTTTTCGGTATTTAATTGCAAGATATGATTGCGGTAATCCTTCGGGATGTAAAAATACCAAGGGCCCAATTTTCATGTGCAGAGATACATAATGAAAGTCCTTTACCACACCAATAATGGTTTTGTTTCCCATATGTGTTTTAACAACTGTTCCAACAGGATTGCTTAAGTTCATATCTTTCACCAGGGCTTCATTTACCACTAAACCATCTTTGTCAGAAGAACGATCTTTAGAGAAATATCTCCCAACAGTCATCTTCATATCCATTGTTTTTGCAAAATCAAAATCTGCTGTCGTATATCTGGTTGAATATGGATTTTGATCATCACCAGTGGTTTTCCACATGGAGAAACCATCGTAAAAACCTCCCGGAATATTGTTGGTTAAAGAGGCATCAACCACATTGCTGTTTTTAAGAAATGCTTCTTTGAAGGCTTCCTTTGCACTCAGGCTTTGTACATTTCTAACGATTAAAAGATCTTCTTTATCGAATCCCAAATCCTTTTGTTTGATGAAGTCCATTTGTTGGTAGGCAATTAAGGTACTAACAAATAGAAATATGGTGATACAGAACTGGAAACTTACGAGGCTTTGACGAAGAGGTGATTTACCCTTACCCGATTTCAATTCCCCTTTTAATACTTTGGCAGGATCGAATTTTGATAGGTAAAAAGCAGAATAACTACCTGCAAATAATCCTGTAAACAGTGCAATCCCAAGGAAAAGTAGAATCAGTTCAGGAGTTGAGTAATAGAGTTTTCCTAACTGTTTGTCAAGTAGGGAGTTTATCACTGGAATCATTAGTTCCACCAGTAAAAGTGCAACCAGTAAGGCTACAAAGCTTAAAAGTATCGATTCAGACAAGAATTGCAGGATCAATCTTTTTCTGGTTGATCCTAAACTTTTTCGAACGCCAATTTCCTTTGCTCTTTGTGCTGATTTTGCCGTACTCAGGTTGGTGAAATTGATGCAGGCAATCAATAATATCAGAATTGAACTGAACAGAAATATGTACACATTATTGACATCTCCATTCTTTTCCAATTCATATATGGAAGTGGAGTGCAGATGGATATCAGCTAAAGGCATGGCAAACATTCGGTAATAATCGCCATTGGATTCCAACTCTTTTAGACTCATGTTTCTGATACTCTTTAATGCCGGTTCAATATACCTTTTTACCAAGCCCGGTACTTTTTTCATAAATGCTTCTCCGTTTGCCTTTTTATCTAAAAGAACATAGGTGTAGGCTCCATCGTTATAATGACTGGTTACCTCGTTTTTAAAACTGGTTTTGAAAGAGGTTAAAAAATGGAAATGAAAGTGTGAATTGTAAGGCAAATCTGTTGCTACAGCCGATATTGTGTAAGCCTGATCTTTACCGAAATCTTCCATTTTAACCTGTTTGCCAATTACATCAATTGTCCCAAAATATTTTAAAGCGGTCTTTTCAGAAATGATTGCCTGATAAGGATTTGCAAGTGTTTGTTCTCCATTTCCTTTCAGGATTTGGAGGTCAAAAATTTTGATGATGGAAGGATCGGTCCAATAAAAATTCTTCTCCGTAAAACCTTTCTCTTCTGATTTAATGACAGTTGGTTCAAAGAGCTCAACAATTCTACAAGCATCAATTACTTCCGGAAAATCCTCTATTAAGGTTGCAGCCAAAACCGGTGATGAAGTTGGATGAGTCAATTCGAATTCATTCATTTTAATTGAGGTGTTCATCCTGTAAATTCGACTGTGATTTTTGTTGTGCTTGTCGTAACTGTATTCATCTATAACATATAAGGATAGTACAATGCAACCAGCTAAACCAATGGCCAGTCCAAAAAGATTTATAAAGGAGTATATTTTATTTCGCCAAAGATTTCTAAAGGCAATTTTAAGATTATTCCAAATCATATTTATAGTTGTCAGAGGTTAGTAATTAGTTTGATTTTGCAAATCAATGTTTATTCGTAACGTAAAGATTCAACAGGATTTTGATTCGCAGCTTTCCAGGTTTGTCTTCCTACGGTTAGCAAGGCAAAAAGAGCTGTTACAAAACCGGCAATTACAAAAGGAAGAATTCCGATATCAATACGATATGCAAACTGCTCCAGCCAATACTTCATGATGAAATATGATATTGGTACTGCAATCAGGAAAGCAATGCCTAACCATCTTGAGAAAATAGAAAATAACATAGAGGTGATTTGCCATTCGGTAGCACCATTCACTTTTCGGATTCCAATCTCTTTGGTGCGTTTTTGTACCATGAAAAGGGATAGAGCGTAAAGTCCAAGCAATGCCAATACCAATGATATGATGGATGAATAACTCATAAACGTCATTGACCTTTCTTCAGCACCATATTTATCTCGATTATATTTCTCAATGATTGTGTAATCCAATACATATCCCGGATCGAATTTGCGAATTACATTGGTCACCTCTTCCAATACTTGTTGAAGGTCATCTCCTTGGTAACGAATCAAAATGTCACTAATCATGTTAAAGCTATTGTGTGTAAACATCAATGGTTTTACTTGAGTACGTAGCGATTGAAAATGGAAATCTTTTACTACACCTATGATTTCCTGGACCTGTCCTTTGTATTCAACGTTTAAACCTATTACATCATCTTGATTCAATAATTTTGCTCCTGTTTCATTAATAATGATGCCTTTTTCATGCATTTTACCTGTCTCCTTAAAGGCACGTCCCTGGCTAAGTTCAATTCCTGTAGTCTTGAAATAATCTGGTTGTATTCTGTATGAATTGAAAGATTTTTGTTTGTTTTCTTCTTCTCCCATAACAGTAAATCCTTGTCCACTGGTTCCACCGCCTGGTATATGATCTGAAGCAGATACAAATCTGATTAAAGGTAGTTTTAGTAACTCTTCCTTTATAGAGAAATATGACTGGTTAATTTTTGCATTCATGTTCTCAATGGCCAGTACTTTTTCAGGTTTGAAACCTAAATCTGCATTTTTCAAATAGTTTATCTGTTTGTTCAGAACAAATAGAGATGCAATTAAAGTAATTGAAACCGTGAACTGAAAGATGACCAATACTTTGGTGAGTATGTTTTTCCCATTCATCTTTAAACCACCACCTTGCAATGCTACAGAAGGAGAAGGGCGTGAGATAAATATTGCTGGGTAAACACCTGATAAAACACCAACTGCCAATGCCAATGCCGGTAAGCCAATGCTTAAAAGTAAGTTCGACGAGTAGGCAAGTGTAAGATCCCTGTACACCAATTGATTAAAATGTGGAAGGAATATTTCTGCTAAAATTATTCCCAAAACCAAAGCAATAAAGGTGAGAAGTATGGATTTACCCACAAATAACTTGATTAACTGCCATCGGGTTGCACCTATGGTTTTTCTCATGCCAATTTCCTTGATTTTGCCTTCATACTGTACAGTCATGATGTTGATGAAGTTTATGATGGCAATGGAAAGAATTAAATTGGCCAGAAAAATGTAGGTCAATACTATATTGATATCTCCTTTTGGTCCAATACTATGCAAGTGTGCAGAATGCAGGTGGACGTCACTTAGTTTTTGAAAATAGGCTCCTGTTTTGTATCCATATTGTTGAAATCCATCAATACTTTTACGGTATTCCTTTAATACGCTATTTAAACAAGCTTCCTGATCTGCACCTTCTTTTACCAATGCATAGGTGAAAAACTCTAGGCCCGATTTTGAATTGATAGGATAGATGTATTCCAATGGAGCCAATACTTCAAAATCATAGTGCGAATTTTTAGGTAAGTTTTTGGTAACTCCGGAAACGGTACAGTCAACTCCGTTAAGGTTTATTAAGGAGCCAAGCACATCAGTCCTGCCAAAAATAGTTTTAGCTGCTTTTTCAGACAGAACAACACTTTTAGTGTCTTCCAATGCCGTCTCGGGATTGCCATGAAGGAAATCGATATCAAAAACCTTAGTGAAATTGTCATCTACAAAATGAAATTTGAACCCAAAGAACCTTTTATCTTCATGGTGAATTTCACATTCCCATCCTCTGTACAATTGGGTTATTTCTTCTAGTCCTGGGATATTTCCCTTGTATTCCTCGTGGTTTATTCTTCGACAAATGGCATGGTCATTTGCTGTTTCTTTCCCCAATTGAGAAATCAAACGGTGAATTCTGTCATATTTGGAGTTGAATTTATCGTAGCTCAACTCGTATTGAATGAATATGGAAATTAGTATGACTGCAGCCATACCAACTGCAAGACCAAAAATATTGATAAAAGAGTTAAGCTTGCCTTTGGCAAGACTTCTTATGGCAAGTTTAAGCTTGTAGAAAAACATATTGTAAAGTTTGTTTGGATTAAAAGTAAGAATTATAATTCTTCTTTGATAAGTTCTTTCGAATTCTGTTTTTGTTTGTTTTCTGACACCACTTTTCCATCAAACAAATGAATTACCCTATCAGCATATTCCGAATCTCTTACCGAGTGAGTTACCATAACAATAGTAGTTCCTGATTGATTTAGTTCCTTTAGCAATTCCATTACTTCAGTACCATTGCTCGAATCAAGGTTACCAGTAGCTCATCGGCCAATATTAGTTTGGGATTAGTCACTACAGCCCTTGCGATGGCAACACGTTGTTGCTGTCCGCCCGATAATTGCTGAGGGTAGTGTTTTGCTCTATGTGAAATATTCATTCTCTCAAGAACTTCGTTCACTTTGGCTTTTCTTTTTGATGTAGCCAATCCCATATAGATTAAAGGAAGCTCAACATTTTCAAAAACTGTCAATTCATCAATTAGGTTGAAACTCTGAAAAATAAAACCAATATTTCCTTTTCTAAAATGAGTTCTTTGCTTCTCCGATTTTTCAGTTACATCAGTGTTGTTAAAAATGTAGTTTCCATTGCTGGGATTATCTAATAATCCGATAATATTTAAAAGGGTTGATTTGCCACATCCTGATGGTCCCATAATAGCTGCAAATTCTCCTCTTTGAATATGAAGATTAACATCACGTAACGCTGATGTTTCTACTTCTTCCGTTCTAAAAACTTTGCAAAGGTCTTTTGTAGTTATCATTATTTTCAATTTATAGGTTCGCTTTTCTAATGCCAATTGGCGTGCCAAATAAAATAATACCAGAAAATCAAAAAGTTAGAGTTTTGTTGAAATGTTTTGTGTTGGAATTTCCAACACCTCATGTTGTGAATTACAACAATCTGTTAACTTTGAAAATGAAACTAATCGATACATCTTTTTATGCCACAAAAAGGAAGACTTCTAATCGTAGATGATAATGAAGAATTGTTATTTGCTTTTCAATTATTTTTAAAATCACACTTTGAATTGATTGATACAATTAAGAATCCTAATGTTCTTGTATCAAAACTAAGAGAGAAGGAATATGATGTTATCCTGCTGGATATGAATTTTAAAGCAGGTATTAATTCCGGAAATGAAGGACTTTATTGGTTAAAGCAAATACTGGATTTCGATAAAAATGCTTGTGTAGTATTTATTACAGCATACGGTGATATCGAGTTGGCAGTTAGAGCTATGAAAGAGGGAGCTGTTGATTTTGTGCAAAAATCTTGGGATGAAAAGCATATTCTATCAACTCTATTGGCGGCTTATCAACTTCGTTGTTCTAAAATGGAGATAAAGAGTTTGAAGTCGAAGCAGAAGAGATTAAATCAGGAAATCAATAAAAACAAAAGCTTTGTAATCGGAAGATCTGCTAAAATGCAAGAGGTTTTTCATACGGTGGATAAAGTTGCCGCCACCGATGCCAATATTCTAATTACAGGAGAGAATGGAACAGGGAAAGAGGTGATTGCACGAGAAGTGCATTTGCGTTCGACGAGAAATGATCAGGTGTTTGTTCATGTTGATTTGGGTGCAATTTCAGAATCTTTGTTCGAGAGTGAATTGTTTGGACACAGGAAAGGGGCTTTTACGGATGCTAAAGAAGACCGGATGGGTAGATTTGAGTTGGCATCGGGAGGAACTTTGTTTTTAGATGAAATTGGAAATGTTCCTTTGCATTTACAAACAAAGTTGTTGACTGTGATTCAGCGAAAGGAAGTAATTCCTGTAGGCGGTAGTACTCCTATACAGATTGATGTTAGAATTATTGCAGCAACAAATTGCAATTTGCATAAAATGGTTGCTGATGGATTGTTTCGAGAGGATTTGTTGTATCGTATTAATACCATATCACTAGAGTTGCCATCTTTAAAAGAACGATCGGAAGATATCGCTGAAATATCACATTTTTACCTGGAAAAATTTACAAAACAATATGCTAAGGAAAGCATGAAGATGAATAAATCTGCCATAGTGAAGCTGGAGAAGCATGCGTGGCCAGGAAATATCAGAGAATTACAACATATCATCGAGAAGACGGTAATCTTAAATGATTCGACTAAACTGAATGCTGAGGATATTGTCATTGGGGAATCACTAAAAAAAGCTGAAGTAATGCCTGATAGTTTTAATCTAATAGAAAATGAACGGATATTGATAAAAAAAGCCATTCAGTTTACGGGAGGAAATATGAGCATGGCAGCAAAAGAGTTAGGAATTAATCGTTCAACCTTGTACGATAAAATCAAAAAGTATGATTTATAGACGATTCTATATTGGAATAATAATACAGGTTATTTTTATATCGCTTACCCCTGTATTGTTTCTGTATGTTCAATCGAGAGAATATATGGTGGTTACAACCTACAGCTTGGCTGTGTTCTGGGTGTTGCAAATTGTTTATTTATTGCACTATGTGAATAAAACAAATAGAGATTTGTCTCGTTTTTTTGATGCTTTTCAATATCAGGATTCAACTTTGGTGTTTAATGAGCAAAAAAAAGACAAGGCCTTTAAGAATTTGCATCAAAGTTTTAACCACATTATTAATGCTTTTGGCAAAGTTAAAATAGAGAAGGAAAAGGATTTTATATTTTTTCAGCATACTCTTGAATTGGTGGGGATTGGACTTCTGGCTTTCGATAAAAAGGGGAATGTAAAATTGTGTAATTCTGCTTTTAAGGATTTGTTTTTGGTGGAGGATTTTTTGAACGTGTCCGAATTGGAATGTATCGATAAGGAGTTTCCTGATTTTTTGAAAAGAACAAAATCGGGTAAGCAAGAGTTGAGAAACTATCTGGTTAAAAACAGGATTTTAAAATTAGCGGTTAAAGCTACGAGTTTTAGATTAGAGGATGAGCAATTGAAAGTGGTTGCTTTCCAGGATATCAAGAATGCAGTTGACGAAGGAGAAATGGATGCCATGCACAAGTTGATTCGCGTTTTTGCACATGAAATTACCAATTCGGTAAGTCCAATTTCTATGTTATCAGGTAGTTTGATTGAGTTGTATCAGAATAATGAGAGAAAATCAAAAGAAGGTTGGAATGAGGAAGAAACGACTTCCAATACCTTAATGGGTTTGACAACCATACGTAAACGAAGTAAAGGACTTTTGGCTTTTGTTGATGAATATAAAAACCTAACTCATTTGCCTAAACCACACTTCGAATTGATTCCGATACAGAAACTTTTCATGCAAATTGAAACGCTTTTTAAAGAGGAATTTAAAGCGGAGCAAATAGAATTTAAATATCATTTCCAAGATAAGGATCAGGAATTGATTGCTGATGAAAAATTGATTACGCAAGTATTAATAAATTTAGTCAGAAACTCAATTGATGCGTTGAAAGAAACGGAAAATAAAACTTTGTCCATTTCCACAGGAGAAGTGAATCCAGTTAATTTTATCATTATTCGAGATAACGGAGTCGGTATTTCAGAAGATGTAATTGACAATGTTTTCACACCTTTTTTTACCACCAAAGAAAAAGGTTCTGGTATTGGATTAAACTTGTCAAGACAGATTATGAGACTGCACAGTGGAACCATTGCTGTGCGTTCCAAGCCCAATTGCCTTACTGAATTTACCTTACAGTTTTGATCGAACTTGCTTAATGAGAACAGTGGAAGAATAGACTCTATATCCTTATGCTAATACAGTGTCTATCCTTAAGCTAATGTACAATCCATTGTTAGGCTAATAGAGTGTGAAGTATTGTAATACCCTGCAATACAGTATTCCATTGTCTGCAGATATTCGTAACTTGAGGATATATGATGCAGATCAAATCCCCATTCGAGATAACCAAATTATTGCTTTCTACAGATCCGATAGAAAGAGAGAGAGGTTACAATGCCTTTCTGGGGAGAACGCATTGGGTAAAAGGGAATACAACCGCAAACTTGTGCAAGTTGGCAAGCATTCAATTTCAATTGAATCCTGATCACATTAAAGTTTTGCCTCCAAAAATAATGAACCCAAAAGTGTTATGGGCGAGCCAGGTTCGCTTAGAACAAGAAAAACTGCAAATGGTAGATGCGGCTCATGATTACATTTTGGAACAAGGAAAGGAGTTTCCGCCTATTATTGTTTGGGATTTGTATCAGGAAAAAAGAATACGTTACATTGTTCACGATGGGCATCATCGTTCGTGGTATTTCAATAATAAAAATCAGAATGTGGAGGCCGTAATTCTGCAACCAATGGAGAATTATAGATCTGTTGAGAAATGTCTTATTCATGCTTTTAATATTCGCAGACTGGCCATTAACCTGCCAATATTCTAATTGAACTCAGGTAAAAAAAAGCTGGAATCATCCAGCTCTTTAATTTTGTCTTATGTCATCTAAATTAATCCGGGTTATTTTTTTATCCAGTGTGTGATGTAACTCTACTAATTTGTCACAAGGATATTCATTACATTCAGCACAGGTGTCAAGCAGTTTTTGCCTGGCACATTCTCTTACGGCACACTCGGCACAATGGCGAAATTTTTTGCCCCAAGGTTCATGACATCCTTTACAAGTAATTTCGCAGGCTTCGTATTTATGATCTTCATCAGACCACAATTTAGCAATTCGAATCCTCACCTTCTCCTGTTTCCTTTGGGTAGCAACATATGCCGGACATGTTGAGCAATTAACTCCACAATAAGCAATTCGATCTTCGTCTTGAATTCTGTTCATTGGTCGCTTGGTTTTATTTAATGATACGAAAGCATGCCGTTATGATTGCTGTAATGCATCATGGAATGTTTAAATATAACCAAGAAAATCAGAGTTTTCAAGATGTTTTATAATACAAAAAAATCCTCGAGAAAAGAGCTTCGAGGATCATTTTTGGCACGAATTTTTTTATTCTTTTTCTGGCTTGACCTTGCAAGTGTTAATTCCCAATAATGTATATGGCGGACAATTACCAATTACACTTGTAAGAAACATTACACAGGCAAAAATGAATACAATTAAGCCAATGGTTCCGGTAATGATATCTGTAAAATAAAGAATTGCAAGAGTTATTGAAACAATTACTCGTAAGATGCGATCTAAAGTTCCCATATTTTTTTTCATGGCAGTTTATTTTTCGATGTAAGTTTTAAATTTTGCCAGCCCTTTTTCAAAATCAGGACCAATGGCTTTATCCAAATCCATAAAAACCATCATAACTGTGCTGGGGAAAGTGTTTTCCCCTTTGAATCCCCAAGTTATTTCGGTTCCTTCGGCAATAGGTTTAATTTCAAAAAAGCCAGTACTTGTAGATTTCCATGGCTTTAAAAATCTCAGTTCGGTTTCGATGTAAGAATTAGGTTCAATCTTCGTAACTTCTTGTTCGCCTTCACCTACATCTTCATTTCCTATCCAATGGGTGAAAGAACCAATGGAACCATCAGTTCCATTATAGGTTATTTTCATCTCAGGATCTTTTTCGGCCCAAGGAGACCAAATTTGTTGCTCTTTTAGCGAGCATAGACTTTTGAAAACAGTGTCAACCTCTTTTGAAACAACAATTTTTCTATCTACCTGATATGTTTTTGGCGCGATAAGATGGAGAATCCCGATAATAAGAGCAAGAGCTCCAATAATGTAAAGTAAGATTTTCATAGGGGGTATTTTAATGATTAAGTTTAAATATAGGCAGAAAGAAATAATTAGAAAAATAAATAATGAGATTAAGGTTCAAATTATCAATGTGTTATATTTTATGTTGTAATATTTTTGAAAAAAAAAATCTTTTTGAGGGTTACCTTTTTGGAAAAAGCAGAATATATAGGTGTATATCAAATTTACAATGCATTTGACAATGTAAAACTATCATTTTGTGTAAATGTATTGTAACTAACCATTTAATCACTAACTAAATTAAATTTTATTTTTATGAAGAATTTTTTAAATTCTATGAAAGCCATGCTTTTACTAGCACTAATGGGTGCTGTAGTAACATCCTGTGACAATTCTCTAGAGGATGAAATGTTGAACGAAACTCCTGAAGTAACTTCAATGGTAAAATCAGAATTATCTGACATTAAAGGTGGAAAGAGCACCTACGTTGTTCAGTTTAATGATGATGTTGTATTGAAGAGTGAATTGAAAGGATTAAAAGGCTACGAAAAGAAAGCGATTCGTATGAAGTCACATGTAGCTAAATTCCTTAAAGGTAATGGAATCTCAGAAGAAAATGTTGAGCATACCTACAGTACTGCAATTCAGGGTTTCTCAGTAAAGCTTAATGAAAATCAGGTAGCAAAATTGTTGCTTGATCCAAAAGTAAAGCGCGTGGAGAAGGATATTCAGATTTCATTAGGAAAACCAGGAGGAGGATCTACTCAGCCAGCACAAGAAACCCCATGGGGAATTACTCGCATTGGTGGTGCAGGTGATGGAACTGGAAAAACTGCTTGGATTATTGATTCTGGTATTGACTTGGATCACCCAGATTTAAATGTTGATGTTGCAAGAAGTAAGACTTTCATTACTCAAGGTAAAACTACTCCAGACGATGAACATGGACATGGAACTCATGTAGCAGGAACGATTGCTGCTTTGAATAATACTATTGGTGTAATTGGAGTTGCTCCTAATGCTAAAGTTGTTTCTTGTCGTGTTTTAGACAGAAGAGGAAATGGTAACATGTCTTGGTCTATGGCTGCATTGGATTATATTGCTGCTGAAGGTCAGCCTGGTGATGCTGTTAATATGAGTTTAGGACCAAAAACTCGTTATACTTACGATGCTTACGATGAGACAGTAAAGTCTGTTGCTGATTTAGGAATTTTGATTTCAATTGCAGCTGGTAACTCATCTGATGATGCTTTATATTATTCTCCAGCTAGAGCTAATCATCCAAATGTTTATACTGTATCAGCTTCTGATATCAATGATAATTTTGCTTCATTCTCAAATTATGGAACACCGGTTGACGTTTGTGCTCCAGGTGTAAATATCAAGTCATGCTATTTGAATGGAGGATATACAACTATGAGTGGAACATCAATGCTGCGCCTCACGTTTGTGGTTTATTGTTATTAGGTCCTATCCATACCGATGGATATGTGAACAATGATCCTGACGGAGATGCAGATCCTATCGCCCACAGATAGATTTTTTTCATAAATTTTAAGAGGCTGTCAGTTGGACAGCCTCTTTTTTTCTGTAGGGCGGGGGACTACTTTGATTATAAGAATATAATTCCTGCTTTTTTGCAAGTATCTCTTAGTTCATCAGGCCAGATACTCGATTGAACTTCTCCGATATGAGCTTTACGAAGCAAGAACATGCACAATCTTGATTGACCAATTCCTCCTCCAACAGAGTAAGGTAATTCTCCAGACAATAACTTCTTGTGGAACATTAACTCTTTTCGTTTTTCTTCTCCTTTAATTTCCAGCTGTTCCAGTAATGCTTTTTCATCTACTCGAATTCCCATTGATGATATCTCAAAAGCTTGTTCAAGAACAGGATTCCAAAGAATAATATCACCGTTTAAACCTTTGTATCCGTTAACCGATGGAGTAGTCCAATCATCATAGTCAGGAGCACGGCCATCATGCGGTTCTCCGTTTTTCAATTCACCTCCGATACCAATAATAAAGATTGCTCCAAACTCCTTTACAGCTTCAGTTTCTCTTTCTTTTGGACTTAAATCAGGATACTTTTCCAATAATTCTTCCGAGTGAATAAAAGTGATTTCTTCAGGCAATTGAGGACTTAAAGCTGGGTAATATTCACTTAAAATGTATTCTGTTCTCTTAATTGAAGCATAAACCTGTTTTACGGTTCTAATTAGAAACTCAATGCTTCGTTCTTCCTTGCTAATTGATTTTTCCCAATCCCACTGATCTACATAAATGGAGTGAAGGTTGGTAAAGTCTTCATCAGGACGAAGAGCATTCATATCGGTATAAAGACCTTTACCAGCTGGAATTTGAAGTTCGCCAAGCATGTATCTTTTCCATTTTGCCAATGAGTGAACTACTTCTGCAGTTTGTTCTGCCAGGCCTTTAATTGGAAAAGCTACAGGTCGCTCAATGCCATTTAAATCATCGTTCAAACCTGTACCTTTCAATACAATCATAGGCGCAGTTACTCTGCGAAGTTTTAGTTCAGAAGAGAGCTGAAGTTGAAACTGATCCTTGATAAATTTAATTGCTTTTTCAGTAGTATCAGGGCATAAGATGCTTTTGTAAGCCTTAGGAATAATTAAGTTTTTCATGATTTTAAAATTTTTAGTTAATAGAAATAAGTTGATAAAAAAAGCCTTTCTCATTTGGTGAGAAAGGCTTGTAATATGGTATAACAATGCTACTTCCTCACCCTGGGGGAGAATTATTATTGTTATTATTATTGTTGAAAAATTGTATCATTTGTTGCAAATAAAAAAGCCTTCCCAAATTGGGAAGGCTCATGTAAATATTCGTTCGATAACAACTATAGCCTTCCCGTTTTCGATGAATTATTCATCAAATTATTGAAAAGGTTATTATTGTTGTTAAAATGTCTCATTTCTTTGTTCTTCTTGCCTACAAATGTAGGATTAATATTTAAACTGCCAAAAGTCATTTTTACAGATTTTGTTCTTCTGTTCATCAAATTGGCCAGATTGATTGAAGAATATTGTTAGTATTGTGTTGAATATCAGGTATTGTATGCTTGATGGTGATTCTTGGTCAATAAAATTGAAAATAATCAGATATTTGTTTAGTTATTAAATCAATTTACGTACATTTACTACGTAATAATTTTAAATTTTTTAAGTAATGCCTACAGGTACAGTAAAATTCTTTAATGAAACTAAAGGTTTTGGTTTTATTAAAAACAGTGAAACACAAGAAGACATTTTCGTTCATGTTACAGGTTTGATCGACAAAATCGACCAAGGAGATAACGTAACTTACGATGTTGTTGAAGGAAAAAAAGGATTAAATGCAGTTAATGTAAAAATTGACTAATTTATATTAAGATATTTTTCCTAGTTAAAGCTCAATTCAATTGAGCTTTTTTTGGCTCTATGCGTAAGCAGTGGGGGAAGTCTTAACGAAAACATTATTTTTGTAGAATGATTAAAAATACCGAGGCATTAGAAAGTTTAAATAAGATGTGCTCCGAAACCTTAATGGAGCATTTAGGAATTATATATACAGAAGTAGGTGAAGATTATTTGGTGGCAGAAATGGAGGTGACATCGAACCATTGGCAACCTATGAAAATACTTCATGGAGGAGCCACTTTGGCACTGGCAGAGTCAGTTGGGAGCGCACTTTCTGTAATTCATACTGATTTAGCAGCTTATGATGTGAAAGGTATGGAGATTAATGCCAATCATATCAGAAGCTTGAGAAAAGGAAAGATTACCGCCAAGGCCAAGTTTGTTCATAGAGGCAAAATGACTCATATCGTTGAGGTGAATGTGCTAAATGAACAAGAAAAACTTGTGTCGATTTGTCGAATAACCAATGTGATCATTAAAAAATAGAGAATGAGCCAATTGGAGGACAAAGAAAAATCAATACAATATTTTCTAGAGCAATGCATACAAAAACGACTTTCGTTTTATGCTTATTCCTTGCCAGGAGATCAAGAAATTAAGATAGGTACTCAAACCAGTCCATCTAAGTTTTCCAATTTACTGGATCTGAAAGGGAAGGACGGGTTTTTATTTGCACCTTTTGATGTGGATGGAGAACATGATGCCTACTTTATAGATCCAGAATTTGAGTTCAGCTCAAATTCAACACAATTTGTAGATTTTTCAGGCTTACCTAATCAGCTTGATGAGGATTCGGACGTTTATGAAAGTTCGATGGAGGATTACTTTGAGCAAATCAATCAAATGCTTGCTGATTTAAAGAATAAAAAGCTTGATAAAGTTATTCTTTCCAGAATACATGTGTTGAATGGTAAGGGACGTAAGGATGCAGCATCTATTTTTCTTCGATTGAACGAAACTTATCCCAATGCTTTTGTTTCGATGGTAGATATACCGAGTGTAGGATTGTGGATAGGTGCTAGTCCGGAGAGGTTTTTAAATTCTGATGGGAAAACCATAGAAACGGTAGCCTTAGCGGGAACGCAGAAGTTGGATGATAGGGCAGTTCAATCTGTTGAATGGGAGAAAAAAGAGATAGAGGAGCAAGCCTATGTGAGTGAATATATCGAAGAACTGTTTTCTACCTATCAGATTGAGGATTATCAAAAGCAAGGTCCTTTTACAGCACAAGCAGGCAATGTTGTTCATCTAAAAACTACCTATAAAGCAAACACGGCATTAAGTTTCGATCAGATCTCCAGTTTTGCTCAAGCTTTACATCCTACACCAGCAGTTTGCGGTTTGCCTAAAAACAAGGGGATGGAATTAATCCGAAAAGTAGAGAAGCACAGAAGAGAGTATTATGCTGGCTTTTTAGGACCAATTCATGCTGATGGCAGTTTGGCTTTGTTTGTGAATTTGAGAAGTATGAAGGTGCTGCAAGAAAGCATGGCACTATTTGTTGGTGGAGGAATAACAGCTGAGTCTGATCCTGAAAAAGAATGGATGGAAACCTGTTTTAAAGCGCAAACTTTGCTTAAAGTGATTAAATAAGCGAATTTGTTTTAAATTTGAGTTGCGAAAGGTAGAAGTGGAAAGTACAAAGTGTCAAGTACAAAGCATTTTACCTATAAGGT
This sequence comes from Marinifilum fragile JCM 15579, assembly GCF_001310955.1. Classification (GTDB taxonomy): domain Bacteria; phylum Bacteroidota; class Bacteroidia; order Bacteroidales; family Marinifilaceae; genus Marinifilum; species Marinifilum fragile. The sequence continues at coordinate 65,916 of NZ_BAZX01000005.1, forward strand.
CAATAAAAAGCGAATGAATTCAGAAAGTACCACAACAATAAAAGAAAATACAAAATACATGGAGCGCAATTATTCAGATATCAAAGGTGTGAAAGAACTGATAGATATCTGCTGGGCCAAAGGAATGGAATACGTGATCGTATCGCCGGGCTCCAGAAATGCTCCCTTAAGTATTTCCTTTGCAAAAGATCAACGTATTAAAAGTTTGGTGATTGTGGATGAGCGCAGCGCCGCTTACTTTGCTTTGGGAATTGCCCAGCAAACCCGTAAGCCTGTCGGTTTGGTTTGTACATCGGGTACTGCATTGTTGAACTACGGACCTGCCGTTGCCGAGGCTTTCTACCAAAGATTGCCTTTGGTGGTTATCTCTGCCGATCGCCCTACGGAATGGATTGGTCAGGATGACAGCCAGGCGATTCCTCAACCAGATGTTTTCAGAGGTTTTGTGAAAGGCAGCTACCAGTTGCCATTGGATGCCAACAATCCTGACGATTGCTGGTATTTGAACCGCATGGCAAACGAGGCCTTAACAAAGGCTCAAAGAGGTAGAATTGGCCCTGTTCACATTAACTTTCCCTTGCGTGAACCCTTGTATGGTGTGAAGAAATATCCAGACATGGACGAGCGCGTGATTCGTAAAGTTTCATCGGTTGATGAACTGAGCAAGGAGAGTGTGGAGTCGCTTGCCGATGTTTTCAACTCCAGTAAAAAGATTTTGATTCTGGCAGGGCTGCTTCATCAGCAAAAAGAGCTGAATGTTCTTTTGAAACTCTTGGCCGGGAAGCCCAATGTGGCAGTAATGACCGAATCGGTTGCCAATTTGCATGACGAGAGCTTTTTTCCATGCATCGACAGGGTGGTTTGTTCCATCAAACCTGAAGAGTTGGAGGAGTTCAAGCCTGATTTGCTGATCAATTTTGGAGGGCCATTGGTGTCGAAAATGATCAAATCTTTCTTGCGTGATTATCGTCCAAAGGAGCATTGGTTTGTGGGGAAAGAGGATCATTTTATTGATACTTTCAAGAATTTGACTTCCCACATTGATGTGTCTCCACTGGCATTTTTTCGCCAGTTGTTGCCAGCATTGAATCATACACAAAGCGGATATGCTAATCTCTGGAAAGAGAGGGATGCCGTAGTAGGTAAAATTCACGAGGCTTACCTGGATAAGTTGCAATGGAGCGACATGAAAGCTTTCGAGAAAATCTTACAGGCCATTCCTGAAGGGGGAAATCTACAACTGGCAAACTCGTCGGTGGTGCGATATGCGCAATTGTTCAAAACATCCGATCAAATTACATATAACTCAAATCGTGGAACCAGTGGGATAGATGGCTGTACATCAACAGCGGCAGGAGCTGCCATGGTGAATGGCAAGACCACCACTCTGATTACCGGTGATATCAGCTTTTTCTACGATTCAAACGGATTGTGGAACAAATACCTGCAGCCAAATCTGAAAATCATTCTCATCAACAATGGAGGAGGGGGAATTTTCCGATTCATATCTGGTCCATCGGGTGTAGATGAGTTGGAAGAGTATTTCGAAACCGTTCAGGAATACAAGGCGGATAAGCTGGCAGAAACCTACGGATTGGATTATTTTTACGCAGAAAATGAAACAGAGGTAGAAAACGTTCTGCCTGAATTCTATGCAGCAAACGAAAGAGCTGCCGTTCTGGAGATAAAAACGCCAAGAACGATAAACGATCAAGTGCTAATAAATTATTTTAAAACTATAAAAGAGAAGGTATGACAACTAGAAACTGGACTACCATTAAGGAATACGAAGATATTAAATTCGAATTTTTCGAAGGAATTGCAAAAATCACCATCAATCGTCCTGAGGTGTACAATGCATTCCGTCCGCAAACCAACTTCGATATGTTGGATGCAATGGATATCTGCCGCGAGCGTAGCGATATTGGTGTAATTGTGTTGACCGGAACTGGCGACAAAGCTTTCTGTTCAGGTGGTGATCAGAATGTAAAAGGTGTTGGTGGATACATCGATGAGCACGGAGTGCCTCGTTTGAATGTATTGGATTTGCACAAGGCTATCCGTTCTATGCCGAAGCCTGTAATTGCCATGGTTAACGGTTATGCAATTGGTGGCGGACACGTTCTTCATGTGGTTTGTGACTTGACCATTGCTTCTGAAAATGCAAAATTCGGTCAGACTGGTCCTAAAGTGGGTAGTTTCGATGCTGGTTTTGGTTCGAACTATTTGGCTCGCCATGTAGGCCAGAAAAAAGCTCGTGAGATCTGGTTCCTTTGCAAGCAGTACACTGCCAAAGAAGCGGAAGACATGGGTATGGTAAACACTGTGGTACCATTGGAAAGATTGGAAGACGAAACCGTAGAGTGGTGTAAGACCATCATGATGCGTAGCCCTATGGCCATTCGTATGATCAAGCGTGGTTTGAACGCAGAATTGGACGGACAGCGCGGTTTGATGGAATTTGCAGGTGATGCAACCATGATGTATTACCTAATGGAAGAAGCACAGGAAGGAAAGAATGCATTCCTTGAAAAGCGTGATCCTGAATTCCAGAAGTTTCCGAAATTCCCAGGATAAATGATATATTGTAGGGACACGCCATGGCGTGTCCTTGCTATTTATTAAGGCGTTTCCTATTTATTAAGGCGTTTCCTATTTATTGAGGCGCTTCTTATTTATTAAGACGCTTCCTATTTATTAAGGCATGTTCTTATTATTATCATGCGTCTCTTTGTTATTTATTATGGCCTGTCTTGTTTTGTAATTCGGACATGACATGTCATGTCCCTACAACAATACCCAAAATGAATATCAGACCAGCCACCCCAACCGACCTACCAGCCATAAACGAGATTTACAACCAAGCCGTGCGCAAGCGTTTTTGCACTGCCGATTTGGAAGAAGTCTCCATGCAGGAACGTGAAAAATGGTTCGTCTCTCACAATCCTGATACTCATCCAGTATTTGTGGTAGAAGAGAATAATGAAATCATTGGCTGGATGTGTTACTCGCCCTACCGACAGGGAAGAAGAGCCCTGCAAACCGCTGTGGAGGTGAGCTATTACCTGCACAATGATCACCAAGGCAAAGGCATTGGCAGCCAGCTATTGAATTTTGCCATCAAACAAGCTCCTCAATACCATATCAAACACCTATTTGCCATTCTGCTGGAACCCAACACAGCAAGCATTAAACTATTGGAAAAGTTCGGCTTCGAACGCTGGGCATGCCTGCCTAATATTGCCAATATTGATGGGGAATGGTGTAGCCATGTGTATTATGGAAGGGAGATCAATTCATAATTGATGGAAGTTGTATAAAAATCACGAGTAAGCAACATACGCGAACGGAAGTAAGGCTTTCCACCAGGTTCTGTGAGTAGTAGGGGTGAAAGTCTCCTAACTTTTTTAAATCTATTAGGTTATTAAAAAAAAAGAACTACATTTGCATTGTCTGAAGTAAATAAGAAAACTTCGGATTTGATAAAATAGTAAAAATATCCTACTAATTCAGTAGCTCTTCGTTAAGCATTTCTTCATTAGATTTTACTTCAACGTTTTTGTTTGGTTTCACAATCAAATGTCGTTTTTACCCATTTTTGAAGTAAATATTGTTTAACTAATTCCTTTTCGCATTAAAAAATTAACATACTCAAAGATAGTAAGCTCTGATTTTTCAAAGACACTACAAGTTCGTGTTTCGGAATATCTTAAAAGCACTAAAAGAAGTAGATACAACAATAAAAGTAATGGTTTTAAAAAACATTTTCATGTTGCTTTTGTTGTTCACTCCATCTGTAATTTCGCACCCAAAAGCATGCTATTGTCGTGGTTGGTAGAAGACCTGACGAATCCAATAGAACATCATGTTTTTCTTTCCTCCTCTCACTTACATTATAAACTACACATCTAAAAAAACAGTCAGCAAAAGAATTTGGATTGTTTTTCCATTCCAATAACTCCTTTTTGTCTGCAAAAGAAAAACACTTTAAAACACTCCGTTGCTAGGAGTCCCGGGAGTTGCAAGCAATCAAAAGCAATCCCAATTCAACATTTAAAATATATTTATGAATTATAAAAGAGATAGATACAAGACAAAACAGTCTAAGAAAAAGTCAGCTTCAGAATTAAATCCTGAAATGCTGGTTAAAAAAGCTTCTCAAACTACCGTTAAACCTTATGTTTCGGAAAGGGATTATACACAATTAAACTTACATCGAATCTTGAGTAAAAACATTGCTCAAAAAGGGTACAAGAATCCTACCGAGATTCAGGAAAAGTGTATTGATCCATTAATATCTGGAAAAAACTTAATTGGAATTGCTGCAACCGGAACAGGTAAAACAGGAGCTTTTTTGATACCTATAGTACAACAAATGCTTGAAGGCAATAACATTACAGGTTTGGTTGTTGTGCCTACCAGAGAGCTTGCTCAGCAAGTGCAGGATGAATTTAAATCTTTAACAAGGGGTACAGATCTTACATCGGCTTGCTTCATAGGGGGTACAAGTGTAAGCAAAGACCTATCCTTGGCTAAAAGAAAAATAAGCTTGATTGTAGGTACTCCAGGAAGGTTAAATGATTTGATTGACCGAAATGCTTTAAAGATTGGCAACACACCAATTCTGGTCTTGGATGAATTTGACCGAATGCTCGATATGGGATTTATCAGGGACATTCAAAAGATTGTCTCGAAAATGAACAGCAGGAAACAAACGATGCTTTTTTCGGCTACGATGGATTCCTCCCAGGAAAATTTGATCAAGCAGATCATCAAAAATCCATTAAGGATAAATGTATCTAGTGGAACAAAATCAAGTGATAATGTGGATCAAAATATAATTCGTGTGGGCCATGATGAAAATAAATTTGACGTCTTATTTAATCTTGTCAATAAAGCTTCATTTAAAAAGGTGATTTTATTTGCTGAGACAAAACGAACAGTAGATAGGTTGAGCAAGCAGCTTGTGAAATCTGGGATTAAATCGGATGTTATCCATGGCGATAAATCACAAAACTACCGATCAAAGGCCATCAAGTTATTTAAATCAGGCAAAACAAAAATTTTGGTAGCGACAGATGTCGCAGCCAGAGGGATTGACATTAAAGGAGTTACTCATGTGATTAATTATCAATTACCTCAAACAATGGATAGTTATATTCATAGAATTGGTAGAACAGGCCGGGCAGAAACCACAGGCATAGCATACACATTCGTCAATTAAGAAATACAATAAATTAAATAGTACCATTATGAAAGAAGGAACAGTAAAGTTTTTCAACAACTTAAAAGGATTTGGATTTATCACTCCAAATGATTCAAGCGAAGATATCTTCGTACACTCATCAGGTTTAATTGATGAAATTAGAGAAAATGATAAAGTACAGTATGAAACCGAGCAAGGTAAAAAAGGGCTGAATGCGATTAATGTTGAGGTCATTTAAATGCCCCCATACATTCATTAAAATAAGTAATACAATAAATTAAATAGTACCATTATGAAAGAAGGAACAGTAAAGTTTTTCAACGACTTAAAAGGATTTGGATTTATCACTCCAAATGATTCAAGCGAAGATATCTTCGTACACTCATCAGGTTTAATTGATGAAATTAGACAAAATGATAAAGTACAGTATGAAACCGAGCAAGGTAAAAAAGGGCTGAATGCGGTTAATGTTGAGGTCATTTAAAGGGCCCGTACATTCATTAAATAAGTAATACAATAAATAATAGTACCATTATGAAAGAAGGAACAGTAAAGTTTTTCAACAACGAAAAAGGATTTGGATTTATCGCTCCAAATGATTCAAGCGAAGATATTTTCGTACACTCATCAGGTTTAATTGATGAAATTAGAGAAAATGATAAAGTGCAATATGAAACCGAGCGAGCAGAAAAGGCTGAATGCCATTAATGTTGAGGTAATTTAATATTTTAAGAATATTGATTGAGAAGCGACTTTTTTTTAATCAGTCGCTTTTTTTATTTGGTTGAATACCCTGGCTTAGGATGAAAAAGAGACAAGACCTCTCAGCCTTGTCTCCATAAAACTTTTAAAATGTCTATGACTTATTCCACTTCGCTACTAACCTCTTCTTCGGCAGTAGCTCGGCTTCTTCGAGTCCGGATTTTTTGATTGATTAAATCGATGTAATGTGTGATTTTTGCGTATGTATCAGCATAAGTTTCAGGCTGATTGTCTGCTAAAATTCCCAGGTAAGGAAGCAGCTTCTCATTAATCACTTCCACTACATCTTTCTTTAGTATGCTTGAAGGAATGATCTGCTTTTTTAATGCTTTTACTTCTTGCCCCTTGCGATACATGTTTTGTAGATTAGTGTAAGCTGTTTTTGTTAACTCGTAACTCTCTTTTACACCAAAAAGATCAGCCATTATGCTCTGATACTCATCCTGATCCAATTCGGTAAACAAAGACAATGCATTGGTCATTTGTTCTTCATACCCTAATTTGTACATGAAAGGATTGTTGGCTTCTATTTTAGCCCAAACTTTATTGGCCTTGCTTGCTTTATCTGAATTGTCGAGATGCATATTCGAGTCGACAAACATCTTAAAGCAGATTAATCTGGAATCGAAACTAGAATCTAGTTTTGAAGTCTCAATGGTAAATTCCGATTTGGTTTCAATTCCAATTGAATTGAGAAGGTTTGCTTCTGTCGATTCAAGCTTTGTAACAATTGCAGTTAGGTTGATGTCTGTGCTAAAATCGATTTTTGAAAGTACAGAACGGGTATTACTATTAGCATCGTGAGCCTCGCCTCCTGTACAGCTGCTTAATAATTTTGTATCCATTAAAGATAAATTTAAATTAAAAGATGTCGTTGGGCGATATGAACTTAATAAAATTGATTTTGTTTAAAAAAGAAAAAACTATAAAATATTTAAAAATGTAAACTTTTGTTTTTCAGTGTATGTTTCTTGATAAATAATGGTTAAATTGATTGGTTTTTAAATTAACAAAATGGAAATTCACTGAGAAATAAAAAGAAGACAAAATCAGATTTAAAAAAGGAGTGCGAAACTCAGATTTTAGAAAAATCAAGGAATTTTCTTCTCAGAAAGCTAGATCAAGAAATTTACGATTGAATTTGTAGTGAGAAATCCAGAGAAACGAAAATTTCCTTGAAAATGGGAGTGAGAAATTCAGATTTTAAAAATTACAAGACAAAATGCTTTCAGAAATCCAGAGAAATCCATTTTGCAATAAAATTTGCTTTGAGAAACTCAGATTTTTCAAAAATGCCTTGTAAATCGACTCAGAAACTCAGATTTCGAAAAAATCAAGGAAAATTTCGCTCAGAAATCGGGAGAACTACCATTTTCAGGTTTTGAAGCTCTCAGAAATCCAGATTTGGTGAAAAACAAGATTTGATTTTAATTTATACCGATCATTGTGCACTGATCACAAAAAGGATTAGATCCCTCGCTTCCTCGGGATGACTTCCAACACGGAATAAAAACTATTCCTTTGTGTCCTTTGTGAAAAACCTTCGTGCTCTTTGTGGTTAGATATCGATAGTAATTCTATTTTATTGAGAGCCTCACTTTGGAGTGAGACCCTCAAGAGATTTCCAATTCTTGTCCAGATCAAAACCTTTGTGTCCTTTGTGAATCCCCTTTGTGTTCTTCGTGGTTAAATAAATTTGTGCATAAAAAATCCCGGCAACCGAAGTTACCAGGATCTATTATTTCGTCGAATGAGCTATACCTTCTATTTATAGGCCTTCACATTTTCTTTAAGCGAGGTAGAAATCAGATTTTTCAAACGCAAGGTTTGTTGCTCTAATTTTCCCTGCTTTTCAGGATTGTAAAGATGTTTGTACTTACATGGTACCAGCTTGTAATCCAAATCCTCAAGTGTACCACTTACATTCAATCCCAATCGAACTGGCAGAGGAGTATCGGTTACCGAAATGTGATAATTAAAATGATTATCCAGGTTGTGACGTCCCGATAGCACCGCCTTGTAATTGTCCATTTCAATCAAGAAAGGGTAGAGGTCTATTTCATCCTTGTAAAGCGTCATCTCTACACTTAAGCGATCGATCACGTTCTCTGTTTTTTTCTTAAACATTAGTTTGCTGGCAATCATGTCGAAGGTTTCGCTATCCATTAATGTTAGTTCCTCACCCTGAAATGCTGCTGCACCTCTAATGGTTGAATTTTTAAGAGAGTAGTCGCTTTTCAAATAGGTTTCTCCCGCCAGGTGAAATTCACCTTTTCCTTTAAAGGATTTAAGCATCGGAATCATGGTATCAACCGTAGGAATCAAATCAATCAGCTCGGCGATATCAATATCCAAAAGATGAAAATCGATACCGGTAAACAGATGGTTCCTTCTATCCGAACGATAAATTGCCGTTAGCTGCATATTGGCCGCCTTGCTGGTAAAACCCATCTGATCCAGAATCAAAGTACCATCCTTTACGGTTAAACCTCCTTTGATATTTTCAATCACATTGTCGCTTACTATGGTCCTGTCAATATTGGTATTCAATCGAATTTCTACGCCTTTGGGTACCATAAAAGGATCGTCTTCCGATTTCACAGCTTCATTATCAGAGGCAGTTTCTTCGCTTCCCATGCCATTGAAAATATCCATCAGCTGGTAAACGTTGGTATTTTTCGAAGTCAGGTTAAATTTTCCTTTCAGTAAAGCTTCTTCGTTCAGATATTTGTTGATATCGGTAAGTTCACCACTAAGGCTAAAGTCGGAATCTCCTAAAATTAAACTCGCCTTCTCAATCTTCATGTGATCCTGGTTAAGGGCAAATGAAATACTCGGAATTTGTCCCTTCAGCTTTTCACTTAAATTGAAAATTGCGTCAGAGAAACGAATGTCCACTTCAGGCTTCCATTTTAGCATCACATTTTCCTGCGATTCGTCGTACTTCAGATTGGTTTTGGCATATAGCGCTTTGGTATCGAAAAGAACGGTATCCTTGCCCGAAACAGCTAGCTTTTCACTATTCATTGTAGAATTGATAAGGGCAATCTCTTGTTTCCCCTTAAGACTTGGAACATAGGCAAGTTCTCCCTTGGCATTGCTGGCATAAACCGATAAGGTATCGCTTTTAGCACGCAGGCTGGCAAATGCAAAGGTACATGAGCTGATTGGTGCCGATAAGCCTTTGGCAGGATTGTTAACCTTCACAGAAAGCTGCAAATCTTCAGTCGCCGCACTCATAAGAGGTGACAACTGCACATCCATATTTGCAGCATCAAGTTCAATATTTGCAAACAAAAGATCCTTGTTGGCCTTGTTGTGTCCTGGCAATTTTAGCTTAATATTAGCTGTGTCCAGATTCAGGTTTATGCTATCATTATAGATGGTATGAAAATCCTGAGCCTTAAAATCCCCACTTAATTTAATGCGATGATATTTTTCTTTGAGCACATCGGCCTGAGAAAATTGCGCATGTGCATTTCCCTGCAGCGATCCCTGAAGAACTACATTCTGATCTTTTGGAATGAAGGGTTTTAAATCTACCAAAGTAAAATTGCCTTTGGTATACAAATCATACACCGGACTTTTGAGTAAATTGGCAATATTTCCTTTCACAGAAACAGAGCTGTTTGCAATACGAGCATAGCTGTTGCTGATGTTGATATCGGAAGGCTGCTTTCCATTCAAATCCACATTTGTGACCAATGAGCATTGAAGATCTTTCACTGTAGGATAACCCGTGTATTTCACCTCTCCTTTGCTGTAGTCTATCTTCGCTTTTACCAGTGGCATGCTGGTGTCGGATAGCTGTCCTTTTACCGATCCTGATATTTGAGCAAGCCCCTTTGCTTTGATGTCTTTTAAGGGTTCGGCATATGCTTTGGGAACCAGGGCCAACACCTTTTCAACATCTAATTCATTGGTAGCATATTGCAGATCTGTTGCCAGCGATTCATCTTTCTTCATGCTGATTATACCGCTGCAAGTGATTTCCTGCTCATCCTTAATGGTGAGTTTTGCCTTTTGTAAATCGCAAGAATTTTTCGAGATGTTCAAGTCAAAAGGCAGGTGGGTGTCTATTTTTATGTGCGATAAAAGTTCATCACCGGCCATGGCAAGAGAAATTTCCTTGCACGCAAGCTTGATATCGGAATGGTACAGGTTTTTGTCCTTACCATTCGATTTGATTTTTAGATCACAGCCTTGAGCATCCATATGAAGAGCCATTGAGTCGGCTGTTTCAAAAAGCAGGCTGTTTGCTTGCATGTCCAAATCGACCAACTGTTTATTTTGGGTGTATTTCAAGGTCAGGCTGGCATCTAAATTCTGAACTTTAGCCTGTCTCTTTGCCAAATCATCGATAAAGGTAACATTGAAACTCTTCACTTTCACATTGCTGATATCTATATCGCCAAGAGACATTGGCTCGGAATCCGTTTCCTCAGAATCAGAGCTGCCTTTATACACATCCAAATTCATTCGTCCCTGAGCATCAATTCTCACATTCACATTACCTTCAGCCATAAGAAATGGGTTCAGAATGATCTTGTCATCAAACAGGTAGGACATGACATCTACCGAGGCAAAGCATTTTGCGGAGTAGAAGATGGTATCCTTGGGACTCTCACTCAAACAAAGATTCGTAAGCTCGAGTCCAAAAAACGGATAGGTACTAAAAAAAGTTGGCTCAACTTTTTCGATAGTAGTAGTACACGTCAAATAATTTTTAGCCTGCTTATTAATTAATGGAGTTATTTTTTCTGGTGTAAAAAGATACCACAGGGATGCAGCTGTAGCTATTGTCAATACAACAAGCAAAACCAGAAAAGCCAGTCCAACTTTTTTCAATACTCGCATTGTATTATATTTTGCTGAATGATTTTGATTTTCCGTAAGCATCTTCGTACTCCAAAGTAGTTGCCGTTAGATTGGTAATGGTGTATACTTTTGGAACCTTTCCACCATTTTCGATGATGTGAATTTGTTCCAACTGATCTTTGGTAATTGTCCAGGTAAAATTCTGTGCTTCCGCCTCTGTTACATCATCGGCAGTATCCCAGGTGGCTCCTGAATAATCAAGGTCGTATCTTTCATACAGTGTACCACTTTTCCATTTTCCAATAATTAAGCTTTCATCAAAATTTGGATTAACATCATCGTCATCACTCGAACATGAAGTCATGGATAGTACTGTTGCAGCAATGCTTACAAAAATAAGTGCAAATCTTTTCATATGTGTTTATTTTCTTTTTACATATGAAAGCCGCTAGATTAAAGAATCATGCTTGTTTCATATGTCTCATTTGTATTTAAGAATTATTCGATTTTTGATGTAAAAATCAGTACAAAAATAGTAGTATTTCCTGTCAAATTGTTGACAAAAGTCAAAAACTATTGATAAATTGTATTTAGCCTATTCAAAAGGATTATTTATTTCGCTTGTGTGCTGATGTTGGTCCGTGAAGTGAGCTGATTAATTGCTAATTTACCTTCTGTGACGAGGAACTGAATATGGTGAGTATAAAACTTATTAATTGGTTAGAGCGCATTCTTCGGGCATTGGAAGGTCAGGCTGCTTATTCGAAGAAAACCTTTAGTAAGACGGAGAAGCTGAGAACTTGTTCGAAGATCACTCCGCCGCACTTAAAGTTTTCAAGTAGAAGTAGTTTGACCTTACGCGCCCTAGATTTTTTACATCCTTTTTCATCAATGGAAAAAGGATGAGCCTTCCGGCTTGAGGATAAAAGTAATTTTAAAACTCTGATTATAAATTGCCTTTTAATTCTAATTCCTCGGCTACCTCTTTCATGGCCTCAATGCAATCGTGAATCAAATCGGGAATTTCCATACCCAGCATTTCGGCACCACGTTCAATCACCGTGCGGTCTACTCCGGCAGCAAAGCGCTTGTTCTTCCAGTTGCGCTTTACCGATTTCACCTTCACATCCAATACCGATTTGGAAGGGCGAATCAGGGCAGTGGTTCTAATGAGGCCTGTTAGCTCGTCAACGGCATATAACGTTTTCTCCAAGAGAGTTTGTGGAACCACCTCGGTGCAAGTCAGGTAGGCATGGCTTTCCACCGCACGAATATATTCTTCGGGCCAATTGGCTGCTTCCAGTATCTCGCGGGTCTTTTGGCAATGCTGATCGGGGAACTGTTCCCAGTCCATATCGTGAACCAGACCAATAATTCCCCATTTTTCTTCATCCTCGCCATGTTTGCGGGCGTAGTATCGCATACAAGCCTCAACTGCCTTAGCGTGGATGATTAAACTTGGGTTTTTGGTGTATGTGGTAAGCAGTTTCAGTGCTTCTTCTCTGTTGGGAATATGAGTCATGACAGTAATTAGTTATCAGTGAACAATGATCAGTAAACGGATTTGAACTTGAAAATAGTGAATAATTATAAATTATGAGTTATGAACGATGAATTGTATGAAAATTGTGGACTCGTTGCGTTAAGCGTTTTTTCCCTTATAGGGAAAATGCCGACAGGCAAAAGGGTGTAAGAAGAGGATACTTATAATTTGAGAGATTTTAAGACGAGGTGGATAGCAGCTCTAAAATCAAAAAAATAATTAACAAAATCAAGCTGTATCACACATTCATCATAGAAATCCGCGTCTGCCTATTGTTTAAACTGAATTTAAATAGTAGTTTTAAGACCCGAAAGTCTTTTATTGTTTTCTTAGGGTTTGCATCTTGTAACTTGAGGCTTTTTTAAGAGAGTAGTAACAAGATATACTTGGAATTAAAATTACACTTATGAGCAATCAGAATAATACAAACAGAAGAGGTTTTTTACAGAAATTAGGATTAACGGTTGGAGCTGCAGCTTTGATTGATACTGAGGTATTGGCTGATGTTAATCCGAACAAATATTCGAATGTTGAAGATCGAGAAGCTTTCCTTACTCGATATGAAAAATGGGTAGATCAGTACATTGATGTTGTTGAGGAAGAGAAGAAAAACAAAGAGAATATTGCCAACAAGAAAAGAATAATGGAGCTATCGGAAGAGGCTAATGGGTGGCAAGAGCAGATTAAAGAATACATCAAGCATGATGATTTTAAATCCAAATATATTGAAGTATCGAAAAGATTTGCCAACTCCATAACTCCCGAATTAGAAGCATAACCTTTCATATCAATTATTTATTGACGTAGCATGCTGCGTCTGTACTTATAAGAAGCGGTGCATTGCATCGCTTTTTTGTTTTTATACTTCAAGGGCACAGTAATGCCTTGTCTTTGCAAAATTATTAAATTTACAACCTGATCAATTCTAAAATAAAGATGAGTAAAACAAAAGCATGGATTCATGCATTTAGACTAAGGACTTTGCCTTTAGCACTTTCTAATATTTTTCTTGGCAGTTTACTGGCTGCATCCGATCACAAATTTAGCCTTAAAATATTTTTGCTGGCGACCTTAACCACCTTGTTTTTACAGATATTATCGAACTTGGCTAATGATTTGGGAGATTCCATTTCGGGTGCTGATAATGAGAATAGAGTTGGTCCGGAGAGAGCTGTTCAAAGTGGTGTGATTACCAAAAAGGAGATGACCAGAATGGTGATTGTATTTGTTTTGTTATCGCTGGCATCAGGACTTTGGTTGTTGTGGGAAGCATTGCAATTATTGAATTATACTCAGGCATTAATCATGCTGGGAGTTGGATTGCTGGCCATAGGAGCAGCCATAAATTATACGGTGGGAAAGAATCCATACGGATATAGTGGCTTTGGAGATTTGTTTGTATTCCTGTTTTTTGGCTTGGCTGGAGTTATGGGGACCTATTTTTTGCATACCGGCGATTTAAACTGGACCATTTTCTTGCCAGCAACATCGGTTGGATTGCTAAGTGTGGGGGTTTTGAATTTGAACAACATGCGCGATATCGATAATGATTCTCTTACTGGAAAAAGAACTTTGGTGGTGAAAATTGGTTCTAAAACTGCTAAAAAGTACCATTTGTTCTTGATTGGCTTTGCAGTGCTTTCGGCTTGTGCATACATTTTTATCCACTGGAATTCATTTTATCAGCTTCTATTTGTGATTAGCTTACCCTTGTTGATTAAACATACAACGGTGGTAATAAAAAACAAGGTAGCGAGAGAGTTAGATCCTGAGTTAAAAAAACTGGCCTTGTCAACTCTCTTGTTTAGTTTGAGTTTTGGAATCGGCTTATTACTTTAGTGTTTTATGTTTTTGGTTCTTCACCCTTTTGCCTGTCGGCATTTTCCCTTAAAAGGAAAAACTGAACTTGAAAATGTTATAATCTTATTGGTATGGTAATTTTATATTATTGTATCTACACTAGATGAATAAGGAATTGATTACTATTTACTGATAACTGTTTACTGATTTCACTGATAACTGAAAAAGATGCTTAAAGCAGATTACGTACATTACCCTCTAAATTTTAAACGTCCGAGTGGAACATCTCGTGGGGTTTTAACTGAAAAAGATTCCTGGTTTATTCGTTTGTGGGACGACCAACAACCTGAAATACTTGGAATAGGAGAATGCTCTGTCATTAAAGGTTTAAGCCCGGATGATCGAGAAGGGTATGAAGAGAAGCTGCAAGAGCTTTGTGACCAAATTGGCGATTACTGGTACTTTTTGGAAGGTGGTTTGAGAGAATGGCCATCTATTTATTTTGGTTTGGAAACTGCATTCCTGGATTTTAAGGCAAAAGGTTCCAAAATTCTGTTTCCTTCTGATTTTAGCAATGGTACCGATAGAATTCCTATTAATGGATTGATTTGGATGGGCGATCCTGTTTTTATGAAAGAACAGATCGAACAAAAATTAGAGATGGGATTTGATTGTATCAAAATGAAAATTGGGGCCATTGATTTTATGGAAGAATTAAGCTTGTTGGAATCTATCCGCAAAGACTTCGATAAAGATAAAATTGAATTGCGTGTGGATGCTAATGGTGCTTTTTCTCCCGATTCTGCCTTGGAAAAATTGAAGGCTTTGGCGCAATTTGATCTGCATTCTATTGAGCAACCTATAAAGCAAGGTCAGTTAAAAGAAATGGCTAATCTGTGTGCCAATACACCTCTGCCAATTGCTTTGGATGAGGAATTAATTGGAGTTTACGATGCACCTGCTAAGGCAGAGTTGTTGGATAAAATAGCTCCGCAGTACATCATTTTAAAGCCAAGTTTGGTTGGCGGGATTAAAGGATCTCAAGAGTGGATTGATCTGGCCAATGATAGAAATATTCCTTGGTGGATTACCTCGGCTTTGGAATCGAATATTGGTTTGAATGCAATCGCACAATGGACATACACTTTGAATAATCCTATGCCTCAGGGCTTGGGGACGGGACAACTTTATACCAACAACATTGCTTCTCCATTGATTATCGATAATGGGTTTTTAAAATACGATACGAATTTAGGCTGGGATAAAATATAATGAACAGAGAACTTACAATAAACGGTAAAAACTACAAAGAAATTGAGCTTTTAAGCTATTGTAGGGATATTATTTCAAATTCGGATAACGAATGGGAAAAAGACTATTGTAAGTTTATTTTAGAGTGGTTGGATGATTCTGATCAGGTAAAAGCCAAAACTTCGGGCTCTACAGGTGTGCCAAAGGCAATGTACTTATCAAAGCAAAAAATGAGAAACTCGGCCAAACTTACGGGAGAGTTTTTCAATTTTAAAGCAGGAAAGAATGCTCTCTTTTGTTTGTCTGCTAATTTTATTGCTGGCAAAATGATGATTGTGCGTGCTTTTGAGTGGCAATTGAACTTGTTACCGGTTGCCCCTGACGGACATCCTCTAGAAAATATCAGTTCTGATATTGATTTTGCAGCCATGATTCCTTTGCAGGTAAAGAACAGTTTGAAATTAGAGAAGGGCATTCAACAAATCAAGAAGTTGTTGATAGGCGGTGGGGCAGTAGATCAAGTTCTGGAGAATGATTTACAGGATTTAACTACCGAATGTTTTATTGGCTATGGAATGACTGAAACAGTTTCGCATGTTGCCATTCGAGCATTAAATGGGAAAAATAGATCTCAAGCCTACCAGGCGATGGGGAATGCGACCTTCTCAATAGATGAAAGAAGTTGTTTAAAAATTAATGCGCCAGTAATTTTAGATGAACCTTTGCTTACCAATGATATTGTTGAATTGATTGATAAATCCAAGTTCGAGTGGAAAGGAAGATTCGATAATGTGATTAATTCTGGCGGTATAAAATTGTTTTCTGAGCAAATCGAAAAGAAGCTTGAAACAATAATCAATCAGCCTTTTTTTATTGCTGGACTAACGGATGAGCATTTGGGACAAAAAGTGGTTCTTCTGATTGAATGGAAGGATGGTGAGGAAAATCAGAAAAAGGAATTGGAAAATAAAATCAAAAGCCTGCTCGATAAATTCGAACAGGCTCGTGATATATTTTATGTCTCTGAATTTCAAAGAACATCAACCAATAAAATTCAGCGGGAAGCTACGTTGTTGGCAGCAAGTTCTTCCAAATAATTTACCAGTAGAATCAGTGCCTTTGAATCATTCCAATTATAATTGTTACTCTTCATAAACAAATTTGCTGAGCTTGTTTGATTCTTATAAATTTTTAGTAGTTCTAACCTTAAAGAGTGCACTTTTTGAGGTAATCCACCATCTTTTTCTATAAAGAACATACTTCTTATATCACATTTCGCATCCGAACTTTTAGATTTCTGTATAAAATGTCTCACATATAGGTTCTGTTGACCTGTGTAAATTTTTTGAAGATACCCTTGAATGGAATCACCATGTTGTAGATATTTCTTGTAAACGTATTGAGTACCGTTAATTTCTACTTCGCTAATTTTATTTGGAGATGAAATTCTACAGTATTGCTTATTGATTTGACATTCAATTGCATCTTCAGCAATATTATATCTCATGCCGTTTAGGGAGATGATATTTTTATTGTGAGTTACTATTTTTCCAGGTAGGAAATAATCATTGTCATACAAAAAGGCGTTTGTATTCTTTACACTCGGCGAAGGAACAAAATAATGCAAAATGCCATAATTTGGGAATTGTTGGGTTTGAACAGAATTATCAGAGCAAAATCCCGAAGGAATGTTAATTATCAAAATTAACAATAGGGGTAAAAATTTTTTCATAGAGGTTATTTTAGTTGTCTATTCTAAAAATAGAAACAAAAACTAAAAGTGCTATTGCTTAATGTATTAAGGAATTGTAGGATTTGATTGATGATTAATTTTTAGGTTTCGCACACGTTTGCAGGCCTTGGGAATAAAAAAATGATACTATATCATAAGTCAGATTAACTCCTGAGAATTGAATATTTATAAGAAGTATCGAGTAATTATAATAATAAAAAAGGGCTGAATCATCTATTTGAAACAGCCCCATTGTATTATTTTAGTTTGTCTTTAAATACTTTTTTAAACTTTTCCATCTTTGGTTTGATCACAAAGCTGCAGTACGGCTGGTTGGAATTATTGTTGAAATAATCCTGATGATAGTTTTCTGCAATATAAAATTTTGAAGCAGGAGTGATTTCTGTAACGATAGGATCATCCCAGGCTCCTGACTTATTTAGCTTTTCTTTATACTCAAGAGCAAGTCGTTTTTGTTCTTCAGAATGATAAAACACTGCCGATCTGTATTGGGTTCCAACATCCGCTCCTTGCCTGTTTAATGTTGTTGGATTATGTGTTTGCCAAAATACTTCAAGAAGTTCTTCAAAGCTAATTAAATTGGCATCATAGGTGATTTGGCAAATTTCGGCATGTCCAGTTTCTCCGCTACAAACCTCTTTATAAGTAGGGTTTTTTGTTTCTCCACCCATATATCCCGATTCCACTTTTTCAACGCCATTAAGTTCTTGAAATATTGCTTCTACACACCAGAAACATCCCGCACCAAAGCTTGCAATTTCCATTTTTTTTGATTGATTTTCCGTATTCATACTTGTTTTACCGAATATTACTCCGGAAATGAAAAGAGCAGCTATCAATATTAACTTTTTCATACTATCCGGTTTAGTTATTTATAATCATTCTAAAGATAGCGTTTGAATATATGATATCAAAGTTAAAAGATCTTAAAGTAGAGTATTTGAGTTAATGATTCTTACTTATATTTGAATATGATTCAAAACAAGAATATTGCTGGAATAGTACTTTCCGGGGGGAAAAGCTCCAGGATGGGAACAGAGAAAGGATTGGTAAAATGGAATGATAAACCTTTAATTGAGTACTCAATTCATTGTTTACAAGAAATTTGTGATCAGGTTGTAATCAGTTCCAATAAAGATTGCTACAACGAATATGGACTTCAGGTGATTGAAGATGAGATAAAAGACTGTGGTCCTATTGGTGGTATCTATTCCGTTATGAAGGCCATAAGTGCTGATTATTATATGGTAATATCATGCGATGTACCTAAGGTTCCTTCCCAATTATTTGTTGATTTACTCCAAAATATTGCTGATGCGGATATGATTTATGCTGTTGATGAAAGTGGAAAGAAACAGCCATTGGTTGCCATTTACAAATCTTCTTGTCGGGATATCATTGGAGAGGAATTGCGCAATGGAAAATATAAAATGATGAAATTGTTACAATTGTTTTGTAGCAAGGGTTTCCTCATCTCAAAGGGATTGAATTATTATTCAGCCGATATGCTTTCAAATGTAAATTCACCAGGTGAATTGAATCAGCTGTAATTACACTTTATAAAGAATAAAGAATTTGTTCGCCATTATCTAATCGTATATCTTGTGATTATCTATTCAAACTACCTGATAATAAAGGATGTTTTTGTCTGTTATTAAAGAAAAATAGATTCAAATGTAATTTAGTAGAAATCTAAATAGTTGCATATGTGTTTAAATCAGAGGATTTGGACAGATTAACTTGTTTAGATTAATTACAAATCCAAAAAATATGTTGTAGAGCATGTATCGTGATCTTCATTTAATATATGTTTACATGCATAGATATAGTTTTCTAGATGTGTATATGTGTTTCGAAAAAAAAGATTTCACAAAATGAAGAGCAGAAGACAATTCATTAAAATTAGTTCCCTTAGTGCCGCTGGGTTAATATTTGGAGGAGGCTTGCTTGAGAGCTTTGCAAATAACCTGGTAAAGGAGAATAAATCCTATTTTAAAGGACCATTTGATTTCAAGAGAACCCCTACCTACTGTGAGGTGTGTTTCTGGAAATGTGCAGGATGGGTTTATAAGGATGACAATGGAAGAATTAAAAAGATCGTAGGAAATGACCTCGATCCTAATTGTAATGGTAGATTTTGTCCACGGGGAACTGGTGGAGTCGGAATGTATTACGATGAGGACCGCCTAAAAACTCCTTTGATTCGAACCGAAGAAAGAGGTAAGCAAACTTATCGTGAGGCCAGTTGGGATGAGGCTTTCGAATACATTGCCTCAAAAATGAAGCAGATTAAAAAAGAGTACGGACCTGAAAGTACGGCCTTGTTTACTCATGGATCTGGAGGTAAGTATTTTGGTACATTATTGAAAGCTTTTGGCTCAAATAATATTGCTGCCCCTTCTTATGCTCAATGTCGCGGTCCAAGAGAAGTTGCTTTTATTTCCACTTTTGGACAAGGAATCAATTCCCCAGAGAACACAGATATTAGAGACACCAAATGTCTGGTATTAATTGGATCGCACCTTGGTGAAAACATGCACAATGGACAAGTACAGGAAATGTCTGATGCAATAGATAAAGGCGCAACTATTATTACTGTTGATCCTCGATTTTCAACTGTTGCAGGCAAATCAAAACATTGGTTGCCAATTAAACCAGCTACCGACAATGCACTTTTGCTTGCGTGGATGAATGTTCTTATCAACGAAGAGTTGTACGATAAAGAATACGTTAAAAAATACACATTTGGATTCGAGCAGTTAAAAGATCATGTTCAAAGATATACACCTGAGTGGGCTTATGGTGTAACAACGATTAAGCCACAACAGATCAGGGAAACAGCCAGAGAAATGGCCAATGCTGCTCCTGCAGTAATTGTTCATCCAGGTCGTCATGTTACTTGGTATGGAGATGATACCCAGCGTTTAAGAGCTGTTGCTATTTTGAACGCTTTATTAGGTAGTTGGGGAAGAAGAGGTGGATTCTACAATCCTGAAAAGGCAGAAGTGACACATCATAAACTTCCCGCATTTCCTAAGCCAAAGAAAAATTGGCGTGATGCGATGGGTGGGAAATACAACTTAGCTGATCTGGCATTAGCATCTGGTGTTTGTGATGCATCTATTCCAAGTCCTGATATGGATTATGCTGTTAAAGCTTGGATCGTTAATGGGACAAATCTTATTAATACACTTCCAGATCAGCAGAAAACGATAAAGGCAATTCAAGCATTGGATTTAATAGTTGTGGTTGATACTATGCCAATGGAAATTACGGGCTATGCAGATGTTGTATTGCCAGAATGTACTTACCTGGAAAGATATGATGCATTAAGAATATCGCAAGGAAGAGTGCCAAGTATTGCCTTGAGAATGCCAGCAGTTGATCCACTGTATAATACAAAACCAGCTTACTGGATGGCTAAAGAATTGGCCAAGAAATTAGACCTTCAAGATTATTTCCCATTTGAAACCATTGAAGAGGAATTAGATTGGGAATTGAAGCAGGTTGGTACTTCACTGGAAGAGATGCAGAGAATTGGTGTAAAGCGTTTGGAACGAGAATTCGATGATTTGTATTTTGCTGATGGTGAAAATGTTGAATTCAATACAAATACAGGAAAAATTGAATTGTACTCAACTGCACTGGAGGAGGAAGGCTTTGATCCGATGCCAGTATATACACCGCATCCAGAACCAGCTGAAGGTTTTTATAGGTTGATTTATGGAAGAGCTCCAATGCATACTTTTAGTCGTACCGCCAATAATCCGAACTTAACCGATTTAATGGATGAGAATAGTTGTTGGGTTAATCCTAAGGTTGCCAAAGAATGGGATTTAAGTAACGGACAGTATGTTCACCTGGAAAATCAGGACGGAGTTATTTCTGAATTCCCAATAAAAGTAAGAGTAACCGAAAGAATTCGATTCGATTCAATATATATGGTACATGGTTTTGGTCATGCTGATAAGAGAATGAAGCGATGCTTTGGTAAAGGAGTTAGCGATACTCAAATGATTACCAATGTGATGACTGATCCTATAATGGGAGGTACCGGAATGAGAGGAAACTTTGTAACATTTAGAACGGATATAAAAAAATCGGAGGTGTAAGCTATGAGATATGCAATGGCTATTGATACTAAAAAGTGTGTAGGTTGCAGCGACTGTGTAGTAGCTTGCCAAACCGAAAACGATGTGCCAATCGGGTATTGCCGCGATTGGGTTGTTGAAGTAATGGATGGTACTTATCCTCAATTGGAAATGGAACTGCGTTCAGAGCGATGTAATCACTGTGAGAATTCGCCTTGCGTTCGTTGTTGCCCAACAGGAGCAAGCCATTACTCAGAAGGAGGTGCTGTTTTAGTCACTAAAAATGAATGTATTGGATGTAGTGCTTGTATTACGTCATGTCCTTATGATGCACGTTTTGTTCATCCAGAAGGATATGTTGATAAATGTACCTTCTGTTTACACAGGGTGAAGAACGGTATGCAACCAGCTTGTGTGGCAGTATGTCCAACAAAGTGTATGTATTTTGGTGATCTGGATGATCCAAGAAGTGAAGTTTCACAAGTTCTGAAAAAAAGAAAATATAAAACCTTAATACCCGAGGCAGGAACGAAACCTCACTTGTATTTCCTAATCTAAAACCGTGATAAAATGAGAGAAGAAATAATTGTAAGCGGCAGAAATAACCCATTAATCGATCCTCAATTACATGTTTGGCATTGGGAGATTCCAACTTACCTGTTTTTGGGAGGTTTGGCTGCAGGATTGATGTTTTTTGCTGCTCTTTATACGATTCGAAATAAAGAAAATGAATACAAAACAGCAGTTCGAATTGCTCCCATGCTGGCTCCAATAGCATTGGTACTAGGATTGATTGCTTTGTTTTTAGATTTGCATCACAAATTGTATTTCTGGAGGTTATATACAACCATTCGACTGGAGTCACCTATGTCTTGGGGAGCTTGGACCCTCATGGTTGTAACGCCGATTTCGATCATTTGGACTGCAATGCATATCAAAGACTTATTTCCTAAATGGAACTGGAAATTTGATGTGATTGAGGAGTTGATGGAATTTTTCCACAAACAAAAAAGAACACTAGCATGGATCATGCTGATTTCATCAGCTATACTAGGGATTTATACTGGGATTCTATTCTCGGCATTTAATGCTCGTCCACTTTGGAATACGTCTATTCTTGGTCCATTGTTCCTGGCATCTGGATTGTCGGCTGGAGCCGCAGTTGTTATTTGGATGTCAAAGAACCATTCAGAACGAAAGAGGTTTGCGCAACTGGATCTCATGATTATAGGAATTGAACTTTTCCTTATTATCCATATGTTTATGGGATTTTTGGCAAGTACTCAAGTTCAGATAGATGCTGCAAATCTATTTTTAGGTGGAGAATATACTGCACCATTCTGGATTTTCGTTGTATTTCTGGGGATGATTGTTCCTGCTATTCTTGAAGGAATGGAATTGAAAGGATTTAAGATACCTGTTGCAATTCCGGTAGTTCTAGTACTTTTTGGAAGTGTGATGCTTCGATTTCTTATAGCCAATGCAGGCCAGGCTAGTAGATGGCTTTACTAAGCTAAATTTTGAAAAAACTTAAAACACTATAAAATGAGCGAAGTGAAAAAAACGAAATACTTTAATCCGTACATCGGTGGAGTATTGTTGGGACTTGTGCTTTTGGCAGCAAATTTTGTTTCTGGTCGTGGATTAGGAGCAAGTGGAGCTATTAAAAGTGTCGTGGTATCTACAGTAAATACTGTTGCTCCGAGTCATGCTGAAAATTCAGCTTTCTATAAAAACTATAATGAGAACCATGAAAATCCAATGAAATCATGGTTGGTATTTCAAATGATGGGTGTTCTTGTTGGGGGATTTTTATCTGGAGCATTTGCTAAACGTTTGAAGTTTAAAGTAGAACACTCTCCAAAAATTTCATCTAAACGAAGAATAATTTTTGCCATTTTAGGAGGTATGTTCTTTGGTTTTGGTTCCCAGTTGGGACGTGGCTGTACCAGTGGATCTGCTTTAAGCGGAATGGCAGTACTTTCAGTTGGAGGCTTTTTAACAATGGCTGCAATATTTGGTACAGCTTTTATGTTGGCTTACTTCTTTAGAAAAAATTGGATTTAATTATAAATGAATAAACAAATAGATTATGGCACCATTAATTGTTAATGAGATAATTTCACCGGATACCAATTTGTTCATTGCGTTTTTAATTGGAATCGGATTTGGATTTGTGTTGGAAGGAAGTGGATTTTCGTCAAGTAGAAAATTGGCTGGAATGTTCTATGGATACGACACAACTGTTTTAAAAGTGTTTTTTACAGCTGCCATTACTGCAATGGTAGGAATGTTATTCTTTAGTCTTTTTGGTTGGATCGATTTGGATTTTGTCTACATCAACCCAACTTATGTAACTTCCGCTTTGATTGGTGGAGTTGTAATGGGGATTGGATTCATTATGGGAGGATTTTGCCCGGGAACTGCATTCTGTGCATTTTCTATTGGTAAGCTTGATGCCCTTGCATTTATTGGAGGATTAATTTTAGGTATTGTTTTCTTTACTGAAGGTTATCCTTTGTTCGAAGAGATGTATAAAGCGAATTATCTAGGAACGCCTACAATGAATGAATTGTTGGATATTCCGAGAGGTGTATTTGCACTTGGTCTTATTCTTATGGCATTTGCCATGTTTTGGGTTGGTGAATGGGCAGAAAAGAAGTTCCCACGCGAAGAGTACTAGATGTAAACTTTTAAAAATCACTGAAATGAAAATGAGATTAATATTAGCTTCTGTATTTATTCCTTTAGGGATAATTATTGCAGCGATACCCGAAAATACAACTAAACAATTTAAATTAACAGCAGAAGACTTACTAGGTGAGGTGAAAGATGGAACTCAATTTGTTAGTACTGATGAGATTGCCGATATGTTGGTTCAAAAAGATCCAAGTCTTCAGCTAATTGATGTTCGCAGCCAGGCTGAATTTGAAAAATATAGCTTACCCGGAGCCATTAATATCCCTTTAACCCAGATTCTTTCTAATGAATATGAAGGATATATCAATCAAGGAGTAAAGATGAATGTTTTCTATTCAAATGGAAATCTTAAGGCAAATGAAGCTTGGATGTTGGCAAGACAACTAGGATACGAAAACAATTTTGTAATGCAAGGAGGTTTGAACTATTGGGCAGAAACCATTTTAAATCCAGAGGCACCAAAATCGGTTATGGCAGATGATGAAATTGCAAAATATGATTTTAGAAAAGGAGCAAGTGCTGCCTTAGGGGGTGGTAATGCTATGGTGACAAATACTAATACTGAGAAAAATCCAAAACCTACCATTAAAAAACGCAAGAAGAAAAAGCGTGCTGCAGGAGGTTGTTAGTATAAGGATTAATAAAAATAGAAGCCTTTTCGATGAATTTCGAAAAGGTTTTTTTATGACCGTTGTGAAATGAATAGATAAAAGTCGGATGTATCGATGAGAAATCTCTATCTGATTTAGTGATTATGTAAGTAATTGATAATCTGCTTATTTACATTGAATAAAAATTAAGGAAATCTTTAAAAATTATTAAAATTAAACTATTGAAATCTAGATAGTTAAAAATATGGTAGGTTTGATATATAGATATATGATATACAACATATATAGATGTGGAAAGAGTTGGTATTTTGTTTTCAAATCCTAATTATCAAACTAATTCATTACAGAAGATGAAAAAAACTTTTAAAATTATTTTTGCGGCATTCATCGTATTTGCAGGAATGTTGGCATCTAACCAGGTGATGGCAACCGACGGTTATTTTAGCTGTGGGTACGGTACTCAAAGTAAAGGTATGGGTGGCGTTGGTATCGCATGGTATAAAAACTCTTTAATCAATGGAAACCCAGCAGGTTTGGTTTCTTTAGGAAAGCAATATTCTTTTAGTGTTGGATTGTTTAATCCAAATAGAGAATATACGGTTTCGGGTAATCCTTCTATGATGCCTGGCACTTTTGGTTTACTTCCGGGAACTGTTAAAAGTGATAGCAAGATGTTTGTTATTCCTTCAATAGGTGCAAACTGGATGCTAAATGATAAAAGTAGTTTCTCTATCGCTTTATTTGGAAATGGTGGAATGAACACGGATTATCCACCTACAACTTTCCCAGATGGAAGTAAGATGGGAACTTTTGGTAGTAATGGGGATACTGGAGTAAATCTAATGCAGATGTTTCTTGGAGTATCTTATTCAAGAAATATTGCTAAAAACCATAGCCTTGGTATAACAGGTTTAATTGCATACCAAATGTTTGAAGCTAAAGGTTTGGGAGCTTTTGCACCATTTTCAAGTGCTCCTGATAAGTTAACTGATAATGGTATGGATAAAGCTACTGGTTTTGGATTCAAACTTGGTTATATGGGTAAATTGGCCAAAGGTCTAACTCTTGGAGCTAGTTATCAGACAATGTTATATATGAGCGAATTTGATGATTATGCAGGATTATTTGCTGAGCAAGGTGACTTCAATATTCCTTCAACTTGGACCATTGGTTTGGCTTATGAAATTAATGAAGACTGGGCTGTAATGGCAGATTTCAAGAGAATTAATTATACTGACGTTGCTTCTGTTTCAAATCCGATGGATCCAATGGCATTGCTCCTGCATTTCTGAATCCAGGTGGAAATCCAAATAATCCAGCAGATTATACTCCAAATCCAAATCATGTACCACTTGGAGCGGATAATGGAGCTGGTTTTGGTTGGGAAGATATCAACATTTTGAAATTTGGTATGGAATATTCAGGTATTAAAGACTGGACATTACGCGCAGGATATTCTCATGCCGAACAACCAATTCAAAGCTCAGAAGTATTGTTTAATATTCTTGCTCCTGGTGTGATTGAAGATCATGTTTCGTTTGGATTTAGTAAGAATATTGGAGATTCTGGAAAAGCAGTACATGTAGCATTCTGTTATGCATTACCAGCATCAGTTAAAGGATATAATCCAATGGATTATGAGTTTGATGCAAATACAGGTATGCCAACCGGTCACAATCAAACTATCAAGTTGGATATGAATCAGTTAGAAATTGATATTGCATTCACATTTTAACAGAACTTTATTATAAAAAAGAGAGGATTTATCAATGAAATCCTCTCTTTTTTATGCTTTCTTGGTAAAAGTTCGCTTGTATAAAGCACTCATAATTTCTTTAAAAGAATCAGGTTCGAAACCAAGTTTTCTGTTTTCCATACTAATTTCATAAACCAATCTCATATGTTGTATTATCACTTTATATGCTTTTAATAAAGGAAAGTCAGGATCATAGATATGTGCTGGTTCAGAATTGGTACCATTTAATTCTATAATTTTGATATTTGTTCCTTTGTACAAGTCTTCAATGCTGTTTACCTTCATATCAAATCGACCATAGTAATATCCATCCAGCGGTTTTGAAATCTTCCTAAAAACAGAAATTAGCTGATCGTTTATTAAGTTGTTTCCATCTAGAAATTTGGTTCCTCGATTATGATTTCCAATGGGTTCTAATTTGTAAATAATGCCAGCAGGAACTATTTGATTCCATTTAGAATTGTATTTTCTTTTTAGATAGGATATTCTGCTCGAAGCCCTGATATTTGCCTTTACCAATTCCGAAAATTTTAATTTTCCATTACCTGTGATCGTTAGAAATTCCTTTCTTACAATGGAAGTGATTCCATCTTTTTTTGAAATAGGGAAACGATGATAGAATACGCCTAATTCAATGGGGTAATCGATAAATTCCTGAAAAAGAATGTCTTTATGCATATCTTTTAAAAAAGGAAGAAGATCAGATTCGGAATCAATTTTTTCGACCCCAACACCTCTTTCTCCAACATTTGGTTTGCATACAATAGGAAAGTCTATTTCATGATCCATCATAAGTTGTTTCATCTCGGATGGTTCAATTTTGGAATGTGCTACAAATCCTTTGGGAATGTATTGTTTGTCGAGATTACTGAGGATACTCATTTTATCCATTCCAAATGCACCTCCAAATTTCATTGCAGGATTGGCTGGGGTGAAATAAGCAAATGATTTAGCTTTAATAGCAAGGTAAAATCCGTAAAAAAACATTGGGATGTAGAAAAACCAAAATGGCCAAAACTCGAAATGAAACCACTTAGAAATGATGAACGGGATTTTTATTTTTCTACTCATAGTTTTTCTGTGTAAATATTAAAATGATTTTTCAAGGTAGTAATTTCTGTTTTTATTAAAAGTTGATTTGAATAAAATCATATAGGTATTGGTTAAAATTACTTAAGGCTATGATATATATTGACAATTTGATATCTTGTACTTATAACCATTTGTACCATATCTATGCAGAATCATATTTTTATAGCTAATAGAGAAATCTTAAGTCAACTTATCCATTTGTGTGAAAATATAACTCCTTTGCAATATTGTGAAGCTTTAAACCTATTGTCTCAAAATACCATAGGCAAGCATATGCGTCATATTATTGAATTTTATGACATTTTAATTGAAGCTTATGAAGAGAATAAACCAATAAGCTATGATGATAGAGTGCATTGCATCGAAACCGAAACCAGTTTAGTGTTGGCTTCTCAAAGGTTAAGCAAAGCCCTTAATTGGGTTGAAAATGCACAAACTGATAAAAAATTAATGTTGATTGTTAGTTATGATAGTGAAGGGAAAAATAGTATTTCAATTCCGTCAAGTTTAGAACGAGAATTGGTATACAATATTGAACATGCAATTCATCATATGGCAATTATTCGTATTGCGATTGAAAAAGAGTTTCCAGATATCGAATTGCATAAAAATTTTGGGATAGCTTACTCAACAATAAGGTATAGAGACGATTTATGTGCACATTAACATATATACCTATAGATAATAAGAATTTCATTTTTACCACAAATAGAGATGAAGATCCTAATAGAATAGCTTTGCCTCCAGATAAGTATATCAATAATAATATTGAAAGCTTGTATCCAAAAGATCCAGAAGGAAATGGAACTTGGATGTTGTGTAATAAATATTTCAGTGTTTGTTTATTAAATGGGGCTTTCGTAAAGCATAAACATGAACCACCTTATAAAAAGAGTAGAGGACTTGTTGTTTTAGAGTATGAAAAATTCAAAAATACAATTGAGTTTGTATTGAATTTTGATTTTGTGGGAATAGAACCATTTACAATGGTTGTAGTAAGATATAATTCGGAAATTTTAATGGAGGAAGTGAGGTGGGATGGTAGCTCGGTTCATTATAAGAAACTTGATCCGAAAAGAGCTGAAATTTGGTCATCATCAACTTTGTATGATGAAACAGCAAAAAAAATGAGAAAGGCTTGGTTTGTAGATTGGAAAATGATGGATGATATATCATACTCTAAAGTGCTTGATTTTCACAAAAATGCTGGTTGTAACGATTTGTTTAATGGATTGGTCATGAATAGAAAGGAACTGGTTAAAACTACCAGTATTACCCAAATAATACATGATAAATTAGGAATAAGAATGAGGTATGAAGATCTTCGTACAAAAGAAGTAACAGAGAAATATATGACAAAAGAAAAGAGTCTCAATTGAGACTCTTTTTATTAGAAATAAAATAACAAGTAGAGTAATTATTTTCCAGGACATTGAGAAATGATATCCTGTGAAATATCTTGTTTTCCATATGATTTATCAAATTCACAAGAGAATTTCTCAGCTAACTTTTCAGCTGTTTTTTTGTAATCTTCCTTGTTTTCCCAAGTATTAATTGGATTTAAGATTTCAGTTGGAACATTTTCACAAGAAGTAGGAATATTTACATGGAACAATTGGTCTTCAGTATATTCTACATCATTTAATTTTCCACTTAAAGCTGCATCAACCATTGCTCTTGTATATTTTAACTTGATACGAGAACCTGTTCCGTATGAACCACCACTCCAGCCAGTGTTAATTAAGAAAACATTGGTATTGTGTTTTTCCATTTTCTCACCAAGCATCTCAGCGTAGATATTTGGATTACAAGGCATAAATGGTTGTCCAAAAAAACGTGAGAAAGTTGCCTGTGGCTCTGTTACTCCGGTTTCAGTTCCAGCTAATTTCGAGGTATATCCCATAAGGAACCAAAGCATAGCTTGCTCTTTAGTCAGTTTTGAGATTGGAGGCAATACACCGTATGCATCGGCTGTAAGGAATAAAATTGTATTTGGATTCCCCGAAGTTGAACTCTCCTTAATATTTTTTAAGAAACGAAGAGGATAACTTGCTCTTGAGTTTGGAGTAAATCGATCATCGAAGAAATCTAACTCTCCGTTTGGATAAATCATTGCATTTTCAATAATTGCACCATGTTTGGTATAATCATCTTCGTGCATAACAGCGTCATAAATTTCAGGCTCATTTTCAGGCTTGATATCAATCATTTTAGCATAACAGCCATTTTCAAAATTGAAAATACCATCGTTACTCCATCCATGTTCATCATCTCCTAAAAGAGCTCTGTTAGGATCAGCTGATAAAGTGGTTTTACCAGTTCCCGAAAGACCTAGAAGAAGCAGAATCACCATTTTTGCCTTCGTTTGCTGAACAGTGCAAAGGAAGAACACCTTTAAATGGCAAATAGTAATTCATTACAGTGAACATCAATTTTTTCATTGCTCCCATGTAAGAAGAACCAATAACGATCCCTATTTTCTGATCGAAATCAACAACTACGCAAATGTCAGATGTTTCTCCATTGGGAAGTTCTCTTACCAGACCTTTGTAACGATCTTTATTTAATTTGTTGTTTGGTAAAGCAATCAAATGAAATTCATCATTTGCAAAAATCGATTTGTCAAGGTCATTAGGTACTGGTCTAAACATGTTGTCGATAAAAACCTGACTTAAACTTTTATCAGTAATGGTTTTTACTGGCAATGCATATTTTGAATCTGCACCAATTACTCTATCCGTGATATAAACTGTTTCTTTTTCATCAATCATCTTTAAAGCGTCCTCAAAAATCATCGAAAACGTTTGCGGATTCATAGCGATATTATTGGCTGATGACCAGTCTATATTTAATTCACTTTCAGGATTTCTTACGATATAAGTATCCTTAGGACTTCTACCTGTAGAATGAGGAGGTGTCCAAGTTGCAAGTGAGCCGTTCTTTGTTAAAACTGCTTCTTTATTTTCTACTGCTTGAGTAATTAGAGATTCTCTTGAAAGATTCTCTTGAATGTTGGAATGCTTTTTTAATGATTCTTGTAATTCTGCAATCATATTAACTTCAATAGCGTTCATGTGACATTTAATATTTGGTTTGGAGCTTCAAAAGTATGACTATATATGAATAAATCCTACTATGTACATATTTTTTTGTAATTTTTAATGTATTATTTCTCAGTAAGTTTTACTACTTTTACCATGGGGAAAATTGATCTAGGGACGTTAAAATCGTTTCTTTTTTTCAGTTTTCCCCTCTTTTTTGTTTAAAATAATTTCATCTTTTCTTTGAGCTACAAACGTTTGCGTAAAAATCATTAATTCTAAATAATTTAAAATTATGATTAAGAGTGTCGGATGCCTGAGATATAGACTAGCAGGAAGATTTCTTACTAAAAGTTATAAAAAAACCTCCAAAGCAACTGCCTTGGAGGTATTAAAAATGACATTTATTTCAGATTCCATTAAAAAATGGAAAGAAAATTTAATTAGTCTTTAGATCTTGGATGGAAATTCTTGATTGTTTCTTTCAAATATTCTCTATCCAAATGTGTGTAAATTTCAGTTGTTAAAATTGACTCGTGACCTAACATTTCTTGTACGGCTCTCAAATCAGCACCACCTTCTACAAGGTGAGATGCAAAAGAGTGACGGAAAGTGTGAGGAGAAACATTTTTCTTCAAACCAACTTTCTTAGATAAGTTCTTAATAATGGTAAAGATCATTACACGTGATAACTTACGACCTCTTCTGTTCAAGAATAAGATATCTTCACTATCCTTATCGATATTTAATTTACCGCGATAGTTTTTAAGATACAATTTGATTTCTTTTTTAGCTTTCTTTCCAATTGGAATTAAACGTTCTTTGTTTCCTTTTCCATGAATTTTAATAAATCCCATACGGAAATGAAGGTTAGAAACTCTTAAGTCGATTAATTCTGATACTCTCAATCCACAAGAATATAAAGTTTCAAGAATTGCACGGTTTCTTTGTCCTTCTGACTTGTTCATGTCAACAGCTTTTACCAAAACGTCAATTTCGTCTGTAGTTAAAGTGTCAGGAAGTTTACGTCCAATTTTTGGAGCTTCTAATAAAGCAGTTGGATTTTTTTCGATAATTTCTTCTAATAATAAATACTTAAAGAAAGCTTTAATACCAGAAATTACACGTGCTTGTGTGCGAGGGCTAGTACCTGCATCGTTAATCCAAGCTACAAAATCCTTCAAATGTTGAAGTACTACTTCTTCAGGAGTTACCTCGATATTCTTTTCTCTAAAGAAAGTAGTTAATTTAGTAATGTCATTAATGTAAGCGTCTACCGAGTTCTTAGAGAGAGACTTCTCTAAGGTGAGGTAGGTCTTAAAATTTTCAATTGTTGTTGTCCATTTCATTTTATCCAGTTTTTAGTATGTAGTTATAGTTGTAAATAATTTGCTTTATAATTTGTAGTTTTACTCAAGCATTTAAATATACGAATTGTTTATGATAATTCCTGAGTGCAATTTAAAAAAATATTACGTAAGCTGACAAAAATTTCATATACTATTTATGTTTAACCTTAAAAATTTTTGATAAGATGAATTTTTTGATAATAAATGGACCTAACCTAAATCTACTTGGAGTGCGCGAAAAATCTATATATGGAGAAGTTTCGTTTGAAACTTATTTTGAGGAGTTAAAGAAGATCTACGGAAAAATTCAACTTGAATATTATCAATCTAATATAGAGGGCGAATTGATTGATGAAATACATCGTATAGGTTTCGATTATGATGGTATTATTCTAAATGCCGGGGCTTATACTCATACTTCTGTAGCGCTTGGAGATGCGATTGCAGCTGTAAATACGCCTGTTATTGAGGTGCATATATCTAATGTGCATAAGCGAGAGCCCTTCCGAAGTAAAACCATGATTGGAAAGGATTGTATTGGCACAATTGCTGGGTTTGGATTGGATTCTTATCGTTTGGCGATAGAAGCTCTTTTATCCCGTTTGGACTAAAGTTATTTTTTTTGTGACAAAAGTTTTTTTTACATCGTTTGCAATTTATGCTATAAAATATGTACCTATAAGCTTGTAGTATTATTGACTATCTTTGTATTGCCAAAACTAATAATGAAAGAGTTTTTCTATGAAGAAGCATACGAAAATTATTGCAACGATTTCTGACAAGAGGTGCGATGTAGAATTTCTTACACAACTTTTTGAAGAGGGCATGAATGTTGTAAGGCTTAATACAGCACATCAAACACATGCCGATGCACAAAAAGTAATTGATAATGTCAGAGCTGTTTCAGACAAGATCGCATTACTTGTGGATACAAAAGGTCCTGAGATCAGAACGGTAGATGTTGAGGATGATTTATTCCTTAAAAGTGGTGATAGGATAAAAATTAAAGGAAAAAAAGAAGATGAAGAGGTAGATGACTGTCTGTTGGTTAGCTACGAAGATTTTGTTATTGATGTAGAAGTTGGTAAAAGGATCTTAATTGATGATGGAGAGCTGGAATTATTAGTTGTTGAGAAGCACGATGACTTCTTAGTAGTTGAAGCTAAAAATGAGGGCCCGATTAAAAATCGAAAGAGCGTAAACGTACCGGGTGTTTCTATTAAATTACCTTCACTTACTAAAAAAGACAGAACTTTTATCGATTTTGCCATTGAACAGGATATTGATTTTATAGCACATTCATTTGTTAGAAATAAAGAGGATGTTCTGGAAATTCAAAAAATACTGGATAAATATGATTCCAAAGTAAAAATCATTGCAAAAATCGAAAATCAGGAAGGTGTTGATAATATTGACGAAATTCTTGATCATGCATATGGAGTGATGGTTGCAAGAGGTGATTTGGCAATTGAAATTCCAGCGCAAAAATTACCTGTAATTCAAAGAAAAATAATTAGAAAGTGTATGGAGCGTAAAAAACCTGTGATTATTGCAACACAGATGCTTCATTCAATGATTAAAAATCCTAGACCAACACGTGCGGAAGTTAGCGATATTGCGAATGCAATATACAACAGAACGGATGCAATCATGCTAAGTGGAGAAACGGCTTATGGAGATTACCCGGTTGAGTCGGTTCGTACCATGAAAGAAGTTGCGATTGAGGTAGAGAAAGAATTATATCCTGATACAAGAAAGAATTTTGTTCCTAGTAACCAGGAATTAACGGCAATTTTGGCTCGTTCTGCAGTAAAATCATCTCAATTGCTTCCTGTAAAAGCAATTGTTACCGATACCTTAACAGGAAGAACAGGTCGTTATTTATCAGCCTACAGAGGAACTTCTCCTGTTTATGCTTTGTGTTATTCAAAAAGAGTTATGCGCGAATTGGCTCTTTCGTATGGTGTCGAAGCAGGCTATAGAAAATTATTGGCCAGTAGAGATGAGTACGTGAAGCAATCGATGTATACTTTAATGGAAAAGAAATACTTTACAGAAGATGATATGGTGATAATCATCGGTGGAAGTTTTGGTCCATCTAAAGGAGTTTCATTTATGGAAATCAGTAAAGTAGATCAGTTGACACATAAGGTGTAACAAAATAATATTGAAGCAAAAAAAATGCGAATCATCTCGATTCGCATTTTTTTTAACCTGTATTATTGAGGCTTAGTATCTCAAATATATCAGAACCAAGCTATCCCAATGCCAATTCCCGAAATGGAAAGGTTGAAACTTTTTCTGTCGGTTTTAAATACTGCAATGATTAAAGCAGAAATCAACAAACCTGCCAATATAACTATTAAGTAAGCAGCCAATACTCCCAGACTGTATCCTGATAGGTGAATGAATTTTAAGTTGCTGCCAAATGCTTTCAGGTAATGTAAGCTAATGCTGGTGCCAACTACCAATCCGATTAATGCGAAAAAATTGTATCGAATGGCATTTGCCGATAAGTTGTTTGAAATCATATGATGAACTCCGACAACTAATAATGAAATTGCTGTTGCCAACCTGATGGTTGAATAGGAGAAATGTGTGATTTTAAAACATGCTAATAGCAATCCCACGAGAGATCCAATGCCAAGGGCAAGGAAAAGTGAAAATAGATTTTTCCAATCTTTTAGTTGAAAAACGATGCCAAAAAGCAATAGAATTAAAAAATGATCAAAAAGAGAGAATGAGATTAGGTATGAAAAAGCGGATTCGAATCCAGATAAAAATTGTTGCATATTGTTCTTAAATTATTTCCATTTAATAATAGACCTGCAATTTTCTACATTGCTTTTGTTGTTACGAATCACAAAGTGAGATTCGCGGTCGTTATTACTACTGCAATTATTGTGAATGCTTAATTGATCGTTGTACTTGGCTTCGTGCAGGAAATTAATTTCCAATTCGTCAATCAAGCCAGAGCTTAATTTCTCAATCGGGCAAGAATCTACAATCCATTTGATGTATTTCACATTATTAACATGCTGGTTAATGTCAATATCACTGAAATGCACATCAATAGTTAGGTTTGGATTTTCATCGACATTAGTATTTAATTTTTGCAATGAAGTTTCAAATACCTTTTCAGCATTTTCATATTTGGTACCATCGATAATGGAGTGGGGGCGAGTTGGTCTTTTATTCTTGATATTAATGATTAACCATGATGAACTTGCCAGGATAATAGCATTGCCTTCTCTATCGAGAATTCTAAAATCTCTGTTCCCAAACAAACCTTCAATTCCTGTAGGCCAGGTTTCAACAGTTATTTCATCGGTCCATTTTGGATAATCAATCACTTTAACTTTTAGTCGTGTCAACACCCACGATAAATCTTGTTGCATTAATTTATCGATTCCCCAGTTTAAAGCATCGGCATGCATGCCAGCAATTTCTTGCAGGTAATTGCATATGGATGTCAGTTTTACTCTTCCATTAAAATCAGTATCGAAAGAGCCAATTCTGAATGTCTTTGTGAATTTTGTTTGATTAATTTCTAGAGTATCCATTAAATCAACTTGATTTTTAATTTTTTAACGATATAGATTGATCGTACGAATAATAAAGCCACAATCGGTAAAATCTCATTTGGTAATGATTGTTGAATGATAGACCATGCGGCCAAAATAATTAGCAATAGTACCGAGCTCGCAAAGAAGAAAAAGTATGATGCTTTATTTTTCATGCTCAGCAAGATGTTTGCCACAGGAAAATAAAATGGTAAGGCCCAAAGAATGTTCCAGTTTGGTCCGGTTGCCTGATGATCGGTAAAAAACCAAAGGAAAATAATTACCCAACCAACTAGACCAGTTGCTCCGAATAAAACATGATCGATAATGAAATAATTGCGCTTGCTTTTTAAAGTGCGAATGCTTACCCATAAAACGATTAGTGAAAGTATTCCGAATATAAAACCTGGGCGTTTGTACCATTCCGTCATTTTGTAATCCAAAGCTGGTTTTAATACTTCGGTGGTATTACTAACCAGTGGGACTCTTTCTCCGTTATTCAATACTGTAGCATCGCCAAAAGCATACATCATGTTGTCAGGTAAAAACATATACTGGTATGGTGTGGCTTCAACATCACATGGTGAACCTAGAATTAAATGGATACCAAGGTAAATCCATCGACTTCGTTCCATAAAATGATCCAATAAGTTCCAGAAGTTTTTAGGCTCAGCATTATTTTCTTTATAGATGATTTTACCATCTACATTGGCTTCTATGATATCTCGTATTCGCGTAGAACAATTATCAAAGAGAAAATCGTAATGATAATATCTATTTTCAGGTTTGTAATTTTCGATTACCGCTGCAAATAGTTTTCTTTTTGTTTCGAGATCTAAATTCAATTTCTGTTCAGTAACTCCTTGTCCGGATCTCATGTATTCAGGCAAAAAATCGCGGTAAGGAGCAAATGCTAAACGATACATTAATTTGCCTCTGGCAAATTTCATGTAAAAGTTTGGGGTGTTAAAATTGAATGTTCCATAATTAAAAACAAGGTCAATTTGGTTTAAAGGATCGTGAAAACGCAATGCAGAGTGACCAAAATGAGAATACAATTCATCACCTGGCGAACAGGTTAGAAGACTTACTTCTGATTGTTCGGAAAGTTGCTTTGCATATGTGTTAGAGAATGATAGAAGGCCAATTGCTAATAGGCTTATAAAGAATTTAAATCTTTTCATAAGTATGAATATTTATCTGATCGAAGATATACAAAATACCATTATTTCGTATGGTGTTGATCTTATAAAACGCTCATGTTGCATATATATTGAAGGAAATCATGGGATTACTGAAAAAAGGGTCGTTCTCTTTTAATTTGTTTGCTTTGGAAGATGGAAAAATTACTTGGGACAAAAAATTCATTCTATCTCTTCTTGTAAATGGTCAAATTTTTCAAAAAAAATGCTTTTCGTAGTGCACAATTCTACTTTTTTTTCAAAAAGTTGGGTTTTGGAGTAGGAAAAATCACTTCGGGCCAAAATTTCATTCTATTTCTTCTTGCAAATGGTCAAACTTTTTCAAAAAAAGCTTTTTCGTAGTGCACAATTCTATTTTTTTTCAAAAAGTTGGGTGTTAGCAGTAGGAAAAATTACTTCGGACCAAAATTTCATTCTTTTTCCTCTTGAAATCGGTTGACTTTTTAAAATGAAGTATTTTATGGTGTGCAATTCTGCAATTCCTTTTTTGCATAAAAAATCCCCTGTGAAAACAGAGGATTGGAATATGGATTAAAACAATCTTATCTCATATCATTTACTTCTACATCAGGATTTGCAGCAGTATCGAATACAAAATCCTTATCGGTTAATGTAACATTAGGAGTTAACTTTTTAAGAATAATGCTTACATCGTTTCCATCTTTACCAACTGATTTAAGAGCACTGATTTGGTTTGTAGCCTGATCGATTTTTAGTCGAATGTGAGTGAAACCACGTTCATTATCGGTTGGAAACAAATCTATAACATGAAGTTTTTTTCCATTTTCAGTTACTTCGTTTACATATTTATAAGTAAAGCCAGTTTCGTAAATCGAAAAGATCTTAGCAGGATTTAATGCTTCATCTTCGTCTACACCAGGCTCTTTAATACTTACCTCTTCTGCATCAATAATATGAGTATATTGTGTTTTTCCATCAAAGTAAATATCGGTTCCCATTAAGTTTAATTTATACTTGTTTTCTTTTAGTACAATACTTCCGTCAGATACTTCGTGGATATCCTCTTCATCATTATCCATTGAGTAAGTGAATTCAGCCTTTAGGCTTTTATATTCTTTATTGATCTCTGATACTTTATCTAAAATAGCTTTTGCTTTGGCATCTTGTGCTGATACATTAAGGCTGATAAGTCCAAGTAAGAGTAAACAAAAAAAGTTTTTCATGTGTTTAATTTTATTTTAATTGATACATGTAACACTCAATTTACATGTTCGGTTCATTTTTCCTGATTTGTATTTAATTCAATTAGATATTCAATTATTGTGCCAGACCTAATTTGCAATGTTGTTTAATAGTTGTTCCAATGAATATTCGTCTTGTATAAGCACCTGACGAGCTTTACTTCCTTCAAAAGGCCCTACAATTCCTGCAGCTTCCAATTGGTCAACAATTCTCCCGGCTCGGTTGTATCCAATAGAGAATCGGCGTTGAATTCCCGAAGTTGACCCTTGTTGTGAAGTCACCACCAAGCGAGCAGCTTCTTCGAACAATGCGTCGCGTTTCTGAAGATCGATATCTCCAGCGCCACTCTCCGATGATTCTCCAACATATTCAGGCAGCATCAAGGCAGAAGTAGGATTGTTGATTATTAATAAATTCGGTAATTGCTTCCACTTCCGGGGTGTCAACAAAGGCACATTGTACACGCACCAAACTGCTACTGATTGATACCAACATATCACCTCGCCCGATTAATTGGTTGGCCCCAGGACTGTCCAGAATGGTTCTGGAGTCAATCATAGAGGCTACTTTAAATGCAATTCTGGCAGGGAAGTTTGCCTTAATCACACCCGTAATGATATTTGTAGAAGGTCTTTGTGTTGCAATAATCATATGAATACCAATTGCACGAGCCAATTGGGCAATTCTGGCAATCGGAGCTTCAACCTCCTTGCCGGCTGTCATAATCAAATCAGCAAACTCATCAATAATTACCACAATGTATGGCAAGTACCTGTGACCATTCTCCGGATTTAATTTTCGTTTTATAAACTTGGCATTGTATTCTTTGATATTTCTTGCATGCGCTTTTTTCAGCAAATCGTAACGAGAGTCCATTTCGATACACAAGGAATTCAATGTAGAAATTACCTTATGGATATCTGTAATGATTGGCTCTTCTTCTTCAGGAAGTTTTGCTAAAAAGTGCTTTTCTATGGTTGAATAAATACTTAATTCAACCTTTTTAGGATCGATTAAAACAAATTTTAGTTGTGATGGATGCTTCTTATACAAAAGAGATGTAATAATGGCATTCAACCCAACCGACTTACCTTGACCAGTAGCACCTGCCACCAAAAGGTGAGGCATTTTGGTTAGATCAAGGGTGTATGTTTCATTGGAAATGGTTCTACCCAATGCAACAGGTAAAGCAAATTTTGATTCCTGAAACTTCTTGGATGCAATGATGTTCTTCATCGAAACAATTTCAGGGGTACGATTAGGAACCTCAATACCAATTGTACCTTTTCCCGGAATAGGAGCAATGATACGAATTCCGAGAGCTGACAAACTTAATGCAATGTCATCTTCCAGATTTTTAATCTTAGAAATTCGAACTCCAGGTGCAGGAACAATTTCGTAAAGAGTAACCGTAGGTCCAATGGTTGCTTTAATTTGTACAATTTCAATTTTGTAATGACGAAGCGTTTCAACAATCTTATTCTTATTGCTCTCTAATTCCTCTTTGCTAACAACCGAATTGTTTATCTGGTGATCTTCCAATAAATCGATAGTTGGAAATCTATATCTGGATAAATCCAAGGTTGGATCGAAATCTTCTAAAGGCTCTTGATTAAGAGGAACTGTTTCTTCCTGTTCTCTTACTGTCTCTATTTTCAACTCTACACCATCTTCACTTTCAGTTTCGTTTAATGCAGTTTCTTTGGTAGCATCAACAGGTATTTCCGGTTCTTCTGTTAATAGAATTTCAGATTCGAAATTTGGAGTCTCAAGTTCTATTTCTTCAGTGATTTCTGGTTGTTCTCTAATTTCGTCAGCTATCTCTTCTTCTAAATCTTCATTTTCAGTGATGGTTTCTGAGGTTTTTTCTTTCTTCTTAACCAATCTTTTAAAGAAACCTACAGTATTTTGAAAACCGAATGTTAATAGACAAAGGAGACTTAATATTAATAGGAATAAAGTTCCAACATTACCTATAGTGGAAACCAGCCATTCACTAATGAAAAAGCCATGAATGCCACCAAGAAACAGGAACGAATCACTTGTGGAATCCACAAAAACAAAAGCCATTCCTATTGAAAACCAAATGCTAAAAAGTAGGGTGTAAAGAATACTTTTCTTGATGGACTGAATCTTTAGCCCCCAGGAACGTAGGGATAGAACTACCATTACATATAGAAAGGAAAATGATGCAATTCCAAACCCTTTGTTGATGAATAAGTTTGAGAGATATGCTCCAGTTTTACCCGTCCAGTTTTCTACTCTTATTTCAGAATCCGTAATTAATTCGAGCCATTTAATATCTAGTTTACTTTGATCTGCACCTCCTGTGAAAAAGAAGGATACAAATGCCAGACTTGTATATATGGTAAAAAGTGAAAGAGTAACTCCCAAAATGAAACGAGTTCTTTCATCACTTAAAAATTTGGGTTTTGAGAATATCTTTCTTCGGGATTTAGGTTTTGATTTCTTTTTTGTAGCCATTCGTTTATTTTTCAGTGTGTTGCTGATGTCACGCTGTTGCGAAATTTATGTAAAAGTAATAAAAATGGCTTGGAAATCCACAGTTTTAATTGTGTGCAAAAGATTAATTTTTGGATAAAATCTTTAACTAGTTGAAATCTACAATATATTTTTTCAAAGTTGCTTTGTCTGAAAGAACGTATTCTGCAGGAACATTAAATTCTTCTGAAGCTATTTTTTCTAAACTTACGCTTTGAGCAGTAAACTTCATTTTTATCTTATTCATTGTAGTTTCAAACTCCATAAGAACACCTTCTATTTCATTTAAAGGTGTATTTCTGTTCGGATTCTCAAGGCCAATTTCTTCTGTATACGCAACTTTAATAGGATTTATTGTTTCATCTTCGAAAAAAAGTTCGGCAACTTTACATTTGTATCCAGCTATTGTCTTAATCTCATCCAAATGTTTTATTCTGCTAGGAGGTAGTTGATTGTAAATAAAAGCAACTTCTTCTTTGGGAAATTCGTAGTTAAACTTGTTGTTCAGGACTTTAAGAAGAATATGGCTTTTATCACAATCGAAATTTGAAATAAACTTTGTGCTAAAAAAACCAAGATATCCTTCAGAAGTTAAACTGATGTTATTTTTTTTAAACCGTAATTCTACTTTATTTGGAAGTAA
This sequence comes from Marinifilum fragile JCM 15579, assembly GCF_001310955.1. Taxonomy (GTDB): domain Bacteria; phylum Bacteroidota; class Bacteroidia; order Bacteroidales; family Marinifilaceae; genus Marinifilum; species Marinifilum fragile. The sequence continues at coordinate 106,802 of NZ_BAZX01000005.1, forward strand.
TGCTACAATAGGATTTTCTTTCTCCGAAGCGTAATAACTAACATCGTAAATAATAAGTCCTTCGTCAGCTTTGGTCTTATTTCCTGATTTACTATTACAAGAACTTAAGATTATTGCAAATAAAAAAAGGAAAATGGGTAGCCTCATAAAATTTGAGTTAGTTGGTATAGATTGTCCGGTAAAGTTGTTTTGAAATACTTCCTAAATGTATAAAACATCCTAAAATAAACGATAAAACTAATCTTCTTTCTTAAAGAATTTAAAGTTTCTACGATTAATTTATTTTTTGGTTTTAATTTATGCTAAAATGTGGACTGAAATTGATTTGCTTGTAAAATCTAATAATATAAACATAACTGCATTTTTTAATTCGGGTTGTGCAAACGAGTGATATCAAGTTTTCAGTTTGCTTTGAATTTCATTATTTTACATGTGTAACTACTAAACAGTAAAAATCATTCCGCTGTAATGTGTTGAAAAACAGGGTTTGAAAAAGTTTTTAAAAAAAAGCAAAATTTCTTGTTTTGTAATTAATTTTTTTAGTTTTGCAAAACTAACAAGAAAAACATAAAGCGAAAAGTAATGAATAAATTAGCAGTTGTAGCCTTAGGAGGTAATGCGTTGCTTCGAGGCAATCAGAAAGGTACTGTTGAAGAGCAAAATGCAAATACAACAGACACTCTTGAAAATTTGATTTTCCTTATTAAAGAAGGATATGATATTGTATTAGCTCACGGTAATGGTCCACAGGTTGGAAATATTTTGATGAGAAATGATGCAGGTGAGCAATTGTATAATATTCCTCAAATGCCATTAGATATTGATGTTGCCGATTCTCAAGGGGGTATTGGTTACATGATCGAGCGTAACTTAAGAAATGTTCTAAAGAAACATGGCATCAAGAAAGATGTTATTACTTTGGTTACTCAGGTTGTTGTGGATAAAGATGATCCAGCATTTGAGAATCCAACAAAACGTGTAGGTAAGATCTATACGAAAGAAGAAGCTGATGCATTGGCTGCTGATAAAGGATGGATTTTTAAAGAAGAGGTAAAAGCTGATGGTGGATGGAGAAGAGTAGTACCTTCGCCAAGACCAATGAGAGTAATGAACGAAGAAATCGTTTCAAAGTTAGCTCGCGAAGGAAATATCGTGATTACCGTTGGTGGCGGTGGAGTTCCGGTTTATGAGGATGCTGATGGTCAGATTTGCCCAGTGGAAGGTGTTATCGACAAAGATTTAGCTTCTGCATTAATTGGTGCAAGAATCAAAGCTGATGAATTCTACATCTTAACTGATGTTCCATATATTTACAAGAACTTTAAACAGCCAAACGAAGAAATTTTGGAATTCCTTGACTACAAGGATACAATGGAATTGATGGAAGATGGTCAGTTTGCTGAAGGTAGTATGGCTCCAAAAATTAGAGCTTGCCTGGAGTTTGTTCAGAACGGAGGTAAGAAATCGGTAATTACCGAAGCTACTAAGCTTGAGGACAAAAAGTATGGTAGTAAAATTACTATGGAATACGAGAACTAAAATTAAATAAGAATCTTGTGCCTTCGTTTTGTTATGTTGGCACAAGACTCTATTTTTGACAAATATTTGTTTATCCTATTAAAATTATAACAATGGCTTTCAATCTTAGAAACAGAAGTTTTTTGAAGCTTTTGGATTTTTCTCCAAAAGAAATTCAGTACATGTTAGATCTTGCAAGAGATTTAAAAAGAGCTAAATATGCTGGTAACGAGGTTCAAACTCTAAAGGGTAAGAACATTGCTTTAATTTTCGAGAAGTCTTCTACTCGTACGCGTTGTGCTTTTGAAACAGCTGCTTACGATCAGGGAGCTCACGTAACTTATTTGGGACCTTCAGGATCTCAGATTGGTGTTAAGGAATCTATGGCTGATACTGCACGCGTACTAGGTCGTATGTATGATGGTATTGAGTACCGTGGTTTCGGTCAGACTGTTGTTGAGGAATTGGCTAAGCACGCTGGAGTACCAGTTTGGAATGGTTTAACTGATGAATTCCACCCAACTCAAATTTTGGCTGATTTCCTTACTATGATGGAGCACTGTGATAAGCCATTACACCAAGTTTCTTTTGCTTACTTAGGTGATGCAAGAAACAACATGGCTAACTCATTAATGGTAGGTGCTGCTAAAATGGGTATGGATGTAAGAATCGTTGGTCCTAAGAATCTTCAACCAGAGGAAGAATTGGTGGCTCAATGTCTTGAAATCGCTAAAGAAACAGGTGCTAAGGTAACTGTTACTGCTAACACAGAAGAAGGTGTTAAAGGTTGTGATTTCCTTTATACTGACGTTTGGGTATCAATGGGCGAGCCAGATGAGGTTTGGAAAGAAAGAATCGAATTGTTGAAGCCTTTCCAGGTGAACAAAGAGACTATGGCTATGACTGGCAACGAAAAGTGTAAATTTATGCACTGTCTTCCTGCTTACCACAATAGAGAAACTAAGGTAGGTGAAGAAGTTTACCAGAAGTTTGGTTTAGATGGAATCGAAGTTACTGAAGAAGTATTCGAATCTCCAGCATCTATCGTATTTGATGAAGCTGAAAACCGTCTTCACACTATTAAAGCTGTAATGGTTGCTACTTTAGGAGCATAATTAAGCTTTAATTACAAGATAAATGAAAAGGGATAACAATTGGTATCCCTTTTTTTGTTTTTGTTATGATTAAATAATCACACCTAATTTACTTGTTAATAGGTTTGTGTAATTTTATTAGTTTTTAAGATATGTAAACTTGTTGTTCTTGTCAATTGAAATTGCATGAATTCCTTTATTTTTTAATTCATTTTTGAAATCACAACCACTACACCCGCCACCACAAGCAGATTCTTTTTGTTTTTTTATCATTTGAACCAATTGGTAGAATGTATATCCAACAGCATAAATGATAATCAGGTATGTTAGTATGAGTTGAATGCTCATGATTTAAACTATTAAGTTTCCGACTTGGTATACTATAAATGAGACTAACCAGGCAAGTCCGGTTGTATAAAATACAACAAATGCAGCCCATTTCCAATTTGCCTCTTTAACTAATGCAGCGACTACAGCTACACAAGGAAAATAAATCAAGGTAAAAATCAAAAATGATAGGGCAGTTAAAGCACTAAAAACCTTTTCGCCAGTTCGGTAGTCTCCTGTAAATTCTTGTTCTCTTAACTTGTTTCTTAAACTCTCGCTTGATTCGTCACTATCTTCACCTTCCTGGTATAAAACTCCCATTGTACTTACAACCACTTCTTTTGCTGCAATACCTGTAAGGATACTAACCGACATTTTCCAATCAAAACCCAAAGGATGCATGGCAGGAGCTATAAAATGCCCGATTCTGCCTATGTATGAATTTTCCTGTTTTTCTTCAAGCATATCATTACGTAAACTCGCTATTTTAACATCGCTTTGTTCTTGAATGAAAACTTTCTCAGATTCATTTGCATTTTCCAGCTTTTCTTTAGTATTGACTTCATTTTGTGCGATTAAGCTATTGTAATCTTTGGAGTAATCTACTTCCAATGGGAAATATCCCAATGCCCAGATTATTATTGAGGCCACAAGAATAACACCACCCATTTTCTTTAAATACTGTACTCCCTTGCTCCACATGTGTCTAGTAGTTGCCTTTAGAGTCGGTATTCGATAGGGTGGTAATTCCATTACAAATGGTGCGTCTTTTGATTTAAAGAAGCTGGCTTTAAAAATCTTGGCAAATAAAACTGCTAGTATAATTCCTAACATGTAAATACCGAAAAGCATTACACTTGCGTTTTCAGGGAAAAAAGTACCAATGATTAGAATGTATACTGGCAATCGAGCACTACATGACATGAATGGAATAATCATCATTGTGAGGATTCTGTCACTTCTATTTTCAAGTGTTCTGGTAGCCATCATTGCAGGTACATTACATCCAAATCCCATAACCAAAGGAATGAATGATTTTCCATGCAGCCCTATTTTGTGCATCAATTTATCCATGATGAAAGCAGCACGTGCCATGTAACCCGTATCCTCCATAAATGAAATAAAAAAGAATAGGATAAGAATGTTAGGAAGAAAAACAATTACTCCTCCGACACCCCCAATAATTCCATCAATTAGTAGATCTTTTAATGGACCTTCTGCCATTAAATTATCCAGTAGGTTACTTAATCCTTCTACACCCATTTCTATCCAACTCATAGGGTATTCTCCTAAGTTGAAAGTAGCATAGAATGTTAAAAACATAAAGCCTAGGAAGATTGGAAATCCAAATAACTTATGAGTGATAAATGTATCAATCAATGTGGTATTTCTTCTTCTCTTGATAGGACTTTCCTTGTAAGTCTCTTTCAATGCTCCATCAATAAAGCCATATTTAGAATCTGTTATAACCGTTTCACAGACCTCACCAAATTCTTTTTCAATCTTTGCAATTTGTTCTTTGGCTACTGCTTTTATTTCAAAATGAAGATCACTTTCATGAATAATATGACGAGCACTTTCATCATTTTCTAAAAGTTTTATCGAAAGATATCTAGGCGACATGCTGGAAGATAACTTTCGATCTTTCTTGATTACAGTTTGTATTTTTAAAATTGCACTTTCTACAATTTTACCGTAATTGATATGAATGTGTCGAACAATTGGATCTCTGTCTTCATATACTTCAATCGCTTTGTCGAATAATTCTTTTACTCCTTTACCTTTTGAACTTACAGTTGGGACAATAGGAATTCCTAACATTTTTGAAAGTTCCTTGTAATTGAAAGTAGCCCCTTTTTTTTCCAGTTCATCATACATGTTTAAGGCCAATATTACCTTAATGTCCATGTCGATAAGTTGAGTCGTTAGATATAGGTTTCTTTCCAGGTTTGAAGCATCTACAACATTGATCACAACATCAGGACTTTCATTCATGATGTATTTTCTAACGAATAATTCTTCCGGAGTATATGCAGTAAGAGAATAGGTTCCAGGTAAATCTGTCACATCAAATAGATAGCCATTTTGCTTTACTTGAGCTTGTTTTGAGTCAACGGTAACCCCACTATAGTTTCCTACATGTTCTTTGGATCCGGAAGCAAAGTTGAATAATGTTGTTTTTCCAGCATTAGGGTTTCCAACTAAAGCTACATTTATTTTTTTGCCTTTTTCTTTTGCTGAGGTTTTTAGAATTTCATCACTAATTGTTCCTTCAAAATCGGATATTTTTATGTGATTTGCTTCTTTTTGAGTAATTACTTCAATTAATGCAGCTTCGCTTCTGCGCAGAGAAACTTCATACCCCATAATTTCATACTCTACAGGATCTTTTAGGGGGGCATTTTTTATAACAGTAACTTTTTTCCCCTTAACAAAGCCCATTTCGGTAATTCTTTTTCGAAATGCACCATGTCCTAATACTTTGGTAATTATTCCTTTTTGATTATCTGTTAACTCAGATAGCTTCATTCGTTCTTAAATTTCCGTGTTGTTCGTTGTTCCCTGATTTGTCAGGTAATTTAGTATTCATCAGGTGATGTTTTTTTCTATTTATATGCATCACAAATTTTCCTAAATGTTGGTCAAACGTATAGGAAATTTTCAATAATTACAATCCCTATTAATAGGGATTTTTATTAATCATTTAATAGTTTTGGGCTATATATTTGGACTTAATAAAAATATGCCAGTGCAAATGTAACAGTTTTGAGATATTTTTGAATGCTAGTGTGCACGAAACAAAAAAAGCTGCTCGTTAAAAGCAGCTTTAAGTTTTATAAAATGATATTTATTCCGATAAATCTTCAAATTCAACGTTTGAATAGGCTTCTGCTTCTAATCCTTCAATTAGTTCTGAGCGTTTATTTTGTTCTTCGGTTACGAACAATTCTTCTACTTCGTTGGTTTCCATATTTGATGATTTGATAAAATCCAAAGCCTCTAACAATCCTTCAGAAAATTTGTCAAAATCTTCTTTATATAAAAATACTTTGTGTTTCTCGAAAGAATAGTTTCCTTCTTTGTCGTAGCGCTTTTTACTTTCTGTAATTGTTAGATAATAGTCGTCTTTTCTTGTTGCTTTTACATCAAAAAAGTACGTCCTTTTTCCTGCCCTAACCGCATTCGAAAAAATTTCATCGCGATTCTTTTTTTCATATCCATCTTTATTGTCGTAACCTTCCATTTCAAATAAATTTTAATTTATTCTGTTTATAGTCTTCAAAAATAAAAAAATCTGCGTACTAATTGCTATGTGTTAGTAATTTATTATCGTAAAAAAGTAATTTAAATTCAGTATGCAAACCTTTTCAATTGGCTTTTATAGACTTACAGGATTTTGTTATATGTAAAGTAAAGGGTAGTCTGATCTTTAATTCTTTTTACTGTTTTTTTTAAAATTACTTGTTGAGTTATAAAAAAAGTCTAATTTTGCAGCCACAATGACAAATTTGTAAAAGTTCTTTAAGGATATGATTAGTAGAAGATTACTTCGAGTGAAAGTATTGCAATTATTGTATGCGTACTATAAAAACCAAGATCGCACAATTGCAAAAGCTGAAAAGGAATTGTTTTTCAGCATTGGAAAAGCTTACGATTTATACCATTATTTGCTTCTGCTGATTGTAGAGCTGGCTTTTGTTTCAGAAAAAAAGATTGATACTGCAAAAGCAAAAATTATCCCTACTCACGAGGATCTCAATCCTAACACCAGGTTCATAGACAACAAAGTAATTAAGCAATTGGCTGAAAACATTCAGTTGAATAGCTATGCTGAATCCAATACAATTACTTGGACAGATCAGGAGGACTATATTCGATTGTTATTTGATAAGTTGGTGAAATCAGATTTGTATATTAATTATATGAATGCTGAGAAAAATTCTTATCAAGACGATAAAAAGTTTGTAGAGAAATTTTTCTTGACTTTAGTTGCGGCTGATGATGACTTTTATTCTTTAATGGAAGAAAAAAGTATTTATTGGAACGATGAGATTGAGTTTATCATTAGCATGGTGATTAAAACCATCAAAGGATTAAATGAGAATGATGATCAGTACACTTCGCTTATGTCTTTGTTTAAAGATGCTGAAGATGAAGATTACGTGAAAACATTGTTCCGCAAAGCAGTAGTGAATCACACTGAACATGTGGAAATGATTCAGAAAAATACCAAGAACTGGGATTTGGAACGAATAGCCTTTATGGATATTCTAATTATGGAGTTGGCTCTTACCGAGTTAAAGGAATTTCCGAATGTGCCGGTAAAGGTAAGTTTTAATGAGTATCTTGAAATTGCGAAATTTTATAGTACTTCAAATTCAAGCAACTTTATTAATGGTATACTTGATAAGTTGGTTAAGGAATTAAAAGAAAATGGAAAAGTTAAGAAAGTTGGTAGAGGATTAGTTGGAGAAGTATAATCTTAACTTTTAACAGATAATTAAAATGCGCTAATCAATGGATTATGCGCATTTTTGTTTTATATGAACTGATGTGAATAGATTCATTGAAATTTTTGTACTTTCGAAATCCGAAAATTAAAGTATGAATGCATTAAAATTTAGAAATAGGAAGTGGGTGGTTTTAGCACAACTGTTGATTTTTGTGTTTGTTTTAGGCTGTGCAGGTGGTTCATCTAAAGAAAATAAACCTGTTGGTGTGGACTCTGTAGAATCGGTGAAATCAGGTAAGTATCCTAAGTTTGAGTTTAGTAAAGAAATACATAAATTTGGGGAGATTTCGGAAGGAGAAATTGGGGTTTGTGATTTCTATTTTAAAAATATCGGCGAAAGCAACCTAATCATTAAAAGTATAGAAAGTGATTGTGGATGTGCCAATTTTAAATGGACAAAGAAACCTATTAAGGTTGGAGAAGAATCGAAAATAACCATTGAGTTCAATTCTAAAGGGCGCCATGGTAAGCAATACAAAGTAATTACAATTTACAGTAATACTTTACAGAAAAAGAAAAAGCTGATTCTTACAGCTAATGTGGAATAGTTATTAAATGATTTGTAATTTTATAATAAATCGGTCGAAAGACCATTAAATTTGGATTGAAATGAATATGCTAAACATCTTATTGATGGCTCAGCCTGCAGAAGGTCAGGGAAGTTTAACTTCTTTTATTCCTTTGATTTTAATTGTCGTAGTATTCTATTTCTTCATGATTCGTCCTCAGATGAAAAAGCAGAAGGAATTAAGAAAATTCCGTGATGAATTAAAGAAAGGTGATAAAATTGTTACTACTGGCGGTATTTATGGAAAAGTACTGGAAATTCAGGAGCGTGCAATTATTATGGAAGTAGAAGGACAAAACCGTTTGAAAGTTGATAAAGCTGCGGTTGTTAAAGACATGAGTGACGTTGCTCAAAAATAATTTATCAGGCTGTGCCGATTAAGGCACAGCTTTTCTAAATACTAAGTACCTTGAATAATCTCGATTTTCAGAAACTAAAAGGATATTTTAACAAAGAAAAAATAACATCGAATAAAAAACTATTGGTTTATTTATTCTTTGTTGGTTTATCAACAATTTTCTGGTTTTTGAATGCACTGAGTAAAGAATATACAACGAGTATCAATTACCCTGTATATTATATCAACTTTCCGGAAAATAAGATACTTACCAATGATCTTCCAAAGAAGCTAAGCTTGCGTGTAAGTGCTTATGGTTTCGACTTGCTTCGTTACAAGTTAAGTACAGCTTTTTTATCCAATCCTTTCGATGTGAATAAATATACAAACAAAAGAATTGAGGGGAGTTCGCTGAATAATTACACTTTGCTTACCTCAAATATAAAAGAGAGGATTGAGAAGGAATTGTCGACAGGTATTCGTTTGGAAGCTATTAGTCCGGACACCATTCGTTTTCAATTTTCACCAATTTTAGAGAAGAAAGTACCAGTCGTATTGGATTTGAAACTGAATTATGAACAACAGTTTATGAAAGGAGGAGCGATTCTTCAAGAATTCGACAGTATATTGGTAAAAGGACCTCAATCTTTAATTGACTCGATACATATTGCTAAAACAGAACTGTTAGAGTTATCAGGTTTGAAGAAAGATACGAAGAGGGAGGTTGATTTTGAGAAAATTGAAGGTGTTAGTTTCTCACCTAAAAAGCTTACAGTTAATATTCCCGTTGAGCGATTTACAGAGGCTAACAAAAATGTTTCAATAAAGGTTGATAATTTGCCTGATTCGGTTTTGTTGCGTTTATTCCCTGGAGATGTGAAACTATCGTATTTTGTAGGAATGAATAAATACGAAAATATTACTGAAGATCATTTTGATGTGAGGGTTGATTATTTAGAAGCCATACAAGGTGATGGAAACAAGTTGAGGGTTGAGTTAAAACGCAGTCCTGATTTTGTTTCAAATGTTCGTTTTTATCCTCAAACCGTTAATTTCCTAATTGAGAAACGTAAGTCGGTTCAATAACAATGTGTCATGCTGAAAATTGGATTAACAGGAGGAATTGGTACTGGAAAATCTATTGTTGCCGAAGTATTTAAATTGTTGGGAATTCCGGTGTATGTTTCCGATAGGGAGGCCAAGCGTTTAATGATAGAAAGCGATGAAATCAAGACCAAATTAATTGAAAGATTTGGTCCCGATGTATATACTAAGGATCACTTTCTTAATCGAAAATATCTTGCCGATATTATTTTTAACAATCCAAAGGCATTACAGGATGTAAATGCTATAGTTCATCCTGTTGTTCGAAATGATTTTCAAAGCTGGAGCGAAAAACAGCAATCGCCATATGTAATACAAGAATCTGCAATATTGTTTGATACCGGTTTGTACAAGAATTTTGATAAGATTATTTGTGTGACAGCAGATGAAGAACTAAGAGTTAAGCGAGTAATGGATAGAGATGGAGTTGATGCAAATGCGGTTAAGGAACGCATGAAGAATCAGCTTGCCGAAAGCGTGAAAATAGAGAAATCAGATTTTGTGATTTATAACAATTCAGGTTTAATTCTACCTCAAATTATGGAAATTCATAAGGAACTTATGCGTGTTAAACTTTGTTAAGGTTTTGCTATAGATCTAAGAAAAAAGCTGAATTATGCTATCTTTAAAGCTTTCTGGTTTTTTTCGTCCAGATATTTATTATACAATAAAAATTGATTGCCATTTATGGGTAAATATGGAAAATGGATAGCCGGAGGATTAGGTTGGGCTTTTCTTGGACCAATTGGAGGTATTTTGGGATATCTTGTTGGTTCTGCTTTTGATACAATTGAAATAGAAGGAGGTAAGGTAGCAGGTCAAACTCGCCAGGGAGATTTCGTCATGAGCCTACTAGTGCTTGTTGCCGCAGTAATGAAAGCTGACGGTAAGGTGCTTCGATCAGAATTGGATTACGTAAAAGCCAATTTGGTGAAAAGCTTTGGTGTTGGGCGCGCAACAGAAGCAATTGGAATGCTAAAGGATATCTTAAAACAGAACATTCCGGTTGAAGAAGTTTGCAGACAAGTACAGGCTCATCTTGATTATTCTTCGAGATTACAATTGATGCATTTCTTGTTTGGAATTGCACAGGCTGATGGATCGATCTCAAGTTCAGAACAGGCAATTATTGATAAGATATCATACTATTTGGGAATTCAGGGGAATGATTATTCTTCTATCAAGTCCATGTTTGTGCAGGATACTGATTCGAGTTATAAGATTCTTGGATTAACCAAAGATGCCACTGATGAAGAAGTGAAAAAGGCCTACAAAAAAATGGCTGTAAAATATCATCCAGATAAGGTGAGTTATCTTGGAGAAGATGTTCAAGAGGCTGCTAAAGAGAAGTTTCAGAAAGTGAATGAAGCATTTGAGAAAATTAAGAAAGAGCGAGGATTTGCATAAAACGAAAGCTTTTAAACTATTTTTGGCCAAATAGTTTTGTATAATACTATGGAATTATAAATTTGTGCTTCCAAAATTAAAATTTGAAAATATGTTGAAAGGAATATTAGCTATATCAGGACATTCGGGTCTTTTTAAAATGGTATCGAATGCAAAAAATGCTTTGATTGTTGAGTCGTTGGTTGATAAAAAAAGAATGCCAGCTTATGCAACTTCAAAAATTAGTGCTTTGGAAGATATCGCAATTTTTACAGATGAAGGAGATGTGCCATTGGCCGACGTTTTCAAAAACATTAAAGAGAAAGAAAACGGAGGAAAAGCAGTTAGCCATAAAGCTTCAGGAAATGAATTGAAAGAATACATGGCAGAAGTTTTGCCTAACTACGACGAAGATCGTGTGTATGTATCAGATATGAAGAAAATATTCCAGTGGTATAATTTGCTACAAGAGAACAATCTTCTTGAAGATCTTGACAAAGAAGAAGAGGTTGAAAATACAGAAGAGTAATTTTCAAATCTAAATAATTTGTAAACCGTCTTAATTATAAGGCGGTTTTTTTATGTCTGAAAATTGCGTTGCATCAATATTTTCAAGAACTTGTTAGGTAGTTGTTGTAGGGTTTTCAATTTTAAATGTAGTTTCATGGAATCAGTAAAGATAGGTGTACAAAATGTTGTATTAAGAAAATGGCAAAAAGGAGATGAAGATAATTTGGTAAAATATGCTGATAATCCTGCCGTTGCTAAGTTTTTGAAGGATAGCTTTCCAAAACCATACACTTACTCTGATGCCGTTAATTGGGTGCGTTTTGCTAATAGAACCATTGATTCATATAATCTGGCAATAACTCTTAATAATAAAGTGATTGGTGCAATTGGGATTGAAAGACAAAAGGATGTTTATAGAAAATCAGCTGAACTGGGTTATTGGTTGGGTGAGGAATATTGGAACAGGGGAATAATGACCAATGTGGTGAAGGAAATGGTCGAACTGGCATTTCAAAACTTTCCTATTGTTAGACTCTATGCTTATGTTTTTTCGGATAATAAAGCTTCATCTATAGTGCTGGGAAAAGCAGGTTTTGAATTGGAGTCAGTTCAAAGGTCTGCAATCTATAAAAACGGACAATTTATGGATCAGATGGTCTACACTATTGTAAGACACTAATAAAAAAAAGAGGCTTTCGCCTCTTTCTTTATTCTCCATCAAAAATAATATTATAAGATTCCCAAAAATTCTTGTCGTAAGGCATATCTTCGTAATATGCTCTTTTTTCAATTATTTCTGGATTTTCGGTGTTAATCTTTGTGATTAGCATTTCTGTATTGATATCAAGCGATTTTGGAATTCCAGTTTCTTTTTCTTTCAATTCGTGATGACGCTTGTAATTTACATAGCTTAAGTAATATCTACCAGAGTGTTGTTTGTAAGTCACACTAAAATTATATTCGATTTTTAAAGGTTCCCACTTCTGTCTGTTCTCATTTACGTAAAAGCTTCTTCCTTGTGGAGAATAATTTGTAGCAACAACATGCGTTTCGTTCTTAATTACTGCGTAATCTTTGGTTTTAATGTACAATTTACCAGAATAATTTTTTGCATAATAATCGCCTGTATTACTTAGCATCGGACGTTTGCTTTTATAACTAATTACCCAAATTGAATCATTCTCATACTCTGTAATCTGATCTAATTTTAAGTCGTAAAAACTAATGTGATTTCCATTTAAAACATTACCACGACTTCTTACGATATCCATTTCAAGCAACTCGTCTAAAAAGGTCGATCCGTCGGCCAAAGAAGCTGGTTCGAAGTTTTTGCGTACCTGCAGGAATTTATATCCACGCTCTTTGAAAACTTGGTATGCGTCAGCACGCTGATATCCTTTATCGTCATAAATTCTAACAGCAGCTTCACGAAGTCTGTTCAGTTCTTCGTTCTCAAGTTTTTCAGATCTGTAATAAACATCGTAGTTGAAAGGAGTTTGAAGGTAGTTCTCAGGAATTTTTTCAAGTGCAGTTTTAATTCTTTTTTGCAGAACCAGCGATTCAGCCATTACTTCAACTTCACCAATATTATAATTTTTTGGTGTTAACACAATCTCAAGGGTATCTACTTGAGAACATTCAGAGACCTTTGCTGTAAAAGTAGAAAAACCGACTGCAGAAGCTTGAATCATTTGTTCGTTATATTTCCCAGGAATTTTAAACTCAAAAATTCCGTCCAAATTTGATGCGGCTCCAATATACGATCCAATTACACCAACATTGGCAAATGGTATTGGTTGGTTATTTTGTTTGTTGGTTAGTTTACCAACAATTCTAATAATACCAGAATTGTCTTCTTTGCTTTCGTTTTCCTGCGAAAAACCTGTTAGCGAGAATGCACATAGCATTACAAGCAATAATTTAAATTTTTGCATGATATGTAGGATTGTTTCTTTTCTGTTTTTCAAATTCTTTGCCAAAATGTATTTGGTAATCATGATACACAAAGATATGTTAATATAAGTGCAAGAAAAGCGATTCTGACGAGAATACTTTTAAAAAATGTTAATTTTGGTCAGAAATATTTATTTTTTGTTGAATAAAAAATATCTTCGCTTGTATTTCTGTTATAGATAATCAACTACGAAATTAAAATATAAGTCCTATGAGAAGTAAATTGCTTGTTCTGTCTTTGGCATCCTTAATGCTAACATCATGTGTTGTTTCAAAGAAAAAGTACGAAGAGCTTGAATATGCAAAGCGTAGAAGCGATGCAAAAGTATCTGCCTTAGATAAGGAGAACTCAAAAAAGAAACAGCAAATCACTCAGTTAAATTTTAAGTTGGATAAAACATTGGCAGAGTTTAACGAGATGAAAAACAGTATGGCCGAAAGCAATGCTAAAAAGAATACCGAAATCGATGAGTTAAGTACTGAATTGATGGGATTGGCATCGGATACAACTGCTTTAAAATCAAGATTGGAGGAAACACTTTCAAAATATAACAATCTGATTAATCAGAATAGCAGTAACGAAGGAGCAATATCTGATTTGAAGAAACAAATTGAAACTTTAAAATCTGATTCTACCAAGTTGGCACAAGATTTAAAAGCAGCTGGAGTTGAGGCAGAATGGGACAAAAAGAAACTTGAAACTGAAAAGAAAAAATCCAGCGAAGCTGTTGCGCGGAAAGAAAGTGAAGTTTCAGCTTTAATGGAACAGATAAAAGAAAAAGATGACAAGTTAGGTTGGCTGAGAAAAGAGAAAAAGAGATTAGAGAAAGAACTAGAGTTCATGACCAATCAAAGAAATCTTTTCAAAAAACAATACGAAAAGGCTACGGGAAAGCAATAGACTGTAAAAACCTAAAAATACAAAACCATGAATGACTGGATATGATCTTGTGATTCATGGTTTTGTTGTATGCACGAAAGAGAATGAAGAACTTTGTATTAAAAAGTATATCTAGATATCTTGATTTAATAGATCTTAATTTTTAGTTTTGCAAGCATGGAAGTTTTATTGATATCGCTTGTAGTGATTGCTGCAATTGCATTCCTTTCTACCTGGATTGGACAAAAGCTAAGAGCGCATAAGGGGGAGATTGAAGAAGAGCCAGTGGCAGAGCCAATGGAAGAGTGTTGTGGTGCACATGAAATTTGTGAAACCGACCTTTTGAATAAAATGTCTGAAGAGATCATTTATTATGAAGATGAGGAACTAGATGCTTACAAAAACTTCGAAGAAAACGACTACAACGATGATCAGATCGATGAATTTAGAGAAGTGCTATATAGCTTGAAGGAAAAGGAAATTGCAGGCTGGATGAGAAGTTTGGAACTTCGTAAAATTGAATTGCCATCAGTAATAAAATCCGAAGTAGTTTTTATGCTGGTAAAATAAAGAAATCAAAAAAATTAGATACAAACCGTTTCGCATTGCGAGGCGGTTTTTTTGTATAATTTCATCTCCCGACAATATGTAACTCTATTTTTTGATATTGAAATGAGCTCATGAAATATTATATTATTTCAAGAATTACCTCGATTATAATATATCATATTAATTAAAGAAGAAATAGAGTAATTGATGGATAAAAGATCTTATTCTTTCTATTTAAAAATCAGAAAATTAACTAAAGGAATTTAATTTATATCATTCTATTCAAAATAGGCTTTACTTCCTATTTTAATTGCTACCTTTGCGGCTCATAAAAATTATAGAATGAATTCATTTGAAAATCTTGGTCTATCAAAGGCCATACTAGAAGCTATTTCCGAATTAGGCTTCGAAACCCCAACTCCTATCCAAGAACAAGCAATCCCGGTTCTTCTCGACGGAAGATCTGATTTTGTAGGATTGGCTCAGACCGGAACAGGAAAAACGGCGGCTTTCGGTTTACCTTTGCTTGAGCTTATCGAGCCACAGGTGAAAATACCGCAAGCTTTGATTCTATCTCCAACAAGAGAATTGGGAATCCAAATTGCAGACGATCTTAAGACATTCTCAAAGAATATCTTAAACCTGAACGTTGTGAATGTGTACGGGGGTGCAAGTATCGAAGAGCAAATTCGAAAACTGAAAAGAGGAGCACACGTAATTGTGGCTACCCCAGGGCGTCTTCTTGATTTAATTAGAAGGAAGGCTGTTAATTTATCTGCTGTTGAATATTTAATTCTTGATGAGGCAGATGAAATGTTGAACATGGGATTTAAGGAAGACATTGATGCCATCTTGTCTTCTACATCCGAAGATAAAGTGACTTGGTTGTTTTCGGCAACTATGCCACCAGAAGTTCGACGAATCTCTAAAAATTACATGACAGATCCTACTGAGGTAACTGTAGGAAAAGCAAATACAACCAACAAGAATATTTCTCATCAATATTACATGTTGAACAATCGCGACCGTTACAATGTTTTGAAACGTGTTGTAGATTTTTTCCCAGACATTTACGGTATTATTTTTTGTAGAACCAGAAAGGAAACTCAGGAAGTTGCCGAATTGTTAATGAAAGATGGTTACAATGCCGATGCTTTGCATGGCGATTTAACCCAGGTACAGCGCGACAGGGTGATGCGTAACTTTAAAAACCGCTCATTGCAATTATTGGTTGCGACTGATGTTGCGGCACGTGGTATCGATGTGGATGATCTTTCTCACGTAATTCATTACAACTTGCCTGATGAGTTGGAATTCTATACTCACCGAAGCGGTCGTACAGCACGTGCAGGAAAGAAAGGAATCTCAATTGCCTTAGTTACTCCAAGAGAGGAGCGTAAAGTAAAAGATCTTTCTAGAAGATTAAAAACCGATTTCGAGCAGGTGAGAATTCCTGTAGGTAAGGAGGTTTGCGAAAGACAGTTGATGAACTTTATGCAGCGTGTAAACCAAGTTGAGGTTGAAGAGGAAGAAATTACACCATTTATTGATGGGATTAACGAAGAGTTGGAAGCCTTAAGTCGTGAAGATTTAATCAAGCGTTTTGTTTCCTTGGAATTCAACCGTTTTTGGGAATATTACAAGAATGCAGATGATTTGAATCTAAAATCAACTACTCAACGCAGAAACAAAAAAGAAGACAACAAAGGCGAAGACCGCATGTTTATCAATATTGGTAAGAAAGACGGCATTGATGTACCTCGCTTGTTAAACCTGATTCACAAACAATGTGGAGTTCGAGGTAAAAATGTTGGTAGAGTTGATTTGAAAGGTGTTTTCTCATTCTTTGATGTTGATAAAGGATTTACCGATGATATTATTAAAGGTTTTGCTGGCGCTGTAATTGGTGGCAGAAAAATCAGAATCGAAGTGTCAGGTGATAGACCAACTTCAGATGGAGGTCCTCGCAAAGGACGTTCGCGAGGTGATCGTGATAGAGGAGATCGCAGAGATAGAGGGTACGGCAGGAGAGATTCTTCCAAAGATCGCAGAGGAAAAAGCGATGGAAAAAGATATTCTGACAGAAGAAGAAAAGAGGCGTAAGCCTCTTTTTTTTGTGCATATTTTTTTAATCTTCAAGTGTAAAATCATAAACAAACATTCTGTTTCTATAGAAAATTACCTTGTTAATTATGAATGTGTTATGTTGTTAATTGCTTTTTTGCTTTATATTGTTTAAGAAAAGCTAAATAAAACTTACATTTATTTTTCAACAATTCACAATAAATTAAAGATGTATAGGTTTTAATTTACGCTAATTTTTATTTAAATTTAATCTATGAAATTCCATTTGGGATTTTTTTTATGCTTAAACTTTACAGTTTGACCAAATAATAAGAGATTATTTATATAAAACCAATTAATTATGGATTTGAATAAGATGTTTGAGAAATCGGACCAGTTGTGGACTATGGCTTTGGAATATGCACCGAAACTTCTGTTGGCTGTTATTACCCTTATAATCGGTCTTTGGATTATTAAGGTAATTACCAAAGGGATTGGAAAAATAATGGATAAGAATGAATTGGATCCTACTTTAAAGCCATTCATTGTTAGTATTCTATCTATTATGCTGAAGATTATGCTTTTCATTGCTGTTGTAGGCATGATTGGTGTGCAAATGACTTCATTTATAGCAATATTGGGTGCTGCGGGTTTGGCAATTGGTATGGCTTTGTCTGGAACTTTGCAGAACTTTGCTGGTGGAGTAATAATTCTAATTTTCAAACCATTTAAGGTTGGCGATTTGTTAGAGGCTCAAGGTTACCTTGGAGTAGTTAAGGAAATTCAGCTATTCAATACCATTCTACTTTCGCCTGATAACAAGACCATTATTATTCCTAATGGTGGTTTATCTACTGGATCAATGATAAATTATTCAACTCAACCTAATCGAAGAGTTGATATGAAATTTGGAATTGGTTATTCTGATGATATAGATAAAGCAAAAGGAATTTTGGAAGGATTATTGGCAAATCATCCAAAGGTGCTAAAAGATCCTGCTCATTTTATTGCAGTATCAGAATTGGCTGATAGTTCGGTGAACTTTGCAGTTCGTGCTTGGGTTAATGCAGCTGATTACTGGGAAGTATTCTTTTACATGCAAGAAACAGTGAAAAAGGAATTTGATAAGAACGATGTTGGAATTCCGTTCCCACAAAGAGATATTCATGTTTATAATCATTAATAATTTGGGGTTAAAATCAGGAGGAGGCGAGAGCTCCTTTTTTTATAAAATTTTATAGGAAGTATAATAAATCATAAACTATTGCTAGTTTTGATTTATCAATTTAAATAAGAAGTATGAAACGTCCATGAGTAAATAATTATTATCTCTATTGTGTTGGTACATGTGGGTATGATTATTTAGGAATGGGAAGTTCCATCTGACAATTGAAATAATAGTATAAATAAATGAAAAGATTATCCAGAAAAAAGATCATATTATTGTCAATTCTGACAATAATAGTGTTGTTATTCTTTTTCCTATCAACAATAGTAAAAAACTACCTTGTTAATCATTCGGAAGAGCTTATCGGCAGAAAACTTGAAATTTCAGAATTGCACTTTAATTACGCAAAAGTATCAGTTCGGGTAAATGGTTTTCGCTTGTATGAAAGCAATAATACAGATCAGTTTGTGTCATTTAATGAGTTGTATGTTAATGTCTCCCCATGGAAGTTGATTTCCGGAGAATATTCGGTATCACAAATTTATTTGGATGGATTAAATATATCTGTTATTCAGGATAGTGTTGGATTTAACTTTGATGATTTATTGGTGAGCGAAGAGGAAACAACTGACAGCGTTCAGATGAATCAAGAGAGTAAAACCACTAAATTTTCTATTTATGATATTGAGATAAAAAATGGCTACATCGGATACTTTGATAAGCAGAAAGATAATTTGCTTGATTTAAAAAATATTAATCTGAACCTGCCATTGATTGCTTGGGACAATCAAAAATCGGAGATGGGAGTAGATTTTTCCATTGGAGGAGAGGGGAATGTTGGTATCAATGCAAATGTAGATCATACCAAGAAAAGATATATGATTGATTTAAAGGTTAATGATATTAATATTCAACCTTTCATGGCTTATGCCAAGGATTATATGAAGATTTCGAGTATGGAAGGGAAAATAAATACATCTCTAAAAATAAATGGAAGTATGACGGATTTTATGGATGTATTTGTTAAAGGAAATACCAGTTTGCAGAATTTCTCATTAAATGATTTGGAAGGAAATCGCTTTCTTGCAGCAAAATCTACAAGTGTAAATCTAGATTCCTTAAATATTGGTACATCTCATTACCAAATAGGGAAGGTTGTCATAAATGATCCTGAAATATATGCTACTTTGTTTAAAGAGAATACTAATATTGAAAGGGTTTTTGAACCTATAATGGCCGTTGATACTAATGAATTATCAGAAGTTAAGCAGGATTCGCTAAAACAGGATCAATCGTTGTTTTATGCTGTTGATAGTGTAATTGTTAAAGGTGGTTTGTTACAATTTTCCGATAAAACTTTAAATCGTGATTTTGTTTATGATATTAAAGATATTGCACTGAATATTGGTAAAATAACAGAAACAGCAAATAATGTACCTTTGGATTACTCAATGCACTTAAATGGAGAAGGAGAGTTGAAGGGAAACTTAAATTTCAATTTGCAGGAAGTTTACGATTTTAATTTGAAAACTAAAGTTACCGGATTGGAATTAATGAGTTTCTCACCATACACAGAGTTTTATATTGCAAGACCGATAACTCAAGGTAACTTAAACTACGATTGTAAGATCGATATTAGTCCTAATCATTTGGACAATCAAAACAATATTAAAATTTCAGAGTTTGACTTTGGGAATAAAACAAAGGATCCAAATACCATAAAGGCTCCAGTTAGATTGGCTTTGTACCTGCTAAAAGATCAAAATGATATCATCCAATTTGATTTGCCAGTATCGGGTAACCCAAATGAGCCAGATTTTAAGCTGGGCAAGATTATCTGGAAAACATTAATGAATTTCTTGGTAAAGACTGCAGCTAAACCATTTGGTATTCTTGGAAACATCACTGGTACAAACCCAGAAAATATTGAAATAATTCAATTAAATTATTCGAGTGTTTCGCTAGGCAATAAAGAAAAATCAACTTTAAAGGATATTTCAGAAATTTTACAGAAGAAGAATGAATTGGTCTTCTCCTTTACTCAAGAAACAGATATAAACCAAGAAAGAAATTATTTGGTTCTTGAAGATTGTGTGAGTGATTATTTCAAATATAAGTCTGAAGAAGTTCCAAATCTGAAAAGTAAGAAATTAGAAAATTGGGCGAATCAATCTCTGGAGTTTAGAAGTTATTTGGTTAAGGATAGTGCTGAAATTTCAAAAACCTTGGAAGAACTTTGTATTGAAAAGGTTGGAAATGTAAAAGCTAATCAAATGCTTGATTCGTTGATTGATACGAGAAATAAAGAAATAACGAGTTACCTATTGGATAGTTTGAATGTCTCACAGGATAATTTTATTGTGAAAACAGCGGATTTAAGAAATCTTTCGGATCAGCAAAAAAAGCCAAAATTCAGAGTAGAGGTATCTATTAAGTAGTTAGTATATATCTTGGAATACCAGTATGCATTTTAAGACTATACTCTTGCAAGATATCTTGTAAAACTATGTATTTTTTTATATGTTTGTTACACCATGAATCACGAAATCAACGAATACTTTATAACAAAATGGAAGTCTCAATTTAAAAAGGGACTGTTGGAATACATTATTCTCCTATTGTTAAGGTCGAAACCATGTTATGGTTACGAATTAATTAGTGAAATGAATCAATTTACTTCCCTAGAAATTGCAGAGGGTACAATTTACCCACTTTTAAACCGACTCAAAAAAGAGAAGTTGGTTACTTCGGAATGGGCGGAAATGGATACTGGTATTCCAAGAAAATACTACAAACTTACCAATGAAGGTGCTTCGCATTTGGAAGTAATGAGAGAGTATGTTGATTCCTTAAATCTATCTATTACAAGGATAAAGGAGAACGCGTAAAACTGTTAAATGCAATTAATTACCAGAGGAATGAGAGATTATATTTTATCCTTAGATCAGGGAACGTCAATTTCAAAAGCAATTTTATTTAATAAAAAAGGCGAAATTGTTGCGCAAGTTCAGAAGGAATATGAGCAATATTATCCTAAGCCAGGATGGATTGAGCAAGATGCCAAGGAAATTTGGTATTCGCAAGCATCAGTTGCAGAGGAGGTATTGTCAAAAACTGGACTAACAGGAAAAGATATTGCAGGGATTGGAATTACCAATCAAAGAGAAACAACAATTATTTGGGATAGAGAAACTGGTGAACCAATTAATAATGCAATAGTTTGGCAGGATAGAAGAACATCACACCTTTGTGATAAATTAAAAGAGAAGGGATATTCACAAAAGATCAAAGATAAGACAGGACTAATTTTAGATGCTTTCTTTTCTGCTACCAAAATACAGTGGTTGCTAAATAACATTGAAGGAGCCAGAGAAAAGGCAGAAAATGGAAAACTCGCCTTTGGAACTGTGGATAGCTGGTTAATTTGGAAATTAACAAAAGGAGAACTTCATATTACCGATGTATCGAATGCTAGTCGTACAATGCTTTATAATATCCATGATTTGTGTTGGGATAAGGAGTTATTGGAGCTGCTTGATATTCCAGAATCGCTTCTTCCCAAAGTGTGTTCATCTAGTGAGGTTTACGGGCATACTCGAAGATCAATGTTTGGTGAGGAGATTCCTATTTCTGGAATTTGCGGTGATCAGCAGGCAGCACTTTTTGGACAAGCTTGTTTTGAGAAGGGAATGGTGAAGAATACCTACAATACAGGTTGTTTTATGTTGATGAATACCGGCAATGAGCCTGTAGAATCAAAAAATGATTTGATTACGACAATAGCTTGGGGAATTGGAGATAAACCTACTTATGCTTTGGAAGGAAGTGTTTTTATTGGCGGTGCTGTTGTGCAATGGTTGCGTGATAGCTTAAACCTAATACATTCCATTGAGGAGATTGAATTACTTGCATTAACCGAAGAAGATAATGGAGGTGTTTATATTGTTCCTGCTTTTACAGGATTAGGTGCACCTTATTGGGATCAATATGCCCGAGGAACATTTTGGGGATTAAACATGGGAACTAGTATTGGTCATATTGCTCGTGCTTCCTTAGAATGTATTGCTCATCGTTCATCAGATGTTTTGAAAACAATGGAAGCGGATTCAGGCATAAAAGTGGAGCAATTAAGAGGTGGTGGATTAATGGCAAATGATACCTTGCTTCAATATCAAGCTGATTTTTTAGGTTTGCCAATTGTAAGACCAGAAATTAAAGAAATTACAGCAGTTGGAGCAGCTTATTTGGCTGGTTTAGGTGTGGGATTTTGGAATAGTGTAGAAGAGATTCAAGATTATTGGAAGCTGGACAAAGAGTTTGAGGTGAAGATGGATGAAGAAATAGTGAAGCATCATAAAAAATATTGGGAGAAGGCTGTTAGTAGATCTCAAAATTGGATAGATGCAGATGAATAAAAGTACTAATAAATAAAAAAGGGGTTATTTCAAATTTGAAATAACCCCTTTTTTATTTTCAGTAATCTATATATAAGCACTATAAGTGTTTTGATAAAGAGAGTTTTTTGGAATAATTATAAATAATATCTTTTTTAACTATGCACCTTGTATTACTAAGTATTTTATTTAGCTTTGTCGCGTTCACTTAACGTTAAATTAACATACGAGTGATGTTGACTTAACACATAGAATTGAGATGGACATTTTTTTTATCCCACATACATAGTTAAACAATGTGCTATGTATTAGGATTTATTATTCAATACCACTATTAGAGATATCAAATTTGATGAACAATTAGGGAGTCGTTTATATACTTTTTTCTGAGATAATTGATTCAAATAGAAGTGTATTAATGAAACAGAATAATGTTGTTTATGGAGTATTTGGGATTTTTGGAAGTGCGAGTTGTAAATAATGCTCATGTGAAAATTAATAATATTCAAAATTACAATAACCATTAATTTATTTTAAAATGATTGGATTTTTAAAGCCAGCTGCTCATAAAGAGTTGTTGCCTGAGAACAAAATTGACCCGGTTTACAAACGATTGCGTCTGCAAGTGTTTGTTGGGATTTTCTTGGGATATGCAGGTTATTACCTTGTGAGAAAGGTATTCTCATTGGCAATGCCAGATTTAGTGAATTTAGGATATTCTAAAACAGAGTTAGGATTCGCATTATCAGGAGTATCTATTGCATATGGATTGAGTAAGTTCATAATGGGAAATGTTTCGGACAGAAGTAATGCTCGTCGTTTCTTAACTCTTGGGTTGGTATTGTCAGCAATTACAATGATTGCTATGGGGATACTACCAGTTGCAACATCATCAATTGCCATCATGTTTGTTCTGTTGTTGTTGAACGGATGGTTTCAGGGAATGGGATGGCCTCCTTGTGGTCGTGTTATGGTGCACTGGTTTTCTATTCGTGAACGCGGAACTAAGATGTCGATTTGGAATGTAGCTCATAATGTTGGAGGAGGAATTATAGGACCTTTGGCAATTTTAGGTGTGGCAATTTTTGTTGATTGGCAGGCCAAACTATACTTTCCTGGTATAGTAGCATTATTTGTTGCATTTATTGCTTGGTTATTAATAAGAGATACACCTCAATCATGTGGTTTACCAAACATTGAAAAATATAAAAATGATTATCCCGATTCATACTCAGAGAAGTTTGAAGAAGAAATGTCTGCAAAGCAAATTTTTCTAGAGTATATCATTAAGAACCGACTTTTGTGGATGATTGCTATAGCGAATGCTTTTGTTTATTTGGTGCGCTACGGGGTGTTAGATTGGGCTCCATTATATCTGGAAGAGGCTAAAGGTTTTTCAATTGAAGAAACAGGTTGGGCATATTTTGCTTACGAATGGGCTGGAATACCAGGGACTCTTTTGTGTGGATATTTAAGTGATAGTGTATTTAAAGGAAAACGTGCTCCAGTAAGTATTATTTATATGGTATTTGTTACCATTTCAGTTTTCATGTACTGGACAAGTGACTCTATAGTAGCAAATTCAATCGCATTGGTTTGTATTGGTTTCTTAATCTATGGTCCAGTTATGCTTATTGGTGTTCATGCTCTTGATTTGGTTCCTAAAAAAGCTGCAGGCACCGCTGCTGGTTTAACTGGATTGTTTGGATATATGGGCGGTGCTCTTTTTGCCAATATTGCAATGGGTGCAGTTGTTGACAAATGGAGTTGGACAGGCGGATTTATAGTTCTTCTTGGAGCTTGTGTATTATCTATTCTTTTTATTGCCATTTCGTGGATACAAGAAATAAGAGGACACAACGGAATACATCATTAAAATTCGGAAGTAAAGATTTAATCACAAATAGAAATTAACCTTCAAAATTTAAATAATATGGAAAAATTTAATTTTAAGAACCTAATATTAGGTGCGATGGCCTTATGTTCTATAGGCTTAGCAGGGTGTGAAGATGATACACCAGATTACAATGAATTTAACTACTACAAAACTTATCCATTAAAGGAGCTAAGTGCTGAAGCTAAAGTCGTAAGAGATTACGTTAAGAATGATATTGTAATTGCACATAGAGGTTCAACTTTTTGGGCTCCTGAAGAGACAGAAGCTGCTTTCCGTTGGGCAAGAAATATGGGGGCTGACTATCTTGAAATTGACTTACAAAGAACAAAAGATGGTGTATTGTTAGCTCTTCATGATGATAACTTAAGAAGAACATCAAATATTGAGAGTGTTTTCCCAGGTAAAGAAGATTATCCAGTAAGCTATTTTACTTTGGCTGAGTTGAGAAAACTTGATGCAGGCGCTTGGTTCAATGTTGCGGTACCTGAAAATGCAAGAGAATCATTTGTTGGAGAGAAAATTTCTACTCTTGAAGAAGTAATGAAAATTGCAGAAGGATACAGAATTAAAAGAGATGTGAATGGAGAGCCTGTGAAAGATATGACCAGACTTACTGAAGCTGGAGAGTGGGCAGGATATTATGAATTCGAAGCTGATCCACAGGACAATGGTAACCGTCCAGGTGTATATGCTGAGACTAAAGAGCCTTACCTATTCTCAGGTATGGAAGCTGATTTGGCAAAATTCTTAACTGCAGAAGGTTGGAATGTAACTGCTTCTCCTAAAACTATTCCAACAACACCAGGAAAAGTTGACGTAGCAAACACAAATGGACGATTCATTTTACAGTCTTTTTCAAGACAATCAATTGTTAATCTTGAAAGAGAATTACCAGGAGTACCAAAATGTATGTTATTATGGGAAGATGAAAGTGCTTCATATGTAAGACCATCTAATACAATTGAGTCTTTGGCTGAATTTATCAACTTTTCAGTAGAATACAATTGTCATATTGTCGGTCCTTCAATCGAAGGTAAGCCTAATGGATACCCAGATCTTACTGAACCTTGGATGTGTGAAATGTATCACAGAGCAGGAATGCTTATTCATGCATACTCATTCGATACTGAAGATCAGTTAAGAAAATATAATGGAGATTACTTCTACGGTGGTGTTTCACGTTTCGAAGATCCAAATAGAACTGTACAAGGAAACTTTAATTACGATGTAAATTCAAATATGTTTATCGATGGTGGATTTACTAACCTAACAGACCTTTCTATGAATTACCAGAAGCGTGAAGTAATTGGTACTGCTCAAGAGGTATTAGACGCTTTAGGATACTAATCAATTTCTATTTACAAATTATTAAACAAAAGTAATATGTTTAAAAAATTATATATAGCTGCCTTATTAACGGGAGTGTTAGCTTCAGGAGCAAATGCTCAGGAAAATAAAATCTCAGTAGAAAATCCGAATGGAGGAATTAAATTGACTTCTGCAGATAAAGAATACCAGGTAAGTATTAATGGTAGAATTTACATGGATGGTGTTCACTATTTTGATGATGTTACTGATTTAAGTTCTGATGTGTCAATTAATGATATTCGATTTGGAACAAGTGTAAGATGGGGAAAATGGAGTGCTAAGATTAATGTTGGTTTTGGTAATGATGAGGTGAAAATTAAAGATGCATTCTTAAGATATCACCACAAAAAGAACAGTACTTTTACTGTGGGTAACTTCTTTGAGCCATTTGGAATTGAAGCTGCAGAGTCAAGTAAAAACCTAAGATTTATTGGTGCTTCTAATACAACTCAAGCAATGGGTATTGGTCGTGGAGTTGGTTTGGGATATACTTATTATACTCAAAAATTCTATGGATCAACAGGTATTTTTGCAGGTACAGTTGATAACAACAATAAAGGTGATCAAGGGTTTTCTACAACTTCTAAAGTTGCTTATACTCCAATTCAAAATGATGATTTTGTATTCCAGGTAGGTGGATCTTTTACCTATAGAAAACCTGAAGCTAATGGTTTTAGCGAAAGCTTCAACGATGATGATTACAACCGTGTAGTTGAATTTGCAGCAGGTCCTGAGCACAAGTTTTTAAATGCTACAATGAATGGAGCACAGTCAGATATGAGATTTAATTTCCAGACTTTAGCATTGAATGGTCCTTTTATGTTACAGGCTGAATATACTCAAGCTAAAGTTACTCGTGATGATGATTATGTGTCAAGATTAATGAAAGATGGTCCTTTATACTACGTTACTTATGCATGGCCAGTAAAACCTCAGGATTATCCTGATTGGTATGGTGAGCTTCGTGATATCGAAACTAAGGCTTACTATGTACAAGCTGGATTTTTGTTAGGAGATAACTACAAGTATAATTCATCAACAGCATACATTAATAGACCTAAAGCTGGTGCTTTCGAATTTCTTGTACGTTACGATCATACAGATTTGAATGATATTGATGGAACTTATTTTAACGGAGCTTATGGCCCTGCAGATTTAAATGCTGCTTTAGGTGGAGCTGGTAACATGAGTATTCAGGGTGGAAAAGCTGATACTTATAGCTTAGCTGTAAATTACTACTTAAGTTCTAATGTAATGTTCCGCTTGAATTATGACTATATGGATGTTGATAATCAGAAGCACCCATTAGATAAAAACATTGGAGTTCTTAAAGGAAGAATTCAAGTTAATTTTTAAGAGATTGCTTTTATATAAGCGAAACTTGCTTAGCTAGAAGCAAGCAAGTTTCCCTTTATCAAATTTAAATTCAAAGGCAATATCAGACCTGTTTAAATAGATTTTTTTAAGGAAAAGAGACCCTTTCTAAATGGAATAGGTCTCTTTTTTATTTTTTTACAATTGTCGTTTAAAAAAAATAAAATGCGCCTTCGGCAGTGAATATGGGGTTTGTGAGATGGTTTTGTATTTTAGACTAAATTAATATAGACTATTTCTTTGCAAAGCACCTTGCATAACTAAGTATTTTATTTAGCTTTGTAAGTGTCAAGTTCGAATAGGAATATCCTTTTTTAAGCTTGCTTAAATGAATAGGAAGAATGCTTCCGTTTTTTTTGACAATGGTACATAGTAAAACAATGTACTATGTATTCGGATTTATATTTTAATACTACTATGGAAGAAGTAAGATTTGATATGAAAATGGGGGATCGCCTTTATTCTTTTTTCTTAGATATTTTGTCTGGACAAAAAGAACAGGTTACTCAGGATGAAGAAGAAGCGAAAGGAAGTATTTGGGAATATTGGGAAAAGGAATTGTAGAAGAATCAATAGGTTGTACAGTCATGGATAGAGGAAAGATGTTAAGAGAAGTAAAGAGTGCAAATCAGAAATGGGATGTGATCATTGTTGGTGGAGGAGCATCTGGTTTGGGTGCAGCCATTGAGTCTTCGACACGTGGTTACAAAACCTTACTTCTTGAGCAAGATGATTTCGCTAAAGGTACTTCAAGCAGAAGTACAAAATTGGTTCATGGTGGCGTAAGATATCTTGCTCAAGGAAATATTTCTTTGGTTCTTGAAGCTTTACGTGAGAGAGGGCTATTAAAGAAAAATGCTCCTCACTTGGTAAAAGATCAATCTTTTATCATTCCAAATTATACTTGGTGGGGAACTCCATATTATACTTTAGGCTTAACGCTCTATGATTTAATGGCTGGAAAGTTAGGTTATGGAAGATCTTTACCATTTTCAAAGAAAAGAACGCTTAAGTACATACCAACTCTTAAAAGTGAAAAGCTTAGCGGTGGAGTAGTTTATCATGATGGGCAGTTTGATGATTCCAGATTGGCAATAAACATGTGCCAAACATTTGTGGAGAATGGAGGAGTGGCTATCAACTATATGAAAGTTACCGGAGTAGTGAAAAACAATGGTAAAATCACTGCAGTAAAGGCTACAGACCTGGAAAGTAATGAGACTTACACAATAGAAGGGAAGGCTATTTTAAATGCCACTGGAGTCTTTGTTGATAAAATTATTAAAATGGACGAACCCAAAGCGAAAGATATCGTAAAGGTGAGTCAAGGTGTTCACTTGGTATTAGATAAGGAATTTGTTCCAGGCGATTATGCTGTTATGATTCCAAAAACAAGTGACGGACGTGTATTATTCGCAGTACCATGGCACAACAAAGTAGTGGTTGGTACAACTGATGTGCACAAGGATAAAGCAGAATTGGAACCGAAGGCGTTGGAAGAGGAAGTTGATTTTATATTGGAAACTGCAGGTAGATTCCTGGAAAAACCACCTAAAAGATCAGATGTAAGAAGTGTATTTGCTGGCTTGAGACCACTGGCTGCTCCAACCCAAGAAGGGGCAAAAACCAAAGAGATTTCAAGAGGACATAAGATTGTTGTGTCTGAATCAGGCATGGTAACTTTAACTGGTGGGAAATGGACAACTTATCGCCAAATGGCTGAAGATGTAATGAATACTGTTGCTAAAACAGCCGGTTTAGAGCAGAAAAAATCAGTTACAAGAAATTTACGAATTCACGGATATAAAGAAAATCCAGATTTAAGCAATCCGATGTATTTCTATGGCTCGGATGAGGAGAAGATTTTGGATTTGGCAAATCAAGAAGATGGCCTGAATGAATATTTAAGCAAAGAGCTTAAAGTATTGAACGCACAAGTTGTTTGGGCTGCAAGGTATGAAATGGCCAGAACAGTAGAAGATGTTTTATCTCGCAGAACTCGTGCTTTACTTCTTGATGCAAAAGAAAGTGTTAGAATGGCTCCAAAAGTTGCGGAGTTAATGGCAAAAGAACTTGGATACGATAAACAATGGGAGGATGATCAGATAAAGAAATTTAATGATTTGGCAGCCCAGTACATATTGAAATGAAAAAAATGTAGGACAAATTGAGCTAGGGTTTTATTAAAGGTAGTTCTTAGTCTGTTATTTATAACTACTGATTTTATTAATTGTTACAATATTATTAATCAATTTGTTAGTTTTGGCACGATATTGCCTTGCTCTCATAGTCCTACATTTTCTATTGAATGTGATGTGTTACATATTACCTAAAACCCTAATCAAATCTGTATAAATATGGATTTGTGCGTTTAATCCGAAGGATTAAAAATTTTTATCATGAAATTGCAATCGTTTACAATATGTAAGCTATTGGAATTGAGTACTCGGAAAGACACAAATTTTTATAACACAATAACCCAAATTAATTGAATTATGGAAGACAAGTTTATTTTAGCTTTAGACCAAGGAACTACAAGTTCCAGAGCAATCGTTTTCAATAAAAAAGGCGAGATGGTGAGCGTGGCACAGAAGGAATTTACCCAAATATTCCCTCAGCAGGATGGGTAGAGCATGATGCGAACGAGATTTGGTCTACACAAGCAGGTGTAGCAGCTGAAGCAATTACCCAGGCTGGAGCTAACGGTAAAAACATTGCGGGGATTGGTATCACTAACCAGAGAGAGACAACAGTTGTTTGGGATCGCGAAACCAGTGAACCAATTTACAACGCAATCGTTTGGCAAGATCGCCGTACATCTAAATACTGTGATGAATTAAAGGCACAAGGTCATGCCGATATGATTCAGGATAAAACAGGTTTGATTATCGATTCTTACTTCTCAGGAACTAAAGTAAAGTGGATTCTTGATAATGTTGAAGGAGCTCGCGAAAAAGCGGAAGCTGGTAAATTGGCATTTGGTACTATCGATAGCTGGTTAATCTGGAAATTGACTCAAGGGGAAGTGCATGTAACAGATGTAACCAACGCAAGTAGAACTTTACTTTATAACATCAAAACTTTGGAGTGGGATAAGGACATGTTGGAACTTCTAGACATTCCTGCCAGCATTCTTCCAGAAGTTAAATCTTCTTCAGAAGTATACGGACATACAGTAACTACTCTTTTCGCACATGAGGTACCTATTTCTGGTATTGCAGGTGACCAGCAAGCTGCTACTTTCGGTCAGATGTGTATTAAGCCAGGATCGGTGAAGAATACCTATGGAACAGGATGTTTCATGCTTTGCAATACCGGAACTACTCCAGTAAAATCAAACAACAACTTATTAACTACCATTGGATGGCAAATTAATGGTGAAACTACTTACTGTTTGGAAGGAAGTATTTTCATGGGAGGAGCTATCGTACAATGGCTACGCGATGGATTAGGAATTATCAAATCGTCTCCAGAAGTGGAACAATTGGCTGGTTCAGTAGAAGATAATGGTGGTGTATTTCTTGTTCCTGCTCTTACAGGTTTAGGAGCTCCTCATTGGGATCAGTACGCCAGAGGTACAATTGTTGGATTAACAAGAGGATCTACTTCTGCTCACATCGCAAGAGCTGCTTTAGAAGGTATCGCTTTCCAAACCAGAGACGTATTAAAGGCTATGGAAGCTGATGCTGGAATCGAAATTAAGGAATTACGTGTTGATGGAGGTGCTGCAATTAACAACCTATTAATGCAATTCCAGTCGGATGTATTAGATGCACCAGTTTACCGCCCGAAAACTCTTGAAACTACTGCACTAGGTGCTGCATACTTGGCAGGTTTAGCAGTTGGATATTGGGATAGTGTTGACGAAATTAAAAGCCAGTGGGCAATGGATCGCAAGTTCGAGCCTGAAATGCCTAAGGACAAATCTGAGAACTTGATTAAAGGCTGGGATAAAGCCCTTGGTCGTTCGAAAAATTGGGATACAGAAGCTTAATTTTCAACATCTAATAACCTGATATTGGTTGATAGGATTGATCTCAGGTTAAATATTTTTAAACCAATGCCGGAAATGAGAAGGAAGAACTGAAGGAGAGTGAGTTCCGGCATTCTTTACATTAACAATTACTAAATAAACCATAAAGTCATGAGTGAATTTATTGCAGAATTTATAGGAACAATGTTGCTGATATTATTAGGTAACGGTGTAGTAGCAAACGTTGTATTGAATAATACCAAAGGAAATAACAGTGGTTGGATTGTAATCACAATGGGATGGGGATTAGCAGTATTTACTGCAGTAGCTGTTGCAGGTCCGATTTCTGGAGCACATATTAACCCAGCTGTAACAGTAGGTTTGGCTGTAGCAGGTATGTTTGCTTGGTCAAAGGTAGGTCTTTTTATCGTTGCACAAATGGCAGGTGCGGCATTCGGAGCATTCCTTGTTTGGCTAATGTATCGCGACCACTTTAACTCAACTGAAGATGGTGGAGCTAAGTTAGCTTGCTTCTCAACTGGTCCTGCTATTCGTAATTTCGGTAGTAATGCGATAAGCGAAATTATCGGAACATTTGTATTGATGTTTGTAATCTTCTATTTGGCAGGTCCTTCTTTCGAAGCTGCGGGTGTTGAGGGAGCTAAGGTTGGATTGGGTACTTTAGGTGCTTTACCTGTTGCTCTTTTAGTAGTTGCTATTGGACTTTCTTTAGGTGGAACTACTGGTTATGCAATTAACCCTGCAAGAGATCTTGGTCCTAGAATCATGCATGCTATTCTTCCTATGAATAACAAAGGTGGTAGCGACTGGGGATATTCTTTGGTTCCAGTTATTGCACCTATCGTAGGAGCAGCAGTAGCAGCATTCTTATTCATGAGCTTGTAAGTCAGTTATCAGTTATTAGTTATCAGCGAAGATTTGATTTCAAAGCTAGGTAAATGTAAAATTTTAGGATAATTGATACAATCATAACACTCAGAATTAAATAACACTACTACATTTTTAACCCTGTGGAGATCTTGAAATCGAGACCTTCTGGATCTCTACAGCCCATAAAATATTAATCTAATGAAAAAATCAGTTTTAAAACTATCAGTATTATTTACTCTTATAATACTATTTGCGTCTAATATGAACGTAAATGCACAAGGAAAAGTAACAGTTAGTCCATCGGTAACTACCCGCCATTACTGGAGAGGTATCATGGTAAGCAATACAGCCAATTTCGAAATGGATCTTGCATATACCAACAACAACTTCACTTTTGGAGCTTGGGGTGGATATGGATTTGATAATACCTACTCAGAGTTCGATTTTCACGTAGGATATAAGTTTAACGATCATTTTAACATTGCAGTTTGGGATTTATTTGCAAACCGCGATAGAGCTTCTATTGATGATTACAACTATCTTGATTTGGATAGAGCTACAACAAACCACCTGATTGATGCAAGTTTTAACTTCTATTTTACTGAGAAATTTCCTTTAAGTCTTTCGGTAAGTACTATGCTTTATGGTCGCGATTTAGATGAGAATGGTGACCAAAACTATTCAACTTACGTTGAATTTGGATATCCAGTAACTATTGGTGGAGAAAAGATTTCGTTATTCGCAGGTTTAAATGCTTTCGAAGATCAGGTTTATGGTGAGAGTTTTGGTTTTGTAAATATCGGAGCTACAGCTACCAGAAAAATTAAAATTACAGAGAGTTTTTCATTAAATGCCTGGGCTAAAGTTGCTATTAACCCACAAGCAGAGACTGCAAACCTAATTTTAGGTATCGGGTTTTAATCATCAAGTTTGATTAAGCCTTGTATTAATTTCCATAAAAACCGAACATCTGGTTCAATTATTAGCGATTAAAATAAAACTCGCTCTTCGAAAGGAGAGCGAGTTTTTTCGTTGAAAATTATTTTGTAGCATACAGCTCACAGCATTGATTATGCGATTATTTAATCATTTAAGTATTCTTGAGAGTTTGCTGCTTGTCGCTTATACCTTTAACATTTCTGAATTTCCAGAATGGCAAAGTAAATTGCTTGCACAAGTATCAAGAATTTTCAATTACCATTCAATCTCACGGTATTCAACCGATTCACAATTGATATCATAGCCTGATGCCGCAGAAGGAAGTTCGAATTTGTAGGCATAAACCCCAACTACATAGGTTGCACCTTCTTCAGTAGTGAAATCAGACCAGTTGTTAGTACCATCTGCAGTTACTCTATGATTTGATGCTAGCAATCGATCTGAAACATAAATGATTTCTCCATCCATTTGATTATGAATTTTAACTACATAAACATCTCTGTCCTCTACATCCTCCCAGTCAATCTGGATAGAGTGTAATGTTTTGTCGTAGTTAAACTCTGTAATTTTAACTGGTTCAAGTCTATCTTCCAGTAATTTGTCGCTAATGGTATAGGTTTCAAGATCTTCAGCGGTAATGTCAAACTGATAAATTCCATTCTCTACATCATCGGTTGTAAAATCATTTTCAGTAGGAACCGCTCTAAAAGCCATTTTGTTATTGTATTGGCTTAAGTTTTTCTCAATATTGCTATCCGTTGGACCTTCTACATCAACTTTGCTCATCGAGAAATTTGAATAGGTGTAAAATACCGGTGCATACACTGTGTCATCACCACTTTTTTTAACTCTTACATACACATCACCAATTGCCTGTAGACTTGGTGTGTTGTCGAAATCATTACTGTCACATGCAACAATACTTACTGCTAAAATTAGCAATGCCCCTATGGTTTTTAAATTATTCATTTGTTTTAATTTTTTATCAGTAATCCTGATTTTTCTGATTTAATAAATTGTTGAGACAAAACTCCCGGGTATGTCTCTTTAAAAGCTTTTACACTTGCATGATGAAGGAACATTAAAATGGTTGCTTTAATTTTTTCATTTTTAAAATTTGATGGTTCTATTTGCTTTAAATTCAGTGGATTTTAAATGTCAGATAAAAAAGTTGTAATTTTAGCGCAACCTTATCGCACTTTACACAACTATTTAATGAATCAGGATCGCAAAAGACGTTAACCACTTTGGAAAACCGAGAATTAGAACAAATAGTAAAAGAATGCTCGAAAGGTAAATCTAAAGCGCAAGAATTGCTTTATCGGGCGTTTGCACCCAAAATGTTGGGTGTGTGTTTGCGGTATTCCAATGATTTAAGTGAAGCTGAAGATACTTTGCAAGATGGATTTATTAAAGTTTTTCAAAATATTAAATCTTATCAGTTTAAAGGTTCTTTTGAAGGTTGGATTCGCAGAATAATGGTTAATACAGCTTTGGAAAAGTTCCGCAAATCGAAAAATATGCAAGTGGTTGATGAGGTTTGGGAACCCGATCCCGATTCGGAAGCTGAAGAATCAATTCAAAACACGAACATTCCATTGGAAGTTCTTTTACAGATGGTTCAGGGCTTGCCTGATAGGTACCAAATGGTGTTTAGTTTATATGTTTTAGATGGATACACCCACAACGAGATTTCTGAGGTAATGAATATTACTGTAGGGACTTCGAAATCGAACCTGGCTCGGGGAAGAGCAATTTTAAAGCAAAAAGTGAATGATTATTTAAGTGAAAAAGAGAACAAGCTGAAAATATGCTAGACGAGAACAAACATATCGATAGTCTGTTTGCCGATGGATTGAAAGGAATGAGCGTTGAACCAAATCCTGAAGTCTGGAATGCAATTGGTGAGAAGATGGCAGATGCTCGAAGAAAAAGGAGAGGGGTAATCCTTTTTATTTCTGCTGCTTTGGCAGCTTCTGTTCTGTTGTTTTTTGGAATTGCAAATCGTGACTTGTTTATTTCTGAACCGGGAGGTTTTCCTATCGAGCAATTAAGTGATAATTCTTCATCATCAAATCCATTAAATCAGCCAGAAACATTGGGTGAGACGAGTGAAAAGAATGAGGCAAAGGGTGAAGAGAAAGGAAATGGTGTATTTATTGCAGAAAACGCATCGAATTTTGCAAAGCATATCGTTCAACCAGAATTATCAAGTAAAGAGAACCAGTTTGAGAAAGAATCTTTATTAAATAGCATTCCTTTAGGGATTAAACAATTGCTCAATGCATCTAACCAAATTCCTGAGAGTTTGCAATATCAGAATGCTAAAAAAACGGAAGCCATACAATTAAGTGCAGAAGACTTGATTGTTATGAATAACCTTTTGGCAATGGAGCAATCCAAGAAGGATGAATTAAGAAAGAATCGCTGGGCCATTATTGGACAAATTTCTTCGGCATACTCTAACGAAGAATCAGCTACAAGTGCAAATAGCGGGATTGTTAGTTTTGGTGGAGGAGTTAAAGTGAACTATGCTTTAGGTGAGAAGCTGGCTTTACAAACTGGTTTCATGTACAATCGTGTTGGTCAGGACATGGGAGGTTCCAGAATGAACATGGCATTTGCAGATCCGATTGCTGAAGGAGAAGCGAATGAAATTAACAGACAGGAGAGAAGCTTTCTGCCATCGCATACAACTGCTGGGAAAATCAATTATACAGTCGGAAGTGTAGAGGATAGAACCAATGCTGAATATTTGGCAGCTTCTACTTATAGCTCATCAGATGATTTGATGCAAAGCTTCGAAACCATAGAGGTGCCAATTTTGTTACGATACAATTTAACACAAAAGAGATTGGGCGTTTATTTAAGTGGAGGTTTCGGTGCCAACTGGATTGTTGAGAATGGTGTTTACCAGACTTCAGGATCGAAACGAAAGATTGGAGAAATAGAGAATTTAAGAACTACCAATTTCAGCTCCTTATTTGGTTTGGGATTCGAGTATCAGTTAAGTCCTAAAGTTAGAATTGGTCTTGAACCTAGTTTTAAATATTACCTGAACTCAATTAACAGGAGTAGACAATATGATTATAAACCATACTCAATTGGTGTACAAACAGGGATTCGCTATAATTTTTAAGTACAATTTAAATGTATCAATGTAAATCCAAGACCATGTCTTGGATTTGTAATGAAGCAATATGTCTTTCTCTTCAGGATCATTACCTGACCAAAAGAAGTGATTGTAAAAACTGTCCGATAAAACAAAAATGTATTGGCAAGAGTTTTGAAAAGAGGATCGCCATTACTGTTTACAAAGAAGAGTATGAGCGTAACAACAAAAGGGTTCGCAGCAAGTTCGGCAGATACATGAAAGGCAAACGGCAATCTGCGGTCGAACCTGTTTTTGGAACCTTAACCCAGTTTATGGGTCTTCGGAAAATCAACACCATTGGAATTGCACAGGCCAACAAGGTAATGCACATGTCTGCTACTGCCTATAACCTTAAAAAACTAATGAAATTCATGAGCAAAACAGCTGAAACAATGACCAAACAGGCCATTGTCTTATTTTCTTCTTTGAGAAGTTATCATGACTCTCTTGAGCTTGTTTTAAGGCCTTGAAAATTTAAAACACAAACAGAACCAACAGTAAAAACAAAGCCTTAAAAGCTTGCAAATCCGCATACTCTTAAGGCTTTGTTCTTATTTTTTACAAATATTACTTAATTGTGCAACGTTTACTTTTGTTACCGCATGTTTTTTTGTTTATCACTTTCATTTAAAAATCACATCCCGACTTCTAATAATATAATTAACAATCAAATCAGCGTTTTCAATATTCTTTTCTAAATCCCTCAGTAATGGATTAAATTCAGATAGAGAGATATAATTCCCATTCTTATAGATTTCTCCTTCTAAAAATCCTCTATCAATCACCAAATTAATCTTTACTCCATTATATTCATACTCGAAAAGCGAGAAGCCATGCCCTGTTATTTCTTTCTTTAACAATTTAATTCCCGGTAATTCCGCTTCGCTTATTTTTCTATCTATGTAATCAAATATATCTTGATCCCTCATGTATCAACTCAATAAATTATGACTTTATCTCAACTCTTACTTTTCCAATTCTTACTGAACTACTTCTAATTTTTATTTAGCTAATATCTTAATTATAATACTTAAGATATGATATCTATTCATTTGTACTACGACACTTTTTCTTAAAAATGTGCGGTAACTTGTAAATAAAACAATTGTGTTTATTTCGATTATATCTGAATTAAAATGTGATTTTATATCCCCATATAGGTATGTATGCACAACGTATTTTGTTTCCGCTTGTCAATTTACAAAACAATAATCCCTTTACAAAGACTTTATATTGTTATTTAATAGTGATTAGGAGGATGGATGAATACCGATAGTCAATATGCTTAGTTTTTGTAGTAGGTTGGGGTAGTGTCTTGAGTAGGTCTACCAACCTATTTTACCTGGTTGGGTAACCAGGTAGATACTGTTAAATTAAAGTCCTAAAGGTCAGTAAACATGTAGGGTTTTCGAATAATGCGGTGTTAAAATAAAAACAGGACCTCTATGAAGTCCTGTTTTCATTAATTTAAATTTTCTTGCAATTGTCGCATGGACATTTGATTGTATTTCTATTTCAATAATTCCTCAATCTTCTTCACCAATTCGTTCAATTTTTCATTGCTGTAACCAACCGAGGAGTACACTACTTTCCCGTTTTGATCGACCAAAAAGTTACGAGGAATCAAGTTGGTAGCATAAAGCTTAAAGATTTCTTCTTTTGGATCTAATCCGGCATTGAACTCCACACCTCTGCTTTTTAGTTTATCCATTTTTTTACGAACTACATCAGGTTCTTCTCCACGAGAAATAGCAAGCAATACAAAATCCTTGTCAGCAAATGGTTCGATAATTCTTTCTGGAAATTCATAAAGTTCTTTCATGCACGGAGCACACCAGGTTGCCCAAAAGTTGATCAATATCACTTTTCCTTTAAGATCTGATAACTTAAGCTTTGATCCATCAAGCATTTCGAGGGTGAAATCTTTGGCCATATCGCCGCTATTTATC
This sequence comes from Marinifilum fragile JCM 15579, assembly GCF_001310955.1. Taxonomy (GTDB): domain Bacteria; phylum Bacteroidota; class Bacteroidia; order Bacteroidales; family Marinifilaceae; genus Marinifilum; species Marinifilum fragile. Next base: position 144,712 of record NZ_BAZX01000005.1, read on the forward strand.
AAGGTAGATTCTTTTATTTTTTTAGCACCCTCTTCGGCATTTTTGCGCATCATTTCTGCAGCCTCTTCAGGCGTTATTGTTTTGGTGGCTTTGGTGTTTTTGATTTCTTCCTCAGTTTTCATAACCAAAACAACAATCTGGTTATCTTCTAATGTTTTGCCAAACTTTTTTACGAGAGCTTCTTTTTCTTCACCCGATATGCTCATTTTCATTTCCTTAATGTGATTAGGGTTCAGTTTTTTCAAAAAGTCCGGGCTTACAATCTCATTATCTACGATATAAATGGTTTCAGGCTTGATTACTTTTTTCTGTTGGGCAAAAGTTCCAAACACAGTTAGAAAGGAAAGGATTAGTAGGACTGTAATTTTAAATTTCATCTTTGTATTTTTTAAAGGTTCATTATTGGGTTGTTATGTTTTCTGGTTCTATAAAAAAATAGAGGTCTATCAAATATAGAAAATTTTTACTGTTAATTAAATAAAAGCAGGTGAGCGTTTATCATTTGATACATAAAAAAAACCATCCAAATTTGGATGGTTCTTGTAAAGATTATTATTTGACTATTTATGATTCGAAGGAGTTATATTTTGATTCATCCTAAAAAGATTATCAGGATCCCATTTGTTTTTGCACTCCGTTAATCGATACCAAATAGGGGCGGTATATGCATCTTTAACCCTGTCGACCCCCTCGGTACTTATGAAATTAACGTAAACTCCTTTGGCAAAAGCTTCGGTTGCTTTGTGAAAATCATTAACCCATTGTAAGCACTTTTCATCATCACTGCTATCTCTCCATCGGGTATGAATATTAAGAAGGAAAGGAGTTTTTCGATGAGGGAATGCTGTAGCAGCAGGATCTATTCTACTTGGTGCACCTTCCATATGTGGAATAAACATTTCACATTCCGTTGTAGGGAATTTTAATGCATATTCTATAATGGCATCGATGAAACCATCAGAAAGGTCGGTAATGTGGTGTGACTTCCAATAGTTGCGAGCGCCATGAGAGTTTAGCTCATCGAATGCGGTTTGCCAGCCAGCCCAAGGGTACATTCCCGATCCATCACCAATGGTTTCCGTACAATCACGTACATTTTGAATAATTTTTTGTCCTTCATCAGGATCTCCCAACCAAACAAAAGGTAGTAGCAAAACCAGTTTGCCATGATATTTTTCAGGGATGAAAGGGAGAGGAGGAGCGTGCCTTACAACCATATTAATGGTCATTTCGTCGGGTAATGTTCGTACAAATTCGCGATGGAATTGCATGTACTCCTTCAAATCATCGAAACTTTTTACTATGGGTCCTGAAAGGACTTCGGTGCCTATTTTAGCTGCCTTAAATACAAAAGAACTTATCACACCAAAATTTCCGCCACCCCCTCGAATGGCCCAAAATAAGTCAGGATTTTCGGAAGCACTGGCAGTCACAATTTCTCCTTTGGCAGTAATCACTTCAGCAGAAAGAAGATTGTCAATGGAAAACCCATGTTTTCTGCTAATCCAACCAAAACCACCCCCAAGAGTAAGCCCACCTACACCAGTATGAGAGATCATGCCTGAGGAAACTGCCAAACCATATTTTTGCGTAGCGGCATCTATGGTCGAAAGTAAACAACCTGCTTCAGCCTTAACAATGTTATTCTCTGCATCCACCTCAACATTTTGCATGGGTGACAAATCAATCATTAGACCATTATCGCAAGATCCAGTTCCTGCTGAATTGTGCCCGCCACTTTTAACCGCTATCAATAAATTGTTGTCACGACCAAAATTTACTGCATGAGCGATGTCTTTTTTATTGCGACATCTGATAATTATTGCTGGCTTTTTATCGAACATTGCATTCCATAATTGCCTGGATTCTTCGTATTTGTCATTGCCAGGAATTAAAACCTCTCCTTTTATGGCATTTTGTAACTCCTTTTTTTGACTATCACTAATTTTCATGTCTTAACTATTTTTGGTGAATAAATACACTTTATAAATTCAAATGCGAAATCACTTGTAAGTGGATTTAAGAATTACTGATGTTAAGATTTATTTATGCACAGAAAGTGAGCATAAATCATGGGGCAGTTATGCTAGAATAGAAAACCCAATTTACGACTATATCATGTGAATGTCCAGAGATTAAATGGAAAATAGTTTTGTAATTGCTTCAAGTTTAAGTTATATAAACATTGATGATGTAGGGGTGTAATTTTAGTTTAATAAATAATAAACTAAAATAATTGAGGTGTGTTTGTCTTTTTGTTAAAATAGACTTTGGTATACAATTTAGTGTAAATTATAGGTTGTATGAAGTAAATTCAGGATATCACTTCCGGATTTCTCTATCATTAAAAAGTTAAGCTTAGCTACTTTTAGAAAAGGAGGCTAATTACTGGATAGCAAGTTATCATTAAGAAAAAATAGAAGGGAGAACTATGGAGAGGATGTTTGATAATGTTGAACACCCTCTCTGAGTTAATATTTGGTTTTATGCCATTTCTAACCAAGAGCTTCCGTCCTGATAATCCTCAATGCTTGATACTCCTTTGTTGATTTGAAAGGAGTTGATTAAATTACTGATATCATGTTGTAAGGAGTTAATGCAGTTGCTAATTAAATCTTTTCTAAATCCTTTTTCTTCCAGATTTAAAACGAAACCAGCCGATACAATTCTGCTTAAAGCTTTTCCCAAATCTACTTGTTTGCGCTGTGGAAGGTTAAAATCAATTGAAAAGTTAATTTCCTTCTTGAAATATTCGGATGCTTTTTCTGTTAGATTAAAATCTTTCAAGAACTGGAAAAGATTGCTCTCTTTTTTCTTCTTCATTAACTTCAGAATCATATCCGAAATTTGAGTGTAGAGCATTTCATTTGCTCCTTCGAATATCTGGAATGGACGACTGTCGACAATTCCTCGTCCTCCAATATGACTTAATCGGTAACCTTTCGCTCCAGATAATTGCACCAAGGTTTGAGCTGATTCCTGCATTAAATCGGTAACCACGGTTTTTATGCTATTGGCCTCAACACCATCGCTTGCCAAATTGTTTTCCAATCCACTTTTATCGCTACTTCTTACGCAAAGGGCGGAACATATGGTGTAAGCACTTTGTATTTTCGAAATTTGGTGCTGTACCTGATCAAATGAAAGTAAACTTTTTCCTCCAACAATTCTGGTTTTACATTGATCAATTGCTTCATCCATTAATCGTTTGATAAAGCCCAATCCCATGCCTGGGAATTGCATTCTGCTACGGTGCAAAATGTCCAACATCATTTTAACTCCGGTACTTTCGGGTGTCAATTTATATTCCTTTGGAATTTGAACATCAAGTTTGTTGGTTCCATAAGGAATCATGTATAATCCCAGGTTGTCGAAATATTCTTCGACCACAACTTGTTGGTTTTTTTGAGTTACATCGCAAATAAAGAAATCGATATCACGATCCAATTTGCCCTGCTCATGTTTCTGCCTTGATGTGATCAGCCAAAAATCTGCCAATCCCGTTAAGCCTTGCCAATGCTTAGTCCCTTTAATGTGGTAAAGATCGTCTTTTTGGGTATAATGAGTTTGCATGTTTAAGGCATCGCTACCAAAATCAGGTTCGGTAATCATTAAACCACCCATTTGCTGTTTTTCCAAAAAGCGCTTAAAGATGCCTCCCTTTACCGTGTTGTTGGCATATTTGGCTACAGGTTCAAGAAATAGTGCGATATTAATGCCTAATGTTAATGCCAATGGCAATGATTCATAAGCAGCAGAAGAGAGTATGCCCAAGCATTCTTTCACTTTAGCACCTCTTCCTCCATAATTCTCAGGAATGGCAACCGATAAAGGAGCACTGGCCATTATCTCACGCATTACCAATGGAGGGAAACCTCTATTCAAGCTGAATTTGTTAATGTCATCTCGTTCGTAAAATACTGATTTAAGAGTTTGTTCAAACTCTTTCAGGTACTCAGAAAAATTCTTAATCATCTTATTCAATCTTCTTTTTATGGGTCTAATTTAATTTAGACGTGATAAAAATAGTTTTTAAATAAGACAAATAAGTCTTTATTTGTGTTTTATTCCTTATTTAGAATGTAATTTATTAACAGTATGAGAGATATTATCATACAAAAAAAGCCGCTGAACATTCAGCGGCTTTACTTTTATCTTTATGGTTATTGCTTATTCAGCACATTCTTCCATTAAAGCTTTAACGGCAGCTTCTAGCTGTTCGTCTTCACCTTTGGTAATGGTTTCAGGCATGTTTTTAACCTGAATATCAGGAACCGTTTGATTGTTTTCCAACCATTCTCCTGCTTTGTTTTTCGCACTTACAGGAATCGATCCCCAAAGTACGCGATCATTTTGAAGCATTTCCCAACCAGCGAAGCTACAAGTTCCAGGAACAGGCATACCAATTAGTTTACCAATGCCAAGGTCTTTGTAAGCGCATGAGAAACAGTGACCATCACTATAGTTTGACTCATTAATCATAGCTACAGATGGCTTGGTCCAACGGTAACCTGGTTCGTAACCAACTGTACGATCTTCAATGGCATATTCCATAAAGGTTTCGCCAGTTAAGAACATGGTAATGTCACCAACCAAGTCACCACCACCATTAAAACGAGTATCGATAATGATACCATCGCGATCGTAGTATTTACCCATTACTTTTTCGTAAGTGTTACGGTAAGCACCGTCGTTCATTCCTGGAATGTGAACATAGGCAAGTTTACCATTACTCAAACGGTCAACTTCCTCTTCATTCTTTTTAACCCAACGCTTGTAGATTAAATCAGATTCGGTACCTAATGAAATAGGTTTTACTGTAATGTCCTGGTATTTTTTAGTAGAAGGATCGAAAATGTGAAGAGCAGTAAATTTACCAGCTTTGCGATTTAAGAACTTGGCAAAATCAACATCATTACCAATTTTAACTCCATCAATCTGCTCGATAATCATACCCGGTTTTACATTGAATTTTTTCTTATCCAATGGACCATCTTTCATGATTTCAGTAATTTTGATACCATTTCCTTTGTATTTGTAATCGATAAAGATTCCTAAAGAAGCAGTTTTGTCACCATTGTAAATTCCTCCGTAATAACGTGCACCTGAGTGTGAAACATTCAGTTCACCCAACATTTCAGAAAGCAATTGTGCAAATTCAAAATCGTTACTAAGCGATTTTAGTTTAGGCTCATAGTTATCTCTTAAAGCATCCCAATCAACTCCATGGTAATCTGAAATGTAGAACATGCCTTTGTTTCGAGCATAAACATGATCGAACATTTGCTGACGTTCTGCAGCAACATCAAGAATCATTTCGCTATTTACTGAAATTGGTTTGGTTGACTTTCCTGCCAAATCAACTTTCGACATGGTTCCATCCGATAAAAGGAACAGGTTTTTCATTTCCTTGTCCCAAATCAGGCTACCTCCACTCGAACCAATCGGTATCAATTTTTTGGTTTCTTTAGTACGTAGTTTGGTACTCCAGATGCTATATTCTTTATCGAATTTTGCAATGTAGTACAAAGTCTCACCATCTTTAGAAAGAATAGCATCGCTTAATTTAGAAGAGTGAATGGTTAATCTTTTCTTGCGATCTTTCATACCATCCCAATCAAAAGTTAACAAGCTGTCTTTTTTTACCTCTTCCTTTTTATCCTTGTCTTTTTTCGACTTTTTCTTGTCTTTCTTTTCTTCTTCTTTTTTAGCTTTTTCTTTCTCTTCTTTTTCCTTCTTTTCAATTTCTTTAAGAAGAGCATAGTCATCCTTGCTCATGTTGAAACGATCCCATGCATCTTTGGTAAAGAACATGGTATACACATCCATCTGGCGTGACCCACTGTTTGCATACGAACGCAACCCGTGACGATCGCTAAACCACAACATTTGTTTTCCTTTGTTCACCCATTTTGCATAGCTATCGCCATAACCACTCTCAGTAAGGTTAATCATTTTCTGTTTGCCATCTGCCGAAATGATTACAACTTCACCATTTGCTATAACAGGAGAGTAATCAACCAACAACCACTTGCTATCAGGACTCCAGGTAAAATACTGATCTCCTTCACCCATATAAAACAAGTGATCACCATTCATAATGGTGCGGATCTTTTTGCTTTTGATATTAAATACCTTCAATGAACTTCTGTTCTCAATAAAAGCAATTTCTTCGCCGTTAGGTGAGTATTTAGGCTGATAATTGTCGTTGTCATTAACAATTACAGGTTCTTCTTTAATTAAAGTTGAAGCATAGAAGTAAGGTTCAGTATCGCTTACTTTTTTACTTGCGTAGATTCCCCATTTTGCATTTCTTTCGCTTGCATAAAGAATGCTTTTTCCGTCAGGAGAGAAGCTTACAAATCTTTCCTGAGCAGGAGTAGTTGTAATTCTTTTGGTCATTTTACCTTCAACCGACGAAACAAATACTTCGCCTCTAACAATATAGGCAACCTCTTTTCCGTCAGGCGAAATAGCCATTTCTTTTACATTGCCATTAACCGAAATAATTTGCTCGTTATTGGCTTTGTCCTCAGTACGAACATTTACATTTACTTTTTCTTGTTTGCCATTGGTCATGGTAAACAATTCACCATTGTGAGTATAGCAAAGTGTTCCATTGTTAGACATGCTTAGGTAACGAACAGGATGCATTTTGAAGGATGTAATCTGTGTGTTTTGCTCAGGCGTAGCAAGATCCATTTTGTGTACGTTATAACATCCGCTTTCTTCGCTTAAGTAGTAAATGCTTTTTTCATCAGCACTGTATACAGGATTTCGGTCCTCACCATTAAAAGAGCTGATCATTTTGTGTTTGTCAGTTGCTACATCATAAGTCCAGATATCTCTGGTAACTGATGAAACATGATGCTTGCGAAATTCATCTTCGCCACCTTTTACATCATGGTAAATCATCTGCTTTCCATCTTTGCTGATTTTTACATCTTCAGCAGGAATTGTAAAAACTTGATCTACACGACCACCATTTGCTGGAACTTGATACAATTCGGTTTGTGAACGATGTGGATACTGTCTGTGATTTACATCATCCAAACGGATACCGCCAAATAAGATGTTTTTATTGTCGCGAGTAAAAGTATAAGGAACTTCGTTGTTCGAGTGATAAGTCAAACGTGTAGCTTCACCACCATTGGCATCCATAATGTACACATCAAAGTTTCCAAAACGGTTAGATGCAAATGCAATTTTGCTTCCGTCGTGGCTCCAAACAGGCATGTAGTCGTGTGCCTTATGGAAGGTTAATGGGCGAGCTTCGCCACCCTTACTCGATACCAGATACAAATCTCCTCGGTTGGTGAAAACAATTTTTTCCCCATCTGGCGAAATTGCTGCATAGCGAATCCATTCTGAATTGCCATTGGCAAATACATAGGTATTACATAATACAGCAAATAAGAAAATAAATAATCTCTTCATTAGTTAATGTACTTGTTGTTTAAAAAATGATGCAAAGACATCAGTATTGTTAAATTTTCTAGGGGTTGGTAAAAATAGGTAAAATATTAAACCCGAGAATTGATTTAATAGAAATATTAGAGGTTTTCTTTGGTGTAAAAGTTGTGCTGGTGTATGCACATCACAAACATAAGTAATATTGTTGATATTGAAAATAATTGTGAAATGAATGTGGATATGTTACGCAATATTTGTGCTTAAATGATTTGGTATGGTTGTAAGGAAATCATACGAAGTTTTTCTGATTCAAATAAAACTATTTATTTTAGTGCCGAATTTTTAACCCACAACCATTGACCGAAACCAATAAAATAAAACTTACCAGAGATAATTTTCGCAAAATATTCGATCAGTATTTTGCGAGTCTTGTAGGATTTGCAAATACTTTTGTATCTGATATTAATTTGAGTGAGGATTTGGTACAAGAGGTTTTTGTAAGCTTGTGGGAAAAGCAGGATGAATATCAGAACGAAATTACTCTAAAGGTGTATTTGTATAGAGCTGTTCGAAACAAGTGTTTGAACAATATCAAACATGAACAGGTGAAAAGTAAATACATTTCTGAATCCTTACCCAAATTGGAAACCGAAGAATTTTTCCTGGATCAAGTTCTATCTGAAGAAGTATCTCGATTGCTATACAAATTCATTGGTGAATTGCCCAAACAACGCCAACAAATTATCCGATACAGTTTATTGGGATTAAAAAATCAGGAAATTGCTGATATCATGGGATTGACAGTTAATACAGTAAAATCTCACAAAATGCATGCGTATAAAGAACTTCGCGAAAAATTGGGCAAGTATGCATATTTGGTGGCAATTCTGCTTGAAATAAATTATTAAGCTTCGAGTTACACGTTCCAGTCCACAAGTATAAAGTGTTAGAATATTGTATTACTAATTTCACTTTTCCAGACTCCTTTCAACTTTTTCTAAAAAAATCAAAAAACAACTAACACTCTTTTGCAATTTGGTGGTCTCTTAGTAAAATCAGGAGAAAGAACAGTATCTAAAAAAAAGATAAGTGCTTGATAAAAAGATTTTATAAAGATGGAATTGATCACTCTATCAGAAAAAGAAAATCACACATAGCTATGAATGAGATATACGACATTGCAAAATTAATTTCCAAAGAAAAAGTGGGAAAATTGACCTTTGAAGAGCAGCAAAAACTTGCTGAATGGAAATTAAGAAACGAAAGAAGTTATATGCTGGCTTCTGATTCGAAGCAAATTCAGAAGAAGCATGAATTATATGATAAAATTAATCAGGAGAAGTCTTGGGAGAAGATTACCAAGAAAGTTCCCGAATTGAAAACGAAAGTAATTCGTTTGAGAACTGTTTTGAAATGGGCTGCAGTAATCATGCTTCCATTATTGGTTACTACCTATATGCTTAATGAGGTGTATTGGACTAAAGACTCTGTAATCGTGGAAGCTGGAAGTTCTAAGGCAACTCTTGAATTGTCGAACGGAAAAACCATTTACCTGGAAGATTACCAGGGGAAGGATATCAAATCTGGGAAAGAAAAACTGGCGAGCAATACAAATAATGAATTGGTGTATCAACAAGGAGAGATAGCTGATGAAGTGCTGAAATACAATACCATAAAAACTCCAATAAAAGGGGAGTATTTTATGCAATTGTCTGATGGGACCAAAATTTGGATGAATGCTCAAACAGAAATTAAATTTCCTGAAAAGTTTGGAAAAGGCAAACGTGAAGTAAAGTTGATAAGTGGAGAAGCCTATTTTGCAGTAGCCAAAGATAAAGAAAGACCTTTTGATGTGTATTTGAATGACGGTTCGAAAGTAGAGGTACTGGGGACAGAGTTTAATGTGATGGCTTATCAGGATGAGGCCGAAATACAAACCACATTGGTTGAAGGTAGTGTTCAGTTTTCAAAAAAATCAAAAGAAGTAATTCTTGAACCAGGAGAGCAAGTTGGATTGAATCTTGCTTCGAACGAAATGGAAGTGAGGGAGGTGAAAACGAGTATATACACGGCATGGAAAGATGGAAAGTTTGTTTTCAATCGTGAACCTATGGAGAGTGTATTAAGAAAAATGTCTCGTTGGTATGGAGTAAAAGTAATTTGTGATGACGAAGCCGTGTTAAAAAGAAGAATATCAGGTGTAACAGACAGGTATGAGAATATAGATAAGTTAATTGGTTTGATTGAAGAAATTTCGCCAATAGAATTACACTTGGAAGATGATCACCTACTCGTTAGTAAAAAAGTGAAACAGTAGAATTGTAGGGATACAAGATCATGTGTCCTAAAAATAAACAAATGCAATGGCCATGGACTTTAGTCTGTGGATTAAATAAAAAACGGGGAACGGTCCAGGTTCCCCGAAAAATAGAGTCTAAGGACTCAATTGTGACAAGTTAAACTAAGTGTCTAACCCAATTTCAAATTTATGAAAAAAAATTGTGTTACCGGCAGTGGGGAGCGTGTATTCACTCCGCTGCGAAAAATACTCTTAACCATGAAACTAAGTGTATTTCTGTTTTTACTCGGAATTATAAGTGTGCAAGCCAATGAGTTGTTTTCACAAACCTCATTGAGTATGCAAATGAAATCAGCTAGTGTTGAGAAAGTTTTGGAAGAAATCAAACAACAGTGTGATTATGATTTTATCTATGATTACGAGTATGTGAAGGAATTAGAGGATGTTACCATTGAATGTAAGGGAGCCTCTTTAGATGAAGTATTGTATGAACTACTAAAAAACACCAGCCTCGATTATCGCGTTGAGGACAAGATGATTGTATTGTACCCTCGTGAAGTGGTAAAACAAAAAGTTGATGAAAAAGTAGATACTTCCGTTCAGCAAGAAAAGAAAACCATTAAAGGAAAAGTAACTGACGATCAAGGAGTGCCTCTTCCAGGAGTTTCTATTGTGATTAAAGGTACTTCAGTTGGTGTTGCTACAAATATTGATGGAAATTATAGTTTGGAACTGGAATCAGATGAGGCAGTATTAATTTTCTCATTTGTGGGGATGTTGCCTCAGGAAGTTTTTTACAATGGACAAAGTGTACAGAACATTACATTAACTTCGGATACAGAGCAGATGGCAGAGGTTGTTGTAACTGGTTACCAAACCATTTCGAAGGAGAGAGCAACAGGTTCGTTTAGTACCATTAAAAAGGAAGCCTTAGAAAGCAAATTAACTTCTGATTTAACACAGGTTATTGAAGGGATGACTACTGGATTGGTGACTGATAATGAAGGGAATATTACGATTCGCGGAGCTTCAACTTTTGAGGCAGAGGCTCAACCACTAATCGTGTTGGATGGCTTTCCGTACGATGGCAACCTGAATAGTATTAACTCGGATAATATTGAGAACATTACGATTTTGAAAGATGGTGTTGCAGCTTCTATTTATGGAGCGCGTTCTGCAAATGGGGTTATCGTGGTAACTACGAAGAAAGGTAGCAAGGGTGATTTTAAGGTTTCATATAAAGGGACGATTAGCACTACGCAAAAAACCAATCTAAATGACCTAAATCTTACAACAACTTCAGAGTATATAGATGCACAGATTGCAAAATTTGATAGTGCACCTTATTATTATTCTCCTGGTCCAAGACGTATGTCTCATGTTGATTACCTATTGATGCAATCAAGTTATAATATCATTACAAGAGACGAGGCTATGGCTGAGATCGATAAGTTAAGAGGCAATAATCTTTATAAACAAATTGAAGAACATGCTTTAAGAAACAGATTTACACAACAGCATAATGTAAATGTTTCTGGTGGTGGTGAGAGAAATTTGTTTAATGCATCGATTAATTTCTTTGATGAAAAAGGAGAAGAGCTAATGTCAAAGAGTAGTCGTTTTATTTTTGATATCAAAAATACATGGAAGCCTAAAAAATATATTACTTTTTCAACTTCAGCCAATATTGTATATAGAAAGAGTAAAGCTTCCAAAACGAACATGTTGTATGGCAATAATATGCAGCCATATGACAATATCGTAGACGAAAATGGTAACCCTGTTGATAATGTTCCTTTTTATGTAAGTCCGTCCAGAGAAAATGTGTACGCAAGTAAAGTAGGTATGAAATCTTGGGAATACAGTCCTTTGAAAGATATGCGTGAGGGTATCAATGAAAGTAATGATTTACAAGCAAGATTATCAGCGCAACTAAGTCTTGAATTAATAGAAGGTCTAAATGTAGCTATTGGAGGAGCATGGACTCGAGGTAACAGTAATACAAGAGGGTATTACTCTGCTGATGCTCATGTAATGAGAATAGGTTACAATGATGCAACTTCTGCTACAGATCCTTCAAAACATTACTTGCCGGAAGGTGGTTTATTAGATGAAAGTAGGAATATTAATGAGAGCTATACTTTCCGATCTCAGATAAGTTTTAACCGTTCGTTCAATGAAGGAATACACCGTGTAACGGCTATTGCAGGGAATGAAATTCGCCGAGATCAATTTGATAATGCAATACTCCCAACCAAGGTAGGGTACAATCCGATTTCTGGAGATTTTGTAACGGTAGATAATTCCGACATATATGCATATACAGGTTCGAATGGGGGAGATTACCTGATGGGTAGATACAATAGTATGTTACCTAGAATTTATGAAGGAGAATTAGATTATCGAGATAATCGTTTTGTTTCCTGGTATGGAAATGGTTCATATGAGTATGATAACCGTTTTTTACTAAGTGGTTCTATAAGATTAGATTTAACAAACTTCTTTGGAACTGATGATAAATACAGGTATAAGCCAACATGGTCAGCAGGAGGTACATATAAAATTTCGAATGAGAAGTGGTTTGATGTTGAATTTATCAGTCGTTTAAATTTGAGAGCATCTTATGGTATCAATGGAAATATCTCTATGACGGAAGGTCCTTTCATGATTCTGGAATCATATGGTTATAACCAAACAGCTCAGGGAATAGAGTATAGAATTAAGTCGCCGGCTAATAATCAATTGCGTTGGGAAAGAACCTCTACTTCCAATTTAGGCTTCGATATAACAATGTTTAATAACCGAATTAACTTATCGGTTGATGCATATAGAAAACATAGCACTGATTTGTTAGCTCCAGATGCCATTGATTCAACTACAGGAGTGCGATCCTTATCGAAAAATGCAGGAGAAATTACTAACAAAGGTTTGGAGATTTCTTTAAATGTTGATGTGATTAAGAGTAAAGACTTCCTATACAATACAATTGTAAATGCAAGTTATAACAAGAGCAAGGTGAATGAATACAATGTAAATCGACCTTATTCTACTTCTTATCTATGGCCATCTGGATATGGAGTTAATGAGGCAGGCTATGCAATGCAAGGATTGTGGGGATTTAAAGGCGCTCCATTAAGTGATCAAGGTGAGGCTCAGGCCTATGATTCGGAAGGGAGTATTATTCATCCCAATAGCATTAAAAAAGATGACTTAGTTTACTTAGGCTCTTCTATTCCAAAATTCAATATTGCTTGGACTAACAGTTTTTCATATAAGAGTTTTGAGGTTTCCTGTATGTTTGTTGGAAGTTTTGGAGCTAAATTTTGGGGAGACGCTTTTACAGGAAATAATATCACGAACCGACATGCTGCAGAAGCATGGAAAAATCCAGAGGATGAGGCCAATACAATTTATCCAAAAGTGTCTTATTTTGGAGCTGGATGGTGGTATGATAAGGCTGATTTCTTTGTGTTAAATGCAAACTACGTTAAGCTGCGTGATGTCACTTTTTCATATAATGTACCCAAAAGTGTATTAAAACATGTAGGCTTTAATAAGGCTCGTGTATTTGTACAAGGAAGAAATCTAATGACACTTAGAGCAAGTGGTGTCGATATCGACCCTGAAACTCGTGGACTACCTTTAAAGAAAGAGTTTTATGCAGGTTTGTCATTTGAATTTTAATCGTTTAAAAGAATGAAAATGAAGAATTTATTATATATGTTAATAGTAACACTGGTTTTTACATCTTGCGATGAGTATCTTGATGTGAAACCTGTGGGGAAATTAATTCCATCAAAAATAGAAGAACTAGATCGACTGTTGAATAACTCCAGTGTTTATGCTTGGGATTATATGGATAATAACAATGGTTGTAGTATTGCCATGTTAGGAGATAATTATGAATACAGTGAGAATGTTTTCGCTTCAGAATTGGAGGTGAGTAATCCTAATGTTGATCGTTTAATGGCTTACAAATTTAATCGCCCTTATAATAACCCTATTAATCCTGATTATTTTTGGGATTGGGGTATCTATAAGGCTGCATATTATTACAACAATGTAATTGAAGGTGTTGAAGAGTTTCTAAGTCAGAATGAAGGGTATGGAAAAGAAGTTATTGCCCAAGCAAAGGCCGGACGTGCATTGAACTATTTAAATGCGTGTATGGTATATGGCCCTGCTTACAATCCGGGTTCTGCCAATGATACAAGAACAATACCATTTAGAACAACAGCTGATGCAACAGCTGTTAATCCTGACCTTTCTACTACTCAGGAAGTTTTCGATTTGGTAGAAGCCGATCTTCTTTCTGCCTTGGAAGATGTTCCTTCTTTTAGTACTTCAGTGCGTCATAATCAGGTTACAGTAAAGGCAACATTGGCATACTTTTACATGTTTAAAGGTGATTTTACCAAAATGTTAAATTATGCTGAAGGTGCCTGGCTGATGCCTTATCTTCTAAAGGAGGTGAAGATGCTATGATTTATGATTATAATAAATTTGTTTATATCGATAATGGAATGACAGCACCTCCTGGTGTAGATTCTGAAACGGTGCTGGATCTTCAATATGATGGTGGTTCCGATCTTGATTTTAATAGATCGAATAGTAAAGAAGTTTTGTTGTATAGAAAAACACCTAGCCGACCTAGTAGATCGTATGCTTCCCAAGAATATCAAGCATTATTTTCTGATAATGATATGAGAAAGAAATTGTTCATGCTTTGGACCAAAGGATATGCTGATGAGTTTGGAGGTGATGATGGAATTGTAAAGCAGTATTACAGAGCTTCTAAAATAGGAGAAGGTTTAACTACGGGATTTTCTTATCCAGAGCTTTTACTTATGCGAGCCGAAGCGTATGCTCGAAATGGACAAGATGCAAATGCCTTAACCGATTTAAACAAATTACGAGAGTATCGTTACGAAACAGGAACACCTGCATTAACTAGCTTATCTGGAGACGCATTATTACATGAAATCCTAAATGAGCGAAGACGTGAATTGCCTAATCCATCATATAAGCGTTTTCTTGATTTAAAAAGATTTGACGCATATGATTCAGGCAAGCCATGGACTAAGACAACGATGACTCATCACTTGATGACATACACTGCAGTGCCTGTAGGCGAAACTCCTCTTGCGCCTGTTGAATCAGGAACTGTATTTACAGCTCCTATCAATTCAGAATATTATATACTACCTATTTCAAATTCGGTATTGCGCCTTAATCCACAATGGGATATTCCACTGGCTCCTGAAGATTATAATCCTTCGTAAATAATTATTGAAGAGTTTAGAATAAAAAAGGGTACACATTAATTAGGAAATGTGTACCCTAATTTAATTTTAGATATATCAGAAATGTTCAATTAACCTAACAAATAAAATGGACTTGTCCTTCTGAGTATTTGAGTGCTATCCACCTTCGATTTTTAACTCACAATTTGTCCTTAGCCTAAGAAATAGACATAGTAGGTTCTGGTTTCCGATTTTAGATGGGCAATTCTGGCTTTTTCTGATTTACGAATTGTTGGTCTTTCTTTTATCCTTTTGGATAGTAGTTTGTATTCTAATTTTTTTACTAATTGATTTAACTGGCAAATTTGATTTGTTAGAATCAATTTCTATTTTTGAACCCGAAGAACCACGAACTATGACCACTACTCAACTTTTTAATCAAATCAAATTAGGAGATGTAAAAGCTTTTGAAGAGCTTTTTAATCAACTGTATCCTTCGATGTGTGTTGTAGCTCGAGAGTATGTAAAAGACAATGCGCTTGCCGAAGATATTGCCCAGGAAGCTTTCATTAAACTTTGGAATTCGCGAGAGAAATATGATACCATTTCTTCTTTGAAATCCTTCCTTTATGTGGTGGTAAAAAATCTAAGCTTAAATCATTTGAAAAGAGATAAGCTGGGTAATCAATACACTGATAGTTTAATCAAAGAGGATTTTCTAAACTTCAACAATCAGATTGTAGAAGAAGAGACCTACAGAATTCTTCAACAGGCAATAGAGGAATTGCCAAAGCAAAGTGCAAGAGTAATGATGTTAAGCCTTCAAGGTATACAAAATCAGGAAATTGCAGAAAGACTTGATGTTTCGGTTAATACCGTAAAAACATTAAAGTACAACTCCTTAAAAGCCTTAAGAACTAAATTGAAAGACTATTTCTTTTTACTGCTTCTGTTGCTTGGAGAGGTGTAAAAGTGATCAATGAACAGTTATCAGTTATCAGTTATCAGTTATCAGTTATCAGTGGGTAGCTGGAAGGTTCAAGTATAAAGTATAAAGTATAAAGTATAAAGTAGCGGAAGTGAAAAGAAGTTTCGAACTTTGCATACTCATTACTCATTACTCATTACTCATTACTCATTACTCATTACTCATTACTCATTACTCATTACTTTCCACAGCCTCTGATTATCAATTAATCTCAATAAAATTGCAAGTGATCGTTAAAAAATGTAATTTTTTTTCACCTTGTGTTCATCTACTAAATTTTTTTAATTGTTTTACTAATAGAAAACCAAAAATTCTAAATGGAAAATTTATATACCGAATATAAAATTGCTCAATTGATTTCGAGGGAATTCATTGATGACTTGACACCTGATGAGATGCAAGTGCTGGAGAATTGGAAGAATAGTTCTCTCGATAATAAAAATTTGTACGAGCAAATTAAGCAAGGAGAGAAACGCAAAAGAAGAAATGCTTATGTGGAATCCTTGGATAAAAAAGCGGCTTGGATAAAGATTCGAGAGGAGATAAAACCAGATAGAAAAGTAATTCGCTTGAAAGAATGGAGTCTGAGAATTGCCGCGGTGTTGATCATTGGTGTTTTGATTGCAGGCCTGTACCATATTTCTACAAAGGATATTGAGATAGGACAGGAGTTGGCGGAAATGAAAATAGAGCCAGGTTCATCAAAAGCTGTACTTCAACTTCACAACGGAAGAACCATTCAATTGGAAAATGTGAAGAGCGATAGCATTTTAGAAAAGGATGGAACTATAATAAGCAACCAGAAAGGGAAATTGGCTTATGCTTCTGGTCAAGCAAATCATGAGGGTATGCTATACAATCAGGTAAAAGTTCCTGTAGGTGGCGAGTACCAGCTAACTCTTGCAGATGGCACCAGGGTTTGGTTGAATTCTGATTCTGAGATTAAGTATCCTGTGCAGTTTAGTGAGGTGCAAAGAAAAGTTTGGATTGCTGGTGAAGTTTATTTCGATGTAGCTCATAACAAGCAAAAGCCTTTTATTGTAGATGTTAAAGATATAGAGATTGAAGTTTTGGGTACAGAATTCAATGTAGAAGCTTATCATGATCAAAATACAATAACTACAAGTTTGATTGAAGGTAGTGTGAAATTGAGAAAGAACAACGAAAGTGTAATTATCGCACCTGATCAGCAGGCCATTATTTCCAAAGATGAAAATCATTTTTTCGTTCGAGATGTTGATGCCAGTATGTATGCTTTATGGAAAGATGGTGTTTTCTATTTCAAAGAAGCCAGTTTGGGAACCATTATGGAAAAATTGGAGAGATGGTACAATGTAAAGGTTTTCTTTATGAATCAATCTGTTATCAATAAGAGATTCTCGGTTGAAGTAAAAAGATATGAAGACATTAATGAGATATTGGATATTATCTCGAAAACAGGGAAAGTGAATTTTGAAATTAAATCGAATATTATAACTGTAAAAAATTAAGCAAGAAAAAAGCAGAGTTTGCTGCAACAATCTCTGCTCCATGAATAAAAACCCAATTCCCTGCAAGGAATTGAATTGTTAAACCCTAAATACAAATTTATGCAAAAAAATGGAAACCGGAGTTTCTGTCCCAAGAAACTTTACAAACCTTTATTAGCTATGAAAATTACTTTTATGCTATTATTAGTAAGTGTTGTCCAGCTTTCAGCCAGTGTTTATTCGCAGAATGTGAGGTTTGATATGAAGCTGACAAATAAGACTTTAATAGAGGTTTTCGAGGAAATTCGAAACAATAGTGAATTCTCTTTTGTTTACGATTTGGATGATGTTGAGAGTATTACGGACATAAATGTGTCGGAAAAAGAGGCAAGCGTGGAAGAAATACTTAATTCATGTTTAGAAAATACAAATCTAACTTATGAAGTAATTGATAAGGTTGTAGTTGTAAAACAAAAGCCTTATGTTGCCCCAAAATCAGAGCAGCAAGAAAAGAAAACCATTAAAGGAAAAGTAACCGACGATCAGGGTGTACCACTACCTGGAGTTTCTGTTGTAATAAAAGGAACCAATATCGGTGTTGCTACTGATATTGATGGAAATTATAGTTTGGAGCTTGAATCTGGTAAGGCAGTTTTGATTTTCTCTTTTGTGGGGATGTTGCCCCAGGAAGCTGTTTACTACGGTCAGAGCGAACAAAATATTACATTGACTTCGGATACCGAACAGATGGCGGAGGTTGTGGTAACTGGTTACCAAACCATTTCGAAAGAGAGAGCTACAGGTGCCTTTGAAAAGGTTTCTATTTCGCAGATTGAGAAGCCTTCGTCAAGTATTTCAGAACGATTGGTAGGTATGATGGCTGGTGTGAATACTACGGTTAATGCCGACGGTGAAGTTGATTTCGAGATTCGTGGTCAATCAAGTCTTTTGGCTGATGCTCAGCCTTTAATTGTTGTTGATGGATTTCCGATTGAAGGAAATTTCTCAAGTATCAACCCAAATGATGTGGCAAGTGTAACTGTATTGAAAGATGCTGCAGCAGCTTCTATTTGGGGGGCAAAATCAGCTAATGGAGTAATTGTAATCACAACCAAAAAAGCCAAAAAAGGAAAAGCCAGAATTGAATTTTCATCTTTTTTCAAAATAGGAAACAAGTTGGATTTGGATTACGTGAATCCACGTGCCAGCAGTGCTGAAACCATTGAGTATGAAAAGAGAGGTTTTAATTCTGACCTTTTCGGAGGTGCTGTTTACTGGGGATATCCATCTCAGTCTTTAGCAGATGTGGGTTCAGGGTATTCGCAAGCTTTTGTAGCCATGAATGAGTTTAAGCAGGGGCGAATTTCTGAAGCCGAAATGAATACCGAATTGACTCGATTGGCAGGTTTAAACAATCAATCTCAGATAAAGGATCATTTACTGCAGAATCCTGTTACTCAGCAATATAATTTAAGCATTTCGGGTGGTAACGAAAGAATGTCTAATATTCTTTCCATCATGTACGAGAACAACAAGAATTATTTTAAGGAGAACAGCGTTGATAAGTTCATGGTTAATTTCCGTAACAAAATTGAAGTGGCGAAATGGTTAGACTTTGAGTTTGGAGGAATGCTGCAATACAATGACAAAACAAATAATGGAGTGAGTCTTGGTGATATCATAAACCTTCAGCCTTACGATATGTTGATGGATGAAAATGGAAATTTGACGGATTTGAGTCATATGAATTATTACAAACCAGTGCTTGATGAGTTGGTTCCAAAAACTGCTTTTCCAAATTCCGATTGGTCGTACAATCCAATCTCTGAAATTAAGCAAAGAGATTTTTCGACCAAAGATTTAAATGCAAGAATACAGGCAGGACTTAATTTTAAGTTGTTGGAAGGCTTGTCGTACAATACCAAAATTTTGTATGAGCATTTTACAACTGATACCAAAAAAGTATATGATGCGAACTCGTTCACGATGCGAAGAATGGTGAATGAAACCTCTACATGGGATAGAAATGCTGGTGTAGTAACGCCAAACATGCCTTCAGGTGGAGCGTTAAAGCAAAACTCGGCTACTATTCGCAATTACAATTTTAGAAATCAAGTTAATTTCAACAGAACCTTTGCCGATAAGCATGCGATAAACTTTGTTGCAGGTACCGAAATGTCAAGCAGGGTATATGAATATAAAGGCGAACCAGATGTAATTGGATACGACGATGACAAATTGACGGTAGGTAGATTGTTAAATGATTATTCTTCATCAACAAAAATGTGGAATGGTTACCCGATTACTTATGCCAGATATTTTTATCCAATCAACCTTGATCCTCAGCATTACTTTTCCTATTCAACTGACAGATATTTCTCTCTGTATGGCAATTTATCTTATACTTTTAATGATAAATACACCCTTACCGGTAGTATAAGAACCGATGCATCCAACTTGATTACGGATGATCCAAAATATAGATATTCTCCATTTTGGTCCACTGATTTTGGTTGGCAAATGGGAAAAGAAGACTTTCTAAAAGGAGTAGAGTGGTTAGATCGTTTGAACCTCCGTGGTACTTATGGGTATAATGGAAATGTAGATAAGTCTACCTCTTTCTTGCCGTTGATTTCGGTGAGTGGTACAGCCAATATTTATACCAACGAAACGACAGCCAACGTTTCTAGTTTTGGTAACCCAACCCTTCGTTGGGAGAAAACAAGATCATTGGATATTGGTCTGGATTTCTCGGTACTAAAATCTAAACTGCACGGTTCTATTGATGTTTATCACAAGAAAGGGACAGATCTGATCGTAAGTCAATCCATTGCTTCCATGAATGGAACAACTTCCCAGAAATTCAACAATGGAGAAATGGTGAATAAGGGAATCGAATTGAAAATAGGCACCAGTTTGCCACTTCTGGGAAATGATATAAAATGGAATGGAAACTTTAATTTCGCTTACAATAAGAATGAAATTACAAGTTTTTATAAAGCATCATATGGTCAGTATGATTTATACAATGGTGGGACATATGCTTATTCTGAAGGATTGAATGCCAATACACTTTGGTCTTTCGAGTATGCAGGAATGAGAAATTTGGGAACAGAGGCCGATCCTAAAATGGTTCCTACAGTAAAAGGTGTTGATGGTGATACATATGGCCTGACTCGATGGACACCGGGTACTGATGCTCGAAAATTTATGGTGGCAGAAGGAACAACCGTGGCTCCTTACATTGTAGGTTTCCACAACTCATTTAAGATTTACGATTTCGACCTATCATTTATTGTTACGGGTAAGTTTGGTCATGTATACCGCAGACATAGTTTTAACTATCCTGCAATGACAGGAGGAAATACCAATGTGAATAATAAGTATTCGGAAGTGGCTAATGGAGATCCTAATAAGATTGTGCCGATTCCTGGGAATGAACCAAGATATTACTTCTACGACCGATTCTTTCCATACATGTCCTACTTGACTGAAAATGCTTCTCATATCAGATTCCAGGAAGCTAGTTTGTCGTACAATTTGCCAAAGCAGATAATTTCGAAGCTAGGGTTCGAGAGAGTTAAAGTTTATGCACAGGGGAATAACCTGGGGACCATCTTGTGGAATGATTTCGGAGAAGATCCTGAATATCCGATTGGAACTCTTAAACCTCAGGCTACCTATACACTAGGAGTAAAGATTAGTTTATAGTTGAAATATAAAATCGATACAAATGAAAAAATATAGTTTACTTATAGTGATGTTTACAGCAATATTTCTATCTGCTTGCGATGAGTTCCTTAGTGAACCACCATCGAAAACATCATCCCTGGTTCCTGCAACGACGGAACATTTAGAAAATTTATTGAATAGTTATTCTTCTTTCTCAAGTGAACCAAATAATGATGTGATTTTTGGTTCAGATGATTATGGTTTATTAACAAATCTATTCGATAATTCGAATGCCATTTATAATGTAAATATGGCTCATTATGCTACCTGGGATGTAAATTATCTTCCGGATGACGACAGACCATATTTTCCTGTAGAGTGGAAGAAGATTTTTAATGCAAACCTGATTCTTGAGAATTTAGGGAAAGTGAGTGGAAGTGAAGAAGAGAAGGCAAGTCTAAAGGCTGAGGCTCATTTTATACGTGCTTACAGCTATTTCCAAATGGTGAATACCTACTGTTTGCCATACAGCCAGGAAAATATGAGTGAATTGGGTCTTCCCATTAAAGCTTCAACAAGCTTTGAGGAATCAGGGGCTAGAGCAAGTTTGAAAGAAACCTGGGATTTGATTCTTTCCGATTTGGAACTGGCCTTGGAGTTAGATCGTGACCTGAAATTGAAAGATGGAAAATACAGAAGCTGGAGAGCCAGTACACCGGCTATTAATGCTTTTGCAGCAAGAGTTTATTTAACAATGAACGATTACACGAAGGCACAGGCATATGCTGAGGCTGCTTTGGCTGATCACAATGCAATGATGGATTACAACACCGATATGCGTTACTCCGATATTGTATCAGAAGAAACCATTGATGGAGAATTAAAAAGAATCTGGTATCCTTACACTCATGATGCCCAATCGGATCAGACAGATAGAATGGAGTGGAAAGAACTGTATTATTATCGTTTCTTAACGTACGGAAGTTGGTTTTATATTCCGTCTCCTGACTTATTGGATCTTTATGATCATGATTATGATTTAAGGTACAAATATCATATTGTGGAGGATTATTCTTATGATCGGGGAATGTCAATCAGTTATCCCGGATATATTTTCTTCTTTAAAGATCAGATTCCTTCAGGACCAACCGTAGGTGAAATGTTGTTGGTGAAAGCAGAATGCCAGGCAAGAACAGGAAATTGGAACGAAGCATTGACAACGGTGAACCAGCTAAGAGAGAAACGTATGGATAATACGGCTTCGGAAGATGTAATTAATTTATCTGCATCAAGCCAGGCTGAGGCATTAACAAAATTTTGGAAGAGAGACGTAGGGAGTTGCCTTTTACACAGCGTTTCTTTGATGTGAGAAGATTCAATAATAATGAAGATCCTTCTGATGATGTGGTTATGACTCGTACATTTTATCCAATAGGATCTTCTGTTATTGAAGGATCGCAAGCTCCAATCACCTATCAACTGGATAAGAAATCCAGAAAATTTGCTCGTCCGTTGCCAAATACAGATATCAATACAACAGAAGGCGTATTAGAGCAGAATACTTATTAAATCATAAAATTCGGAATGCTGTAAGGCATCAAATGACAATATACACCAGGTGTTTATTGTAGAATACAAAACACCTGGTGTTCTACTATTGCAAGGCAGTTATGGCTGTCAAGACTTCTTGATTTTCTCTTTAAAGTTAAGGTATTCAACCTACTTATACCAAAACAGGTATGTGTGGAGAGGATCTTTGTACCTTAAGTTGAACTTATGGTTTTGAGCATAAGATAGGCAATGAATACATAACATAGCCTGCTTCTAAATAAACTAACAACAAAATACAATGCATAAAATACGAATTGCAATTTTTTGTTTGGCACTTTCATTTGTGTCTTGCAAAGAGGATGCTAAAACTGTGCGCCTGCATGGCGAGTTAAAGAATTTTGCTTCGGAGTTGAGCATGGGAATTGAGACGCCCCAAGCATATATTTTGAGGGAGAATATTCAAATTAATCTGGATGATCAAAATAAATTCGATATCATATTCAATCTGGATGCCCCTGCTTATTTTAGGTTAGGAAGAAATACTCTGTATCTTAGTCCAGGAGATGACATCGGCTTGTTTTGTGATTTGAATGATCCAATGGCAGCAACCTTTACAGGTAGAGGAGCAGAAGCCTGTCTTTATCTTCGTTCCAAGCCTTTTCCGAAAGGCGGATCGTACCTTAGTGGAGGTCAATTGTTAAAAGGAGACCCATCCTTAGAAGAAGTAAAGATAAAAATAGAGGAGAAAGTAAAGTCAGCTTTAGCCAGCTTGAATAGTCTAGACGGAGTAAGTGATCGTTTTAAAAAACTGGAAAGGGGACGTATCATGTTCGATGCTGCAAATTCCTATTTATCTTACCCTGGCTATGCCGCTTATTTTAAAAAATTATCCAAAGAGGAATTGCCGGCATTTACGCAAAAAGCAGAGAAATATTTCAAAGCTGATGTAGAAAAATATATACAGTCAGGAGGAGATGCAGATTATTTGAATCTTGATACCTACCGAGGCATTTGTGGTGAATGTGTTGAACATTTGGGTGAGGAAAATGTCGATCGGGCCATCCTTGATT
Organism: Marinifilum fragile JCM 15579; assembly: GCF_001310955.1. Classification (GTDB taxonomy): domain Bacteria; phylum Bacteroidota; class Bacteroidia; order Bacteroidales; family Marinifilaceae; genus Marinifilum; species Marinifilum fragile. Next base: position 168,417 of record NZ_BAZX01000005.1, read on the forward strand.
TTATAAAAACAAATGAATTGATTTATCATCTTTCAAATAAAGGTCCTGTTGCAGAAGTTCTTTCAGAAAGGGTTGAGATTGAGAGTAAAATTGAACAGGTTGAATACAAAGAGGTCATCAGCAAAGCCTTTAAAAACTATGATGATTTGCAGCCAGGGAAAGCAGCCCCTCGCTTGACCATCTGTAACAAAGAGGGCAAGGAAATTTTATTATCTGATTTTAAAGGAAAACTTGTTGTAATTGATGTTTGGGCAACCTGGTGCGGCCCTTGTAAGGCCGAATCGCCATATTTTGAGCAGTTGGCAAAGAAATATGGAAATGAAACTGTGAAATTCCTCTCAATCAGCATTGACTCCGATAAGAATTTATGGGATAAATATTTGTCAAAGCATACTAAAACTTCAGAGCAGTTTATTTGCAATCGTACCGAGTTTAAGGAATATGAATTACAATCGGTGCCTCGTTTTATGTTGATTGATAAACAAGGAAACTTTATAGATGCATTTGCTACCAGGCCTTCAGATCCAGCATTTGAAGTGTTGTTACAAAAATATATTTAGTAGAATCACTAAGGAATTTTAATGAAATATGAAAAAGCAAATTTTAAAAGGATTAGCTCTTATAGCTTTGTGTTTGGGAGCTGCTACTAATGTAGATGCTCAGGAATATACAATATCCGGAACCATAAAGGGATTGGATCAAATTAATGGCATGATGTACTATGAAGATGCAAGTGCAGAACGTGGATTCAGGTTTGATACCATAAAATTTGAGAAAGGAAAATTCGAATACAAAGCAAAAATCAAAGGACCTGAGGTGTTGCGTATGTCTTTTCGTACCGATAAATTAATGAAGATGGCAGGCAGAGGATATTTCCCTACCAAAGCAGTGATGTTGTATTATATTGCTTATCCTGAGGCTGACATCAAGGTAAAAGGGGAAGCTACAGACTATTGCAATGCATATCCATATGGTGATAAGGAAAATGAAACAATGGCAAAGTTACATGCTAAGATTTATCCTTTGATGAATGAGACAGTTAATTTAGCAGTTAAGAATGCAGTAGATTCAACATTAACAGATGACCAAAAGAAGAAGAATGAGAAAAAGGCTGAAGAGTTGAGTCGTAAAACGAACGATTTAAGATTGGCATTTCTGGAGGAATATGCTTCCTCGATTGCTGGTCTTTGGTTAATGGAGGATATGATCATTCGTTCTCAAATTGAAATGGAAAAGGTTGCAGATTTAATGGAATCGGTTGATAGTGATAAGTACAAAGATCTTTTTTACTACAAAGCATTAGCGCAAAGAGTTGAAGGCTTTAAAACAACAGGCGTAGGTGCACAGGCTCCAAATATTTCGGGAAAGAACATTATGGATGGAGCTGATTTTGATTTGGAGTCGTTGAGAGGAAAATATGTGATTATTGATTTTTGGGGAACATGGTGTGGTGCATGTTTGGCAGGAGTTCCTGAAATGAAAAAATTTAGAGACAAGCATAGTGATAAGCTTCAGATTTTAGGACTTGCCAAGGATAGAGTTCTTACAAAAGTGCAGAAATGCATAGAAAAAAATGGAATGAACTGGCCCAATGTTTTAGTAGGAAAAGGGGAGCAGGATTATGTGGCAAAGTATAATGTTCAGGGATATCCAACCAAGATTCTATTGGATAAAGATGGAAAGATTTTGCTTCGTTCGGTAGGAGAAGTAGAAAGCTTTTATCATGACGTTGAAAAGTTAATTTCGAAATAACAGAAGCTTGAGAAATAGTTTTAGTATGGCTCCACTGTTATACGAAGCAATACTAAGGGAAAAGAGAGATCCTTCTGGAATTAAATTTTATAGTAAAGAGGGAGCCAAATAAATTGAAGGAGTAGACCGATTGGGTTTGCTCCTTTTTATTTTACAGGACAATAGAATGCCATCGAATACCCATTGAGTGTATTTGATTTGAGGAGCTTCAAACAATATGCTTACCTGTATTTTGGATGCAGAATTCCTGTCGTTTCCATCTACAGTACATCATATCGGACGTCTAAAATAGCATATCCTAGTTGAAGATATATGTTACTAGGATTTGTTGACTCTAAAAAGATGAATTTGCAAATCCCTTAAAAAAACACTTATATTTGAGGCGAAATGAACCTAAGTACTGACCATATTATAAAATTGACTCAAGGAGATGAGAGTGTATTCAATGAAATATACGATGGTATGTTTCATTCGCTTTGTTTGTTTGGTTACAAAATGATTTCTCAGGAAGATGTGGTGAGTGATGTCGTGCAGGAAGTTTTTGTAGAATTGTGGAAAAAGAGAGAACAGTTTACTACCCCTATTAAGACCAGAGCATACCTGTATACAGCGGTTCGCAATAAAATTCTTAACCATATTCGCAATAAAAGAACCGTTTCACTCGAAGGAACTCCTCGAGATGAAGAAGATGTGAATAATTACATTACGGCGGAAGAAACTTACCGATTAATCAGTGAAGCTGTAAAACACCTACCCGAACAAACTGGCAGAGTAATCGAACTGGCTCTTAATGGTTATGGCAATCCTGAAATTGCAGAGAATCTTAATGTTTCCATTAACACAGTTAAAACCCTGAAAAAAAATGGTTACGCCAAATTAAGAGTATTATTGAAAGACCAGGTATTTGTGTTAATGATTCTTGCTGAAATTTTTAAGTAGCAAAAGTAACAATACCCAAGTTTCAAACTTCAAATTTTAAGTTCCAAGGAAAAAGTATAACATTAGAAAAACCTTCAGTATTTAGCTGTCGGCAATCAGATTTTATAGTCCTTCCACAAAATTGAACAAATCCTTCACTTCGTTCCTAAGTTCAGGATGTCTTGTCAATTCTGTATATTGGTAGCTGATCATTCTACTAGTGCTTGAATAAGTAGCTTTCTCATTGCTTTTCTGTATTTTAGTTAGGTAATAAAACTTTTTTCAAAAAAAAATCAAACCTGAATCACCCTGTTTTTAATCTCATGAGTTATACGGGTGCAATTAAAGAAAAAGATGAAAGAATCTACCGAAAAATATATCGAGAAAGCTGAAAAGTGGTCGAAAATCATTTTAACTGATGAGGGAGAAGCAAGCGATCAGGATCAGGAAGTTTTCGAATCTCTGAAAAGTGGAGCGTATGCCAATTGGAGAAAGCAGCACATACACCGTTTCGATAAAGACCATGTAAAATCGAGAGTGGATGCTGAATTGCAAATCAATAAAACAAGAAAAATTGGAATACCACAATGGCTGCAGTCGGTGGCTGCAGTTTTGATAATTGCAATGTTGGCGGCTGGCGGATATTGGATTTATTCTGATATGCAAACATTGAAAGAGAATCATTTGTTACCAGGATCTTCTATGGCCTATTTGGAGATTGACAATCAGGAAAAAATAGAACTTACTGGTAAGGATACTTTGTTGCTCTTTAAAGAGTCGAAAGCAGAGCTGGATTCAGGAAGAATTGTATATTCTTCTTCCGAAGCTCAAAACCAGAAAGTAGAATATCACAGAATAAACGTACCTCGTAATGGAGAGTTCTTTGTGGTACTATCAGATGGAACAAAGGTTTGGATAAACTCCGGTTCTCAGTTGGGATTCCATTCCAAATTTACAGGCAAACAAAGAATTGTGCATTTGGAAGGGGAAGCTTATTTTGAGGTATCCAAGAATCCTGAGCAACCATTTGTTGTGAGAACGAACAATATGGATGTAAGGGTTTTGGGAACACACTTTAATGTGAAGGCATACGATGATGATGAATTTACCTATGCGACTCTGAATGAAGGGAAGGTGCATGTGTTTAAGGGTGAGATGAGCGAAGTTCTTCAACCTGATGAACAGTTGGTTTTGAATAATAATACCAAGGCTTTCAAGAAACAGATAGTAGATGCTTCCATCTATTCTGCCTGGGTAAAAGGCAAAATGATGTTTAAAGATGAACGCTTGGAGGATATCATGAATTCCCTGTCAAGATGGTATGATGTTTCTGTTTTCTATCGAACTGAAGAATTGAAAGACAGAAGGTTCTCTATCAGTACAAATCGCTATGGCGACATACAAACTTTGTTGGATCAAATGGAATTAACGAATCGTGTTCGATTTGAAATCAATAAAAATGCTATTGTAGTAAAACCGTAGGGACATGACATGTAGTGTCCGATTGTAAATTACATGCCAAAATAAGGCATGTCAGATAATAAATGAAAAATGGGAAAATGATACTGGAACTATCATTTTCCCTGTTAGTTAAATTATATGTGTAACACAATCTAACCAGTACAAATTTATGGAAAAAAAATCAGAATGCTTCTGTTCAATAAAGCAGAAGTGGATTAAAATGTTTCGAGCTATGAAACTGACCCTAATGTTCCTGTTGGTAGGAGTTTTACAATTAAGTGCCAGTGTGCATGCCCAAAATGGTAAGCTGAATGTTCAGGTGGAGAACATGCAACTGTCTGAATTGTTATGGCAATTGCAAGAAGAATCGAGTGTGGTATTCATTTATCAGACCGATGATGTTAAAGATGTGAAAGACATATCAGTTGATATGTCAGCAGCAAGTATTACCGATATTCTGAACGAAGTACTTAAAGGTACTGATCTTGATTACGTTGTGGACGAAGAAGTGGTGGTGATCAAAAAGAAGGAAATTGTTCCTGTGCCTGCTGTTGAGGAAAAACAACAAGAAAAGAGAACCATCAAAGGTAAGGTTACCGATAAAGATGGGTTTCCTCTTCCTGGTGTATCTGTTGTAATCAAGGGAACCAGCACAGGTGTTGCTACTGATATTGATGGAAATTACAGTTTGGAACTGGAATCAGATAAGGAAGTTTTAATTTTCTCTTTTGTTGGGATGTTGCCTCAGGAAGTTTTGTACAATGGACAAAGTATACAAAATATTACATTAACTTCGGATACAGAGCAGATGGCAGAGGTTGTGGTAACTGGTTACCAAACCATTTCGAAAGAGAGAGCTACTGGTGCATTTGAGAAAGTTGGCGTAAAGGAGCTTGATGAAAAAATATCCACAAGTATTATGGGAAAGCTCGAGGGACAAGCTACGGGTGTGCTTTATAACTCAGATGGTTCATTTACAATTAGAGGAAAAAGTACTTTTTACGCAAATGTGAGTCCGCTTATTGTTGTTGATGGCTTTCCAATAGAAGGTGATCTAGAAACCATAAACCCGAATGATGTTGAAAGTATGACAGTTTTGAAAGATGCAGCAGCTGCATCAATTTGGGGGGCTCGTGCAGCGAATGGTGTTATAGTAATTGTGTCTAAAAAGGCATCTAAGAATAAGTCAGTTAATATTGATTTTAGTGTGGATCATACCATAAGAAAATTGGCAGATTTAAATGAACTTACCTATGCTTCTACGGGTTCACTTTTAGAGCTGGAGAAACATTTATCTGACTATGAATGGATGAATTTACCCAATAATAATAACCGTTGGCCTTTGACTCAGGGAATTGAAGCTATATAAAAGCGAGAGAAGGTGTAATAAGTGATAGTGAGGCAAATGAGATTATTGATGGATTAAGACCAATTGACTCTCGAAAAGAATTCAAGGATCTGTTCTTAAGAAATTCTACATCTTCTCAGTATAATCTTGCCATCAGCGGAAACTCAGAAAAAAGTAATTATTATGTGTCTTTAAATTATGCTGATACTAAAGGGTTTTCTAGAGAAAATGATGATGATAGAATTATAACTAATATTAGACTTAATACACAGTTGAATAGTAGGTTAAAAGCTGATATGGGAGCTAGCTTTACCATTCGTCAAAGAAAGGAAAATGGAATTCCTCTTTCAGAAATAAATAATATCAGTCAATATCAAAGTATTTTGGATGAGAATGGTAACTATATTCCTCAGAGCCATTTTTACGATCAAGGCACTAAAGATTATGCAGCAAGCCTGGGTTATCCTTACAATTGGGATTATAACATTAAACAAGAATTCGATAATAAGGATAATAGCATAGATAAAAAGGATGTTAAGCTGTTTGCAGGTCTTAATTATAAAATATTGAAAGGCTTGGATTTTGATGCGAAATTTCAGTACGAATGGGGAAATACTGAATTGGAGCAAGTTTTTAATGAACAAACCTTCTATACGCGTAATTTGGTTAATTACTACACTTCATTAGATAAAAATGGAGATTTGATTAATTCAATACCTAAAGGAGTTATTTTAAATAAGGACAATTCGAATTACAAGTCTTTTACATTTCGTTCTCAGATAAATTTTAATAGAGAATTTAATGATGGATTATATAAGATAAATGCAATAGCTGGTATAGAAACAAGAAAGCATGTGACTCAGGGGTATGGATTAAAAAAGTATGGCTATGATCCTGAAAGTTTGCAATACGTTTCAGTAAACTATGCAATGAAAGTTCCTGTTGGTTTTGCTGGAGCAAAAACATTTATAAGTGAAGGAACAACTTTTACAGAGGTTGAAAATAGATTTGCTTCTTATTATTCAAATTTTGCTTTTACTTATGCAGATAAATACACTTTTACAGGAAGTGCTCGATTGGATGATTCAAATTTATTTGGTGCTGATGATAAGTACAGAAGTACACCTCTTTGGTCATCAGGTATTAATTGGCAAATAAACAAGGAAGATTTCTTTAATTTAAGTTTTGTAGATCGTCTAAATTTAAGAGTAACATACGGATTAAACGGGAACGTGGATAAAAGTACAAGTCCTTACCTTATTGCAGGAGTAGCTACTGATCGTTATACTCAATTGCAATATGCCTATATTATGAATCCTGAAAATCCAAGTTTGAGATGGGAAAAGACAGCAGTTACAAATTTTGGTGTTGACTATGCTCTTTTTAATCATCGTTTAAATGGTAGCTTGGAATACTACATGAAAAATAGTACGGATTTATTAAGTAATGTAAACCTTAATTCAACAGTAGGATTTTCTAGTGCTTTATTGAATAATGGAAAATTAGAAAATCAGGGTCTTGATATTTCAGTGAATTACGCAGCTTTGATTAATAAATTCAAATGGAATGTTGGTATGAATTTCTCATATAATAAAAGTAAAGTTAAAAGAGTTGAAATGCCTAATGAAACGGTCTCCGGTTATATAGGTGGATCTTTGATGGAGGGAAAACCATTGTCTTATCTTTATAGTTATAAATGGGCTGGTTTATCAGAAGAAGGTACACCTCAAATTTATAATGAGAATGGTGATAAAATCGATCATAATACAACATTGGAAGATGTCAAAGGGTTAAAATATGAAGGTTCAAGAGTTCCAATGTATTATGGAAGTTTATCAAATAGGTTTTCTTACAAGAACTTTAGTTTAAGCATGCTGTTTGTTTATAAAATGAAATATGTCTTTAGAAAACCTACTATAAGTTATGACGTGCTTCCTAACCAACCAGGAATAAAACATATTCATGAAGATTTTGAAAAAAGATGGATGAGATCCGGTGATGAAAATATAACAGACATCCCTAAATTACCTCAATACAGGAATGATGGAATAAATTATTATAATTTATACTCTGCAAATGGAAGTCATAATGTTTTAGATGGTTCGCATATTCGCTTTAAAGAATTAATTTTTGCATATGAATTACCTAAGCAATATTTAAAACAACTTAAGTTAAGTGCTTTAAAATTGTCATTTCAGATGAGAAATATAGCTGTCTTAACATTTAATAAAGATCATATTGATCCGGAAAATATTCCATCAATGTACAGATTACCTCAAGAGCCGGAATACACTTTTGGTTTGAAGGCAAGTTTTTAATAATTTATGATATTTGGTAAAATGAAAAATATATTTTTAGTAGTAAGTGCACTATTGTTACTCACATCGTGTGATGACTGGTTGGATATTACACCCAAAGGGAAAATTATTCCAAATGAGGCAAAAGATTTCAGATTAATGTTGGATCAGGTTTGGCATAATGGATCTTCTAAGGCCGTTACATTAGGCTATAAAAACGTACTATTTAGTAGTGATGATATGGAAATTCCTGATGAGTCATATAAGATTGAATATCAGACTAGAATACAAAAAACTTACATATGGGATGATAGTATTGTATTGGATGAGGAAGAAGATAATGATTGGAAATATGCTTATAATCAAATTTATGTGTCAAATTTGATTGTGTCTAAGTTAAGTGGAACGTCAGATGAGGAAGAACAGCAACTGTTAGCAGAGGCGAAAATTCATAGAGCATTTAATTATTTTATTTTAGTAAATATTTACGGGAAGCATTATAATGAGGCAAGTTCGGCCTCAGATTTAGGAGTACCTTTATTATTAAAACCAGATCTTTTGGCAGATTTGACAAGGAGCACTGTTAAAGAAGTCTATGATCAGATAATTAAAGATATTGAAGAATCAATAGAGTATTTGCCTGAGTTGGCAGAGTATAACCATAGACCATCGAAAGCAGTAGCTTATGGATTAATGGCCCGAGTAGCTTTATTTATGGGTGACTATACAAGTGCTTTAAGCAATGCGGAAAATTGTCTGTCGTTGTATGATTTTTTATATGATTTTAATGATTTTTCTGATAACCCTTGGTTCCCATCTGTATTTGAATATCCGGAAAGGTATGAAGATAAAGAGATCTTATTTCTAAAATATTCTACAGATCAATCTAGTTTAATTTTTCCAAGTCAAGAATTAGTGAGTTTGTATGAGGTGGATGATCTTCGATTTTCAAAAAGATTAATAAAAGACTATTGGCCTCCTGAAATTGTAGATTATATATATAATCCAATGGAAGCTGCCTATAAGCCATTTGGTGTAAATGTTGCCGAAGTTTATTTAATGAGAGCTGAATGTAATGCTCGTAAAGGAAATTATGCTCTTGCAATGAATGATGTAAATACAATCAGAGAGAAACGCTATACTAAAGGTACATACACTGCATTAAGTGCATCAAATGCAGTTGAAGCACTTGAAATAGTGAAAGAAGAGCGTAGAAGAGAATTGGCATTCAGGGGGCTTAGATGGTTTGATTTAAAGCGCTACAACGTTTATGATGATGCTAATATTAGCTTAAGTCGTACTATTGAAGGTGTGGAATATAGACTTGAAGCTAATTCAAATCGATGGGCATTCCCAATAGGAATGAAGTATATTCTTAAAAATCCGGAGATTATACAGAATCCGAATTAGAACACTATAATAATGAATCAAAATCATTATAAGATTTGACAACCATTTAGTATCTGGGGGAGTGATCAATTTTGATCACTCCCCTGTTATTAATAACCGAAGTGAATATAACATTCATAAAAGGAGATATTGCAAGATTAGAATCTAGGATGATTTCAGGAATTATAAACTCCTGTTGGAGCCTATAATTAAGAGTACCTTGTTATTAATAAATGTGGAAAATAAGATTGATTCTTGGGCAGGCAAACCATCAGCGGGAGAGCTTGAGAATTTAATTATAAAGTGTATATCAGTAAAATCTCAAGAATTTATTAGTTTTTGATTGGAAAGGAGTGGGCTTAGAATGTTGAGTCTGCTCCTTTTACTATTACGTAATACTAGAGACAGGATTAATCCGGTTTTTACCATTAATAAGGCAGTTGATAGGTGAATTCACTGTATTATTATAATCTAATTTGATAGAAAATAAAAATAAGATTGTAACTATCCGGTAAACAGGTGAGTTACTGGGTAAAGAAAACGCACTTACGTTTTGATATTTTCGTAAGCACGTTTTGAATAAAACGTAACTACGTTTTTTTTAACAGATGGCTATAGAAATTTACACCATAAACAAATTATATGACTATGGTTAAATTACAATTGTTTTTAGTCTACTTTTTCGTATTCTAAATTTTTAAGCATATGCTTTAATTCTTTGCCAGGAGTAAAGATGCATTTTGCACCTTTAATGGAATTCATAGTAACATCTTTTTCATCTGTTTCACCAGTGCTGCTAATACTAATTCGAAGACTACCCAATTCTCCCAAACGAACAATTGAACCTTCTTCAAGAGCATCTTGCATTACCTCTACCAAAGAGTATAGTACGGCTCTAATATCAGCACCACCAACCGTACTGTTTTTTTCAATACGCTTGGTTAGCTTTTCAAGTGTTAACTCACCATTAGTTATAGTGTTGGCATAGAATTTTTTGTCGCCTCCACCTGCTACGCCAGGCTGGCCTCGTTCAATGACTTTGTATTTTACTGTCATATCTTTTGATTTTTTATCAGCAATCCCTTTATTCTTCACTTTTAGTCAATATAAATAGCCATCTGTCCTGAGTAATTGCATATTGGTATAAAAGAAGATGTAAGAATATAGTTTGTTGCTGAATTAAAGTATTTTTGAAAAGAGCCCATCGGCCTCCTCTTCCAAGTGCGACCCGTCAAAGTTTTACAAGGTTGATGACCAGCCGGTGGGTTGTCTTTCCAAAACTTCCATCCAAGTTAAATAAATATTATGACAATACTATCTGTCAAATGTGTCAAGTTTCTTACACTCATTGAATTTAACTTTATTTAACAGTTTGGGTTTTATGGGAGTGTAGATGTTTAGATTGGATTGGTTTTGTTACATTGCTTGAAATTCAGACGTATACAAATTTGTAAGTTATCGATGTTTGTCTTAATAATTTATCTAAACATATGAGTTTACATTTTTATTTTGTGGCTTCTATGCTTAAGAACAGTTTTCTGGTCCGCCTCTATGATTTTCCAAAAACATGAATATATTTGTGCGGAAACCCCATAATCATGATTACAGACCAAAGTATATTAGAACATATCCGGAGAGGGGACAAAGAAGGCTTGGATTTTTTGTTCAGACGTTATTACAAACCTTTGGTATTGTATGCAAATGCATTTGTAAACGACATCCATAAGGCAGAAGATGTTGTTCAGGAACTGTTCATTAAATTCTGGAATGACAAGCTGTTTGATAGGTTGTATAATAACACTCTAAGTACCTATTTGTTTGCATTGGTTAAAAATGCTTCGCTAAATCACATCAACAAAAAAGATATACTCTCTGATACGGCTGAATTTTCTCATTTGGAGATTGCAGAGGAAGAGGCCCGACGAATTGCTGAAGAGGGAATTCAGAAAGTGAAGCAAGCCATTGAAGAACTGCCAGAAAAGACTCGAAAGGTGGTAGAGTGCATCATGATTCAAAATATGAAATACAAGGAAGCTGCTGAAGAATTGGAAGTTTCCGTGAATACCGTAAAGACCCTGCTAAGGAACGGAATATCCAAATTGAAAGAAGATTTGAAAGATCATAAGGATCTCTTTCATCTGTTTTTTCTTTAGGATGATTTTCGCTTGTACTCCTCATTAATTTCGACTTTGCTTTTCTTAGTCGCCTGTTTTTTGATTTTCTCAAGTCTTAACGGAAGTAGATTCTTCATTTGTAACTCCCACATTAATAGGGTCGAAATATTTTTCTGAAAAAAAATCATTTTGATTCACCCATTTTCATATTCATTTTGTTCCACTAGCATATGAAAAAGAAGATGACGTCGAAAGAAGATATATTACATGATGTGCTGGACTATTTAAATGGGAAGGCATCAGATGATCAAACTAAGAATTTGAAGGAATGGCTTGTTGACAGCGATGAGAACAAAGAACGGTATCGTGAGATTGTAAGAGCCTATTACAGACTCGGCAATATTCAGAATTGGGATCAGATAAATGTATTATCAGCGAAACGAAGAATTAATTCAAAAATCACAGGAAAGAAAAGAATAGTGCAGTGGTCAGTGGCCGCTAGTATTGCTTTACTTCTTGGTTTAGGTTTGACATTTTTGGTAAATAATTTTACGCAGGAGCAGAAATTGGCACAGGTTACCAGAATAGAGCCAGGCCAAAAAGGAGCAGAGTTGATCCTTTCCAACGGGAAAAAATATCAAGTGATGAATACCCAAAAGGTATTGAAAGAGAAAGATGGATCGACACTGCAAATAGATACTTTGAAGGGGATTGTTTACAATAAGGACGCTGCTAAGTCGAAAGAATTAATTTACAACACAATTAAAGTGGCAAGAGGGCAGGAATTCAACTTGCAATTGGCAGATGGTACCAAGGTTTGGCTGAATGCAGATTCTGAATTGAAATACCCTGTACAGTTCACGGGAAAAAGTCGGAAAGTGTATCTGAAAGGCGAAGGATATTTTGAGGTAGCTCACAATAGGCAGAAAGCTTTCATTGTAAATTCTTTTGATCAGGACCTTCGGGTGTACGGGACAAAATTCAATGTAAATGCTTATGACAAGAGATTGATAAAAACTGTACTTGTGGAAGGTAGTATAGGTGTGAAAATCGCCGAAAGAACAGAAGAGAAGAGAATGAAAGCTGGTGATTTGCTAAATGCCAACACTGTAGAGGGAAACATGACTACCGAGCAGGTAGATGTATATCCCTACATTGCTTGGAAGGATGGGAACTTCCTGTTCAATAATGAAAGCCTGGAAGAAATCATGTTGAGGCTGGAAAGATGGTACAATGTAAAAGTGTTCTTTGCGGACAATTCTGCCAGGGATATTCAATTCATTGGTGACATGAAGCGTTATACAGAAATCAATAAGTTGCTGTATTTCATTGAGAAATCATCAGGCGTAAAATTTGAAGTGAAGGAGGATGTTGTAATAGTAAGTCGTAAATAAAAACGGAAAGTTCTGCAAAAACTTTCCGCTTAAATAAACCGGGCTAAATATCTGCAAAATATTTACCCTCAATTTTAACTTGTTAGATTACAAATTTATGAAAAAAAACAACCAAATGGGCTGTTTTCTCAAAAGGAGATGGCTTAAAATTCTATTGGAAATGAAAATCCTTGTATTTCTGGTGCTTGTGCTCTCATATAGTACAATGGCAAAGACTTACTCGCAGAATCAAAAAGTGAGTTTGGAGATGGAACAGGCTACAATTCTGGACGTTTTGAATGAAATTAAGGATCAGACAGGACTTCGATTTTTGTACAAAAGAGGGTTATTTGATGACTTTGAAAGAGTAAACATTGAAGTTGAAAATGAAGAGGTGAAAATGTTATTGGATCAAATACTTCGTGAAAGAGGACTGGAATGTGAAGTAGAAGAAGAAGTGATCACCTTTAAGGAAATTGTTAAGCTTAATCCATTAAAGGAAGCACCACAGCAAAAAAAGATTAAAGGTACGGTAACCGATGATCAGGGCTTACCACTCCCGGGTGTGTCTGTAATCATTAAGGGAACAAATACAGGTGTATCTACCGATTTTGATGGGAATTTTTTATTGGAACTTCCAGCAGGAGAGGAATATGTATTGGTGTTTTCTTTTATTGGAATGCAACCTCAGGAAATTGTTGTTACAAACCAAACTCAATTAAATATTACATTAACAGCTTCGTCGGAGCAGTTGGCTGAGGTTGTGGTTACTACAGGTTACCAGAAAATCGACCGTAAATTGTTTACTGGTTCTGCAACTATATTGAAAGCAGAAGATGCAAAAGTTGCCGGTGTTGCCGATGTTGGACGTATGTTGGAAGGGAAAGTAGCAGGGGTTTCTGTACAGAATGTATCGGGAACTTTTGGTGCAGCTCCTAAAATTCGTGTTCGTGGAGCTTCTTCTATTTACGGTGATACCAAGCCTTTATGGGTAGTTGACGGAGTTGTATTGGAAGATGTTGTTGACATATCACCAGACCAGTTGTCTTCGGGCGATGCTGCAACCTTGATCTCTTCTTCTGTGGCAGGTTTGAATGCCGATGATATCGAGAATTTCCAGATTTTGAAAGATGCTTCGGCAACTGCACTTTATGGGGCAAGAGCATGAACGGTGTAATTGTGATTACTACCAAAAAAGGGCGCACAGGGAAGAATTCAATTCGCGTAAGTTCGGAATTCACCATTAAAATGAAGCCTAATTATGGCGATTACGATATCATGAATTCTCAGGATCAGATGGCCATGTTCATGGAGATGGAAGACAAGGGATGGTTGGATCATGCAGGTATGATGCGTTCCAAAGATGCCGGTGTTTTTTACAAGATGTACAACCTGATCAACTCCTATGAGAATGGTAAGTTTGGTTTGGAAAATACGCCTGAGGCCAGAGCTCATTTTCTACGCAGATACGAAAAAGCAAATACCGATTGGTTTGATATTCTGTTTAGAAACTCTTTGCAGCAAAATCATTCAATCTCTTTTTCCGGAGGATCTGAAGCTTCTAAATTCTATGTGTCAACTTCGTGGTTGAACGATGAGGGATGGACCATCGCCGATAAAGTAGATCGCTACACGGTGAATATGCGCGGTGACTTTGAAATTACCGAAAAACTTTCTGTTGGCTTGCAAACCAAAGGGTCTATTCGTGAGCAAAAAACTCCGGGTACTTTTAACCGTACCAATGATGTTGTAAGCGGAAATTACTCCAGAGAGTTTGATATCAACCCGTTCTCTTATGCAATGAACACCAGTAGAACCATTACTCCTTACGATGAAAATGGTAATCTGGAATATGTTCGTATGAACTACGCTCCATTTAATATCCTTGAGGAGTATGACAATAATCAGATCAACCTTGATGTGTTGGATTTGTCAATTCAAGGAAACCTGGACTACAAATTCAACAAATATTTGAATTACAATTTTACAGGATCGCTTCGATATGTGAAATCATCAAACGAGCATCTAATTAAGGAAGGTTCTAATGTTGTGGCAGCCTATAATGCCGGGGTTGATGATCCTGTTATTGCTGATGACAATAAATACTTGTGGAAAGATATTACACTTCCCAATTCTAGACCAATTTCGGTGCTTCCTAATGGTGGTTTCTACAATAAGGAAAACAATACCATGAAGAATTTGTACTTCAGAAATATGTTGAACTACAACCGTATTTTTGATGAGATTCATTCGGTAAATGTAATGTTAGGGCAGGAACTGAAATATGTGGACCGTCAGTACGATTTTAGTAATGGATACGGATACCAGTACAACAAAGGTGGCGTGGTATTTACCGACCCTAATATAATTAAAGCTACCAACGAATCTGGATTCTCCTATTTTGGAATGGAGGAATTTAGAGACCGATTTGTTGCTGCTTTTGCAAACGCAGCCTACTCATATAATGGAAAATATACCCTTAATGGTACCGTTCGTGTTGATGGCTCGAACCGATTGGGGAAATCGAAAAGTGCAAGATACTTGCCAACATGGAACCTTTCAGGTAAGTGGAATGCCAAGGAAGAGGATTTCCTAACCGATGTTGAGTGGTTGTCCAACCTGTCGTTCAGAGGAACTTATGGTCTGACTGCTTCCATGGGGCCTGCTAACAATGCATCGGTGGTATTCCGAAACAGAATTACCACAACTCCTTACGATTCTGAGAAGCAAAATGCCATGTATATAGCTTCACTTGAAAACTCAGAACTAACCTGGGAGAAGCAGTATGAAACCAATATCGGTTTTGATTTAGGTTTGTTTAGACGTATGTCTCTAAGTGTTGATGCATACCATCGTAAAGGATTTGACCTGATTGCTTATGTAAGAACATCCGGAGTGGGTGGTGAAGGTTGGAAATTTGCCAACTATGCCGATATGATTTCCAAAGGTGTTGAATTCAGCTTGGGAACTCAAAATATTGTGAGTAAAGATTTCAATTGGAATACCAACCTGACTTTCGCTTATAACAAGAATGAAATCACCAACCTGAAGAACAGTCCAATGATTTTCGATTTGGTGAAAGCTGAAGGGGGAGCCTTTAAGGGAGGACCGGTTCGTGGTTTGTACTCGATTCCTTTTGCCGGATTAGATGAATTGGGATTGCCTCAGTTTTACGACCAGGAGGGAAATGTAACACGTGAAGTTTATTTCCAGGATGATGCTGTTGACCACTTGAAGTACGAGGGTTCTATCGATCCTAAGATTACCGGTGGACTTTCCAATAATTTCAAATACAAGAACTGGACATTGAACGTATTCTGTAGCTATCAGTTTGGAAATGTGATTCGTTTGTACCCTTCTTTCCATGCATCTTACTCCGATATGGATGCCATTACCAAGGATATGAAGAACAGATGGCTTCTTCCTGGCGATGAGAAGTACACCAATATTCCGGTGATTGCTTCCAAAAGATTAAAGGACAAGTATGGATCTGAACTGGAATCTACTTATAACGCCTACAATTATTCGGATCAGAGAGTGGCCAAGGGTGATTTCATTCGCCTGAAAGAGGTTTCGTTGGAGTACAAAGTGCCAAAAGACTTCTTAAAAAAAATGGGAATTGCAAGTGCATCGCTGAAAGCACAGGGTACCAACCTGTACCTGTTGTATTCAGATAAATCTCTTAATGGACAAGATCCGGAGTTCTTTGGAACAGGTGGTGTTGCTCTTCCGGTTCCAAAACAGTTTACATTCTCGCTTAAATTAGGATTCTAAAATAATAGAAGATGAATAAGAAAATACTATATATACTGAGCATTGTAGTGACATTTGGATTAATGTCATGTGATAAATATCTGGATACCACCCCGGACAACCGCACGGTGTTGGATTCAGATGAGAAAGTCAAAGAACTGCTTACCAGTGCGTACCCTGAGATGACCTATGGATTGTTTTGCTACTCTATGTCTGATAATGTTGCAGATAGAGGCGAAGGCAACGAAGTGTTCCGAAACAACGAGCAAGGCTACTTTTGGGAAGAGTTTACCGAAACCCTGCAGGATTCTCCATCAGGTTATTGGGAGTCTTGCTACAATGCCATTGCCCATGCCAACCAGGCTTTGGAGTTTATTGAAAGCACCAAAGTGGAGGGGGACATTCCTTTTGAGTATCTGCCTTATTACGGAGAAGCACTTTTGGTAAGAGCCTACTGCCATTTCATGTTGGTGAACTTGTGGGGACAGCACTACAATCCGGCTACAGCCGATACCGATTTGGGTGTGCCTTACGTAACCGAAGTGGAAGACGTGGTATTTAAAGACTACAAGAGAGAAACTGTTGCCAAGGTATATGAATTGGTAGAGAAGGACTTGCTTGAAGGACTTAAGCATATCGAGGATAACGCTTATGATGTGCCAAAATATCACTTTAATGTAGCTGCGGCTAATACTTTTGCTTCCCGCTTTTACCAGTACAAGGGCGAATGGCAAAAGGTGAAGGACTACGCTACTGCAGCTTTGGGAGCTCATCCTTCTGCCAAGTTGAGAGACCTGGCCGGAAAATACAACCTGATGGGTATTAATGAGCAGGCAGCTGAATATTCAAAAGCTACAGAGCCGGCTAACCTGATGTTAACAAGTAATATCACTTATAACTTTAGCCTTTTCCAGGGATTACTTCGCTATGGTCTGTCCCATGATATTTTTTCAAAAGTGTTCGACAATGTTTTTGTACAAGGAGCGAGCAGTAACGCATGGACTCAAAGTGCAGTTACAGTTTCCAATAATCTTGTTGTCTGGAAATGGGGCTACTTCTTTAAAAGAATGGATGTGAATGCTGATATCGGGCTTTACTATGCCATGACACCGAAAATCGTTGCGGAAGAAGCTTTGTTTAACCGCATTGAGGCCAATGTCATGCTGAAAAAGTATACCGAGGCCGAGGATGATTTGAATCTTTACTTTGAAAAGAGATTAGCTCCTTTTACGGATGAAAACAAGGTGACCGAAGAAAAGATAACGGAACGTTTCAGTAAGGATTCACATGCTGCTTCAGATTTGGATCCTTGGTATGACTTGGATGAAAAGACACGTACTTACCTGAACTGTGCCATCCATACGCGCCGAAGAGAATTTGCCTACAACGGTCTGAGATGGTTTGATATTCGTCGTTTCAATATAAAGGTAATCCATGAAGTAAATGAGAGCACGCCTGTCGTATTGGAGGCTAAGGATGCAAGAAAAGTATTGCAAATTCCTGCTATGGCTCAACAATATGGACTGGAAGCAAATAATCGTTAAACGACACAAATTTAAAACAGATGAAAAAGTTATATATATTATTATTCATTTCATCCCTGATGTTTTCTTTGTCTTCATGTGATAAAGAAGATAGCTTGATTGATGAATCAGTTGTGGTGGTTGAAAAAGGCCACCAGAATGACCTGGATACGTGGATTTATAATAATCTGACAGTTCCTTACAATGTGGAAGTAAAATACAAGTGGGACGACACGGAAATTGAAAATAAGTTTCATGTAACACCTCCTACCATTGAGAAGGCACAGGAATTTCTTGAGGCATACCTGAACATCTGGATCAAATCTTATGAGGAAGAAGCAACTGTAGGGGGAAATCCTGATTTCCTGAAGCAGTACATGCCTAAGTTATTGGTGCTGGTAGGAAGTAAACAATTCAACAAGGATGGATCCTATACCCTTGGTCTTGCAGAAGGAGGCCGTAAAGTGACCATTTTTGATGTGAATAATTTTGGTGTAGCTGGCTACGATTGGGATTCACCTGAAGTGAAACTGGAAAAAAGGAAAAAGGCTGTGCTTGAAGCATTTCATGTGGTACATCATGAGTTTGCTCACATTATGCACCAAACCAAATTCTATCCTCTGGATTTCAAGGAAATTTGTAAAGGTGATTATACCGGAAACTGGATTGACGTGTGGTCAGGAGATGCCCGCCTGAAAGGTTTATCACCCCTTATGCCATGTCTGAAGAGAATGAGGATTTTGTTGAGACTGTGGCTGGAATGCTTGATCGTGTAATGAACAGCAATGTGCCGCTTTTGTATAATACTCAGCTAAGAGATGAAAATGGCGTGTTGACCGAGGAATTTGGTGACCTGTATTTAACCGATTGGGAGAAAGAACTTCACGAGTGGGCATGGTCATGGAACTACGATACATGGAACAAGATGACCACCCCTGAGGCTGTGGATGCTTATCACAAATTCAATGCGAAAGTTGATATTGCTACCACCTATTACAAAGAAATATGGGGAATTGACCTGTATAGTTTGCAGAAACGTCTTGAGAATGCTGTAAACGAAGTTGTTGTAGCTAATTAAGAAGAGTAGATTTTAGACAGATGAAACGCCCATGATCAGCCATTATATGCTCACTGGCGAATATGTAAGCCAGTGATGCTTAGGGTTGAAAGGGCTGAATGCTAATTTTAAAGACATGAAAAAATTATTATACATATTGGCAATACTTACGGTATTCTCCTCTTGTGAGAAAGACTTTGAGTATGTGTTCGATGAAACGGTAAGCGAAAGGATAGAAGGCTCCAAGTCGAATTTGACCAGCTTATTAACAGAGGCAGAGTTTGGATGGAAAACTGTTTTCACAGGCATTGGAACCGATGAGCATAGTTCGGGTAGTTTTATTGCTTTTAAGTTTACCCAAACCGAAGATCAGAATAACGGAACGGTACTTATGAATAGCGGTTTTGATGAGGGAACATCTGAATTCTTTATCAATCACCAGGAGGGAACTGTTTTGCAGTTCAATACTCCAAACGATGTGCTATACTGGATGGTTGAGCCTCGCGCATACTTTGGCGCACAAGGTTTAGGTGGCGAAGTGGAATACATTTTCATGAAAGAGGAAAATGGTAAATTGTTTTTCCGCGGCAAAATGAATGATGCAGACATGGTACTTGAAAGAGCGACTGCACAGGATTGGGACATGACCGATATTCAGGCCGGCTTTGAGGATTTCACTGCTAAAAGGAAAAATAGCAGATACCAATTGATTCGTATTACATCAGGAATTAACAATGCTTCTGAAGAGAATCCTTTCTATGTACGATTCGATGATGCAGGATGGAATGTTGAAGGCAAGGAAGACCTTACCTATAGTGCTACCTACAATGTTGATGGCGAAGATATAGAACAGGCTGATGCCGCTTTTGTGTATACTCACGAAGGAATTCAGCTTTCGAACCCGATTGTTATCGAAGGGGATACCCTTAGTAAATTGGTGTTCGATGAAGCTCAGGACAAGTGGATGGTTGGCGATAAAGGTATGCTTGGTGAGTTTGTTTTCTCTCTTGTACCTGTTTATCCTCAGCCTGGTGTAGCTCAGTTGTTGTTCGATAAATCATTGGCTACTGCCGACCGTTCCGGTATGAAAGGAATGCTGTTGAGAGCTTATGGTTCGGAAGGCCCAATGAAAGATTTGGCAGGCAAGATACTTGGAGGAGATCAGGAGCCTGTGTTTGATAAGCTATTGGCTGTGATCGGATATGTTAGCCCTGATGGAGTAGAGTTGGGCGATGGGTTAGTATTTAGAGACAACTCAGGCGACAACTTTGCATTTGTCCCGGTTACTTATGAAATAACAGCAGAGCACCAATTCAAAATTGTACGTACTGGAGGAGATATCATTACCAGTGCAGACTGGACCGGTGCAATTGATAAAATAAATAACGACGCAGATATCAATGACTACCTGGATATTCTTTGTTCAGAAAATGGCTGGAGTGTAGCTGTTGATTATTTTCCATTCGGAATTTATGAGATCTATACTTTTGAGTTGGGTAACAACGACAATCCAGCTAACTGGATGGAAAATTTTGTGGTTACAATGCGATAACTTCTGAAAAGTAAATCACTGGTGGGTAAACTGCCTGCCAGTGAATTGTATTAAATAATCTTTAGATAGAGCAGAGTCTTTTTGTTTGAGACAGGCAGAAAGACTCTAATTTTAAGATAAGCCACTCTTGCATAATATTTCCGACAGCAAGAGTATGGTTTAGAAATTAGTAGCTTTTTATTGTTGTTTTGATCTTTGTTGTTGCCTCTTGCAGCTTAACAAAGGTAAGTGATGTGTGCAAGAGCCTCAGCTTGCTTCATAAAACCCGATCCAACCCAATTGGTAAAGTTTTTACTCTTTTGCTAAGGGAGTGGGTTGGGGATGTAAGCTGGGCTTTTGCAAGCACAATGAACATGATCTGTATAAAAGGGAAGGAATCTGTACTAGCCTTCCCTTTCATTACAATTTAGTTGGTGGTAAGAGACTTTCTGTTGACTTTGGTCAAATACGGAGAGTCTCTTTTTTTATTGTGTGACCGTAAGTCATTCGTAGTTATGGAAAAATGGAATTGTTCTTAGCTCATGGCTTGTATCCAATGGTCTTTTGTATTTTCCACAAGCTTTTTTACTTTTACCGCAGTAAATATGAAGCAACACGAACAAAATATCATTCAAAAATTTAAGAGTGGAGACCAAACAGGTCTTCGTATGTTGTTCGATTTGTACTACACCCCGCTTTGCGTATTTGCCTATAAATATTTCGATTCCTACGAGAAAGCAGAAGACATTGTACAGGAAGCTTTCATCAACTTGTGGGAAAAGGAGAGGATGATAGAATTTACTGGTTCCATAAAGTCATACCTGTTTACTATTGTTCGCAACAATTCCATTAATCAGATAAAAAAAGATCAAAAATTTCGATTCGAAGAAATAGAGAATAAGGCCTACGATATCATCGAAGACAAATACGAAAGTCAGCAATTGGAAGAAAGAAAAGAAAAACTCTATAAAGAGATTGCTCTTTTACCTGCCCAATGCAAAGCCGTTTTCGAAGCCATCGCTTTTGAGAAAATGAAATATGCCGAAGTTGCTGAAGAAATGGATATTTCCATCAATACAGTAAAAACACATTATTCTAGAGCTTTAAAGCAGTTGCGCAGTAATTTGGATGTATTGGTGATGATTTTGATACCGTAAAGCTACAAGTATAAAGCCAGCTCTTCTGGTCCCGAGAATCGGGATATAAAGTAAAAAGTTGAGGAAGTAGCTATGAGTTCCGAACTTTTCATACTCATTACTCATTCAACTTTCCCATTATTCACTACTTTAAAAGATATTTTGGAAAAAAATTGAAAAAACTTGTCACCCGTTTCTCAAAAACACACTTATAGGTTTAAACAATGAAGAAAATGCACATTTCGCAAGAACATATATTAGAGTTAATTCAAGAATATCAGCAAGGAAGGATTTCTGATTCGGGGGTTCAAAAGCTACAGGAATGGCTGAAAGAAGATGAGGCCAATACGGAGGAGTTTGCCAAATATTTGGCTCTTTTTAAAGAGAGTGATGCTTTGAGCAAGCTGGATCAAATTCGAAAAGAAAATGCATGGTTGAATATTAGCAAATCATTATCGAAGCCTGAAAAGAGATCGAAAGTAAGAAAATTACATACCTGGTTGCCTTATGCCGCAGCAGTTGTTGTTTTATTTACAGTTGGCTATTTCATGATTGAGCAGGTAAGAAATGATTATGATTTTGAAAAGGACTACAATTTTGCGGAAATATCAAGCATTGGCACTAAAAAGGCGGTACTTACGCTTGAAAATGGACAGAAAGTGAATCTTGAAGAGAGTGACAAGGAGTTGATAACTGAAGCGGATGGGACTTTGATTCAAAAAAATGCCGATAGCGAATTGATATATGATAATGCTTCTTCTGCTAAAGACAGGGTGATTTACAATCAAATTGAAATACCAAGAGGAGGAGAGTACTCGCTGGTATTAGCGGATGGAACAAAAGTTTGGTTGAATTCGGAATCGAGCTTAAGATATCCTGTGCAGTTTGTGGGAAACAAAAGGAAAGTGGAATTAACTGGAGAAGCCTATTTCGAAGTTACGCACAATCCGAGCAAACCATTTGTGATAGCGTCTCACGATACCGAAGTAAAGGTGCTGGGAACAAGCTTTAATATATCAGCATACGATGATGAGGAGCACATTTCAACGACTTTGGTTGAGGGTAGCGTAGAGCTAAGTTGTTTGGGCAATAAGGAGTTGTTGAAGCCCGGATTTCAGGCTACAGTAAAAAAAGGAGACAATCGATTTAAGGTAGAAAAGGTAAATACAGCATTGTATACCTCATGGAAAGATGGAGTGTTTCGTTATAAAGATCAGTCATTGGAAGAAATTTGCCATCAGTTAAGCCGATGGTACAATGTTGAATTCTTCTTTACCGATTACAAGTATCGTGAATACAGATTTACAGGTGCAGCCAAGAAAGACAAATCCTTGGACTTTACACTTGAAATGATTGAAAAGATAGCTGATGTAAAGTTTGCTATTAAAGATGATAAAATAATTGTAGGGAAACCTGAATAAAGATATTGCGCTTTTGTGGCGGCCACCCAAGAGCACATAAAAAACAGGAAATGCGGCCACATTCCCTGTTTTAACAAATAACAACCATTGAGAATTGTCAATGGCAGTATTAATCTAGACCATAAAGTTATGAAAAAAAACCTTATGTGGAGGTGTATGTCACCTTCCATTCGAAAAACCCTGCTTGTTATGAAGCTAAGTTTTATTTTAATTCTTGTTGGAAGTTTGCAGCTTTCTGCATCTGTTCTTCTCGGACAACAAGTTAGTGTTCAGGTCAAATCATCATTGGTTGATGTGTTGGAAGATTTAAACCATCAAACAGGAACTTATTTCATGTACAATGTGCATGAAATAAACGATAAGATTGAAGTTCAGCTGGATATGAAAGATGCCAGTTTGGAAGAGGTGATGAATGAAATTTGTCAGCAAGCACCGGTAAAGTACGAAATTGTTGAAGATTTTGTAATCATTACCAAAAAAGATCCTGTTCCCGTTATCAAGGAAGTGCAGGAAAAGAAAAAATTGAAAGGAAAAGTAACCGATAAATATGGGGAGCCTTTACCAGGTGTATCTGTTGTAATTAAGGGGAGCACTACAGGTGTTGCTACCGACATCAACGGGAACTATACTTTGGAATTGGAAAATCCAAATGCAGTATTAATTTTCTCTTTTGTTGGAATGTTGCCTCAGGAAGTTGTTTACAATGGACAGGAGGTAGAAAACATTACATTAACTTCGGATACAGAGCAGATGGCAGAGGTTGTTGTTGTTGGATATGGAACAACTGCTGTTAGAGATTTTACAGGTTCGGTAGCCCGTGTTTCTGAGAAGGAGTTGGAAATGAAAAACGTTCCATCCTCTATCTCACTGTTGCAGAATATGGCTGCAGGGGTAATGGTAAGCGGAAACACAGGTCGTCCGGGTGAAACGGTAAGAGTAAGAGTTCGTGGTGCCACATCGCTTACAGGTAGTAATGAACCATTGTATGTGATTGATGGTGTTCCAACCGATGATTCGGAGATTTTAAATTCCATTCCACCTTCTGATATTGCTTCGGTTGATGTGTTGAAAGATGCTTCTGCTTCGGCCATTTACGGATCAAGGGCTGCAAATGGTGTGTTGATGATCACTACCAAAAGAGGTAGGTTGAATGAGAAAGCTAAATTTTCTGTTACCTATAATTACTCTACGGATTCTCAGATTAAAAATTTCTCAATGCTTAATGGAGATGAGTTCCGTTCCTATTTAACTGAATTGGCCAACCAAACATTGGTAGTAGATCCGGGAAACAGAACGGCAGAGAACATTCTTGATCCGGATGGTGGATATGTTGGTGACGCAGACACCGATTGGTTTGATTTGGTAAAACAAACAGCAAACAGACAGAATATAGACCTGTCAGTACGTGGTGGAAGTAAGGATATCTCTTATTTTATTTCCGGTTCCGTAATGGATCACAAGGGGATGGTTGTTCATGATGATCTGACAAGATATTCAGGACGTGTGAACTTGGATATCAATATCAATTCTAAATTTAAGATCGGGACAAGAATCAATTTGTCTTACACAGATCAGAGCCGATCAGGTACTTCCATGTTTTTAGCTCAGGGAGAACGTCCTGATTTACCTGTATATGGTGAGGATGGAGTTTCTTATTACGATGTGAATCCAGTAGCAGAATCAAACGAGATCAACAACTCAGATGAATACAGGCTATCCGGTAATCTTTACGGAGAACTAACCGTATTGAAAGACCTGAAATTCAAGACCAGTTTCTCGGTAAATCAATACATGAATTACAATTATCAATTCTCGCCAAGTTATTTGAGTTGGTACAATGAAGCATCGGCAAGCAAGGCTGAAAGCAGAGGTTACAATACGGTGCTTGACAATACCTTGAGTTATGCAAAAACATTTAATGAAGTTCATAATATTGACTTTGTTGGTGGTGTTTCTTATGAAGACTTTGAAAGCCAGTCGGGTTACCTTGCAAAGAGTGGTTTTGCAATGGATGAGATCTACACGAATGTTTCTGCAGGAACTGATTTTGATAGATCAGAAGATAGAAAGAGAGGGAGATCCCTGTTTTCTTCATTTGCTCGTTTAAATTACAAGTATGATGATAAGTATCTTTTTACTGTTACTGCTCGTTACGATGGTTCTTCTATGTTTGGTAAGAACAATCGTTACGGATTCTTCCCATCGGGAGCAATTGCATGGAGAATCAACAAAGAGGACTTTTTAAGTGATGCTGACTTTATAAATGACCTAAAATTAAAAGTTTCAGCGGGTAAGACTGGTATTCAGAACCTAAATAGTTATTCGAACAGAGATTTGTACAGGGCTACCAAATATAATGATCAGCCAGGTATTGAGCATTCTCAGATAGGTAACAAAGACATCCAATGGGAGCTTTCAACACAGTATGATGCAGGATTGGATTTTGCATTGTTCAATTATCGATTGACAGGATCATTAGGTTATTACCGAAAAGATACAGAAGACCTAATAAGACTATTCTCTTTTCCTTCAAGTATGGCTGTAGAGGATATGTATTACAATATTGGGAGTGTAAGAAATCAGGGATTTGAGTTCAATATTAAAGCAAAGATTATTGATAGAAAAGACTTTGTGTTTGATTTGGGACTGAACCTTGCTACCAATAAGAATGAAGTTCGAAAATTGGAAGAAGAGGGTGCAGTTGAGAATTCCAGTGGAACCATTGTTCAGGGAACAGGATCACAGGTATTGGCAGTTGGACATGCCATGGGTTCTTTCTTTGGATATGAGTACAATGGCATCATTCAAAATCAGGAAAGAATTGATGAGTTGAATGCAAATGCTGTAGACAATGGACACTCTTCTTATTACGGAACATTGTATCCTGGAAACCTTGAATTTACAGACTTAAATGGTGATGGGAAAGTAGACAGTAAAGACAAGACACTCATCGGAAATCCTGATCCGGATTTGTTTGGAGGAATGTATACAGATATCAAGTACAAGCGCTTCTCCTTAACTGCCAATTTTGGATTCCAGATTGGAGGCTTGAAGTACTATGGTAAAACATTACAGAATGTACCAAGACAATTAACAGGACTTGTTGATTACAATTTGTACAATCGTTGGTCACCAGAGAATACCGATGCTGAGATTCCGGCAATTTATTTGGGACAGGGAGTTCCTGCATTGACTACATTGAGTTTACACGATGCTTCTTATTTTAGATTACAGGACTTGAGGATTTCGTATAATATTCCAAAGATTAAAGGTTTACCTGTAAGTGGACAAGTCTATGTGTCAGGCACGAATGTATTCACAATTACTTCCTATCCGGGAACCGATCCTGCGACAGTGAACGCTAATGGTAATTTTGGAGGTAACTATGAAACCAGTTACCCTGGAATTAGAACTTATTCAGTTGGATTGAAGTTAAACTTATAAAAGCAAATTCTATGAAAAGATATATAAATATATTACTAATCAGTGTTTTGCTGTTTGGTTGTTCAACAGATGATTTTTTAGAAAAATTGCCTCCGTACGAGGCTGATTTAGATGGGGCCATCACCAATGCTAAAAAGGTTGAATTGGCTTTAATCGGGGTATATGCAAACTTATCTGCTGATGCTTACGATTCAAGGGATATTATGGTTGAAGGTAGTTTTAAAGCTGGTACCATGAGAAAACCTGAATGGTGGACAAGAGGAAATGCTGTTTGGTTTTACGAACGCTATTGGCCAGTATTGTATGGTAATGGAAGTAATGAATGGTCCTATGATTATGGATTAATAAAGAATGCCAACTTTTTGTTGTCTGCTATTGAAGGAATTGATGATTTTGAAGGAAACAGAAAAGAAGAAATTGTTGGAGAATTACATTTCTTAAAAGCTTTGGCCTATGAAAGATTAATGCTACGATTCACCCAGCATTGGGATATGGATAGTAAGTTGGGTTTAATTATTCGTAACGATTTGCCGTCAATTGAAAATGTGAAGAAAGATCGATCTACAGTTGCTGATAGTTATGAAATGATTCTGGAAGAGTTGGAGATTGCAATAGATTATTGTCCTGACTATTCGGGATGTTCACAAGCTTCAAAAGTGGCTGCCAAAGCTTTAAAAACAAGAGTGCTTTTTCAAATGGAAAGATATTCTGACTGTATAAGTATGGCAGATGAAGTACTGGCTCATGCTGAAAATGCCTTGGCACCTGATTACTCAACAATTTTCTCCGATTGGGAAAGTACCGGCGAAATTCTTTTTGGTAGAGTATTTGGAGACACTGAAGCATCCAGTCTTGAAACAAGAATAACTTCTTTTAGTTCTGGAAAATGGGGCCCATCTTCTAACTACATCAATCTATTGGGAGATGATCCAAGATACAATGCAATTATTGGTGATACCGTTGTAGTTGATTATCGTTACGGAACGGCAGGAACGGTTTATACCAACCCAACGGTTAAAAAACTTGTTAACTCATCAAATAACTTACCATTAATGTATTTGCGTACAGCAGAAATTTATTTGTTGAAAGCAGAGGCTATATATCGTAGTGGTGGTACATATGAAAATGCATATGCTCCAATTGCAGCAATCAGAGCGCGTGCAGGAGCCAATCCTGTTCCTCATGCAACACAGGAGGAAATTGAAACTGCAATTTGTAACGAGTGGTTAATCGAGATGTCATTTGAAAACTGGCATGAATATTTTGCTTTAAGAAGATTTGGAGCAGAAAAATTGTTGGAGAGAAATGATATTCTTAGGGAAGCATTGGATAAAGCAATTGCCCAAGGAAGCGATGCTGAAGCACAATATCGTCAGCGAATCGAAAATTTCAGAATCTCTTCAGTTCCATCAAGTGAAACGAATGGAAATCCAGTGGATCAAAATCCTGGATATTAAAAAAATAAATTCTTATAAGGTATGCAGTATCAGTAGAATACTGCATATCTTATCCTTATTTTAGATTGAAGATGACTGTCTTTATCAGTTCATTTTTTAGTGGTGATATTGTTAAAAAAGTAGGGAGAGTTATCGCAATAAGAGAGATATAATGATGAAACGAACATGAATTTTAATATTCTAAAATGCACACATGAGAACAGAGTTTGAGTGCTCACGGGAGGTAATGATTAAAATTCATCGAGAGTTCCATCTGACAATAGGAAATAAATTATAAACAGATGAAACTAAAAATATTGCAAATTTCATTGTTACTTTTTATTAGTAGCAGTGTGTTTGCGGAAAAAACAGAGGGAATTCAGTTCTTTCATGGCAATTGGAAAGAGGCCAAGGTAAAAGCTCAAAAGGAAGACAAGTTGCTATTTATAGATTTTTACACGCAATGGTGTGGACCATGCCTAAATATGGCTAAAACAGTGTTTGTTTTGCCAGAGGTTGGGGAATTCTACAATAGTAAATTTGTTTGCCTAAAGATAGATGCTGAAACAGAAGAAGGTAAATTGCTGGCTAAGAAATATGCAGTGAAATCTTACCCAACTTATGCATTCATAAAACCTGAAAATGAAAAGATTGTACACAGAAGTGGAGGGAGAAAATCATCAGAAAAATTTATTGCCCTTGGGAAAGCAGCATTGCAGCCTCAAACCACATCGGAATACATCCTTTCACAATATGATGAGGGGAATCGTGATCAGGATTTCATGATCAATTATGTGAGGTATATGTCATCAATTTACAAACGAGATGCTGTAAAGGCAGGCTTCGATGAAATCATTAAGAATGGAGGAAAATTAACTGAACCTGTCATATGGAAACTGTATAATGATTGCATTTCAGGATATGATAACCCATATTTGAAGGAGGTTTCCGATAATTACAACAAGTTTGTTGAACTATTCGGGAAGGAAGAGGTGGATAAGAAATTGGCAAATGAAACACAGTATTGCAGTGCAGAAGTAATGACTACATTGTGTGATTTTGAAGGAAAAGAGTTTAATATTCGATTGAAGAAGATCTCTGATAACATTCATTTCAAAAAAGACTATACTCATGCCATAAAATCGATTGATGCATTGTTAGCCGATTCCACCCTTAACAAACAAAAGGTGATTGATCGATTAAAGTTCATGGTAAGGCTTAACAAACGTTATGGAGCAGATTATCCTGATGAA
Source organism: Marinifilum fragile JCM 15579 (assembly GCF_001310955.1). GTDB lineage: Bacteria > Bacteroidota > Bacteroidia > Bacteroidales > Marinifilaceae > Marinifilum > Marinifilum fragile. Next base: position 197,623 of record NZ_BAZX01000005.1, read on the forward strand.
TGGTTTTACAAATGTGTAGAATATTTGCGTTATATCGCATACAATGATACAACAAGGGATGATGCAAGAATACATTACGATTATGCATTGGCCTTGGAAATGATGCTTGAGAGAAGCGCCAAAACTGGGGGAGAGATTCCTGAAAATTTCAAAGCAGCTCCTGAGCTTGGCAAAAAGGAATACTCAAGTCGTCCTACTGAATTAAAGATGAAGCCGAAGTATCGAAAAAAATAAATACATAACAAAAGAGGGTGTCCAAAAAGTTCAATATTATTGTCATTCTTCTCCCGAAGCCTCGGGAGAAGAATCTGTCCCTTTGATTAACAGATGTTTCACTTCATTCAACATGACATTGTATTCGATTGAACTTACTTTTTGGACACCCTCTTTTTTATTTTGAAAAGACTTTAGATTCCTACAAATACTTTTTTACAATCTCATCCATCTTCTCCAATTCCGATTTTACCCATTTCGAAGGAAGAAGGGCTTGCAAAGTTCTTTTAATTCTTCATTCAGCACTTTTATCTTATTCACATATTCTTCTTTGGGTGATTGTGCCTGAAGTTTGTCATACATTAGAATCATTTGACGTTTTGCCCAAAAATAATCTGAAGGAGTGTTGTGTGCTTTTTCAAGCATTTCCTGAATAGATTGTATTGCCTTCTCATAATCTTTAGATAGTCGGCTGATTGTAAATTGTGTCATATAGGCTGAGCCAAATGTTGGCATTTCAGCTATATATTTACTTGCATATTCATTAGCCTTTTCTTTATTCTCAAGATTTATATAGCATCTCGAAAGCAGATTGTATTTGTAAGCTGGCTGTAATTCCAATTGATTCACTTTTTCAATCATCTGAAGGTAATCTTCCTTCTCCAATTTCTTTTTTTCGGAACAATTTTCCCTATACCATTTTTTAAAGACCAATCTGTTTTTTAGGTAGTCTTCATCGGGTATAGTTTGTTTCTCTTTATAGACAGAAACATCTTGTGTTGCAAGATCATATTCTAAAAATTGATTGCATCCGGCAAGCATTTCGCCATAGGCAAAATAGATTTTTTGATTGGTGTTGTCCATGATGCATGATTTTACAGTGATATCATTGTTTATGGAACATCCCCACGAAGTATCATGTGGTAATTCGTAGTAGGTAGTAGACGAAACCATTTGGTATGCCTTGTCTACCAAGTTTTCGTTAGAGATGTTTTGGTAAAGCTCTTTAAGTTTGTCTTCTCGTGTGATATTTCTTTCTCCATGCATGTTAATCGGACTGTATTCATATCTTCCTTTTTCAGATACAGCAAGGTTGGTTACGCCAACATAATTATCCTGCATTTTATTTTTGATGCATTGTCCTCTGGTCAATTCATACATCGCACCAGATTGATCCTTATTGCTACCAACGGTGATAAACCAACCATGTGTACTGTAATTGTTAAAGATTTTATCAACCTCGCTTAGTTCATCTGCATTTTCCATTACATAACGCAACTCAAAAGGCATTGGCATGCCGGTCACATTCACTTTCTTCTTTGTCTTCGGGTATTGGGCAGCCATTCATATTAATCGACATGCTTAATCCATTGTGATTCATGCCTGTATAAGCTCCTGGATAGCATACAAAGCTCAAAATGGTAGTTGGAATTTTATCCTTTCGATGATAATTTACAATTAATGGAAACTTGGAAAAAATTTCAATTCCAGGCCAGTCAAGGTTTCTGCCATGCACAATGCCATTTTCATTTTTTAAAACAAAGGAAGCACAGCTGATCTCAAAAAAGATTTGAGGAAAGTAAGCAATGGTTTTTACTTCTCGTAAGCTTAGGTCGCAACCTTCGGCCATTCCTTCCAATTCTTGTATAAATTCTTTAGGAATCCGCTCTTCTATTTTCCTGATTTTGGACTTCAATACCATATTGGCAATCCATTTTTTCAGGAAAAACTTGCCAACATATTTTTCCACTACGCTGTCAACTTTCACCTGCATTTCCACTATTTGATCATTCATCAGAACGCCATACTGCAAACCCATTTCGTAAGAATCGCCTTTAACAGTTAGGAAAGGAACTCCTTCCTTTACAAACATACTTCCCTGGTGGAAGGTTCTGATTCCATTTTTTTCATTGTATTGGTAATCTTTTGCGAAAAGTAGTAAAGAGGATAGAAGAAGAGCTGTTAAAATGCTCAGGTGTATTAATTTCATAGCAATGATACTTAGCTTAACAATTAATTTAGGTTTTGTAAGTTATACAAACTTTTAACAATTTATTAATTGCCAGCCAAGTATTGTGCCAAATCATCATATGTAAGATTAACAGTAAGTTGTAGAGTGTGAATTAAAACAATTGTTGGATTATCCAACAGTATATGTTCGATTACGATAAACGATCGTCATTTTAATTTCTGCTTACTGATAACTGTTCACTGTTAATATTTTACTCCGGTTATTACTTCCGACAAGTCCCATAATTTCTTAGCAATCTCTTCATCATGTGAAAGTTTATTCGATTTTACTTTAACCGGATATCCTTGCATTTCGAAGAATTTAGCAGGACCATAGTATTCGCCTGCTTTTGCATTGGGGTCGAATCCCGCACGAAGCGATGGTAAAATTCCCATAGCAGGAACTTGAGAGAAGAAATTGTTCAGAAATCGAATTCCACCTTTATGTCTTTGTAGTTCTGTTCTTGTCCACCCAGGATGAGCTACAGTTACCATGGGTGCATCAGCATCATTTTTGAATTTTCGAACCAATTCATAGGCAAAATAAAGGTTTGCTAATTTACTGTCGCCATATGCCTTGTTGGTATTGTATTTTCTGTTTTCCCAATTCAGATCTGATAAATTAATATTTCCGAATTTGTGTGCAACACTTGAAGTAACCACAATTCTTGAATTCTTGGTCTTTTTAAGCAGAGGCATTAAAAGCCCTGTAAGAGCAAAATGTCCCAAATGATTGGTTCCCATTTGCACTTCAAAGCCATCTTCTGTTCTGCCAAAAGGACACATCATGATACCAGCATTGTTGATGAGAACATCCAGCCTGTTGAAATACTGGCTGAAGTTTTCCGCAAAATCTTTAATCGATTCCAAACTGGTCAAATCAAGTGGTATAACTTTAATAATGGCTTTCGGATTTGTATTTTGAATTTCAGCTGCAACCAAATCTCCTTTTTCAGTGTTTCGAACAGCCATAACCAGAGTAGCCTCCTTGTCGGAAAGAATTCTCACAGCTTCTTTTCCAATTCCACTTGTCGATCCTGTTACAACTATAACTTTTCCTTTTTGATTTGGAATATTGGATTCATCCCATTTCATTTTTGTCATACTTTTTCTTTTAAATTATCTTATTTTGTTGGTAATGACAAAATTAGATGAATCTAAATTCGAAAATGTATAGTAATTACTGAAGCTTGTATTCTTTTTACAGTTAACATGAGATTTTTGAAGCTTAAGTCTTTACTGTACCATCTTATTAAAAATAAGGTGAATGACTTATTGAAATTGATGATTTACTTGTTGTAAGTATATTATAATTCTTGAATCAGATCAAACTCTTTGGCGTTGGTAATTTGCATTAAATCCAGTGGATTTAGTTTTACTCTAAAATTCACTTTTCCACCGCTAACAATAATTTGCTCCATTGAAACAGAACTAAGCTCTAAAAAGGTTTTATATTGTTTCTTCATGCCAATCGGCGAGCATCCTCCTTTTATGTAACCAGTGTTTTGTAATAATTCCTTTTCTGGTAACATCAATATTTTCTTTTCACCTGCAGCTTTGGCAGCTTTTTTCAAATCCAATTCACTCGACAGTGGGATGATAAAAACATAGAGTTCGTTGCTAATGCTACGTGTAACAAGAGTTTTGTGAATAAGAGAAGCATCTGGATCACTCATATCTCTGGCTTTTAGATTGGTGGAATCTTTCGCCTCATAGTTTACTCTATGTTTATCAAGTAGTCGTAATGCGTTTGTTTTAATCGTTTTTGCCATAATGTTTAATTCTTAGAGGCGAAATTAAAAAAAATGGATTAGTCGGGTAGCAACTTTATTTTCATTTCTCTTCCATAGGAAAGTTTTGGTAGCAAAAGATGTACAGTAAACCAGTAAGAATTAGGGTACAAAAAAAGGACTCATCATTACTGATAAGTCCTGCAGTGAACACGGAGGGATTCGAACCCCCAACCTCTTGGGCCGTAACCAAGTGCACTATCCAGTTATGCTACGCGTCCGTTTCCTTTAAAAGGCGGTGCAAATATAGGGAAAATTACCTATTAATTGCAAGCTACTCAGTAAAAAATACGAAAAAATATCTTTTTTGTTTTACAATCAAGTATTTAAATTTTTGTTTTTTTGTGTCTGATTCTAGCAAAGTTTATTGCATAAAAAAAAGACTCATCTTTGTTTGATGAGTCTTTTCTGGTGAACACGGAGGGAGTCGAACCCCCAACCTCCACAGCCGTAATGTGTGCACTATCCAGTTATGCTACGCGTCCGTCTTGCCTTAAAGGCGCTGCAAATATAGGGAAAATTAGAAATGTAATGCAAGTGTTTTTTGTCTTTTTTTTATAAAAAAAAAACTTCTAAAATCCTTTCTAAATCTTAAAAAACTATAAATCTTTCAGATAGAAGGAAAAGATCAATCGAAAAAAAATTAATTTTACAATTACAGGAATTTAAAACCATCAGTTGATGTATTTCTTTAAGTATTTTCTATTTTTGTTATGTAAAACCAAATTAACTTTTAGCAATGAAGAAGTTTCTTAAAATTTTTGGAGGAATCTTAGTTTTCCTTTTAGCGCTATTGATTATTCTGCCTTATTTTTTTAAAGATCAGATATTTGAAAGAGTAAAGGCTGAAATTGATAATGCCGTTGATGCAAAAGTAGAAATTGGAGATCTTTCTCTATCTATGCTTAAAAATTTTCCCAACCTCTATATTGAATTACAAAATGTAAGTGTGGTAGGTAAAAATGAATTTGCATCGGATACATTGGCTTTTGTGGGTAGACTTTATACTGCTGTAGATTTATCCTCAGCTTTATCAGGATCTCAGATCAAAGTTGGTACTATTGTGTTGGCAGATTCAAAAGTTAAGGCGAAAGTTTTAGAAACAGGTAAGGCCAATTGGGATATTGTAAAGTCGACAGGTGAAGAAGTTGTTGTTGAAGAATCGGGAGAAGCTTCTGACTTTAAAGTAATTTTTGATGAGGTTAAAATAGAGAATTTCGGATTGTTATATGATGATGCCTCTATGAAGGCTGTTTTTGCGGTGGAAGATTTGGATTTGAACTTAAGTGGTGATTTTTCGGCAAAGGAAACCAACTTAAATGTTGCAACCACTTTAACCGGTATTAGTTTTGATTATGAAGGAGCAAGATACTTGAACAATGCAAGCATGAATTTAACTGCTAATCTTGCAGCTGATCTTGAAAACATGATCTTTAAATTCATGGAAAATCAATTGGGTATTAATGATCTGCATTTTGGAATTGATGGCCAGGTCGGAATGCTTGACAATGGATATAGCATGGACCTTAAATTAAATGCTGAGAAGACAGATTTCAAATCATTGTTGGCTATGGTGCCTGATGTATTTAAATCTGATTTGGAAGGTTTGGAAACTTCTGGTGAATTTGAATTAAATGCCTTTGCAAAAGGAGAATATAAAGAAGAATCATATCCTGCTTTTGGCGCCAAATTGAAAGTGGACAAAGCAAGTTTAAAATATGTTGACTTGCCAGAGTCAGTTCAGAATATTCAGATTGATGCCCAGGTGAATCACCCAGGAGGTGAATTGGATTTGCTTACAACAGATGTCAATAAATTCCATTTTGAGGTAGCTAACAATCCTTTCGATGCTGAAATACATGTGAAAAATCCAATGACAGATCCATTGATAAGTGGATTCTTTAAAGGAATTGTTGATTTTGAAAAGATTAAGCATGCCATTCCTATGGATAGTATAAATATTGCTGGTATGGTTAATTCTGATGTGGTTTTTAAGGGACGATATTCGGTAATCGAAAACGAGGAGTTTGAGAAATTTATGGCGAAAGGAAGTGTTGTGTTGAATGATTTTGTATTCACGACACCAGATTTTCCGCAGGGAGTTAAAATTATAAAATCAGTTCTTGATTTTACTCCACGTTATATTAGTCTTAGTTCATTTGATTCTAGAATTGGAAAGTCAGATATTCAACTGAAAGGAAAAATTGAGAATTACATTCCATATACCATGAAGGGGAAAGTTCTTAAAGGCAATTTTAACTTGAGTTCGAAGATGATGGATTTGAACGAGTTTATGGCCGAAGAAACCAAGGAAGTTGAAAATTCGAAGGATACATTGCCGTTATCGGTTATCGAGGTTCCTGCAAATCTGGATTTAAGATTAAGCTCCAACTTTAATACCATTCGTTTTGATAAAATGGACATTGAAGATGTGAAAGGCTTAATTGTGGTAAAGAATGCATCTGCCAAACTTACCAACCTTTCTATGAATTTGCTTAAAGGGAATATGACCATGAATGGGATGTACAAAACCATTGATGTTACTAAGCCTGAGATTGATTTTGGTCTGGATATTAATGACTTTGACATCAATAATGCTTACCATTCCCTTAGTATGATTAAGAAGATGATGCCAATAGCCATGAACTGTGAAGGAAAGGTCTCGTCAGATATGAATATTACTGGTTTGCTTGATACTGAAATGAATCCAATTCCTGCAAGCTTAAATGGGAAAGGAGCTTTACATTCTCGCAAAATCTTAATTAAGGAAAACAAAGCTTTTGATGCTTTGGCTGCAGCCTTAAAAAATGATAAGTACAAAAGAATTTCGGTTTCTCAGTTCGATATGGAATTTGAAATCACAAATGGGAATGTGGTTGTGAAGCCATTTACGACAAAAATTGCAGGAAATCCAGCAACGGTATATGGAACACAGTCGGTTGATGGAAAGCTTGATTTTACTATGGATATGAAATTGCCAAAAGAAGATTTGGGAGGTGACATCAACAAACTTTTTACTCAAGTACCAGGTCTTGAAAATGTGCCAGCATTTGATGTAGCAGTTAAAATTACCGGAACGGTTGATAATCCGATAGTAAAACCTGATTTAAGTAAAGCAATAAAGCAGGCTCAGAAAGCAATTGCAAAAGAGCTGGAAAGAAAAACCAAAAAGGAATTAGAGAAAAAAGGAAAAGATCTGTTAAAGAAACTATTTAAGTAACGAATAAAAGATAATATCGAAAGCGGATAATCAATTGGTTTATTCGCTTTTTTTTGGCTTTTAGTTTAATAAAAAAGGACGGCAACCACTCCGTCCTTTTCCATATTCACTTTAAAACCTGAACTTTCCATGGAAAATTCGTGAGCAATATATGAATAAAATTAAAATGGAACAATAAAAAGATTAAAAATAATTAAACATGGTGTTGTCGAACAGATTAAATATCATATAGATAAGATCTGTAAAAAAGGAAAAATAGGAGAGGTGTAAAATACAAAAGAGGATGGTAACCACTCCATCCTCTTCTATCTATTCACTTTAAACCTTAAAAACGGAAATCGTTTTGAATGTTCTACGCCGTATGTTTTTAAAAGGTTCTAAAAAAAACGGTATTTTAACTCATTCTAAATAATATTAAAGACGAAATTTTAATAATTCTGACATGGTTTTGTAATATTCATGTTCAATTTCGAGATAAGTATCAACACTTTCATAATAATAAATATTCTCTGTAAAGTACTCAATACTTGATATTTCTCCAAGAGTTAAGGCTTTTTGAAGAAGTGTATCGTAATGCTTCTCTGTAAAAACTCCCTCATACTCTTTCATGCTTTTCTCAAGGTTCAAAAAGTTTCGAAAAAGTTTCAGAAATTTATTTTCAAGTTCCATTTTGCCAATTAGATATTCTTCTCTACTAAATTGTTCCAGCAACCTTGCTCTTTTAACTTTGTTCTTATTTTCCCATAATGGAATGCTAAGTCCAAGTTTTATTCCATTGGCTTGTTTCAAGATATCCGAATTTAAATAGCGATATCCAATGCTAAACTTGGGTAGCGAGTTTGTTTTTACAAGCGAAGTTTCTTTGGCAGAAATTTCCTCTTTAGTACTCAATAGCTTTAATTGTGGATCAGCATTCAATGATTGAGTTAATAATTCCTTCATACCCTGATCGATACTCATTAAAGGATATTCATGCAAGTTGAGATCAATTTGTTTACCTCCGTTTAGTTTAATAAGATCATCCGTAAGGTTAGAAACTTTACTCTCAATCATTTTTAATTGATTTGCGGTATTCAAACGAAGCATTTTAATCTTATTGGCTTCAAGAATTGTTGCATCTCCTTCCTCCAATCTTTTTTGAAACAAGTCATTTAACTTTTCTGCATTACTTAAACGATTATTCAACTCAGCTTTTTGTTTGTTGTAATAAATCAAGTTAATGCAAAGCAGTTTTGCTTCCAACAATATTTCCTGTCTCGATTTTGCTTTGTAGTTTTCCGTATTAGCAATTTGCGCCTTTTTAAGCTGATTCTTATACAAGTAACTCGTAGGAAAATCAAAACTTTGACTTACCAATATTTCATATGGTTTTCCTTCATCTGATGAAAAGCTTTTTTCCCATTCCAGTTCAGGATTGTCCAAATTGGTTTGCGCTTTAAATCCTAGATTTTGCGCTTCAAAAAACTGTTCATTTGCTTTCAGCACAGGATTGTTTTTTTCAATTGCAGAAAGCACATCCTGAACAGTATTCTGAGCCTTTGCAGAAAGGCTCAGAATTGATATCATGATTACGAATACAATTTTATTCATCTTCTTGTTTTTTCTTGTTTAACACCAAATAAACTATCGGAATAACATAGATATTCAGAAGGGTAGAGGTAAGCAAGCCACCCAATATTACAACTGCCATTGGACTTTGAATTTCATTACCAGGTTGATCGCTTGCCAAAGCCATTGGAATTAATGCCAGTGCTGCCGTTAATGCCGTCATCAAAATAGGACTTAGTCGGTTCACCGATCCATTTAAAATGATCTCTTTTAGCTGTAAACCTTTTTCTTTTAGGCTCTGATAGTTGGATATTAGCAAAATTCCATTTCTGGTAGCAATTCCAAATAAGGTAATGAAACCAATAATTGCGGGAATACTTAGCATGCCTGAAGTGAAGAAAATGGTAAATACTCCACCAATTAATGCCAAAGGAAGGTTAAGCATGATGATTCCAGCCAATTGAGAACTTCTAAATTCCTGAAATAACAACAGAAAGATGATTAGCAAACTGAAAATAGAAGTGATCATTAAGACTCTTGATGCTTTTGCTTCACTTTCAAATTGTCCTCCATACTCAATACGATATCCTTCTGGTAGTTTGATATTCTCATCTACACTTTTTTGAATGTCAGCTACAATACCACTTAAATCTCGATCTGCAACATTGGCCGAAACCACCAATTTACGTTGTACATTTTCCCTGTTTATGGTATTAGGTCCTGATAAAGATTGGATGTCTGCCACATAGCTAAATGGAATTTTTTTCCCATCCCATGTGTCAATTAGTGCATTTCTTATGGCTTCAATACTTCCTCGATTCTCTTCGTTATATTTCACGATCAGGTCAAAAGCTCTGATCCCTTCAAATACATCAGAAACCTTGGCACCTCCAAATGCTACATGAATAAATTCCGAAAACTGGGTGATGGAGATACCATATTTTGCCAACATATCTCTTCTTGGAGTAATTCTTATCTGAGGGATTTCTACCTGCTGTTCAACGTTTACATCCACTACACCTTCAATAGTTGAAATAGATGTTTTAATTTGATTCGCAGTCTGAAACATGAGATTCAAATCGTCACCAAACATTTTGATTGCAATATTGGCTTTTGTACCAGACAGAATATGGTCAATTCTGTGACTTAAAGGCTGACCAATAGCAAAGTTTACTCCTTGAATTTGATTCAACTTCTCACGTACCTCCTGTAGAAATTCTGATTTACTTCGATCGGTCAAAGTAAATGGAACTTCTATTTCCGAAGTGTTTACACCAAAAGAGTGTTCATCCAATTCTGAACGACCTGTTCTTCTGGCTGTCAATCGAACTTCGGGAATGGTAAGAAGTGCTTCTTCAGCCAAGACCTTAACTTTATTTGATTCCTCAAGAGCGATTCCTGGTTTGGTAATGGCCGTAATCGTTAATGAACCTTCGTTAAAATCAGGTAAGAAGTTGCGTCCAAGGTTTGTAAGAGTAATAATGGATGCGACAAACAAAATACCAGCACCACTTAATATTAATTTTTTGTGATTTAACGCTTTTTGAAGCGAGGCTTCATACCCTTTATTTAAACGAGATACCAACCAACTTTCTTTGCTCTTCTTATCAAGCATTTTATCGCTTGTAAGCATGAAGCTACATAAAACAGGAGTTAGTGTAATGGCAACGATTAATGAAGCAAACAAGGCAACGATAAATGCAATACCAAGAGGTTGCAGCATTCGTCCTTCCATCCCAGTAAGGAAGAAAAGAGGTAAAAATGCAGCAATAATAATAAAGGTTGCATTAATAATGGATGAACGAATCTCGCAAGAAGCATCGTAAACTACTTGCAAAGGGTTTTTACGTTCTTCTTTTGGCAGAAGATGATTTTGCCTCAATCGCTTGTAAACATTTTCCACATCGATAATGGCATCATCTACCAAGTCACCAATTGCAATTGCCATACCTCCAAGGGTCATGGTATTTATGGTAATACCTAGAAATTTAAGAGTAATTACTGTTACCAATAAGGAAATTGGAATCGCCAAGAGTGAAATCATAGTAGTCCTGTAATTCATTAAAAACAAGAACAGTATTACGATTACAAAAACTGATCCTTCCAGTAAAGCCTTTTGCACATTGCCAATGGATGAATTAATAAAATCCGATTGACGGAAGATGTGTGTATTTACATTTACTCCCTCGGGTAATGATTTTGTGAGCTCTTCAATCGAAGCATCAAGTTTTTCTGTCAATTTTAGGGTGTTAACGCCAGGTTGCTTTTTAACGGTTAGTAAAACTGACTGTTTGGCATTAATGGTTCCCAAACCAATTTTTGGAGCGGCTGCAGCTTTAACTTCAGCAATGTCGCTAATTCGGATCGGAACATTCTTATACATTTTCACAACCGAATTGCCAAGTTCATCAAAATTAGAAGTTCTGGCAATTCCTCTAATGTTGTATTGATTTCCATACTCGTTAATGAATCCACCAGCTGAGTTTTGATTTGTGGCTTCAGCCGCTTTCATCAACTCATCGATACTTACATTGTAATATCGCATTTTTTGTGGATTGGCAAGAATCTGATATTGCTTGTATTCACCTCCAATAACAACAACCTGGGCAACGCATTAATGGCAAGCAATTGTGGTCTGATGGTCCAGTCGGCAATGGTTCTTAGCTCCATAGGATCAACATTATCTGATTGAAGTCCAATCATTAATACTTCACCCATAATTGAGGATTGAGGCGCAAGGGTAGGGTTACCAGCTCCTTCGGGTAACATCTCCGACAATGGCATTAGTTTCTCACTAACAATTTGTCTGGCTTTGTAAATATCGGTTCCCCATTCAAATTCAATCCAAACAATCGAGAATCCTGCCGATGAGGATGAACGTAATCTTCTAACATCAGTAGCTCCATTTACGGCTGTTTCTATCGGGAAAGTAACAAGTTTTTCCACTTCTTCGGGCGCCATACCGTGAGCCTCGGTCATAACAACTACTGTTGGAGCTGTTAAATCCGGAAACACATCCACATCCATATTTAATGTAGTGTAGCTACCGCCAATAATTAGTAAGGCAGAAACAAACATTACAAGAATGCGGTTGTGCAATGCATATTGTATGATTTTATTTAGCACAATGTATCTTTTTTAATTCTTAAATCAGTTAATTGATCCAGGCTTCTAGTGTTCGTGAGAATGCGCTGGCAATGATCCTGCAAGGGAAGCAAGTTTTACAAAATATGCTCCTTCACTAACCACCCTTTCTCCTGCACGGAGACCTTTAAGGATTTCAACTTCACGACCATTATCGACACCTATTGTGATAAATCTTTTCACAAAGCTTTCTCCTCCGGTTTGTACAAATACATATTTCAAACCTTGATCTTCAAGAATTGCCGATGTTTTGATGTGTAATACATTCTTGGCATGTTCAGATTTTAGATAAACCTCAACAAATGAGCCTGAGTATAGTTCTGGCGTTAAGTCCAATTCAAAAAACAATGGCGTAGTATAATCATCCTCATGAATGTCTTTTCCATAGGCAATCATTCTGCCATTTAACTCTTCGGTGCTAAATACCTTATTGCGATAAGGAAGTTTAAAGTTTGCCGATTTAATATTAGGAAGTTCTTTTAAATGCTTTTGGTAAACATCCGCTTTCAACATCAATTTTGAACCTTGATCTACTTTGGCAAGTACAGTGCCTTTTTCAACATATTGACCTTCGTTCACAAATACGTCGCAAACAAATCCGTTTACCGGAGAAAGAATGGAAAGTCCGCTGGCATTATAGTTTTTGTTGATACTGTTGTATTTAACTTGGGCATTTTCGTAGGCCGCTTTAGCTTCTAAAAATGTTCTTTCCGTTACAATTTTATCTTCTCGTAAGGTACTTGCTCTGTCAAATTCAGCCTTGGCTTTTTCTAGTTCTAGTTTTGCTTCAGTATATAGAGTAGACAAGTTGTTACCAGCCAATCCTTTCCCTGTAATGAGGAATAATGAAGTATTTTTGTCAACTGTTTTACCTGCAACAATATCGGTAGAACTAAAATGAACTACACCACTGGTTTTGGCAACCACTTGCTTTTCCATATTAACCGCAGGTTGTAATGTACCAGTTGTTTTGATAATGTTTTGGAAGTTTGAATTTTTAACTTCAGAAGTAGCAAAATCAATTTTCCAGGCTTGTTCTTTTAAAAAGCTAATTTCATTGTCACTTGATGTTTCCTGATCAGCTGCACTATCTGCTTCTTCATGATTCTTATAAACAGGGATATTTTTAGCAACGAACTTTTCTTTGCCATACTTCGAATTTACCTCAAAAACCAATGTAGCTGAGCCAGCCTTTTTAGGCATCAATGAAGGCGTGAAAATGCCATCTCTGGCAGGCGAATTTACCGTGTTCGAATAACCTTTCCCTGCTACCATTAAAATGACCTTAACGCTTCCTTCTTTGTAAGGTTTGTAGGTTTCCAGGTTGGTTAAATGTGTAGTAAACTTTGAAACATGATCCAACATGAGTTTAGGAAACTCTACGAATAACTCTGTATTCTCGTTGTACAGGGTTAAACTCATGGTCGAATGATCTTCTTCATCATGTGCTGCATGAGTATCGGTTTCATGTGAGTGTCCGCCATGATCGTGTCCATGCGAATTGGTATTTGGTTTACATGCCATTAATAATGATAAGGCTAAGCTTATCCAGATATATTGTTTCATTTTCTCTTTTCTTGTATTTATAACTCAAAATTTCATTGACTGATTCGGAGAAAGTTAACTCCGAATCAGTATTAATGCTTAATGATTGTGTTCGTGATCATGCTCATGTTCATGGTCATGATCGTGTCCTTCTTCATACTTGGTGCTATCAACATCAAATTCTTCTTGATCATGTGCATCGCTATCATGAGAGTGAGAATGTGCTCCATCACCGTGGTCATGGTCATGATCGTGTCCTTCATGAGAATGGATCTCTTCTTTCTTCTCTGATTTTTTACCTGCATTACCACATGAGGTAAACATTAGTCCACAAATGGACAGAACAAATAATAATTTTTTCATTGGATTGAAATTTGAGTTAGGTTGTAGGTATCTCATTGCAATTCACTTAAGAATACCAAGTGAAACCTCTACAACTTTTGTTATAAATGATTTGAATACTTTGTGTATTTACGCTTGACTTTATTGTATTATTATACATGAGTATATTATACAATAATATCAATACAACTTCAATAAGTTGTTGAATTTCAGTCTTAGGCTAAGAATGAATTGGGCGGACCCCTCCTGTGTGGAATGAACCTAAGTGGTTCGGGAGTTAATTTTTGATTGTATACATTAAAGCTTTGCAGCTTTTGAGTTTCTTCACAATCCAACTGAATTTTGTCCGATTGTAAAAAGACCTTGTAGGCATTGTCATTCTGAACTCTATTATGAGTTAGCATACAACATGTTTCGGCATTTGCTTCATGAGAATGATTCCAATGAACACCATTGTGTTGGTGTGTTTGGGCATGCGAATGTTCATATAGATGTTTATGAACCTGAATTACCGAAACATGATTGTGATCATCAAGCTGGTGTAGGTGATGATTATGAGGAATAATATCATGAGCCAACAATACCAACATTGGTATTATCATCGTTAGGCACAAAATATAATTTTTCAAATTCCTCATTTACGAAAATGTTTGCGACAAATATAAATTTTCAAAAATAGAAATCCAATACCTAAAACATATGATTATGATTTCTTTAATAAAAAATCCATGAAAAACACTTCATGGATTTGCTTGTAAATAGAATTGTTTAGCTGTTAATATAATTCGTGGCTAATTTTTCCTTCAAGTATTTTAGCAGGATTTCCTACATATACTCCCCATTCTTCGGTTTTTTGTTTTGTTAAACTTGCACCCATGGCAAGTAAAGTGCCTTTTGCCATATGCGAATAATCTCTGATCGTAGCGTTAACACCCAAAAAACAATTCGATTCAATGGTGCAATGTCCCGACATTACAACGTGTGACGTAAAAAGTACATGATCTTTTATTTCACCATGATGACCAATGTGGTTGCCACTCCAAAGAACTACGTTATTGCCTATTTTGGTGAAAGGTTGTAATGTGTTATCCTCGAGAATAAAACAGTTTTCTCCTATTTCATTGCCACAAACCGTTGCTTTTGAACTGATGTATGAAATGTATTCATAACCTTTTTCTTTTCCGGCCAGGTATACTTTTTCTCTTAACTGATTCATTTTTCTTCCGGTCATTGGTGCGAACAATTTGTATTGACTTGGTGGATATATATCTTCCAAACTTTCGAATGCAACCACTGGCAATCCTTTAAATGAGTCTTCTTTTAGATATTCTTGGTTTACAGTGAAAGCAACTACTTCGTGCTCACTATCATGCTCAAGGTACCAATGAGCCAATTCGGCTGTATCCAATATTCCGAAAATAATAACTTTAGCCATGTTGAAATTTGTTTAAGGTGAATGATTAAGAAATTTTGTGATAACCTACAGAGAATGTGAATATTGTAGATTATTTTGTTATTCTATTTAAATTACTGAATATCACAATGCAAAACAAATTTGATTTTACATGATTAGGAATGTATGATTGATGATAATATTTAAATTAAAAATTAGATGTGGCTCAATGGGCATTGGAAGAACAAGCTGCTTATCCGCAGAAAACTTTTAGAAAGACGGGGAAGCTTCGAAGAATTGAGAAGATCACGCCGCCGCACTTAAAGTTTTCAAGTAGAAGAAGTTTGTGCTTACACGCCCTAGTATTTTTGCTTTCTTTTTTATCAATGAAAAAGAAAGAGCCTATCCGACTTGAGGATATATTTTATTAAAGAGTTCTCAATTTCTGATTTGAGTTTGTTATTTGGAGTGAAGAGAACAAATGATTTTTACTGATCGATAAAAATAAAATGCATGTAACAAAAAAGGCCGCAGATTTTTCTGCGACCTTTTTCTATATTCTTGTATGTAAGCTTACGATTCCTTGCTACATTCTTTTTTACAATCCGATTTTGCTTCAGCTTTGTGGTGGTCACATTCTCCCGAGCATTCCTTTTCTTTAGTTTCAGCAGTGGCTTCAGTTTTTGTGCCATGAGTACATCCAGTGCATTCTTCTTTTTTCTCAGCAACTACTTCAGTTTTTGAGTGAGGGCAACATGATTTTTCTGATGAAGCTTCTTTTTTAGTTTTGTTTCCACAAGAGCTTAGTACAAATCCGCAGATTGCGATTGCAAATAATAGTTTTTTCATTTTTCTGATCTATTTAATAAATAATAATTACCCCGTTATTTAACGAAGCGTGAATATATCTGTTATTTGTGGGTTTTGCAAGCTCTACAAAAAACAGATTTGTTAAAAAAGTTTTAAACGAATGTTTCCTTATAGTGTGTGCTTTCGAAGAATAAAAGCTATGGAAATATAAATTAAATCAAGCTAAAGGCTTGACATATAAATATAAAAATACTAAATTGGTGTGTTGCATAATAAAAAGATGTTCGTTAAGTGGTACTGGAATCTTATTAATCTTAAAGAAATTACTTGTGTTCTTTAATAAAATAGAAGGAAGTAGCAAAAAGGAATCGATTTGTAGCAAGAAGTAATGGGTAAGTAAGAAGAAGGAATCGATTTGTAGCAAGAAGTAATGGGTAAGTAAGAAGAAGTAATCGCTTTGTAGCAAGAAGTAATGAGTAAGTAAGAAGAAGGAATCGATTTGTAACAAGAAGTAATGGGCGAGTAAGAGGAAGTAATTGTATAATGGAAAGAAGGAATGAATAAAGAGAATTTTGAATTGTGAAGTTGAGATTTATTAAGGAGGAGGGAGAGACAAATTTTAAAGGAGAAGAATTGTTTAACCAACTAAATAATAATAATCAAACAAAAAAAAGTCATGGGAACTTATTTTAAATTCAGAAGAGAAGAATTACCAGTTGTAGGTGATTTACTACTAAGCTTATTGCAACGCGATAGAGCAAAATTCGAAGAATACTCACCAAAATACAACGATGAATTCACTGCATCTGTTAGTGCCCAAATTCACAAGGTACAAGATTTAACAACTACCCAATCCCTAACCGGGGAAATCAAAACCATAACCAGTGATTTGTATCAAAGTTTGGATGATTTGATTCCTAAACTAAACAGGTTGGCCAGCTATGTGCAATCTGCAAACAAATTGCTTGTGGTTAAGTATGCTGACTTTGGCATTCGTGAAGCTAGAAAAGATATTAGAAAAAGAAATGTTGAAGCATATTGTGCAAAACAGAAAGTAATTGAACAGAATATTGCTAAAAATATCGATCAGCTTAAAGCAGAAGGTTATACAGAGGAGTTGGGCCTTGAAATTCAGTCTGACACAAAGGCTATTTATGAGAAGAATCTTCTTCAGGAGCAGAAATTAAGAGAACGCAGAGAACATGTAAACAATAATCTTGGCGAATTTGATACGCTTTGGACGATGATTTCGGATATATCGAGAAAAGGAAAAGTAGTAATGGCTCACGATAAGCAAAAAGCAGATGAGTACATGTTTACCCATATCATCAAAAAAGTAAGAAACATCTCTGCAAAGAAAACTCCGGTGGTAATTGCTCCTCCAATTGTAACTGAGCCAGTAGTAGAAAAAGAAGAACCTCAAATGGAAAATATTGAGTCGTAAATAGACGATAACAATTTAAGGAATAAAAAATAAGTGTATCTCTAACATGAAAGGGATACACTTATTAAAAATTTGTGATTCAATAGAATCATTTGGTCACACGACCCGCATTGGTCATTATTTTCTGAAGGCATAATTGTATTCTTTGTTATTTGAAACTAAACGTACTTTGTACTCTCCTTCAGGTAATGCAGTAACATTAAACTTCTTTGAAAAAGTTGGAGCTGATGTATATGATTCTTCGAATACTTCATTTCCTAATTCATCCGTAATTGAAAGGTTGAAAGTCGTATTTTCAAAAGAAAGGTAGCTCACGAACAAGTCGTTGTTTTTAGATCTGAATAAAGTTTTTTCAGCAATTTCTTTAGCGTCTGTAACTTTAAGTTTTTTTCCTTCAATAACGAACTCTTTTTCAATATTTTCATCTGCACCACTTAGTACAATTTTGTAAATGCCATCTTCCAAATAAGAAAAGTCAAATAGTTTCTGATCTGTGGTTGTGCTATTTACTTTTTTAGAGTAGTAAAGGTTTCCTTCTCTATCGTAGATCTTCATTTTTAAAACCGATTCAGTAGGGTTGATGATAGAAACGATAGACAAATCTGTGTCCAAATACTGATTGATTTTGATGTTACCGGTGGCAAAAGCTGAACTTGCGCCTAAGAATAGTAATGCTCCCAATACAATTCCTTTAAGATTTACATTTTTTGTTTTCATACAAATAAAATTTAATAATTAAATGTTAATAAAATCAGCTCTTGATATTTCTCTTATGCTGACATTGTAAATCTATGTATTATTCGTAGAAATGATCTAAATAAAATCCTTGAAAAGTGGAGAAATAACAAAAAAATGAACTTATAACGGTTGCGGAAACTCCCGAAATTGTTTGCGTTACACAGATTTAATAAAGAATTTTGTCATTATTAACATGATTTGACCATTTTGCATGTTTATGATAACGTTTACGGAATTTTCGAAAAAGAGGCAAAACGTCATTTTTTGGACTGTGCTCCTAAAAAAGTGATCAAAATTGATAGAAATTCCTGCTTCGAAAATGCTTATTTGGATCATTAAAATTGTAATCTCGATTCTTTTTGAAAAATTTTATTCTGTGCTAATATGCACTCACAGATTAATATATTTTACCAATCGTTTTGATTGCTTATTGGTATTGAACTATTTTTGGTGCAAAATTTTTAGACAATGAGCTACCAAAACTTAATAGACTTTTCAGTTCATCCTTCTGATGTGGATCGATTCGATAACAAATGGGAGGGATTAAAAGAATATATCAATACAAAAGAATTAGATGGTGTGGAGTTACTAATAGGGTACGATCATCCATCTGATGAAATCCCAAAGGAAGTAGTAAAATCAATTCATTTGCCTTTTTGGGTAACTTGGTTGGATGTTTGGCGAAAAGGAGAGGAAGCTGCAAAATATTATTTCCCGGATGTAAATAATGATTACTTGCAATTTTGTTGTGGAGGAAGAAATGCTTCCGAAATGGTGCAAACGCAAAAGAAGTTGTGGGAACATGCAAGTCTGTTTAATCCAGCTCATGCAGTTATCCATGCGGCCCATGTAGAGTTAGATCACGCCTTTTCTCGCGATTTTACTTATAAGAATACCGAAGTGAGTTCTAATTTGGCCGAGATGCTAAACCGTACGGCACAAGAATTCACCGATGGAGAACCTCCGGTTACTTTGGCTATAGAAAATTTGTGGTGGCCAGGTTTGGATC
This sequence comes from Marinifilum fragile JCM 15579, assembly GCF_001310955.1. GTDB lineage: Bacteria > Bacteroidota > Bacteroidia > Bacteroidales > Marinifilaceae > Marinifilum > Marinifilum fragile. Next base: position 216,829 of record NZ_BAZX01000005.1, read on the forward strand.
TGCTATTTCCAGCAGAGGTGGATGATTTTGCAGGAAGGTTAGAGTTTAGCAATTGGAATGTTTTGTTGGATACAGGGCATTTAATGAATACAAATCCAGCTCTGCGTTGCGAGGATGAAGCTATCGATTTTGTTTTGGATAGAATATCAAGATTGTCAAAAGATGTACAAGCCAAAATTAAAAGTTTGCACCTGAATTGCAGTTTGTCGGGAGAGTATCAGTTGAAACAGATACAAAATGGTTTTCCTCAGGATTGGGAAAAACTTACTCAGCGGGAAAAATATTCGGCAGCTCGTAAGCATGTTTTGCAAATCGACCAACATTTGCCTTTTCAATCAGAACGAGTGAAGGAAATCATTGCGGAAGTGCAACCAGAGATTGTAGTTCATGAATTCATCACAAAAGATATGGATGAATTTACAAATAAATTAGAAGTACAGCGAAATAATTTATTGTAGGACACGCCATGGCGTGTCCATTTTTACATCATCTATTTTATACGTTTCCATGTATTGTATATGCATCCCGAATAATCTTTTCCTGGAGCAGCCAATTCAAATCCTTCTTTAAATGTGTTTTCGTCCACAATCTCAAAAGTGATTCTTGCCCTAAATCCTTTCGGAACATTTTCTACGGCTTCGGTTTCAAAAACAAATACACCCTCTTTTGAATTATCCAATACAAATTGATTTACATAGCCTTCGATATTAAACTGTCGATAGATGATTTTCTTACGAAATCCATCGAAACTGATGTATCCTTTATCGATATGTAACTCACCTTCAGGATATTTTTCGCTTGGTTCAAACTTGGTTTCTACATTTAATGTAATGTATCGACCATTCATTTCTGTTTCAAAAGATTGCTTTCCAATACCTTTTCCTGCTTTTCCCGTTGTCTCACTTTTCCAATTACCCATAAAATACTCCAGACAAGAGAAATGTTCAGGTAGTTTTTGATCTTGTGCAATTCCCATAAATGGAATGAAAAGCAATGCGAATAGTAGTTTTTTCATACTTGTTGATTTGTATAATTTAGAATGAGAAAGATACCATTTTATTTAATTTCGTTGAGCTAGTGTTTGTTTAATTAATTGACATTGCTGGTAATTCTCCGTAAATTCTTATTTATTTTAAAATAAGGAGGATTTAATTATGGAGTTATCACTTTACGAAAGATTAGGCGGAAGCGATGGGATTACAAAAATTGCTAGTGATACTGTTGACTTACATCTTAAAAATGCCGCAATCTCAACTCGCTTTTCCAAGAGCGATATTACAACTTTAAAGAAAAGTGCCGCCAACTTCTTCATCATGGGAACAGGTGGACCAAGTGTATACGAAGGAAAAGATATGTTATCAACTCACAAGGGAATGAACATTAGTGATGTTGAGTTTAATGCAGTTCTTGATGATATATTGCAGGCACTTGAAATGAATGATGTTGGGCAAAAGGAAAAAGAAGAAGTTCTTTTTGTTCTGTACGGTATGAAGAAAGAAATTGTGGCAGTATAAAACCATACTGATTGTATTTTAAATAAGAGATTAGATCCGCCTTGGTTTGATCTCTTTTTTTATGAATTCAAGCAATTCCAATTATTCTAAAACTTATTTTTATTTCCAAAATATTGCATAGCTTTGCAGCAATTGGGTTTCTTGTTTCAAGAATGAAAAGGGAATTTGGTGAAAATCCAAAGCTGTCCCCGCAGCCGTAATACTTTCTTAAGATAGTTAAGTCGGAATACCTGCCTAATTAATGAAACTATTTCGTGACTTCGGGGAACTGAGTAACGGGAGTATAATTTTAAGAATTGTATTTTCTTATCATCCTTCCCCACAATAATTTGTGGAAGAAATGAACTTATTAAAAACGATCGGCCTAAACTTGTTGCTTCTGACTGTTTTAGGTTTTGTTGCATGTCAATCAGGAGAGCAAAAAAAGAAGACTTTACAAAATTCAGAATCAAATGTTGCTGATAAGGCTTTCTATCATCAAACAAAACTGAAGTATGCAAAAGGATTCGAAATCAAAATTCTTGATAATAATTTGAAGGAATTGATAGTTTGGGATCCTTGGAACGAAGGCAAGGTTTTTCAGAAATATTACCTTAAAAATAGAGGAAATCAATTTGAAGGAAAGCTTCCTGATGATGGTTTGTTGGTAGAAGTTCCTGTTAAAAGTATTGCGGCACTTTCGAGCACTCAAATCGGAATTTTAAAATTCTTAGGCGTTGAGGATAAAATTGTAGCTGTTTCTTTACCGGATAGAATCTACGATGAGGAAATTGACAAAAGAGCTAAGGCCGGTAAAATTCAGGCAGTAGGTCATGCCGAAACCTTAAATTTCGAAAAGATTGTTGAAATAGATCCAGATTTGGTGATGGTAGCAGGTTTTATGAAGATCACCGATAGAGAAACAAAGTTAATGCAAGCTGGATTGCCTGTTGCATATAATATCGAATGGATGGAATCTTCTCCTTTAGCTCGTGCCGAATGGGCCAAGTTTATAGCTGCCTTTTTTAATAAAGAAGCAGAGGCTGAGCAGCATTTCGATGAGGTTGAAAAAAGATATAATGATTTAAAATCAATTGTAACTACCGTTAAAAATAAACCTACAATTCTTTCTGGATATAATTTTAAAGGTACTTGGTATATGCCAGGAGGACAATCATATTTGGCTCAATTTCTTAGGGATGGAAAGGCTGATTATTGTTGGTTTTCGGATAGTACGAGTGGGAGTATGCCTTTAAGTTTTGAAACTGTGTTCGACAAACAACATGATGCCGATATTTGGTTCGGTCCCGGACAATGTAAGACAATAAAAGATCTGGAGAACCTTGATGATAGGTACACATTGTTTGAGTCGTACAAAACAAAGCAGGTATATTGTTATACCAAAAGAATGAAGGAGAGTGGTGCCAATGATTGGTTTGAATCTGGAGTAATACAGCCTGATGTGGTATTTAAGGATATTATTAAAATTCTGCATCCGGAATTGTTACCGGATTATGAATTGCATTTTTATCAGAAATTGAATTAACAGAACTATGGTTTCTCAGAAAGGTAAAATTGTATCTATTTTATTTGGCGGTTTAAGCTTATCATCATCACTTTATTGTTGCTAGATCTAATTTTTGGATCGGTAAATATTCCTTTTGAAAAGGTGTTTGCGATATTGGCAGGAAATGAGGTGAAAACTTCGTGGAATTATATTGTTCTTAATTTTAGGTTACCCAAAGCATTAACAGCCATTTTTGTAGGTGCAGGATTATCGGTAACAGGATTAATGATGCAAACATTGTTTAGAAATCCATTAGCAGGCCCTTTTGTTCTGGGAATTAGTTCCGGTGCTAGCTAGGTGTTGCTTTAATGGTAATGGCCTCGGCAATTGTTCCAGCCTTTTTTGGAGTTGTTTCCGCTTTTTTGGGAAACTGGGCTTTGGTGGTTGCTGCTGTTGCAGGTGCTTCACTTGTGTTTTTGCTGGTAGCGTTAGCCTCAATTCGAATTTCCGATAGTGTCTCATTATTGATTATAGGAATCATGTTCGGAAGTATTACCGGGGCAATCGTTAATATATTGCAATACTTTAGTGAGCCTGAACAGATACAGAGTTTTATTGTTTGGACATTTGGTTCTTTGGCGGGTGTGACATGGGTTGAGATGCAGGTAATGGGACCAATAGTATTTGCAGGTTTAATTTTGGCATTCTTCCTGATAAAGCCTATGGATGCATTGCTGTTAGGAGAGAATTATGCCAGAGGAGTAGGAATATCGGTAAATAAAACCAGAATTGCTGTAATCATTAGCACGGCTTTAATCGCTGGAACATTAACGGCATTTACTGGACCGATTGCTTTTGTGGGTGTTGCGGTTCCACATATTGCTCGTTCCATTTTTAGAACAGCAAGTCATAAAGTGTTAATGCCAGCAGTAGTGCTAATTGGAGCTGCAATAATGCTAATTTGTGATATTTTTTCTCAATTGCCAGGCAATCAAAATACATTGCCTATTAATTCTGTAACAGCCTTATTTGGAGGACCAGTAGTGATTTGGGTAATTATGAGGAGTAGAAATGTAAAAGCATCCTTTGGTGGATAATGGAACTATGAAAGAGGAGAGAGAGCATCAAAATATATTAGTTACCAAAGATCTTGCAATAGGTTACAAGCAATCGAAGAAAGATACTTTGTGTTTGCTATCTGATATTAACCTAACGATTCGGAAGGGAGAAATGGTTTGTTTGCTTGGCCCCAATGGAGCAGGTAAATCTACTTTAATGAGAACCATTGCCGGAATACAAGCCCCACTGGAAGGTCGCACTTTGGTTGAAGGTATTCCCATTCGAGATAGAAACTTTAAAGAAATTGCACAACTTCTTAGTATTGTTCTTACAGAAAGGATTAATGTTGGCAATCTTACGGTATATCATATCGTTTCTTTGGGGCGTCATCCGTATACTTCCTGGATGGGGAAATTATCTGATGCTGATAATGATAAAATAAAATGGGCTCTCGAACAGGTGGGATTACTGCATTACGCGAATCACTATATCAATCAATTGAGTGATGGTGAGCGTCAGAGGGTAATGATTGCAAAAGCTTTGGCACAAGATACTCCATTAATCATGTTGGATGAACCTACAGCGCATCTCGATCTACCGAACCGTGTTGAAATTATGCGTTTGCTGCATCGTTTGGCAAGAGAAACCAATAAAGCCATTTTGATGTCTACTCATGAATTGGATTTGGCTTTACAAGCAGCCGATTTAATTTGGTTAATGGCAAGAAATCAACCAATAAAAGTGGGTGCTCCTGAAGATTTGGTATTGAATAGAAGCATTGAAGATACCTTTCAGAATAAATCTTTCAATTTCGATAGAAAGACAGGTAATTTTATCATGAATTACCAGAAAAAACAAACCATACAACTTTTGGGTAATGATGTGATGGGATTTTGGACGCAGCGTGCCTTGTCTCGAGAAGGATATCAGGTTACCTGTGAGCAAGTAGGAGACTGTTGTGTGAAATTACTGGAAGATACTATGAAATGGGAGATCCATCAGAATGAAAGTGTTATTTGTTGTAACAGTATTCAAGAGTTAATTGCCTACCTAAAAAAAACTTTACACACGAGTTAATTCAGATGTAAAAAGATGTTGAATAAACGATCTTTTTAGGAAAGTTGTAGAGAAAATTTGTATACATTTGCGCTGCATTTGGTTTTTTACTTCTCTATTATCAGAAGTAGAAATGAAAAGGGAATCCGGTGAAAATCCGGAACTATACCCGTAGCTGTAAGTTCTAATATAGCTTTTTGAAATACTCCTTGCCACTGTTCCATATTGTTTAGGAATGGGAAGGCCTCAAAAAGTAGAACAAGTCAGAAGACCTGCCACTGCAAACATTTAAGTCATTGCTTTCGGGAAAAAGAGCAAGCGAACGAAAAAGTAATCAATAACTAAATAGGGATTTTTCTGCCATAACTGGTCCTTTACGGTATATTGTGAAATTTCTTTTAAGCTCCCTGTCTGCATTGCATTAGTTAATCTTATTTTCATTTTATTCTTTAAAAACATGAAAAGAACATTTTTAACTGCTTTTGCATTGCTGTCATTATTTAACGCTGTAGTAAAAGCTGATGAAGTGCCAAATTCAACTGATGACAAAAAGGTTGTAAAGCATTTGAATTTAGAGGAAGTTGAAATTAATGCTTCCAGAGTGAATGCCAAACTTAAGGATTTACCGCAAAAAATTGAGGTGATTACTCAAAGAATGATTGAAGCCTCACCAGCCGTTGATGTGGCGGGTTTATTAAAACGATCAGCATCGATTGATATTTTGCAATACCCAGGTGTACAGGCAACGGTTAGTATGCGTGGTTTTACTCCTTCGCCAAGTGTAAAGTATACAGTGATTTTGGTAGATGGAAAACCAGCAGGTACTGAAAATATAGCAAGTATTAATTTGCAGAATGTAGAAAGAGTAGAAATATTGAAAGGTCCTTTTTCTGCCCAATATGGATCGGCAGCTATGGCTGGTGTTGTAAATATTGTGACCAAAAATAGTACCGGTGAGTTAAGCGGAAGAATTGATGCTGAATATGGAAGCTTTAAAACTTCTAAGTTAAATGCAGCATTAGGTGGTTCTGTTTCTGAAAAAGTAGATTTTGATTTGGGATTTTCATTCAATAATCAAGGGAAAGATTACAAAACAGGTAGTCACAACTTGTATGATGAGAAGTATGCAAAATCGATTTTGGATGAAAGTTCGTATGGAGAAAGAATGGTGAATACACAATTCACTACCTACAATTTAAATACTCGATTAGGAATTACCCTCGCAGAGGATTGGAAGATTAACCTGAACGGCGGATACTACAGAGGTGATGATATTGAAACTCCTGGTAATTTCTGGCATACCGAAGGAATGGACTCTAAGGATATTGAGCGTTTTACAACGGGTTTTGATGTAGTGGGTAAAATCAAAAATCATAGCATCAAGTTTTCTCCATTCTATTCAAACGAGGAGAATAAAACGATTGATGTTGGTTCCGATGGATATGGCGATTTTGAAAGTGTTTACAAAAACTATGGATTCCAATTAACTGATTCCTACCAAATAGGAAAACACAACCTTGCCTTTGGTTTGGATAATAAAACCGAAAAATACGAAAGTACCAACTTCGATACCAGCGGTAATGTTGAAGCTCCTTATCAACCGGATTATAAAAACATTGCTACAGGGTTTTATGCACAATTGCAATTCAAATTATTAAACGACAAGTTGAATTTGATGCTTGGAGCAAGAGGAGATCATATCAAGTTTAAACTGGAAGCTGATGATTTATTAGGAAATACAAAGAAGAATGAGGACTACTCTGTGTTTACTAAAAATATTGGCGTAAAATATAATTTAATTGGTGACTTATCAGCACACGCAAGTTGGGGTGATGCTTTTTTGGCACCTAAGGCATATCAAGTAGCAGGGGAGTATACCAGAGGGACTTCAAAAACAGTAGGAAACCCAAATTTGGACCCTGAAAAATCGAATACAACAGACTTTGGTTTGGCTTATGATAATTACAGAAAAGGTATCAATTTCGACCTTACCTATTTCAATACGCATCACAAAGATAAAATCATCAGAAGTTCCTTGCCTGATTACAGTACAACCTATATTAATGCGCAAAGTGCAGACATGGATGGATTGGAACTAAGCGCTTCTTATGATTTTGGTGCATTAAAAGACTATGATTATTCCTTACGATTGTATTTAAATTATACTCATTTGATTGATGCAACAGTAAAGTATACTGATGCACAAGGTAATCCGCTGGAAGGTGAAATGAGGTTTGTTCGCGATAACACAGCATCGTTTGGTGTTGAGTTCGATAATCTTAAAGGATTTTCGACAAGGTTGAATGGAAGATATATTGGTCACAGATATGAGAATAACTACATGTACTTGGCTGATTATTCCAATTGGCCAAATATTACCAAAGAGCCAATTGTTTTTAATGGGAAAGAGGTGCGTCCTGATTTAGTGAATGAAGAATTGTTGCGTAACCCGGTTTCTTATGTGTTTGATTATTCAGCCAGTTATTCTTTTAACGAGAACTATACTGTTGGTTTGTCAATTTCAAATTTATTAGATGAAAATTATACAGAGAAAGATGGATATAATATGCCAGGCAGAGCATTTATGGCAAAATTCTCATATCAGTTTTAAGATATAACATTTACGACAAAACAAGGGGAGTCTATCTTAATAGATTCCCTTTTTAGTATAAGTGAATGTTTTGTTAATGATTGATAAACAGCATGTTTTAAAGTGGTTTGTTAATAGTGGATTTATTGGTCTTTTTTCATACATTTGCAACGCATTTGGTTCTCGTACATTTGTTTCTTAACAAATTGAGATGAAAAGGGAATCCGGTTCAAGTCCGGAGCTGTTCCCGTAGCTGTAAGCTCAAATAAAAAGCTTTTATTCTGCGATACCACTGTCCACAAATGGGGATGGGAAGGTTGATAAAAGTTGAGCAAGCCAGAAGACCTGCCAATCTGCATACAATTTTTCAAAACATTCGGAGAAGGTGTTTGGAAAACGATAGGTTTTATTAGCTCAAACTGTTGTTATCCCAATATTTTCTTCATTATATAGATGATAATGAAAAGAGTATTTGTTTATATTCTGTTATTCTTTGTTTTAAGTCCGGCTTATTCAAATTATACTAATGGTTATTATAGTTCAAATGACAGTACTTCTGTTTATGCAAATAAGAAGAAAATTGTAACAGTATTTGACACCATTCTGCTGAATGAAGTGGTGAGTTATGGCAAGCTAAAGAAATACCAATCCGGGGCAAAAATTGAAACCATTCCAGTTTTGCAATTTGATGCTCATCGCGATGGAAGTTTAGAGCAATTATTATCAAGAACTCTCCCTATTACCTTAAAATCAACTGCAGGTACATTATCTACTATACGTTTGCGAGGTACTTCACCTGACCATACCAGTGTCAATTTTGGAGGTATCAACCTTAACTCTTTAACGTTAGGACAGTCGAACATGAGTAATGTACCAATGTATTTGTTCGATGAAGTAGGTGTTCAATTTGGTAGTGCCAGTACGGTTAATGGTTCGGGAAGTATTGGAGGAGCTATTCATTTGGGACTTAAAAACAATTGGACAAAAGGTGTTAAAGCGGAGGCTAGAATATCTCATGGTTCTTTTGGTGAAGAGTTGTATGGTACAAAAATATATCTAGGAAATGGAAAGTTTGAATCGGTGACCCGTGCCTATTATTATAAAAAAGACAACGATTTTAAATTCACGAACACCGAGGTGCGTGATTTTGAAAATGGCATTTTTCAGCAAGAGGATAAACAGCGAAATGCAAATGTTGAAAACAAAGGTTTAATTCAAGAATTCAATTATAAGTTTTCGGAGCAAGAAACACTCATATTTAATCTTTGGTTAGAGAAAGATTGGCATTTGATTCAGCAAAATATGCAAACTAATCTTACGAAACCTGATTTTAAAGAACCATATGAAGACAAACATGTTAGATTGTGGACATCTTATAAAAACCATAAAAGAGCCATTAAGTATGAGATTAGTGGAGGTTATGTGTATGACAATGGTATTCACAATGATAATACCAATGATTCCATTCAGACTCAGAGAATAATTGGAGAAGCATCAATTGAACATGAGCTAAATAAAAAAATAAGTTATAAGATAGGTGCAAAAGCCAGTAGAATATATCCAACGGTTTACACTTATTCCAGTGATTTGGAATTTGAGGATAGAGTTGACTTTTACGCATCCTATTATCACAAAATTAATCGTAAACTAACAGCAACTATTAATCTGCGTCAGGGTTTGGTAACGGATTATACTGTTCCTTTTACACCAACTATAGGCTTTAAATATCTTTTGTTTTCAAAAGATATTCATGCTTTAAGTATCAACGGAAATGTGGCTAAAAGTTATCGTGTACCTACCTTTAATGACCGTTTTTGGGGTGATCAAGGGAATCCTGATCTGAATCCAGAGAAGGGAATCAATTATGAGTTAGGTTTTAAGTGGAACTATTCAAACAAAGAGACTTTTGGGCATATCCAACTGAATACTTTTTATTTGAATGTTGATGATTGGATACTGTGGGTGAATGATAATGGTTGGTATCCTAAGAATGTTCAGGAAGTAGAAAGTAAAGGATTGGAATTAATGACGCAGTTGAATTACTCACTTTGGGGATTAAAAGCAGCTTCAGGATTTAATTATTCTTATACCTCAACAGAACGTAAAAAATCACAAACGAATTCAAGTGCAATCGGGCGACAAATGGAGTATGTTCCATTACATAGCGGTAATGTCTACTCAACACTTACTTATAAAAACACCAATTTTTCGATAGATTGTAAGTATACCGACCAACAATTTACCAACGAAGAGGATAAAAACATTCTGTCATCTTATTTCCTTCTTAATTTTTCGGTAGGACACCAGTTTAAATTGAATGACAAAAATAGAATCAAAATAAAAGGTCTGGTTAATAATATCCTTGATGCTGATTATCAGTCTACATATGGATATGCGATGCCAGGTGTTAATTATAGACTAAGCTTAACTTATAATATCAACTAAAATAAATAGAAATGAAAATCAAGTTCAAATTTTTGGCAATGTTAGCTATTGCTGCTACTTTATTGGCTTCATGTAGCTCAAGTGATAGTGATAATGATCCTGGTGAAGGTACTTGTTATGTAGTTAATTATGGTGGTTATACCGGAGATAAATCGAGTATCTCAGTTTACGATAAGGAAAGTGATATTTTAACTAATAATCATTACGAAACAGTGAATACTGTTCCGATGATTTCTAATGTGCAATATGCATACAACTACGATGGAAATGTGTACATGATGGGTAACAATGCTGATCAGATTTTTTGGGTGGATAGCAAATCATGGAAACAAACTGCAAATGGAATAGAGGCTGACATTATCAAACCACGTTATTGTGTAGCAGAAGGAAATTACCTTTATGTTTCTTGCTGGGGTGGAGATATTTGGGCTGATATAACACTTTCTTATATAGCAAAAGTAGATTTGGATACTAAAAAAGTTGTTAAGAAAATTGCTTTAGAAGGTGGACCAGAAGGTTTAGCTGTTGTTAACGGTAAACTATATGCTGCATTAAATTATAAAAAGAGCATCGCAGTTATAGATTTGGATACAGAAGATATAAGCTATATCGAAACTCAAGCAGTATCAAGTTATTTTGTAAAAGACAATAAGAATAACCTTTATGCTTCTCAGGTTAGCAGTTATTCAACTCCTTCAACAGAAACAGGTTTAGCCTATATTAATACAACTACGAATGAGTATGAATTGTATAAACTTGATGGTATCAGTACTAGCTATGTAAACATCATGTCGGCAAATAATGATTTTTCAAAGCTATATGTTATGACATCAGCTTACGATGCTAACTACAATATTTCTGGAGCAATTGCAGTATTTGATACAGAGACCAAAAGTTTTGCAGCTAAAAATTTAGTTGAAGGTGTTTCTGGAATAAATGGTGTAGGATTTTACGATAATAAAGTATGTGTATTTACTTCACCAAGTACAACCGCGAATGGTAAATTTGTGACTTATGATACCGAAGGTACTTTGATAAAAGAATATGAAACAGGTATTTCACCAATGATGCTTTTGGAGGTTAAATAATTGTTTTTATCAGTTATACAAACAAAAAGCTTGACTCAGTATTGGGTCAAGCTTTTTATTTTGAACTATTTCTTACCAAAAGTATAGTCTATTTATGGGTACCTCCTGAATTGGTTCAGAAGCTTGTTTCTCAAAAAAGTATTTCTTGAATTGGTTCAGAAGCTCGTTTTCTCAAAAAAGTACTTCCTGAATTGGTTCAGGAACTCGTTTTCCCAAAAAAGTACTTCCTGAATTGGTTCAGGAACTCGTTTTCCCAAAAAAGTACCTCCTCAATTGGTTGAGGAGCTTGTTTTCTCAAAAAAAGTACTTCCTCAAC
>NZ_BAZX01000006.1 GCF_001310955.1 Marinifilum fragile JCM 15579
TTGCTTACTTTTTGATCAATGCAAAAAGTAAGAGCCATGCGGCTTGAGCAAAGTAAAGCTAAATTGAAGAATGATAGTCGCATTCATATTTTTGTTTAATGCCCCTATGCTAGCAATTTTTGCGTCCTTTGCGTGAAATATTTATTCAACTTCAATTTGAGAGGCTTTTTGTGCCAATTGCTGTGTTACTTCGGCAATATTGTAAAGCAATACCAACTTTTGGCGGTGTGTTCCTCTTTCTGTAGTTTCCAGGGTATTCCCCAATTTCTCAAGAACAGTCTCAAGATCTTCATAGGGACAATTCGAATCATTTCTTCTTAATGATTCCGCTACCACTAGAAGTTCTTTTTCTACCTCCTGGTACATCAGTTGCAATTCCTCGTTCATATAATCAGGAATGTTACGGTGTGCACCCAAAGCGGATAGATAGGAAAGCAATGCATGATTGAGATAGGTAATGGAAAAAGCCCTTTTTTGCATTTTCTGCTGGCGTTTGGGCTCCAGTTTCATTCCTCTCCAGGCCATGGATAGTGCATTATCAGCCTGATGAGCCTGATACCTTGAAATCCTATAGGTTAGCAGATCATCTTCGCTAGGTGCTTTATGCTCCAATAATATCTGATTAAAGTAGTCATGATTTTTTTCTACGGCAGTTGCCAGTAGGTTCGGAAGTTGTTTGTATTGCCAATCGGGCCACATGAAACGAACCACGATAATGGCCAGTAGTGCACCAATTACCGTATCTATAATTCTGGGAATCATTACTACAACTCCTTTATCAGCAAGCAGATTAAAAGCAGCGATCACAAATATGGTAACAAAGATTACCGAAACTGCATAATTGTTTTTCAGCCATGCAAAGAAAAGGAAGGCGGCAATTAGCAATAGAACCACTTGTCCTCCAACGGTAGGAAGTATTTGAACAATACTAACCCCAAGGACCACACCTGTTATGGTTCCCAGAATTCTCTGAAACAGCCTTTGTCTGGTTTCGCTATAGCTAGGCTGACACACAAACAAACTGGTTAATAAAATCCAATAACCCTTTTCAATATCAAAAGCCAGCATCAAAAGATATCCGATAAGGAAACAGGTAGACAATCGGATGGCATATTTGAATTTGGGATGATTCCAATTCAGCTGATTGGTAAAGCGTTTCCACAAACTACTCGAATCCTTGTCGACTCTTGGCAATAAGCCGGAATCCACGTTAAAATTCATGTTTTGTAAGGAAAGATGCGACTGATTAAGGTTCTGCAGCAGCAAACCCAAATCATTTTTGTTCTCATTCTTCTTGATCGCTTTCAGTTGAGCCTGAATGGCATTGATGGTCCATTTTATGGAAACAGGATGATGATATTCTGTTCCCATCAACAGGCTTTTCGATACTTCGTGTGCTGCAAGAGATAGTTGTAGCATCAACTGACCTAAACCTTCCAAAATCTCACGATTATCTGCTTCAGCACTCAACAAATCGTAACGTTCATGACTCGATGCAGCTCTTTCGTGAAGACTTTGCAATAGAATAAACTTGTGAAGATAGGGACGAAGTGGATTCTCATCATTCATAGCATCGCTGTAACTGTTCAAAACATTCTTACATCTGCCTATAGAGTTTACTACTTTTACATTTAAAGAAGCCAGTCCTTGCCTGGTTTTTTTCTGTATGGATTTATCGCTGGGAAATAGCTTTGATTTCTCTTTCATGTACAAAGAAAGATTCTCGAAACCATCGGCCAATTGTTCCTCTAACAATCGTGCAGGATGCAAATACAGCAAAACCAGCGACAATAATCCATAACAAAGCGCTCCTGTTGGCAATAAAATGATTTGAGCATACCATTGGGGCGAAATTTCGGCACCCAACATGGTGTAAATGGCTACAAGCAGGGCTCCAAATGTAATTCCCCGGTAACGCTCACCCAGGCCACCAACCAGAATAAAGGTAATGGTAGATCCTACCAGGCCTATACCAAACAGAATGGGGTAGGGCAATAAAATCTCGACCGAAGCAGAGGAAATTACAAAACTAAGAATGGTAAGCAGCAATGCTTTTACCCTTCCCTTAGGGTGGTCATCGGTTTCGGATAAGGCACCCGCCAGTGCACCCAAAGCCAAGGTTACCCCAATAAAAGCCATGTCGATTATCACAAAGGGAATCAACAATGTTCCCATGGCAATGGCAGCCTTTAGGGCCAATAACCTGTTGGGATATCGCCATAGGTTCTGTATCCAGAATTCGTACCATTGTTTGCCTTGAAATCGCGTAACTCTTAATTTGTTTTGCATGCATTGAAATTTTAAGGCTGTAAAGATACGAACTCAGATTTGTAATAAAATCTAAAATTTCAGAAGTCTTTGAATAAGTTAGGATTACAATCGATTGCGAGAAAAAATAATGAAGTTATTGGCGCTAAGGGAACTTTTTTAAAGCATACGATTCATCGAACTCAGCTTTATAGATTGGCCAGTCGGCCCGCTGATTTCTTAAATGATATGGCGGATTGTTTTTTACCGAATGGATAGGTGAGAATAATTGAAATCTTAGTTGCCCCTTGATTCAAATCGTTGTAAATTAATGAGAACAAAAATGAATTTAAAAGAATCAAGGATGACTGATGAATATGCTAATCCCAATGACCTGGTGTTCTATGTGAAATATCATATCAAGCCAGAATTTATAAACGAGTTTCAGGAACGATTAATAGGTGTGGTTAAAAACATGACTCAGGAAGATAGTTTTGTGAGTGCTTTTGTGCACCAGTATGCGGAAGGTGAGGGGCGTTTTTCCATGTATGAGCGTTGGACGGATGCTTCGAAGGATGCTTTTATGACTTATCAAATGGAAGGGAAAGCCTATCGAAAGGAATATGAGAAGCGACTACCCTTGATAAGTGAAACTCCCCGAAAGATTCACCTGTTAAAACCATTGGCCTATTGGATTAGTGCATCTGTAAAGCCATCGGAAAATGATTTGATCTTCTATGTGAATTTTCACATTAAACCAGATAAGCTTGAGGACTGGAAGAAAGCTGCTTTGCAGGTACTCAATAAAATGGCCGAAGAAGACGCCTTTGTAAGCACTTTTCTGCATCAGGATGCAGAAGATCCTTCCCGCTTTACCATTTATGAAAGGTGGAACGAAGCAAGTATGGAGGCCTTTGAAAAGAACCACCTGAATGCAAAAGAATATAGACAGGTATATAAAAACATGCTGCCAGATATGATGCAAAGTATGCGAACTTTTCGAATACTGGAACCTTTGGGAAGTTGGATAGGGAAATAGCTTTGATTCGATTTTAAAAAAATAGAACAATGCCGATTTTGATTTTCAGAATCGGCATTCTTGTTATAAATGATTTAATAGAAAAATGTACTTGGGTGGTTTATATGTAAAATATTTCAGTAATTTTATAGAGCGTATTGATGTTATCATCCATCATATACTTATAGGTTTACACCAACATATGGGTGTGTAAACTGATAAAACAAAGAAATAAAAGAAAATAAACACAACTTTATTAAGCTAACAAACAAGTTAGCCACCATGTAAGGAAAAAAAATGACGACAAAGAGACATCATTATTTGCCAGAGTTTTACATAAAGGGCTTTGTTAATACAAAGAGCAAAGTCCATGTATATGACAAAAAAGAAAAGAAGTTTAAGAAGAAGGAATTCAGCCCAAGCCAAATATTTTTCGAATGGCATCGAAATACTTTAACCATTGATGGTGAGAAAGATGATTTTATTGAAAAGTTATACGGTAGCATTGAAAGCAAAATATCTCCCACTTATAATAAAATTAAATCCCAAAAAGGAAGTATTAATTACTGTGTAAAAGACATCTTTGATTTACTTATTCTTATTTCTCTGACATATTGGAGATTGCCAATAAATGACGCACATTCCGAAAACTTTGTTTCTTCAACACCCAATAACGAACTATTCTTCAAAATTCTTAATAAGGAAACGAATGAAGAAGCAAGCGAAGACTTTTACGAGAAAGTGAAAAAAAGAAATGGCTTTATCGAACTGTACAAACTTTCAAAACCCATTCTCGATTATATGTCATTGGATTTAAAAAACAATATAAATAACTGGCTAATTTATGGTGCAGATTCTGATGTCCAACTACATATCTTAGGAGATAATCCGATCGTGTTTAAAAATGTTCCTAACAAAAATATATTAGAATCCGAACTTATTTTTCCACTAACGCAAGGAATAACAGTTTATCACAACAAAGGAAATAAAATAAAGCAAATTCAACCCGAAGATAGAGTAATGGTCGATATTATGGTCTTTTTACAGTCCGACAGGTATGTTGTAGGTCCCAATAAAGAATATTTAAATTGTATCCAGAATTTAGCGAGTGAGTATAACACTGTCTCAAAAATAGAACAGTTAAGAACAGAAATTTTTAAGATATTTGAATAAACACGGTGGCTAACATACGCTATATACCATAGGCGGGTAGTGGGGTTGCGAGAGTTTTGTGCCTTTTTATAAAATTTAAAACATAAATCAACTAAGGCGCCTACGTTACATAGCGCCATTCGTTGTACTGAATTAACGCAATGATGAAATAACAGATAAACAAAAAACAAACCGCAATTTGAAATTGATTAAAAATGAACCTTGACCTGATTAAAATTATAGATAGTCCTTTAGATTACAGGCGTCAAGCAATATGGATATCAGAAAAACGAGAATCCTTTCTGCTTACTGATATATTTAAAGTTGCCGAGATTTCATTTAGGAAAAAGGCATGTGTTGAGATATTATCAGAAATTAGAGATAAAGACGAAGCCTATAAGATTAAAAAACCATATGAAGAGAGATTTCAGTCAGAATTATATGATGAGATTTGTTTAAGTGGTAAAAATGGATTTCAATATTTACCTCAGGATGAATATGATAAATTAAAAGGATTCACAGCAGGTTCAGATACATTTTTTGATATAACAAATGTATTTGGCATACATGGACATGAACTTCCTGTACAAACAAAAAAAGGAATAATTCTAAGATTCTTAAAAAAGGAAATAGAAATACTTGATTCAAAAAGCGATATTTTAGAAACTAAATACTCGATACCATTTAAAAATAAGGATATTACGACTGTTGGTGCTTTAAATAAACAAGATTTAATTATTTACGGGACAAATACTGGGAAAATATTCTTGCAAGACCTTTCTGATAACAAATCAAAACCTGCAAAAATAGATGACTGTAAAAGTGTTTGTTATGATATTGAAATTGATGAAAATGATGAGTTCATTTTTATTTGTGGAATGGGATATTTGAGAGTTTATAGGCTAGATAATAACAAACTAAACCTGATATCAGAACAAAAGACTTCAGCTCGCTCAATTTGTATTTATAATGATTTAATTCTATTAAATAAAGGAATGCATGGTATTGAACTAAACCGTTTTAATGGGAATGAGATTGAAAGATTAGATAGTCTAAATCTTGGCTTCTCAATAGATTTGATGAGATTCAATAAAGCCAATGAAACTATCTTGGTATCAAGTAAACCCATTGGGAAATTAGGACTAATAAGAATAACTCAGCACAACAAAAAATATAGGTTATTGGGCGGATTGTTTAAATTTGGAAAGTGAGTGCATTTAATTAACTATATAAAGGTTCGATAATTTGGAGCCCCTATCTGGCGCGAGCTTAGCTTCGCTGAGCTCCACTTCGTTTCTGTTGTAGCTCGTGTCTTCCGGGCAATAACACACAAATACATTATAAAAGCAGCAATGGTTTGCAATTTACAAGGGATAAAGAAAACGACAAAAAGAGGCTGTCCAAAAAGTAAAGTTTACTGCCTTCATTTTGAAATTCAAGAACTTCCCTTTAGAGAATTAAAGGGTAAAAGTTCTTGAATGTACAGTGGTATTACTTTTTGAACAGCCTCCCGGCATTTGAAGCGAAAACACCTGATCGCCAGATAAATATTTTATTTTAAGGCCTCCAATGTAATGCTAACAACATTTGATTTTTGCCCAACGATTTGTCCTTTGTATAGGAAATAAGCATAGTAGTACCTGGTTTCCGGTTTTAAAGGATCCATTCGGGCTTTGGTGTCCTGCCAAATATGGCGAATAATGGTTTCCTCATATTCTTTTTCTTCATCGCCATAGCTAATTTTGCAGAACAATCGAATGCCATCAAAAACAGATTTTGTGTATTTAATTTGAGGAACACCCGATACCTGGCTAACCTTTATTTCAGGTTTCTGTGTATCGGTATCGATGATACGTTGACCAGGATTTAGACCAAAATCTTCCAGAATGGCAGGAGTGCAATTGGGATTGTTCACCAATTCCTTTCTTAGTTCGCGAACTACTCTTACACAAGCAGGATGATTGGTTTCATACTCTTTGGTGGTAGAACGCGATTGAGCCTGAATAATGTTCTTCTTTTCGCTCAAAGCCTTGTCATCCTGAATTGTCTTTATGGTGTCCGCAACTTGTTCATCAGAAAGACCCAGAATATCCTTATAAATAGGAAGTTTTGCAATGATGTTTTCGCCCTGGGCGTTAAAACCCTCTTCAGGTTTTAAAATGTAATCATTGGTAAGTTTAATTTGTGTCATGTGATTTGATTTTTCATTTGACATTAATATTTTGTTACTTAAGATGTATCTAATAAAATTGGAAAGTATTTTTTAAAATGTCAATACTTATTTGTATAAAAAAATTCCTTGGTCCTAAAATAATGTTCTTAAATCTAGATATAATGGCGATTAGAGGAATATAAGTATCTGTAAAATATTTTAGAAAAAAGATGAAAAAATCATTTTTATGATGGCTAAAATGTGTTTTCTTAAAGCTGGTTAAAAATATATGATAATAAAATACTTCTATTTTCTCTCTATTTGCTACTTTTTAATTTTTTTAGATGGACAAAAAAGTCAATAAAAACAAGATGTGTAGGCTTTAAGAAGAGAAGGAGCTATTTTAGGAAGAATTTTTAAATTTAGATATGATTAAGTAAAGGTGTTGTTATTTCTCCTTGTAAGCTTAATAAAAATGGGAATATTGTAGATGTTTGACTTGTTATCTAAAAATGATTAAGTTCATGAAGATTTTCAAGGAATAGGATTGAACTTTCTTAAAATAAGACAAAATGGCTTCCCAAAAGCAAATTTCGAAGAGTAAGAAGTTACTTGCGGAGTTTAGGAAAATAGCTTTGGAAGATTGGTAGGAGCCAGCGGAAAGTATGTACAGCATAAGCAAACTTCCAGAAAGCTCAACGGACTTTAGGAAATGGCCAACGGAAGTTCAGAAAACCTGTTTTTTAGTTTCGATTGGCAATAAGGGAACTTAAAAACAGCTTATCCCAAGTTCAAAAGAACTCTTTCTAAAGTAGATTGGCTCTAACAAAAGTTCTGCAGGAGCTAAAATGTTTTCCGAAAGTACTTTTCCATCTTAGCTTGGGCTGTTTTAATTTTTGGTAGATACTGTCTCAAATTTTGTGTAAATGATGTAATAACGAAACAAGAACCATTATTAATGATGAAGATTTGATTCTCTTAAAATTTATTACTGTAAAATGTTTGCTTTAAAAATGATTGTTTATAAATTTGATTTTCATTACACATGAAAATGATGGAATTGATTTGATTGGAACAAGGAACAGATTAACGTTACATATAAAATATTTTAGGCCATGGTTTGAGTAAAACAACTGAGCATTATACTCATGTTGCAAAAAACGAGATTTCTAAGTTTAAAAATCCAATAGATATTTTTAATAACTCTACCTAAAGGTTGGGTTAGCCACCCAAATTTAATAGATAAACAAAATGATATAATCAAAATAAACCAACTAAGTTGGGTTAGCCCAACGTTGGCAAGCATTGATCCAAAAAAATGAGAGCTCTCACGTTCATAATATTAACTGCAGTAGTTTTTTCTGCAAATGCTCAGACAGCAATATCCTATGAAAAGGTTTTAAGTGATTTATTGAACTCGTCTAAGTGTGCATTGATTTCAATTTACTCTAACCAATTGGAACAAAAATCCGAGTTGTACTTGATTGACTTAGTAAATGAAGATGTACTCTCTGAACCACCAATATTTGATGCAAAGACGAAGAAATATATAACCGCTGATATTGTGACAAATTCTAAAGAAAGGAAGTTGATTATTAATTGTTTAAATTCAAGAGGTCTTTTAGACTCACTATATGTAAGAATTAACGAATCATATACTAATATCAAGTCACTTAATGATAATTTTGAAATTAGTGAACCTTTAATGGTTATCGAAATTATGCTTGGAGTTGAAAGTGAAATCATGCAGACATTTGTAAAAATTGAAGACATTAATCAAGCTGAAGGCATATTAATGGAAATCGATAAAATTTTGGGAGAAAAGAATCAAAAGCTTTTTAATCACTACAGTGAGAACATACAAAGGTTGAAAGATTGAAAGTTCAAAGAAAACATATAAGAATAATTGGGCTTACTTTGATTTTCATATCAATAGCACTGATCTTTAGAGAGGCATTACAGTATAATGAACTTCCAAGTATGGAAGACCCGATTTGTCAGGTTGTTGACTTTTTTAAGTATAAGGAAAATGCTGTTTCAAATGGAATTATTTGGATCGGGTTATTGATTTTAGGATTGATTCTTTACTTGAAAAAATGGAAGGAATGAATAAAACGCTTGCCAACAAGCCATCATAAAGTAGCCCTGGCTTTGGCGGGATTTGGAAGTTTAGCTCCCGCGCCAACTGAAGTGAAACTAAGAAAGCGAATATACCACACGCAAATCGGGCCACTTCATATGGCGAGGCCGTTACCAACAAGACTAAAAAAACAGTAGAAATAATGAAAAAATGGATTAAAGAAGATGCAATTAATGTTATTCAAGAACTTGTAGACCAGATACCAGGTATACAAACTTCTGGTAGAAAATCTCAAAATCACATGAGATGGTTAGCAAATGCTTTAAGATTGCTTGAAGAAATATTTGGAGCAAATTCAAGATACTATTTAACATTATCTAATTTTTCTTGGCAGCAATCAGGACAAATGGTTATTCAAAGTTGGGACATTGAAGGTGCAATTGCAAACAGACATCATCAAGCATTTCTTGAGCAAATGAATCAGGCATGTGGATTATTGTTGGCAGCGAAAGACCACTTGGAACATTCAGATTTAAGTGAAGTTTATGAAGGGAAAGATACACCGGATGAAACAAGCGAACTTTTTAAAATAATTAATCTAGGGACTAATAAGTTAAGAAAGATTATTAGGTCAGTTCCTGAGAGAGAAAAGGAAATTCAGGACAAGTATGAAGATTTACTAGTAGCAAATGATATTGAATATTCTAGGGAATTTCCCCACATAGAATATTCTTCAAAGCAGTATGTGCCGGATTTTAGTTTTCAAAAAATAGATTTAGCCGTAGAAATTAAACTTTGCAAGAAAGATGAAAAAGGATTAATCGCTCAGCTTAACGATGATATTTTAGCATATAAAACAGTATTCAGAAATATTTTATTCATTATTTATGACTTGGGACAAATAAGAGATGAAGATGTGTTTAAGGCATCGTTTGAAAGTAGTCCTGATGTAATTATTCAAATTATAAAACACTAAAAAAACCCAGTTGGTAACAATGTATATAGCAAATAAGGCAGATAGTGATTTTTTTAACGGCAGTTCTTCGATGGAACACCGCCGAAGCTTTTGCTTCGGCTACATAAAAAATGTTTCAGCGGTGCCAAAACAAAAGCTTCGGCTCAGTGCAAACTTGATAGGTGTGTTATTCTAAATACCTTGCTTGCCATATACCCGGCCGTTAGGGCAAATTTTAAAATAAGAATAACCAATAAGTAAGATGATAGATAAACCTCAAATATTGACATTAAATCTACCTGAAAAAACAAATTCTTTACTTAAAGAAAATAATTACAATGTTTATGCAGGTAGTCTTGGGAAATTAGTTGACACAAATAATCAAAAATATACTCATAAGTATTGTTCGCTTAATTTTGATTTTCCTCCAAATATTCATGAGTTTGATATAGTGATAGTTGATTTGTCAAATGAAGAACACATTCCATATAGAGAGGAAGATCATATACGCAAGGCAAATAAATCAAAAAATAATTCTTACCTATTAAGTGAACATCCGCAAACTATATTTGACCCTAGAGGATTGTCTGCCCACTTTTTGTCCGATAAATTATCGGATTTAATTAAAAGAGAAGCAATAATAATTGTTCTTCAAGATGAAAATGTTTCATTCACATATGAGTTTGTTGAAGAAAATGGTATTCATCCTAAAAGGAATGGACAAGAAGAATATAGTATTTATTCATTTATGCCTTTTTTCCCATTTGCACAAAATAAGTATGGAAAAGAAACAAATGTGGTGCTTAAATCATCGGAGTTTAAAAGCTTTTTAGAAAAATACAATAATGATTTCTCATACGAAACAACATATAATCACCCTAAAATATGGAAGAACGAAGAACGAATACCTAATCCATCTTTTTTTCCATTAGTGTGTAATAAAGATGATGAAATAGTATCATTCGCATATTTAGAAGATGATTATGGTTTATATTTATTTCCTTACTTAAAGGAAAATTCCCAATTCGTATTAAATTTTATTCAGTCAATAGCTCCTACTATTCACCCTAAGCTATTTCCTTTCTCAACCGAAAAGAAATGGACTAATAATAAAGAATATTCATTACCCAACCACCAAGATTTATTAACTGAAAAGGAAGTAATCAAAGAAGAATTATCCTCTAGAATTGAACAAAAAGATATTGAAATTGAGGCAAATATTAAAAAATATCAATTTCTTCATGAAATTCTTTCTGAATCAGGAGATGAATTAGTAAAAGCTGTAATAAAATTTCTTGAGTGGATCGGATTTGATGATGTTAAAGATGTTGATGAAGATAAAGAAGAAATAAAAGAAGAAGATATTCAAATTGAAACCGAGAAAGGCTTACTTATTATTGAAGTTAAAGGAATAGGCGGAACATCAAAAGATTCAGAATGTAGTCAAATATCCAAAATAAAGTACAGAAGAGCTAAAGAGCGTGGTAAATTTGATGTGTTTGGTTTATATCTAGTAAATCACCAACGACACATTCCTCCCTTGGACAGACAAAATCCTCCGTTCTCAAAAGAACAAATTCAGGATGCTTTAAATGATGAAAGAGGGCTTCTTACAACTTGGCAACTTTTTAAGTTGTACTTTGATGTTCAAGATAACATCATTTCTAAAGAGGAAGCAAAAGAATGTTTGTATGATTTCGGATTAATTTCTTTCAAGCCAGCTAATTTAATTGAAGTGGATATTGTAAAAGAAACCTTTCTAGATGGATATGTATCAATAATAAATGTTGAAGGTACTACTTTAAAAAAAGGAGATGAATTGTACGTATACAAAAATGACAGCTATAATCTTGTTAAAGTATTAGAAATTAAAGTAGATAATAAGGCTGTTGATTCTGTTTCTAATGGAGAAGTTGGCATTAAGACAGACAAGAAGATTAATAAAAATTCGAAAATTTTAATAAAAAAACTTGCCCTAACAAAAGTAACCGTTGCACAATCAAGTAATATTTGTAAAAAATAAGAACAAAGCCTTAAGAGTATGCGGATTTGCAAGCTTTTAAGGCTTTGTTTTTACAGTTGGTTTTGTTTGTGTTTTAAATTATTGAGTACTTCATTCACATCTTATTAAGCCCCAGTTACCGTGCGCATCCTTTCGCATGGTACTGTAATAAGATAACACGAAAGGATGTGTGCGACAGCGGGGGACCTTTATGATGATTTTACATGCAAAACGCTAGCCTTTGCCTTTCTTTTTAAATAGATGGGGAGCATTGAATCGCATTCCAAAAAAGATGTGATAGAAAACATTTGTTTCTGTATTCCTGACTGTGGTATTCTCTTGTTTGAACCACGTGTCGGAAAAGGTGGCAAACAGTCCTGTATAAAACTTACTACTGTTGTATCCCATTCCAACTTTACAATCTCCTCTTAGCAAGAGGTTATTCTGATTCGTAACAAAACTTCCACTTGCTGTGCGCGTGGTAAGTTTGGTATTTAAGTAACCAATACTCGCAAGGATTCCGATGGAAGCATAGATTTTTTCTTTGAGCACAAATGTATGTGCATATCCCGGTCCGATGTGAAACTCTATGTTCTTTGATTTCTGAGTGTTTACTGAATTGGATTTGTCGTTGATCCGGTAATAATCGAAATTGAAAACAGGCATAAAACTCCCTGCACTTTTCAACTGGCGTTCTGTTTGGGTGGTTAAACTGCGTAAGGAAAATTTTGAGTTATGAATATAGCCCGATGAAATGGATACTCCTTCGTAATTTAAATCAGGAAATTGGATATATGCATCTCCCTTTGTCCAGTTGATATAATCATCGGTGTTTTTAAGGTAATAGCCTTGAACTTTTGAGTAGGTAATATTCGAAAACCAATTTTTAAATACCAAAGCTGCATTAAACTGAAATGTTTTCGTCTTACCTTTTGAATCATTGTCTCCATTGCCTGGTAAAAAATCAGGAGCAAATTGAACGCCCAACGAAATGAACTCATAGTGTAATTTTAAACGCAAGTTGTTGGGAGTGTTCGGATATAGAATGGTTTTGTTTGAGGAGGTTTCAACCCGAAAAGTTTCATATGAATTATTGAATGAAATATCAGCGGCAATTATGCCTCTCATTTTCTCGATCCAGCCCTCTTCATAAATATTACGTGGTGTATCTGATGTTTGCGCTTCAGCTTTCAAGATCAGTATTGTAAAAACTGCACTGATCAGTGCCATTCGAATAAAATAGATCCTTTTTGCTGTTCCGCACATCCCTTTAAAATTATTATTACGACCAATAGGCATAGTTTACTTCCATACAAGATATTAAAAAAACCGATAGCGATAGCTTGTAGTTTGTGCTTAGCATGGTGTTAAACAATATCGTATTGGTATAGCCACAAGTCACAGACTTGCGGTAGTGTAGCATAAAAAAAGCATCAATCTTTTTGGGGATTGATGCTTTTTTCATGACAAGCGATTTGAATCTTAAAGCTCGCTATTTATTCACTTTCATGAATCGAAATTCGATTTCCTTTGGAATGTCCTGTAAATTCAGGGGCATACATGCTTTGTATGCTGGCGTTTCCATTGGAGAAATTTCCTTTGTTATTGGCTCTCAGCTCGTATTCAAATACATATCTGCCTTTTGGCAGTAGCTCAAAGAAGAAATGACTTGCCACATCTTTGGTGCTTTGATAGTAGCCCAAATCATCCTGCCATTTGTAGCCTGAAAGAACATCTAAAGGTTCCATTCCGGCAGCTCTTAAATCTTTCAGGTGAATGAATTCCAGGTCGTTTTTCGTTTCTATCACCAATCGAACGTTAATTAAATCGCCAACTTTTACTGGTGTTTCTGCTGTTATTGGCTCAAGAACTTCACCTTCATCGGTAGTTTTCTTAATATACATGCTTTTTTGTACCTGCAATTCTCCCTGGTCCGAATCGCTGATTTTATCCAGATCTTCGAAGTATTGCCAGTATACACCGCCAAATCCGGTAATTTTTCCCTGGTTGCTCACTTTTACTTTTGCCATGGATGAATCAATTTCTTCCTTCTTCCAGTTCAATTTGAAGTATCCTGTTCCAGCTTCTTTTTGAACCTTTTCCAGTTTATCGTTGCTTATCTTTTTATCCCCAATTGTGATTTGAGTATTCTCGTCAAGAGCCAGAGAATTATTCCCGTGCATTAACAAAGCATAAATGGCCTCAGTAGTAGCCTTTGTGCTAGGCCATTTGTTGGTTTGTTTCTTTTTAAGCAGCCATTGCTTCAATTGATTCACTTTGTTTAAATCACCATCAACTTCGCTAAAGGTTTCAATCAGTAAGGCCTGGCATTCAATGGCGGACTGGTACCAGTACCAACCATTTTTATTGCTCTTCCAGTACATGCCATTTTCCTCTTTAATAACAGCCTGCTCCGTTAAGGCATCCGTAATTTGTTTGGCAGTATTCTTTTCTCCGTTTCGCTGCAATACCAATGCGATTAATGCTTTGTTGTACAGGGAATGGGTTAACCAATCCTCTTTGCATTTCTCGATGTATAGTTTTGTGATTTCTTGCAGTTGATCTGGTAAAGGATAGTTTGCATTGAAAAAAATGCGTCTAAATGCAGATGGATCCAAATTTAATTTGGACACGAAAGTATCAAAAGATCTTTTTATTAAGCTTCTTAACAACAACTTCTTAACTTCACAACTAACCAAATTATATTATGAGAGTTTAGCAAAGGATGGTGTCGAAGAGGAGGAAGCATCTGCAACAGAATAAAAAAAGTTGCCTCTTTGAAGAGGCAACTAATTGAGGTGATTTTTAGCTTAGATCAACAGTCGGAGCTGAAGGAGCATTTTCTTTTACCGACGCAATTCCATTTTCCCTTGCCTGACTTGTTGTATAACTTTCACTTCTACCAATGATTTCGCCATTAGCGGCCTTCAAGTTAAAAGTAAAGGATATCCCATTTTTACGCTCATAGCGCGAATCATAGGGTGAATTTACTTTTACCGAGGCAATCCCATTTTGGCATCCCTGTTTTGTTGTATAGCCTTCGCTGGCTAATATAATTTGTCCATTCCCAGCTTTCAATCTAAAATAGTACTGAAAGTCTCGTGGACTTTTGAAAATCTCAAATTTTGAACTCATTTCAACTGAATTTAAATTAATAATTGAAGCAGAATAATTATTCAACTTCCTCGTAAATCAAATTAATAGCCCATATTTATATGGGCTATTGGTTTGTTATGGTCTATAATTAGTACCATTACACTTTGGACATGGAGGCAATGTATCAGAGTGGTCATCTAATACAACCTTTTGTCCGCATTTAGTACATGTATATGTACCTTTTCCTGGTTTTTCACCTGTGCTTGACATATTCTAAAGATTTAGATTTTCAAAGAATAAAGTGGCTTACTTCAAGCAATTGCGATTTCTTTTTTGTTATTCAGTTGAAAATGATATTTTTGCATCGCGAAATTTAAAAAGTCATTTATGACTAAACAGCAGACCTACACAATTTTTTTCGGTCTGCTGTCTTCGTTCAAATGCCTTGCCATTAAACTTCATATTACTATTTTTTAAACTTTACTTTGACCAATATTAGGTAATGTGATGCAATCGTTTGGTAAAATTATGTCAAGATAATATTTGCGTTGATTGCTTTTTTGTCAATATGAATCTGACAATGTCTGTCATTATTTCTTATTGGATATTAAGGTGTTAAAGTCTTTTGAAATAACTGGAGCTTTGTGTTATTCCATTAACCTTCATGCTCTCACTCAAAGTGAGGGTATGAATAACTCAACTCCCGTAAATTTGCAATTTGCGGGTTAGGCGTTTTAGATTTTCAATCCTGATAAAAAAGTTTTCCCAGATTGTATCTTGAGTATATAGATAACCTCTTTTCCATAAGATCAATAATTCTCAACTTTCCCATCTACAAATTCAATAAATAGCTATAAATTAGAAGTACTAATTCTAATAAAGCTATGAACACACCCAAACCTTTTTGCTCCAACCAGCAAAATATCAAAGCATTTGTTTTAGGTTGCGATCCAACCGCATTCGATAAAAATGGTAACCGATTAGAATTCGAATATGTTTTCGACCTGGGAAATGATGAACGATATTTCAAAGGAGTAATCGAAAATTTAAATCAAATTGGATTGTCTCTTGGTGAAGTATATGTACAAAACCTAATAACCGATTACCAGGAGGAAGAAACCAGTAAAAACAAAGAATGGTTTCAATTGGCAAAAAGCTATATCGAAGTACGAAAACTGGAATTCAACAAATTGGATCCAACGTGTAAAATACCTGTTTTTCTGACTTCCGAAGTTCTATACAAAGCCTTGTTAAAGGAAACAGAACAACCAGTCAAAGCTTCCGAACTCTATAATAATCCGGAAAG
The DNA here is from genome assembly GCF_001310955.1 of Marinifilum fragile JCM 15579. GTDB lineage: Bacteria > Bacteroidota > Bacteroidia > Bacteroidales > Marinifilaceae > Marinifilum > Marinifilum fragile. The sequence goes on from NZ_BAZX01000006.1 coordinate 16,009, forward strand.
ATTGCCAATAGATGCAGAACAAAACTTACTGGAGCGACCACTCATCCCTTTGTATCGCCATTGGAATTACAATCTAGACAAATGGCCACAATACTCAAGGCATTTAAAGTCTATATTTTTTCTGCTTAAGTCATATTAGCAATGAATTCGCCTTCTGCAAATTTGTAATTTATCGGTCAGGAGTCTAGGATTTCCAATAATAAGAAAATCCTACATTCTTTCAAGTAATAGAAGGCAATGGTGAATGGGTACAGGTGCTACATTATCAGCAAGCTGATATTCCTAAGATAACAGATATAGAGAATAGGAAGCATTCTAGAAATAGAAGAAGATAAAGCTAAAGTATTAAAATATATTACATAGGATTGGATTTTTAAATAATTAATTTTTAAGTTTATAATGTGATTTTGATTAGTATTATTTAAATACTATCATAAAGTTTGATTTTAACATTCGACTTTGATTTGCAATGGGCCACTGGTGAGTGGCCCATTTCTTTATATATATTTCCATCTTAACTAATGTTGATACTAAATATTTAACTCCCTGTTAAGGAAGTTTGTATTTCGTGTTCTGTATCTGAAGGAAGATAGTAAATAAGTACCGAATTTTCCCTGAAAGGGAATAAGCATCAGCATAGGTCGAAGGCCTATGAGATAAATAAATCCAAACAATAAAGCCCTGAAAGGGCGCAAGCATAAAAATGGGTTGTACTATTTTAACCTAATAACTTTCACACCCACCTCATCCAAAACAAAATCCACAATAATACCCCTCTGTTTCATGCGTTCAAAAAAAGGAATATCAACAGTTTCTTTTGAATAAATAACCCCATCAGCATAAGGCTTGTCATATCTTAAAGCATAAGTTTCATAAGTATTCTTTGGAACCTCTTTCAACTTCAGTACATCCTCTCTGGGTGCCAAATACAAAACACCTTGATCATCTCTAAATTCGATACATCGCTTCATCGTTCCATCAACAGATCGATAGTTTGCTGCAGAGCAAACAACATACTTTTCAAAATCGATATCCGATCTTTCCATCTCCAGGTTCATACCTCAAATTTTGCTTGAATAAACTGCAAGATACAGCAAAAAAGATGATCATTCCTTGGGCTGAGACAAAAAGTAACATGTAGTTTTTCACAGAATTCATTAAATACCCCAGCTCCCGTGAATTTGCAATTTACGGGTCACGAGTTCCGGATTTCCAATCCAGATAAAAAGTTTACATTTTTATTTTAAAATCAAATGTGTATTGGCAGCTAAAAGCAACATTAAATTTTCCATAGATATTCATTAAATATCTTCTTAACTTCTTCAAAGCAAAACCGAAAAACATTTTAAGCTATGGATGAAGATAAGCTCTACACAGAATTGAAACAACTAAAATATTTACTGGCAAAAGTTGTAGGTACTCAAGATTTACCAAAACGTGATCAATTTTCAAAAGAAGCAGTAAAAAAAGCAGCTTCAGAATTTCGTAAACTACAAATCCAAAGAGGAGAGTGGATTCCGGAAGATGATATTTCAAAAATTATCAGAACTGCAGGATATCATCGTCCTGGTAGATTTATTATTGAAAAATTCAATTTTAAAAACTACTTCATCCGGGCTAGGACTTATTACTTTAGTCGGAAAGACCTGCTTGCTTTGAACAAAGAATTAAAAGCCAGAAAAATCAATCTTGGAACATACATGGAACTGGAAGCAGACAAGGAGAAATTTCACAAGTACCTCAATGATTTAAGACAGGGTAAAAAGAGACGTCCTCGTTTTAAAATTCCAGAGAATCTTGCAGATATAACAAGTGAACCATACAACCATCCACCCAGGGAGAAAGTCCTAAAACACATTGATTCATTAATGGAAGAATATGAAAATTTTAAGCTGAATGAATTCATAGATATATTCCATTACGACTATGCCAGGGTAAAGCATATCTATTACTTTGACAGATATATTGAACCAGCAAAGAGAAAGCAATGTGACAAATGGTGTTTCGAATTCAACTATGCACAAACCGCTTTGAAAGAAATTAAGAAAATTAGGAGCCAGGTGATTTATTGATCTGTAAGAGAAGAATCATTGGTAAAATTGAATAGGAAATAAGGCGTTCACTCCTCGGGTCTCGGCAAAAATTCAGTCAGGGCTTTCTCTCGAATTTTCGGGATTGCTTATTCCGCTAGTATTCTAAATGTGGGTTCATGCATCAAAACAGTAGCTACTCAAGCAACAGGCATTTGTCAGTGAATTCGGCCTTGCTTTAACTGGGCTGTTTGTTTTTCTCAGGGTCTCACTCAAGCTGAGGCTCTGAATTAATATCCTTCTTAGCACAATAATCGATCAGGTTTCCATATCGTTTTATAGCGAGCAGAAATACAAGAATTGTATCGCTTTGATGAGTCCAGCTTATTTTGTGGTGTAGAAATAAATCTAAATTTTATCAAGAGAATTTAGACTAAAAGTGAGGGGGTTGTTGCTATGTGCAAATAATTTTGATTATAGAAAAATAATTTGTGTATATTGAAATTAACTAATCAATTAAAAGAATTAGAATTTTGGATTGATTAAAAAAAACTCCATATTGTTGTTTATCAATTCGAATACAATATATAATTTGACATCATACAATCCATAACGTTTATTTATGAACCATACCATTTACAGTATCATAACGGGCACGGGAAGTTATATCCCATCACGGTGTATCAAGAACAAGGACTTTCTCGATTGCGAGTTTTATGAAGAAAAGGGAGATAAAGTCGATAAATCGAATCATGAAATAATTGAAAAATTTCAGGAGATTACAACGATAAAGGAAAGGCGTCATGTGTCGGATAATGTTCTTACTTCTGATATCGCTTATGAAGCAGCTGTAAAGGCCCTGGAGTCGGCAAACGTTGATGGGGAAGAGTTGGATTACATCATTGTCGCTCATAATTTTGGAGATGTTAAAAGTGATAGTAACGCTTTGGATATTGTTCCTAGTCTTGCTGCAAGAGTAAAGCACAAATTGGGTATCAAGAACCCTAATACAATTGCTTACGATTTGACTTTTGGTTGTCCAGGATGGATTCAAGCAGTTATTCAAGCCGATTATTACATAAAATCGGGAGATGCACAAAGGGCTCTGGTTATTGGAGCGGATGTATTGTCCCGAGTTTCTGATCCTCACGACCGTGACAGTATGTTGTATGCTGATGGTGCTGGAGCCATTGTATTGGAAGGTAAAAGCAGTGAATGTCCAGTAGGAATCCTTGCACACAAAATGCGTTCAGACACTTTGGTTTACTCTAAAATGTTGTATATGGGCAGCTCATCCAATCCTCATGTCAAAAACGCAAGCAATCATTTCCTAAAAATGAATGGCCGAAAATTGTACCAGTATGCACTCGAGCATGTGCCGCAAGCCATTCGAGACTGCCTGGAAAAGAGCAATACTCACTTGAGTGAAATTTCCAAAGTCTTAATTCATCAGGCCAACGGAAAAATGGATGAAGCAATACTGAAAAGGCTATATCGTTTATACAAAATAAACAATATCCCACAGGGAGTTATGCCAATGACCATTGATTGGTTGGGCAATTCATCTGTAGCAACCATCCCGACATTGTACGATCTAATCCTAAAAGGGAAATTGGAAGCTTGTGCTGTAAATGAAGGGGAAAACCTTGTTTTTGCATCTGTAGGTGCTGGAATGAATATTAATGCTTTTGTATACAAGGTGCAATAATTTTAAAATTTATTGCTAAGCATAGCTAATGCAAACATTTACAATCTCGTTTATATTATAACAGAGCCTTTGGCAGTAGTTATCTTAAAGAATATGTTTTTATCCTAAAGAATTGTATGCTGAATTTTAAAATGAAATATGAAAGAAAATAGAGACCTAAATTTAGCGGTGTTAATTGATGCCGATAATATTCCTTATTCTGCTATCAAAGGAATGCTTGATGAGATAACTAAATTTGGTGTTCCATCAATAAAAAGGATATATGGTGATTGGACAAAACCAACTGTTTCAGGTTGGAAGCCAGCTTTGCTTGAACATGCTATAACACCAATACAACAATACAGTTACACATCTGGAAAAAATGCTACAGATTCAGCGATGATTATTGATGCTATGGATATTTTGTATTCTGGAAAAGTTGGTGGATTTTGCATCGTGTCTAGTGATAGTGATTTCACCAGATTAGCAACTCGCTTAAGAGAGGCCGGAATGTTAGTAATTGGTATTGGAGAAAAAAAGACACCTAACCCATTTATAGTAGCTTGTGATAAATTTATTTACATCGAGATATTGAAAACTAAGACTAAAGAGAAGGAAAGCGAAGAAGATAAAGAATTAGAGAAAGAAGCATTTGATGCAATTACTGTAAAAGAGATAAAATTAATTGCTTCAACAATTACTGACTTATCTGATGATGATGGATGGGCATTTTTAGGCGATGTTGGTAGCTTGTTGCAGAAGAAACAACCAAATTTCGACCCTAGAAACTATGGATTTCAAAAGTTAACCCCATTAATAAAATCAACAGGTAAATTTATAATAGAGCAACGAGATAGTCAGAAAAGAAAGAGCAAGTTGATTTTTGTGAGGAATAAATAGAAATATCTATTACAAAATAGACTAGAGGGGATAAGGCGTTCACTCCTCGGGCCTCGGCAAAAATTCCGCCAGGGCTTTCCAAAATCCTGTTTCTTGTTCCGCTAGAACTCTAAATTAGGTTCATGCATTCAAACCAGTAGCTACTCAATCAACAGGCATTTGTCAGGGGTTTCACCCTTGCTTTAAAAAACAATTTCAGGGTCTCACTCCAACTGAGGCTCTGAATTAGGATTAATCTTAGCTACAACAAAGGCGCAACCCTGTCACAATTTTTTCGCTCAACCACTCGTCGTTCACAGCAATTCCCGGCTTTCCGAGCCATTGTCGCTATCGCTCCAAATGCAAAAAAGCCTCCATTGCTCACTTAAAGCGAGCCTGCTGGGTCGGGTGCTATCAGTTTTTGTCATCTTTTTTGAGCGGCCACGGCCAGTACTTTGCCCTGGTAACAATTTTGCATTCCGAATAAAATAGAAGCAGCTATAAATAGTGAAGGGGAGAGGCAAAAGGAGAGCACTGTCATTTACTCGCAAAATTTTTTACCACTTCAAAGCACTTTAACCTACGCACCCGGGTCAAGCACCTCCAACTCAATTGTTTTCTCATACATCTCATTCGATAGCATTCAAAAACAACCCACTCAGTGCTTCACCCGGCAACATCCATCACAGCTTCAAAAAAGCCGCCAAAAACTGCTGGCTGTCAATCACAGAAAACCAGTTTCTGTTTTACTTGCCAGTCACACCCTCCCACTCGCGGGCGGCTCGCCACTCTGTAGTAAGGGCCGCTACTGACCACCACAAACCCCACCACCACCCATTTTTAATTCAGACATTAAAAAACAAAAAAAGTGTGATTAAGTAATTAGATTGGTTTTTATTAACTTCGCATTTATCACAAAAAAATATAATGATAATGAACTTTTATAAGTCCCTTATGTACTCTCTTACAGTATGCATCTGTCTTTTTACTATAGGATGTAATTCCTCTAAGAATGAAAATGGCAAGCAGGAAAATGTCAATGTAAAAACGGAAATTAAATCAGCTGCAGATGTAAAACCAAGCAATCCTGAAACAACTCATATTACCAAGGAAAGTAAATCAGATGATCAAGTACCGCAAAAGTTTCCTTTGTATGCTTCTATTTCTGCCAGTAAGATGAATGTATTATATGATGGAGTCGATAATCCGGTCGAAATTAATGTTCCTGGAATACCTATAAATCATGTTAACGTTCAAGTAACTAATGCATTTTTCAGAAGAGTTGGAAATATATATATGATTATACCAAAACCAGGCTCTGCAGGTAGAAAATGCATTGTGAAGGTGTCAGCTAAAATTCAAGGTGAGTTGCAAGTGGTGGATAGGAAATGTTTTAGGATAAAAAGAATTCCAAATCCAATATCAATTGTCGCTGGTAAAACAGGAGGTAAAATTCGTAAAAATAGACTACTTGTAGAATCCGGAATTTACGCTAAGCTAACGGAAGATCTTGATTTCGATACTAAATTTACTGTTACTCAATTTACTTTAACCGTTCTTAAAGGTGGATATACTATAGACTCTAGTTCTAGAGGTTATAGATTCACATCCGAGCAGAAGGAATTAATCAAAAGCTTAAGTTTAGGAAGTAGGGTATTTATTCATAATATTAAAGCAGTGGGACCTGATAAAATTCCTAGAAATTTAGGTAGTCTAGTTTTCACGATTGATTAATTTCCTCCTCTCTGATAAACAAAGATATTTCCTCTGTTCGCTCTAATATCAATTGTTTACCCCGCATGAATTTAGCAATTCAGCCAACAAGTCAAGCTTATACAAAGTTTTGATGGATTTTTTGATCCAAACAATTTTTCCGGGCATAAAAAATCCATCAAAAAGCTTGACATCCCACCCGCATTCCGGATAATGATTGGATGCTTATCAGAAAGCAGCAAAACCTCTGGATGATTTCCCTTCCCAAATATTAATTTAAAGCATGATGGTGTAAGTCAAAGCAAATCAATCTATTGGTTTGGTTTTCTCTTGGAAAGATACATAAGTTTGCTATAAGTACTAACCAAATCATCATCATATGAATAAGATATCATCTTTTGTAATCGGCACTTTATCCACCATGGGAGTAGCAGAATCATTGGGCATGGGAAGTCCAAATATCCAAGCTGTACAGGAAGTTCCCGTTGATAGCACGGAAGCACTAATCTCTGTTATTGGTGGAGCCATCTCAACCATTGTTGTTGCACTGCTAAAGCGCTGGTGGAAAAAATTGGATGAGAGAAAGAAACAGCCTAATACCTCTTAGGGACTAAGTCTGTATCTGTCTCAATTCTATGTTTATTAATTCAATACTAACCAAAAACCTTTAATTATGGGGAAATACAATCAAGGAATTCTGGGGCCATTTACGGGGAAAGTGGGCTCAGTAGTAGGTAGCAGTTGGAAAGGTGTGAATTACATCAAGTCACTTCCTGGACCAAATGCATCAAATACGGAAGGGCAACAAAAGCAACGCAGTAGGTTCAAAGCTGTTGTTAGTTTCGCCTCTTCTTTGTTGGAAACACTCATTCGTCCTGTTTGGAATCTTTCTGCAGGAAAAATGACCGGCTACAATTTGTTTGTGAAAACAAACATTGCTGCCTTTGATGAAACGGGAGATTTATCAAACTTCTCTCAATTTAGAGCATCAGTAGGTAATTTGAGTTTGCCAGCTAATCTTACCATCCAGGATGATACCGAAGTGTCATCAGGAATCGAGATGAGTTGGAAGGATGAAAGCGCTACTGGAGTTGGGAATGCTAGTGATAAATTACATTTGCTTGTAATGAGTGGTTCAAAAGTTCATATGATCCATTCCACTGCAGCAAGATCTGATCAATCTGCAGAGATTACACTTCCAGTGGAAGCAGGTGCAACTCACATTTACGCTTTCTTTGGAACAGCTGAGGCTGACGAATACTCTTTGGACCAATACCAAATGGTTAACGTTACTTAAGATTTTGTAATTTTAGGGTGCTTAAAGCTGCTGCGATTTTCGTGGCAGCTTTTTGTATATAATAGTAATAAAGTGAAAAAAATGTTACTCCTATGTTACTCCCATTGTTTTTTGGAAAGTAAAAAACACCAATGTTGGATTGATTTTATTATGGTTTTTATAGGTGATTTGTTATTATTTACACAAATGAAATATATGCGTAAAAATCTGATCTTTAGGTTGTATGTAGACAAAAAAAGACAACTTAATAAAAGTTGTCTTTAGCGGAAAGGAAGGGATTCGAACCCCCGATACGCTTTTGGCGTATACTCGCTTTCCAGGCGAGCCAGTTCAACCACTCCTGCACCTTTCCAGTGTTGCAATAATTGAGATTGCACACAAAAGTAGAATAAAATTGCAGATTTTAAAAAGATCGAGAATATAAAATTTAACAATTCACATATTTATTTATCCTGAAAATAGGAAGGTTTAAGGGGATGTGTTTGTAAATCAGAGGTAAAATACATCTTAAAATAACTTGTCGACATGGAGGAAATAGGTTTAAAATTCTGCCAGGCATTCAAAATTTATCTTTTTCTGTGTTGATGGATGCACAAATGTAATTTCCTCGGCGTGCAACATTAAACGATCAGCTTTCAGACCATAAAGCGGATCACCTACGATTGGGGTATTTAATCCGAGTGGATGAGCTGCATGTACCCGTAACTGGTGTGTACGCCCAGAGACAGGATAGAAGTGTATTTTGCTTTTCGATGGAGTACGCTCAACAACTTTCCACTTGGTAAAAGCAGGCTTGCCATGTTCGAAGCAAACCAATTGACGAGGGCGATCATTCAAATCAACACGCAAGGGTAGGTCAATAGTGCCAAAATCTTCCTCAATAATACCATCCAATAGAGCCACATATCTTTTTTGAATGCTTTTACTAAGAAACTGTTTCTGCAGGTTTACGTGTGCAGATTTTGTTTTGGCAATAAGCATAATGCCCGAAGTAGCCATATCAAGACGATGAACAATAAGAGGTCCATCAGCATCAGGATACAGAGCTTTTACTTGAGTATATGCCGATTCTTGCATCTCTTTTCCCGGAACTGACAATAAACCTGAAGGTTTGTTGATGATGGCAATGGCATCATCTTCATAGAGGACTTTTATGGATAGGTTCTTATCTTCTTGCTTTGCTTTTTCTATGCTCATCCCTTTTAGCATGTGTCCTAGTATGGGTTCACATTTGCTTTTGCACGATGGGTAAAAGTAGCCATGTTTACGGATTTCTTTTTTGGGAGAGGTTCCCCACCAAAATTCTGCCATAGCAATAGGTTTCAGTTTGTTCTGAAATGCATATTGTAGTAACTTAGGAGCACAGCAATCACCAGCACCAGCTGGAGGAACCTTGGCTTCGCTCTCCTTAAAAATAGCGTTTGCACTTTTTTCTTTTCCTTCAATATTCAAAAAAAGATAGCTGTCGAATATTTGCTTTTGCAGCTGAGCTGATTGAGTTTTACGCGCCTGTTTTAAACCTGTAATTCGGTGGTAATGCTCATCCGCTTTTAATTGTAAGCTTTCAATCTTTTCTTTACACTCTTTCTTTAGCTTGTTAAATTTACTTTTCTCTGTTTGGCTTTCTTTTACAAGATGTTTTAGAATGCTTTCCTTGTCAGGATGATTGTTAGCTTCTGCTCGCTTGACTTGTCTTTCTTTTTTCGCTTTAGCCATGTCAAGTTTCACTGCTTCTAAAGTGTCATTTGCATTTTGAACTTCATTATTCAGTTCTTTTTGCAATTGTTTTAGGTCCGGCGAATTTTCTTCCTTACAAATGGCTTGATTGATTTGATTCAACTCAGCTTCACCTTTTCGAAAAAATCCATCTGGATTGGTGATTTCGAATACTTGTGGTACAAATGGAATCTGAATTTCTTGAGCTTGATCGTTGCCTGAATAAGCCGCAATGTATCCAATTTCGTCGAAGTGATTTTTTACAATCAACACACCATACATTTTACCTTTAGAGTTGGGATTTGGCGCCCCAAGTTTGGCTTGAAGTTCTTCAGCAGCTTGTACGCATAAAGGATGAGGCGTATAGTCAAATGGATTGGTAAAGCACTCAGGAAGTACTTTGTGTTCCAATGGTTTGTTGAAGGGGATAAAGCAATGCATCCGTTTTTGAAAATAAGAGAATACAAATTTGTTTTGCAAAAGAAATGGTTTTTAAAACTACATGCAATAAAATAGCTCCAAAGTTTTTCAAGTTCAGGGCTTATATTTTGCAGAGAGAGGGAGTGGAACGAATCTATGATTTTACATGATTAAGTGATGTGGTGAGCGAAACGAAAAGTTGTGTTTGCTTGTGAATTTATTGAAATTGTTGTTTAAAATCCTGGTAAGATATCATATCAAGATTAGCTTATAATATTGTTTAGAATTCCTTTAGAGATATTTCATTGTGGATGCGTTTGTTTCCTGCTAAATCATTGCATTTGACAGATTAATATGATTATTAAGTTTAAGTCTAAAAATACATTTCAGAATTCTTGAGAAGAAAGCATTCGGGTATTGAGATGTTGATTCTAGGCAAAACACGATTTGTATTTTATTCGTACAATTTTCTATCTTGCGGACAAATAACCAAATTATAATTCCATTTTGAACTCCCAGTCTGACTTACTGAAAGGTATACAAGAGAAAAAAGAGAAGGCATTTGAAGAGCTTTACAGGCTTTATTATGCAGATCTTACTGTGTTTGCACAAACTTATGTGTATCAGTTGGATATTGCAGAAGATATTGTACAGGAATCATACTATCAACTTTGGGAATCAGCCTCAAGTCAAAGAATCACCAAATCGTTAAAGTCATATTTATATTCTACCATTCGGAATAAATGTTTGAACTATCTTCGACATTTGCAAGTGGAAGATAAGTATCGTAAGAAAGAAATGGATGCCATTCAGTTTGCGGGTAATTATGAGATGGTAGATGATGAAGACTTGATTGGAAGGATTAAACATGCAGTAGAAGATTTACCGGAAAAGTGTAGAATAACCTTTAAAATGTGTGTTTTGCAGGATATGAAATACAAAGAAGTGGCCGAAGAATTGGGATTGTCGGTGGATACGATAAAGGATCACATGAAGAGAGCTTATCGTTTTTTACGTCAATGTAACTTTGATGATTATTTGAAGCTGATGATATTGTTATTATTCAGAACAAATTTGTAAATCTTTTCTAAATTTTTAACCACCCTAATTAGATATGTAAGTGTCATAAATCTGAGATGAGTAACAAAAAGAACAAAAATATAGATTGGTCAGTGATTTCCAGAAATTTATTTGGAAGTGTTTCTGAAGCTGAAAAACTTGAATTTGAAGAGTGGTTGGAGTGTTCGATGGAGCACAAAAAATACGTTGAACGATCCAAGTCCTTTTATGTTGCTGCAGAAAATGAAGAGGTGAAAAGACCTGATACAGAGAAAGCCATTGCAGAATTCAAAAAACATATAGCCAAAAAGAAAGGAAAAAAGATAAAATTAGCTGTTGTGTTAAGATATGCTGCAAGCATATTAATACCCATTTGTATTGCTACATATTTAATATTGAATACAAATAAGTTTGATGAAAATACATTGGCAAGTGGAATTGAAACAATTGAACCAGGATCTTCAAAAGCAGAATTGTTATTAGCGAATGGAGAAGTGGTAAGTCTCGAGCAAGGAGATACAATAGTGAGAGAATCAGATGGAACTGAAATACAGAATGTTTCAGGGTTGTTAAAATACCAATCAAATCAAAACTTGCTTGAAACAGAAACATACAATACGCTAAAAATACCAAGGGGAGGAGAATATAAGTTGCGATTGGCTGATGGAACCCAGGTATGGTTGAATTCGGCAACATCATTTAAATATCCGACAAAATTTGTTGGTGATAAACGTATCGTTTATTTATCGGGTGAAGCATTTTTCGAAGTTGCTCATAATAAGGAGATGCCCTTTATTGTAAAGGTTGATGATTTAAATGTAAAGGTTTTGGGTACAGCTTTTAATGTGAAAGCTTATTCCGATGAAAAGGAAATTCAAACTACCTTAGTAAATGGTAAGGTTGAAGTACTCGCTCAAGGAATAGATAATAAGATAAAAACAGTCTTGTCTCCCAATTTTCAAGCTTGTTATTCAAAAGGGAACAAAAAAATAGAGGTGAATGCTGTAGATGCAAGTATTTTTACTGCATGGAAAGATGGAGTATTTGTATTGGATAATATAAACCTTGAAGATTTGTCGTTGATCCTATCTCGCTGGTATGATGTTGATTTCTTTTTTGTTAATGAAAAAGTGAAAGAAAATTATTTTACCGGTAGAATGAAAAAATACGAAAGCTTACAGGATATTTTTGATTTATTGGAACAACTGTCTGATGTAAGTTTTGTGATTAAGGATAATGCCGTAATTGTTCAAGAGAAAGTATAAATAGAATATTGCAAAATATAAATAAAGGTGTCTTCGAAAGAAGACACCTTTATTTATGGTCTAAATCCTCAATTTATTTGGTTAGATTACGTTTTCATACTAAGAACCCTGAATAGATTTATTAAAAAAATAAAGAACGGTAGATATTTATTTGCTGTTGAATTGCCGGGTATTATAAAAATGCATACTTCTATTGTTCTAGCAGATTATCAAATATTTCGCAATAAATTGTAGGTGGATGATAAGAATCAATCATTTAAAATTGAGTAAAACAATTTGTATCTTGTTTAGAGATTTAATTGTTTAATCATCTTATTAAGAGGTGTGTTGTGCTGTAAGGAGGAAAGAGGTATGATTAGAAAAATTAATAAATATACCCACCCTATATTTTTTTCCACGTGTCTTACCTGTAGTTAAGTGAAAATAAAAACCGATAAAGCTGCACACTTTATCGGTTTTAAGATGATTAAAAGAATACTTAGGTATTCAAATAACTTAAATCTAACTCGAAATTATGGAAAAAAAACCAAATGGTGTCTACAAATGGCACAAAAGATTTTTAAGCTTCATGCTCATTCTCTGTTTGAGCTTGCCTGGTTATGCTGGTATGCAAAGTGGTAAGGTGGACTTGCAAATGAAATCTGTAAGTGTTCAAGAAGTGGTGGAAGAGATAAGTAGTCAAATTGGAATTGGCTTTTTGTATCGTGGCGAAGAGCTGAAAAATCATATGCTTGAAGAAGTAAACTTTCAGGGTATGGAATGGGAAGAAGTGGTGAAAGAAATTTTGGAGCCACTTGGAAAAACCTTTAAGGTAGAAAAGGATTTAATCCTAATTGTTGATAAACCCCAAAGTGAAATTAATTCTACCAATGAAGCTCAGGAACAAAAAACGATTAGAGGAACAGTAACCGACGATCAAGGTGTTCCACTTCCTGGTGTTTCTGTTGTTATCAAAGGAACCAATATTGGGGTAGCCACTGATATCGATGGAAATTATTATTTGGAAATTGATCAAGACGAAACAGTGTTGGTGTTTTCATTCGTAGGAATGATTCCTCAGGAAGTTAAATACACAGGGCAAAGTATACTGAATGTCAAATTAACTACAGATGCTGAAACTTTAGGAGAAGTTGTGGTTACAGGACTTCAGACCATTGAGAAAGGGAGAGCAACCGGATCATTCACGATTCTTGAAAATGAAGAATTGGACCGTGTTGTTTCTACCGACTTTAGAGAGAAATTAGTTGGTGCATCTACGGGTGTATATGTAGATAAGGATAACAATCTGATGATCCGTGGTCAGGGTACCCTTATGTCCACAACAAAACCTCTTATTGTAGTGGATGGAATTCCATTGGAAAGTTCTGCAATGAACATCAATCCCAATGATATAGATCAGATTTCGGTACTAAAAGATGCAGCTTCTGCTTCAATTTGGGGGGTGAGAGCCGCCAATGGAGTTATTGTAATTACAACCAAAAGAGGAACGAAAGACGGTAAGGTTTCAATAAGTTATTCTGGGAACTATAGCATAGAAGATAAAGTTGACGTAGGAGATTATCACAGATTAAATGCTTCTGAATATGCCGCTTTGGAGTTTGAAAGAAGTTTGGGTAAAGGGATCTTCAGGTGGTCACCATTCCAGGGATACAATCAAATTCAGAAAGTATGGATGGATTATGTGCAGGATGGTACGATCTCATTGGAAGAAGCAAAAGCCAGAGTTGCGAACATTGGTTCTTTTGATAATGAACGTCAAATAGAGGATCTGTTTTACAGACGTAAGGTGGTGAAGCAACACAACATTTCCTTAACGGCAGGAAATGAAAAAATTTCTCACTATTTCTCGCTAAATTATGATCAGACTGATAAGGAGCTAGTTGGCAATTCTTCAGATAAGGTAAATTTCATTGGTAATACGGATATCAACCTTGCGAAAGGTGTTGATTTGCAGTTGGGGGTGAGAGGAACTTACCAGAATGACAAAAACAATGGAGATGGAAGTGCATGGAGTATGTTGCCTTATGAAAGAGTATTGGATGAGAATGGCGACTATGTAGATCAAAACAAAGGCATTTCTAAGGAATACAGAGATCTTTTGGAAGCAAATGGATTTTTGGATTGGACTTCGAATAACCTACGCCAGGTAAGAACGAATGATAATGAGCAGGAGACGATTAATTTCGCTACTTCAGCTAAACTGAAATTGGAATTGCTTAAAGGATTAAAATTTACTACCTATGGCAGTTATGAGACAGGACGAATTGAAGGGCGTAATTTGTATGGAAGAGATCATGATGCTGTTAGAGCTTTAAAGAATCAATATACAGAGGTGGATGATCCATATACACCAGAAATTGTTGGGTATCATATGCCTCAGAAAGGTGGTCTTTTAGATCTTTCCAATACACGAATGGTTTCATTCGCTGTTAGGAACACGCTTCAGTATGATTTTACCTATGATGATTTTAGAGTGAAGTTGATGGCCGGAAACGAGTTGTATTCACTTAAAACCAGATTTAATAGCAACAGATTGTTTGGTTATGATGATAAAACACTTAGTCATGAGGCTATTGACTTGGCTTCCTTACAGGCAGGAAAGGTAAAAGGATATACAGGAACCTATACATCGTATAGATACACTCCATCGGTAGGAGAAACAGTTGAAAAGTATGCGTCCTATTTTGGTACCGGAGCAGTAACTTTTAAAGAAAAGTATAATGTGTTTGCCAGTGTACGTTTGGACCAAACCAACATGTTGGTGAATTCAAGAAAATTCAGAAACAACCCGTCATGGTCTGTGGGTGGAAAATGGCAATTGTCTGAAGAGTCGTTTTTTTCCAGTGATTGGATCAATAGTTTAGCTGTTAAGGCTTCATTTGGTTTAAGTGGGAATATCAACAAAAACACGGGACCGGATATTACAGGTAGAATTGATCAATCTACTTTTTTAACGGGGCTAAATTACCTTTCTATTACCAATCCTGAAAATCCACAATTAGGTTGGGAAAAAACCAATGTATTAAATCTAGGGGTAGATTTTTCGATGCTGAATAATCGTTTGCATGGGTCTGTTGAATTCTATCAAAAAAATTCAAAGGACTTGTTAAGCAATGTGAACAACGATCCTACTTCAGGATGGGGAAGTATTCTTAAAAATGCGGCTACAGTTAGAAATAGAGGTGTGGATGTATCTCTAAACGGACGCATTCTTGACGATGAGTTGAAATGGGATGCAGGATTGAATTTTTCTTACAACCACAATGAGGTGACTTCAATTAGTTATACTCCTTCAGCAAGTGGTCTTTATTTCCAGACTCCAATGAAAGGAAAGCCAATTTCTTATATTGCAGCTCTTCGTTACGGAGGATTGGATGCTAATGGAGAACCTCAAGTTATGAAGAAAGGAGATGATACAAAACTACCTTATCAAGCGATGTACTCTCTTACAATAGATGATCACAAATTCATGGGTAGAAGTACACCGCCAGTGTTTGGTAGCCTTTCCAATACGTTCCAATATAAGAATTTTACCTTGGGCATATTGGTAACTTACAAACTAGGACATAAGGTGAGAATGCCTGCGCCTGACAATTCTTTCTTTATCGATTTTAATCCTACTGAGTGGATGTCTGAAAAGTATCGTTGGACAAAACCTGGCGATGAATTGACCAAATGGGTACCTAAGTTAGATGCAAGTCCGGGATTTGTTTCTGGGGCTAGAATTAATGCTGTAAAATACAGTGATTACCTGGTTGATGATGGAGATATTATAAGATTGAAGAGCATTAGTTTGGCTTACGATTTAAACAAACTATGTAAGAAATTACCTGTTGTAAAGGGAGGCTCAATTAGATGTAGTGCAGAGAATGTATGGTATTGGGCGGCCAACAGATATGATTTGGATAGTGATTATCTAACTAATTCAGGCTTTGGTTCACCATTTTCTTTACCAGTAAGAGCCAAGTATACTGTTAGTCTAAAATTAAACTTGTAAAAACCGAATATCATGAGAAATATATATATAGCTCTTATTTCCTTACTCCTTTTTTCTTGCGAAAGTTTTGTTGAGGAAACACCAAAAGGAAATCTGATCCCTGAAACAATAGATGATTTGGGGATGATTCTTGATGCATTTGATCCATATGATGATAATGCAATAACGTATAGTCATGCTAACTCAATTTTGATGTCAGATGATAGTAGGTTGCCAGATATTGTTGCTTCTGGGGTGTCATCTGCAGGTCAAAATAGCTATGTATGGGCAGACCACCTGTATGAAACAACAAGTGATGATCGAGATTGGACTGGCTTTTATCATGTGATTTATTTGTGCAATTACATTCTTGAAAACATAGACAATGCACCAGAAGGTGATGGAGTGTATGCACGTAATTTTGTAAAAGGTAATGCATTGATAAACAGGGCTAATTCATTATTTGTTTTGGTGAATTTGTATGGGAAACATTTTGATGCGAACACATCTTCTACTGATTTGGGTGTACCTATGCCTTTAGAATCGGATATTAACCTTACTTATGCAAGGTCAACAGTTAAAGAGGTTTACGATCAGGTTCGCCAGGATCTGGAAGAGGCTGCAGAGCTCCTTTCCAATGCTGCAGATTATACCTTTCAGGGAACAAAGCCTGCAGCTTTTGGGTTATTAGCACGCCTTTACCTTTACCAGGGAAATTATAAAAAAGCCTGGGAATATGCCGAGAAAGTGAGAACTATGATGCCGGAACTAATGGATTACAATACCATTGGTCAAGAGACACCAGGACAACCGGATTTTGGAATTACTAATTGGCCTCCTTTCAGTGGATGGGAGAAACCAGATGTAATTTTTTACAAATGGGAATCTGATTTTTCAAGCCAGTACTATGTTTCTGATGATTTATTAGCAATAATGGATCAGTCTTCGGACTTGCGTTTCAAAAATTTCTTTACAGATTACAAGTACAATTCCTTTGATCTGGACCCAAATGGATACAGATGTTCTGATATAGCAGATTTTAATCGTGGGATTTCATTGGGTGAAGTTGTTCTAACCGAAGCAGAGGCAAAACTTCGCGATAATGATGTGAACGGAGCTCTTGTAGCTTTGAATGCCGTTCGTGCAAAAAGATATGTAACTGGAACGCCGGAGATTACAGAAACTAATCCAGATGCTTTGTTACAGTTGATTCTTGATGAGCGTAGAAGAGAAACCTTATTCAAAGGTCTTCGTTGGTTCGATTTAAAGCGATTGAATAAGGATCCAAAAACTGCCAAAACCATCAATCGTACTTTGTTTGGCGAAAGCTATACTTTGGAACCAGGAAGTAAAAGATACATTCTTCCAATTCCTCGTAAAGTAATCGAATTGAACTCATTAATAGAGCAGAATCCTAGATAAATAATATTTTGAGGTATTGCTAAGGCAATGCCTCAGGTTTATTGAAGTTAGTTCCTCCAGACAAGAAAGATTATTTTGTTTATCCACAATCAGTGGCTGAACCAAGTTCGTATTGTCTTTTTTTTGTTGGAGAAGAAAGTTTTCTAGCTCAATTTTTAATATGCTGTATAATTCCAGAATCGCAATTATATGGAGTGGAGTATTGGCCCAATTACGGTCGGAAAGATTAAGTAGTAGTTCTAACCATATTGTAAAAAAAGAAGATTATGAATGTATTTAAAGGAATCCAAAAGAAAGGTATTTTGACTTTCTTTTTGTTATTCAGTGTTTCTTTGGGTATTAAAGCCCAGGGAATTGAGTTCTTTCATGGAAATTTTGAAGAGGCAAAACTGAAGGCTAAAACGGAAAATAAACCCCTTTTTGTGGATGTTTATACCTCGTGGTGTGGTCCATGTAAGAAGTTATCCAAGGAGGTGTTTCCGCAAAAGATTGTGGGAGATTATTTCAATAAATCATTTGTGTGTTTTAAACTGCAAGCTGATAAAAAGGACAGCAATAACCAGGAAATTGCGAATCAGTATCATGTGACAGCATACCCAACGCTAATGTGGTTGGACGGTGATGGAAAACTTTTACATGTCTCTACAGGTTTTAAAGGACCGCAACAGTTAGTTGCTGAAGCAAAGGTTGTATTTGATGAAAACAAGAGACTTGGGTCTGCAATTGCGAAGTGGCATAATGGAGATCGTTCTCTACCAGTGGCTATAAAGTACTTTGCCTTTGATAAAAATTCTAAAGGAGAATTCAATGCCTATTTTAAAGGATTGACCGAGGAGCAGAAGTTGGATAGCTTAACCTTCAAAGCTTTGGCAGTAGTGAAACTAGATTTGGACGGAGAGGTGTTCAAATATCTTGTACAGCACCGTAAAGATTACTTTAAAGTTGCTTATCCTTTTGAAGTAATGCGAGCAGTGGATAATAAAATTGATTATGAGTTGCAAAAAGAATACGGAAGCTCTAATTACAATAAGGTAATTGAAAAATACAAACAAATTGGGTTTGAGGAACTGGATATGTTTGCCACTAGAGCGGCATGGATGAGTGGTATAAAGAATGCTGATTTTGTCGCTTTTGAAAAAGCAGCAAAAGAGTATATTCAAAAATTCTCTTCAAAAAATCCAGGAGTATATAATGAGTTGATATTGCGACTTTTTATGGCTAAAGGGAATTTGGATTACTCGACATTTAAGAATCGTAAAGTTGTGCTTGAGTGGACAAAAGAATTAAAGAAAAACTGGCCAGTCGAAAGAGGAGTTTGTTATCCTGAGATTTGTGCCTATTTTATTGCAGGAGATATTGAGGAAGCAAAAAAAATAGGAAACAAATGCTTAAAAGAAATAGAAGGAAAGACAGATTCTCGAACAAATATGGAACGAGAATATATTGAGAGTATTTTGAAGAGTTTGGACTAAATATTGAGTGTATAGATGCTAACTTAAACTTTAAGTGCCAGTGATCTCACTAATTGTTGTTTTTCATTAGAATTGAATCCGATTTTTGGTATTGTTGGCTCAATTTTATTGTTGTTGAAGAGGTTGTCTAAATAGAAAGACAACCTCTTTTGTTTTGGTGAAAACTTCTCGCAATTATGATCTCAATTTGAAATCTTAAGGAGAAATGTTCATTTTTAGCACTCTCTATGCGATCAGATATACTTGCTTACTTTCTGTTCGAAGATTCTCGTTCAATTAAATTAACAGGAAGAACTATGGTTTCCTGCCTGTTGCCAGTTTTGTTCTGGATAATATCCAATAAAAGTTCTGTTGCTTTGGTTCCCACATCAAATCCTGATTGTTCTACCGTGGTTAAAGATGGGCTAAGGTATTCCGAGAACGGTTCATTACTGAATCCAACTACTGCTACCTCTTCGGGTATCTTAATCCCTTTTTCTTTGGCATAAAGAATAATGCTAAGGGCAGTTGTATCATTACCAGCAAATATAGCATCAGGCGGATTGTCTGATTCCAAAAGTGTTTTTGCACATCTCAAACCATCTTCCCGGGTTAATGGACTTTCAATTATTAATTCTTCATTAATATCGATATGGTGTTTGCGCATTGCTTTTAAAAAGCCTTGAAGACGATTGATATATATATTCAAATGTTGTGGTCCGCTAATGTGTGCAATTCGTTTGCATCCTTTCGAAATAAGGTGTTCGGCAGCAATAAATCCACCCTTAAAATCATCCACCACTACCTTGCTTGTCTCTAATTCGTCTACAACTCTATCGAAAAATACAAGTGGTATATTTCTGTTGGTAAAGGTTTTATAGTGGTCGTAGTTTTCAGCTTTCAAGGCTACCGAAGAGATTACACCATCTACCCTCGAAGCAAAAAGCGTTTGTACACAATCGGATTCTCTTTCTTCCAGGTCATTGGATTGACAAATGATAACGTTAAAACCCTTTTTGCGAGCAAATTCCTCAATACCAGTAATTGCAGAAGAGAAGAAGTAACGGCTTATTCTGGGAATAATCACACCAATGGTATTTGTGCAACTTGTGCGCAAGTTAGATGCAAGCGCATTGGGTTGATAACCCAACTGTTTTGCCATGTCTTTTACTGCCTTTTTTGTCTTTTCGCTGATGCGAGCATTGTCATTAAGAGCTCTGGATACGGTCGATCCGGAGATATTTAATGCTTTGGCAATATCGTGTATGGTAACGTTATTCTCGTTCTTCATTTTAATTATAGAGGTATTAATTCACGCTACAAAGATGCAATAAATTTTTATAAATAGCCTTAATGTGACAAATAAAAGGTAATCGATTGTGCAGAATAAATTTAAATAGAAAAAAATATAGTGAGTTGTAAAAGCTTTGAAAAGTAAGTGTTTGTTATTGTCTTGGTAGGTTTTATTATCGATTGAAAAAAGTAAAAAACAAGAATATAAAGACAATCGATTGCACGATTCATTTGCATTTTCTTTCTTTGTATCCATCGAGGGGTGAGAAAACAGATCACCCTACTCGGTTAGAATTTTTCAAATTATTAAAATAGTTAGCAATGGGATTGAAATACGAAGAAAGATATGCTACCCATCCAGCGGATGCTAAAAACTACGATACCAATCGATTAAGAGATGAGTATTTGGTGCAGAATATCATGGAAGAAGGTAATGTTAACCTTACTTACTCACAGTACGATCGTTTGATTGTTGGTGGTGCAGTACCTGTAAATGAAACATTAAAGTTAGAAAGCATTGATCCATTAAAGGCGGAGTATTTCTTGGAAAGAAGAGAGCTAGGAATAGTTAATGTAGGTGGAAAAGGAAGTGTTTCGGTTGACGGTGAAGTATACGAACTGGACTATAAAGAAGCTTTGTATGTAGGAAAAGGAAAAAAAGAAATCTTGTTTAGCAGTGAGAATGCTGAAAATCCTGCTCATTTCTACATGAACTCAGCTCCTGCTCACGAAGTATTTCCAACAGTGAAAATTGGACGTGAAGATGCAATCATCATTGAATTGGGTGAGCCAGAAAATTCGAACAGAAGAACCTTGAACAAGTTGATTGTTTCGGATACCATTAAAACCAATCAATTGCAAATGGGGATGACCGAGTTGCACCCAGGTAGTGTATGGAATACCATGCCAGCTCATACGCATAGCAGAAGAATGGAAGCTTACTTCTATTTCGAAGTGCCAAAAGGTCAGGCAATCTGTCACTTTATGGGAGAACCAAAAGAAACTCGTCACTTGTGGATGGGGAACGAGGAAGCTGTTTTCTCTCCAACCTGGTCGATTCACTCGGCTGCCGGTACAAGTGACTACACTTTTATCTGGGGTATGGGAGGTGAAAACCTTGACTATGGTGATATGGATATCTGTCAACCAGATGAATTGCGTTAAGAAGTTGTTGTGTTATTAATTATATAGTAGTTGTTATGATTTTAGATTTATTTAGGTTAGAAGGAAAGGTTGCATTGGTTACTGGTGCTACTCATGGTATTGGGATGGCCATTGCAACCGCTTTAGCAGAAGCAGGGGCAAAAATTGTTGTAAATGATATTTCGCCAGATGCTTTGGAAAGAGGTAAAGCAGCTTATGCTGAAAAAGGCATTGAAATGCACGGTTACATTTTCGATGTTACCGATGAAGAAGCAGTAAAAGCAGGTATTGCACAAATCGAAGATGAGATTGGTCCTATTGGAATTCTTGTAAACAACGCTGGTATCATCAAGCGTGTTCCTATGCAGGATATGGAAGTAAAAGACTACCGTCAGGTAATTGATATTGACTTGGTAGGTCCTTTCATTATGGGTAAATACGTTGGTAGAAGAATGATTGAGCGCCGTGAAGGTAAAATCATTAACATTTGCTCAATGATGAGTGAACTTGGACGTAATGATGTTTGTGCTTATGCATCGGCAAAAGGTGGATTGAAGATGTTGACCAGAAATATGGCAACAGAATGGGCGAAATACGGAATCCAAACCAACGGAATTGGTCCTGGTTATTTTGCCACTTCTCAAACAGCACCAATTCGTGTTGATGGTCATCCATTTAACGAATTTATCATTAACCGTACGCCAGCAGCTCGATGGGGTGATCCAGAAGATTTAGGAGGTACAGCAGTATTTCTTGCTTCAAAAGCATCAGACTTTGTTAATGGACATGTGGTGTATGTTGATGGTGGTATTCTTGCTACCATTGGAAAACCTTCAAACGAAGAATAGTTAGTAAAGTTGTGTACAATATGGAAAGGAAGAATGAATAAATAATGGCGTTGCTGGGGAGTGAGCCCATAACTCTTCCTTTCCTTTTTTAGTTTACCGATTGGCTATAAGTTCTCTTTTATAGAACTAGTTGAATAAGCACTTTTGATAGAAAAGACCATGAAAAGATATTTTGTTGTTGCTGCCTTGGCTTTTGTTTTTCAGTCCTGTACAACTCCGTCCTTAGAGTTGAAAAATGAATTGCATGAAAATAGAACAGATGCACCTGTTGTAATCAGCAGGGCAGATGTAAAGAAATTAGTAGGTGAAATTCCTGCCGATAAGGTTCCTGTTGTATTAGGAGCCGATGGCAAACATATACCATCACAGGTTGATGATTTGGACCGTGATGGAAATTGGGATGAGTTGGTATTTGTTAGCAATTTTGCCTCAAATGAAACCAAACGTCCTCAAGTAAAATTGGTTTCATTAAATGAAATTCCACAATATACCATCCGTACCAATGTTCGTTTGGGCGAAGGTAGTATTGAAGAAGGATTTGAAGGTGTTGATCAGGCAGTTTCTCCCAAAGGATATACTGGAGTTCCTGTAAAATATCAGGCGGAAAGTGTAAGCTGGGAAAATGATATAATGGGATTCCGTAACTACTTCGATTGTCGCAAT
The DNA here is from genome assembly GCF_001310955.1 of Marinifilum fragile JCM 15579. GTDB lineage: Bacteria > Bacteroidota > Bacteroidia > Bacteroidales > Marinifilaceae > Marinifilum > Marinifilum fragile. The sequence continues at coordinate 38,871 of NZ_BAZX01000006.1, forward strand.
GCAAAAGACTTATTCGGTAAGCTTTCTCCTGAAATGGTGATGAATAAAATCGGTACCAAAACAAGCGGTTCCTACCACAAATTATCAGATTGGGGAATGGATGTATTGCACGTTGGACCATCATTGGGATCTGGCGGTTTAGCAATGTTTCACAAAGATTCTCTTTATCGATTAGGAAGTGTTGAGCGTTTCGAATTTCAGCTTGTATCTCGTGGTCCTGTGCGTTCTATTTTTGATTTGAAATTATCAGGTTGGAATGTTGATGGTAAGATGTTGAATGCTACTGAAAGAATTTCGATTTGGGCTGGAAAATATTGGTTCCAAAGTGATGTTACTGTTGAAGGTCTTGAAGAAGAAGCTGAATTGGCAACAGGAATTGTTACCAGCTATTTGAAAGAGGAAAAGCCATTTGAATTTGAAGCGAACAAAGAATTCACAGGTGTTGCTACTCACGACAAGCAATCAATGAATGAGGATTTCCTTGGATTGGGAATTCTTGTGAAATCTGCTGAGAAAGTAAGAACAGGTGATGCTCCTTTATTGTCGGAAAATGTAATTAAAGGCAGCCGATGGAATCAGCCAGTTGGAGAAACTCACTTTGTAACTCAGAAGATTTCGAATAACAAAGCAGCTACACATTACTTTTTTGCAGTTTGGGAAAAAGAAGATGCAAACTGGGCCAAGAAGGAAAGTTTTAAAGACTTAATGAAGAAGCAAGCTGAAGAGTTGAGTTCGCCAATCGTGGTAAGTATAAAATAGATAACAAGGAAAAGATAGATAGAGATGAGTAATAAGGTAGTTACTTTTGGAGAGATCATGTTGCGTTTGGCAACACCTGGATATGAAAGATTTTCGCAAGCATCAGAATTTACTGCTACTTATGGTGGTGGAGAAGCGAACGTGGCTGTTTCTTTGGCAAACTATGGTATTGAATCGAGCTTTGTGACTCGTTTACCAAAGAACGACATTGCACGTGCATGCGAGATGGATTTGAGAAAGTATGGCGTGAATACTGATAACATCATTCATGGTGGAGATCGATTAGGTATATACTTTTTGGAAACAGGAGCGGTAAGCCGTGGAAGTAAAGTAGTTTACGATCGTGCACATTCTGCAATTTCTCAAATCGAGAAAGGAATGATCGATTGGGATAAAGTATTCGAAGGAGTAAGTTGGTTCCACTGGACAGGAATTACTCCAGCTATCTCACAAGGTGCTGCTGACGTGTGTTTGGAAGCAATTAATGCTGCAAATGAAAGAGGTATTACAGTTTCTTGTGATTTAAATTACAGAAAGAACCTATGGAAGTATGGCAAGTCTGCTGGTGAAGTTATGCCTGCTTTGGTTGCCGGTACAGATGTGGTTCTTGGTAATGAAGAGGACGCCGAAAAAGTATTGGGAATCAAACCTGAAGGTGTTGATGTAACAGGTGGTCATGTTGAGGCTGATGCATATTTGTCAGTATCAGAACAAATCATGACGCAATTCCCTCGTTGTAAGAAAGTAATTACTACTTTGCGTGGCTCTATTAATGCGAATCACAATTCATGGTCAGGAGTATTGTATGACGGAAAAGAGTTGTTCAAAGCAAACAACACTTACCAGATTACTCATATTGTTGATCGTGTTGGTGGTGGAGATTCATTCATGGGAGGTTTAATCTACGGGTTGCTAACCTGGCCGAATGACAATCAGAAAGCCTTGAATTTTGCTGTAGCTGCCTCTTGTTTGAAACACACTATTTATGGTGACTACAATCAGGTTACGGTTGAAGAAGTTGAGAAACTAATGGATGGTGATGCATCAGGTCGTGTTGCAAGATAAATTCATAATTAGAAAAAATGGCTAGATTTTCAAGAATAGAAGTTGCATTAAAAATGAAAGAAACAGGAATGATTCCTGTGTTCTTTCATAAAGATATAGAGATTTGTAAAGAGGTGGTGAAAGCCTGTTATAAGGGAGGAGCACGGCTTTTTGAATTCGTAAACAGAGGAGATTACGCTCATGAAATTTTTGCAGAGCTAAATAAATGGGCAGCTAAAGAATGCCCGGAAATGATAATGGGTGTTGGTTCTGTAATTGATGCAGGAACAACTTCATTGTACATTCAGTTGGGAGCTAACTTTGTAGTTTCTCCAATCTTGAATGCAGAAATGGCAAAAGTTTGTAATCGCAGAAAGGTTGCCTGGTCTCCTGGTTGTGGTTCTCTTACTGAAATTTCATACGCAGAAGAGCTGGGAGCTGAAGTAGTGAAAATTTTCCCTGGTGCTCAGGTAGGAGGTCCGGAATTCGTTAAGGCTGTTAAAGGTCCTTTCCCTTGGTCATCAATCATGCCAACAGGAGGTGTGAAGCCTGACGAGGAAAACTTGAAATCTTGGTTTGATGCAGGAGTTCACTGCGTTGGAATGGGGTCTCAGTTGATGCTAAAGAAAGAGGATGGCTCTTTTGATTATCAGGGCATCGAAGAGGCAACAGTTAAAGCTTTCGAGATTATTAAGAAATTGAAAAAATAGGAAGTGTTGATCTTCGTTAAAAAGAAATAAATATGAGTGGAACAGGTTTAGAAAAGCCGGCAGGAAATTACAGATATAGAATTCTTGCCTTACTCTTTGCTGCAACAACCATAAACTATATGGATCGCAGTATTATGGGAGTGTTAGGCCCTACTTTAATGGAGAAATTCCATTGGAGTAACGCTGATTACGGATACATCAATATGGCATTTAAAGCCGCATATGCTATTGGTATGATTACGATGGGTGGTGTAATCGATCGATTTGGAACCAAGATTGGATATACATTATCTATTGCCATCTGGAGTATATTTGGTATGCTTCATGCGGCAGTACGTCCAGCATTTGCCTTGGTAGGTTTTATTGGAGCTAGATTTGGTTTAGGTATTGGTGAAGCTGGTAACTTTCCTGCAGCGGTTAAAACAGTTGCGGAGTGGTTTCCAAAAAAAGACCGTGCTTTTGCAACAGGTATTTTCAATGCGGGAGCGAATATCGGAGCAATATTAGCACCAGCAATGATTGCATTGGTTGTTGCAGGTAATGGAGATAATTGGCAGTTTGCATTCTTAACTACAGGTGTTTTAAGCGGAATATGGGTAACGCTATGGTTAAGAACATACAAGAAGCCAGAGGAACATCCGAAAGTTTCAAAGGAAGAATTGGATTATATCCTGCAAGATAATAAAACACAAACTCAGGAAGGGAAAGATAAGAAGTTAGCATGGTCTCGTGTATTGCCACTAAGACAGACATGGGCTTTTGCCATAGGTAAAATTACCGATGCAGTTTGGTTCTTTTTCTTATTTTGGAGTGGAATTTTCTTCAAACAGAAGTTTGGTTTAGATGATATTAAAGAATTGAGTGGAGCTTTTGTAATAATTTTTATTACAGCTGATGTAGGTAGTATATTAGGTGGGTATTTGTCCAAGTTTTTTATTAACCGTGGATGGAGTTTGAACGCAGCACGTAAGGTTTCCTTGTTAATTTGTGCACTATGTATTGCTCCTGTAGCTTTCGCAGCTTTAACAGATAATGTTTGGATTGCGGTATGTTTAATAGCTTTGGCTTCTGGAGGTCATCAAGCCTGGTCGGCAAACTTGTTTACCATTGTTTCGGACGTAATGCCGAAGAAAGCAATTGCATCTGTAGTTGGAATTGGTGGAATGGTTGGTGCCATTGCAGGTATGTTGGTTGACTTTGCTTTAGGGAATGGTTTAGACTCATCAGGAAATTCATTTTATTTCTGGATGTTCTTGGTTGCAGGTTTACTATATCTTGTGATTCTAGGAATCATACATTTAATGCTACCTAAATTGAAGCCATTGAACGAGGATTTGCAACTTAGCGAATAGCTTCACAATAATTTTATAATTGACGATTGAATAATTGTTAATCTGTTTGGTTAAAGGCAAAGTTGCATTCATTGGAATCGACTTTGCCTTTTTTTAAGATCTATTTAATAGAATTTATCAAGTATAACTTGAGTCTGTTAAATAGATAAAATAAGAATTATTGGAAGCATTGTTTAATAGCAACATATCAGTAAAATATACCGGTCTATTTAATTTTTGAATGCGATAGGAAATGATTTAATTTGTTGCTACAAGGAAGACTCAATCTTGTTGTTAAAAAATACCTGTAACCTATGAAAAAAACCTTTCTTCTATTTGTTTTATTGCTGGAGATCTTGATTTGTCAGGCTCAGGATATTTATTTCGATCACATTGATTTGAAAGATGGTTTGTCGCAAATATCTGTAACTGCGCTTGAACAGGATCATTTGGGCACCATGTGGATTGGGACACGTGATGGATTGAACAGGTTTAATGGTTACGAAATTGATGTATTTCGTCATGAGAGAGAGAATCCCAATAGTATTTTGGGAAATAATATACGTGACTTGCAATTTGATTCCAGAAATCGATTATGGATCTTAACAGAGGAAGGTTTATCAAGTTATAACATTGAAACTGATGAGTTGATAAACTACCCTCATGCCGATGTAAATTGCTTTTATATTGGTAAAAAAGATATCTGGGTGGGAACCAATAACGGACTGTTTAGATTAAAGGAAACAAAATCTGAATTTATTGCTGTAAAAGATATACATACAGAAGAGAATAGTGTCGTTGAGATTTATGAGGACGACAATGGAGATCTTTTTCTAGGAATGAAAAACAAAGGACTCTTGATTAGTCACGTAAACAATGGGAGCCTGAAGACCATATTAAAAGATGAAGTATCCTGTATTTATAAAAGCAAGTTGGACACCATTTGGGTGGGAACAAAGAACAATGGTGTATACGAAATTTATAAAGAAAAGGTATTAAAACACTATACTCAGGATACAGGTCTAGCTCACAATGTAGTTCGCGATATTTCGGAAGATAGGGAAGGGAGAATCTGGATTGGAACTTTCCTTGGAGTTAGTGTTTTGGACGTAAAAAGTCGGAAGTTCTCTAACTATTACCAGTCTGATAAAAACCCCAATGCCCTTAGTCATAATTCAATCTACACCATGTTTCGCGATCATGAGGGGAGTATATGGATTGGAACCTATTTTGGCGGGGTGAATATCTATAATCCTAAAACAAATATATTCAGATACTTTGTTGCTGATCCCGAGCATAATAAATCTATTAATTATCGTGTTGTGGGATCTATGTTAGAAGACGATGACAAGAATCTATGGATTGCAACAGAGGGGGGAGGTGTAAACTTCTACAACAGAAAGGAAAAAAGTTTTACCTATATCACCAAAGGAGAAGGTGTTAAGAGCTTATCAAACAACAATGCCAAAAGTTTATATTTAGATAATGACAACAGACTGTGGATTGGGACTCATATGGGGGGTCTAAATGTTTTGGATATAAAAACAGGACGAATCAAAAAATATTTAAAAAACGATCAGCAGTCTTATTCCATCCCAAGTAACATCATTTCAGCAATTATCCCTTATGAAAACAAATTAATTCTTGGAACCAACCAGGGAGTGGTGTTGTTCGATCCTAAAACTGAAATGTTTACCGATTTCTTTGATGAAGAGGAGCAAAGGCAGCTGGTAGGACAAAAAATCCTTGCTTTACTTCTTGATAAGGATGACAGATTGTGGATAGGTTCAGAAACCAAAGGCTTAAGTGTTTTTGATGTAAAGTCAGGACATCTTAAGAATTATAGAAGGGATAGTAAACATTTTAATCTCAGTAGCGATTTTATCTATCAGATCTATCAGGATCATATGCGAAGAGTATGGATCGCCACCTCGGGTGGAGGCTTGAATCGTTATCTTCCCGAAGATGATAGTTTCAAGGTATACTCTAGCAAGAATTATGACTTGCCGTCTGATTTTATCTATGGGATTACGGAGTCGAGATATGGATTTCTTTGGGTTGCTACCAGTAAAGGGATAAGCAAGTTTGATGTTGAAGAGGAGGTATTCAGAGCCTATGACTACGAAAGTGGATTCCCGCTGGGTGAAATCAATGAAAGAGGATTGTTTATTACCTCAGATGGGGAAGTTTTTGTTGGGGGAATTCATGGAATGGTTTCCTTTTGGGAAAAGGAATTGCAAAACCAAAGTATCAGCCATCCTCTCTATTTTACTTCGTTGAAAGTAAACAACAAAGAGGTTCGTGTTGGCGATGAGAGTGAGATTTTAAGCAAAACATTACCTTTTACCGAAAAAATCAATTTAAACCACAGACATAGTGTAATCTCTTTCGATTTTACTTCATTCAACTATTTAAAGGCAAACAAATCGCAGTACCAGTATTTGATGGAAGGTTTTGATGACAACTGGGTAGATGCGGGATACCGTAGAACAGTAAGCTATACCAATTTGCCTTCAGGAGATTATACTTTTAAAGTGAGAGAGGTATACCGCGATGGTAAATATGGGCAAACAACGAAAATGAATATTCAAATAGATCCCCCTTTTTACAATACATGGTGGGCTTACTTGCTGTATTTAGCTATTGTTGCCAGTATTTTAATCTATATAAACCGCGTATTAATTTCAAAAGCAATTTTGGAGGAAAATTTGAAAAAGGAACAGGTTGACAAGGAACGAATCAGAGAGTTGAATCAATCAAAATTGAGATTCTTTACCAACATATCTCACGAGTTTAGAACTCCCCTTACATTGATTCTGGGGCAATTGGAAGGACTGTTAGATGAATCTGGTATCGCTCCCAAAATCTACAACAAAATTTTGGTTGCATTTAAGAATTCCTATCGATTGAAGAACCTGATTGATGAACTTTTGGAGTTTAGAAAACAAGAGCTCGGATATGTGAAATTAAGGGTGAATGAGCATGATTTTGTAGAATTTACAAAGAGTATATACGACTCTTTTAAAGAATATGCACAACGAAGAGATATCAGTTTTAAAATGGTATGTCATCAGAATAGTATTCCTTTGTGGTTCGATGCAAGGCAGTTGGAGAAAGTGCTGTTCAACTTGCTTTCCAATGCCTTTAAATTTACTGATGATGGAGGTTCTGTATACCTGTTGCTGGATGATTTGGAAAAGCAGGTGGTTGTGAAAGTCATTGACTCAGGAAAAGGAATGCCTGAGGAATATTTAGATAAAATCTTTGATCGATTCTATCAGGTTGATCATTTGAGCCAGCAAAAACATCAACATCTGGGTTCAGGAATTGGATTGGCTCTAACAAAAGGGATTGTTGACCTTCATGGAGGCGAAATAAAGGTAGATAGCAAAACTGACGAGGGATCTTGTTTCGAAGTATATTTGCCTAAAGGGAAAGAGCATTTCAAAGACGAAAATGTTATTTGGGATGAAGAGTTTAAATTTGAGCTTAGCTCCAACACAAAAATGCTTGCCAATCAGGTAGAGGAATCAGAAAGTAGATTGGCTGAAACAAATATCTTACCAACAAATCCGACCTTGTTAATCGTGGAAGACAATTTTGAAGTGCGCGATATGTTGTGCTCTTCCTTTGACGACCATTACACGGTGATTGGGGTTGAGAATGGGCAGAAAGGTTTGGAGAAAGCCATTGAAATACAGCCCGACCTGATTATTAGTGATGTGATGATGCCAGTATTATCGGGTACCGAGATGTGCGAAAAATTAAAGACTGATATAAGTACCAGTCATATTCCAATCATCCTTTTAACTGCTAAAGATGCCTTGGAATATAAGATTGAAGGGATGGAAATTGGGGCCGACGATTACATAACCAAGCCTTTCAATATGAAATTGCTTCAGGCGAGATGTAAGAATCTAATCAAATCAAGAACCTTGCTTCAGGAAAAGTTTAGAACAAATCCAGGCATTGGAGTGAGAAATATTACTTCCAATTCATTGGATGCTGAGCTTTTGGAGAAGGCCATGAAGGTGATTGAAGAAAATCTCGATAATTCAAAGTTTGATGTCAACCAGTTTGCACAGGAAATGTGCCTGGGCCGTACAAGTTTATATGCCAAAATAAAAGGAATTACCGGGCAAACTCCAAATGATTTCATATTGAGTAGCCGGTTGAAAAAGGCCGCTGTAATGCTTCGTTCGGAAGTGGGGGTGAGTGTTTCTGAGGTTGCCTATTCGGTTGGTTTTACAACCCCCCGATACTTTAGCAAGTGCTTTAGCGATCATTTTAAGATTTCTCCGTCGAGGTATGCGAAAGGAGAAGATCCTAAGGTAGAAAATGAATAGATTGAAATAGAATTCAAGGAAAATCCCGCACTCTTTTAGTTCGGGATTTTTTTTGTGGATGTGGTTATTTCAAAAGATGTCAGAGTTATTTTTCTGTACTAACATAATTTGTATCGCTATCTATAAAAAAATAGATTGTTGTTTGTTGTGTGAAAGACCACATCCATTATCATCCAACCATATGTTCAAATTGTCCAATAGACATGCTATAAGTGCCTTTCCTTCATTTCTCGAATGATTTTGGAAATGTTTTGAACAAAATGATAAAGGCTCATTTTATACTGATCATACATTTATGCATTCGTTTGCGAAACTATAAGTTATACAAATATTCTGGAATTAAGCAGACGGAAACGATTTGATGGTTTCAAAAACTGTCTTTGGGAGTAGAATATTTGTGATGACTTGCTTTTACTAAACTCGGTTAGAGAAGTATTCAAATGATGTATTGATGATTTGGATGCCATCTAACACTCTAAACAATTTATGATCTAATGAAAAAAATTATTGGACTGTTTGTATGCCTCTTTATTGTAGGGGTACAATTTCTGAAAGCTCAGGAACGATCCGTTTCAGGAACTGTTACATTGGCTGAAGATGGCTTAGGAGTACCAGGAGCTTCCGTTATTGTGAAAGGAACTTCTATTGGTACTACCACCAATTTAGATGGAAAGTATGTATTGACTGTCCCTACTGCTGGGGATGTTTTGGTTTTCTCTTTTGTTGGGATGAAAACACAGGAGATTAAGGTTGGAACTCAGCAAACCATTAATATTGAGTTGCAGGCTGATAATGTTGGCTTGGATGAAGTAGTTGCCATTGGATATGGAACCATGCGCAAAAGTGACTTGACAGGTGCTACTTCACGTGTATCAGCGGAATCGATTGTGGACATTCAAACACCAAATGTAAGTCAGGCATTGCAAGGGAAACTATCTGGCGTTTCTGTTCAATCGAACAGTGGAGCTCCTGGTGGAGATATTAAAATTAGAATTCGCGGAACTAATTCAATTAACGGTAGCAATGCTCCTTTGGTAATTGTTGATGGTTTTATTGGTCAATCTCTTTCTGATTTGAACCCAAATGATATTGAATCTTTAGAGGTATTGAAAGATGCATCCGCAACTGCTATTTATGGTTCCAGAGGTGCCAATGGGGTTATTCTTGTAACCACAAAAGGTGGTAAAGATGGAAAAATGCAGGTGAGCTACAATGGTTATGTTGGAGTTCAGCAATTAGCAAATAAAATGGATCTTTTAGATGCGGCTTCTTATGCTGAAGTAATCAACCAAAAACGTGTTCAAACAGGAGGAGCTGAAGAGTTTTCTGCTGAGCAGATTGAGAATTTCAAAAGAAATGGTGGTACAGACTGGCAAGATGAAGTGTATCGTACAGCCTTGACTCACAATCATGATTTATCGGTAAGTGGGAAAAAGAATGGGTTTAATTTTTTGTTTTCTGGTCAGTATTTGAATCAGGAAGGGATTCTTAAAAATTCAAACTATGAGAGATTTAGCTATCGTGCGAATGTTGATGTAGATCTTTCAGAGAACTTGAAGATGGGAGTTCGTATCAATGGAATCCTTAGTAAGGACAGACCTCACAAGTTGAGTTGGCCAAACGGATCTATCTCTAATGATGCCGTTACCATGGAGCCTACTCTTCCTATTTACGATGAAGAGGGAAATTATTCCCGTTCTTCATTAGCGACGATATCCAACCCTGTAGCAGATTATATGGAGCAGAATCATTACATCGATAATGTGAAGCAAAATATCAATGCATACTTTGATTATCAAATCAATGATAAATGGAATGTGAGAGTATCTGGAGGTTATAGCACTAGAGATTACGTTTCTAATATGTATTCAAGTGTGAACCTTTACGCTGGTGAAGGAGACAACGGTAGAGCCAATATCAATAACCGCAAGGAGTTTATTTGGCAGAATACCAATATTTTAACCTATAAGAATCAAGTTGGTAAGCATAAAATCAACTTTACTTTTGTGAATGAGCAAACTGGTTCGAAGACACAAGGTTCAGCTTTGGCAGTGAAAAATTTCGATGTTGAAAATGGATTCTATGATGTTTCTTTGGGTAAGGAACCTTTATCGCCATCTTCTTCTTTTGTTGATTGGCAGTTGATGTCGTTCTTAGGACGTTTGAATTATGTGTTCAACGATAAATATCTGGTGACTCTTGCCATGAGAGCTGATGGTTCGTCGAAGTTTGCGGACAATCACAAGTGGGGATATTTCCCAAGTGGATCTTTCGCATGGCGTCTGTCTGAGGAATCATTTATGAAAGATATAGAGTATGTTGACAATTTGAAGTTGCGTTCCAGCTTTGGTGTTACAGGTTCTCAGGCTACTGCGCCATACCAATCTAAAGGTTTAATGAGTACTGGTGTAAACTATCCTATTGATGGTTCTGGTGTTAGTGTAGGAATTGCTCCTGCTCGTTCAAATAATCCATTCCTATCGTGGGAGAAAACCGCCCAGGTAGACTTTGGTTTCGATGTTGCATTGTTCAACGGAAAGTTGTCACTAACTGCTGATTACTACTATAAGAAAACAAAAGATTTGTTGTTGGAAGTGGCTGTTCCTTTCTACACGGGATTCAAATCGGAATTTAAGAACCTGGGAGAGGTTGAGAATAAAGGTATAGAATTTGACCTTGGAACAAACCATTCGTTTGGTGAGTTAAAGTGGAGCAGTAATGTAACAGTAAGTATCAACCGAAACAAAGTAATGAATTTGGGCGATGCTGAGAAAATTATCATGGGTGAGAATAATGCACTTGCATTGATTCAGAAAGGGAAATCTTTAGGTTTAATTTATGGATATAAATTTGACGGCGTTTGGCAGCAAGATCAAGCTGATCAGGCAGCGGTGTATGGCAACAAGCCTGGTGATGCAAGATTTGTAGATGTGAATGATGACAAGGCTATCACTGCTGATGATCGCACGATAATTGGTTATGGATATCCAAAATGGAATATGGGATGGTCAAACTCATTCACATATAAAAATTTCGATATGGATATCTTGTTTACAGGTACATTCGGAAATGATATCAAGAATGAAGTGTATAGCCGTTCAATGGGTTGGGGAAATCAGGATCCTACCAATGTTGATATCCAGAATCGTTGGACTCCTGAAAATCCAAGCAATTCAATTCCTGCATTTAGCACGACTTATAAAACCTCTTATTTAGATAATTCATCTGCAACTGTAGAGGATGGATCTTATATCCGTTTGAGTAATATTTCATTGGGTTATACATTTAGTAAATCAGTACTAAAGCGTTATAACATTGAAAAGATGCGCGTATTTGTAAGTGGACAGAATTTATGGACATCTACCGATTACAGAGGTTACGATCCTGAGGTAAATAACCCGGGAGGAGCAAATAATGCTGACTACCTTGTAGGTTTTGACCGTGCTCCATATCCTTTGGCTAAAGTATTCAATTTTGGTGTTAACCTTACTTTCTAATAAAACTCAGAAGCTATGGAGCTGAATATGGAAAATGCCTATTCTGTTTTCCTTGGGGGCTCCATTTGGCAATTGAAGATAAATGATAAACAGATGAAACGAACATGAATTTTAGCATTCTAAAATACACACATCAGAATGATTAAATTCATCGAGAGTTCCATATGGCAACCATAGACAAATTAAAATCATATGAAAAGATTTATAAATAAATTAAATATTGGCTTTGGCTTGATAATAAGCTTAGGCCTGTTGGGAGGCTGTAATTTTCTGGACGAAGAGGATACATACCTTTTAAGCCCGGATAACTATTTTTCTACACAGCAGGAATTGGATGCTGCAATTTATCCTATTTACACCTACATATATAAGGATGACAGTCGCTTGAATGGTTTAAGCGGAAGAGGCTGGGGATTGAATTGTGGTGCTGACGATATTACTTCAACTCGAGGATTGAACAAGCAAAGGTTGCTTGAATTTGATGATTTCGAAGTTTCTACAGAGAACAACGACCTGGAAATGATTTGGAAGGCTTTGTACCGAGGAATTGGTGCAGCCAATAATGTTTTGAATAACCTGGATAGAATTCAGGAGATTCCAATGTCAGAGGAGTTAAGAAATGCTCGTATTGCCGAGGTTCGTTTCATGAGAGCTTTTGCCTATTTCAACTTGGTACGTTACTGGGGTGAAGTACCAATTGTAAAAGAGTTAATGAATGGCGGTGATGCGCAAAAGATAACAAAATCGTCTATTGAAGAGGTATATGAGTTTATTTTGGCTGATGCTTTGGAAGCAGAAAAGGCATTGCCTGCAACACAAGCAGAAAAAGGACGTCCAACTTTGGGTGCGGTAAAGACTCTGATTTCCTATGTATATCTTCATATGGCAGGATGGCCGTTGGAAAAGGGAACTGAATACTACCAAAAGGCTGCCGATAAGGCAAAAGAGGTGATTGACGCCGGAAATTACCAATTGGAAAATGATTTTTCTACCCTATGGAGTTATGAAGATCGTCTTTCTGAGGGAGAACACATTTTTGCGTTTTATACTGATTTTGCTTCAAATCGAAACTATGGAAGTTTTGGGAACAAGGCTTTCCGTGGTAAGGATGAAGGAGGTTGGAGAGAAGTTCTTGTAGAAAAGGAGTTTGCTCGAAACTATCCTAATGATAATCGTAAGGAATGGACCATTTATGAAACCATTAAATATGACAAGAAGGGGAAACTGATGGCTGAGTCCAAATGGTTCTCATGGGAGAATTCAGAGGAAGCACACCCTTTCATTGCTAAATTCAGAGATATTGGCGGTGCTACCTGGAGCGAGGCTACATCTAATTGTTTGTTTCCAATTTTTCGTTATGCTGATGTGTTGCTAATTTATGCTGAGGCTGCTAACATGGCAGAAGGATCTCCATCGGCTGAAGCCTATGCAGCTTTGTGGGAAGTTCAGGATCGTGCTTACCTTGGAAGTGCTGTGGAAAGCCAAAAGTTAGCTGCCGGAGCTACCAAAGAAGAGTTCGATGCAGTGGTTCTTCAGGAACGTGCCTGGGAATTTGCATTCGAAATGAAGCGTTGGCACGATCTGGTTCGTCGTAAAATGGTTAAAGAGGCAAATGTAAATCATGCGGATGAGCGTAGCGATTTTGATCCGTCAACCATTACTGAGGATAAATATCTGTTCCCAATTCCGGCAAGGGATATCCTGATTAATCCAGATTTATAATATAACATGAGTTCGGTGTAAAATTCTGTTCTTTGTAAGTTCTATTTGTGATAGATTTACGTCGAACTCATTTTAATGAAAGTCGGTACAGTAAGTGCCGACTTTTTATTTTCTATTCCCATTTCCAATACTGCTTGGGGATGGATCATTCTTTCTTAATTATGGTTTCGTGCAACAATTGAAACCATCTACTTAGAGCATTTCCTTCCTGCTTGTAACGATTCTTTTTTATAGTGCTCTGTCTATAAAAAGTTTGAGAAGATTTGAACTTTGATATTTTTGCATCCAAAATCATTCGCTTATGGGTGAAAAACGTGTGATTAGTTGGATTATCGTACTTGAAAGGTGGTAGTTGAATGATATTGGACATGTTTTGAATAAAAATATCACATTGTCCTTTGCAAGCAAAGATACATTTACGCAGTCGTTTTCGGAACGATGTTGAAAATCTAATACTAATCTTATATCAAAACGTTAATTCAATGAATTATTCAAACGATTGTAAAAACAAATGGCGTTTTGGATCCAAATGGTTGGCAGTGGCATTAGCCTTGCTTTCAGTAATTGCATATTCTTGCGATGATGAAAGTGATTCTGCAGAAGACGTTTTGGCTCCAAGTGGTCTGCGTTATGCTTCAGTTACCGAAGTTTATGAAGGAAAGGCAATGGAAACTGCAAAACCTGTAGTTTTTTCAGATTCTCAACCAATTTTTGAAATTGTGGAAGGTGCTGCTGAAGATGGTGGTGTTTATGTAGAGGGTGTATTTACTATTAAGGATTCAACTGGGGTGATTAGCTTAGCTAATGACAACAAGTTGGTCGCTGGTTTATACAAACTGAATGTGAAGGTAAGCAACAAAGTTGGTGAGAAAGTTTTTCCTGAAGCTGTTGAGTTGAGAATTCTTCCAAGTACAATTGAAGGATTGCAGTATGTACCATATGTGCAGACTATTGTTCGTGGAGCTGAAGGACAGAAAACAAGCAAGCCTTTGTTTAAAGGAAGCCAACCTGCTACTTTTTCATTAGAAGGAGAAAGTGATTTTACTATAAGTGCTGAAACCGGTGAGATTTCATTGGCTTTAGATTCAGATATTGAAGCTGGAAACTACAAGTTGTCGGTGAATGTGTCAAATGCTGCAGGTGTAGCTGAGTTTAAAGAGGTAATAATGGTGAAGGTGGAAACCAAGGCATATAATTTGGTTTATTCACCTCAGGAATATTTGGATGTACAACAATTGCAGGCAAAGCAAAGTGCTCAACCTACTGTAGCTGGAACTGGCCCGTTTACTTTCGCGTTGAAAGACGATTTTGGATCATTTAGTATTGATGAAAATACGGGTGTTATTTCATTGCCTGAAAATCATCCATTGGATATTAATACCTACAATCTTACTGTAGTGGCTACTAATGCTCACGGAAGTACTGAGTTTGCAAATGCAGCTTCTTTCCAGATTGTGGAAATCAAAGCGGTATTGCCTTCTAACCTGCAATATTCGAAGTCAGCATATGTGGTTAACGAATCTTTCGCATTCCAGTCTGTACAGCCAACAGTGGTAGGAACAACACCTATTACTTATGCACTTGTTGATAACAAGGGAGCATTTGCAATTGATCAGAACACTGGTGTGATTAGCCTTGCAGAGGGAAATAGTCTTGCCATTGGTGAATATACTCTATCTGTAAAAGCTACGAACATTAAAGGTGAGGTGACTTTTACTGATGTAATTACTGTAACCATTCAGGTTCCAACTCCTGAAGTTGTATTCGAAGATGGATGGGATGAAGTATCTCCTAAGGCTGGAGAAAAAGGATTGGGAAATATGAAAGAAGTAAGTCTTTTGAGTGATCCTGTTCAGGCAACCAATTTCAAATGGGATTACGGCTGGGGTAACTGGAGCGTTATGGATGTGGATAATCTAAGTGCCAGAGGAGCAATCATGATCTCTAAGAAAGCTGAAAATGATGATTGGTTATATGCTGAGAATGTAGATCTAACAAATTTTGTGAATTCTCAATTAGATTTTGCAGCCTATAGTCGATACGGAACCAATAGCAATAATACTCTTGAGTTAATGATTTCTACCAATTTTGCTGGTGATGTTGAAACTGCAAACTGGGATAATCTTGATTTTACTTCGGTTCATAATTTTACATTTGCTCAGGCAAGAATGGTTGATTTAAGTGCATACGATGGACAGGTAGTGACCATTGCATTCCGTCATAAGAGTTTCTTAATTGAGGCTGACAATGGAGATCCGAAGAATTTGAGTAGAACAACATACGTTCAGGATTTCAAAGTTAGTGGTCTTAGAAAATAAAGATTGAAAAGATGACGATGTTAGGATCTAAAAATATAATGAAAGTGGTATCAGCAGCAATGCTGGTATCTCTTCTATTCATTGGAGCAACTGCAGTGGCGGGAGATAAAGCCCCAAAGAATAAGAAATCGGGAAAAGTTACCATCTTTGAAGATGGCTGGCAAGAATTAAAAGCAGTAGAGGGTGAATACCAAACTGGCAATTTTACAGCCATTAGTGTAGAAGGAGAACCTGTTCAGTCTGATAATAAAAAGTGGACAAGTGGATGGGGAAACTGGAGTGTGAACGGTAAAGATGGAAACTCAAAGCGTGGTGTTATCATGGTTCCGAACCAATCGGTAAATGATGACTGGTTGGTGTCTGAGGAAATTGAGCTTGCCAATTGCAAAAAGGCAGAATTGGAGATCGAGGCTTATTCAAAGTATGGAACTGACAGTGCCAATGAATTGAAAGTGTTGATTTCAGACAACTACAAAGGAGATGTTGAAGCTGCCCAGTGGGATGAGTTGTGGATGGAAAGCATTCACAAACAAAACCAGGCTGTGGAAAGAAAGATTAGTCTGAAAAAATACATGGGGAAAAGTGTAGTGATTGCTTTTCGTTCCATTCATAGTGGCAAATCCGTGAAGAATATGACAAGAACAACATTCTTGTCGAATGTTAAAGTTACAGCTATTCGCAAGTAGATTTAGCTGAATTGAAGAATCTTAATTTGTAGAAATGAACTTCATTAATTCAAGAAATAGAATGAGAAATGTAGTACAATGCTTGTTGGTATTGGTGCTAACATTTACAAGCACCTTGTCTTATGCGCAAGGGAAAAAAATTAGTGGGATTGTACTTGACGATACTGGACTGGAACTACCAGGTGTAAGTATTTTGGAAAAAGGGACTACCAATGGTACAGTAACATCAATTGATGGGAAATTTCAAATCTCTGTAGGCAAGAATGCTACCATTGTTGTTTCTTTCATTGGTTTTGCAACTCAGGAAATTACTGTTGGAAATCAGACTGACTTAAAAATTACAATGGCAGCTGATGTTCAGCAATTGGAACAAGTTGTTGTTGTAGGATACGGAACCAAGAGTGTGAAGGATGTTACCGGATCAATTGTATCGGTTCGTCCTGAGGAACTTGCAAAAGCTCCTGTAGCGAATTTCGACCAGGCGTTGTCAGGTCGTATGGCAGGGGTTCAGGTTACCAGTACTGATGGTCAGCCAGGTTCGGGAATGCAGATCGTTATTCGTGGAGCGAACTCGGTAACAGGAGATAATTCACCATTGTATGTGGTTGATGGAATTCCTATGGAGAGTTTTGATCCAGGTATGATTTCAACTCGTGATATTGAAAGCTATGATGTGTTGAAAGATGCTTCTGCTTCGGCTATCTACGGTTCTCGTGGGGCCAATGGTGTAATCATCATCACAACAAAAGGTGGTAAGTCAGGTCCTTCAAAGGTAAGTGTTAATTCATCTGTAGGTGTACAGTGGATTCAGAATCGTTTGGATGTGATGAATCCTTATGACTTTGTTGTTCTTCAGCAGGAAGTTGCTAATGCCAAAGGTGGAGAGTATATTGATAAGTTTAAAGAACATTGGGTAGATCCTGAATTGTATCGCAATAAAAAGGGAACCAATTGGCAGGATGAAATTTTCCGTGAAGCAATCATGAAGAACCTCAATGTATCAATGAGTGGTGGTAACAGCAAAACAAAGCACTACGTTTCTTTCGATTTCCTTAATCAGCAGGGAACCATGATTGAAACGGGTTACGAAAAATACAACGGAAGATTAAAATTAGATCACAACCTAACTGACAAGATTAAAGTAGGTGTGAATATGAACTACTCTGTTATGAAGCAAACAGGTGATAAGGTTGCTGGTAACAACAGAGTTAGTATTTTGGCTGATGCAATTACTTTCCGTCCGGTAGAACCTGTAAACGATGATGGTTTACAGAATGGTATCGACTTGGAAGATCCAAATAATATGCGTTTCAACCCAGTTAAGACCTTGAAGAATACTGATCGTCAGACTGACTGGAATGTTTTCCGTGCAAATGTTTATGCTGATTTTTCTTTGGCAAAAGGCTTGAACTTAAAACTAACAGGAGGATATGTATCTGATAACCGTCGTCAAGAATTGTTCTACGGACAAGAAACCTTGGAAGGATACCAAGGAGCCAATGGTATTAATGGTACGCTTACAGATAGAAGGTACTATACTCTTTCTACTTCGAATGTGTTGACATACAAGACTAAAATTCAGGACCACAAATTCACTGGAATGTTAGGATATGAATTCAGCTCAAGAGATAGTGATTGGTTTAGAGCAAAGAATACTCACATGCCTTTGGATAACCTGGGTGTTGATAATATTGGATTGGGTGAAGAACCTGTCGTTCCTGAATCATATGCTGAGAAATCAACCTTATTGTCATATTTCTCACGTGTTGATTACTCTTTCCGTGAAAAATATTTGTTGACAGCCTCTTTTCGTATGGATGGATCTTCGAAGTTCTTAGGAAAGAACAAGTGGGGATACTTCCCATCATTCTCATTCGGATGGAGAATGATCGAAGAGTCATTTGTTAAAGATTTGAACCTGTTCTCGAATTTGAAATTTAGAGCTGGTTGGGGTGCAACAGGTAACAACAGAATCCCAACTTATTCAGCGCACAGCCAGATGAATGCGGATACTGATAATGGTTACAATTTCGCGGGTCAGTATTCAAAAGGGATTTACATGACCAATCTTGCAGACAAGAACCTGAAGTGGGAAACTACTTATCAGTACAATGCTGGTTTGGATATGGGATTCTTCGACAACAGATTGAATGTGAATGTTGATGTGTACAAGAAGAATACGATAGATCTATTATTGATGCGTTCAATGGCTCCTTCAACATCATTCAAAAGTGTTGTTTCCAACATTGGAGAGATTGAAAATAAAGGTTTGGAGTTTGCCATTACCTCAAGAAACATCGATACAGAAGATTTCCAATGGACCACCAACTTTAACATCTCTTTCAACCGAAATAAAACAGTTAAGTTGAACGACGGAGAATCTTTCATGTTGACAAATCCTGAGTGGAACTATAAGTATACAGAATATCAGTATATCACTGAAGTAGGTGGCCCTGTGGGGCAGATTTACGGGTTGTTGTCTGATGGATTGTATCAGGTTGATGATTTCAATTATGTGAATGGTGAAGGATATGTTTTAAAAGATAATATTGCGGATAACGGTGGAGCGGTTGTTCCAGGTTCCGTGAAATACAAAGATTTGAATAACGATAACACCATTGATGAGCGTGATAGAACTGTAATTGGTAATCCAGAACCTAAGCATTTCGGAGGTATCAATAACTCTTTCAAATATAAGAACTGGGATTTTTCATTCTTGTTCCAATGGTCTTATGGTAATGATATTTTAAATGCCAACAGAGTTGTATTTGAAAGTCCTGATATTAAAGAGAATCACAACTTCTATGCTTCTGTAGCAAATCGTTACACTCCTACAAACCCAACAAATGATATTCACATTATTCGTGGTGAGAAGGCTGTGTTGGGCTATGCTCCGGAAGGAAATAAGGTTTCTGATCGAGTAGTGGAAGATGGTTCTTACCTGAAATTGAAGACTGTTTCTTTGGGATATAACTTCAGCAAGAATTTCTTGAAGAAAACTTGTTTCTCGAAAGCAAGAGTATATGCTTCAGCTCAAAACTTATGGACCTTAACCAACTATTCTGGTTATGATCCTGAGGTTTCAGTAGGTAAGTATGGTGCTTTGACTCCAGGATTGGACTACTCTGCTTATCCTGTAAGTTCAACAGTAACTTTTGGTGTTGACTTAACTTTTTAATTAAAAGCTTATGAACTGCCATTTCCAAGCAGAATCATTCTTTGAAATGGCATTTTAAAAAAAATAACAAATGCAAAGATCATTTTTAATCATATTCGCAGTTCTGTCTGTCCTTTTTACTTCTTGTGAATCGGAGTTGGATCAGACACCCCTTTCAACAATAAGTCCTGATAATTTTTATCGCAATGAGGCGGATTGTAGATTAGCATTGAATGCAGTTTACAGCGATGTTGGAAGCAGTTACACTTATGGAGAACAGTTGCCTATTCAATTCATGGTAGGAACAGACGAGGCTGTTTTCTCACGTTCTTATAATTCCTGGACTGTAGGTTTGTATATTCACAATGCTTCTACCGTTGATTTGGAAAACACATGGAGAACCTTGTACAGAGGAATCAACAGTGCCAACTTGTTGTTGGAGAACTTGCCAGGAGCAGAGTTTACTGAGGATAGCAGAAAATTAAGATATGAAGCTGAAACACGTTTCCTAAGAGCTTTCTTCTATTTCGACTTGGTTCGTTGGTGGGGTGGAGTACCATTGAGAACTAAATCTGTTAGCGATGCAACTGCCAATGATATTGCACGCACTTCGGCTGAAGATATTTACGAGTTTATTATTACTGAATTGGAAGCTGCTGCGCCAAACTTGCCACTACCTTCAGAGGAGATGGAATACGGAAGAGTTAGCAGAACAGCTGCCTGGGGATTGTTGGCAAGAGTGTATATGACAAAAGCTGGTGTACCATTGAAGCACATGCCAGCAGAATCTTATGCCAAGGTGAATGAATATTGTGACCTAATCATCAACAGTGGAGAGCACAATTTGATTGAGAACTATGAAGATGTCTTCATGAACGAAATTACAGGTGTTAATGATGATACCGAGGTAATTTTTGAAGTTCAGTTCGAGAATCAAAGAGGTGCAGGGATTCGTGAAGATGGTAAGCATGGTAACCTAAACGGAATCATGTGTCAGCAAAACAACTCTCCATACGCTTACGCATTTACCTATGCAGGACTATCCTTGATTAATGCTTATGATCAGGACAATGATGAGCGTTATGACTGGAATGTTGCCAACTTTAGAGTTGATAAAAGCGGAGTTGTAAAGATTCAGAAAAACAGATATGAGTGGTTTCCGGGTAAGTTCCGTCGTATTCAAAAAGTGGATAACGCTGATGGATCATACAGCTGGTATGGTTTGGAACCTGGTGATTTGGATAAAAACTACACTGGAATTAATTTCCCAATTCTTCGTTACTCTGATATTCTATTGATGAAAGCTGAGGCTTTGAATGAGTTGGATAAAACTGCAGAAGCTGTTCCGTTTATGAATCAGGTTCGTAACCGTGCTGGATTAGCTAATGTAGAAGCTGACTTGGTTGCTACTGCTGATGATTTCCATGAGGAGTTGATGACAGAACGATTGAGAGAATTCTGTTTTGAAGGAATTCGTAAGCACGACTTGATTCGTTGGGGAGTGTTGGTTGAAAAATTGGCGCAACTAAAAGCAGAAATGCAAGCTGCCAACGTTGCTTCTTCGAGAGAGTGGTTGTACCGTTCATCGAATAATGTTGCTGAGAAGCACTATTTGATGCCAATTCCTTTGAAGGAAATGAACGAGAACAAGTTAATGGATCAAAATCCATTGTGGAAATAAAGATAAATTGAACAGGGAGTTACTCCCTGTTCTTTTACCAAGCTGTTTAAAAGAAAATAATGTTGCAAAAGATTATACTTTTTATCGCATTAGGATTACTGGTGGGGGTAAACTCCTCATGTTTGCAATCTGCTTCTTCAAAAGAAAAAGATACCAGCAAAGAGGAAATGTCGCCAATTTTCCAGGAGGATCTTAATGTGAATATAGAGCAGGAGATGAAATTTTGTGAAGGACAGTTGAAGAAATCAGTGGCTTTGCATACTGACTTTGAAACACATCCTCGCTTAATAGAGAGTGGAGAAGAGCATTGGAAAATGCCTGAAAATGGAGTTCTTGTTTGGACGGTTGGCTTTTATCCTGGCATTCTTTGGCAGATGTACGATGTAACCAAGAATGAGTATTGGAAAGAGGAGGCTCTGAAGAGAACTTTGCCTTTAGAACCATATAAATACAACAAAGAACACCACGATGTTGGTTTTATGATGTATTGCTCTTACGGACAGGCTTATCGATTGACTGGAAAGAAAGAATACCGTGATGTATTGATAGAATCCGCAAACTCATTAATCACCAGGTACAATCCTAAGGTGGGAACCATCAAGTCATGGTCGAATGAACTGCATCCTCAGTGGAAACAACATATTACTATTATCGATAATATGCTGAATCTGGAACTTTTGTTTTGGGCATCGAAAGAGACTGGGAATCCTGTTTACAGGGATATTGCGGTAAAGCATGCTGAGACCACCATGAAGCACCACTTTAGAAATGATTACAGTTGTTATCATGTGGTAGAGTACGATGAAAATACGGGTGCTGTTCGAAATAAGAACACTTCTCAGGGTTATGCTGACGAAAGTGTTTGGGCCAGGGGACAGGCTTGGGCTGTTTATGGTTACACCATGGTTTATCGTGAAACCAAAGAGCCTAAGTTTTTAGACTTTGCCATGAAGGTTTCAGAACGATTTATTGCAGGTTTGCCAGAAGATCATATTCCTTATTGGGACTTTGATCTGACAGGTAATGAAGGTGAACCACGTGATGCATCGGCCGCTGCTATTGCAGCTTCAGGTTTGGTGGAGCTAAGCTCATTGCTTACCAAACCGGAATTGAAAAAACGCTATGGCAAGGCTGCTGATGCCATTTTGAACTCTTTGGCATCACCAAGCTACTCTGCAAAAGGTGTGAACGATGCTTTTCTATTGCATAGTACAGGAGCAAAACCACAGCGCCATGAAATTGATGTAGCCCTGGTTTATGCTGACTACTATTACCTGGAAGCATTGAGAAGAAGAAAAGCATTGACCATTGAGATGTAGGTCTGATGGTACAAATATGAAATTATAATGAAACGTCCATGAGTAAATAATTATTAACTCACACACGATTATGATTATTTTTGAATGGTAAGTTCCATCTGACAAATGTGAAAAATTATAAACAGATGAAATAAATGTGTGAAGCCTTGAGCTTGAATACATTCATTTGGTACGAAGCTCTCTTAGGTATTATACTTTAGAGAGCTTTTTTTATAATAATAATGGTTTTGATTCTTTGTCAGGGATTGAAATATTATTTTTAGGCTGTTCTTAGAGAGTAATCGTTTATACAAAGGTATGAGATTGATAAAATACATATTGGCTCTGGTTTTTGCCTGTTTGCTGTTTACCCCTACAAATGCAAAGAGTAAGGAGATTCGTTTTCAAAAGCTTACAACTTCTGATGGTTTGCATTCAAACGTTGTGCACTCCATGCTTCAAGATTCGAAAGGATTGATATGGCTTGGCACCAAAGAGGGGCTGAACCGTTTTGATGGTTATCAGATTGTCAATTTCCCCTTGCCTCAGGGTCCTTTTGATAAGGTTGCGGATCAAAGAATCAATGCTCTCATAGAGGATATGGATCAGAATATTTGGATGGCTACCCAAATTGGGGTGGTTTTTCTGAATAGGGAATCGGGGAAGATGAAATACTATTTGATGCCCTATGAAGTAAATAAAGCACAAAGCCTCTATGTGAATGATTTGGCCGTTTCAGCAAGCAATGAAATATGGGCGGGTACCCGTAATGGATTGTTTAAATTCAATAAAGAACAAGATCTGTTTGAACAATATGAGCACTTTCCTTTTAATAGTGAAACGGTAAGTTACTCGAAAGGAGAGCGCTTAATCAATGATTTGTGTTTCGATAAGAAAGGACACCTGTGGATTGGTACGGCAGGAAATGGAATTACGGTTTTAGACATAAAGAAGAAAAAGAAACAATACTTTTCTCGATCCAAAAAAAGAAAAGAGGGGGGACTGATTTCTAACTATATAGAGGATTTGTTTAAGGATAGTGAAGGCAAAATGTGGATTGCTACAGCAGGAGGTTTGAACCTATTTCAGGATGAAAATGAGAGTTTTGTTACTTATCGTCATTCGGAAGGAAATAAGTATAGTTTATCTGACAATTACATCACTGCCATTAATGATGATGGAAAAGGAAATCTTTGGATCGGAACCAAAAAGGGATTGAATTTCTTTGATAGAAAGGAGGAAAGATTCTACAATTACCAGCATCACCCCCTATTAAAAAAGAGTATCTCAAGCAATAACATTCTGGCTGTTATAAGTGAGAGATCTGGAAGTTTTTGGGTAGGAACCATGCAAGGAGTCAATCATTTTTCGCCTAATAGCCTGCCTTTTGAATTGTATCAGAATATTCCACAAAATAAACATTCTTTACCTGACAACACCTTGCGTGCAGTTGTTTCAGATAAACTGGGTAATGTTTGGGTTGGCATGATGAGGGATGGCATAAGCCATTTTGATCCGGTTAAAAAAGAATTTAAGCCAGCCAAAGTTAGCGAAGCTACCAAGAGGAAGATAAAACACAAGACGGTTAGAACGGCTTATGTAGATAGCAAAGGGCTGGTATTCTTCGGTACGGATGCAGGAGTGTTAAAATATAATGTGAAAGGTAAGGTGTTTGAAAACTTTACGGCAAATGGAAAACTGATTTTTCAGAAGAGTGTATTTGAGATTCTGGAGGATGACGAAGGGAACTACTGGTTTTCCGAACTGGATAAGGGAATCTGGAAATGGAATCCAAAAAAGGGAAGTGTAGAGCTTCTGAACAAGGAGCAAAATGATCTGACTAATCAAAATGTAAAAGTGATCTCGCAGGTGACCAATGGTGACATCTGGGTTTCATGCCATATGGGAGGTCTCTGTCGATTAAAAAGAGGAGAGAGCAGATTTCAAAGCTATAGAGCCTCAAATCAGAAAGGAAGTTTGTCGAGCAATAGGGTCTATGATATCTATCAGGACAGCAAAGGTAGCTTGTGGATAGCTACCAGCAATGGACTTAACCTCTACAACGAAAAAGAGGACATATTTACTTCTTTAGATGAGAAGGACGGACTACCCGGAAACGTGGTCTTGAGTATACTGGAAGATGAAAAGAACCGTTTGTGGCTTGGCACCAATAAAGGATTAAGCTGCTTTGATGTGAAGAAAAAGCAGTTTGCCAATTTTTATCAGGAAGATGGCTTACAAGGGAATATTTTTGAATACAAGGTGGCTTGCATTGATACCAGCGGACAAATGTATTTTGGAGGAAATAATGGCTTGAACTCCTTTTACCCTTCTGATTTTAAAATGAATTCCTTTACCCCGGAGGCTCAGTTTGTCTCTTATTCAAACTCAGGGGAATCAGGAGATGTGTTTCAGCAGAAAGTTGAATTGTATCATACCGATCAGAACTTAAGTGTTACGGTATCTGCCATGTCTTATTGGGAACCTGAAAAAAACAGAATTCGCTACCGTATTTCCACATTAGATACCACATGGACGCTTTTGCCTTTGGGAGAACATAGAATTGTGGTACCCAAACTGCCTATTGGAGAACATCAACTTGAAGTATTGGTGTCCAACAATCATATGAAATGGAGTACTTCTCCTGCTGTCTTGACCATAGATGTGAACAGGAACTGGAAACAATATTCATGGATACTTTATCTCATTGTTCTTGCATCCATTTTATCGGCGGGGGTTGTTGTGTATGCCAATCGCAGGAAGAAAGAAGAACGAAAAAACGTAAAGGCTAAAGTGGTGACAAAAAAGGCAGCTTCAGCACCTAAAAAGAAGGAGCAGGAGGAAAGTATTAAGACTCTCAATCAATTTATGGAGGAAGAGAAGCCTTATCTCGATAAACGATTGACCAAGTCACGACTGGCCATTCAGCTTTCCTGGAGCGAGGTGCAGCTTTCCAATATCCTGCGTGATGGTTTACAAATCAGTTTTAACGATTTTATTAATACTTACCGGGTGGATGAAGTAAAGAACCGTTTACAGGATCCCCAGAACAAGGATTACACTCTGCTGGCCATTGCCGAAGATTGTGGTTTCAACTCGAAAACCTCTTTCTACAGAATTTTTAAGAAGTTCACCGATTTAACTCCTAGTGAATACCTGGAAAAGCAGGAGAAGTAGTTTTCCAGGCGTATTTGTGATATCCCCATAAAACAGGAAGAAGGAGTCCGAATTGATATTTCAGACTCAAGAATAAACTACTGCTACTCGTATTACTGAGTCATTGCAACTATGCTTTCAAGGTCATTTCAACTATGCTTACAATGATCTTATAATAATGCCAACAGAGAATGAACTCTCAGCCTACCTCAAGGCTAATTGGCTTACCTTTTTAGTTTCTATGTGAGTATAAAAAATCCCCTTTGTCGCAGGGGAAAAGGGGAAGGTACTTTATGTGCTGAATTTCTATTTTAATTCAAAGATTTGGTAGTTGTCGTAATATCCTCTGGCAGGAACCATCAATCGAATGGCTGTTTGTCCTGCTCCCAGTGCAGCATCCGATTCTTTATCATGATACTGGAAAACCAATTGGCCGTCTATCCTGAATTCAATCTGGTACTTCCATTTAATAACTTTCATGTGATGTTTTCCGGTAAGGTTTTTAAGCGTTAAGTCCTGGCCTTTTGTTACCAATCTTCTGCCGGGACATTTGCGCATATTGGCAGTGCCGCGTTTGGGCGCCAGAAAGGAAATGCGATAATTGTATATGTCACCCTTTGTATACTGAGCGGCTACACCACATCGCTTATTCAGGGAAGGATGGAATACATTTTCCCCTTTTGTACCTGTTGCTGAAAACATGATCATGTGCAAAGGGTAGGGAATAGGACTCTGAAAATCGAATTCAATCACGTAGTTTTCCGGTGTAATGGTTTTGTTCCAGTATACCAGGTGTCCACCTCTAAAAGTATCGTCCAGCTTGTAGGAAGAATACATGTGAGGTTCTGCTTTTAAAGCCAGACCATCTACGTAGTTCTGATACCATTTGTCCGTACCTTCTTCAAAAACAATCTCACCCTTTTTCATCTTTCGGTTCACCTTTTTGTGATAACGGGAATAGAGTTCCAGACGCCCCTTGTTGATTTTGGCAACTCCCGGTCCTTCCATTACCCAGTCTTCCAATGATGATTTTTGATTGAAGTCACACTCGTATACCAATTTCTTCTCTTTTCCCTTTTCCAGGGATTCCTGCGCTACTGCCTGAAGCGTAAGAAAAGTGAGAAGTCCGGTTAAAAGGTATAGATGTATTCTGTTCATTACTTTAAAGTTTAGAAAAAGGGCCAGTAGTAAACATCCAGTAAAAGTGAAGCGATAATTTCAATAAAATAATCGGATGGCACTTTAGCCAAAGTGCAAATTTACTACTCAGCCCTTTTTTGAATCAAGATATGCTAAGTCTTATTCCAATTATAATACTAAATGAGCCTAAAAGAAAAGATGTGATTTATTAGGCGCATTTGGTGTGATAATTGGTATTATAAATAGGAAACAAACGGATCGTTTGTGCGGATTAAGATTTCACGAAGCTTTTCGGTTAAATCTTGCTCCAGTTCCGTATTCTCCCTATAAATGTTTGTCATTTGATATGGATCGTTTACATCATCATACAGGAAATGATGTTTCTCTCCTTTGTTATCATATGCGATCACATAGGTGTGGGTATGTGTTTTCACACCTCTGCGTTTTTCAGTATCGTCTTCTGGTTTGGCAAAGAAATACAAGGCCGCCTCCGGACGGTCTACTTTCTCATTTCTGAAGATTCCTGAGTAGTCTTTTCCTTCCACTTCTGAAGGGATATCATCCGACATTCCCATTAAACCAAGTAGGGTAGGCATTACATCAGGCACACTCATTAGCAAGTCATCGGTGCCAGGCTTTATCTTCTTAGGCCAACGAATAATGAATGGAATATCAAAGGCTTCGCTAAACCAAACATTCTTGTGCATCATACCCTGACTACCTAGCATTTCTCCGTGATCAGAAGTAAAGATTACGATTGTGTTTTCGTCTAAACCTTGTTCTTTCAAGCTTTTCAAAACTTTTCCAATTTGTAGGTCTACCCCTTCACACATTGAGAAGTAATCAATGGACTGATCGATTCGTTTTTCAACGAACATATCGCCAAAACCTTTGTCACCCATCTCTCTGTTGTCGGTGAACTGTACGTTCGGACGGTTCAGTACATCCTTCTCTGTTTTGCCTTCGAAACGTTCCTTGTACTTTTCAGGTACCAGGTTAAAAGGGTGGTGAGGAGGGTTGATGGCCCAGAACATGGCAAATGGCTTGTCATCATTTCTGAATTTGTCACCTGCATTTTCCAGGTACTTCTCCACAACTTCAGCTTCATGCTCAGGAGACCATTGCTTAAAGTATTGTGCCTGATCTTCACCTGCATCGTTGATCCAGTAGTGAGGAGTCAAGTGGTTGTCATCAGCACCATAAGAATACCAGAAATTAAATCCGTGGCGGTGTTTGCCAGGTTTGCAATAGGAATCCCAAACTTTAGCTTCTCCCTTTTGGGTTGGAGCAGGCCCGTCAAGGTGCCACTTGCCTACATAGGCGGCATCGTAACCATTGTTTGCCAATACATCTGAGAAACAAACATCATCTGGTTTTAAGAAGTTCCCAAATTCTGTCCTTCCCGAGTGGCAGTTAGACAATACTCCATTCGACAATGGATATTTTCCGGTTAGCATCATACCACGGTATGGGCTACACAACGGATGGTTACTAACAGCATTGCTAAACACAACACCATCGCTCGCCAG
Organism: Marinifilum fragile JCM 15579; assembly: GCF_001310955.1. Lineage (GTDB taxonomy): Bacteria > Bacteroidota > Bacteroidia > Bacteroidales > Marinifilaceae > Marinifilum > Marinifilum fragile. The sequence goes on from NZ_BAZX01000006.1 coordinate 67,245, forward strand.
CTTGTCGATATTTGGCGTTAACACAGGATCTTGTTTCATAAATCCCATGGCTTGCTTTCGGTATTGATCCGGGAAGATGAAAAGCAAGTTTGGTTTTTTCCCTTTTCGGTACAAGAACTTAGTAAGCCTGTGGAATCAAGGTCATACCTGCAGTAATTGCGGCGGTATTACGTATAAAGTTTCTTCTTGAAATATCTTTAGCCATGATCTATTTTTTTTGTAGTTCAACTTCTCTGGTCAAGCCATGCTGACAGCTGAATTCCAATACTGTTTGATTGGCTTCGTTGCTAATCAATGTACAGTATTTGTTGTTTGGAACAGACCAGTTTCCTTCAATGCTTATTCTCACTTTTGAAATCTTACTTTCGTTGTCTTTCCATTCGCGAGAATATATACTTCTTTCCTTTCTTTTACCATTTTCAATGACTACATCTGCCGGACCTTCATACAGGTGCAGATCAGGATCACAAAGGCTAAGAACTTTGGTGTCTTTCTTATCTTTCAGCATTACCAGTGCAGGAGCATCAACAGCTTTCACTCCTGATATGTTGATTTGTTCATTTGCTTCGAACAGAACAAAGGCAGTTGTTTTGCTTGCATTTTCACGAACAATGTGTGCTTTGCTGTCCTTTTGAAGAACGGTGTAAGGAGCTTTGGCCTTTTTCTTCATTTGCTTGGCAAAATTCTGCAACTCTTTGTGTCCTCTTTGAACCAATATGGCATATTCATATGATTCCCCTTTTGGAGCCTTTCCGTGGCGAATCACCGCAGTTGCAAAGTTTCCCTGGTTTGGAGTTTCCTTCTTCTGATCTTTTGAATGCTGTAATTGCTTGCCCACTTCTACAGTATAGGCTGATGGAATGTAAAAGCTGTTTCCAACATTGTCGGTTAATAGGTTCGCTTTTTTACCTTGACCTACATAAGCAAACGGAAATTCAGAAATCTCCTTGCCATTCATTTGAACTGCATCAGACTCTTGCTTCAAATAGTTTTGGAATAGGGTGGTTTCCGTTTCAAAATCAGCATTGATATTTTCAATGTCGCTACCCAGGCAGATGATTTTCTCGTCGAAAAAGAAAACTGACTTTAATGCACGATGAGATCCATTGTATTTGTCGTGTTCATGAAGTTTCATTCCCCACGCACCATTCTTTCCTTCCAAAGAAATGGCTCCTGCAAATGCTTCATCAGACATAAGCATTTCCTCATAACCAGTTACCTGATCAACATTAAGAATATTGGCACGCAATTGTTCTATTGGCAAGTGAATGGCAGTGGTTCCGGCAAATCGGCCCCAGTCCCAACCGTTGACATTAAACCCGGCTGTAAATACACTTGGCTTATCGGTTCCGGCCAAAATTTGAACTTGCCCGTGTTTCATATAACGACCATAGTAGTTGGCGCCGATATAGTGCTCGGCCGCCCATAGGTAACGGCTGTGTCCTTGCGCAGTAACCGACCAGTTGTCTCTGCGGTGAATGCCCAGAGCAGCATAGTTCATGGTCCAGTTACCATTAGGATCAGCTTCAGCTTGTATCCCTTCTTTTTGGAATTTCTTAACACTACTGGTTGCTTTCTTACCTTGCATTAATCTAAGGTAAGCTGCAGCCATATCCTTGTCAATTTTCTTCTTTCCATCAGGAGTTCCTGACAAGGCCATTAATTCATAATGAGTAGCAGATAGCTTTCCTTTCCCATTAGGATGGCGCCCTGACATTGATGTTGGCCAGGTTTCCTTGTTACAGAACAAACGTGTCTTTAATAATGATTCTTTTAAAACTTTATGTCCTTCTTCAGAAACATGAAATGGAGTTTTGCTAAAATAGTACACCATTTTTGTTGCACCTTCATATCCTCCTGTAGCATATGCAGGGTAATTGTTGGCGTGGTGGAAAACCGAACCATCTACCTTGAAGCTGTCTTTCAAACCTGGAGCAATTGCCAGTCCGTTGTTGATCCAAGCTACATAGGCTTTCAGGTAGCGTACTTTTTCAGGAGAATCTTCCAGCATCAGGATACTTGCCAATCTTCCCATGACTGAAGTATTGAAAGCATCAATGCTCATGCCTTTGCCATGGAAGGGAGCATACACCTCTTTTACACCAGAGTACCATTCCATTGCTTTTTGAGCCTGGTCTGCTCTTTGGGTTCTGATTAATGATTCTCGCATTAGGAAATAGGCTGAGTAGTAAGTTCTCATGCTATATCCCAGGTGATGAACGGTTCCGTTGGCGCTACCTTCAGCCCAGCCCTGATCGATTATATGATCAGATAGGTTGAAGAACAATTCCTCCAGTTCGCTTTTGTATTCTGCATTGTCCGTTTGGTTATAGGCACAGGCAACATCATACATCAATTTGGTATACTTCTGAAAGCCTTTGTTATGCTTGTTGAAGAAGTTCTTCCAATCCTTAGTGTAAGGGTGGTATATTTCTGAGAAACGACAAAACCAGATGTTTTCTCCAGTGATTTGATCATCACTTTTGGAAATCTTGTACTTGGCATAGTCATCTCTGATTTGCTTCATCAACTTGTCAGTAACTTTTACTTTTTTAATGACAGACTTGCTATACCTTTTGTTGATCATTTGAATCCCTTTGATCTGTTCGTCAGTCAGTGGTTCAAGTTTTTGGCTTGGCTTGTTTAAGCTCGACTTGTAAAGAACCAACCAGTGGTTTTCAGTTTTTGCATTCACAAAGGGAACCTGGTAGTCAGGAGTATTCCATCTGCTGTCGGCAGGGGTACACAACATGATGTGATCGAAATACAAGCTGCCTGAAGTATTTTCAGGAGCAATGATTCTCATCTTGTTCATGCTGGTTACAGGAGTACCTTTCATGTCTCGTTCGAAAGCTACCCAGGCAGCTCTCCATCCTTTGTAGTTTAATCCGAATTCAAATTCACAGTTTACAGTAGCATCAGTGGCAAACTGAACAGTGATTTTTTCATCTTTAGGAGTTTCATTGTAAACCCAAAAGCAAAAGGTTGGAATTGACTTATCCACTGCTTCAGGATTAAAGGGAGTAAAGTTTATATTTTGATCCAGTTCCAGAAAACCTTTGCGTTCCCATGTCCATTGTAAGCTTTGCTTGCCATGTTTAAAATGACGTTCGCTAACTTGTAATTCTGATTTTGAATCAGCACTCCACTTAGAGTTTACTTGCTCTCCTTCGAAGGAGATGATTTCAGGTACGAAAAGGTCCTGAGCTGATAACCTGGCACTGATAAGAACACAGGCTACCAGTAAGGCCTGTCTTAAACAGTGAAGTAATTTGGTATGTTTTTTTGTATGCATTGTAAATGTATTGACTTTTGCTGTTGCAAGAAAAGAATACCTGCCGGATGCAAGATAATGATTGAGAAATAAAGTGTACCAAATTCAATATTTGATACTTTTCTATTACAAGAATATAAAAGTAAAGCTTGTCCCCGAACAATGACGGGGACAAGTTGAATTTATTTGGCTGCTAGTTTTTCTAACTCTCTTTTTCTGCAAAGAGCTTCCAGGAAATAATAGTCAGCATAGTTTAAAGGAACATCAATCTCTGCTCCATGAGGGATACTTCCCACACTGTGCATCAATAGAAAGTTGTTGTTCTCTCCCAGTTTAGCACGATAAGCAGGTGAAGAAAGGTTAACAACAATTTCATCGGCCAATTTCTTGTATGTAGCAGATTTTTCAGGACTGTAAGTGCTTAACTCATACAATGCAGAAGCAATTACACTTGCAGCTGAAGCATCTCTTGGAGTGTTTGGAATGTCTTTGCAGTCGAAATCCCAGTAAGGAACAAGGTCCTTAGGCATTCTTGGATGTGTGAAAAGAAAGTTGGCAATAGCTTCTGCTTGTTTCAAAAACTTAGGGTCTTTGGTTTCACGGTAACAAAGTGTGTATCCGTAAATAGCCCAACCTTGTCCACGTGACCAGGCTGAATGATCAGCATATCCTTGTGCGGTAACTTTGTTGCGAACTTGTCCTGTAATGGTATCGTAGTCGATCACGTGATATGAGCTGTAATCTTCACGGAAATGGTGATCCATAGTTGTTTCAGCATGTTTTATAGCGATATCTCTAAAGCTATTGTCCCCGCTTAGTTTTGTAGCTTCGAACAACAGTTCCAGGTTCATCATATTGTCAATGATCACCGGACATTGCCATCCTCTTTTCGCTTGCCATCCACGGTGAACATTCCAAGACTGGATTGCTCCCACGTTTGGACGGTATCTGGTACTTAATGATTTTGCTGCTTGAATGATTACATCCTTATATTCTGGTTTTTTGGTTAGTCTGTAACCATTACCATAGCTACAGTATACCATGAAACCAACATCGTGATGCCAGGTAAGGTACTGAACTGTATCTAATGTTTCAGTAACTTTCTCAGCTTCAATTTTCCATTTGTTATCACCTGTTAATTCATACAAATACCATAAAGAACCAGGAAAAAATCCGCTGGTCCAAAGCTCAGGAGTATTGTACCTGGTGGTTCCATCCTCATGAATGGTTCTGGGATTCAAGATTTCTCCTTTTGCATTCATACTTTCTATTTCACGACCAATTTGCTGAGTCGCGAATTCTACATTTTCCTCTACAATGTTGTTAGAAGAATGTTTTGGACTATTGCATGACCAAAGAAAGGCCACACAAGTCAAAAGAATCGTAAATTGAAGATTTTGCTTCATTTTTGAACTTTATTATTTAAGATTTAATATTATTTGAGTTGATTTTCCAACGTTGATTCCTTGTGGGAAGTCAATGTTTGATTCAAGAATGTTATTCCCTGTATTGATTTTTATCTTTCCACTCTTTTGCTGATGAAGAGGATCAGAAACTTGAAGTACAGCCTCTTCATTATTTAGGGATAGCATGGCAATAACAGGTACATCACTTTCCAAGCTGATTCCACCTTTTAGCGATACTGATCCTTTCTTATAGAAGACCATCATATATGTGTTGGCATCAATTTGAATAGCTTGTTGTCCATCATTGTTTTGGATGATAAGTGGGAATTTCTCTTCACAGATTTCTTTTAGCGTATTGAGTTCAACCCCAGGGATTACCAGATAGGAGTAATCGGCTTGATCAGGGTGTTTGCCATGTGATAAGGAGAGCTGAAAAATGGAGGTTTCTTCCAATTGGCTTTCCTTGTTACTTGGATTGACATAACGGCCATCCAGGTCTGCCCAGTTACCAGTTCTATCTTCGGCAAATAGCAACAGTGAACTTTCTTTTTTTGTTGGGAAAATCAGGTAAGCTGTACCATCATGATAAACCCACGAAGTTTTCTGGATGTTTTTGAACTTAAGATTTGAAGATTTACCATCCTTAATCTTTCCTTTTTTGCCATTGATATTGTAATGAATCGATCCGTTTCTGATACTTTGATTCAGTGTTGTCCATACATCGAAATCATCATCTTTGTTTTTCCTAATGCTGTTTCCTAAGGCTAGAAGCACATTGTCATAGGTAAAGTATGCTTTGTTGGCTTGCAGGTTTGCATAGTTATTGACGCGATCGTATTGAAAGGTAGCAATCCCTTTTTTGTTGGCTGCCAATCCGCCGGCAAATTGATTTTTACTTTTACTTTCATGTCCCCATGGACTCAATGGCAACTTTCCTCTTTTTTGAAGAGCAGTAATTCCTGGTAAAGCGCGCCAATTCCATCCAATACGTGCTTTGTCGTATTCTTTTCCATTTCGGTAGATCATGGTAGAACCATCACCACTAAAGAAGTTGTTTTTCCCGTGAGCCCTTTCACTTTCAGAGGTTTCGCATCCAGTAGTTCGGTTTGATAACATCTTGATTGAGAAGTAAGCATTAGGGGTGCTATGTATCAACAAATCTGTATTCCAGAAATACTTGGTGGAATCAAGTGTTGCGGTGTGTGTTGCCCCCTGTTTTTGAAGAAGTGTTTTTAATTCAGCTTCTCTTTCAAATGTATATGGAGCAACTGCCATCAGTTTGGTGATGTTTTTCTTCATCTCTCCATTATCAGCCGGAGCTTTTTTCAATGCATTGTGTCTTCCTGCTAAGTTCAGGGCCGCACGGTTTTTAAAATGATACCACTGTATGCCATCCAGATAATAGTCAGCAATTGTGTTCCATTCTTTTTCTGTAAGAGCCCATTGGGTTCCCTTTGTTGCTTCCGCATAGTTAAGAACATGGTTGATCCAGTGAACTCCATAGCCAACCCAGTAATTTTGCGCACCTCCTGCGTTGTGTTGAATCCACGATCCATCAGTAGTAAAGCCAGTTGGCAAATATGTCTGAGTATTCACTACTCTGGGAAACTGTTCTTTTACAATTTCGTGTACCCAATCCATCTCGCTTTCGTTTTCTGAACAGGAAGCTATGGCTGTCATGCCCCACAAGCGGTAACCTACATTGCCACCTCTGTTATGACCTTCGTGTTTATCAAAGACCTTAGGGCTTTTGCCATTATACCAGCACCAGTGACTAAATTCACTAATGCTTTGAATCAGCGTGTCTATTGTACCTGCCATGGCTGGATTTGACTCTCTCTCTTTTATCATGTCATTATAGATAACCAACTCAATGGCAGCCATCGCTCTTAGCGTTTCAAAAGGCACACTTGAATTTATATTTTGGACGATGATTGATCCAATATTGCAAGGAACTGTAAATGGCCTTTCGCAATTCCTTTTTGTTGGGTTGTGTTGCTTTGTTGTAATCAATGGCTAATTGAGTGATTCGCCCTCTAATATGTTTTGTTTGGGGAGTTTCATCGGAAAAACTACCATCGTCCTGAAGTAAGGAGAGTATTTTTTCTGTGTTTAGAGATTCTCCCTTTGCGGATAACTTATTCCCTTGGTGCGCTGTTCTTATTTTTTGAAGATCTGCATTTCCTTTTTCCTGTGACGAGGCACTTGTAGACAAAAGTAGACAGGCAAAAAATGTGAAACAGATGGTGTGGATCCTGTTCATATGATTCTTGTTTTTTTGTTAATGATTCCTGGCATCTCCCGACTATTTCAACCATCAAATTTTGTCTTTGGAAGGTTGAATTAGTAATAAGCTTCCCAGTGTTGTTTTTTCATTGCATCATAGAGAGATTCTTTGTTCATTCTTGCGTGATTCTTCTATGAGTTGCATTTAAAATTATGAATTGCGTCCTGTGAGATGGAGGACTTTTTCATTTCTGGTACTATTCCTATAGGAAAGTTTTGTAAGTATAAGTAATTCAGGGCTTAAGTGGAGGTGTGTTATGGGTTTCAAAAAATGCGACTAGCTTAATTTTCTTGTTGTTAGAAGTGTAGCAATTGTTCGGAGAATTATGGATGGGAAGAAAGCGGATTATCTCCATATAAATCAAGTTGTTTTGTGGTGGATGTCGGTAAGGTGCAGATAACCAAAAAGAAAGATGTATTAACAGGAATTATTAATGATGTTTTCCAAGTGTGTAAAATCGTACGGAAGATATTGTACGATTTTTTAAAACTTGGTATATCAGTGTGTTTTCGGGCTTCTTGCTTTACTGATGTGCCGAAATGGATATTTGGGACAGACTTGGTTTGTGTGAGGTAATGCTTTCTGGTATCTTGAAATCGTTTTCAGGAGCAATTAAGTGCTCTGAATTGTTGTTTATTGACCCCCTTGTAAGTATGGGTATAATATTTTTAAAATAGAAGAAAATGATGCGATTATTTGGACTGGTATTTCTTGTGCTTTCTTTATGGGCATGTAATGCAAAATCTGAAAAAGAAAATTGGTATGAAATATCGAAATTACTGTTTGAAGATTCCTTTAGCGATGGTAGTTTGAACAATTGGATTTGTGAAATTCAGGAAGATTCATGCAGCTCAGTTTTGGTGAAAGACGGAAAGATGGATATTGATGTTTGTAAGGGAGCTTCCATTTGGCTGGATCAATATTTCGAGGGTGGAGTCTTAATTGAATATGATGCGACAGTAATTGGAAAAAATGGTCCAAATGATAGGGTGAGTGATTTGAATTGCTTTTGGAATGCGACTGATCCTAGAAATCCGGAGGACTTGTTTAACTCTCCCCGAAAGGCATCAGGAATGTTTCACGATTACGATACCTTGCAATTATACTATGTGGGAATGGGAGGTCATAACAATACGAAGACTCGTTTTCGTCGTTATGCAGGAGATGGAAACAAGCCTCTTCTTACTGGACATGACTTGTCTGCTCCTGATGTATTAATTGAAGCAAACAAGACCTACAGAATTAAGCTAATTGCTTTAAATGGACGAGTACAGTTTATCCGTGATGGAGCAATAATATATGATTTTAAGGATGAGGATGCCTATGAAAAGGGTTGGTTTGGAATACGAACCATCAACAACCATATGAGTGTTGATAATGTGAAGGTATATCAGATTAAAAGGAAAGATGAGTAAGACATATAGAAAAAGCATCAGCTTGCTAATCATAGCATGGCTATCGGTAGTAATGGTTACGGCTCAGAAAGTGACCCGAGTGGGAGGCCTGAATGAATAGGTGTTGGCATTAGAGTCAGATAATCAGGAGATAAGCTTGAAAATATAGAATACGATAATGAAAGAAAGATTGAAAATTAGATTGGGAGATCTTGTGTTGGTGGTCTTGATGATTATTCTTTTTGCAGGAACTATCCGCAATTCACAGGCACAAAATGTGAAGAGCCATCCTCGTGTATTTTTCCAGAAGGATGAATTGAAAGAATTTGCCAATATGCGTTTAACAACGCACGAAACTGAATGGGAGAGTTTACTCCTGATTTGTGAGAAGCTAAATAAAATGGAGCCCATAGAGCCCCCAAAATCGAAGCTGGTATTTTCATTTCCTGAAAAACTAGCAGCAGTGGCATTGGTGCAATTATTGGATCCGAAACAAAAATATCAGGAGACTTTCGAGAAGCATTTCTGGCCCATCCTGAAATGGAAAGAATGGGACAAATGGATAGAAGGAAAAGGCAAAGGTCCTGGAGGAGATTTGGGAATTGCTCAAGCTATAATTGCACTGACAGCTTCTTATGATTGGCAATATCAGAATTTTACGAAGAAAGAACGTAAATACATTAATCAGAGGCTTGTTCGTATTGCTCACCATTTTTATGAAGATTATTCAAGGTTCCACACAAACAATTTTGCGATTCTGAATTGCAATCACGGGACCAATGTATATGCCGCCTTAAGTGCTGTTTTGTATGGTGTTGACGATGTACCACGAGAATATCAGAAGGAGTGGACAGATTGTTTGGAGCACAAATATGAAACGCTAACAAGTCAGATGAATTCCTTGATGAGTGATGGTTTTAGCGATGAAGGAGCAACCTATTTCATGTTTCAGTTGAAAACCTATGTCCAGTGGATGGAATTGCGCAGAAATGCATTGGAGAAAGGCTATGGAGAACCTTACCAGAGTTTGGATTGGTTTAAAAATGCGTCAGCCTATTGTATGTATTCTATCTTGCCTGGCGGAAAGGATAACTTTGGAGGCCTGGCAAGATATGCCGATGCAAATCCTAAGTTTTGGGGAAATCCATACTCGGTATTTCCGGCATTGGCTAAGAATTTAAAAGATCCTCTTGCACAATGGTTGTCTTCAAAGCTTGAACTAAGAGAGGTTGAGCTATGGCGTGCTGAGAAGAATACAGAAAAAGATCAGGACCAGAAATCCAATTACGATGTATGGAGATACATTTGGAAAGATGGATCAGTACCTGCTGTTGATTTGAACACATTACCTAACTGGCGATTTTTTGAGGATGCCGGAATGTATGTTTGGCGCTCTTCCTGGAAAAATGATGCCAGCTACTTTACCATTAAATCGGGTCAGCATTACCAGGGGCATGGACATCCTGATGACGGACAATTCATGTTGCACAGGGCAGGGGTTCCCTATATTATTGACATGGGATATTCCAATCCAAAATATACTCATGAGCACAATGTCCTGTTGGTAAATGGAGAAGGCCAGGTTGGCGATGGTGATGTTTGGTGTGAGTTTGGTGAATATCCAGGCAACAAAGCAATTTGGGGTAAAACGGATGTTATCATTAGTACCGGAAATCAAAATGAGTATGATTATTTCAACCTGGTTTGTGATCCTTCAAATATGTACCCATCCAAGGATTTGAACTTCTGGCATCGCGAAGTGCTTGCTTGCAATGGATTGTTTTTAATTCGTGACGAAATGCAAGCAAAAAAGGAAGTGGATTTTGATTTGCTTTTGCACTCTTATGCCAGCAGGAAAGGAAAGAAAGATGCTTATGAATATGCCAAGGATAGAGAGGTAAATCCATTTCATTCAAAAGAGAATAAGGAGTGGTTGATCGATCCAAGAAAAGGGAAAGCTCCTTTGCTATTGGTGAAAGATCTTTCTCAATCCAACTGGAGTGATTCTGTAGAAGAGGCTTGGTTTTACGACAATTATCTTCGTAAGAAAGATGGTCTTGGTCATGTTCAGTTGGGGCATGTGTTAAAAAGAAGACAAAAGGCGAAAGAGGCTAGTTCCCTTTTACTCTTAGGTTTTCAGGATCAATTGGAGGGCAAAAAAGTTGTGCGCTTGCCAGAAGGTGAAGGGCTTCAAATTCAGAATGAGAAGGGGGATATCCTAACAGAGATCTCCTGGAGTGAAAAAGCATCTCTGTCTCAGCTGAAATTTACCGGTGATATGGCAGGGATTCAGTTTGACAAGCAGAAAGCAATTGAATGGTTCGGAAGGGATATCCATAAAGTAAGCCATGGCGAGAAGAGATTGCTTGTGTCAGATAAAAAGATTTCCGTGCATGCTTTTATCAAAAAGGAGTGCATGGTGATAGATTTTAATTCGAAAGAACAAGCACAGCTAAGCCTGGCTGTTCCAGCTCAACCAGTCTATGCTGAAATTAATGGTCGTAAAATCGATTACCATTATGAGAATGGTGCATTGACATTCCACCTGGATGGAGGAAAGGCGCAAAAACTGGAAGTGAAATTTGTAATATAGAGCCAAAAGAGGATGCTGTATGTGGATACAGGCATCCTCTTTTATATTATAAATAGCTAACAATGAAACGTCCATGATTAAATAATTATTAACTCAAACACAGTAATGATTATTTAATTTATGGTAATGAAAAGAAAATTATAAACTGATGAAAAAGAATGTTTTGTTATTACTGATGCTGATGTGTTGTACTTGCATGTTGAGTTACGCACAGTACATCGGTTTGGAAAATTCCGTTCCCGCGGGATGGAGCACTAGCTCTGGTTCCAGCCTGACAATGAGTAATACTCATTATAAGTTGGGATCTCAATCGGTAAAGTGGGATTGGAATCAGGGGGCAGAGTTGAATATTTCAAATCCTCCTAACATTAATACGGCAGTGACTACCTATAAGGGGGGATTGATGTTGTGGGTCTACAATGAAACGCCTGTTGATCGTACCATCAGATTTGAGTTCGGAAAAGGAAGTAGTGTAGACTATTACTTCGATTATGGGATCAATTTTAAAGGATGGCGTGCCTGTTGGATTCGCTTTAAAGATGACATGAGTGGTCCCAAAAGCAATCAGAGTTTGGATTATATGAAAATCATTGCCCCTTCTGATGTAGAAAGTGGCTCACTCTGTTTCGATAGAATGATGTTTCCAAGTACTCGCATTCACGACAGGGTAACACCAGATAAGCAGCTGCCTTACATTAATCCTTCGATGAACTACAATCATTGGGCTGCACTTTGGTATTGGTACGATAATTATACTCACGATATTGCATTGGCACCGAGTGTGAGTGCTGAGGAGCAGAAGGCTTTTGATGCCATCAAAGAGGAGATGGTGTTGGCTTACCAGGGAACCCAGCCAACAGCATCTAAGGTTGCCACGGTTAAGGAGAAGTTTAGAAGTTTTGATATTCAAAGATTGGATGGACAGATTACAGGACGTCCATACGTAAGCGATGATGAGTATAACCAGTCTATTGGTGACGTTAAGATGGATCAGGTTGGCCCGGTTTTACAAGACCTTGCCAGATATACTTTCACAACAAGGATGAAGAGGCAAAACAAATGTTTTACTATCTTCTGGATTATGTGATGGATCAAGGGCTGAATGTTGGTAGTGGTATGGGAACCAACCATCATTATGGATATAACTTTAGAGAGTTTCCTCCTGCTGTTTTTCTGATGAGGGATGCCTTGAAAGCTGATGGCAGATTGGATGAGGCCGTTGCCATGCTGAATTACTGGACAGGTATTCAGGAGTACAGAATTGAACCGGAAGTTGGAACTTTGCAAGGGCTGATGGATAGCTGGAATACTACGGTTATTCCTCGTTTAATTGCGGTGATGACTATGGATGATTCTCCTGAAAAAGCCCGCGAAATGAAAGCCATTAAACGCTGGATGGATATTTCTCTGAAGATTGTTCCAGGTACAATGGGCGGTATCAAAGAGGATGGTTGCGGATTCCACCATGGAGGTTTGTATCCTGCCTATAGTAAGGGAGGATATGCCGGAGTAGGCACCTACCTTCGTTTTGTAAATGGTACTTGTTATGCGCTTTCCGATGAGGCCAGAAGAAATTTTGGGAAAGGAATAATGGCTATGCGCAACTACTCCAATCTTTTGGATTGGGGATTTGGGATTTGTGGTCGTCATCCTCTGGCTGGTACCATTAGCAGTGGAATGAAAAATGCCTATGCCTATTTGGCTAAATCAGGGAATCCGGACACGGGTGAAGATATTTGGACTGAGATGCTCAGGCTATATGAGATTAGAAAGCTCAAATACCGCTTTCAAGAAAGAGTTCGCAGGTATGGGAATTAGCGCGGAAGAGGCGCCAAGTGGGAACTTCACCTACAACTATGGAGCTTTGGGCATTCATCGTCGTGACAATTGGATGGTGAGTGTCAAAGGATACAATAAACATGTATGGGGATCTGAAATCTATTCGAAAGATAACAGGTATGGTCGTTACCAGAGTTATGGAACTGTACAGGTAATCGGAAGCGGTGATCCTGTAAATTCTTCGAAAAGTGGGTTTGTTGAAAATGGTTGGGATTGGAATCGTTATCCAGGAGCTACCAGCATTCACCTTCCTTTGAATTTGCTGGATAGCCCAAACAGCGGAACCTTGATGGAGAAATCGGATGAAGGGTTTACCGGAGCTTCGAACTTGAGTGGTGAGAATGGTATTTTTGGAATGAAGCTGAGGGAAAAGGATAGAACCAATTTCACAGCTGATCATCAGGCCAACAAGTCGGTGTTCTGTTTCGAAAACCGAATCATCTGTTTAGGTTCTGATATTTCAAACTCCAACTCGCAATATCCTACGGAAACAACATTGTTCCAGGTAAATCTTACAGATCAATCTACAGCCATGTATGTTGATGGGAGCAATGCCATTACAAGCTTTCCTTTGCAGCAGGATTTCAATGCAGACAAGAACCACTGGTTGGTTGATCCTGTTGGGAATGCCTATTGGTTGAAATCAGGTGCACACTTGAAAATTTCAAGAGCTACGCAAGATTCTCGTCACAATAAAACCAAGGCTACTACTCAGGGTGATTTTGCCAGCGCCTGGATCGATCACGGAACCTCACCTTCGAATCAAACCTATGAATATGTTATTCTTCCGCAAGCTGATGTGGCAGCAATGGAAGCCTTTGCTGCGAATATGAGTCAAGCGGAAACTGCTGCCTATAAGGTGTTAAAGCAAGATCAGAATGCTCACATTGTATGGGATCGTGCTACAAATACCATTGGCTACGTGTTCTTTGCTGCAAGTTCAGAATTATCGGATGAGTTTTTGAAGCAAATTAGTGCTTCTGCTTTGGTAATGCTACAAGCCAATGCCGAACAGGATAAATTGAACATGAGTGTTTGCGATCCTGATCTTCATATTCCTGAAATTGCCTATACTACTGCCAAAGCAAGTCAGGAGTCTGTTATTGTGATTCGCTTGAAGGGGAACTGGAAGTTGGATGGACAATTTTCTGATGCCAGCATCCTGTCGAGAACCAATACGGAAACCAAAATTCAATTCAATGTGAAAGATGGGATTCCAAGAGAGGTTAAACTGACAAAAGGTGAAGAAATCACTGACGCGGTTGCACCAGTAATCAAGCACATCCAGGTAAAAGACATTCAGGGAACTTCTGCAGGCTTAGAGTTAACCAGTAATGAAAATGGAACACTATACTGGTATGTGGATTTGGCAGCCAATGCCAAGCCACTTGCTGAACAGGTTATGAGCGGGGCTGGTTCGGTACATTTCGGACAACATGCTTGTGTGGCTAATGAAATGTGGGAAGGACAGATGAATGATCTTCAGGAGAATGAATCTTATGTGCTTCATGCCGTGGCAGAGGATGAAGCGGGAAATGTTTCCGTTCTTTCTTCTACAGACTCTTTTAGTACCGTAGTGACCGGCGTGGATGATATCGATGGTAATAAAGACTTATTGGTATATGGCAGAGATGGAAAGATTGTGATTAAATCTTCTCGACCTTTTCCCAGTGATACCATGGTACAGGTTTATGACCTTGGAGGGCGAGTGCTAAAATCAGTACTTCATAGCGATTCAAAGGAATTATGTGTTGATGTTCCCAATCCTATTGGCGTATACATCGTTCGCTTGCAAATTGATGGGCAGCTTCTGTCTAAAAAGCTCATTTTAACTAAATAACGGGAGTTTGATGTAAGGGTGTATCAGATTCTTCAAACCCTTTAAAAAATGGAATTCAAACAGCAGATGAAATGGAGGAGTATATGAAGAACCTTTCTTTAGAAGTGAATACCCCTGTTCAGATTTCATATTAAGAAAACCTTATAGGCTGAATTAGAAAATGAATTCGCCTTTATTGATTTAAGCCTAAAGCACCGCAAGAAACAATTGTACTTACCACAATTTTACCGGGTACTTTAGGCTTGATTTTTTTATAGCTTTCGCAAAAAGTTTCGATACTTACCGCAATAAGTTGCGAAAGCTATCGCAAAAAGTTGCGGTAAGTACAATTTTTAAGTCTTATAATTTAGGGAAGGCTAAGGATTTACCACTATGTCTGTCAACCGGAGTTTGCGCATCAACACTTTTCAAATATGATCGCAACTGTGTGCATAGTTTTTTAGCGATTTCAGGATGCTCATCAATCAAATTGTGTTTCTCTGCGATGTCATTTTCCAAATCGAATAGCTCTGCCTTTTCATCTTCATAGCCGTAGCAAAGTTTCCATTTGCCCATTCTAATGGAACTAAAAGGTTTAATACTTGGATAGATATCTCTTAAGCCTTTCCATGCCCAATAGTGTGGATAGTGAAAACAAAGCCCTTCAGGACGATCAAACGATCCCTTGCCGGTAAGAAGAGGTGTCAAGTCTTTTCCATCAATGGTTTTCAGGAATGCCTCAGGAGAAATTCCTGCCATTTGTAGAATGGTTGGGAAGAAATCGTCGCTGCATACAGGTTCGTCACATTGAGTGCCAGGCTTTACTTTTCCAGCCCACTTCACCATCATAGGAACCCTGATTCCTCCTTCACGGCAAGTTCCCTTTCCATCGCTAAGGGGAGCATTGGTGGTTGGATGTCCCGCATGGGTTACCAGGCCTCCATTATCCGACATGAAGATGATGATGGTGTTGTCTGCAATTTTAAGCTCGTTCAGCTTGTTCATTACAGCACCCAAGCTTTGATCCATACTGGCTACCATGGAAGCATATTTTGCTTCGGCTTCGGTTTTGCCTTCCTGAATAAATTGTTGAACCAGTTCTTTGTGCTCCTGAATCGGCGTGTGAACGGCATAGTGAGCAAAATTCAGGAAAAACGGTTTCTTCTCATTCGAAAGTTTTTCAATTAGCTGTGTTGCTTTCACTGTTAGGGCATCGGTAAGGTAGAGACTGTCTTTTGCAAACTCTTCCAGGTCGGGAACCTTGTATCCGCTGTCTTCTTTTCCGTAAGGATAATAGTAGGAGGCCGGATGACCCGCATGATGTCCTGCAATATTGTAATCGAAACCTAACTGTTTGGGATCAGCACCTGAAGTACCGGCTTTTCCGAAGTGAGCTTTCCCAATGTGTGCCGTGGTGTAGCCATGTTCGCGCAATATTTTTGGGAAGGTGATGTCTGCAGCTGTTAATCCGTTAATATTCCAATCTGGAATGAATAATTTCTGTTCCGATTCAGGAACATCATTTCCCTGTCCGGGAATCCAGTTAGTGATTTGGCTTCTGGCCGGGTTTTTCCCCGTAAGAATACTGCATCGGGTGGGCGAGCAAACCGGGCTGGCTGCATAGGCATTGGTAAACTTGATGCCCTGCTGAGCCATCAACTCCATATTTGGTGTTTTCTGGTATTTATTGTTTGGCGTTGCAGTTTTGCCAAAAGGAACCGAGGTGTCGGTCCAGCCATATCATCTACTAAGAAAAGGATGATGTTGGGAGAGCTTTCTGTTTTCGATGTGGACGTGCAAGCACCTGAAAGCAGTACTCCGGTGCAACCAATCAAACCCAGAGTATTGGTCATTTTTGTTTTAAAACGATTCATGATTTGTTTGAGTTTTATTTGAGATTTAAATCTAAAGATGAAATATGGTAAATACAAGTTTGTCGATGGAAGATGGTTCTTGGAATATGTCCCATAAATAGAAATGCTTGAATTTAGGAGGAATGAGGAGACTTACGGCATGTTCGTGGATGATATTGGAGTTCATTCGGATGATTTTACCCTTGAAGAATCGGGCTTAATAGGATATTTGGGTATTGCTATATAAAATAAATTTTTACCAAGTGAAGATATCAAAATCAATACATGCAATGTGGCCCGTAGTTTTGGGTGCATGCGCAACAGGAACAACAAACCAGGCTGCAGAGGCCAATCAAAAGCCAAATGTAATTGTGGTAGTAACCGATGACCAGGGATATGGTCAGTTGAATTTCGATCCGAATTCCTATAGTCAGGATCAGTTGAAAAATACACAGGTGACCAAGCGATATACTACGCTGTTGAGGCGGCATACAATGCAGCTCAAACTGCCATGCCAAATACTTCCCAACTGGCTAACGAGGGAATTAAATTTACCAATGCTTTTGTGGCTTCTACTACATGTGCTCCTTCAAGGGCAGCCCTGTTAACTGGAAAATACACCCAGCGTTTTGGAATCTACAACAACTACGATGCGGAAGCAGGCGTTCGTCCTGATGAGACATTCCTTTCGGAGACTTTCCAGGAGAATGGCTACAAAACTGCAATGATTGGGAAATGGCACCTGGGAGAGTTGACCATCGACTCATTGGTAGAGAAGACCAGAGACTACCATCGCGATGCGATTTACGGATGCGTGAAAAATCAGCACCCACTGAACAAGGGATTCGATTACTACTATGGTTTCAACTATCACGGAAGTAACTATTACAATGCAACCAGCTTGTTCAGAAACTATGAGCATGTAAAATCACAAGGATACATCACCGAAGAGTTTACCGATGAGGCTTTGCAATACATCGAGAAGAATCAGAAAGATCCGTTTTTCATTTACCTGTCGTATAATGCGCCACACATTCCTTTGGAGGAACAGGCTCCAAGAAAATATCAGCGATTCAATACGGGTAATCCAGAAGTGGACAACTACTACGCAACTTTGGCTGCTGTTGACGAGGGAATTGGACAAATTGTTGCCAAGCTAAAAGAGTTGAAGCTGGACAAGAACACCATGATTTTGTTTGTAAGTGATAATGGTGCCGTTGTTGATTCACCTCTACCGTTGAACGGAGCTTTTAAAGGAAACAAAGGTTTGATGTTCCAGGGAGGTATTCATGTTCCGATGTTTGCCTGGTATCCTGGAAAATATAAAGAAGGAAAAGTGATTACCGATAATGTTTCTGCCATGGACTTGTTGCCTACAGCTTTGGCTGAAGCAGGAATTGAATTGCCTAAAGGAGTTGATGGTATCGATTTGAATTCTGTAATTCGCGGTGAGAATAAGCAAGGAAACAGCAGACAGCTTTTCTGGGCTGGTACACAGGCTTACCACTGGAGTGATACCAATCTTGGTTTCTGGTCCGATTACGAAAAGTATGTGAAGGGAAGTCTTGAGATTACAACTGTTCCATCAAGCCAGTACAAGGAGTATTTGTCTGATCCGGCAGGAACCGTGTTGGAAGGTGATTACATGATGCATTACTATCCTGTGGGAGATCGTTTTGAATTGTTCCACATTAAAAATGATCCGGGCGAAGAAAATAACCTGGCTGCCCAGCATCCTGAAAAAGTGAAAAGCATGAAAGCTGCCTTCAACAAGTGGATAACTTCCATGGAAAAACCTGTGGAGTGGAAGCTTGCTACCTGGAAGAAGTTATTGCCAAAATCATAGTCGGAGTCTGATCTCAGATTTTGGAATTAAAGAAAATAAAAAGATCTTTCAAGAAATTAATAACAGATGAACAAGATAAGTAACTGTCTGCTACTGGGCGCTGGAGCATTGTTAATGCAGTCGTGTGGCGGAGGTTCCGATAAAAAGAGTGTAGAACAGGACAAGCCAAATGTCCTGTTTATCGCGGTAGATGATTTAAACGATTGGACAGGAATGTCAAAAGGACATCCCGATGTGAAAACACCAAACCTTGATCGTTTGGCGCAACGTGGGGTATATTTTACCAATGCGCATGCAGCCGTGGCTGTTTGTACGCCTTCCCGTTTGGCTGTATTGTCATCATTGAGCCCGGTGACTACGGGATGCTATACCAACAAAAGTGGAACGCCTAACCAGGAAATTTGGAACGATGTGGACTTGTTGCCTGCCTATTTCCGTCAGAACGGGTACCGTACCATGGCTTGTGGTAAGATTGAAGGACATGCTTGCTGGGCCATTGAGGATGATTTTGAGCATCAAAAGCTATGGGATGAACGCCGTCCGCGTGTGTACGGACTTACCGAGAAGATGCTGAAGGATGGAAACCGATATGGTGCTCCTGATTTTTATCCATTTCCAATGGGCGGATCGGGAACCACCAACTACAACAAAAAGAATGGAACCAACTTCCCTGGATTTTCGCTTTGTGCAGGCCCTATTGACAGGGAATATCTGCCGGAAGGCAAAATGCCCGATGAGATTAATGTGGAATGGGCCATGGAGCGATTGAAAAAAGACTATGACAAGCCTTTTATGTTGGGAGTTGGCTTTCTGCGACCTCATGTTCCGTATACCGCACCACGTGAATTCTTCGATATGTATCCGATAGATCAGATTGAGGTTCCAAAGGCAATGGAGAAGGAGTTTTCAGATATCCCAATGTATGGAAAGGCCATAGCCGAAGGGATTACCGAGCCGGGAGCAGAAATGATTATCAATACCATCAGCCCGACTTATCGCAAGGAGCTGGTGCAGGGATACCTGGCTGCCATTTCTTTCATGGATGCCCAGTTGGGACGCCTACTAGATGCCTTGGACAACAGCCAGTATGCCGATAATACCATCATTGTGCTGTGGTCTGATCACGGACAGTGCTTTGGCGAAAAGCGCAACTGGAGAAAGAACAACCTTTGGAATGAGGCAACGGTAAGCCCTATGTTGTGGGTGGTTCCGGGTGTTACTGCTAAAGGACAGGTGAGCCAGCAGGAAGTAAGCTTACTGGATATCTATCCAACACTTACCGAGTTGTGTGGCTTTGAAAGCCAGAAGCAGGTTGACGGGGAAAGTATTATTCCATTGCTTACCGATATGAAGGCAAAGCGCAAGAAGGCCGTAATCAGTAGCTGGACCCATGGAAGCCATTCAGTTCGTCGCGACAATTGGAGATACATTCGTTACTACGATGGATCGGAAGAGCTTTACGATGAGGAAAAAGACTTTGGCGAACATCATAACCTGGCTAATGATCCAAAATACAAAGAAGTGATGGAAAACTTAAGAAAATATCTACCGAAAGACATTTATCAACCTACTGATAAGAACGAAGAATTCCATATGATTAATAATAGGGTGAAAAGGTGGAGCAAGAATCCGGAAAGTATACCTGATTATCTGAATTAGGTATTGCCAAGCTTGCAAAAGTAGTTACAACATATTAAGACAGGGAGATTATGGAAATGAAGAACAAACAGCTAAACTCAGTATTGGTTAAACCATCGGGACCCGATTGTAATTTAGGCTGCACCTATTGTTTTTATTTGGAGAAGGCTGACCTTTACCATCAGCAAAAAGTTCATAGAATGGATGAAGATACTCTTGAAGAGTTGATTCTTCAGGTGATGGAACAATCTGGCCCCGAGGTTTCTTTCGGTTGGCAAGGAGGGGAGCCAACCCTTATGGGTTTGGATTTCTTTAGAAAAGTGATTGAACTTCAGCAAAAGTATGGCTACGGGAAAACCGTTGGAAATGGTCTTCAAACAAATGGTTTGCTTCTGAATGAAGAGTGGGCTGATTTTTTAAAGGAATACAATTGGTTGGTAGGATTATCATTGGATGGACCTGAGCATATTCATGATCATTATCGTTTAACGCAAGCGGGAAAGCCTAGCTGGGAAATCATTTCGAAGAATGCTAAAATGTTATTGGATAAGGGTGTTGCAACAAATGTACTAAGTTGTTTGACAGATTATTCAGCAGATCATATTGAGGAGATCTATCAGCATCACAAACAAATGGGATTTGATTTTATGCAGTTTATTCCTGTAGTGGAGACAGATAAGGAAAATCCGCGTCAAGCGGCATCTTTTTCTTTGTCTCCAGAGAAATATGGAAAAGTGCTTTGTAAGTTATGGGATTTGTGGGTTAATGATTTTAAAAACGGCGCTCCAACAACTTCGATTCGTCATTTTGAGTCGGTTTTCCATACTTATGTAGGCATACCTTCACCGGAATGCACCTTGCAAAAAGAGTGTGGTGTCTATACGGTAATTGAGCACAATGGAGATGTATACTCATGTGATTTTTTTGTTGATCCGAAATGGAAGTTGGGGAATATTAAGGAAGGTAAGCTAATTAACATGCTTAATTCAAGAAAGCAAACTCAATTCGGATGTATGAAGTCCAAATTGCCAAGAAAGTGTAAAAGCTGTGCTTATTTAAAACATTGTTTTGGAGGTTGTACCAAGGATAGAATAAAAGATCCAAAAGACAATGGTATGCCACGTTTTTTGTACTTCCTATAAAATATTTTTTGCTCACGCTCATTCTCAATTACGGGAAATGGGACGTAACTGGGTGGCAAACCAGTTAAGAATGCAGCAGGAAATGGAAGCCAAACAAGATGGAGGTAACTACAATGCTTACAATCATTTTGTAAAAGGGAAATAAGTTAAAATTAAAAAAAGAAATTATAGAGTTGATATATCAGTTGGAGTTGAATTTGTTGATCTGGGATTAGCATCAATGCCAACAGTTTAAATGGCTGTAATAGATATATACAGAACCAATTAATCACATATTTTGAGGCAAAAACACAGAAATATGCGAATGACTTGGTGAATCGTGTGAAGCTATTAATGAATAATGGAAATGACTGATTTAACAGTCGAATTGAAAAATTTGTTCGAATTTGAGTATTTAATTATTGTCTTATAAATTATAAAGAATGAAAACGTATACTGTAAATAAAATAAAAAATGATTGCTTAAACATTTCGGGAGAGCATATGGACTTTGTATGGAACGAAGCAGAAGTGAATACTGATTTTAGCTATCCTTGGGAGAATTGTGAAGCTCCTTTGACAACTTTCAGAGCTTTGTATGATGATGATAACTTTTATTTTAGGTTCGATGTTGAGGATGAGAATGTACTTACTTTCGTTGATCAGAATCATAAAATGGAAGTTGTAGATTCAGACAGAGTTGAGATCTTTTTTAGACGAGATAAGGAATTAAATCCATATTACTGTTTGGAAATGGATGCTCATGCCAGAGTTCTTGATTATGTGACAAATTATTATCGTAAGTTTGATTATAACTGGGCATGGCCTGAAAATAAGTTAGAGGTAAAAGCCTCAAAAAATAACAAAGGATATGTTGTAGAGGGATCAATTAAGCTTTCATCATTAAGAGAACTAGGTTTATTAAATGGCAATGTTTTGGAAGCAGGATTATACAGAGGATACTGTATGGAATTACCTGCTCAAGATAAAGAAGCAGATTTAAGATGGATTTCTTGGGTGAAACCAGATGCTGAAGAGCCAGATTTTCATATTCCATCTTCCTTTGGTAAACTGATTTTAAAATAATAAAAGGCAAAATATAAGAAGAATGAAGAAGCAAATTCTTGTGACAGGAGGAACCGGATTTATTGGTTCTCACACTGTAGTTGAGTTACAAAATAGCGGATATGATGTTGTAATAGTAGATAATCTGTCGAATTCAAAGATTGAAGTTTTGGATCAGATTGAAGAGATTACAGGTATTCGTCCAAGCTTTGAGCAGTTTGATTTAACTGATAAGCAAAAGGTAAAAGCCTTTTTTGAGCAATATACTAAGTTGGAAGCAATTATTCATTTTGCAGCCTCTAAAGCGGTTGGAGAATCAGTAGAAAAACCATTGATGTATTACCATAACAACCTGAATTCACTCATGAACATCATGGAGTGCATGAATGAGTTCAATGTAAATAATTTGGTATTCTCATCATCATGTACAGTTTATGGACAGCCGGATAAATTACCGGTTACCGAGCAAACTCCAAGAAAAGAAGCAGAATCGCCATATGGTAATACAAAGAGTATTTGCGAAGATATTATTTGCGATACGGTGCATGCCAACCCAGGTTTAAAAGGTATTGCTTTAAGATATTTTAACCCAATTGGAGCACACGAAACTGCAAAAATTGGAGAATTGCCATTAGGTGTTCCTAATAACTTAATTCCTTTCTTAACGCAAACTGTAGCAGGTATTCGACCTGAATTGAGTGTATTTGGGAATGATTACGATACCCCTGATGGATCGGCAATACGCGATTATATACATGTTGTAGACTTAGCAAAAGCTCATGTTGTAGCCATAGAACGCTTGTTGGAGAATAAAAATCAAAATGGCTACGAATATTTTAATGTGGGTACTGGAAATGGAGTGTCTGTATTGGAGATTATAGAATCTTTCGAAAGAGCAACAGGAGAAAAAGTTCCTCATAAAATTGTTGAACGTAGAGCAGGTGATATTGAAAAGATTTATGCAGATACTACTTATGCCAATAATGAGTTAGGATGGAAAGCAGAAAGTACATTGGATGAAACTTTGCTTTCAGCCTGGAAGTGGCAGGAAAATATTCCAAACTAAACTTTTGAATCATTTTCTTAAATCAAACGTTAAGATTGATATAACAAATAAAGGGTGATCATACTTAGGTAAAAGGTCACCCTTTATCTTAACCATAGTCTAAATTTTTTCAATATTTACTTTTGGGGCATCAATTGTAATCCTAATAAAGATTCGAGATTCACAGTTTTATAATTACACCAATTAAAACACCCTTTTTTCTCATTTATAGTATTTGTTTACGTTGGTATAAAAGAAAATATTACAAACAGATGGTTTACAAGTTTTTTTCCTGTTGGATTTCTGAGAAGGTGAGAGTTTAGGACTATTCCTTTCTTCGAACGTGATGAATATCTTATGAGCTTCAAAGAGGTTTAATCCCTTTAAATTTAGTTCATAAAAAAAGCACTAAAGTTTTTCAACTTCAGTGCTTATATTTTGCGGAGAGAGAGGGATTCGAACCCCCGGTACGTTGCCGTACAATGGTTTTCAAGACCACCGCATTCGACCACTCTGCCATCTCTCCAATACTTGTTTTGAGCTATTGTTGCTCTGTTATCTCTTGTGATAACGGGTGCAAATGTATGACAAAATTTAATTGCCACCAAACATTTTTTTGTAATAAATTCGAATTATTTTCGAAGCCCTTGATCATCAGCCAAATTATTTTTGTAATTAATGCAAATCTAATTCGTTTAGCATGTATAACGAGTGTTCGATGATCTTAAAAATTTCACTACAATACTCATTTACCGCCTTTGGACTTCCAGGCATCGCATAAATTAAAGTTTTATTCATAACACCGGCAATTCCTCGACTGACCAATGCATTTGGTTTATCCATGCCATATTTTACTCTGATTAACTCCATAATACCAGGAATCTCTTTCGTAATGTGTTTTTTTACCACATCAGGCGTAATGTCCTTAGGACCTATTCCTGTTCCTCCAGTAGTGAAAACAATGTCAAATTCTTCTGATTTGGCTTTGTCTAGTAGCATTGCTAATTTATCTTCCTGATCAGGAATGATATGCTTCTCGATGCTATAATGTCTATTTCGTGATTTGTAGAAATCCTGGCAAAGTTTTTCGGCAAGAGGACCGCTTTTATCAGCATATTCGCCTCTACTGGCTCTATCGCTAAGTGTAATGATCATGGTTTTTATCACTCTTGGATAATAGGTTAATGTATCACCAGCTTTAAGAGTTCCATCTTTAATTACCCTACAAAAGATTCCTTCTTTAGGCATAACGCAATTGCCAACTTCCCTAAAAATACTGCAATTGTCACCGTGACATTTTTTACCGATCTGAGTAACCTCAAGTTCCAATTCTCCAAAAGTAAATCTATCAAGTGGGGCAGTATGATGCAACAAAATGCCTTCCGTTGTGATATTCTCGGCAAATTCGCCAAACTGAATTTTTCGTTTCGCTTCTTCAGAGAACTTATCGATACTTTCCTTGGCCAATAAACTAACCTGACGGTGCCAGTTTCCCGAATGAGCATCGCCTTCAACTCCAATAGAGCTTAACTGAATACTTTCAACTGGTTTTTTAATTGTACCTTTCTTTTCTGAAATATTAACCGATAATACACTTACTTCTTTGTTCATAGTATTTTATACCATTTTAATTTTAAAATTATTGAGGTATAATGCCGATAGATATTTAAAGATCAATAACAAACGAAGTGAGGTTATTGATTATTCTTAAATACTAATCGGTATTATTTCAAGTCAGTTTTAGTTTTGTCCAATAGCTTAATGCCTTCTATTCTCATATTTTTGTCAACCGCCTTACACATATCGT
Source organism: Marinifilum fragile JCM 15579 (assembly GCF_001310955.1). Classification (GTDB taxonomy): domain Bacteria; phylum Bacteroidota; class Bacteroidia; order Bacteroidales; family Marinifilaceae; genus Marinifilum; species Marinifilum fragile. The sequence continues at coordinate 92,231 of NZ_BAZX01000006.1, forward strand.
AAATGGTTAGAAGCGCTATGCTAGCAGCACTTAAAGCTTCCATTTCAACGCCGGTCTGACCTATACATTTTACCCTCGTATTAGCAATAACACCGTCCTCAACCACTATACATTTAACTTCGGCTTTTGTAATTTGCAGTGTATGACACAATGGAATTAAATCACTTGTCTTTTTTGCAGCTTGAATCCCTGCTATTTCAGCCACTGTTAGAACATCACCTTTTTTTAAAGCATTTTCATTAATAAGTTTAAGTGTCTGTTCTTCCAATATAATTTTCCCAGTGGCCTTGGCTTCTCTTATTTGAGGAGTTTTATCACCAACATCTACCATATTGGCTTTCCCCTCATTATCTATATGACTGAATTTACCCATCTTATATCGTAATTAATCAGTAATTATTTAATAGTGAAAGTGTCTGTATAGAACATGTTATTCTTAATTACTAAATTTTCATTATTAATTGACTTTACCCTCCAATACCATAGAAACTTCCTTTCTTATTTTTGGTGCCAGATCTTGGTTTTTGATTGATCGACTCTTTAATGGCCTGTTTTGCACCTAATTCTTTCAAATCATATTCACTTTGGTTAAACAAACAGGGTTTTACTTTTCCATTTGCAGTTAACCTGATTCGATTACATTCAAGGCAATTGCCACCTTTTCCTCCTTCAACAATAGAAAATTCACCAGTTGCCAAATCCATTTGTCTGATGAATCGAAGATCAAGATTCTTACTATCGGAATATTTTCTTAAAGCTTCCAGATCGTCCAAATCGGCATCAGGCATTCTTACACAGTTAATTTTTACCGGATTCAAACCAGCTTCCAATGCAGCATCAATTCCTTCAAATACATCTTCAATATTACCCAAGCGAGTTATGTTTTTATATTTCTCAGGATTCAAGGTATCCAAACTGATATTTACACGCATTAGGCCAGCTTTGGCCAGATCTTTGGCGTATTTCTCTAGCAGAATACCATTTGTTGTCATTGCTAAATCTTCAATGCCAGGAATACTTGCTATTTTATGAACCAATTCAACAATACCCTTTCTTACCAAAGGTTCTCCGCCTGTTAATCTCACTTTCGTGATGCCTGAGGCAATGGCTTCTTTTACAAATGCTACAATTTCTTCGAAACTAAGTACATCCTCATGTGCAATTAGATTTATACCTTCTTCGGGCATACAATAGGTACATCTTAGATTACAGCGATCTGTAACAGAGATTCGTAGGTAATTGATATTTCGATTATAATTGTCTAACATGAACAAATTCTCCTTCGGTAAATTCATCAACTTCTCTTGGCACAGCATTATTCCATCCGCTAAAGTAAATGCATTGATATGAGCTGAGCCATGGTATTCGATAGGAACCACTCGATTGTTGGCATTGAAACGAACAGGGATAAATACTAACCTGTCTGTTCTTTTTCGCTTGTAATCTTCTGCAATTGGCATGCGAACCATAGGTGCATTGTAGTCGTGTCCCATCAATCTAAAAACAAGAGGTTTGCCTAATAATTCGAATTGTACAAATGATGATACCGGATTACCAGGCATTGCAAAAACATATTGTCCGTTTTTGGCAGCAAATACTGTATGTTTTCCCGGTTTTACAGCCAAGGTGTGAAACCAGATATTAAAACCAAGTTCTTTTAAAATTTGAGGTACATAGTCGTAATCTCCAACCGAAACACCTCCTGAAATAATTAAAATATCATTCTCAGCCAGGCACTTTTCCATGGCTTCTTGAGTAGCTTCTTTTGAATCTTCAACAATGCCATAATAATTAACATCAATACCAATTTTCTTCAGTTGTGCTTGCAGTTGCCAAGAATTCACATTTCGAATTTGAGATATATTTGGTTTTTGATGTGGCTCAACCAACTCACTTCCTGTGGCGATGCTAGCAACTCTCGGCTTTTTATATACCAATGGATTGGTGCAACCGACCGTTGCCAATACTGATATATGCTGAGATTTTAATCTGGTTCCTTTTTTCAGAACAACATCATTCTCCTTAATATCTTCACCTTTAATGCAGATGTTCGATTTTGTCTTCTCTTTGGTAAAACGAATTTTGCTGTTCTTTAATACTTCAGTATGTTCTATCATTATTACAGTATCAGCACCTTCTGGTACCATAGCTCCAGTCATAATTTTTGAACATTGTTTCTTGCCAATGGATTTAGAAGGAGCAACACCAGCAGCTATCACTTCCAACACTTCCAATTCTTCTAATAAATCCTCTTTTTTACAAGCATATCCATCCATCGCCGATTTGTTGAATGGAGGGATAGCCATATCAGATCGTACATCTTCTGCCAGTACTCGGTTTAAGCACTCCGAAATTTCAATATGCTCTTTCTCTAATTTTCGAGTAGCATGTTTTACTGTTTTTAGGGCCTCGTGAAACGTAATCATATTGCTAATTCTTTATTACCCATTTTTGTTCAGAGAAATGGATTCGGTTAGGATCGAAATTGAATTCTTCACCATCAAATTCAATATTTAAATTAGCCATTTCTCTATACTTAACAGTGTTGGGTTTTAGTTTTTTATTGTTTTTGCTTTCTATCATTATAAATAAACCAGGCTCAAGAATTTTCCTCAATCCTCCCGATTCTATAATTAAAAGACTATCATTTGGAACGACTTTATCCAAACAGCTTAGAACCTCTCTAAGGTAATCATCTTTTGCCTGTATATAATACACTTCTTTTGCTCCTGCATTTAAAAGTCTATTGCTATCTTTTTTACCTTGCTGGCGGTGTTCTTTTATAATCTGATAATTCGTGTTACTAGCAATGAATTCTGTATCTGGTTTAAGCTCATGAAAATGAGGGCATATTTTAATTCCGATAACAGAATGCTTTTGTTTTAACGAATTAATAAGCTGACAAGCAAAGAGAGTCTTACCAACATTCTGGCCATTACCAGCTAGCAGGATTATATTTTCTCTTTGAATTGTCATATACAAAAAACCTCCAACTTAGTGCAGAATTGGAGGCAATGTATGGTGAAACGGACATGTACCAGAGAGTACTATCAATTATCATTCACATCAATTTTGCTCCTTTCCAATTTTTGGACTTTAATCCTGCGGGAGGCAAATTCGTTTCCAAATTTACCCATCGGTTTATAAATCTTGCAGTTATATTAACCTGTTTAGAGATTATAAACTCGGAGTTATTTTAATTATTCATCGTAAAGATATTAATATTAACGAATCTACAAATGTGTATGTGTGACTAATGTAATGGTTTTGTAATGTTATCGATTGTACAAATTATTAAAGGATTGGTTGAAACTCTTGTTTTACTATGCTTTCAGACTTAATGTATTCAATTAATAAGATGAGAAGGAAAGAAAAAAAGAGGCTTATTTATAATTAGTTTTATTAAAAAATGGTTTTATTTACAAACCGGTTAACTAAATTAATGGAATATGGGAAAGCACGGACACGATCATAAGAATGATCATGGGAACTTGAAAGGAAGAAATTTAGGAATAGCCATTTTACTAAATGTTGGAATAACTGTAGCTCAGGTGGTAGGTGGTTTTATTTCAGGAAGTTTGGCCTTATTGTCAGATGCTTTACACAACTTCTCAGATGTTTTAGCATTGGTTATTAGTTGGTTTGCAAGTAAGTTGGCAGGAAGAAAGCAAACTGCTCGTCAGACCTTTGGATATAAACGTGCGGAAATTCTGGCTGCACTTATTAATGCTGTTTCTTTAATTGTCATCGCATTCTTTCTCCTTAAAGAGGCTGTGGAGCGTTTGGGAGAACCTCAGGAAATTCAGTCTGGACTTGTCATGATTCTTGGAGGACTTTCAATAGTGCTAAACGGGGCCAGCGTGTTATTGGTGATGAAAGATGCCAAGAATAATATCAATATGCGTTCAGCTTACCTACATTTATTAAGCGACATGATTTCTTCCATTGCGGTTGTATTGGGCGGTTTTGCCATGTACATGTGGGAGGTAAGTTGGGTAGATAGTATTCTTTCTATTGCAATTGCACTTTATCTTGTTTATTCTAGCTGGGGATTAATTGTTGAAAGTGTAAGGATTATTATGCAGTTTGCTCCAATTCATATCAATTTAGAAGAGGTGCAACAGAAAGTAAAACTAGTTAAGAAAGTTAAAAATATTCATCATGTTCATGTTTGGCAATTGGATGATAAACAAGTCAATTTTGAGGCGCATGTCAGTTTTAATGAGGATTTGAATTTAAGTGAAGTGAACAAGGTTCTTCATGAAATCGAACATATTTTGCATGATGATTTTGAAATCAACCATGTAACCTTACAGCCCGAAATTAATGGATATTGCCAGGATGAAAGCTTGGTAAAGCAAGAAAAGCCTCATTCGCACTAATCGAATGAGGTCATTAAATCCATTGGATTTTCCAATATTGTTTGAGCACCATTGGTAAGTAGCTCTTCCATTTCTCTAAATCCCCAAAGAACACCTACTGCATGCATGCCAGAATTTTGAGCAGTTGCCATATCAACTCCTGAATCACCAATATACATTAGTTCCGAAGGTTCAATTCCCATTTTCTCACTAATTAAAATTGCTCCTTTAGGGTCTGGTTTTCTTGGAATATCGCCGCCAGCACCTAAAACATATTCTAACTTCCAATTGGCAAGTAAAACCTTAACAACTTTTTGAGTCAATTCGTTTGCTTTGTTCGAGAAAACTGAAATTTTTATACCTTTTTCACTCAAAGCGTCTAATAAATCAGCGATACCAGGATACAGGCAAGTTTTTACAATGCAATTTTCATCATAAACTTTCATCATACGATCAAAGTTTTTATCTAGTTCTTTTAGATCTCTATTTTCCAGCGGCAAAGATTTTTCAACTAAGCTTCTAATGCCTCTTCCAACAAAGGTTTTATAAGTTGCATAATTATGGGTTGGAAAATTGTTTTCTTCAAGTACTTGATTCATTGAATCAGCAATGTCTTCAATAGAATTGGCAAGTGTGCCATCAAGATCAAAAATTACTCCTTTTATCATGATATATGTATAATTTGAAATGCAAATATTGCACACTATATCTTTATTGCAAAATAAAAAAGGAATTCTCTTAAAAATAAAAGCCGGAATGAGTATTTCAATCCGGCTTATAACAATGTATTCTTTTTTTAGTGAACCTTAGATCTCAATTCGGCGTTATAATCAACCATGATATCAAACCATTCATCAATCATGTTTTGCCAGGTTCCTTTACCATACAACTTCTCATATGCATTCATGAAACCAATGTCTTGCGACCATGAATCATAACTGTCAAAATTCCAAACCAAACCAACATCTGCGCCACCAGGTGTATGCAGTGGATTGTTGAATACCAGAAATGCAACCCCCAGGCTTTCCGAAGTTTTCATAAGTTTCTCAGCAATGGCTTTAAAGCGATAATACTGTCCGCGCTTGATATCAACAGCCCAAGCTTCATAATGCTTTGCGTTTTTTACCAGATCCATACCAAAAGACAGTTTCTCGTTGAAGTTCCATAAATTTACAGCTCCATATTTCTCAACTAAGGGTTCAATGTTCTTATCCCAGTCTTCGTCATGTCCATTTTGTTTTGTCGGACGGTTATCAAGTGCAGCATAAGTTGTAGGTCCCATGATCCAAACATACCATCCGGCTTTTTCGCCATAGTCTACTATTCTTAAGCCTGCTACATGATCTCCTTCGGGATGAAACTTATCATTATGAGCTTTTATCGCTTTCTCAAATTTATCAGACATTCCTCGTTTAGGTAGAATATATACACTTTCCACCACAATGGTTTTTTTCTCTTCCTTCTCCTGGCCAAATGCAACAAGTGTGCAAAGTAGTATTAAGCCTAGGACTAAACTCTTCTTCTTCATGATAAATATGTTTTTAGTGAATATCCCCAAATTTACGACAATTATTTGGAAAGAATCTAATTAAGATTTCTTAAACGATGGAAAATCAAGCAGATAAGAGTTTGGTTGTTTGAGTGTAGATGTGATCTGTTTGAATGTTGAGTTCGATTTGAACAGGACTATGATACTATCGATATCCTGATCATGATGCTACCGCTAACAAGAGTAGGATACAGTCGACAGCAGGGGTATGATATAAATTTCATATTATTTGGAATGTTTTTAATTGATCTCAGGTTAATTGCAAAAAATCTTTATCTTTGATGCTCACAACGAAAAGTAATATTCGCTAATGCATAAAATGACAAACATAGCTATGATGAACATGCCATTTATCGGTATGTGCGGTGCTATGGGCATTATTGTTATTACTACCACCACAACTACGGGGACCCTTTAGGGGTCTATATTATTACATATCACCAAAGGTGGGTATTATCATACTCAAAAAGTACATAGAAATATTTGTGCCTGATTGCTTATTATGTCGTAAATTCATTTGTGCGATATGAATAACGCTAATTATCAAATAACTATAACCATTATATAATCATTGATGATGGAATCAACATTTGTAGGGAGAGGAAATCATCAGAACGAATCAAGGAAATGAAACGTCCGTTCCTAAATAAATTATGAGCTCACATTTAAACATCATTATTCAGGAATGGTAAGTTCCATCTGGCCTTAAAATAAAATAATAAGCAGATGAAAGTTTTAAAATTTGGAGGAAGCTCGGTAGCCAATGCAGAAAGCTGTAATAGGGTGAAAGAGATTGTTAAGAAGAATCAAAAAAGCTGTAAGCAAGTTGTAGTTGTGTCGGCTTTTGGAGGTGTTACTGATGAATTGGAACGCTGTATTACTTTGGCAAGTAAAAGAGACAAGGAGTATAAAGAGGTTCTGGAGAGGTTAAAACAGAGACACCAAGATATGATTCAGAAGCTTGGATTAAGTGGCAATCTGAATGAAAAGATCAATGCAAAATTTGAAGAAATATCAGAGCTTTTACAAGGGGTTTATTTGTTGGAAGATATTTCGGAAAAAGTTCGTAGTGTTGTATTGGGTTCAGGGGAATTGTTGTCTTCGGCAATTCTATCGGAATTCTTTAAAAGTGATGGGCTGCAAACAGTGTATTTCGATTCCAGAGAATACATCAAAACACAAAATGGGAAAGGGGTTTATTTAAATGCTGAACAAACCAACCTAAATCTTGAATCAATAAAGAAAAAAGAATTTGAAGTTGCATTGTTTCCTGGATTTGTAGCTTCAGGAGCCAAAGGAGAGATGACGCTTCTGGGACGTGGAGGTTCTGATTATACCGCATCAATTTTGGCTGCTGGATTGGGGTGTTCCGAATTGGAAATTTGGACAGATGTGAGCGGTATGTATACTGCTGATCCTCGATTTGTTTCCCAAGCTTTGCCTATCGAAAGAATGTCATTTCAAGAAGCTATCGAATTGTCGCACTTCGGAGCTAAAGTGATTTATCCTCCAACTTTAATTCCTGTAGTGCAAAATCAAATTGATGTAAGAATTAAAAATACTTTCGAACCCGATGATGAGGGAACTTTAATCAGCAAAACACCTGGAGAAGTTCGCTCGGTTGTTCGTGGTTTATCGTCGATTAACGATATTAATTTGTTTACGCTTTCGGGGAGCGGTGTCATGGGAATTAGCGGATTTGCTTCTCGATTTTTTACAAGTTTGGCGCAAAATGAGATTAATGTCGTGTTGATTACACAGGCATCGTCGGAACATAGTATCAGTGTAGGTATTCACAAAGATGATACAGAGTTGGCCATGGAAGCATTGTGCGAAGAATTCGAAATGGAAATCAGAATGAATCTGGTGAATGAACCATTGGTTGAAGAGAATCTATCCATTGTGGCCATTGTTGGCGAAGATATGGGATTCACTCCGGGTATTTCAGGCAAAGTGTTTAGCGTTCTTGGCAAGAATGGTGTTAATATTAGGGCAATGGCTCAAGGCGGAAATGAAATGAACCTTACATTCATGGTTCGTACCAAGGATATTAAAAAGGTGCTAAACGTAATACATGAAGAGTTTTTCGATACGACTTACAAAAAGGTGAACTTATACATTGCAGGAGTTGGGAATGTAGGTGGTAAGCTTCTTGAATTCATTAAAAATCAATATAAACATCTTTTGGAAGAAAAAGGCTTGCAATTAATTGTTAGGGCAGTAACCAACAGTAGAAAAATGTTCTTTGCAGAAGATGAGAGTTTGCTTGAAAATTGGGAAGACAAATTGGATAAGTATGGTGTTCAGGCAGATTTACAGGAGTTTGTTCGCCTAATGGATCAATCGAACCTGAGAAATCGAATTTTTGTTGATATTACAGCTAGCGATAAGGTAAGCGAAGTGTATGAGCAGATATTGAATTCTACAGTTGCAATTGTGGCTTGTAATAAAATAGCGGCATCTTCTAATTACGAGAACTATAGTAAAATAAAAGCTGCAGCTAAAAAGCACAATGTTGAATTCATGTTCGAAAGTAATGTTGGTGCAGGTTTACCAGTAATCAGTACCATTAATAGTTTGGTAAACACAGGTGATGAAATTGTTGGGATTGATGCGGTCGTTTCAGGTAGCTTAAATTTTATCATGAATGAATTTAATAAAGGTTGTTCATTTGTGGAAGCTGTAAAAATGGCCATGGAGCAAGGATTTACTGAACCTGATCCTAAAATTGATTTGAGTGGAATGGATGTGTTGAGAAAACTATTGATCTTATCACGAGAAGCAGGTTATCAATTGGAAGAAAATGAAGTGGAGCATCAACCAATGATTCCTGAATCATGCCTGCAAGGAAATTCTGCCGAAGAACTGTTAACGGCTTTGGAATCCAATAATGATTACTTTGAAGCTTGGAGAGAAGTAATGAAAGAGAAAAATGTTCGATTTAGATATATCGCTTCCTTTAAAGATGGAAAAGCAAATGTGAGTTTGAAGGAAGTAAGCCCTGATCATCCGTTTTACGATATTCATGGTAAGGATAATGTGATTTCGCTAAACACCAAATGGTATGACGATCAGCCTTTAATTATTAAAGGAGCTGGTGCTGGAGCTGAGGTTACGGCATCGGGTATTTTTGGTGATATTATAAGAATTAGCAGAAATTAATTGAGGTAGAATGGATCGTAAATCAGAAAACTATTGTATACAAGACAATAGTAAAAAAATGAATAAGATGTCAGAAGAAGTTAAAGTGTTTGCACCCGGAAGTGTTTCAAATGTAGGGTGTGGTTTCGATATATTGGGATTTGCCATTGATGGAGTTGGTGATGAAATGATTCTTAAAAAGAATGATGAAAATGAGATCAGGATCAATCCTGTGAATGGATATGAGAGCTTGCCAACCGACCCAAAGAAAAATGTTGCAGGAGTAGCCATTCAAGCATTGTTGGATGATCTGGGAAGTGATCAGGGATTTGATGTTGAGATTGTAAAGAATATAAAACCTGGAAGTGGTATTGGTTCAAGTGCTGCAAGTGCTGCTGGAGCTGTTGTTGCGGCCAATGAATTATTGGGGAGACCCTATTCGAGAATGCAATTGGTAGATTTTGCCATGAAAGGTGAAGAGGTTGCTTCAGGAGATATTCATGCCGATAATGTTGCTCCAGCTACGTTGGGAGGTTTTTGTTTGATTCGAGGATATAACCCATTGGATGTTATTCATATTGAGCCACCAAAAGATCTATGGTGTGTGGTCATTCATCCGCAAATTGAAATTAAAACCAAAGAATCAAGAGAGCTTCTTTCTCCTGAAATCCCTCTGAAAAAGGCCATTCGTCAGTGGGGAAATGTTGCAGGTTTGATGTCTGGCCTTTATACTTCAAATTATGAGCTAATAGGTCGATCACTGGAAGATCATATTATTGAACCACAAAGAAAAGTTTTGATTCCTGAGTTTGATGAACTGAAACTATCGGTGATGGAAGCAGGAGCTTTAGGTTGTAGTATTTCTGGTTCGGGACCATCGGTATTTGCATTGGCAAATGGAAGAGAAACAGCAGATGTAATTGCTGGTGCTATGGATACTGTATTCAGAAGAACAGAATTGGACTATAAGATTTATGTGTCGAAAGTGAGTGAGGGAGGAGTTAAAATCTTATAACCAGAAAAACATTGAATGATAATGAAGTATTTCAGTACCAATAATAAAGAACTGCGTTACAGTTTTAAAGAGGCTGTTGTAAAAGGATTAGCTCCCGATAAAGGATTGTTTTTCCCTGTTAATATTCCAAAACTGAGCGATCAGTTTTTTAATGAATTACCTAATAAAAGTCTTGCAGAAATAGGATTTGAAGTGGCCAAACATTTTGTAGGGGAAGACATCAAAGAAAAGGAACTCAAAAATATTTGCGAAGAAGTATTCAATTTTCCGATTCCTTTGGTTAAGGTAGAAGAAGGAGTGTATGGCTTAGAGTTATTTCATGGTCCAACTTGTGCATTTAAGGATGTAGGAGCACGATTCATGAGTCGTTGCCTTAGCGCTTTTGCAAAGGAGAGTAAAAGAGAGCTAACCATACTGGTTGCAACTTCAGGTGATACAGGAAGTGCTGTTGCCAATGGATTTTTGGGAGTTGAGGGAGTGAATGTGATTATTCTTTATCCAAAAGGGAAGGTGAGTCACATTCAAGAGCAGCAGCTTACCACCATGGGGCAAAATATTACAGCTCTTGAAGTGGAAGGAACATTCGACGATTGTCAGGCTTTGGTTAAGGATGCTTTCGCAGATGACGAGTTGAATACAAAATACAAGCTAACCTCTGCCAATTCTATTAACATTGCACGTTTGTTGCCTCAGAGTTTCTATTATTTCTATGCGTGGGCTCAATTGCAAGAAAAAAATAAGGAAGTAATTGTTTCAGTGCCTAGTGGAAATTACGGCAACCTAACAGGAGGATTGCTGGCAAAACAAATGGGATTACCAATTCATAAATTTGTTGCAGCTGCAAATAGAAACAAGATTGTGCCAGACTATTTGGATAGTGGAAAATATCAGCCAAAACCATCGGTTCAAACCATTTCTAATGCCATGGATGTTGGAGCTCCTAGTAACTTTTCGCGTATGATGGAAATTTACAAAGAGAATTACTCTGATGTAATTAAAGATATAAATGGAGCATGGTATTCCGATGATGAAACCAAAGCTGTTATGAAAGAAGTTTATGAGCGTGAGTCGTATATTTTAGATCCTCATGGTGCCGTTGGCTATATGGGACTTAACAAATACCTTAATAGAGAAAAACAAGTTGGGATATTTTTAGAAACCGCACATCCTGCTAAGTTTAAAGACATTGTTGAGAAAGTAATCGAAAAAGAGGTGGAAATACCCAATTATTTGCAAGAATGTTTAAAAAAAGAAAAAAAATGTGTTGTTATCGGAAAAGAATATCAGGTGTTTAAAAATTATCTATTGAGATAAAAATTGATCAGATTAAACCAGGCCAAAAGGCTTGGTTTTTTTGTGAGTTTAAATAGCTTGGGAATTAAGTGTTTAAAGTGTTGAGGAAAATATTAAGAGATTGTGAATTTATCTTATCTTTCAGAAGATAAAGGCTTAAGGAAAGGTGTGTTGTAGGGTTTGTTTAAATGTTTGATTTTTATAAAGGCTTTTCGTAAATAGAATTTGGTTAAATTAAAATCTAGGCTAAATAGTTTTATGATTTAATAATAGATGCTGTATATGTTATATTCAGTACGATTTAAAAATTATTGTTTGTTTATTATGTTTTGATTTTAAAAAGATGAATTTTCTTATTTTTTCCTAACTGAAATTTGCAAACGTCCAGAAATCCTTTATATTTGTATAGAAATCAAATTTAAAAGCATTTTTTAACCCTAAAATTTTATAAAGTTATGAACAAAGCTCAATTAATTGATGCAATTGCTAGCAAGGCTGGTTTAACTAAAGCGGATTCTAAAAAAGCATTAGACGCTTTCATTGAAACTACTACTGAAGCATTAAAAGGTGATGATAGAGTAGCTCTTGTTGGATTCGGTTCATTCTCTGTATCTAAGCGTGACGCTAGAACTGGTAGAAACCCACAAACTGGTAAGCCAATCAATATCCCTGCAAAAAAGGTTATTAAATTTAAGGCTGGTTCAGAATTAGCAGACTCAGTACAATAAATATATTGTAAGTCATAAGAAATTAGGGGGGTAGAAAATACCTCCTTTTTTTATACCACAAATTTTAAAGATGGAAAAAGATTTACTAGTCAGATCTATTCAATTTCTGGAAGAATTTGCAACAGAAAAACGTAAAAATCTGATAAATGAAAATGTGGACAACCGCACAAGGTATATTACTGTGGCACTGGAAAATATTTTTCAACCGCAAAATGCCAGTGCTGTAATTCGATCATGTGATTGTTTTGGCATTCAGGATTTGCATGTAATAGAAAATTCAAACGAATATAACATAAATCCAGATGTTGTTATGGGAGCTTCAAAATGGGTGGACTTGTATCGGTACAACAAAAACAAGGACAATACGCTTGATACCATAAAATCGTTGAAAGAGAAAGGTTATAGAATTGTTGCCACTACACCTCACACTAAGGATGTTCTTTTGCCAGATTTTGATTTGTCAAAGGGTAAATCAGTATTTTTCTTTGGAACAGAACTTACTGGTTTGTCGGATGTGGTTATGGATCACGCTGATGAGTTTGTTAAAATTCCAATGTATGGTTTTACCGAGAGTTTTAATATTTCTGTTTCAGCGGCACTTGTGTTAAATCATTTGGCGACGGAAGTGCGCAGAACTAAGGTAAATTGGCAGTTATCTGAACAAGAAAAATTAGAGCTTAAGTTGGATTGGCTAAAAAATCAGTTAGAAGAGGAGATAAACTGTTAGAAGAGCAATTCAGACGTTGGGGAATCGACTGAAAATGATAATAATTAAAAGACTCTAAAAGCTGTGTATTTAGACCATTAATATTTTCATCAAATATTTCGGAAATGGTAAAAAGATTATTATTTTTGATGAAGACATTATAAGAGTAGATAAATAAAATTTATTCGCTAATTCCTGATATTTAAATAATACCACTATATGAATTGTGTTGTAATTGACGATGATAAGCTTTCTAGAAAAGTTGTTGAGAGTTATATTGAGAGAACCGATTTCCTAACATTTGGAGCATCCTACCCAAGTGCAATTGATGCCATTAACAATATTAAGAAGAATGAGCCGGTAGACTTAATCTTTTTGGATATTGAAATGCCGGAAATGAGTGGAATGGAATTTTTAAACAGCCTTATCACAACTCCTCAAATTATTATTATTTCTTCCAAAGAGCAATATGCTCTTGAAGCTTTTGAGTATGATGTAACGGACTATTTATTAAAACCTATTAGTTACAGTAGATTTTTTAAAGCAGTTAGCAAGGCTCATAAACGATATAAAAATAGCGAAGGATTCATTCAAGATAAGAATGAAATCTTTATTAAGAGCAACTCATCTCTTGTTCGTTTAAATTACGATGACATTCTTTGGATTGAAGCATTGGAGAATTATGTTGTGGTGAATACCTATCAGGAAAAGTATACCATTCATTTTACAATGAAGGCTATTGAAGAAAAAATGCCAGCGGCACGTTTCTCAAGAATACATCGTTCTTACATTGTAAATCTAAGTAAGATTGAAATGATTGAGGATAATTCAGTAATAATAAATACTGATGGAGGACCAAAATCAATTCCAATTGGAAAATCGTACCGTGATAAATTAATGGGTGATATTAATTTAATGACTCGATAGTTTTCTTTATAGCAGGATTTTTTTGAATTTTGTATTCAATAAAATTCTGTATATGATTACCAATAGACAATTATTTCTACAACACGTAGCTACAACTTCTGATTTTCCAATCGCATTGGAGATAGAAAGAGCAGAAGGTATATATATGTACGACCCGAGCGGGAAACCATATTTGGATCTCGTTTCGGGCGTTTCTGTTAGTAACCTGGGGCATGGACATCCAAAGGTAAAACAAGCCATAAAGGATCAAGTAGATAAATACATGCATTTGATGGTGTATGGAGAATTTATCGAAACGCCGCAGGTGCAACTTGCCAAATTGCTATCCGATAATCTTCCGGAAAGCTTAAATTCAGTTTATTTCGTGAACTCAGGAAGTGAAGCGAATGAAGGAGCACTTAAATTAGCAAAAAGATATACTGGAAGATCCGAAATTATTCACTTTACAAGAGCATATCATGGAAGTACACACGGAGCATTAAGTGTGCTTTGCGATGAGGAAATGAAAAATTCATTCCGTCCATTGCTTCCTGATGTAAGAATGATTGAGTTCGGAAATGAAGGCGATTTGGAACAAATCACGGAGAAGACTGCTTGTGTAATTCTGGAACCAATTCAATCGGAAGGCGGAATGATTATTCCTTCGAAAGAATACATTCAGACTTTAAGAGCGCGTTGCACTGAGAAAGGAGCTTTGTTGATTTTTGATGAGGTACAAATGGGGTTCGGAAGAACTGGAAAACTATTTGCATTCGAACATTTCGATGTTGTGCCTGATATTTTGTGCTTGGCAAAAGCAATGGGTGGAGGAATGCCAGTTGGTGCCTTTATTTCGGACAAGAAAATTTTGGATTCATTCAAAACCAATCCAATGCTAGGACATATCACAACTTTTGGAGGTCATCCGGTTTGTTGTGCAGCAGCCAAAGCTTCATTAGAGGTTCTTTTGGAAGAAAATATTGTTGAAGATGTTCAACGTAAAGGAGAGCTGTTTGTTGAACTTTTAAAAGATCATCCGTTGGTGAAAGGATTTCGTCAACTGGGACTTTTTGTTGCAGTTGTTGTGGAGTCGAAAGAAATCATGTTGAAGATCATGAAAGAAGCACATGAACTAGGTGTGGTGATGGATGCTTTCCTTTTTTGTGATAATGCTTACCGCATTGCACCTCCATTAAATATTACCGATGAGGAAATTCGACACGCTTCTGATCTTCTGATTCAGGCAATGGATAAAGTAAATAAATAAGCATGAGGTTTATTGGTGTTGTAATAATTCTATTGTGCATGGTCTTTGGTGCCAATGCGCAATTATCGGAAGTAGAGAATGAAATTGCAGGTGATTTTGAACAATTGGTTCAAGCTGACAAAGATTCGTTAAAACTTGTAATCTGTAAGAAAATTGAAGATTCATTTCAACGGGTTTTGCTTCAAAAGGAGAGTTTCGATTATTCTTTTTCTAAACTCAATCGAATGGGAAAAATTACATCACCAGATCTTAGATTTAGAATTTACAATTGGAACTGTGTGCTCTCTGATGGAAGCTATAAGTATTTTGGAATACTTCAATACAAGGAGAAATCTAAAGTGAAGGTGAAACTTCTTTCTGATAAAATTGATGCAGATATGTTTTCAAGATATCAACCAGAAAATTGGCCTGGAGCGTTATATTATAAGATTATTCCATTCAAATCGAAAGGTAGTGCAAGCTATTTGCTATTGGGATGGGATGGAAACAATGTTTCAACCAATAAGAAAGTGATAGAGGTGCTAAGTTTTGAAAAGACAGGGATAGAGTTCGGAAAACCTGTGATTTCTTGGAGGGGAAAACATCTGAATCGTGTGGTTTTTGAATATGCAAAGCAAGCACGAATGAGTATCAATTATCAGGAAAAAGAAAAGAGGTTGGTGTTCGATCATTTGTCGCCTTCCAAGCCTCAATTCGCAAACCAATTTGAATATTATGGTCCTGATTTTACCCATGATGCTTTGCAATTGAAGAAGGGAATTTGGGTTTTACAGGAGGATGTAGATGTTAGAAACAAGTAATATCAATAAGAAAATCTGTTTATAAAAAGGTATAATTTATGAGCGATACATTTAAATATCAGACGGAACAATTTGCCGACATTAAAATATTAAGATATCAGGTACCTGGCTTTGGAGATTTAAGTTTGCAGCAAAAAAAGCTGATTTACTTTCTAGCTGAAGCTGCAAGGTGCGGTCGTGATATTCTATTCGATCAGAATAACAAGTACAACTTAAGGATAAGAAGAACTTTAGAAGCAATTGTAAAATCGTACGATGGAGATAGAGAGTCGGAAGATTTTAAGAATTTTTTGGTTTACACAAAAAGAGTGTGGTTCTCCAATGGTATTCATCATCATTATTCGATGGATAAGTTTCTGCCAGATTTCGATGAGGAGTATTTTGGTGACTTGCTGGCAAATACCAATTCTGATTTATTGCCATTGGGTGATAAAGAAGAGGTTATAGATCTAATGAATCAATTGGTGCCGGTAATTTTTGAGGAAAACACTGAGGCAAAAAGAGTTGTATTAAATCCTGATTTGGATTTAATTGCCGATTCGGCGAACAATTACTATGAAGGAGTTACTCAAAAAGAGGTAGAAGAATTCTACTCTAACGCAGATAAGGGTGATACTGAGAGACCTCTGTCCATTGGTTTAAATTCGAAGTTGACCAAAGAAAATGGCCAATTAATTGAAAAAATCTGGAAGCTTGGAGGAATGTATTCTCCTGCAATTGAGAAAGTAGTTTTCTGGTTAGAGAAAGCGATAGAGGTTGCCGATAGTGATCTTCAGAAAGAATCATTAATAAAATTGGTTGATTTTTATAGAACAGGCGATTTAAAAATATTCGACGAATATTCTATTCTTTGGGTGAAGGATTTGGATGCTCATGTAGATGTGGTAAACGGATTTATCGAAGTTTATGGTGATGCACTAGCCTTTAAAGCAAGCTGGGAATCGGTGGTTAACTTTAAAGATATTGAAGCAACCAAGCGAACCGAAATTATCTCCAATAATGCTCAGTGGTTCGAGGATAATTCTCCTGTTGATGAGAGGTTTAAGAAGGATGAAGTAAAAGGTGTGAGTGCCAAAGTAATTACAGTTGCCATGTTGGGTGGGGATTGTCATCCGGCTACGCCTATTGGAATTAACTTGCCAAATGCCGAATGGATTAGAAAAGAGCACGGAAGTAAATCCGTAACCATCGATAACATTACACATGCCTATCATCAATCGTCGCTGAAAAGTGGAATGTTGGAAGAGTTTGCTTATAGCGATGAGGAAGTTGCAAGAGCGAAAGAGCATGGCTACTTAGGCGGAAATTTGCATACCGATTTGCATGAGTGTTTGGGGCATGGATCGGGACAATTGTTGCCAGGTGTTGGCATGGATGCCTTAAAGAATTATCACTCTACACTAGAAGAGGCAAGAGCCGATTTGTTTGCACTGTACTATATGATGGATCCGAAAATGGTTGAAATCGGTTTGATGCCAAGTTTGGATGTTGCAAAAGCTGAGTATGATGGTTATATCCGCAACGGATTGTTGACTCAACTTACCCGTATAGAACTGGGTAAAGATATTGAGGAATCGCACATGCGAAACAGACAATTGATTGCAAAATGGGTATTTGAAAGGGGCGAGCATGTAATTGAGAAAGTGAAGAAGGAAGACAAAACTTTCTTTGTGGTGAAAGATTACGAAAAACTGAGAGAGCTATTTGGAGAGTTGCTTGCCGAAGTGCAAAGAATCAAATCAGAAGGTGATTTTGAAGCAGGAAAGGCTTTGGTTGAGAATTACGGAGTTAAAGTGGATGAAGAGCTACACCAAGAGGTGAAAGAGAGGTTCGAAAAATTGAGTCTTGCAGCTTATGCTGGTTTCATCAATCCTAATTATCATCCAATCATTGAAAATGATGAGATTGCTGATGTGGAGATATCCTATCCTATGGATTTTATGGAACAAATGTTAGAATACAGTGAAAAGTATTCTTTCTTGCCAAACATTAATTAAGCTGAGCTAAAGTTATTTAGAAAATTGATAATAAAAAGAGGTCGGAGCGACCTCTTTTTTTTTGTAATTTTATGATCTATGAAAAAAACTCTGACTCTAATATTACTGACGCTTTCCTTACAAGCATTCTCACAAAAACATTTTGTAGAATTTCAAGATCAAAAAGTACCATCCACTTCCACATTCCGATCAATTCAGGTATATGATGATTCATGCATTTGGATTGGAGGTACCAATGGAAATTATTGCTACACAAATAATGGTGGACAAAGCTGGCAGAAAGCAATCGTGCCTGGTGCTGAAAAATTGGATTTTAGAGATTTGCACATGTTTAGCCAGAATCACATTGTACTTATGAGCTGTGGAAATGGTAAGGATTCCAGAATCTATATTACCAAGGATGGAGGTAAAAACTGGAAAATGACTACCCAGAATAAGCATGAAAAAGCTTTCTACAATGGAATTGATTTTTGGAATGAAAAGGATGGAATCTTAACCAGCGATGCCATCGATGAAAAACCATATGTGCTGATTACGAATAATGGAGGAGAATCTTGGGAGAGGTTGATGCCTAATGAAATTCCTGATTTACTGGAGGGAGAATATGCTTTTGCTGCCAGCGGTACAGGAATCATTACACGTGGAGATGCTGAGGTATGGATTGCAACAGGAGGATTGCACTCAAGAATTTTTTATTCGGCCGATAAGGGAAAGAATTGGGAGGTGAATGAAACGCCAATTATACAAGGGACATCAACAGAAGGAATCTACTCTTTCTATATAAATGACAAGAACAAAGCCATTTCGGTTGGAGGTAACTATAAGAAGATTGAAGATTGCAAGAGAAATGTAATTGTTTCGAAGGATTCAGGGAAAAGCTGGAAGTTGGCACTGGGAGCGGAAAAATTGGCATTTAAAGAGTGTGTGAAACAATTGGATACCCATGTTTGGATGGCTACCGGACCAAGTGGTACTGCACTATCGATTGATGATGGAGAAAATTGGACCGAGGTTGACAACAGACCATTTCATACTTTCGATTATGATGCCAAAAGTAAAACAGGTTATTTGGCTGGCGGAAAAGGCAGTGTTGTAAAGTTTTATTTGAAGAAAAAATAACAGGACAATCGTGTAAGCAAACCCATCTGGTTTTGCTTCACTTACAATAAGACCAAAACAAATTATAATGAACAAAAAATTTATACTTGCAATTGCGGGCCTAATGTTGTCATGTACTGGCTTTGCTCAGGACATGGATTACACCAAAAAGCTGGTAGAAAAATTAAGCTCTAAAGAATTTCATGGACGTGGATATGTGAAGAAGGGCGATAGTATTGCTGCGGCATATCTTTCTAAGGAAATGAAAAGTATTAAGTTGAAATCTCTTACCGAAAATTATTATCAGTCCTATTCAATTTCGGTAAATACTTTTGCAAAAAACACCAAATTGGCTCTTGATGGAAAGGAATTAAAGCCAGCAAGTGAATATGTAGTGAATCCGAATGCAAAACCAGGAAAAGGTGAAGCCAAACTTACCTGGATTACTAAGGATATCCTTACCAACTCGTATGCTTTGGGTACGTTTATGAAGAAAGACCATTCCAATTCATTCTTAGCAATTGATTCAACAGGTTTGAACAATCCTGAATTGTACGACTTTGCACAGGCCATGATGAAAAAGAATGTTTTCGATGCAAAGGGAATGGTTCTGATCAATGACAAATTAAAATATTCTGCAAAGAACAAGTTGGTTGATTTTACCACTTTACTGGTTAAAACAGATGTAATTAACCCACAAGTAAAAACCATTCAGTACGATATTCAGAGCGAGTTTATTGAAGATTACAAAACACAGAATTTGGTGGGATACATTCCCGGCAAAACAGATACTTGCGTTTTGTTTACGGCTCACTACGATCATTTAGGATATTACGGAGATAACATGTATCCAGGCGCAAACGATAATGCAAGCGGTGTTGCCATGGTAATGAACTTGGCGAAATATTTTAAAGCCCAAAAGAAGAAGCCACATTATACTCTGGTTTTCGCATTGTTTAGTGCCGAAGAAGCCGGTTTATTGGGATCGAAGCATTACGTAGAACATCCACTGTTCCCATTGGAGCAAACCAAAATGGTTTTAAACTTCGATATGGTGGCAACAGGAGAGAAGGGCATCTTTGTGATTAATGGCAAAAGTGTACCTGGTGAAATGGAAAAGATCAACGCCATTAATAAGGAAAAGGACTATGTATTTAAAATGTATCCAACAGGAGAATCTTCTTCATCTGATCATGCATCATTTCACGACAAAGGCGTAAAGGCTGTGTTTTTCTATACCCATAGTGATAATGCCGATTACCACGAAACTACTGATACTGCAGATAAATTATCATACAAGCAATTCGAAGGAATCTTTAAGCTGGTAAGAGATTATACGGAAATGAAATAAGTATCGAATGCATTTATATTCAGTACATATTATTGGCACTTTTATTAGGTATATTTCTATATTGGTAATCGGCCTGATAGAATGGAAAAAACCACCATCTCTTAAAAGTATTTATGAAGATGATAATTCTTGGTTTGGGGTTAAAAGTTTGCTTATTATCTTGGTGTTATATTATTTTATAAACCATTATTAAAATAAAAGCTTGATGCTCTCACTCCAAGTGAGGGTATCAATATTACATCAGAAAAACAAAATTTTACCACAAAGGAAAACGAAGGATTTCACAAAGAAACACAAAGGGCTTTTGCTAATGGCGAGGGCTCTTTTTTATGAAATTTTTATTGTAGAGAAGATTTATAATTAATGGGTAATGTGGGTAAAATGAGTAGAGTGTGGAAATTTCTTTTGGCAAAATTCTCCCGACGAGTGGAGTAGTCAAAATTCTCATGGAAAAACACTCTCGACAGGTGGAGTTGTGAAAATCCACGCGGAAAAATGCTCTCGACGAGTGGAGTTGTCAAATTCCACACGGAAAAATGCTCTCGACGAGCGGAGAGGGGAAAATTTCAATGGAAAAGAGCTCTCGACAGATAGTGAGAAGGAAATTCTGTTGGCAATTTGTTATTTGGGTAGAGACGTAGCATGCTACGTCTGTACGGTGTGGCATAAAAGAAAACCTGCCAGTCTCGATATTTATCGAGACTGGCAGGTTTTTTAATGATATTCTAGAATTGTTTTTAAAAATTAAATTTCAACTTTACCCCAGTATCTCTGTGATGTTTGCCATCAAAGCTCCACACAACTTCAACATCCATAAATAGGAAGATTTGTGACAATCCGTAACCCACTTCCCAATAGTTTTTCTTGTTTTCGTGTGTTAGGTAGTTGGCAAAAACTCTTTCCTGAATGGCCAATGAATTGTTCAAAATTGGCAAGCGTTTCAGTAAGAATCGGTCAGACTCATATTGCAAGTGTGCCTCAAGATAATCTTCGGTGGTTGAATGCTGATAGTAATCCAACAAACGGAAAGTGTTTAAACCACCACCCAACATTACTGTAGGTTTGCTGGTATTAAAGTGTTTAAAATCCGAAAAGTGCATGTTGTCACTAGTTAGAAAGCTTCCTGCTTTCACATTATAGGATATTCTATCATTAAATCCGGTTTCAAACTCTTGTCTAATCGAGGCTTCGAGCAAGGAGTAATCGGCTTCCGAATCGAAAACATCTTTAATGGCTTGTTTGTATCTTAAGCCGAATGTTGGTTGATTGTGATACCAGGTCATTCGTTTTACACCTTTTGCGATAGAATATCTATGTCGTGGCGTGTATTCCAATTTTGCTTCGACACTAAATGCCTTGTTGTCTTGCACCAATAAAGGATCAACTCCTTCAGGAATATTGATGGTATATTCATTATCATCAGGATTGGAAATGTACCATGAGTTGTTATTGTACAACTGCTTTCGATTTGCATATTCAACGCTAGCGGATAATCTTAAACCATTTGCCAAATCGGTATTGTGCCAAATGTTGATGTAGTTTTTATCATACAGTTTCATGTAATTGTCTTTAAAATACAATGAACTGATGGCATTAAGAAGTGGATCGACACCTGTTTTTCCATTAAAATCGACAGCTTTGCTTCCCAAACCAAAACCAATGTACGATCGTTTTAATCCATTGTAACGATAATATGTGCTTAAGGAATAATCGAGATGTTCTCTCGAAAATGCATAGGTGAATTCAGGACTTAAAGTGAACAAATGACCTAAAGTGTCGGATTTGGTATATCGAAAAGGAGCATTAAAGGTAAATCCCTGAATAGTATTGTATGATACCTTATCGAAACTTAACAATCCCGGAGTAGTGAAATTTGAGTTCGATTCTTTGTATTTGTATGTTTTACCAAAAAGCAAGTGATTGAATTTAAATTTGCGATTGGCAATTCGTACCGAGTCCTTGTACTCCGGAGTGTTGCGAACAATTTCCATGGAGTCCTTTTTCTCGAAACTGATTTTTTCATCTTCCGATAGAGGAATCGGACGCATTTCTGCCCAATACAAAGAGTCTTTGTCTTTGGCATCCTTGGCCATTTTCACCTTTTCAATTTTGATTTCCAATGGCTCTCGCACCTTTTCCTTTTTAGGTTTTTCGGTGTCCTTTTCCATTAGACGGGCCAGTTTGCGCATTTCGGAATTGCTCATGTCATCCTTCTCCAGAAGCGTTTGAATTTCTTGCTTGCGCTTTTGTTCTTTTACTGACAAGACTTTGGATTCCTGATTGCCCAATTCTGCCACTTGTGCTTCTTCCTGCTTTTTCGAGATGTCAAGTTTTTTCAGATAGTCATGGTCCAAATCAGGATTTAGAGTAATCTGGTAATCCTTAATAGAGGCAACATACATGCCTTCCAATCCGAATCCCATGCCTTTAAATTGGATGTTGAAATCGAAACTTACCGGCATCCAAACCTCCTCTTTTACCGGAGCATACAGTTGGTGCATGTGCACATCGGTCATTGGTAAATTCAATTTTAAATCGGCAGAGTGAATGTTCCAGTAGTTTTCGGCAATATTAATGTAACCACGAAACAAATCTTTCCCTTTTCTTTTGGGTGTAACCTTAATTTTGTTGATCATTCGCCCTTGATCTTCAAAAACCGATTCAAGTTCGAAACGATATACCGCAAAAGCAGTTTTATCGAGCGGAGAGATGAATCCTTCATCTTTGGTGTTGTACAAGTTGGCAGTAATAAACTGCATCGGGTCGGCTTGCTCGCCCAAACCAGATGAACGTATCGAGATCACCTCTTCTTTTACCTTATCAGGCAATTCGAAATGAATTTTCGAAATGTTTTCGGTTACGAAAGTTTTTCCTTCCGTAATGCCTTCTTCTGCCAGTTTCTTTTTAAATAATCGGGGTACGCTGGTTACTTTTCCCGATCCTTTCAGGTAAACCATATTGTTGTATTCGCTAACCTGCTTGGTGTAATAATCGCCCATTGCAATGGCTTTACGCATTACATAGTAAGCAGGATCTTCGCCGCTGGCCAACACCTTAACCTCTTTAAGCTGGTAGGTTTGAGGAGCCAGGGCAACGTCCATGTTCAGGTCATTTTCTGTCATGTTAACAACAACTTCTTTGGTCTGATATCCGAGGTACCTGTAATGTAAATTCCATGTTCCTTTTGCAAGATCCATATAATACTCCCCATCGATATTTGATGTGGTACCGGTTGCCAATTCCTTGATGTAAATGTTGGCAAATGGAATGGGTTTTCCATCTAAATCTGTGATCTTACCGCTAATTTTCTGAGCATATCCCGATAAAGAAATCAGGAAGAAGAGAATGATAGTGTAAATTTTTGTCATGTTTGGCTTTGTTTAATAAGTGTGTGATGGTTTTGTATTTATTTTTGTTACATATTCAATTGTTGTATTGTGAACAATAGGATTTGTATTGAAAAGTGTGAATTTATGAAAAGTATGTTTTTTTATTAAACGCTTTAAGAAGTTTTATGTTTTTTTAACAGCTTTGCTGGTGTGTAATGACAAGAAATAACTTGCTACAAATAATAGATTTCGGTGCTCTGCACCTAGAAACACTTTAGCTTAATAATACTACAAATATTGCGCAGATCTGCTGCTTATTTTATCTCTTTTAATTGAATTTTTGTATGGTGCAGAGTATCGGAAATATTTTTAGCCATCAGAATAAATTATGGAAAGAGGTACAGCGCACCGAAATATATGTTTGGCTATTTAATTCATAAAAGTCAATCATGAATTTTAGATGATCTTAGAAAAAATGAAGTTTTTGCACGTTTTAATTAGACGAAGCTGACAGAATTCTGCATTTTTTTCACCTTTTCTGTCTTAATGTCATAATTATTGTAATGGCACAAGCTTTGACTAAAGGCAAGAGTAAAATTGAAAATTAATCTTTAAAAACAATATAACTATGTCAACAGGAAAAATTGGAGTTACCAGTAACGATCTGTTTCCGATTATTAAAAAATTCTTGTATTCAGATCACGATATCTTTTTGAGAGAGATTGTTTCAAATGCAGTTGATGCAACACAAAAGTTGAAAACTTTGGCTTCAACTGGTGAATTCAAAGGAGAATTGGGTGACCTAACTGTTCGTGTGAACATTGATAAAGAAGCTAAAACCATTACCATTTCAGACCGTGGTATTGGTATGACTCAAGAAGAGATCGAAAAATATATCAATCAAATTGCATTCTCTGGAGCTGAGGAATTCCTAGATAAATACAAAGATCAGGCGAATGCAATCATTGGTCACTTTGGTTTAGGGTTCTATTCTTCATTTATGGTATCAGATAAGGTTGATATCGTAACTCTTTCACACAAAGAAGGAGCAAAAGCGGTAAAATGGAGTTGTGAAGGGAATCCAGAGTATACTTTAGAAGAAGTTGAGAAGGCAGAAAGAGGTACCGACATTGTAATGCATATTTCTGAAGAAGAGAAAGGTTTCTTGGAAGAAAGCCGCATTCAGGAATTGCTGAACAAGTACTGTAAATTCTTACCAATTGAGATTGCTTTTGGGAAGAAAAAAGACTGGAAAGATGGCAAGCAGGTAGAAACTGAAGAGGACAACGTAATTAACGATACAAACCCTGCATGGACCAAGAAGCCTGCTGATTTGAAAGATGAAGATTATAGCAGTTTCTATCGTCAGTTGTACCCAATGGGCGAGGATCCATTGTTCCACATTCACCTGAATGTGGATTATCCTTTCAACCTAACCGGTATTCTTTACTTCCCAAAAATCAAGAATAGTGTAGAAATTCAGAAGAACAAAATCCAGTTGTATTGCAACCAGGTTTTCGTAACTGATTCAGTAGAAGGAATTGTTCCTGAATTCTTGACTTTATTACATGGTGTAATTGATTCACCAGATATTCCATTGAATGTATCTCGTTCATACCTGCAGTCGGATGGAAATGTGAAGAAAATTTCGAATCACATCACCAAAAAAGTTGCTGATAGCTTAATGGATATCTTCAAGAAAGATCGTACTGAGTTTGAAAACAAATGGGATGATCTTCGTTTATTTGTTCAGTATGGTATGTTGACTGAAGAGAAATTCTTCGACAGAGCGAATAAATTCTTCCTAATCAAAAATACCGAAGGAAAGTATTTCACTTTGGAAGAGTACGAAGCAATCATCAAGGAAAATCAAACTGATAAAGACAACAATATCATCAATTTGTATGCAACCGATAAGGATGCTCAGTTCTCATATATTGAGGCTGCCAAAGCAAAAGGATATGATGTGTTGTTGATGGATAGCCAATTGGATAATCACATCATCAACCACTTGGAGCAGAAAGATACCAACAAGAAATATGTTCGTGTAGATTCTGATATTGTGGACAAGTTGATTCAAAAAGATGAAGTGAAAGAATCGAAATTATCAGAAGAAGAAAAAACTGATTTGATTCCTGTATTCAACTCACAATTGCCAACCGAAGGTGTGAACTATATGGTAACTTTCGAATCCTTAGGTGAGGAAGCACAACCATTAATGATTACTCAGGCAGAGTTTATGCGTCGTATGAAAGATATGGCAGCCATGAATGCTGGAATGGGATTCTATGGTGAATTGCCAGATTCTTATAATTTGGTGGTAAATACTGATCACGAATTGGTAGGAACCATTTTGAAAGACAAAGATGCGAAGTTAAGCGATAAGCTTACGGAAGTTTCAGCGAAACTGACTCCACTTTTTGAAGAGAGAGATGCTTTGGAAGCTTTGAAGAAAGACAAGAAAGAAGATGAAGTTCCTCAGGAAGAAAAGGATAAAATGGCTGATGTTCAGAAGCAAATTACCGAGGTAAATGCTGAAAAGGAAAGCTTGTTGAAAGAGTTTGGTAAAGACAACCAATTGGTTAAACAATTGATCGACCTTGCATTGTTAGCCAACAACATGCTAAAAGGAGAGGAGCTCGCTAAATTCGTGAAACGTAGCGTTCAGATGATCAAGTAATGACCTGAATCATATATAAAATAAAAGCCCCAATCGGGGCTTTCTTTATTTCTTTTTTAATTTATTTCTTTTTTTCTGATTTCGCTTCTTGTTTTCCATAGCCTTTTGTCTGCCTTTCGAACCCGAAGGTGTTTTCATGTTTTTGGCTTTTTTCTGATGGAAAGCTCCGGTATCTCTTCTTATGGTATTCTTAACCTTTACATTGCGAGTTTGAATTTTCTCATCTTCCAAAAGTTGTGAAGTGATTTCAACATCCAAAGGAACGGATTCCAATGAAACAGGTTTGCGAATCAAATCTTCGATCTTTTCCATCAATTCCTCTTCACCTTCGTTTACGAAGCTAATTGCGGTTCCTTCTTTCTCTGCACGACCTGTTCTACCTACACGGTGAACATACTCCACATAATTGGTAGGGATATCAAAATTGATTACATGACTCACATTTTCGATATCAATACCACGGGCTGCCACATCCGAAGAAACCATTACTCTTGCTCGACCTTCTTTAAATGCATTCAAAGCATTAATACGAGTGTTTTGAGCTTTGTTGGAGTGAATTACACTTAGCTCTTCTCCTAAAATAGCTTCCAATCTGTCAACAATTCTGTCTGCATTTTTCTTGGTTTCGGTAAAAACCATCACCTTGTTAAACTCCTCTTTGTCTTCTAAAAGGTATTTTAACAAGTTTACCTTACTCAAAATATTAGGAACATGATATTGAATTTGCTGTATGTTCTTTACGGTTGTTGCCTGCGGAGCAACTTCAATTCTTTCTGGCATGAACAAGAAATCATCTGACATTTTTGCAACTGTATCCGAAAAGGTTGCAGAGAACAACAGATTTTGATGTTTTTCTGGCAAGATATCAAAGATGGCATTCAATTGAGGCATAAATCCAAGATCCATCATTTTGTCAGCTTCGTCGATCACCAAAGTTCTAACTTGAGACATTTTCAAAACTCTTGTCATGTAAATGTCCATCAAACGACCAGGAGTTGCAACCAAAATATCTACACCTTCATAAACCTTTTCTTTCTGAGTATTGATATTTACACCACCATAAACGCCCAATGTACGAATATCCATGTATGGAGTCAACAATTCAATAGTTTCACATACCTGTAATACCAGCTCTCTGGTAGGAACAACGATCAATGCTCTTGGATCCATTCCTTTTGCATAGTTCAATTTCATCAATATTGGCATCAAGTAAGCCAAAGTTTTACCTGTACCAGTTTGCGCAATACCAATGATATCTTTTCCTGAACGAACAGGAGAAAATACTTGGTGTTGAATTTCTGTAGGTTTTTCAAATCCGGCTTCATCCAAAGCCATTCTAATTTGCTTACTTAGTTTGATATCGTCAAATGAAATCATTGCTCAAATTTTTTAGAAAAAGTTCCGCAAAAATAGGGAATTTTTAGTGAATGCCTAAATTTGTTAATGTGGAAATGTTCTCTAGGAATTATTCATTATATATCAATGACTTACTTCCAGATTGTACTCACTTCGTTTTTTAAGGTGGCTATGGCTTTATCAATTTCCGCGTTCTGAATCTGCATATGTGATTCAATTACGGCTTTACTCAATCCAAGAGAGGAGTCGGTTGTTATCAATTGCGACGCCTCGGAATTGATAAGCTGAATGATGTTTTCCTTTGCGGCTTTTATTTGTTTCCACAGCTCGCCAGAAACATACATTTGTTGAGATAAATTGTGTTCGAATTCTGTTCTAATTGCAGAAACCAACTTTTGTTGCAACTGCTGATTGTTCATTCCAATAACATTTTCTCTTACAATTAATGATTCAGGATGAATACGTTCTAAAAAGATGATTAACCTCTCATAGGCTTGTAATCGAATGGGAGTGATTTCTTTTTGATTGTTTAAAAAGATTTCTTGTTTTCTTTTTTGTTCATCTCTTTTAAAAAAAGCTTTTATAACAAAGTATGCCGTTGCAAAAACGACCAAGGATGGCAATATGTATTTACTTATCTCAAGAATACCTGTCATTTTTTTAGGTTTTAGTTTAATTTTTCGTTTTTAGTACATCCCCTGTATGTTTAAAAACAGTATCTTTACATGCAGTAAGCAAAATTTTGTAAACCACTATATTTTGTTTACAGGGGGACATTATTTTAACAAAAGTATTAACCAAATTTTTAAATCCCTAAATTAAATTTAGAATGTTGAAAGTTTCGGACCGTATTGCAGCGATGGAATTATCTCCAACGCTGGCAATGTCACAGAAAAGTAGAGAAATGAAAGCTCAGGGAATCGATGTGATTAACCTGAGTGTTGGTGAACCTGATTTTGACACCCCTGATCATATCAAGAAAGCAGCGCAGAAGGCAATTGATGATAATTATTCGCATTATTCGCCAGTTCCTGGGTTTCTTGAGTTGCGTCAGGCTGTTGTAAATAAACTAAAACGTGAGAATGGATTAGATTATACAGTAGATCAGATTGTAGTATCAAACGGAGCGAAACAGTCAATTGTCAATGCCATGATGAGCATTGTGAACAAAGGAGATGAGGTAATCATTCCTTCGCCATTTTGGGTAAGCTACAGCGAAATTGTAAAACTTGCCGAAGGCAAATGTGTTTTTATTCCGGCAAGCATTGATCAGGACTTTAAAATTACACCAGAACAGTTAGAAAAGGCAATTACATCCAAAACAAAGGCTTTTTTGTTCAGTTCTCCAAGTAATCCAACAGGTAGTCTTTATTCAAAAGAAGAATTAAGAGCTTTAGCTGATGTTTTCGTAAAACATCCAGATATTGTAGTATTATCTGATGAAATTTATGAGCACATTAACTATGTTGGCGCACATGAAAGCATGGCCCAATTTGCTGACATGAAAGACCGTGTTGTTGTGATCAATGGTGTTTCTAAAGGATATGCAATGACAGGTTGGAGGATTGGCTATATTGCGGCTCCATTATGGATTGCAAAAGCATGTGGGAAGTTACAAGGACAGATGACGTCAGGTGCATCTTCGATTGCACAAATGGCTTCTGTATCAGCATTGGATGGTGATCAATCTAGTGTTGTATCCATGAGAAAGGCATTTAAGAAGAGAAGAGATTTGGCATTGACACAATTAAAAGAAGTGCCAGGTTTTGAAATTCGCGAGCCGAAAGGTGCTTTTTACCTATTTCCTCAGGTAAACCAGATTTTTGGAAAATCGAATGGCAATATTACCATAAATAACGCCACCGATTTGAGTTTGTATTTGTTGGAATCAGCGAATGTAGCAACCGTAACGGGAGAAGCTTTTGGTGCTCCTGAATGTTTGCGATTATCTTATGCAACAAGCGAGGAGCAAATGGCAGAAGCAATTCGCAGAATTAAATCTGCTATTGAGAAATTGAAATAATATCTTAAGCATATAAGATGAAGCCAGTACAAAATGTACTGGCTTTTTTTGTGTTTATAATCAATTGTTAAAAAATTATAAAAAACAAAAATGATAGGTGGGGGATTGCATGATTAAATTGGTTTAACAATAAACTATCATCATGAAAAACAAAATTTTATCAACCTTATTGATTGTCTTATTGGCAAGCAATTTTTTAATGGCACAACATGTTTATCATTCCTACGATAGACCTAAAACATCCAAACATTTAACTGATCAATCTGGAAAAGTGGAATCAAAAGGAGATAATTTTGAAGTAGGATTCCACTATGGACCTGCATGGACTTCGGGAAATACAAAGGACTTTGCAAGACAAGGAAATGCCTTTAGTATGAATCTTGGGGCCAA
This sequence comes from Marinifilum fragile JCM 15579, assembly GCF_001310955.1. GTDB lineage: Bacteria > Bacteroidota > Bacteroidia > Bacteroidales > Marinifilaceae > Marinifilum > Marinifilum fragile. The sequence goes on from NZ_BAZX01000006.1 coordinate 122,221, forward strand.
TAATGGTAGGGTATATTTTGGAACGGAGTTTAGTATTACCAGTTGGAAAGATTACCAGGCAACGCCTGAAGCTAAAGAATTGAATTTTAATGAAACTAACTTTCTGTGGTTGGTGCAAACCAAGCTGTTTTTAGGCGAAGGAAATGTTCAGCCGTATATCGGTTGTGGAACAGATTTGATAAGTTTTGGTGAAGCCATATTAACAGCGGAAGATGAGGAAGAAGACGGTTATTATTCCAGTTACTATGAGGAAGAAAAGAATTATAATACATGGTTTGTTCCAAGTTTCGGTTTACGATGGAAAATGGGCAAAGATTTAAGTGGTAATGTAGGCTTAAGTGCAGATTTGTCCAGAAATTATAGTTATACAAGATTACAAGTCGGTATTGTTTTTTAATTCATTGAGAGCATGTTTTTTCAAAAAAATAGTCTTCTGTTGGTTCTATTAATATTTTGCTGGCTAACATCTCAATCGCAAGAGAAATACTATCAATATTCAAAAAGGACGAGTAAAAATAAAGTAGATCTTGATTTGATAACAGAGTTTGAAATTGGCTTTCATGCAGGACCGAACTGGACAATAGGGAATACAAGAAAAATAGCCAGGTTTGGTCAGGTTTACAGTCTGAATATGGGGTGGAATGATGGGAAGTTTTACTTTGGAACAGAATTTAATTTAAGGTTTTGGGATGAAATTTTAAATGATTCCAAAGCCGATCGAGTTGATTTTAATAATCAACAATTCCTTTGGTTGTTACATATGAAGTATTATGTGATAAAAGGTGATGTACAGCCTTTCTTGGGTGTTGGAACGGATTTGTTGTCACTTATTGATCAAGCATTAAACCCCTCGGAAGATGAATATGTTGATTATAGAAATGATGAAAAACAAAAGTTTCTCAATTATAATGCATGGTTTGTACCAACGCTTGGTGTTCGATTTAAAATAAGAAGGTACATGTTTGCAGAAATAAGTTCAACGATTGATATTTCTGACAATTACAATTCAATGCGACTGCAAGTAGGTTTTATTTATCAACCACAGTTATAATACAAAAAAACTCCCCCAAAAAGTTGGAGGAGTTTTATATATCTGGTATTGATTTACTTACGAATATAATTCTTTCAATCGTTTTGCCATACCATCTGCAAGAGCTTCACATTGGTCGAAATCTTCTTGTCCGGGAGCACATAATGCTTCAGGAGTAACTTCGATGGTTTCCCATTTAATGTTTTCAGCAAATTTATTTAGACGTTTAAGGCCACCGCCTCCCCACGATTTAGAACCGAATACACCAAGTACATGATCTTTAACTCCCATGTGCTCTAATTCGTTGATCAAAGTTTCCATTGTTGGGAACACATCACCATTGTATGCGCAACTACCCAAAATTACTCCACGATATCTGAAAATATCATTGATGATGTAAGAAGGGTGAGTTTTAGATGAATCGTGAATACGGATTTTCTTGATTCCTTTTCTTACCAAATGACGAGCAATGTTATCAGCCATTTTTTCAGTATTACCGTACATTGAAGAATAAACGATTACACATCCTTCATCCGTTTTGTACTGGCTCCACTTGTCGTATTTGGCAACAATATCAGCAATGTGAGTTCTCCAGATTGGACCGTGAGTTGCACAGATCATTTTGATTTCCAAGCCACCTAATTTCTGTAGTGCATTTTGAGTTGGACGACCGTATTTACCAACAATATTTGAATAGTAACGGCTAATTTCTTCTTCCAGGTAATCCAAATCAAGCTCATCGTCGAAAATGCCACCATCAAGAGTACCGAAAGCACCAAAAGCATCACCAGAGAAAAGGATTCCATTGTTCGATTCGAATGTTACCATAGTTTCTGGCCAGTGTAACATTGGAACCATGTAGAAGTTTAATTTGTGTTCACCCAAATCGATACTATCACCTTCGCGAACTTCCATTAAATTGTCTTTAACACCATAAAAACGTTCCAACATAGGGAAGGTTTTTTTGTTTCCTACAATTTTCATTTCTGGATAGCGCTCCACCAAAGAACGAATAGAACCAGAGTGATCAGGTTCCATGTGATTCACAATTAGGTAATCCGCTTTTCGACCATCAAGTACTTCCTCAATATTGTCAAGGTATTCATCCATTGTACCTTTTTCAACAGTGTCAACAATGGCTACCTTCTCATCTACAATTACATATGAGTTATAAGCAACACCCTTTGGCAATGGCCAGTAGTTCTCAAAAATGTGGGTTCTACGGTCATTTGTTCCTACCCAATAAATTTTCTCAGTAATGTTGTTCTTATTGTGCATTTCTTATTGTTTTGAAATATTTTGCATTTTCAGACTTTAAAATCTTTTTGATAATCGTATTGTTTCGAGAATCAAAAAGGTTGAAAGACGAAGCAATCCTCTTAGTTAAAAACAAATAAAGAGAAGCCTTGTTTTCAGGGCACAAAATTAAGAATTAATTTTTTTCTTAAATCAGAAAAGAACATGTTCTTGAAAAAAAATGACCTATTGTTGAAGAAGTCGGATTAGTTGCTGCCTATTTAGGATTTTGATATCTCTTCTATGAGTTTCTATTAATCCTTCTTGTTCCATTTCTTTTAAACTCCTGGCAAAGGATGGTCGGGTTACCCCAAAAAACTGTGCCATTTCTGATTGAGATTTCGGCAAGGTAACCTGTACCTTGTCAGGGGCAGCCAATTTTAAAATGTAATTGGCCAATTTACCTTTTATGGTTTTAAAATTCAAAAACATCAGTTTGTTGGCCAGAAACTGACTTCGATTTGAAATTAGATTCAGATAGTTGATAAGGAATACTTTATTCTTTTGAAACAGATCAACAACCGACTCTTTTGCCAAAGTGAAGATTTCCACATCCTCATTCGCTGTTACATTCACTGGAAACTGATTTCTTTGTCCGAATAAAAAGGCGGAAGCAATGGGATAGGGCGCCATAATATCCTCAATTTTTATGCTCTTTCCCGATGGATCAAGCATTTCTCCTTTCACACTGCCTTTCATTACGATCATTAAATGTTCACAACGATCTTCACGAAAGGCAACCATGTCACCTTTTGAATATTTCCTGATTTTATACTGAGTACCCAGCAACAGAGATTCCATTTCTTCCGGAGTAATTCCTCTAAAAACTGGTGATTGAGAGAGTTGTTGAAATAGCATTTTGTTGTTCCAATTATTATTTTCTCAATGATACGGGTTTCCAAGCAATCTTCAAAAAATAAAAGAGGATTTTGTCCTTTTCTGGTGAATGAGGACCAAGCTCTGAATTGTCTATAATAAGATATACTTAGTCACGAAAATCTCCATTACTCATTAACTTTTATACCATTTTCAATAAATTTCTTCTAAAACTGATTACCGAAATGGTGGTAAGGAGGGCACCAATTCCCAGTAGAACAATCATCTTTGGCAAAATGTCGATAAGAGGTAGTTGCCTCCAGAAGATATCAAAAAAACCTTCCATGGCCCAGTAGTTTACTGAAATTACCGCCAGTTTTTCATGATTGCTGGCATAAAGAAAAGAGGCATCATACTTCCGCCTATAGCTGAAATCACAAGAATAATAAGAGTTGATAAACTTTCTACTTGTTTTCGACTTTTACATACCGATGCCATAAATATTCCGAAACTCGAGCAAGCGATGGCTGCACAAAGAATCATTAGAATAAGAGCTGGCAGGTTAATGAAAATATCTAAACCTAATGCCAACCAGGAATAAAGAAACATTACGGTTAGTTGCAATACTGCCATGAAAAGGGTTGACAGCATTTTCCCATACAAAATTCCAGAAGGACTAATAGGAGCAATTAATAAACGACGAAATGTACCATCTTCCTTTTCTTTTAACAAGGAGGCTCCACTGGCGGATACACTAAATAGCAGCATCATGATTGCTATACCTGCAATGGCTTGCACCAATCCAAGGTTTCTATTTTTCTTTTCACCAACAAGTGCTGTCATTGGAAGTTCCGAATTCTCTTCAATTTCAGACTGTTCCTCCGAATTATTGAAGCCGTCAAACTGTTCTGCTACCTGGGCTTGTATATCTTCTAGTTCAGAATCCGATAAGTCTGGATTTTTATCTTTAATCCATGTATTTACTTTGCCTTTTATACCTTTCTTCATGGTTATTCCAAAAAGATTCGACCATAAAGCTTGCTGTAATAATCCCATTTCTATCTCTTTGGCTTCATCATAAAACAATTCCATGGGTATTTTTTTACCGGCTTCAACAGAATCCTGAAATCCTTTGTACAATACCAAAACAGCAGTTCTTTTTCCTTTTTTAATTAAGGTTTCGGCTTCTTGATAGGTTTTAGACTCTAACTTGAGACCTTCTTCTGCATCTAAGGTTGAGAAAACTTCTTGTGAAAGATCAGTTTTGTCTTGGTCTGTAAATAGTAAATTAACAGGTCTCGATTTCTCCGATTTTCCTATGCCACCATACATCAATGCGAAAATTGTAATTAATGCGATAGGTAAGAGAAGGGATAGAAATACTGCAGTTTTATCTTTAAAATATTGCTTGATATCTTTTATTGCGATTGTAAACATTTTGCTAGGTTTTAGAATGGAAAGAGATTAGTCGCGTAATGATTTACCAGTTAACTCAAGAAAAATACTTTCTAAGCTCAGACTTCTGATGTCTATCTTATCAAGCAGAAGTTCTGATTGAGAACACAGATGAATTAACTCTGGCAATTCTGCATTAGCCTGTGATGAGGATAGAATTATATGATCCTTATTCACTAGAAGTTGTCCCTTGTATCGATCAATTAATTGATTCAATCCATTTTTATTGGGATTGGAATATTTTAAATGAATTTCTTCTTTTATGGAAGAATTGGTCTTCAACTCATCCAAACTTCCTTCTGCAATGATTCTTCCTTCATCTATAATTCCAATTCTATCGCACAAACGCTCTGCTTCTTCCATATAATGAGTGGTATAGATCATGGTTAAACCACGAGAATGGAGTTCTTCAATGACTTCAAAAATCAAATTTCTACTTTGTGGGTCGATACCTACAGTAGGTTCATCCATAAATACGATTTTTGGATCGTGAAGTAAAGCTGCGGCAATATTAATTCTTCGCTTCATGCCTCCGGAATAGGTTTTAACCTTGTGATTTTTTCTATCGGAAAGTCCAAGGAATTCTAATAACTCATCACATTTATTTTGGAGCTGCTTGCCTTTGATTCCGTACATGGTACCCCAGAAATTAAGATTCTCAGAGGCTGTTAAATCTTCGTATAAAGCAATTTCTTGAGGGACAACACCAATCAATTTTTTGCATTCCGCTAGGTTTTGATATAATGATTTTTCTTCGTAGAAGATTTCGCCTTCATCAGGTTTAAGTAGTGAACTTAAAATACTAATTGTAGTGGTTTTACCCGCACCATTGGGTCCAAGCATACCATATAATTCACCCTTTTGAATGGTAAGGTTTATATTGGTAAGGGCCTTAATTTCTTTGTAAGATTTTGATAGATTTTTTGCAACAAGCATAAAGTTTGTGTAAGGTTAGAGATGACCTAATTTACACAACTTAATTAGAATTATAAAATCATTCTTAGGAAATTAACGAAGCAAAGCAACATTGCCTTTCTTTAGCATTTTTTTACCATCAAGATAAGTTACTTCTAACACATAAATGTATACGTCAATATCTTGTAACTCCCCTTTGTATGATCCATCCCAACCTATATTAACACTATTGGTTTCGAATATTTTTTGTCCCAAACGATTGTATATTACCAGGGTTGCCTCTTTGATATCTTTGCCGTAAATGAATAACTTATCATTATGACCATCGCCATTTGGCGAGAATGCTTTTGGTAGACCTACAAATGGATAATCTTCCAGAAATTCTATAGCTATTGTATCTTGTGCTGCACAGTTGTGTTCATTTCTAACTTCTACCCAGTATTCTCCTGGTTTGTTAATCGATATTTTTTGTGTAATCTCACCAGTTGACCATGTGTAAAAGCAATTTGGTATGCCAGCATCCAAATCTATTCCTTTATCAGGATATGAAATCAAATCCTGTCCCAAATCCACTACAGGAACTTCCTTAGTTGTTATTTCGATACAATCAGATTCTGTATTGCCATTCGCATCAGTAACTTCCAGACAAAATTGCCCCTGCTTCTTTAGGTAAGTTTCAGGTGCGTCACAATTTATTCCACTCCAACGATAAGTTAGAGGGGGAGCTGGATTTCCTTCAAGATTTACAGTGACAAATGTTGAATCGCCTTCGCAAATGCTTTGGTCTTCGCCAAGAAAAACACCAAACTTTTGGCCATGTTTATAATCGATAAATAATGTATCTTTATTTGAACATCCATACTGATTAGAAACCTCTACAACAAATATTCCTCCTGTGTTGGCTACTATTGTTTGGCCTGTTTCTCCATTGCTCCATATATAACTGGATCCAGGATTTTTTGCATCCAAAGTGGCAGTTTCGCTTCCCAAAGAACCAAATCAGGACCTAAATCTACAATTGGGTTAGGGTGATATTGAATAAAAGTACTTGCTGTTTTTTCAAAACCATCAGGATCTGTTACAGTAACTGAATAATTTCCACTCGTTTCAATTGTTATTTCAGATTTATTAGCTCCCGTACTCCATTTGTATCGATATTCCTGCTCCATAGACAAGCTTGGACTAAGCAACATCTTTTCATTGCCACACAGGTGAATAATTTCAGGTAATTCAATCGTAAAAATCTCATCTTGAAGTTTAGCTGTAAACTCTTTAGTACTAGAACAGCCATATTCTGAGGTTTTGGTAACCGAATATTTCCCACTTTCAGAAAGGACAATTGAACTATTGGTGGAACCATCGGACCATAGGTAAGTGCAATTTTCTTCATAAATATCAATTTTATGCTCTTGATTTTGAAGTACCACCAAATCATCAATAAGTATTTGGGGAGAGTTTTGAACTTTAACTTCTACCGATGCACTTATTTTTTGTTGGTCAGTTAAATCGGTAACAATCAATTTATATATGCCCGGTTCGCTAACATGGATGGATTTACTTGTTTCTCCATTGTCCCATTGAAAAGAATAATTAGAAGGTAAATCCATTTCTGGATTCAATTCGCAGGATTCTCCTAGACAAATGTTTTTGGTTTCACCCAAATCAACCTTAAAACTGCTTACAAATTCAATGCCTGCATAAACAGTGTCGCTGTTACAACCCATAATATCTGTTTCAATTAATTTGAGAATGCCTGTGCCTTCATTTTTAGGCCATTCTATTCTTAAATTAATATCTTTTGAATCGGTTTTAACGTTAGTGTTATTCTCTTGTAATATTGCTCCTTCGGGTAATATAACTTGGTATGCAGAGTTTTTACCAATCCGTGCGCTATAATTCAAGGTTGAACCAGTTTTTACTTTTGGAAAGTAATCATTGAATTCTGGGCCTGGTAAAGGTAATATTTGAATTGTGGCAGAGCGGGAATCTTCAGGAATATTCAGAGGGGTTAAATCTTCTAACCAGGCTTCTCTTAATTCTATAGTGTAATCTTGAATCGTACCACTTAAGTTTCTTAGCGATAGGGAAAAATCATATTCAGAAAACTCAATTGCTTTGTTACCATTAAGAATTATTGCAGGACTATTGTTTATTGAGTAACTGGCAAACCACTTTTTAGCCTTAGGTCCTTCAATTGAAAGATTTATTTCTTGTGTAGGCAGAACTTTTCCATTGGTTGCTGAGCAGTACAAGGCTTCATAGTTAGCTATAATTCTAACCGCATCAAGGGTTTCGTTATTACCACTGTTCTGGGCAAGTACAAAAAATGGCAAAATTAACGCAACAAAGATGATCGAAATCTTAGAAGAGAAATAGAATAATATGTGGCGTAAATTTGCCATAGGCAATAAATTTTTCTCAAAATCAAGAAAAGTTTTCTTTAAGTTTTTCGATATAAATATACTTCAAAATTATCAATCTATGAATTTTAATCAATAATTTCAACTTATTCGTCAGTAAAAATAAAGTCTTAGTCCGTAAAGAATATTGAGGTGAGTTAAATAGAAGTCAATGGTTGATTGCAAAAAAATACAATGTGTAACATCGGTTACAATTTATTTTTGTTGGAGCATCTACATTTGCAATAGAAAATCAATAAAAATCGGTTTCACAATGGAGAATCAATATTTTAATACCACAGATAGTTTGCTTGATATTTGTACCAAATATCCTGAAACAGTGAAAATTTTTGTTTCGAACGGATTCAAGCAATTAGAGGATGAAAAGAAAAGAGCTCTTTTAGGAAAATCTCTTTCTTTGGAGATGGCTTTGAAGATGAAAAAACTGAATGTGGATACTTTTTCTGCTTTGCTAGTGGAAGGTATTGATTCTGTTCGTGGGCAGGTTGATGGTGATTTAAACCAGAAGACAAAAGAGAAAAAAGAAGATTCGGTTCATGTTCAAGGTTTGTTGCCTTGTCCGGTTCGAGTTCCTTTAGTAGAAGGCATCGATTCTTTTATTACTGATTACGAGAAGAAATACAAGAATGAAATTGTGTATGATTTAAAGGCTGCTTCAATGGGATTGGATTGGTTAATTGATGATGTAATCAACAAGGAGAATACCGATAATTTAGCAGATATCTTTATTTCGGCAGGATTTGATTTATTCTTCGATGAGAAATTGATGGGTAAATTTAAAAAACAAGGTGTATTTAAAGATAGTACTGGTTTTGAACGATTGAATAAAGATTTCGACAATGAAGAGATTTGCTTGAAAGATCCGGAAGGACACTACTCAATGATTGGAGTTGTGCCTGCAGTATTTTTGGTGAACACAGCAGAATTGGGTGACAGACCTGTACCTCGCACTTGGGCAGATATCTTTAAGCCAGAATTCAAAAGAAGTGTAAGTTTACCAATTAGTGATTTCGATTTGTTCAACTCGATGTTGTTGCATATCTACAAGGCTTATGGCGAAGAAGGTGTACGAGGTCTTGGAGCTTGTTTACTGGAGAGTATGCACCCATCACAAATGGTAAAATCACATACCAAAAAGAGCGAAAAACCTGCGGTAACCATTATGCCATATTTCTTTACCAAGATGGTAAAACAAGGTGGTCCAATGATTGCAGTTTGGCCTGAAGATGGTGCCATTATTAGCCCAATATTCATGCTAACGAAGAAAAATCGTTTGGAAAAAACTCAACCAGTTATTGACTTCTTTGCTTCGGAGGGTGTTGGAGAGATTCTTTCTCACCAGGGATTGTTCCCAAGTATCAATCCAAATGTTGACAATAGACTACCGGAAGAAAACAAATTTATGTGGTTGGGTTGGGATTACATCAATAACAATGACATTGGATTTTTAATTAAGAAGTGTGAAACGATTTTCAACAACTCTATTCGAGATGAATCGTTTAAGAATTTGGGGCCATTGTCTTATACACCTAGCAACTAAATAGAAATTTTAATTTATCATTCAGACTTTAAACAACACAACATATGAACTTAGTTACAGTATCAGGACCTCCTTCATCAGGAAAAACAGCAGTGATTCTTAAAACCATTGACTCTTTCCAGAAACGTGGTTTGGAAGTAGGAGTAGTAAAATTCGATTGCCTTTATACCGATGATGATATTTTATATGAGAAGGCAGGTGTTAAAGTAAAGAAAGGATTGTCTGGATCTCTTTGCCCTGATCATTATTTCGTAAGTAATATCGAGGAAGTTACCCAGTGGGGAATTAAAGAATGTTTGGATATTTTAATTACCGAAAGTGCTGGTTTGTGTAACCGTTGTTCGCCTTATGTGAAAAGTGTGACTGCAGTTTGTGTAATCGATAATTTGAGTGGTATCAATACGCCAAAGAAAATTGGACCAATGTTGAAATCTGCCGATATCGTTATTATTACAAAGGGTGATATTGTTTCGCAGGCCGAACGTGAGTTTTTGCATCGAGAGTTAATACTGTAAATCCAGGAGCAAGCATTATGCACGTAAACGGATTAACTGGCCAGGGAGCATACGAATTAAGTACTTTGTTATATGACGAAAAAGTGGAGGTGAAAACATTGGTTGGTGAAAAACTTCGATTCTCAATGCCTTCGGCTCTTTGTTCATACTGTTTGGGTGAAACCAGAATTGGTGAGAGTTACCAAATGGGTAATGTTCGAAAAATCGACATGGAAGACAAAAAAGGAAAAAAGTAAAAGGAGAAAGAAACCAGATCAAATCAATTGCCATCAGCTTTAGCTGATGGATAAAAACAGACACAATGATTACAACACAAGATATACAACAACAAACAATTGCCGAGTTATTTGAGCAGTATCCTTTTCTTCCTGGATTTTTTGAAGAAAATACCTTGGATGTTGATGGACAAATCAATGAAAAATTGGGTGATTTTCTGAACTTTCTTGATGATGAGGAGGAAAAAGAAAACCGTGCAATGGATAAGATTCAGGTAATGGAATCTATGGTCGAATACATTACACAAATGTTGGCTTTCCTTGGCGAAGATGAGGATGAGGGAGTGAATAGCATTACACTTTTGCCTGGAACCAATAAATCAGGTGAGAAGGAACAATTTGAAGAGTTGACCATTAATAAAAGTGAGATTGTTTGTATTGTAGGTCCAACAGGTGCGGGTAAAAGTCGATTGTTGGCCGATATTGAATGGGTAGCACAAAATGATACGCCAACATCCAGAACCATTTTGGTAAATGGTGAAAAAGGCGATAAAAAATGGCGTGTGACTTCAGGGCATAAATTGGTTGCTCAATTATCTCAGAACATGAACTTTGTAATGGACCTTTCGGTTTATGAGTTTATAGAGTTACATGCACAGAGCCGTTTGGTTGAAGATGTTGAAGGTATAATCAACAAGATATTTGAACAAGCTAATAACTTGGCAGGAGAGAAATTTAGTTTGGATACTCCAATAACCAGTTTAAGTGGAGGACAATCGAGAGCCTTAATGATTGCAGATACCGCCATTCTAAGTAAGTCACCAATTATTTTGATTGATGAGATTGAAAATGCAGGTATCGATCGCAAGAAAGCATTGGAACTGTTGGTAGGCGAAGAGAAAATTGTACTAATGGCGACTCACGATCCTATTTTGGCACTAATGGGAGATAGAAGAATTGTAATCAAGAACGGTGGGATCCATAAGGTGATAGAAACCAGTGGCGATGAGCAAAATCTACTTTCAGAATTAGAACGTATGGATAATGTAATTCAGAACATGAGAACTCGTCTTCGTCACGGTGAAATTATTCGCCAGGAGGACATAGGTTTTTAACAATTAGTAATTATCAATTAAGAATTAACAATAGAAAATAATTATACTGGTTTTTGGCATTGCATACGAATGACCATTGACTAGGAACTAACTAATCAGGAGGAAATAATTATGCATGACGGATGCGCAGGAAGCTTTGAGAACGGAAAACAGGTAGTTGATAAAATTAGAATGATGGGTTTTGCACAGCAATTGATGCCAATGCCTATGGATATTGAATGTCATGGTTGTAAGGAAACTTTTACCATGGAAGAATTCGAAGGACATTGCCCTAAATGCGATATGGTACATGGTGTAACACCTTGTCATGCTTTTGATCCTAATAACATTATGGCTGCCGGTATAGGTTATTAATATTTATGGAGAACTATATTCCCACGGGTTTTATCCCGTGGTGGATTTGACCCAACAGAATTTCTTGTTGGGATTTTTTGTGCCAAATAAATTTGTAATTTAGGTCTCATTATTCACAAATAATTCTAAAAAAAATGAACCTTAATTTAGTTGATCAACTTACATTATTGGCATTGGATGATGAGAAAGGTAGCTTTATTGCAGACAGTTTTTCTTTTGCATATGGTTTGGCTGGAGCGATTATTCTGGAACTTTCTTTACAGGAAAGAATCATCGTGGAAGGGAAGAAACTAAAGGTTAGGTCAGAAGTGAATTGTGGAGATGCCTTGCTGGATCATTTCCTGGATAAGATTAGTAGTTCCAAAAAGGAGAGATCCATTCAAACTTGGGTTGAAACCATTGGAGAGAAATATACTTACACCAAAGAAGAAACAGTTGAGAAATTAATAAAGGAAGGCATTCTAAGAAGAGAAGAAAAAAAGATTTTATGGATTTTTTCTGTAGATAAATTTCCAACTGAAAATGCAAAACCTGAAAATTTGCTCAGAAAACGCTTGAATGATATCCTTATCAACGATTGTGAGGTTGATATGAATGAAATCATGTTGATCAGTCTGATTGACATGTGTGAGTTAAACAATGAGGTTTATGGCAAGGAGAGAGCCAAAGAGCTCAAGAAAAAAATAAAAGGAATTATAGAAAAAGGACAGTTTAGCTCTTCAATAGGAAAGGCAGTAAAAGAAATACATGAAACATTAATGGCAGTAATGGTGATCATAATGGCCAGTACCGTTATTACTACTACCACAACATCATAAAACATTGTACATTTCATACTGGTTTTACTTTTCAATATCATACTTAATGATTTCAAACAATTATAATTCAATTATCTTCGCTTATAAAAACAGTTCATGAAACCAGTACTCATTGTATTGTCTGACTTGTGGGGTAGGGAAAAGTCGGATTGGATTCAATTTTATACCAAACCGTTATCTTCAATTTATACAGTAAAATTCTACGATTCATGTGAATTGGGAGGAGTAGATAAAAGTGCTTATCAGGAAAGTAAGCTTCATGAACAGTTTGTGAATGGTGGAATTTCCAGAGCAGTTGAGAATTTAAAGACTGAAGGCCATAAAACTGTAGATATACTTGCTTTTAGTGTTGGAGGAGTTATTGGTTGGAAGGCTGCTTTAAATGAAATGAATGTTCGTGCGTTTTTTGCACTTTCTTCAACCAGACTCCGTAATGAAATTCAAAAACCCAATTGTTATATTCGATTGTTTTATGGAGAGAAGGATAGATATCAACCGGATTCAGATTGGTTTGAACAATTAGAACTGAAAAATAAAATCATTCCCAATGCATCGCATGAAATGTATCGTGATGAAAATGTAGCCAGATTCATTTGTCAGGAAATTTTAGCTACTAGAAAAGTGTGGGATAAATAAGTTTGTTTAAGCTAGCATTTTTTAATAATTACGTTCCTCTTCCTATCTTCACAATTCAAATTAAAAATGAAATATGAATAAAGATCAGATCATAAATCAAACCGTAGAGTTTGTTAAGCAAACATTGGCCAATGCCGAAGGAGGCCACGATTGGTGGCACATTTACAGGGTATGGAAAACGGCTAAGCATTTGGCGCAAGACGAAAAAGTTGATCTGTTTGTGGTTGAATTGGGTGCATTGCTGCATGATATTGCTGATTCAAAATTCCACAATGGCGATGAGAGCGTTGGACCGAAAAAGGCAAGAGAATTTTTAGTTTCTCAGCAGGTTGATGAGGATGTAATTGTACATGTGGAGCAGATCATCAGCAATATTTCATTTAAAGGAGGAAAAGAGGCTCAAAAGTTCAAATCACCAGAGTTGGATGTGATACAAGATGCAGATCGTATGGATGCAATCGGAGCAATAGGCATTGCACGCACCTTTAATTATGGCGGCCACAAAAACAGGGAAATTTACAATCCGGAAATTGAACCTAATCTAAATATGACAAAGGAGGAGTACAAAAATTCAACGGCTCCAACCATCAATCACTTCTACGAAAAACTGTTGCTTTTAAAAGACAGAATGAACACCAAAGCCGGTAAAACCATGGCGGAACAACGCCATCAGTTTATGGAGCAATATTTAGATCAGTTTTATAGAGAGTGGGAAGGAGAATTTTAGAATCTGTTAATAATTTTTGTAGAGGCGGCATTTATGCTGCCTCTAATTGTATATAGCTGGTAGAATTATATAGAAGTACAGAAAATAAATTACGCAATGTATTTCTTTGTTTATATTTTATTGTTTTGTAGATTCAGGGACTAAAACTTAACCGGACAGTATTTTAAATTGTCGATATTCTGTATGTTCCATTAAGGAGGATAAGTGCTGTAATAATGCGAAAAAAGAAAAAAATAGAAATATTAAAAGAGTCATTTGGAGAGTTGAAAAATGATCCATTCTATTTTGATTCGATTAAAAGTTATTTTAAAAATAAGAGTAATACTGACTCGTTTCATATTTTATCTGATAAGACCTGTAATGATCTGGATTTTGAAGAGCTATTCATGTTTCTGGATCGGACAAATTCGAAAGTTGGGCAACAGTATTTGTACAATAAATTAAGAACAATTCCTGCAAAATCGGAAGGCGTTGAGTTTAAAGAGAATTTGATTGAAAAGCTTTTGCAAGATGAAAAGCTTAGACTTAATACTCAGTTGCAACTTGATAAACTCAACAAGGAGGATGCCTATTATATTGCATCTTTATTTCAAGGAGAATATGAGAAGGCGCCCAAGTGGTTTTTTGTTATTCGTTTGTTGTCATTTACGAGTTTGTTATCCTTATTATTGCTTCCTATTAATGCGAAAATGTTCTTTGTGTTTTTTGGAACTTTCATTGTCAACATAGGATTTCATTATTGGAACAAAAGGAATTTATACAAATATCTGGGTTCTATTCCGCAACTCTTAAAAATGAATGGTATTGCTGCTAACTTGTTTAAAGTAGCGGAATTCAAACCAATTAATCCTGATCTTAACAGTTCAATCCAAATTATAAAGCAGGTTCGAAACAGAATGTCCTTCTTTCGATTAGAAGCCAACCTGCAAAGTGAATTTGAAGCCATATTTTGGGGAATCCTCGAACTGTTTAAAATCGCTTTTCTTCTTGAACCATTGTTACTGTTTGGTATCTTAAAAAGATTAGATACCAAGAGAAAGGAAATTGAAAGTGTATACTGTTTTATCGGAGAAATAGATGCTCTGATTTCTATTGCCTCATTGCGTAAAGGATCAGATCTTTATTGTACACCTACAATTGACAAGTCTAAAATCAGAGCCGAAAAGGTTTATCATCCATTAATACCCAATTGCATTTCCAATACCATTGAGGTGAATGAGAAATCCATTTTATTGACAGGTTCAAATATGTCTGGCAAAACATCATTCATAAGAACCATTGGCTTGAATATGATTTGTGGACTGACCATTAACACTTGTTTTGCAGAATCGATGACTTTTCCGCGTTTGCGAATTTACTCTGCCATCAGAATCAATGATGACCTAATAAATGACAGGAGTTATTATTTTGAAGAAGTTTTGACCATTAAGGAGATGATTGACAATGCTTCTAATGGCAAAGTAAATTTGTTTTTGTTAGATGAAATTTTCAAAGGAACCAATACTGTTGAAAGAATATCAGCTGGAAAAGCTGTTCTTTCAGCTCTGGGTAAAAACAAGAATTTTGTATTTGTTTCTACTCATGATATTGAACTTACAGATCTTTTGTCGGATGAATATGAATTGTATCACTTTAGTGAAGTTGTAAACGAGAATAAGGTAGACTTTGATTACAAGTTGAAACCCGGAAAACTGAAGAATAGAAATGCAATTCGAATACTTGAGATTAATGAATACCCTGACGATGTTATAGATGAAGCAATTGCCATTTCAAAAAGTCTAGATCAATTAACAATAGAAAATAAACATACGGTATCATGAAAAACAAACTAATCATCTCACCCTTATTTATAGCATTGGGGATTTTGTCGAAACTATTAGTAAAAGAGGGATACATCCTCATTGAAGAGGAAATTATGAACTTTTTGGCAGGCTTCTTTTTAGGAATAGGAATTGGATTTTTGATAGAAAGCATATGGACCAGGTTTGGCAAGAAGAAAGAAGCATAAAATAAGAACGAGGCAATTTCGTCTCGCTTTTTTATGATTTGAATATTACTGTCAACTAAGCTATATTTGAAAGGAAAGCAATTGATTATCCCAAAAATTCCAAAACACCACACCACTAAATTGAACCTTAAACTAAATTGTCATGTTTAAAACAAAACGATTAAGCTGCCTTCTGTTATTGGTATTTTGCCTTAGCAGTATCTTGGTTAAAGCCCAAGGATTAAGCTCATCTCAAATTGATTCCCTTGCCAATAAAACATTAGAATCCTTTCCAATGGCTGGATTTGCCGTATCGGTGGTGCACAATGGGCAAGTAGTTCACGCCAAAGGTTATGGCCTAAGATCCATTGAAAGTAAACAAGCTGTGGATGAAAATACTTTGTTTGCTATAGCTTCCAACAGCAAATCCTTTACGGCTGCTGCTTTGGCCATATTGGTTGATGAGGGGAAATTGTCATGGAAGGATAAGGTGGTGAAACACATTCCTGAGTTTACCATGTACAACTCCTATGTGCGAGATAATTTTACTGTGGAAGACTTGTTGTGCCACCGTAGCGGACTGGGATTGGGCGCGGGTGACTTGATGATTTTCCCTGATGGCAGCGATTTCACCATTGATGATATCCTGAATAGTTTTCAGCATCAAACACCAGTTTCGGACTTTCGTACCAAGTACGATTACGACAATTTGTTGTACATCGTAGCGGGAGAAATCATCCATAGATTGAGTGGCATGAGCTGGGCAGAATTTGTAGAGGAGAAAATTATGAAACCACTGCAAATGAATGCTTCTGCAGGATCGTTCAAGAGAATTAAGAACAAGGATAATGTAGCATTGCCACATTCATCGGAGTATGGTGAGTTGGAAATTGTGGATGCCTACACCAATCCATTAATGGATGCTGCAGGTGGCATTTACGCTAGTGTGAGTGATTTGAATAAATGGTTGATGATGCATTTGAATGGCGGAAAGTATGGCGAGGATGAACACTTGTTCTCGCAGCAGAATCAAAATAACATGTGGAGAGCTCACACCATGCTTCAGTTTTCGGCGAAAGGAAATGGCAAATACGAGAACCATTACAAAGCCTATGGTTTAGGTTGGGTGATCGAGGATTATAAAGGGTATACCATCATCAGTCATACCGGGGGATTGCCAGGCATGCTTTCTAAAACCGTATTGATTCCTGAACTGAATGTGGGGATTGCGGTTTTAACCAACACCCTGCCTGGTGGGTATGCCTACTACATGATGCCGCAAGCCATTATCGATTCGTATATCGAAGCCAAACCAACCGACTGGAATGCCTTTGCAGCAGAGCGTCTTAAAGGAACGCAAAACAAGGTAGATTCAGTTGTGAATGCAGTTTGGAATACCGTTGATCTTGCAAATGAAATAGAGATAAATAAGGAAGACTACATTGGTTCGTATTGTGACAAGTGGTTTGGGAAAATGGAAGTGTACGAGAAGGATGGTGAATTGTGGATGCGCTCCTTGCGATCGCCAAAATTAACTGGTAAGATGCATTATTACAAGGCCAATAGCTTTGCGGTAAAATGGGCTTATCGCGATATGAATTGCGATGCTTTTGCCATGTTTGCCCTGGATGAGGAAGGAAAGGCGCAAGCTCTTAAAATGAAAGGAATCTCTCCCAATATCGATTTCAGTTTCGACTTTCAGGATTTGAATTTGAAGCGGGTAGAGGAGTAAAGGATAAAGGATAAAGGATAAAGTTGCAGTCATCCCGAGGAAACGAGGGATCTCTTTACAATATTAAAAGGCCTAGAGCCAAGGAAAAAGGGACAAGTAACAAGGTAGGAAAAGCTTCCACCAATCAGCATTTATTTGCAGCAGCCAAAGTCCCCCTTTTAGGGGGGTAAGCCTAAACTAAGCCAATATGATTGACTATATAGACATTGAACCACAAGAAATCTCTTTGATTAAAGAAGTTTGGATATGCAATAAAGAATTTCATGAAGAGATTGATGAGAACTTTACCTCTCAGTATGCAAGTTTGGATTTTGAGACACGAATGAATGCCATTGTTGAGAGTGGAAAGAACTTGAAAATAAGCATTGCAAAAAAGAACAATCGCATTTGCGCATATTGTATCTCGAGTATTGAAAATTGCAAGGGAGAAATAGAATCTCTGCATGTGTTGGAAAGTGAAAGAGGAAATGGAATCGGAAAAAAACTAACCCAGATGCACTTGGAGTGGCTAAAATCAAAGAAGTGTAAAGAAATAGGCTTGTATGTTGCTTCGTGCAACGAGAATACAATTGCCTTTTACAAAGAACTTGGTTTGTTACCCAACCTTACCTACATGCAATTAAAGGATTGCTGATGAACCTTATTGACATGTCTGGCATCTTCGAGATGCTACATGTTCGTGAAAATATAGAGCCGCATAATGTTGCGGCTTTTTTTATTATTGAATGATTGGCTTACTTTCAATGGAATTGTAAACTGCATTTGCATGTCAAGCATCTCGAAGATGCTTGACATGTTTGTGACATAAGAAAACAATATGCGCTTAATGGTGTTTTGATTTAAAGCGGTAAATATCTGTAAATTAAAAAGTGAGAAGGTTTTGATCAAGCTTACTTCTTTCGTAAATTATAGATTCGAAAAATCACTTTAAAATAAAATATCATGGAAAATCATACAGGAAACACAGGCAAATGTCCGGTAACCGGAGCTGTAGGGAAGCACAGTCATGCAGGAGGAGGACCCAAAAATCGAGATTGGTGGCCCAATCAATTAAAGCTCAACATTCTTCGTCAACATTCATCCTTGTCGAATCCTATGGGCGAGAAGTTCGATTATGCCGAAGCCTTTAAAAGTTTGGATTACAAAGCGCTTAAAAATGATCTTTATGAATTGATGACGGATTCGCAAGAGTGGTGGCCTGCCGATTTTGGACATTACGGACCTTTGTTTATCCGCATGGCATGGCACAGTGCAGGAACCTATCGCATTGGCGATGGAAGGGGAGGTGCTGGCGCCGGACAACAACGATTTGCGCCTTTAAACAGTTGGCCAGACAATGCCAATCTCGATAAGGCCCGTCGATTGCTTTGGCCTGTGAAGCAAAAGTATGGCAATAAAATATCATGGGCCGATTTGATGATTCTGGCAGGAAATGTAGCATTGGAATCCATGGGCTTTAAAACTTTTGGATTTGGAGGTGGTCGTGCCGATGTTTGGGAACCCGAAGAGGATGTGTATTGGGGATCGGAATCTGAATGGTTGGAAAATGACAAGCGCGATTTAGACCTGGAAAAACTGGATAATCCGCTTGCGGCAATTCAAATGGGACTGATCTATGTAAATCCAGAAGGTCCGGATGGAAATCCCGATCCTCTTGCTGCGGCAAAAGACATTCGTGAAACATTCGCTCGAATGGCCATGAACGATGAAGAAACAGTAGCCTTAATTGCAGGTGGACATACCTTTGGGAAGTGCCATGGAGCGGCAGATGCTGAGCACGTAGGGCCAGAACCCGAGGCTGCCTCGATGGAGGAACAGGGTTTGGGATGGAAAAGCTCTTATGCAAGCGGAAAAGGAGGCGACACCATAACCTCAGGCCTGGAAGTAATATGGACACAAACCCCGGCAAAATGGAGCTATTATTTCTTTAAGAATTTGTTTGAGTATGAATGGGAGCTTAGTAAAAGTCCAGCCGGAGCACATCAATGGGTGGCAAAAAATGCCAAGGAAGAAATGCCAGATCCTCATGATCCTTCAAAGAAACGCAAGCCTACCATGTTGACTACCGATTTGTCCTTGCGTTTCGATCCTGCTTACGAAAAAATATCACGACGTTTTTATGAGCGTCCGCTCGAATTTGCCGATGCCTTTGCACGGGCATGGTTCAAGTTGACCCATCGCGATATGGGACCGAAAAGCCTTTATATGGGGCCCGAAGTGCCTGCCGAAGATCTGATTTGGCAAGATCCGATTCCAGCTTTAAATCATGAGCTGATTGATGAGAATGATATTGCAGACTTAAAATCAAAGGTCCTGGCATCGGGTTTAAGTGTTTCGCAAATGGTTTCAACAGCCTGGGCTTCGGCTTCTACTTTCCGAGGTTCCGATAAAAGAGGGGGAGCCAATGGTGCCCGCATTCGTTTGGCACCGCAAAAAGATTGGGAAGTCAATCAGCCCAAGCAATTGCAAAAAGTGCTGAAAACTTATGAGACAATTCAGGAAGAATTCAATGCCTCACAATCGGGAAATAATAAGCTCTCGATGGCCGACCTTATTGTGTTGGCAGGTTGTGCAGGAGTGGAGAAAGCGGCAAAAAATGCCGGAGTTGATCTTGTGGTTCCCTTTGCTCCTGGACGTATGGATGCTTCGCAGGAACAAACCGATGTTGAATCCTTTGCCGTTTTGGAACCCATTGCCGATGCTTTCCGAAATTACCAGAAAAAGAAATATGCCGTATCTACCGAAGACTTGTTGATTGACCGGGCCCAGCTGCTTACATTAACAGCACCCGAAATGACCGTGCTTGTGGGTGGTTTGCGTGTGCTCAATGTCAATTACAATGGGGAGAAACACGGTGTGTTTACCGATAGACAGGAGGTGTTAAGCAATGATTTCTTTGTGAATTTATTGGATATGAATTTGGCATGGACAGCAAAGAATGAGCACTTTGAGGCTCTCGATCGCAAAAGTGGAGCAGTAAAATATACGGCTACACGTGCCGATTTGGTGTTTGGATCGAACTCGGAGCTAAGGGCAATCGCCGAGGTGTATGGCAGTGCCGATGCTCATGAAAAGTTTGTTTGCGATTTCGCTTCAGCCTGGAATAAGGTAATGAACCTGGATCGATTTGATTTGAAATAGAAGGAGCGTTCAGCAATTATGCAGCGGCCAAAGTCCCCCCTTTCAGGGGGGATTTAAGGAGGTGTTAAGCCAAGCATCAACGAACTTGAAAATAATAAAATGCATGCACATGTCTGGTTTCTTTAAGATGCTTGGCATGTTAAAAGTAAAGAGCCGCAACATTTTGCGGCTCTAATTGTAATAGAAATAAAATGAAGACTTATTCCAAACATATAATTCTATTTATTCCTGTTCTTCAGTAACAGGCTCTTCAGCTGTATTTCTGGTTGATCTTGCACGGGCTTTGGTATTCACATCATCAATGTACGTAGCAATAATCTTGTAAGTGCCAGCATAAGTATCAGGTTTTGCCTTTGCCATTATACTTAAATAAGGTACAAGCTCTTCGTTAATGGTTTCGCGAACCTTTTTTTGTTGAAGCGATGCAGCAATGCTTGCCTCTTTGTCCGACTTGGCTTCTTTGCTTTTGCGATAGGTTTCCAACAAATTGGCATTCGATTCCTTTGCCAAATCTAAAGCCTCTTTTGCACCTATTAACAAATCAATTAAAGCTTTGTTTTCAGGTTTATCGAGTTCAACAAATAAGGAATTGGCCGAGGCAATTTGTTCCTCATAACCCAAACGGTACATCTGTAAGTCATTGGCAGCAATATGTTTCCAAACTATTTTTGCGGCAACTGCTTTTGATTCTTCACGCATGTACTTGTTCGATTCAACAAAGTTTTTAAAACAGATGATGTCCCTATCGAAAATGGCATCTCGTTCCGATAACTCCTCTGTATAATCACCACTTCGGATCAAACCTAGAGAATTTTGCAGAACCTCTTTGTCTTTTCGCAACTTCGCTATAATCTCAGTAAAGTATACATCAGCACTCCAGTCGGTTTTGTCAATTTCGAATAGAATGTTTTCGGCCATGTTATCCACTTGTTTTGCCGAATAAGAACTTAAAATTTTTTCTTCCATTGTTTTGTGATTTGGTTTATTGTTTATTACGATGTTGAATTTAGAAAAATGTTTGTGAAGTATATGCAAGAAAAATGTTAAAAATTTATATTAATAAACTAAAATCGATATTTCTTGATGCTTTTGTACTTAAATATTAATTTAGTTGGTTTTATTTGTTGAAAAACAAAATAGTATGATTTTATGGTGTAACAATAATATTTGCACGAATGTAAATCAATTAAAGCGAGTAACGGCAGGGGTTTTCAGTGGACGGACTCCCGATATTTTATAAGTAGAAGCTGGTTTTGCAAATATGCTCAAGATGATATGTAAAGTTTAATTCGAGTCAAAAAAGATCTCACGACGATTTGTAAACCTGAATTTGAGACAAAAAAGAGCTCTCGACAAAATGTAAAAGCAGTTTTGGCGTAAAAAAATGCTCTCGAAGAAATGTAAAGCCAAATTTGCCACAAAAAAGAACTCTCGACGACCTGTAAAGCAGAATTTGAGACAAAAATGAGCTCTCGATGATTTGTAAAGCCAGTTTTGGCACAAAAATGAACTCTCGACAATATGTAATGCAGTATGAAAATCGAAAAAAGAACGATTACTTGCTGTAGTAGTAAGATTAAAAGAGGAATTTATCTTTTATTTCGTTAAGCTATTAATGCCTGTAAATTAACCATAGGAATTCTTTGTTGAGGGATTATTGTTTTGTATTTTCATTGGCGGAAAACAAATTAGTGCATTTTAAAATACGTAGTGGCTTGATAGTGAATTGCCTTGAAATCCTGCACTACGCATATTCGAGCCTTTGTAGGACATATATAAACAAACTAATCATTAGAAAATGAAAAATATGCATTGGATGTCAATATTAGGATTAATTCTCTTTTTAGCAGGTACATTATTTTCATTTTTGGGAACAAATGAAAGCGATAAAATGACTACAAAATCACTTTCAGATGACATTAAGAAAAAAAATGATAAAATTGATAGCTTGATTAGTAAAATTGAGGAAAAGGATCAAGAAATAAATAACCTTAAACAATGGAACAATAAAATTTCTGTAAAATTATTAGAACAAATTAAAGATAGAATCAATCCTCTTTTCAATACAATAATAAAATGTTCCAAGCTTGAAAAAATAGATTTAGATAATGTTGACAATAAATTGATGAGAAATTATTGTACAAATTGCAATATTAATAGTGTGACTGGAACTAAAAAAATCTTAAGCTATTCCCCACTAAAACTTGGAGATATTACGGTTAGAGAATCAATATTAAATGACTGGAAAATTCTTGCCGAAAAGTTAGATGAAATAAATTATGCAACCACATACATTCATCCGCAAGCGTATGAATTATCATTTAGAATTCGGAAATGCACATTAGCTTTAACTATAGGTCAATTAGGAGTCCCAATAAAGAACACAACATTAGAAGCATGGAGTAATGATTTTTATGAGCTTCTTATGTTATATCGAGAATTGAAAACAACCATTGAAACACTTCAAAGTGAAGATATGAAAATTGAAAGTGCCCTATACAAAAGCTAAAACTTAGGGTGGTGATACCCAACAAGAGAATCTAACAAAAATAATAAAGATAATGAGGTTTTGATAAAGCGGAGGTTTTATATCGCCTTCAAAATTTAACAAAACCGTTAGCGTGCATACTCAATGAAGGCAAAACAATACATATTTATTTTATTCTTCTTGTTGTTAAATAGTAAAAGTGTTTTTGGAACTATTCAGATTCCTGACTATTTAATTTATAAGGGTGATACTCTGCAAATTCAATCAAGTCCATTAGAGGAATATTTTGAAAATCATATTCGACCTGAAAGTGTATTTGAAGAACTTGGAATACATTCAACAGCTTGTGGAAGAGGCTATATTGCTTATTGGGAACTTAGAAATGACAGCTTATTTTTAAATAGGTTGGAAGGTGATACTATCGATATCAAATTGTCATTAATATTTACAGACAGAGAGGTTGGAAAAGAAGTATTCGCAGACTGGTATAATCAATCCGCTTTTAATCAATATGGAAAAAACTTGTTTGGTTATATTTCTTTTTTTGAATATGAAAGAGAATTCGTTTTTAGACAAGGCATACTATCTCAAATTAAAACGTATGATAATACAAGATCAAGAAAATCAGAGTTTACAAAGAATCCCAAATTATTGAAAGAACATATTGCAAAAAATATTGATTATTCAAATATTGCTCACCCCCAAAAAAAAACCAAGGTTTTCGTTCAGATTATAAAAGTTAATGAAATAGGTAAAATTGACAGTGTGAGTATTTTAAGAGGATCTGACTCGCAAAGAAATAAAGAAGCATTACGAGTTGTCAAAAGTATTCCTGATTGGGACGTTTTATACAGACGAGGGAAAATATTTAATATGAGGTGGACCATTCCTGTAATTTTTGGGAATAATGAATAGAAGCTTACAACGCGCTAACAAAAGCTAAGGTTCAAGGGGGGGTAACGCTCAAATTGATAATTTCAAAAACAATTAACGAAAGAAGTGTTTAATAAGGTGGTGGATGTATATCGTGCTCAAATTTTAGCAAGACCGCTGGCAGTAATGAAAAGAGACAGAAACAACTATAAAAGATCAAAAACACTATATGACGAACTTAGATAAAATAAATAAAAATTTCCCTGAGGATAGTAGTGAAGAATTAAAGGAACTTAATGTGAATTACCGAATTAAAAAAGAGCATCTGACCAGTAAGTGGGCTGGTGGAACAACTACCGAATTGTATATTTTTCCTGAAGACTCTCAATATAAAAATGGAGATTTCCTTTTCAGGATATCAAGCGCGACGGTAGAAATCGAAGAATCAACCTTTACACCATTGCAGGGAGTTGAACGAATCCTTATGGTACTTGATGGCCAAATACAACTGGAGCATGAACATCATCACAGCAAGCTTTTAGCACCTTTGGATACGGATCATTTTCAGGGTGAATGGACAAGCTTTTCGAAAGGAAAATGTACCGACTTTAATCTGATGTGTAAATCGGACACCAAAGGCCAAGTAAAAGGTTTTAATGTTCTGGAAAATACCGAACAAAAAATTGATATGGATGGTAAAATGAATTTCATTTTTCTTTATAAAGGATTAATTGAAATTAACGGGGCCGGACTGTGCGAAGGTGATTTGCTCATTGTAGAATCACCATCCTTAAATAATACACTTAAAGCTTTGCAGCAAAGTAAATTTGTGGTGGTTAATATCACAGAGCTAAAATTAAGCGTTTAAAGCCGATGCTTTATAAATGATCTTGCAGGTGTGCGATTAATGTCATTCGGTTAAGGGTGAATCCTTTCGATAAACATTGCCAAAATTACCCCAAACCCCTAAAGGGGCTTGCCCAACGCGCTGTTCCCTTTAGGGAATAAAAGGGTGAGGGGGGCTAAATCTGCTATCTTAATGACATTAGGTGCGAGATTCAATCGGGTTCTATTTTTTGAACAGAATCACACGAGAGGACTCGTGCGGTAGCATTAGGGAATGCATTTTATATACAAGTTGGCTTAATTGAGATAAACAGACTACAACAAATGAATAATCAGGTAATAAATAACTTATACGAACTTTGGGAACAAATTGGCAATATCACCAACAGGATTTCAAAAACAAACAGTTATACCGTAGTTTCGATGGGTGATTCGGATTGGCCGAACAGAATTTTTAATTTGGAAAATAATGCTGAAACTTTAAGCAAAATTGTACAATTAAGTAGGAAAGAAAACGCCCCTGAGATGATAACAATTCCAAAACCAAATGACTTAAGTGGAAATCCCAATCTGGAATTTGTGATGGCGCAAAAAAACATGGCTCTTGATTTAAAATTATTCTCAAGTACTACAACTACAAATCCTAACATCAAACAAGTAGTAACAGAAGAGAATGCCATAAGCTTTGCGGAAACAGCATCAAAATCTTTTGGATATAAAGTGGACGATCGAGTAATCAATGAAATCCTTAAAAACTCTAAGAACATTAGATTATTTACATATCAAGAAAATAATGAGAGTTTGGGCTGTGGAATTGTATTTTTTGATTCTCGTAATAATGCAGGATTACACATGATTGGAACACTTCCGAAAGGCAGAGGAAAAGGAGTTGGGAAAAATATGACAGAGCATTTATTAATGGAAGCGAAAGAAAATAATGCGAAAATTTGTGTTCTTCATGCTTCAAAAATGGGAGAGCCAATCTATACAAAATTGGGCTTCAAAACATATGGAGAACTTGAAACTTATAGAATATTGAAGGAAGGAAATAACTAAAGCTAACACCCTTGCTGGTTCGAGATTCAATCGCGTTCCTTTTTTTGAACAAAACCACACGAGAGGACTTGTGCGGTAGCCTTGGGGAATACATTTTATATACAAGTTGGAAGCAATATAAAAATCACAGATCATGAAAGTAACACTAATAAGCATTCCGGTGCAAGATCAAGAAAAAGCCTTACAATTCTATACAGAGAAATTAGGCTTCCTAAAAAAGAAAGATGAGCCATTAGGAGGTGGTAATCGATGGCTGACCTTGGTTTCTAAGGATTGGCAGGATGGACCAGAACTCTTATTGGAACCAGCTCCTAATCATTTTGAACCTTCCAAGGTATATCAGGATGCATTAATGGAAGCAGGGATTCCCTGGACGCAATTTGACGTTGAGGATGTATCTTTCGAATATGAGCGATTGACGAAACTTGGCGTTGAATTCAGTATGAAACCTACTGAAATGGGAAATGTAAAACTTGCAGTCTTTAATGACACCTGTGGCAATCATATTCAATTGGTGGAAGAGTTGTAAAAAATGTTACTGTGTGATTCTATCGTGTTTCATTGTTAAGATAGGAGCACATGAGAGAATTGGTGCGGTAGTGAGGGGAATTAGACATTATAGAATTAACTGACAGAATATCAAAAGAAATTATTGAAAATGTCTGTAATTGATTTCGTCATAATAATAGTAGGATTTGCTGCCATTCTAGGCTGCATTTTTCAATACCGAAAAGCTGTGTTTCTCGGAATCACAGATGAAGAAATTGAATTTACATGGAAATTGAATAGAATTTCATTAGATAGAGAATCAATTGATGAAATAATTATATCAACTATTCAAGGTAAGTTTATTGCTTACTATATAATTACCGATCGGCATAAATTAAAGATTGAAGGTGATCAAATTTCTGAAGAAGAAATAAAAAGTTTTTCAATAAAGAATGACATTACTTTGAAACAAGAAGAAGCGTGGCATGGAGGCGGAATTCGAACTATTTATGAATCTAAAGAAAAGAAATAAAACCCATACTAATGTGCAACACTAGAAGGACAAAATAAATGGAGAAACTTAAAACAATAGCCAGTTTTGATTTGCCGTATGAAGCTCATTTTGCCAAAGCGAAATTAGAATCTGAAGGAATAAAAGTCTTTTTAAAAGATGAACTTACCGTGCAGGTGGATAATTTTATTTCTAATGCCGTTGGTGGAGTCAAATTACAAGTTTTTGAGAGAGATGTTATAAAATCAAATGAGATTCTGGTGGAAGCTGGATTTCTTAAACCTAAGAATATTGAATCTGATCTTTACGAATCTAATTTATCTAAGCTAACATCTAGAATACCACTAATTGGAAGATTAGGTTTTGAGATAAGAATACTTGTAATATTGGCAGTTTTAGTGATTGCTGTATTAGTTCCTATTGTACTTTTATCTTTGCCCAGCAAAACAGAATTAATTACTGGTGAAACTTGGTATCTGAATATAATTAGATACAATGGGAAATACTATAAACCACAGACAAATGAATTAAAATTGGTATTGTCAAATGGATACTCTGAAAATATTAAATTCTATGAGGATGGAACGGTTCGGATGCCTGGTTTTAATACGCCTTCAATTGAGGCAAAATGGAAGTTGGAAAATAATAAGCTCGTAATATTTGATTCGGACACATTAAACTACATTTATGATGGTAGTTATGACCTGAATGTGAATTCAAATTCAATTTCTCTTACATCTAAATCAACAAAAATAGTAGGGCGCATTGGGAGAGTTCATATTTTTTGAAGAATCTCAACGGTTAGCACTAGCTTGTAGCTCGTGTATTGCGAAAGCAAAAAGCGCTTAACGGTAAAATAAAATATTAAGCGAAGCTAAATGCTTCGCTTTTCTTTTAAAATCTCTTCAGTAAATATTTGTATCGCAATTGGAATAGTGTACAGCAAATGGATAAACCAACCGGAAAGCCAAACCATATTCCTACTGCGCCAAAACCCCATACAAATGCCGATAGATAGCTAAAGGGCAAGGAAATTACAAAGTAAGATACAAAGGTGATCATTACGGGAATGCGAGCATCGGCAAATCCTCTGAGTGTTCCTGCCAGTACAATCTGAATGCCATCAACCAACTGAAAAATACTACAAACAACAAGCATTTGTGCTGCCAGGTTGATTACCGTGTGGTTGTTGGTAAACATCAGTGGCAAAATGTTGCGAGCACCTATAAATACAAGCATTAAAAGTGCACAATACAGGTACATCAGATGCATAGCGGTTTTGGTTGCTCTTTTAATGCCAAGACTATTGTTCTCTCCTTTGTAATGACTCACACGAATGGTGGTTCCAGCTCCCAATCCTTGATAGATCATGAAACCAAGAGTAGAAAGGGTAATGGCAACCTGGTGGGCAGCCAAACCTGTTTCGCTAACCCATCCCATCATGATGCACATAAGCCGAAAGCACTGGCTTCCATTACCAATTGACCTCCCAAAGGAAGACCAAGCTTCACAATTTGTATGCATTTGTCCCAACAAAATCTGCTTTGTTGGTAAAGTTTTACAAAGAATTTGAACTTCTCATTTTTATGGAAGAGCACGATAAAAGCAATGGCCATAAATGTTCTAGCCATTAAGGTTCCTACTCCGGCACCAATAAGACCCAACTCGGGTAAGCCCATTTTTCCATACATAAACAGGTAGTTTCCCACTACATTGATTAAGTTGGCCCAAAGCATAATCTTCATTGCTGTTTTGGTGTCGCCAACCCCCTCGGCAAACTGCTTAAAACCATAAAATATCATCATGGGTACTACCGATATCATAAGAATGGCCAAATAATCTTGCGAGGCTTGCAATATAGATTCTGGTTGTCCCATATGTGGAATCAGAAAATACAGAATTAGCAACACGGCAGCCAAAGCTACGCCCATAAATGCATTGGCCATTAAACCATTCTTAATCCATGATCCGATGGAAGCATAGTCTTTCTCTCCATAGTTTTTTCCGATTAATGGAGTTAATGCAAAGGAATAACCCATTCCAAATATCAAAACCAGGCTAAACAGGGTGTTGGTAAATGATGCCGCAGCAAAGGGAGTGGTTCCCAATTGACCAATCATTACATTATCGATTAAACCAACTGTAATTTGTCCTGCCTGAGCGATAATAACCGGAATGCTAAGAGATAGTGTTTTTTTATATTCGGTGGAATGTTGCTTCCAAAATTTCATAGTAAGTATATAATTGATTTGTGTTTCGATACTGATTGCTCAGTATTGAAATTCAGTTTTCTGATTTTCCGGCTGCAAATATATTTCGGTCAAAAGGCAAATTGCTTTACATTTGTTAAGTCAGAATCAAAAAATGTTTTTATGAGAAATGCGATTTCCGCTATCGATAGGTATTACAAACTGTCGAAACAAAGCAAAAATTTAATCATTCATGAATTCGAAGAAGTTCGCATGAAGAAAGGAGAGGTGTTAATTCATGAGAACATTCGCTCGCCTTACCTGTATTTTATTGAAGAAGGAGCAGTAAAGAATCATTATATCGATGAGAAGGGAAACAAGAAGGTGGTTTGGTTCGGATTTGAAGGCAATATCTGTTTTTCAATGAACTCATACATCAATATTAATTACATACATGAAACAACTGAATTGCTGGAAGACAGCTTGTTTTACAGGGTGAAAATAAATCATGTAAAAGCATTGTTTAAAGATCATTGTGATTGGGCAAATTGGGGACGATGCTTTATGGAAAGTGTTTTTATAAATACCATTCATGAGTTGGATGAATTTAAATCGCTGGCCACCAAAGAAAAATACATGAAGCTTATTGAGAACAATCAGGATGTGAAGGAAAGGGTTCCTTTAAAGGATATCGCTTCCTATTTGGGCGTTTCACCAGTAACCATAAGCAGACTGAGAAAAGAATTGGGCATTCAGGAAAACAAGGATTTGTAATATTTGAAGCATATGCATAGAACCTACCACATTGTAAACGGAGATTGTTTAAAAGAGATGTTTCCCAAAAACATCGAGGGCGAAATAATTGTAGCACGCGAATGTTTGGTGGATGGTGATGTATCTGGTGACAGTTTGGATGAGTTATTGCAGCTTAGGGCAAAGTTTATTTGTAGCAAGTATCCTGTAGGTAGCGAAGAGGAATATCATCAGGGAACTTCAGCAGAACTGAAAAAGATACTGGAGATAAATGAGAAGGATGAGGTGAATCTATGGTTCGAAGATGATCTGTTTTGCCAGGTGAATTTTTGGTTTTGCTTGAATCTTCTGTTCGAGAACGATAAGAAACAGAACATTTTTCTGGTTCGACCCAATCAAGGGAATGAATACAACTTTGGCAGAATGAATCAGCAGGACCTATCAGTGGCTTATGAACACAAAATGTTAATCGATGGCAAATCATTGGAACTGTTGGCCAAATTGTGGAGGATGTATCAGCATGAGAATTGGATGGGGATGCATGAAATTGCTGAACAATTGAAAGAACAATTCCCTTTTTTACTTCCAGCTGTAAATGCACAAATTGATCGTTTGTCAAAGGGAAAGTATGAAGGCCGACCAAAGGAAAGTTTACGAAAAATAATTAGCGATTTAGAAACTACCGAATTTGCTCCCGTATTTCAGGAGTTTTGCAAAAGAGAAGAAGTCTATGGTTTCGGCGACTTTCAGGTGCGTGCTCTGCTCGATGAAATCTTAAAGAATAAATAACTCTTTTTGTCACTGCTACTTATAATGATAAATCCTAAGAAGTAGTAAAAAAATGCCTTCATCCCCATAAAGCCACTTTTTGTCAAGAGTGGGCTAATGATGTGAATCTAAGTTTTAATGTCTGCGTAACACACCCTAGCTTACTGCTACCAAAATATGTGTATGAAGAATTGTTGGGAGATAATGCAGTGTGGACGAGAAGAGAATGGTGAGAATGTGAAGGAGATGGGTGTTTGCCCAGCCGCGCTTCCCAACGAATTTGATGGAGTTCACAATGGACATGCCGGGGGGCGATTTTGTTGGACGATAACAGGAACTTTATGTCATGGCAAGCCTGGTGGAACTTTTGCGGAGAAATTTCTTACCTGCTTGACTTGTAAATTTTTTAAGTATGTGCAAGATGAGGAGGAGCGGAATTTTAATGTAACTCCAACACAGGCAAAAGTAAATATTAAGTGTAAACTACTAAATGCGAAATAAAATCAAGAGACAAAAAGAAGTCAATTCTTCCTTTTGTCTCTTTTATATTTTAGTCTAAGTTCAGTCCTTATATTCTATTCACAACCTTTTGTAATATCCTTTAGCCAGATGAATGATAAATCATTAATGATTTTTGGTTCTTCTGGTAAAGATCCAAGAGCCAATGATTGCAGTAAATGGTGCAACCAATACCAATCCGAAACTGCCAACCAAGGTATGAAGGATTTCTCCGGAAACATAGTTCAGATTTAGGATGTTAATCATTGGAGTTCCCTGTGCAATAAATACCATCAAAAGAGCAGAGAAACCTCCTGAATAGGCAAGAAGAAGAGTAGTTGTCATGGTTCCCACAACAGCTTTCCCAACTTCGAATCCCGAACGGCGCAATTCTTTTCTGCTGATCTCTTTGTTTGCCTGGTATACTTCTGCCTGAGAAGCTGAAATATCCATGGCAATGTCCATTACCGCACCCGAAGAGGAAATGAAAATTCCTGCTAGGAAAATTTCAGTAAGGTTCAGGTAATTGTATCCCGAGTAAAGCAAGGTTTCCGAAAAAGGTTTAATGGCACCATGAATATTAAAAAGCGTACCAAACAATATGGCCATAATACAAGTGACAGCAACTCCACTCATTGCACCTAAAAAAGCGCTTAGACCTTTTTTATTGGTACCTGCTACCAAAAATATAATTACCGATGTTAGTAAGGCTACAATAGCCAATGAAAGTGGGATAGGAGGAAAACCTTTTAGCAATCCTGGCAACAGTAATTTCCATATGGCAATGCCCGCAAACATAAAGGATAACATAGCTTTAACACCTGTCCATCCTGCAAAAGCCACCAAGATGATTACAAATAAAGTCAAAAGAAATGCTTCCAACCGAATGCGATAATGATCCACTACGGTGGCACTAATTATTTGCGAGTTATCCTCGTTTAAATTAAGCACGGTAAGCGTTTTGTCTTTCGGTAAAAAGAATTTATCGAACTCCATTCTTCCTACCAGCTGATTAAATGCAGTTAACTCTTCTCCTTTAAACTTACCGTTTAGAATCTTGATTTTTAAGCTTTGTGTGCCTGTCTTAATAATACCCGTTTCAACAATTAAACTGTTATCGGTTTCTAAAACCAATGCTCTCACACGAGTCGTGTTTTTGTCTGCTTGGGTTTCAAAACCATTCGGGAGTAGTACAATTATCAAGCTTAACACGATTAAAAGTACAATCAGAATTAAATCGGATTTTTGAGGAATGCTGAATTTAAACATATGGCAAATTTAGAAAAGAAAAATGTAGGAGACGCAGATCATTACGACTTTGTATGATTGTTTATGATCTGATGGGTTGAATACATTCAAGAGCGATGAAAATTTAGGATTTCAAATCATAAATAATCATGATAATCTACGTCAAAGCAAAAAAAAGCCCCGCAATTGCGAGGCTCATGAATTATCTGTTCTCTATTAATTTCATTAAGTTCTTTGGAACGTCGGTATTGTCGAAGAATCCGGTAAACAAATCGGCTCCAACACCAATGGAACGAATTGGAATTGGTGCAGCTGTGTGAGAAAAAGAGGTCCAACCAATACCAGCTTTTTGTGATAAAATATGACAGGTAGTTGTTGTAAATGGGTCGTAACTACCATACAGCAAATAAAACTGATCATCTTTCTTCATTTCCTGGTTGTAGTTCATGCTTTTTTCAAATGCAGTTTTTAGCTGCTGCATCTCGAATTCACTTAAGTCAAGACCTTTTTGGGTATCGCCTAGTCCAAAATGTTTTTTCGCCAATGCTAAACCATCTTCTACTTTGTAATTTCCTTTGTTGTTCTTTTTGTAATCAGAAATTAAGTTTGAAAAACTTTCGTATGATAAGTTTTGATGCTGAAGTATAGCAAAGTCTGAATGGTAATGACTACCGGAAAAGCCCAAAGCCATTCCCCCGGTTTCATGATCGCCGGCAACCAAAATTAAAGTTTCGTTTGGATGTTTTTTGTAAAAATCCAAAGCAACAGCAACAGCGTTATCGAACTGAATTACTTCCTGAATTACGGTTGCAGCATCGTTGGCATGACAAGCCCAGTCAATTTTGCCTCCTTCAACCATCATGAAGAATCCATTTTTGTTATTTAGTAACTCAATTCCTTTTGCAGTGAATTCTGCAAGAGAGATATCTGATTTTCCATTTTGATCGATGAAATAAGGAAGAGATTTTCCGCCAACTAATTTTGGAGCAATACTAATGATTTTATCATCACCTTTCTTCAAAGCCTTGAATTCGTTCACCGTATTTGTAAATCTGTAACCTCTGGCTTCTGCAATTTTTATAGAGTTGGTTTCTTTTTTTTCCAATTCAACTGATCCTCCCATGCCAAAATTGGACATGATGTTCTTTTCATCAACTTTGCCATCACCTTCAGGATGGTTAATTCCTCCTCCAGCAAAGTAGTTAAATCCACTTTTACTTAAATCAAGACTGATGTTATAGTACATGCTTCTGGAAGGTTGGTGAGCATAGAAGGAAGCAGGGGTTGCATGATCAATCGAAACAGAAGATACAATTCCTACTTTATATCCATTATCTCTGGCCATTTCAGCAATTGTCTGCAAAGGTTTTTGCCTTTTTGCATCCATCCCTATTGTATTAATCGATGTTTTTTCTCCTGTAGCGAGTGCAGTTCCTGCTGCTGCAGATCCTGTAATGAATCTGTCGGTAGCATAGGTGGTATAAAAACCTTGTTTAGGCAAGGTATTTAATTTTAATTTTTTGATACCATTGGTATTGTTAATGGCTCCCAAATAGCTTCGGCCGTGTTGGTTTGTGATAAGCCCATACCATCTCCAATAAAGTAGAAAATGTACTTTGGAGATTCCCCCTGATAATTGTCTCTTTCGCTAGGTTGTGCAAAAACATTGCTAATGCAGAATGTAAAAGCAAGAATCAGGTAAATTGTGATTGGTTTTAATCGTGTCATGTTTTTGGTTTAAAATTTTTTCAAAACTATAAAAAAACATTAATCTGTAATGGTTTTAAATAGTAAAAGAAAGTTAAATCTATATTAGATTTTATTTCATGCGTTCAATGCTTTGTTTGTTCTTCTCGTTAAAGAAGTTTTTGCCTTCCGGAGAATACAAATAGTCTACATATTCTTTGAAATATTCAATCACCTTATCGCGAACCACTTTCATTGTAGAGTTCAGCAATTTATTCTCTTCGGTAAATCCTTCAGGCAAAATGGCAACTGCTGTAGGCAACCAGCGATGCGGGAACATTTCCTCATATTTTCCACTCGGACGATATTCGTTCAATTCGGATTGCAATAACTCCAAGGCAGCTTTCTGACCTTCTTCCGAATCAGGAGTGAGATTTTGCTCTTTCAGTTTGGCTACAAGAGCTGCTTTATTAGGAACTACAAGAGCTATGGTATAAGGATCCTGATTGTTGTACAAGATACACTGTTCCATCAATGGTGATTGATCAACAAATGCTTCTTCGATTCCTTCAGGACTGAATTTTTCTCCGTCATTTGCAATTAGTAAAGACTTGAATCGTCCAAGCACATGCAAGAAACCATCTTTGTCCATATAACCCATATCACCGGTATGCAACCATCCATCTCGAAGTGTTTCTGCTGAGGCCTTCTCATTTTTCCAGTAACCTTTCATTACGTTACCGCCTTTTATTACAATCTCACCTTTCTCACCAATCGGCAGGGCATTGCCATCATCATCGCAAATGTTTAGGTCCATATTTCTAACCAAAAATCCCGATGAACCCAATTTATGCTTGTGATGAGCATTGGATGAAATAATAGGAGAGGCCTCTGATAATCCGTAGCCTTGATACATTGGAATGCCGATGGCATAAAAGAACTTCTGCAATTCGATATCAAGCAATGCACCACCTCCAACAAAGAATTTTAAGTTGCCGCCAAAGTTCTCTCTGATTTTCGAGAACAATATTTTATCGTAGAACATGTACATTGGTTTCAGGAACATTCTGCTCCCTTTGCCTTTGTTCCATCCATGATCATTGTATTTGTAGGCCAGGTTTAAGGCTTTGTTGAATAATTTCTCAACTTTAGGACCTTTGGCTTTTATTCCTTTCTCAATATTTTTTCTGAAGTTTTTTGCCAAAGCAGGAACACTCATTAAAATGTGAGGCTTAATTTCCTTGATGTTTTTAGGAATGTTTTTCAAAGCTTCCATTGGCGATTTACCTTGTTGCACGGCAGCAATAGATGCTCCTTTAAGCATAAAGCTATAGATTCCGGCTGTATGGGCAAAAGAATGATCCCAAGGTAAAATCAATAGTGTTTTGTAATGCTCAGGAATATGCATTAAGCTCGACGATTGAATTACATTGCTAGTGTAATTGTTGTGTGTTAAAATAATTCCTTTAGGATCAGCGGTTGTACCCGAAGTGTAAGAAATGTTTGCATTGTCATCAGCTTGAATTTCTTGTTGAATCTTATCTAAATCCTTTTTCTCCTCTTCGGCAAGCATTTCGCCCAAGCTCATAATATCCGAAAGGTAAACTTCAATGCCGTCCACTTCAACATCTTCATCAATTACAATGATTTGTTTTAGCGTTTTGATATCATCCTTAATCAAACGAATTTTTTCGAGATGATTTTTCGAGACAATCACATATTTTGCTTCGGAGTGAACAAGTCTGAATTTTAATTCATTTTGAGCATCCAGTTTCACGGATAAAGGCACATTTACTGCACCAGAAAACAAAATCCCCAGTTCTGAAAGAACCCAGGCATTTCTTCCTTCCGATAAAAGACCAATTCTATCTCCTTTATCAATACCAGAAGCGTATAAACCATAGGCTAAAAGTTTAACTTGTTTATGCAGTTCCTTGTAGCTTAACGATTCATATTTCTTTCCTGTATGTTCCCACAAATAAGGATTGGAGCCATATTTTTTTACGCTTTCTTCAAAAAGTTGAATTATTGTATTCATTGATATATTATGTCAGTCTGATGTATAATGAATTAAGAAAGCCAAAAGTAATCGATTCGGGAGTCAAAACAAATAGTCCATTTAAAATAAATTAAGGTTTAAGGTGATTGAATTCTATTCTTATGCGATTTGGATTTAGGAATTACTTTGTCAGTACTTTTCAGAAAAGTTTGAAGCCAATTGAAGCTTGAAATTTGGCACTGCAACTTGTAGGGGAGTGATCTAAGCTTTAATTTCCATTTTTCCATTTTGTTTGACAGAATTTAAAGGTTTAAATTAA
>NZ_BAZX01000007.1 GCF_001310955.1 Marinifilum fragile JCM 15579
AAAAAGGAAGTTCTTCGCTAAAGGGAAAAATTATTGAAAACCAATCAAACAAACCATTGGAGTTTGCAACAATTTCCATTTATTCTTCAGATAGTTCAAAGCTTGTAAAAGGAACAATTTCAAATAAGAGAGGCGATTTTTTGCTGGAAAAATTGAGTGCTGGATCCTATTACTTTAAGGTTGAGTATATGGGGTATATTACGTACAGTAGTAAAATGTTGGATATTAAGAATGGAGAAAGTAAGATTCTAACTAATCCCGTAAAACTTAAAATAGACACCAAAAATATTTCAGAAGTTAAGGTTGAAGGAAATAGAGAATTTTCCAAGGTAGAACTTGGTAAAACTGTTTACAATGTTTCCAAATCGCCGGTTGCGGATGGAGGAACCATAAATGAAGTTTTGAATACCCTGCCTAAATTGAGTGTAGATGCTGAAGGAGCAATACAATTTAGAGGAAGTTCTAATGTGAAAATTTTGATTGATGGAAAAATCAGTGGTCTTCTAGGTATTAATCCAGCTGAAGTTTTAAATGGTATGTCCGCTCACGATGTTGATCGTATTGAAGTAATCAGTACATCTTCTGCCAAATATGATGCAACGGGAGCAGGAGGTATCATTAACATTATCATGAAAAAGGACAGAATAAAGGGCTTTAATGGTAGTGTAGCTGCAACGGTAGGTACTAAGGATAAGAAATCTGGTGGTATTAGTGGAAATTATCGTACTGGAAAAGTGAATTTTTTCGGTTCATATAATTATAAAGATGATTGGGCAGGGAGAGATTACAATGTGCAAAGAGAGATTAAGAAGGAAGATGCACATACTCTTCTTTTGGAAAATGCAGATGTTGATTTTGGAAATCGATATCATATTGGAAAATTGGGTTTGGATTATTTGATTAATGATAATAACACGCTTACTTTTTCAGCCAAGTACCAAGATGTTCTTCAAAATTGGAATGGAAGCTATGATTATACTCGTGCAAATGTAGTAAGTAGTGCAATGCCAATTATTGATTATAGAACCAGTGCTGTTGATTTAGATATGAATTCATGGGTTTACAATGCTTCTTATATGCACAAGTTTGCTAAGAAAGGGGAAACTCTCTCGATAGATTTGGCTTATACAGATAATGCTGCTGACAATGCTGGTAACTATGCAGAGTATTTTAATATCCAAAATTTCGCTCAAGATGAAATATTGGAATCAACTGCTAATATCACAAACTTGTACTCAGATTTTTACAAAACGACAAGGAAAGAAGCTGTCGCTCAGGTGGATTATGAGCTTCCTGTTGGGGATAAAGGCAAGTTTCAAACTGGATATCTTTATAGAAATAACGAAATAGATTATAAGGTTGGTTCGGTTGTTTACGATTTTAATTACGAAGAAAACATCCACGGATTGTATGCAATGTATTCTGATTCAAAAGGGAAGTTTGCCTACGAATTAGGTCTTCGTGCCGAATATTCTGATATTAATACCAATAAAGAATTTAAGGATGATTATTTAGATCTTTTCCCAAGTATTCATTTGTCTTATCAGATTTCGGATAAGAAGCAATGGCAATTGGCTTATAGTAGAATGATATATCGACCTAATTCAGGAATGTTAAATCCTTTCCAAAACCTTCGCGATCCCGAAAATCAAAGGTTAGGATCACAGGATATGGATGCCTATTACAACCATAATGCAGAAATGTCAATGTCTTTCGATAGAGAAAAGGCAAGTTACAAAACTACCTTATATGTGAATTACTATAAAAATCTAATTAATCAATATCGATTTAATTGATGATAACAATAGATCTATTGTTCAATTTGGTAATTTTGATTCAAAGTTTTTCTCTGCTCTGGAGGTTGAAGCATCAACAAAGTTAAATAAGTGGTGGAGCTTGAGTGGATATGTGGCAGGTATTTATGAAGAAACAAAACCAGGAGAAGGATATAAGTTTGGTACACGTGATATGTGGGAAGTTGAAGGGAAAGTAACTTCAATCATGAACTTCAAAAAGTGGTTTAAACTTCAGGCGAGCTTCCGTTATCAATCAGAAATCTTGGTTGCTCAAGGAAAATATCAAAATTTGTACTATGTAGATTTAGGATTAAGTAGAAAAGTATTAAAAGGAAGAGGTAGTTTGTCTTTTACAGCTAATGATATATTCAATACTTTCAGATTTAAGATACATACTTCGGATCCTGAGTTTTATAATAAGGAAATCAAGTACAGAGAAACTCAAATTGCCAAATTAAGCTTTCGATACTTTTTTGGTAAGCGATATAGAATCATGAGAGCAAATTCGAAAAAATCTGGAATGAGACATTCCGAAAATGATATTTAAATTTAATGCATAAGCTTCATCATAAGATGAAGCTTTTTTTTAATATCATTAATCAAGATTTATTTAAACTCAATAAAAATAAATTTACTTTCTGCTTGACATTCAGCTCGGTCTTTCTTAATTTCTATTCTATTGGATAAATCGGAGGGAAATGAGCTTGAAATTAGTAGATATTAAAAAGCTGAAAATAGCGAGAGGTGTTGAAGACAGTAGACGATCCAGATTAGGTAGCAGAAGAAATTTTCTAAAAGGACTGGGGTTTGGATTTCTTGCTTTGCAACCTTCTTTAAATGCTTTTGGAAAGCTTCTTGGAAATGATATTCAATACAAAAAGAGTGAGAAATCCATTACGTTTTTTTCCGATGAAGGAAATTCTTGGAATATTGATCTGAAATCTTTTGACGGCAATCCAAAATTGATATTTCGAAAGAAACAGGAAGATTACCATTTGATTCTACGAAATGCTTTTTATCCAGGTACAGGCTTGCCAATGGATTTTAAAGCCATTCTCTACAATGATTTATCCTGGAGAATAAAAATCACTTTTACCAAACTGAATATATCAAAAGATCTGAATCTGTCCGATTGGATCAATGGCAAAATAAGAATAAGCTCGTTAGTCCATTTGCATGATAGAATTGAATTAAATAGTCGATATTCTTTGGATATTGAGGATCATTATCATTTTATCATTGATAAGTATTGGAAAATAACTTTACGGGGAAAAGATCTTGCTAACTATAAAGTGAACAATTTTTTTGGGACTGCTAAGCAAATTTGTTTCAGCTTTCCTGTTCAGAATGATTTGGCTTATTGTAATTCCAATTTTGAGCCAAAACTAAAATTGAGTATCACAACCCGAAATGTAGAACCATTTCTATCAAATTGGAAAATGTTTAATGGCTCAGAATTGTATGGCTGTAGTGAGGTACATCATCAGGTTCAAATATTAAAATCTGAGAGGCTCTCAGGGAGATCTTCATCAGTTGTATTGATTGATGAAATGGATGTTAAGGCTATGCATGGCTTTTTATTTCATAAGAAAATTAAAGAGGATCTAGAGGAGACACTTAAACTTTATCATTCTCAACTTGCAATTGAGTTAAATCATGAATCAGAAAAGTTGATTTTCTTTGCCAGCACAGCTAAAGATGAATTTTGGACAAATTCTTCCGAAGTTTCTTGCCAGTTAATCAATTCAAATGAAAAGACTGCATTTGAAATGTATGGTACAAATGGTAGAATAGAAGCAGTAAATGGATTGGCTCGTGCTGCTGATATCAAATAACGGTTGCCTGATGCCATTGTTTTAGGAGTTGAACATCCTGAAAAAACTGAGGTTGAAAATGAGTGTCAAGATAAAAGATAATACCAATATAATGACCAAAGAGGAAGTATTTAAAGAGTTGGAATCTTACGGAAACGAAGGAACAAAAAGTGTACTTGTAAAACATGGAGCTCGTGAGCCATTTTACGGCGTGAAGGTTCAGGACCTGAAGAAAATTGTGAGGAAAATCAAAAAGGATTACCAGCTTTCGTTGGAATTGTACGATTCAGGTAATTCTGATGCCATGTATTTGGCCGGATTAATTGCAGATGAAAAGATGATGACTAAAGCAGATCTTCAGAAGTGGGTGAAGGGTGCATATTGGTACATGATTAGTGAATACACTGTGCCTTGGATTGCTGCAGAGTCTCAATTTGGTTTCGAATTGGCTTTGGAATGGATTGAATCTAAGCAAGAAAACACAGCAGCTGCTGGTTGGTCAACTCTATCGAGTTTGGTTGCTCTAAAGCCAGATGAAGAATTGGATATAGAATTACTAAAAAGACTTTTGTTACGTGTTGAAAAGAATATTCATACTTCATCGAACAGGGTAAAATACACCATGAATGGTTTTGTAATCTCTCTTGGTGCCTATGTGGCGGAATTAACCAACTTGTCTGTGAAGATTGCAGAGAAGATAGGCAAAGTAGATGTGTACACGGGAAAAACATCATGCAAAGTACCTTTTGCACCAGAATATTTACAAAAAATAATAGATAAAGGAAGAGTAGGAAAGAAGAAAAAAACAGCTCGATGCTGAAAAATAGTATAGTTGAGCTTTTGTAAAACCAATGTCATCATGCAAACAAAAACCATTAGAATAGTAGAGCAATTCAGAAAGAACTTCGATGAAGAAAATGCCATTAAAATGTCGGCATATATGAAATGTCGTTTTCCATTTCTTGGATTACCTAAACCAAAAAGGGATGAATTGAGTAAAGGCTTTTTGAGAAAAGTTACTAAGGATAAAATGATCGATTGGAATTTGGTTAATTATCTTTGGGAACTTCCCGAACGAG
The DNA here is from genome assembly GCF_001310955.1 of Marinifilum fragile JCM 15579. GTDB lineage: Bacteria > Bacteroidota > Bacteroidia > Bacteroidales > Marinifilaceae > Marinifilum > Marinifilum fragile. Next base: position 4,690 of record NZ_BAZX01000007.1, read on the forward strand.
AATTTCAATATCTGGCTCTGGATTATCTCGGAAAACTTAAGAAAGAGCTTGAGAAGAAGGATATCTCAAAATTAGAGCAATTGATTATTACGAAATCCTGGTGGGACTCTGTTGATTCCTTGGCTCCATTGGTAGGTGTATTGTGTAAAAAATATCCTGAATTAAAGACAGAGGTGATAAGTAATTGGATCATCAGCTCGAATATTTGGTTGAAACGTGTATCAATTATTTTCCAATTAAAATTCAAAGATGATGTTGATACAGAATTACTATCAAAGGCAATCATTGCAAATACTCTGACCAAAGAGTTTTTTGTGAACAAAGCCATAGGTTGGGCATTGCGTCAGTATTCCAAATTTAATCCCGATTGGGTCAAAGAATTTATCTCAAAGTATCCATTGTCTCCGCTTAGTGTAAGGGAAGGCAGTAAATATTTGTAAATTTCAAGCGAATTTAAAACTTATTCTAAATGCAAGACATCTATCCAGACATGATTAAGAATTTACCTGAAGCTGATATTCCTTTTAATGGAGTTCGCGGTTGGGTTGCGCAAGGTGAAAATCATCAGATTGTATTTTTCGATATTGAACCAATTGGTGAAGTTCCTCGACATTCACACGGTGCACAGTGGGGCATGGTAATCGATGGTGATATGGATCTGACAATTAATGAGGAAACCCAAAAATACAGAAAAGGTGATCATTATTTTATACCGGATGGAGTTCTACATTCGGCTAAATTTAATAGTAGAACCATTGTAATGGACTATTTTGCGGAAAGAGATCGATATAAACTGAAATAATTCTTTAAAGCTAAACATCTTTTTTTATTTAACTTTTCTCGCATAAGTTTACAGGCAATCAGAGGCTTTTTGCCTGTGAACAAATACCACTTACCGACTTTTGATAAATTTTATTTGGAATTAGTCTTTGTTGCCAGGCATTCTTGGTACATTTGTCCCACTTTCTATGGATAAAAACAGCCAAAACGTATACGAATTAGAGAATGCCAAAGTAAGCAGCTTGCTGTGGAAGTATTTTTGGCCTGCATTTACAGGAGTTGTAATCAACTCGCTGTATAATGTGGTTGACCGAATATTTATTGGCCAAGGCGTTGGATCGATAGCACTTTCCGGATTAAGTGCTGTGTATCCCATCATGTTAATTCTTATGGCATTTGGAATGTTAATAGGAATGGGCGCAGGTGTTCGTATCTCAATTAATTTAGGGAAGAAAGACTTTAAAAGGGCAGAATGGGTATTGGGTAACTCTTTTATTCTAATGCTCATTGTATCTGCATTCATTACCGTTTTAGGATTTACAATTAAAGATCCTCTTTTACGACTGTTTGGAGTGTCGACAGATACCATGGATATTGCAAATGAATATCTAAATATTATACTTTATGGTGCTGTATTTAATGTGGTTGGATTTTCTTTAAACAATCTGATTCGTTCTGAAGGGAATGCAAAAATTGCCATGTACTCCATGTTAATTAGTGCAGGAACCAACATTGTTCTCGATCCTATTTTTATATTCCTGCTTGATATGGGAGTTGCAGGAGCAGCATATGCAACAATTATTTCTCAGCTGATATTGTGCATCTGGGTGATCAAACACTTTAGAAGTGACCGATCCGTAATAAGGTTGAGCGCCACTAATTTTAAGCTTAATCCACAAATCATTTGGTATATCATTAGCATTGGATTTGCACCATTTTCTATGCAAATTGCAGGTAGCTTTGTGCAAGGATTATACAATATACAGCTAATTAAATTTAGCAATGATGTAGCCATTGCGGCCATGGGGGTCATCAATTCGGTTGCCATGTTAATTGTTATGACCGTTATTGCCATAAACATGGCATCACAACCAATTTTTGGATTTAGTCATGGTGCAAAACACTACCAGAGGGTAAAAGAGACGTTGAAAATTTGTATGACTGCAGCCACAGGAATTGCAGTAATTGGTTGGATATTGGTTCAGCTGTTCCCGGAAACCATGGTACTGGCATTTAATAGTACGGATAAGGAATTATTGCAAGTAGGAGCCAAAGGACTTAGAACATTCTTGATTGCACTACCGATAGTCGGATTTCAGATCATAGTAGGAAACTACTTTCAATCCATCGGAAGAGCAGGAGTGTCTACCTTGCTTACTTTAATGCGACAAGTAATTCTTTTGATTCCGATTCTTTTTATCCTACCAGATTATTTGGGGCTTGATGGAGTTTGGTTTGCAGGGCCAATTTCGGATGTAGGTTCAGCTATGATAGCGGGAATCTTTATCATCAGAGAGTTCAGAAAGTTGAATACTCAAATTGCTTAATTTCTATTTGTATTCGCAGGTGTGATTCGTCATTCTAAATAAGCAGTTTTACGAAATATTAATCTGCTTAATCCCTTGAATTTTTGTATTTTATACTTCGATATGTCAAAAGAAGGGACAAGATGAGAAGTGTATTGGTATTTCTGTTTTTCTTTTTACTGTTTGGTTGTTATTCTCAGGATGTTCCACTTGTTAATGAACAACATCCAAGAATAGAATTGGGCAAGGAGCGCTTTGACTGGTTAAAAGCGAATATATCCAGTGGGGAGTGTCAGGAAACCTATCAGCGATTTAAGAGTGCTTACGATAGAAATTGGGTTACCAGTTCAAAAACCTACATGGTTGGATCGGATTCCACTCAATGGAATTACGAGTTTGGTTCGAGTGATGCATTCCAAATGTCACGTATGACTGCCTTTTTATTGAAATTGGGGACTGATGGCTTGGCACTGAAACGCTGCGAATTTATTATATCGAGGTATGTTGAATACCTAAATTCATTAAACTTCGACAATTACTCAGGAGATACCAAAGAGAATCTGCTAAGGGATAATTGTAATTATGGAGCCATTCTTCTCGATTGGACTTACAATGATGTTCCACAGATTAAGAGGCAACAACTCTCCAAAGCGTTGTTTCGGGTTTTGGAATACTTTATGGATAACTATGTTCTAACCTCTTCAGGTAATAGCTATGTAACCAGCCATAACATTTATAATTGCGGAATTACCATGCATGCTGTACTTGCACTTCATGGTGCAGATGGATTATCATCAGGCCAGATGTCGGATGTAAATTCCTGGTACAAAACCTTGGTTGGCAAATGGGAAAATGGCATTCTACCAGCCTTTGCTTACTTTCGAGATGATGATGGAGGTTGGAATTGGGGAGCAGCTTATTCTATGTTCGGTTTGCCACGACAGTACCAGTTTTTTGATGATATGAAAATTGCAACAGGTACTGATTACTATCAAGAACAATCATGGATTAGAGAATCGATCAATCAGTACTGGTATTTCTATCGTCCAGATAATTATACCATTCATTTGGGGGATGCGGTAATCAATTTAGATCAGGCCAACAGGGTAATGTATCGTCATGCAGCAGAGTTTGGCGACGAAAGAAGCCAGTACTTGGTTCAAAAATATGGTGCAGCTCAATACCTGAACAATTCGAATCTGGTTTTTCAGAAACTTCTGTTTAAAGATTTTGAGACCCCTACGGTTTCGCATCCTGAGCCACCATTGGATTGGTGGGCTGACAAAACCGGACTGGCGGTTAGCCGAACTTCATGGAATGAGGATGCTACCATGATTTGGTATTATTGTGCTCCAGCCAAACGAGCGGATCATGAGCACAGAGACAACAACCATTTTGTAATTATAAAAGACAAACCTCAAATATTGGATGCTGGTCATTACGATTCTTATGCCACGAATCATTACAACAATTACTATTCGCGTACCATTGCGCACAATTCCATTTGTGTTTTCGATGGTTCGGAGTCGTATCGTGCTTTTGGCCGATCCGTTTCGAATGATGGTGGACAGATATGGACCGATCGATTGGAGAATGTGGGTGATGTTACAGATAGTGATCACAGAAGGGGAGAGTGGCTAAAGTTTGCTGCTGGCGACGAGTATGCTTATTATATCAGCGATGCTGCAGATTCTTATGCATCCAATAAATTGGACAGGTTCGAACGCAGGCTTTTGTATCACAAACCCGATAGAGTTTTGGTGTTGGATCATCTACACCTGCTAAATGTATCATCGAGAGAGCGAAAGGCAAAGTACATCAATCATTTTGCCAATCGTCCGGATATCAATGGTCAGGTGGTGAGTACTACAGTTTCTGATAAAATCATAACTTATAATGGCAGAGATTATAAAGCATCGCATGGGAATGGAAATGTCGCCATACGTACCTTGTTGCCAGAATCAACAACAACTACTTTAATTGGAGGAAGTGCGTATGAGTATTGGGTAAATGGAACCAACTATCCTCCAGACAATAGTCCCAATTTCGTTTCGGCACACCCTGGAAGCTGGCGAATTGAGGTTGAGCCAACGCAAGTAAGTGAGGATTTGGTTTATCTGCATACCATAAAGATTGGAGACAATCAAAATCCATCGAATGCAGGTGGCAAACTGTTTAAAAACGAAAGCACCATTGGTGTTGATTGGGAGAATCACCTGTATCTGTTCCATGCAAAGGGCGATACTTTAAATTCCTCTTATATGGTCAACCCGATAGAGGGAAGCCGAACCATTAAGATTTTTGCTTTGGATATGCAGACCAATAACTCATTTGGTGTGTTTGTTGACGATGAATTGCAGCGAGTTGGAGATTCGAATGAAGCTGGGATTTTTGAGATTACAGTGGATCTATCTGAAGGAACGCACCAGTTGGTAGTTCGTGATACCATTGCTGGAGATCCGAATCCAGATACCGATCCAGATCCTACACCAGACCCAGGCGATGAGGCCGAAAGAGAGGTAAAAGTATATCCAAATCCAAGCAATGGAATTTTTACCATATTAATTGAACACGATGAGGTGAATGAGTTTCGGTTGAGTACTTTCGATTCTACAGGAAGGAAGGTAATGGAATATTTGAATTCGGGCAATCATATGGATTTGAATATGAATGGACTTTCTTCTGGTGTCTACTATTTACTCATTCAGTATCTCGATAAACAAGTGAAACGAAAGATTGTGCTTGTTGATAAATAAGTGTAGTAAACGCAAAAAGGTGAAAATCCTTTATAAATACTGACCCCGATAGAGTTTTGACTCGCCCTGTGATATTTTCACCCTTCAATTAATCAAATCCCTTTTTCAATTTACTCCAGAAGTGATTCAATTTCATTTTTCTCCTTCCCCTGAACTAAATTTCTAAGTCAATTTGAAAAAAGTACCCATTAATTGACGAAAGAATGTTTCCCATGACTTCATTTTTCTTTCCCATTGGAAAAAGTATGGTCTCAATTCAATATTCTATGTCGATAATTAAGTAAAGGAAGTTTCCACTGTATTATTCTTCTATTCCAATTGAAAAAATCAACCTTAATTTCTGTAGTGACTCAGGTTTTATGCTTGGTAATTTTTCCTATCCATTAATATAGTTGATGCCCATAATTTTCTCTTATCTTTGAGTGAATTAATTCAAATCTCATGAATAAATCTACAATCATACTGGTGCTGATATCTATTTTTGCGCTATCATGCAATCAATCAAAAGAGAAGAAAATGACTCAGGCAGCCTATTCTATCTATATCGGCACATATACCGATACCAACTCTAAGGGAATCTATAAAATCGCAATGAACAAATCGGGAAAGTTTGGCGAACTGAGTTTACAAGCTGAAACCAAGAATCCATCTTTTTTGTGTTTTGCCAATAAGGGTAAAAATTTGCTTGCGATAAATGAGATCAATTCATTGGATGGAGTAGGGAGTGTTGAAAGCTATAAGATAGGTGATCAGCTTGAGTTGATCAGCAGGAAATCGAGTGGGGGAGCACATCCTTGTTTTGTTACAGAAAAGGAGGGTATTGTTCTAACAGCTAACTATACCGGTGGAAATACGGGTTTACTGCGAGTTGATGAAAAAGGAAACCTTTCTGAACTGATGGATGTGAATCAGCACAAAGGATCAGGAACCGTTGAGGGTAGACAAGATGCTCCACACGCTCATAGTATTTGGTTTCATCCCAATAAAGATAGAGTAATTGCTGTGGATTTAGGAACCAATGAATTGTGGACTTCTACCATTAAGGATGATAAATTTGACCATACAGAACGCATTGTAATGCCTGAAGGGTCAGGGCCAAGACATTTGGCCTTTCATCCCAATGGCAAATTTATTTATGTGATTAATGAACTAAGCAATACAATCACCCTTCTAAAGGGAGAAAGCTTACAAACTATTGATAATGTAAATACCTTGCCACAAGCTTTTGAAGGAAGCAGTTTTACTGCAGATATTCACATTTCATCCGATGGAAAGTTTCTGTACGGTTCTAATCGCGGACACAACAGCATTGTGATATATGCTGTATTGGAAGATGGAAGACTGGAATTGATAGGACATGAGTCTACACGTGGTGAACATCCTCGTAATTTTAGCCTTAGTCCTGATGAGAAATTTTTGCTTGTAGCCAATCAGAATACCAATAATTTGGTATGCTTTAAGCGCAATAAAGAAACAGGCTTACTCACTTTCATTGATGAGACAAAAGCACCTAAACCTGTTTGTGTGTTATTTGAAAAATAGAATTATACAGTTTTGAATTCAATCAACATTAAATGGTCTGTTTGTTTTAGGTCAGGATAAAATCCCAGCAAAACAGACCATAATTCTTCTTTCGTATCAAAGCCATCCTTCTTGATTTCTGCTATTGTCAATTCTTTAAAATTCTTGTGTGTCACTTTCGTAATTCGTATTTCTATTGAAGGCTTGTCATCAAAAATGGCTTCGCCTTTTCCCAATTCAGGAGCAGGTTCATCAACTCTTGCAGTTTGAGTTTTGTTGCCATCTTTAATGGCCTCATAAAAATCGGAGTGGAAATTGATTTGGGACATTTATATATATTTGATTGCACTTATAATGTTTAGGATGATCCATATGATTAAAAAAGGACTAATATTTATGAGAGCTTTAAAATATCCATAATCATTAAAGAAATTTAACCCTTGGATTAGAATCTTAATAGATAGAATATAGAATGCTAAATTAAATATATTTAGAAAATAAGTGTGTGATTGAATGTTCTCAATGTTAAAATACAAAGGTATAAGTATACAAAGTTTGATTAATGTTGGAATTAATGAATATGCAAAAACAGTCTTTATATCTATATATTCAGCTTGCCCCTTCAATAATTTTCCGAAAAGTAATGTAATGTACGGTAGAATATATCTACCTACTATTACAGAAACTCCTATGCTTAATAAAATTAGAAACAGCAAAATTCCCAAACCAGATTCATTGAAATATGGGTAATCTTTAAAAACAGAATCTAATCCAATTAGAATACCATAAATCATGAATATAATATCACTATATCCACTTAGCTCATCTGAAAATTTATTATTTAACTTTTCATAGGTCATTTTAGTGTTAAAAAGAATGCTAAATACAGTTGACATGGCTATTAGAGTTATTTATTAATATCTGATTCACCTCTTCGAAGACTAGATTCTGAATATCAGGATAGGTTAAATCCTCAGGCAAGTCCTTAAAGAAACGAATTTCTGCAATCTCAGATTTAGGCAATTCTCCCAAATAAGTAATATTGGCAAAAAAGATTCTTCCATAATTGATTTCGCCTTTCCAATCGCAGGAATAGTCGGCAATTAATTTAAGGCTAAATTCTTTGGCTCCGGTTTCTTCGTACAGCTCTCTTCTGGCTGCCTGTAGTGCTGTTTCATTCGCTTCAATATGTCCAGCAGGCATTTCCCATGTTTCGCGCATTCTATGACGCACAAACACCCATGTATTTTGATATTTCGAACAAACTATGGAATACTTTAAATTTTCGTCCGGTATACTTAAGGGATCTAAAAAATTAACGATTGGTTTTGTCATGTGTATATCTTACTCAGAGGTTGACTTTCCTTTGTACATCTCACTAAATGGGCCTTCAATAGGTTCCCAAAGTTCTACTTTATTTCCTTCAGGATCAAGAATCCAGCCAAATTTTCCATATTCAAATACTTGCATCTCTCCAACAATCTCAACCCCTTCCTCTTTTAAAATTGTAAGCAATTCTTCAAGGTTCTCAACACGATAATTGAACATGAAATCTTTCTTTGAAGGCTGAAAATATTCAGTGTTCTCCTCAAACGGCCCCCAAATGGTAAATCCAGTTTCTTCAGGCTTACTGGTTTTTTGCCATTCAAATACACCACCATATTCATCAGGACATTGAATGCCCAAATGTTTGTTGTACCATTCTCTTGTTCTTTTGGGATCTTTGGTTTTGAAAAAGATTCCACCTATTCCTGTTACGCGTTTTTTCATGATCTTTTATTGTAATTTATAATGCCATTAATCATTCCTTTAAATATAAAAACATGGAATGGGTAACTCAAATACCAATACAGTCTTCCTGCCAAGCCTTTGGGTCTGAAAATGGCTTTTTGCTGCAGATGGTTTTGCTTCAATGAAAATTCGAGCCAAGCTTCTCCCGGTAATTTCATTTCAGCGTAGAGCAATAACCTCTTATTTTCTTTATCGGCCAATAATACTCTCCAAAAATCCAGAGAGTCGCCAATCTCTATTTCCGAAGGATGTCTTCGTCCACGATTTAGGCCAACACCACCAAACAGCTTATCCAAAAAGCCACGAAATTGCCATAGCCAATTTGCATAATACCAGCCTCTATCTCCACCTAAAGCCCAAACATTATCCAAAACCAATTGTTTGTTTTTCACAGGAAGAATTTTGGTATCAAAATAACAACCAAAACTTGGAGGCTCTACATACTTAAAGTTTTTGTTCGATAATATTCCACTACTTAAGGCATCTTTCCAGGATGAAATTACCATCTGCTGTTTGATTTTACCCATAGCTTTTTCAATCGCTTCTTTGTATGAGATTGGATGAATATCAAGTTTTTGGGCAAAATCATTTGGTCGGCAAACCACTTCCACTTTCATGCTGTTAACCAGGTTTACCGCTAGGTTATAGGATGTTGAAGTTATAAAAAATAGCCAGTAGGAAGAAAGGCGAGGTGTCATTATGGGTAAAGTGATTACCTTTCTATTCAGTTTTCGAACCTCAGCATATTGCAATAGCATTTCCTTATAACTTAGAACTTCCGTTCCGCCAATATCAAAGGTCTGGTTCAGACAGTGTTTGTTGTAAATTACCTTGTGCAAATACTCAATTACATTGCGAATGGCTATGGGTTGACATTTGGTTAATAACCATTGTGGGGTTATCATTATTGGTAGCTTTTCTACCAAATCGCGAATAATTTCGAAAGATGCACTGCCAGAACCAACTATAATTCCTGCTCTTAAAATGGTCACATAGCTGCGACTCTCTTTTAGGATGTCTTCAACTTCTTTTCTCGATTGTAAATGCTTTGAAAGTTTTTCTTCATTGGCAATGCCGCTAAGGTATACAATTTGTCGATTCTCCGTTTTCTTTAGGCAGTTTACAAAGTTTTGTGCACATCGTTTTTCGAGAACATCAAATCCTACAGTACCATGAAGCATTGAATGAATCAGGTAGTAGCTGACCTGAATATCTTTTGGAATTTTCTCTAAAGATTTTGGATCTAGAAGATCCACTTCTAATACCCTAATGTTTGGATGGAAATATTCTTTATGCGTAAACCGTTGCTTGTTTCGAACACAGCAATACACAGTATGACCTTGTTCCAAGAGAACAGGAAGTAATCGTTTACCTATATAACCATTGGCGCCGGTCAATAAAATCTTCATATGCCTACTGTTTGTTCTGTTTTGCTAAAGCTTCTGCTTTAAGATCTTCTATAAAATCGGTTTTTATCCAATACAAATCAAGATTTCCATTTTGTGGAGAAACAGCATTTTTCTTTATCTCCTTGAGATTTGGCCTTTCCTGACGTATTTGCTTGTTATTAGAAAAGATAAAATATTTTCCATCAGGAGACAAAGATGGCGACAATGCAAATGTGTTTGGGAAATTTACTTTATTCCCCATATTCATTAAAGGAGTCCAATTATCATTCCCTAAATTAAAGCTGATATAATAATCTGCTCGACCAATGCTATTCCCTTCAATCAAAGTACAAACAATAAGGTAACTCTCATCAGGTGCAATCAGCGAGTTGTATTGCATATTGGTAGGATTTACTTCTTTAGGAAGACGCTCTGGCGTTTGATATTTCCCATCAATCAATTTCGATCGATATATGACTTGCACATTTTTACTTTCTTCGTGTGTGTAGTAAATGGTACCACTATTGGTTAATGTTGGATAATATTGTCCTGAATCAGTATTTATTGGTCCTTCTAGTTCATATGGTTCCGACCATCCCTCAACTGTTTTATCCATTACCCAAATGTTTTGATAGAACCATCCATCTTTTTGTTCCTTTCCTTTGGGCGGTCTTGTGGACATGAAGAACAATTTTTTGCCATCTCGGGTAATGAATGGTTCAAGATCTTTGTATGCTGGATTTCCTGAAAAAGAAGCAAATTTAGGCTCAGTCCAAACATCATTTACCAGTTTGGAAGTGGCAATGTAATAGTCAGCGCCATTTCTGATGGTATAGTATATTTCTTTACCATCGGGACTCATGGTAAAGTCTCTTTCATGCAGATGACTGGATACGAAGTTGGGTGCAAATAACCTGGCGATGCTATCCGGTTTAATTTCTCCTAAATATTCTCCTTTTCGGATATTTTTAATACCTGATTCTTTTTGTTGAGTGCATGAGTAAATAATTACAAGAAGGAATACTGTGTAAATTAGTTTTTTCATTGAGTTTTAGGTTAAAATTTGGTAGTTATCTAATTTACTAAAATATTTATTCATTTAGATCTTAAAAATCAATAGCGGATAATTAGGAAGTGATTAATGAATATTGGAAATGCATTTCTTAGAATTTATTAAAAAAATGAAACAGCTTTTGCACGAATTGTAGGATATGAATGCATGTTTTGTTTATATTTGGAACATATTTCCAAAAGCCAATTTACTATTTACATTTTCCATTTTATTTGGAAAATAAACTATTTACTTATTATGAGATTATTAGCCTTTTGTTTGGCAATGATTGGTCTCTTTGCGTGCAATAAAAAGCAGGCAGAGCCGCGGAAATTAACTAGCTATGTAAATACTTTCGTAGGTACCGATGGACCAGGTAATACTTATCCTGGAGCAGTAATGCCTTTTGGTATGGTGCAGCTTAGTCCTGATAACGGTTTGCCAGGTTGGGATAGAATCGCAGGGTATTTTTGGCCTGATTCAACCATAGCTGGATTTAGTCACACTCATTTATCAGGAACTGGCGCAGGGGATATGTATGATATTCTTTTGATGCCTTTAAATAGTCGTTTTACAGATAATTTAACACCGGAAGGAGATTATCGTCCATACTCAAAATTTTCTCATGAAAAGGAGGAAGCTTCACCTGGCTATTATAAAGTGGAATTGTTGAGTTCGGGAATTACCGCTGAGCTTACCACTACAAAGCGAGTAGGTTTTCACAGATACAGTTTTCCTAAAGATTCTGATTCTAAAATTATTTTGGATTTGGGATATAAATTGAATTGGGATAACCCATATGATACTAAAATAATTGTTGAGAATGATTCGACCATATCGGGATACAGAAAATCAAATGGTTGGGCAAGAGATCAACATCTGTATTTTACTGCACAATTTTCAAAAGCTTTTAAATCTGTTGAATTGTTTGAAGGAGATAAGAAGTCGGCAAATATGTCGGTTACCTCTCCTAAAACAAAATTGATCGCAAATTTTGACATTGAAAATCCTGAAGAAATTTTGGTAAAAGTTGCCTTATCTTCTGCTTCCATTGAAGGAGCAAAAAAGAATATGAAGGCAGAGCTAAATCATTGGGATTTTGATGGTGTAGTAAAACAAGCCGATCAAGAATGGGAGAACTTATTGTCTCAGATTGAGATTGAAGCAGATGAAGAACAAAAAGAATTGTTTTATACCAATTTGTATCATTTATATCTTACTCCTAGTTTGCACTCAGATATTGATGGAATGCACAAAGGTGCAGATGGAAAATACCACAAAGCAGAGGGATTTGATCGCTATGATACTTTCTCATTGTGGGATACCTACAGAGCTGCACATCCATTATACACAATTTTATGTCCTGATAAAGTAGAAGATTTCATCAAATCTTTTCTAATTCATTACGATGAAACAGGTTTGTTGCCTGTATGGTCTATGGCAGGGAACGAAACCAATATGATGATTGGATATCATGCGGTTCCGGTAATTGTAGATGCTTATTTTAAAGGAATTGAAATGGATGTTGAAAAAGCTTACAAAGCTTGTAAAGAATCGGCAATGGAGAAAGGTCGCCAGATTGATGAGTATATGCACTTGGGCTATGTTCCTACTGATGAAGAAGGTGAAAACTGGTCTGTTTCAAAAACATTGGAGTATGCTTACGATGATTGGTGTATTGCACAGTTTGCAAAAGCTTTAAATAATGAAGCAGACTACAAATATTTCTTAAAAAGAGGAGAAAATTGGAAAAATCTATACGATCCAAAATCAACTTTCTTTAGACCTAAAGATCCTAAAGGAAATTTTGTTTCACCATTCATACCTAAGGAATATACCAATTACTTTTGTGAGAGTAATGCCTGGCAGTATTTCTGGTATGTACCTCAAGATGTGCCAGAGTTTATAAAAACAGTTGGGGAGGACAAATTTTCGGCGAAATTGGATTCAATGTTTACTTATTATCCTACGGCAGATGATAAGTTGCCGATATTTAGCACAGGTATGATTGGTCAATATGCTCACGGAAATGAACCAAGTCATCATGTTGCCTACTTGTACAATTATATCAATCAAGCAGAGAAAACTCAGGAAATGGTTCGCAGAATTATCAATACCCAATACACTACTCAACCAGATGGATATTGTGGTAATGAGGATTGCGGTCAAATGTCTGCTTGGATGGTATTTTCGTCTTTAGGAATCTATCCGGTAAATCCGGCGAATGGAGTTTATGATATTACTTCACCTTGGGTTGAAAAAGGAATTTTGCATTTGCCGAATGGTAAAACTTTTACCATTACTACCGAAAACCAAGGCAAAGAAAACCACTACATTGAAAAGGTATTGCTAAATGGTGAAGAGTACAAAGAATTAACCATTACTCATCAGCAAATAATGCAAGGTGGAGAATTGCATTTTGTATTAAAATCAACGAAATAGTTTAGTTAGGCTGTGCTTTAAGTGCAGCCTTTTTTCAAATTTGAAAAGAAAAATGAAGAAAGTAATATGTAATATCATAATAATACTGGGATTACTAATGAATTCCTTGTATGCCCAAAAATTTATGACCTATAATCTGCGATACGATAATCCCAATGATGGCATAAACAAGTGGGAACTTCGAAAAGAAAATATCATTGACCTAATTTGTGAGTATCATCCGGACGTATTCGGTACACAAGAAGGTTTGTGTCATCAACTTGAATTTTTAGATGAGAACTTAACAGATTATTCATATGTTGGAGTTGGAAGAGACGATGGGAAAAAGAAAGGGGAATATTGTGCTATTTTTTATAAAAATTCAGCTTATAAAATTGTAAAAGAATCTACATTTTGGTTGTCAACAACTCCAAATGAAATATCGGTTGGCTGGGATGCTGTTCTTGAGAGAATATGCACATATGCTTTATTTGAAGATAAGAAATCAGGAAAACAATTTTGGGTGTTTAATGCTCATTTCGATCATGTTGGAGAAAAAGCTCAATATGAAAGTGCTAAGTTAATCTTGAAGAAAATTCAACAATTGAATCAGGGAAATTTGCCTGTTGTTTTAATGGGTGATTTAAATTTAAAGCCAGAAAGTAAAGCCATAAAGTATTTGGCCGATAATATGATTGATTCTCATATTAAAGCAAAAACTAAATCAAAGATTGGAACCTTTAATGCCTTTGAACACGATAAGCCCGTAACAGATAGAATCGATTATATTTTTGTGGATAACTCAACAAAAATAGTCAATTACAAAATTATTGATCTTAAAGTAGATGGTAAATATCCATCTGATCATTTGCCAGTAATGATTGAAATAAAAAAATAAATCTTCAAGTTTCTGATTGTATCTTTTATGCCAATTCACTCTTTTTACTATCTTGAATGAAGAATTAAAGGGGGAGAATAATAATATAAAGGCCTATGCAATCAGAAACATTTCAAAACGAAGTTGAACTTCGGTACAAATTGTACAATAGTATCTTTCTAACGCTTCCGTTAGATGGCATACACGGAACAGGTATTCTTATTCCCCTTATGAAGGATACTTGTCGTAAGGGATTAGAGGAAGGAAAATCTCCTGTTGAGATTTTAGATCATTTTTTCGAAAAGCAAACCAATTTTAAAACAGAATCGGAACAGTTGGATTTCATGTTTCGTGTGATTAACTATATTGAGCGTCAAGTAGTATTATTGGATGCCTTGGAAGATGCGGCTTTTTTAGATTTGCATGATCCGGAAAGAAGAGGAAAGATAGAATCGATTAAAAACAGATTATCAAGTAGTGAAAGCAAGGAGAAAATTGGTGAGGCGTTAAAAAGTCTGGCAGTTCGAATTGTATTGACAGCGCACCCAACACAGTTTTACCCAAGTACGGTATTGGCAATTATTAATGATTTAATTGATGCCATTCAAAAGAATGACCTACTGCAGATAAAAATGTTATTAACGCAGCTTGGTAAAACTCCCTTCTATAAAAAGGAACGACCAACGCCTTATGATGAGGCCAAAAGTTTAAGCTGGTATCTCGAAAACATATTTTATCAATCTGCATCCGAATTGTATGGAGATTTGATGAAAGAAGTGAGTAATCCGGAAGAGCAGGACGGAAATGTACTTACTTTCGGATTTTGGCCTGGAGGCGATCGCGATGGTAATCCTTTTGTAAAGGTAGATACTACTTTAGCTGTGGCTGATAGGTTGCGAAGTATTCTACTGTCAAATTATCACGATGATATCAGAAAACTGCGAAGAAGATTAAGTTTTAAAGGCGTTTACGAGAAACTACTTGCTCTGGAGAGAGAATACTGCAAGCAGTTAATGGTGAAGATACCTCATCCAGGATGCAGCAGGAAGAAATCCTTCAATCCTTGGCGGTAATTGAAAAACAATTGATAGAAGAGCATGATGGTTTCTTTGTAGAATTGTTGCATGAATTTAGGAACAAGGTCTTGTTGTTCGGAACTCATTTCGCTGGAATAGATATCAGGCAGGATAGCAGAATTATAAAGCAAGCCTTTGATGTGCTTTGTTCCACAGCTCCAGAATTGAAGGATCAAAATTGTAGTTTGGAGTTTGAGGAATTAACCAAACTGAATACTCCGGTTTCTTTATTCCAGTCGGATGATGAAGTGATAAAAGATACTTTGAGTCTTTTTGGAACCATTAAGGAAATTCAGAAAAGAAACGGAGTGAAAGCTTGTAATCGAATAATTATAAGCAATTGTAGAGGTGAAGATGATGTGGCAAGAGTTTTTGCTATGGCTAAAATGTGTGCTTGGCAGGGTGAAATTCCATTGGATATTATTCCTCTGTTTGAAACCATTAATGACTTGGAAAAAGCTGCGATTACCATGCGTAAGCTTTATGAGAATGAAGAATATGCGGAGCATCTTGTAAGCAGAGGAAAGAAACAAACCATAATGCTTGGATTTTCTGACGGAACAAAGGATGGAGGGTATTTCTCGGCAAACTGGAATATCTACAAAGCGAAGGAGAATATTACCAAACTATCTCGTGAAATGGGAATTACAGTTGCATTTTTCGATGGTCGTGGGGGACCACCAGCACGCGGAGGTGGAAATACACATAAATTCTATTCATCATTGGGAAATACGATAGAGAATCGCGAAATCCAAGTTACCATTCAAGGACAAACCATTAGTTCTAAATTCGGAACCCGGGATTCTGCAAGATTTTACCAGGAGCGATTAATTTCTGCAGTATTGGAAAACAGTTTATTTGATGACTCGGACAAGGTGTTGAGTGACAAAGATAGATTAGTGATGGAAAAACTTTCGGAATATAGTTTGGCAGAATATCAAAGGTTTAAATCATCAGATAAATTTGTTCCTTACCTGGAGAAGATGAGTGCTTTAAAATACTATGGTAAAGCAAATATTGGTAGTCGTCCGGGAAAGAGAAAGCAAACCGAGAAACTGAATTTCGAAGATCTTAGAGCAATTCCTTTTGTTGGAGCATGGAGCCAAATGAAACAGAATGTTCCAGGATTTTTTGGTGTAGGATCATCATTAAAGAAACTAGAAGAGGAAGGATTACTTTCTGACTGTAAAAATTTGTACAATTCATCATTGTTTTTTCGAACGCTAGTAGCAAATAGTATGCAATCCATCTGTAAGTCGTACTTTAAACTTACCGAGTATATGAAGAATGATGAAGAATTTGGCGAGTTCTGGGGGTGGATCTATGATGAATATCAATTAAGCATAGAAATGTTGTTGAAGGTATCTGGTCAGGATGAGTTAATGCAAAATGCTTTATTCTTAAAAGATTCGATTAATCTTAGAGAAGAAATAGTATTGCCATTAATTACAATTCAACAGTATGCTCTAATAAAAATTAGAGAATTAGAGAAAAAAAATGTAACAAACGCTACAAAATACAGTATATTGCAAAAGTTGGTCATCAGATCTCTTTATGGTAACATAAATGCAAGTCGAAATTCTGCCTAAAAAATGTTTAAGAAAAAATGAACAGCTGGCAATTTTAAGACATGTTGATCGTTTAATTGTAATCAGAGCTTAAATTAATAATAGAAACCCAATTAAAATGCACAAATCAATTCTTACGTACTGTTTACTGTTTTTATTTTCGTTAACATTATCGGCACAGGAAACTGAATCGACCCAACAGGAAGCGAAACCATCCTTGGATAATGGAACAATAAGTAGCCAATTTCAATATATGACAAAAAAATCAAGTAATTGGCAAGGTCATGAAGTGATTAAGGTGGAGATGTTGAGTAAATACCAATCAAATGTTCAAGATTCTCTAAACCAACTAAAATCTTTCCTTAAAAAATCTGAAACTAAAGTAGATAATCAGGGAAGGGAAATTGATAATCTTAATACTGAAATTCAGAATTTAAAAAAGGAATTGGATGAAACCATCCGTATGAAGGATAGTATGAAATTTTTAGGCATGGAATTGTCTAAATCTACATACAATACTTTAATGTGGGTACTTATTCTAGGTTCATTGGCTGTAGCTGGTGTTTGCTTTATGATGTTTAAACGAAGTAATGTTGTAACCGTTGAAACCAAGCAAACTTTGGACGAGGTTAGAGAAGAGTTTGATACTCATAGAAAAAACGCATTGGTAAGGGAACAAAAGTTGGCCCGTCGTCTTCAGGATGAGGTAATAAAAAATAAAAATTTGGGATTGTAAATATTCCGTGAAAAAATAAAAAAATAACGAGGCTGTACACCATTTGGTGCAGCCTCGTTTTGTATAAAGTATTTTGTGATGTACCTGAATTTATAATGCATTATTTACAAGTTTCTTGGCGCAATAAAGCCCTCCAATTACAGATAACGTAATTAGACTTAATGCAAACTTGCAATAAAAACCACAATAAAAACCTTCTTGGGCTCCACATTTAAATGCAGAACATCCTACAGCTATTAAAATCAGGTAATCTATAAACAGAAAACAAGCCAATAGAAATGTTGTAAACAACAATTTTTTCATTTTTCTAAATATTACTTCTTTTAATCAAAAGGAATACCTCCCAATACAAAGTTACAACAGGCTATTGTGCATATATTCAATAAAGAATGTGATTGTTTTATCTTATCTTTGTGATATATTTCACATTATTCTTTAGCATGTTTCATCAGCCAGATTATAAGATTTTTTCCAATTGTCAAACCTGCGACGATCGTTCATGTGCTTCGCAAACTTTATCGGAATCTGAACTAGAATTACTAAGCAAAAATTGCAACGAAGTTAAGTTTGAAAAGGGCGAAATTATTTTGGCTGAAGGATCAAGGACTTCGCATATTGTTTATTTAAGAGAAGGTTTAGCGAAGGAGTATGGAAAGAACCGATTCCAGGAAGAGTATATTTTACAGGTTGTTAAGCCACATTCCTATTTGGGTTTGCATTCTATATTTACTGATACCAACAATCATTATTCATATGCTGCATTAACCACTGTACGTGTTTGTTACATTGATTTGAATGTATTCTCTCAATTTATAAAAGAGAATGGGCGTTTTGGATATGAGATACTTTCTTCGGTATGTAACGATAGTTTGAACAATTACCATCGCTTTATTGATCAGCACCAAAAGAAAATTTACGGAAAGCTTGCGGATGCAATACTTTATTTTGCAATAGTTATTTTTGAGAAACAAGAATTTGATTTGCCATTAACTCGTAAAGAACTTGCACACATGATTGGTACGAGTAGAGAAAGTGTTTCCAAGCAAATTAGTGTGTTTGTGAAAGATAAAATCATTTCTGTTGATGGTAGATACATAAAAATTCTCGATATGAACCGCTTGCAAAATATCAGTAGGGTGGGATAGATACGCTTATTTTTTATGCAATAAATACCAACATCTAGGTATTTACATCTTCAATAATAAATCCCAATTTTGAACTATTCTAAATAAATTGAGAGGGATTTACAAGTATAGTTGAAGTTATGAGTTTTCTACAGAAGAATTTCGCGTGGTTGATGGTTTGTGTGTTGGCATTATTTCCTTTAATTAAGATTTTTTCATTGATTAGTTTCAATTTCGAATATCCTGAGTTTGATTTTATTCTTTTTGATGATATCGAACTGGCCGAACAAGTTGCACTCAAAACTGGAAGAGATATTATTCCAGGAATCGAAATTGCAATTGAGCAAACAGGTGAATGGGCTATACGATGGCTAATGGCTGTTTTAATGATTACACCATTTAAGATTGTATTTGGCACCAAAAGCAATCTATTTGTAAGACAGGCAATGGGAATATCTTGTGGTGTTTATGTTTTTTTACATGCTTTCTTTTTTCTGTATCATGAAGGATTTTTTGCAGTTGTTTCGGATTTACCTTTAATTCTTTCAGGAATTTCAACAATAATAATATTTGCACTAACCATTACTTCAAATCGTCGATCAATGAAGTTGTTGAAAAGACATTGGAAAACCTTGCATCGATTGGTTTATTTCGCTACACTGTTGACTATCGCTCATGTTGTTCTTTTAAATAAGGATTGGGAATTGTATTCGACTTTATTCTGTACAGGCTTAATCGTTAGATTTGGTCCGGTTCGTCAATTTTTTCAAACGCAAAACCTCAAGGTTTTGTTGTTGAATCAGTTTAAGGCTGTAAGCACTCTTACCAAAATTAGACGTCTATCATAGGTAATCACTCTATCTTGCTCTAACGAATTAAATGTTGTTGCTATAGTTTGGAACCATGGCTGCAAAACGGGCTATGTCTTAATGGGTGAGGTTCAAACTGATATCTCTTTCTTTGTCTATCTAAACTTTTTCAATCCATTTATTTCAGAATGGATAGTGAGCCGAGAAAATAAAAACTTTCAAAATACCATAGGATTTTGTATTGTATAATTCATTGATTTGGAGGATAAATCAATAGTGTGCTTGTGCGGAAATTATCCAAAATGAATCAAAATAAGAACTGCTAAACAATTGCTAATTATGAGCTAGAGGTGATCAATCTGGTATCATATTGTTTTAAGGAGTTCAGTATTCTTTAAAAATTACTATTTTCATGTTTTGCTAAGCATTTATACATGAAGAAAACTGTAATTGTAATCATATTATCGATGTTTGTTTTTTCTTGTTCGAATAAAAAGAATAGAAAAAATGAAATTACCTTATTTGCTGCTTCCAGTGTAACAAATGTTGCTCAAGAAATTTCCAGAAGTTTTGAGAAGGAAACTGGTATTAAGGTCAAGCTAAATGTTGCTTCATCGGGGATATTGGCCAGACAAATTGAAAGTGGAGCTGATTTTGATTATTACATTTCTGCCAATAAAAAATGGATGGATTACATAGACAGCTTGCAGTTGGTTAAAAAGACCACAATAAAGAATTTAGCAACAAACCGATTGGTGGCCATTGTTCCTGTAGGCAATAATAAAAAGCTAAATAGTGAAGAGGTAGAGAACAATTTTTTGAACCAATTTAGTGGCCGATTGTCCATTGGCGATCCTAAACATGTTCCAGCAGGTAAGTATGCAATGCAGGTTATTAAATTTTATGGATGGGAAAGAGATCTTGCTGATAGATATTTGCCTGCAAAGAATGTTAGAGATGCATTGTTAATGGTTGAAATGGGCGAAGCTGAAATGGGTATCGTTTATGAAACAGATGCAATGAAATCTGAAAAGGTCAATATTGTTTATCGATTTCCAAATACTGCATGTGAAGCCATTGCCTATGTGGGTGCTGCAAAAAAGGAGAGATCTGAAAGTTTAAATTCATTTTTGTTGTACCTTCAATCGGAAGAGGTGAAAAGGATATGGAGAATAAACGGATTCAATCTGGATGAATATGAATGAACTGCTAAATTTTAGTGAAGATGAATTGCTGGCAATCGGACTTTCGTTTCGTGTTGCTTTTTGGTGTGCTGTTTTTATTCTTCCTCCATCGGTATTATTGTCCTGGTGGTTGGCTCGCAAACATTTCAGAGGAAAATCAATAGTAGAAGGTTTTGTGAATTTGCCTTTGGTTCTTCCGCCTGTTGCAACAGGATTTATATTGCTTTTGTTATTGGGAACAAATGGATTAATTGGCAAGTACCTGAATAATTGGTTCGGAATAAAGTTGGCATTTAGTTTCTATGCTGCTGTACTTGCCTCAATGGTGGTTTCATTTCCTTTGGCAATTCGTGCCATTCGTTTGTCTATCGAAATGGTAGATCCAGGCTACGAAGAAGCTGCAAAAACACTAGGAGCAAATTCATTACAGACTTTTATTCGTGTTACTTTGCCATTGGCACTTCCAGGAATTATAAGTGGTTTTGTTTTGGCTTTTGCCAGATCATTGGGAGAGTTTGGTGCAACCATAATCTTTGCCGGAAACATATCTGGTGAAACTCAAACCATACCTTTGGCGCTTTTTAATGAAATTCAGGTTCCCGGGCATGAAACTGCAGCTTTTAGATTGCTTTTGGTAGCTGTTGTATTTTCATTTGCAGCCATGTCTTTTTCTGAGATTTTGGTAAAAAAACTTCATCATCGTAAATAATTATCCAAAATATATTACTGAATATGCATGCATTATCGGCCAAATTAAAAATTCAAAAAGGAAATTTCTCTCTCGATGTTGAGGTTGATTTTTTGAAGGGAATTACTGGGGTTTTTGGTCCTTCTGGATCTGGAAAAACCACTTTAATGCATTTGATTTCTGGACTGGAAAATCCGGATGAAGGGCATATTGAGATTGGTAATGAACTGGTGCTGGATACGGAAAATAATACACTTGTAAAACCTCGAAAAAGAAGAATTGGATACGTTTTTCAGGAAGGCAGATTGTTTCCTCACATGACAGTGCGAAAGAACCTATTGTTTGGAAGTGTTTATGCCGATAAAGCTCAACAAATTATTCATTTCGATGAGGTAGTGGATTTATTGGAAATACGTGAATTACTGGAGAAAAGACCCAAGAGTTTATCAGGAGGTGAAAGGCAACGGGTAGCTATTGGAAGAGCATTGTTAAGTGCTCCAAAATTACTATTAATGGACGAGCCTTTTTCATCTTTGGATGTGGCCCTGCGTAGACAAATTATTCCTTATCTGATTAGAATCAATAAAAAACTTGGTATTCCCATGTTGGTGGTGAGCCATGATTTACCTGATTTGCTTAGTCTGACGCAGAAACTGTTTTTACTACGCAATGGTAGAGTAGAAGGGCATGGTAATTATTTTGATTTGATACAGTCGGAAAAATCATTGGATATCATGCGTGGAGCAGGCCTGATGAATGTGATTCCATTTAAGGTAGAATCGCATGATGTTGAGAATGGCTTAACCCAATTAATCAATCGTGAAGCCAGTCATGAAATTCATGTAGAGCGGGAATTAATTAACGATTGCTGCAAAGTGGGAGATGAGTTAAATGTTTCTTTACGTCCCGAAGACATAGCGATCACCTTGAATGAAATAAGCGACATTTCTATTCGCAACCAACTGAAGGGAAATATTACCAAAATCATTAAAAAAGAGAACAGAACCTATTGTCTTGTTGATGTTGGATTTCTTTTAATTGTATCTATTACACAGGCCTCTCAACAAAAAATGAATTTGGATGCAGGTACAGAAGTGTATTGTCTGTTTAAATCGATGGCCTTGCAGATAAACATTTAAATGTGCTGGTTGTAGAGACGCAAGGCTTTGCGTCTCTAACGGTATAATTCTATTGATATTTTTTGCACAACGGACGCAACATTCCTTCCAGTCCATTCAATTTAATTTCGTACATAGATGCTAGCATTTCGCCTAACTTTCCAGGAGGAAATCCTTTCTCACGAAACCATACCAAATAAGGTTCTGGCAAATCGATAAGGTATCGACCTTTGTATTTGCCAAATGGCATTCGCATTTGAATCAGTTTGATCAATTCTTCGTTTAGTTCTGTTTTATTGATTCCGTCAGTCATTTATAATATCGTTAGTACTGTAGAGACGGATGGCCATGCGTCTTTACAAAGTGTGATTAATCGTTGTATTCGGCAAAACCACCGCCAATAAGTTTGTTGCCAATGTAAAAAGCTACCGGTTGCCCAGGTGCCATAGCCCAAGCCGGGTTTTCCAAATCCACCAATAGTTCATTATCGTCCAAAATTGTAATCTTTGAATAGCCATCAGGATTTAATCCAAGACCCCTTACCACTGTGGTAATATTGTTTTGCTTGATATCCTCGATATTATGGAAATAGTAGCCAGATATTTTAAGCTGTAGCTTATTTAAATCGGCTTTTTTCTCCAGAATTAAGGTGTTGTTCTTGGCATCAATTCGGCTGACCATTAAACCCGTTTTTTCTTCCAATTCAATACCTCGCTTTTGGCCTACGGTATAGTAAGGATAACCATCGTGTTTTCCCAATACTTTACCATTTATATCAACAGCCTTTCCTTTTCCGATCTTCTCATTCAAATCAGGAATCATTTCTTGTAAAAAGTCACGATAGTCTTTTCGATCCATAAAGCAAACACCCATACTTTCCTTTTTCTTGGCCACCTCTTCGAAGCCGTAAGATTTTGCAATCTCCCGAACTTCAGGTTTTGTGTATTTTCCAAGAGGAGTTAGTGTTCTGGAGAGAATGTTTTGTTGAAGATTCCAAAGAAAGTAGGATTGATCTTTGGCAGGATCTTTTCCTTTATTGATGTAGAACAATCCGTTCTCATCCTCAATGGTAATGTAATGACCCGTTGCAATGTGATCACAATTCAGTTCATCGGCTTTTTCGAGCAATAATTTCCATTTCAAATTCGGATTGCATTGTATGCAAGGACTAGGTGTACGACCAGCCAGGTACTCATCTAAAAAGAATTGGATGATTGTATCCCTAAATTCTTTTCGTGCATCGATAACATGATGTTCCATGCCAAGTTTATGGGCAAGTTTTTGAGCATCTACAATAAAGTCAGGATACTTGTCATTTTCATCATAAGAATGATTGTTGGAGTAAAACCAAAGTGACACTCCAATTACTTCATAGCCCTGATCTTGCAACATCATTGCAGTTACCGAAGAGTCTGTTCCTCCGCTCATTCCCAATATTACTTTTCCCTTGCTCACGTCCTGATTCATCCTGTGTTGTTCTATTTACGAATGCAAACATATTGCTTTCGCAGAAGATAAGCAAAGAGTCTTATCCCGAGATTTGTCCTGCTTATCGAAAAAATAGGCTTATTGTTCGGAATTTTTATAAATTCGGCAACTTTAAGAAAACCAAGAATCAAAACTAAACTATAAAAACAGTAAACATGAAAAAACTAGCATGGGGAGCATTAGGCCTTGGAGCCGCTCTTGCTATTACAGTTGCATGTTCACAGCAAGCACAAAAAGGCATTGGTGTGATCAAAAAAGAGGACATGAACTTATCTGTTAAACCAGGTGAGGATTTCTTTGAATACGCTAACGGAACCTGGATGAAAAATACTCCAATTCCTGCAGATAGAAGTCGTTATGGCGCTTTTGATATCCTTGGTGAAAAAGCCAACGAAGCAGTTCACACTTTGTTGGAAGAGGCAGCTAAAGCTGAAAATGTAGAAGAAGGAAGTAATCTGAAAAAGATTAAAGATTTCTATGCAACTGCAATGGATGTAAAGAAGATTGACGAAGTTGGTATCAAGCCATTGTTGCCAGAATTCGAAAGAATTGCAAGCCTGCAGAATACTACAGACCTTCGCAAAGAATTGGTTCACCTGCACCAATTGGGAATTAGCGCTTTATTTGGAGCAGGTGTTGAGCAGGATATGAAAAATACTGAGGTAAACCGCATGTATTTGTCAGAAGATGGTCTTTCATTATCCGATCGCGATTACTATGTGGTAGATAACGAAACCAACCTGAACATTCGCGCTGAGTTTGTGAAGCACGTTGCCAAAATGTTCGAATTGATTGGCGAAGATGCTGATGTTGCTGCAAAAAATGCGGAGAGAATCATGAAGTTTGAGACTCGCATGGCAGCTAAATTCAACACTCGTTTAGAAAACAGAAATTATCCAGCAATGTACAACCCTAAGCCGGTTGAAACATTGATGAAAGAATATCCAAACTTCGATTGGGCAACATATTTCAAGGAAAGAGGCGCTGATATCAAAGAGTATGTAATTACTATGCATCCAAGATACATGGCAGAATTGAACCAGATGTTGGTTGATGAGAAAATGGATGATATCAAATTGTACCTAAAATGGAAAGTTTTAGATGATGCAGCAGGTTCTGTTGGAACTGAATTGGAGAAGCAAAACTTTGCTTTTTACGGAACAACTTTAACCGGAGCTACAGAACAAAAGCCACGTTGGAGACGCATGTCGGATGCTACAGGTAGCGTATTGGGCGAAGCTGTTGGTCAATTGTACGTTGCAAAATATTTCCCACCTGAAGCCAAAGAGAGAATGGACAAGTTGGTAAACAACTTGAAAATTGCTTTGCGCGGAAGAATTGAGAAATTGGATTGGATGAGCGATTCAACAAGAACACAAGCATTGGCTAAGTTAGATGCTTTTGGTGTGAAGATTGGTTATCCTGACAAATGGGAAGATTACTCAAAACTAGAAGTAGGTACTGATTCTTACATTCAAAACTTGTGGAGATCTGCTAAATTCTACGATGCTAAAAACATTGCAAAATTAGGTCAGCCTGTTGATACAGAAAAATGGGGTATGACTCCACAAACTGTAAATGCATACTACCACCCATTGTTGAACGAAGTGGTATTCCCAGCTGCAATTCTACAGCCTCCATTCTTCTATTTAGATGGTGACGATGCTGTAAACTACGGTGCAATTGGGGTTGTAATCGGTCACGAAATGACTCACGGTTTCGATGATTCTGGTCGTAGATTCGACAAAGATGGTAACATGATAGACTGGTGGACAGCTGAAGATACAGAGAAGTTTAACGCTAGAGCAGAGAAGTTGGTTGAGCAATTCAACGGATTCTACGCATTCGAAGATCTTCATGTTGATGGTAAACTAACTCTTGGTGAAAATATTGCTGATTACGGTGGGTTAACTGTTGCTTTGGAAGCTTACAAAATGGCTTTAGATGGTGATCAGCCAGCAGATATAGAAGGTTTCACTAACATGCAGCGTTTCTTCCTGGCTTACTCAAAAGTTTGGAGAGGTAACACTCGCGATAAGTACCTAAGAAAATTAATTAAGGAAGATGTTCACTCACCAGGTAAATACCGTGTAAATGGTGGATTGTTCAACATTCCTGAATTCTACGAAGCATTCGAAATTGCTGAAACAGATCCATTGTACCGCACCGAAGAACAACGTGCAGTAATCTGGTAAAAATACCTGTCAGCGTCTTAAAATATAGCCATCTCCATTGTGGGGATGGCTTTTTTTTGTGATTCATAAATTAGGTAAGGGGCTTTAGCCCTAAAATCTTCGTAGAAAAATAAACATTGGAATTGCCAGAGGGGCATAGCCCTGGCATATAAAATCAATAATATATTTAAGAATCAGGTAATGATATTTTGATATCAGCACTACGTCCCTAATATGTATATGGAACATTATATTCCTATGAAGAAAACAGGACTACGTCCCTTTATTCTCTGCTTTAGCTGGAAATCACCTCATCCCTCGGTCCCTTCTCCTTAAGGAGAAGGGAAGTTCTCCAGATCATCGCCGCGAGTGTATTTGTTATAATTCTCTACTAATTTAATTCGTAGATATTCCCTCTCCTTCAGGAGAGGGAAAGGGTGAGGTGTTTTCATGGTTGATGTAATTTTGCCACCCAAAACATAAGCTATATTAATCTTAAAGCTTAAATTGCAGAAAAAGGATTCAAATTGGAAATAATAAAAATCAAGCTACAGGTTAAATCCATAAAAGAAGATCGGGTTGAATGTTTTCTTTCTGATGAAAATGAAAACATTCGTTTGTTTTATGATCCGATAAGGGAGAGATCAAATTTGAAGAGGAGTCGAATTTAGCGGCAACCATTCACAGGCTAAAATTTCAGTTCAAAAAGGTGGTGCGTTCTGCCATTAAAGGAAATTTGCAACCCAATCAAACCATCAACTGCGTGTTTATAGAGGATTTTCGATTTTTAGAGGAGGCCGATTTCAATACCTACATCAGGGTTGACCGACGAAAAAGTGTGCTACAAATTACAACCAGTAAGACCGAAACCAAAGACATTCATAAAATCTATGCCGATGCATCGCACTCTACGGAATTCAATCAATCTGCCTATGGCGGATTTACCGAAGATCCATATGGTACACAGCAGATCTACTCCCGATTGATTGAAGGAGGAAGTAGCAATATGATGGAGCTGCTTGCCGTAACGGATGGCTTACAGCGCTTAAAATCGGTCGAGAAAATACAGATTAATACCGATAGCCGTTTTGTAATTCGAGGATTGGTACAATGGGTGCATTTTTGGCAACACAACCATTGGCAAACCGCCTTTGGTCGCGATGTTCAATTTGCAAAACACTGGAAAGAGGTGAATGAACTTTGCAAAGGAAAACTGATGGAATTCAACTGGATAAAAGGACATTCGGGAAACGAAAAGCAAGATTTCTGTCACCGCCTGGCACGAAAGACAATGAACAATGAATAATTAGCAATTAACAATTAACAATGAGTAATGATAATGAATAATGGGGATTGCTTGGGTTAAAGCTCAAGTCTAGGGATTCTGCACACAGCATTTCCACATGCCTTCTACTTTAGATGGTTGTTATCTTTAAACACAATTATCATTTTAATAAAATGTATAGAGAATTAGATGAACAATCCCTTAATTTCCAAATTCTCCCATTTTAGGGGAGATGGCGATAGCCAGAGGGGTGCTTTTGCTTTATTTTTTATTACTTCACCCTTTTGCCTGTAGGCATTTTCCCTTTTAAGGGAAAAACTCTACTTGATAATACTACTCAAAAATCATCTGATACTAATTAGTATTGCTATTTCATATTTGTGCATAAAGATTAACTCCTTCAGGAGAGGGGTAGGATGAGGTAAGAACGCAAAAAAGGGCAACACCAGAGTGTGCCCCATGCATTAGTCCTTAAAATTTATAAAAATGGAATTAATCTTCGGTGGTTTCATCCTCAATGCCACCATTGGCATTTCGGGTTTTACGAGCACGCGCTTTAGCGTTTACCTCTTCAATTCTTCGCTCGATGGCATCCAATAAAGCACCATACTTATCGGGCTGCACCATATTCCAGTTGTTCAAATGCGGCAACAACTTTTCGTTAATGATGTTGCGAAGAATGTTCTTCTGACTCGATGGAGCAATCACTTCCTCAATTTGCGACTCCTGAGCGTTCAGCTCCTCGTAGCAAAGCTCAACATTTTTTAAGGATGCCTTTGCTTTTGCAAGACAATCACTTACGCCAATCATTTTATCAATCTTGGCCTTCATAACAGGCTCTTCAAGTTTTGAGAACAGGATATTGGCATTGGTAAACTGCCCTTCGAAACTTAAGTTGTGAAGCTGGCGATTGTACTTGCCCATTAAATCCCAAATTTCGTTGGCATCATTGGCAATTTCTTCACTGGTCATGTTTCGGTTGGCAATAATAAAGCCTTTCAAACAAGTAAAGTCATTGTCGAAAATATCGTCCAATTCCTTTAATTCCTTGCTAACAGAACCTCTTTTATTGTACTTGATACTGTTTTCCAATACCGAACGTTCTTGCTTCTCTTCAGCAATAATTTGGGTAAAAATAGGATCTTCACTGGTATCAATTTTTACACTTTCTGTTTCAATGGTTTTGCCGATACTATTGACCTCATCACCATTGCAGTAAAAATAAATGCTTGTTGACATTTTGTTTTAGTTTTTTGTGTTAAGGGCTAAAAGCAATCAAAATTTAAGAAATATAATTTAGGAAGTAATGTTAATAACTGTTAAAAATGTATGATAAGTGAAATAAAGTAAGAATGTCTTGGTTGATTAAACCAATTATTATAACTTCATTAGTTTTTGTCGCATTTTTAAGATAAATATTGATGTGGTGATTGTTTTGCGCTACAGATACCGTCATTGCTGATCTTAGACTTCTTTTTGTGGCAAATGATTCATTCAGATGGATGGGAAGCAAAATTTTGCACAAAATTTCCCTTTCCGATGAATTTTGAGTGTTCTTTTGTACAAAATAATACGATTGGATGCTTGAGAGAGGCAATTTTTTACAAAATAGTCGTCTTTAATAATCTTGACCTGAAATTTTGTACAAAATCGTTACGTCTATTGATATTCAATACGAATTTTCTACAAAATCAGCGTAAAAATAGATCTAAACGACCAGGTTTGTACAAAATTTAGACGATTAACGATCCTGAACGATAAATTTGTACAAAATTCCAAATTTTAACGATTAAAACGCCCAGATTTGTACAAAATAGACACCCATATCGATCTTTAAGCTTCTATTTGCACAAAATAAAGGCCACAACTCATTTGCTCATTATTTTGTGTGCAAACTACATTCAATTCATCTTTTTACTGAGTTTTATATTGGAATATGTTGATATTGGTGTTGCTTGAAATGTTGGTGAGATATGTTAATATATAAATTTTGATTTGTACTGATATGTTTTTTGGAAATAATGAGGGTGTTGGTTGGGGATTTTGTAGATTTGGAGTTTTAGATGAAAGATTGGATTGTTCTTTAATATAGTAAGGTAAACCAAACTTTTATTAGTGAAATAAAACAATTGGTTGGGTTATCCCAACGTTATGGGCAAGCATACTACATAACCCAGATTAATGATCGATGATATTAAAGTTAATAGACGAAAGTAAATGTTGACATTGGATAAATTGAGCGAATTAAAACAATACAAAAAATTCATACTAATTGTTACAGTTTTTGGCGCAATAATTTTCGCTATAATATTAATACAAGGTTCGATAGAAAGAAAAGAATTTAGATCTTCCTATGATGAGCTAATATCCAAAGAAAAATCTGGCATAGTGAAGTTAATATCCACTAATCGTGGAGGAAATACTATTATATTGGATAAACTAATTGATAATAGAATCTGCTTCTTAAATTTCACCGTTGAAACACGTGAAGAGTGGGATATTCATCAATTTATTAGCCAAGGAGATTCAGTTTACAAAGCAAAAAATTCTATGGAATTAATTGTGATAAACAGAAATACAAAAATTAAAACCAGTTTAAAAATTGAATAATGCTAGCCCATAACAAAAGTTAAAATTAAAGGGCGGTGACGCTCAACTAGATAATGTAACAAAAACAATAAACGGTAGCGGCTTTGATATGGCAACATGAATAAATCCCCTCGCTAGCGCAGATTTGTAATCTGTGCTAAGTATGTAAATAAACTATTAGCAAGGATTATAAATCTACATCGGCATTGTGCAAAATAAGCCAGTATTTGAATTAATTTATTAGTCTTATGCACAAACGTTTGACTATTACAGTTGGGCTTTTGCATATTTATATTTCAAACTAATATCTATGAGTCGTAAGTATAAGTTCTATAATCCAGAAGGTGTTTATTTTATAAGCTTTGCAGTTCAAGGCTGGGTTGATGTGTTTACACGTAATTGTTATAAAGATATTCTTATTAAGAATCTGGATTATTGTCAGAAAAATAAAGGATTGGAACTATTTGCTTGGTGTATAATGACCAATCATGTTCATTTGATAGCACGTGCCAAAGGAGATTTTTTATTATCAGATATCTTAAGAGATTTTAAAAAGTTTACTTCAAAAGCAATTATTGAGGCAATTAAAGCTAATAATCAGGAAAGCAGAAAAGAGTGGCTGCTTCAAAAGTTTGCAACAGAAAAAGGTAATCGGTTTTGGAGAGCTGATAACAAACCAATAGAATTATGGAGTAATAAGGTTATTGATCAAAAACTGAACTATCTACATAATAATCCGGTTGAGGAAGGGCTTGTATTTAGAGCTGAGGATTATGTGTATAGTAGTGCCGTTGATTATAGTGGTGAGAAGGGTTTGTTGGATATTTTGGTTATAAAATGATGGGCACGGATTGCAAATCCGCTCCAGCGAGGGGCAGCTTCACGAATCCTTGCCCCTCGCTAGCGCAGATTTGTAATCTGTGCTAAGTATGTAATTAAACTATTAGCCAAGGATTATAAATCTGTATCGGCATTAATCATTTTGATATACAATTGGTATTACATAAACGGCAATAAAGAAGCAATAAAATGAGTTAGTATTCTAAAATTAAGGAGTTATGAATAATAGAACAGAGTTGAAAGAGTGTGAATTTGAATCCTTATCCTATAAAATTCTTCCTGGAGTTATCGACTACCATTGTGTATCTCATCATATGGATTTAAAACATGAATCGCCTTTTTATACAGAGGTCGGAACCATTAACCACAATGTTCATGTTAAGGATATTTCTATTGAAGAAAATCGATTTTTCAAGTATCATATTATAAAGCCTGCAGGAGTAGAATCTACCAAAAAAGTAGTGTTTCTTTTTCATGGTTTTAACGAGAAAGACTGGGATAAATATCTGCCTTGGGCCGAATCGATTTGTGAAGGTACAGGAAGCAGCGTAATATTATTTCCAATTGCTTTTCACATGCAGCGAGCACCAAAACATTGGAGTAACAAAAGAGGCATGTACAAGCTAAGCGAGGAGCGAAAAAAGAGATATCCTAATGTTGTGAATTCTACGCTGTCGAATGTTGCCATAAGTATGCGATTACATTCAATGCCACAACGTTTTATTTGGTCAGGTTTGCAGACTTATTATGATATCATCCAGTTTATTGAAGAGTGCAAAAAAGGCAAACATGATTTTATTAGCAAGGATTTTGAATTTGATATTTTTGCCTATTCCATAGGAGGCTTTCTGGCTCAAATCTTAAAATTAAGCAATCACAAGAATTATTTCGCCAACACAAAGGTTTGTCTGTTTTGCAGTGGTGCTACCTTTAATCGTTTATCTCCGGTTTCTAAATTTATTCTTGATAGTGAAGCTAATGTTGCCTTGTATTCATTTTTGGTTGAGCATTTTGAGAAAATGTTACAAAAAGACAATTTGCTAAACCATTATATAGAGGAGGATCATTTGGAAGGGAAAATATTTTATGCGATGTTGGATTACCAGAAAATGAGATGCTTTAGAGAGGAGTTGTTTAAAAAATATGAAAATCAAATTTATGCAATCACACTAAAAAAAGATGTTGTAATTCCTTCCTACGAAGTAATAAATACTTTGAAGGGAGCTTACCATGATATTGACATAAAAGTTGATGAGTTGGATTTTGACAGAGAATATACCCATGAAAATCCATTTCCTTCCAATGGCAAGCCATCACAGGAACTCACCAACGATTTTGATACTGTATTTAATAAGGTTTGTGATTTTTTCAACCACTAAAAAAAACGGTAGTTTTGATGTGTCTCGCTAGCCCTGATTTGTAATCAGGGCTCGTGGTGTAAAGGATTTTTAAATTCGATTTTATAGGACCGTAAATTCCACCGCACTGCCGCAAGTCTGTAACTTGTGGATAAAATTGTTCTGTATTTAGCAGAGTATGCCGAATTTTTATAAGGTCCGAGTTACAAACTCGAACCAGCGAAGAGTAGACTATAAAAAAATCTGTAGTTTTGACGCTCTCATTTCAATTGAGGGTATCAAGTAAAGACATTAAGCATGAAAATAAAAATAGTTGATTACGGAATTTGTAAAGCCATTGGGAAGACGAAGAAGGAATATGTTCCTGGCAGTTCAACAGGCTACTTTTTGCATTCTGACGATATGGAGTTTCAGGAAAGAACCCATGTCATTAATCCTGAGAAAGGCTTGAGTTTTGGAATCAGCTATCGCTTCGAAACGGAATCGGAGATTGCAGAACGTGTTGATTTTGTGTGTAGAATCAAGCATCCTAAATTAGTTAATCCTGAAACCAATGAAGCATTTATCGAAACCACCGAGGAAAAAGACGAATACAGCGACGAGCTAGGTTTCGACTTCTACACCTTCGAGTTCGATTGGGAAATGCAATTGGGCGAATGGATCTTTGAGATCATACATGAAGGTGAGGTGATGTGTAGTCAGACTTTTGTACTGAAAGAATAACTTATTTGATGCTCTCACTGTGAGTGAGGGTATCAATTAGTCCAATGGGAGCATCTCCCTCACTGCCGCAATTCTGTGATTTGTGGTTAAAATGTTCTGTATATGGCAGCGTCTGCGAAATTTGCATAAGGTCCGAGTTGCAAACTCGAACCAGCAAGTGTGTCCACAAGTAATTTACCATCCATAAAACTTGGTAGTTCAAATTCCCTCTCCTTGAGGAGAGGGTTAGGGTGAGGTAATTTTACCCAAAAACAATTGTCCTGGTACCATCCACAATAATACGATGTTCGGCTTTGTAGCTCAATGCACGAGCCAGAACAATACGTTCCAAATCGCGACCTTTTCGAATTAAGTCTGGAAT
This sequence comes from Marinifilum fragile JCM 15579, assembly GCF_001310955.1. Taxonomy (GTDB): domain Bacteria; phylum Bacteroidota; class Bacteroidia; order Bacteroidales; family Marinifilaceae; genus Marinifilum; species Marinifilum fragile. The sequence continues at coordinate 37,922 of NZ_BAZX01000007.1, forward strand.
GGTATCCTTGTGCGTAATGCGCATGATATCTTGTTCGATAATCGGTCCCTCGTCCAAATCTTCTGTCACGAAATGGCTGGTTGCACCAATCATTTTTACACCGCGTTCGTAGGCCTGTTTGTATGGGTTTCCGCCCACAAATCCAGGAAGGAAAGAGTGGTGAATGTTTATTATTTTATTGCGATAGGCTCCGATAAAAGCTGGTGATAATACCTGCATGTAACGAGCCAGTATTACCAAATCGATATCATGTTCCTTCAAAAGGGCAATCTCATTGGCCTCTTGTTCCTGTTTGTTTTCCTTTGTAATTGGGAAAACGTGGTAAGGAATGTTATGAGCATCGGCAATGTGTTGCAAATCGGGATGATTGGAGATGATCAATGGAATTTCAATCTCGTACTCGTTCATGTTGTATCGCCATAAAATCTCTTGCAGGCAATGATCGTATTTCGATACAAAAATGGCCACACGTTGTTTCTGTCCTGAAAACTCGATTCTCCAGTGTGCCTTAAACTCATTGGCAAGCGGCTCGAAAGCTGCATGCAATTCCGAAGCAGGAATACTTGAGTTTTTCATGTTCCAAACCACACGAAATGAAAAGAATTCCTGGTTTTGATTTACATGTTCGTCCAAGGCAATAATATTGCCGCCACTTTGGTAAATGAACTGGGTAATTTTAGCTACAATCCCATTTTGATCGGGACAAGTAAGAAGTAAATAAGCATTTACATTATTTTCAGACATATTCGTGCGTTTAATCGGATATTCCCGATGGTTAATTACTTAAAATTTACGAATTGTCCGTTAGAATTTGATAGGTGTGTCATGCAAAAATAGAAATTTTGTCGAAAGAGAGAAAATCCTAAGATATTTCATTAGGTTTGCTATGTAAAATCACAGTTCGAAAGAGAACTGTAAGTTTAGCAAAAGATGACAAAGGAAAGAATGTATAAATATTTGTTTGGGCCAATCCCATCGAGGCGTTTGGGTATGTCTTTGGGGGTTGATTTGGTGCCAAAAAAAGTGTGCTCCATTGATTGTGTGTATTGCGAAGTTGGAAGAACAACGCAATTATCGGTTCAACCAGAAGATTATATCTCTGCAGATAAAATTAAGGAAGAGTTGAGCCATTATTTGCAACACAATCAGGCTCCTGATTATGTGACCATAACGGCATCGGGTGAGCCAACCTTAAATGCCAATTTGGAAGAGATCATTGCCTTTGTAAAGCAGAATGAGGCAAATATTCCGGTGTGTGTAATCACCAACGGAACCCTTTTACACGATAAGAAGGTAAGAGAAGCGCTAAACAAAGCAGATTTGATTCTTCCATCATTAGATGCAGCAACAGAGCCTGTATTCAGAAAAATAAACCGTCCACACAAAGAGATCAATTTTGAAGCTTACATTCAGGGGATGATTGATTTTAGTGCTGAGTTTAATGGTGAAATTTGGCTGGAAGTATTCATTTTACCAAACTATAACGACAGTAAGGAGGAATTGTTGGCCTTAAAGGAAATCATTTTGAAGATTAAGCCTGATATCGTTCAGCTAAATACTCTGGATCGTCCGGGTACTGTGACCAATCTTCGTGGAGCTAGCAGGAAGAGTTGCAAGCGGTAATGGATTTGTGGCAATTGGATAATGTGAGAATCATTGCCAAAGCCAAGCAGTCTACACAAACCCAATTCCGATCGGATACCGAAACCGCAATCAAGGAAACCATATCGCGCAGACCTTGTACAGTTGAAGATTTAATTACCATGCTTGGACTGTGTGAAGAGGAAATCGATCGTTGTCTGGGAAATTTGTCCAGCCTTAAAGGATTCGAAAAAGTGGAGCAGGAGAGAGGTGTTTTTTATCAAATAAGGGAACAGTAAAATTTCACGCAGAGTTCGCAAAGAATTTATACAGGAAAAACGCAGAGTGTTACTTCGACGAGAGTCGTTCATTTAATACTTGAAAAGCAATAGAAAGGTTTATTTAGGAATTCTTCCCTTCTAGGGAAGATGGCAACAGCCAGAAGGGTGTATTTTTAATTATATGATTCTTATTTCACCCTTTTCCCTAGAAGGGAAAAACACAGCTTGAAAAGTGATAAGGTTCATCATTGTCTAATTAATACAGTTATTTTAACCTTTGATTGGCATATAATTATAAGAACAAAGGCAGTTGAATTACTCCAACTGCCTTTGTTATATCCTTACAATTATTAATTACTCATTACTAATTGTTCATTGATTTAATTCCAGTTCAAAATCTTTTTGAAAATGTAATTTTCTGGATCTGGAAGATACTCCTTAGCCGCTTCCATATCTTCCTCAGTTAGATAATGCAAGTTGTAATTCATTATATTTTGCACTTTTTCGCTGTTCACATCCACCAAACGAGGCTTCACTTTTCCGTTTTCATCTTCAACATCTTTCAAGAAAAGTGGAGCAACATCACCTTTAGGATCAACAGTTACCATACATTTCGAGTGACCTTGCTTGAATAGGCTGTAAACGCCATCACCAAGAAGAGTACAAAGGCTCAAGTCGAATCCGATAGGACGACAACAACGCAAACCGAAACCTAACTCAACCGGACGAGTTCCAATGTTTAGTCCGTAAGATTTGATCTTGCGCTGAATCAACATGTTAAATACGTGAGATTTACTTACGTTGAACAACTCAGGGTGACCGTGAGCATCATAAGTAAAGTTCACACCTGTACTTTCAATTTCTTCATCGCTCATAAAATGGAAAACACCTTCACTAATTACAGCAGCACCATAGTTCAAGCCTAAGATTCTACGCTTAATGATAGATGAGATCACCAATTGAGCAATTTTCTCTGCAGAGATAGCAGTTTTGTTGAACATCTCAGGGATGATAATCATTGGGAAATGACATGCAGCACCAATTCCGAATGCCAGGTGACCTGCTTCACGCCCCATAGCTGCCAAAACGAACCAGTTTTGAGAAGTTCTTGCATCTTCGTATACAGTTGTTGCAATCTTAACCCCTTCGTCTTTTGCCGAGTGGAATCCGAATGTAGGAGTTCCTTCTGGCAATGGAAGATCGTTATCGATGGTTTTTGGTACGTGAATGTTTGAAATGTTCACATTATTATCAGCCAAATATTTGCTGATTCTGTTTGCTGTAGAAGCGGTATCGTCGCCACCAACAGTAACCAATAGTTTTACGTTGTTATCAATAAAGAATTTGGTTGAAAAATCGCTGTCTTTTGGCTTAAAACGACTCATCTTAAGGTGCGAACCACCTTTGGTGAAAATTGCATCAAGAGTTACAAAGTCTAGCTCCTCCATTTTACGATCTTCAGAGAAAAGACCTTTATAACCTTCGTGTAAACCAATAACTCGGTAACCATTTCTTAAAAACACTTTACCAACGCTACTAATTACAGTATTAATTCCTGGTGCTGGACCTCCACCACACAAAATAACAACAGATTCTTTCATACTATTAGTCTCAAATATCATTTTTAAAAAGATTGGGCAAATATAGAGCTTTTGAATTGAATTGATTGGTTGCAAAAGCTAATTCTTGAACAGAATTAAATGATTTGAACAGGATATAAATATTTTGTAAAGCCAATACAATGTTATAAATTTATAACTGACACCACTCTCAATACTTAATTCTAAAAGTATTTCTAACCTTCATTTAAAAAATATGAAACGTAATTATCTGATTTTATTGATTTTTGTTGTTGCTCTTGTATCTTGTGAGCCAGCAAAAGAAAAGATTACTGTACCATCGTACAGTATCGAACAATTCTACAAAAATATTAGTGTAAGCGGAGGATCATTTTCTTCTGATAAATCGAAGTTATTGGTAAGCAGTAACGAAACAGGGATCTATAACCTCTTCGAAATCCCTGTTGATGGCTCACCTCAAAAACAATTAACTTCCTCCGAAAAGGAGTCTTACTTTGCCATTTCCTATTTCCCTAATAGCGATATGGTGTTGTTTTCGGCTGATCAGGGAGGGAATGAAAACAATCACATTTACATGAGAGACGAAGAAGGAAATATTACAGATCTCACACCTTTCGAGAATGCCAAAGCAAGTTTTTGGGGATGGGATCGTGATGAAAAATCTTTCTTTTATCAATCGAACAAGCGCAATCCTAAGTTTATGGATTTGTACCAGGTAAGTGTTGAATCAGTTCTTAATGGTAATCCAAATCATAAGTTAATTTACACCAACAATGATGGTTTTGATGTTGAAGCAAAAAGTAAGAATAACAGATACCTGGCACTAACACAAAGTTTGACTACTACAAATAATGAGATGTATTTGTATGACAGAAATACAGGCAAGCGTACGCATATTTCGGAACATCATGGAGATGCAAGCTATAATCCACAATTCTTCAGTTTAGATAATAATTACTTGTATTATTTGTGTAATGAAGATTCTGATTTTGTATATCTAAACAAGTACAATATTGAAACTGGAGAGAAAAGTTTGGTTTATAAAACCAATTGGGATGTTTGGTATGCTTATCACAGTTATAATGAAACTTATAGAATTATAGGTATCAATGAGGATGGCAAAACCAATATTAAAGTGGTTGAAATTGCAACAGGAAAAGAAGTTCAATTGCCTAAAATTCCTGGTGCCGATATCAAATCGATTAGCTTAACCAAAGATGAACAAAGAGGAAGATTGGTTGTTGGAACATCGGTATCTCCAAATAATATTTATGTATTTGATATGGGAGACAATGAAGCCAAAAAGCTAACCAACACCTTGAATCCTGAAATTGATCCGGCAAATCTTGTTGAAGCAGAAGTAGTTCGTTACGAATCATTTGATGGCCTTCCAATTCCTGCTATTTATTATCAACCAAAAGTTGCAAGTGCCGATCATAAAGTACCTGCTTTGGTTTGGGTACATGGTGGTCCTGGTGGACAATCGCGTGTTGGATATTTTTCGTTAATTCAATATATGGTAAATCAGGGTTATGCTGTTTTGGCTGTAAATAACCGTGGCAGTAGTGGTTATGGAAAGAAATTCTATGCTATGGACGATAAAAAGCATGGTGATGTGGATTTGAAAGATTGCATCTGGGGAAAGAAATTCTTAATTAATACTGGCGTTGTTGATTCTGATAAGATTGGTATTATTGGTGGATCGTATGGTGGATATATGACTATGGCTGCGCTTACTTATACACCAGAAGAGTTTAAGGTTGGAGTAAATATTTTTGGAGTAACCAACTGGTTGAGAACACTAAAATCAATACCTCCATATTGGGAGTCATTTAGAAAAGCTCTATATGCTGAAATGGGAGATCCTACAACACAGGATTCTGTTGCCTTGTATAACAAATCGCCACTATTTTTTGCTGATAAGGTAACCAAACCATTAATGGTGCTTCAAGGAGCAAATGATGTTCGTGTTCTTCAGGTGGAATCGGACGAAATTGTTGATGCGGTGAAGAAAAACAATGTTCCTGTGGAATACATCGTTTTCCCGGATGAAGGTCATGGTTTCCGTAAGAAGGAAAATGAAATTAAAGGGTATGGACAAATTGTGACTTTCTTGGATAAATATTTAAAAGGAAAGAAAGATCAAAAAGAATAAAAAAAGAAAAGGGAAACCAAACGGTTTCCCTTTTTACAAATCTATGAAATTGTTATTCTGAAACTTCAACTAGTTTCTCATCTGAATGCCATAATCCGTGTTTTGTACAGAAAGCAGTTGCAGTTAATTTCATTTTACGAGAAGGAACCACGTAAAAATCAACTTCGGTTTGGTTTGCTTCGCCACCAAGTACTCCTGAAGAGAAGTTAGCTTGAGTTAACATTTTCTCACCATCCCATAATTGAACCCATGCTACATAGTGATCGAAATCATCTGGATGAGCATAAGCATCACCTATTTTCACTTTTACCTTGAATTTTTCACCTTTTTTTGCTGATTCATCACAGTGAATGAAAGCTGAGTGTCTATCGATATAATCTTTTTTTGCTTCACCTTCGATAGTAGTGATATCTTGATAAGTGTTAATTTTCATGATATTGTATTTTTTTGATTTTATCCACCTAAGTGGTATAGAGATTAATTTTGTTTTTTAATTCTTAGTTCTTGCTTAAGTATTCTGCAACACCAGCAGCAGTAGCTTTCATAGCCTCTTCACCTTTGTTCCAGTTTGCAGGACATACTTCACCGTTTTCTTCAAAGTGGTGTAGTGCATCAACCATACGGATTGCTTCATCAACGTTACGTCCCAATGGAAGGTCGTTAATTACAGAGTGGCGAACAACACCTTGCTTGTCGATAAGGAATAATCCACGGTAAGCAACAGGAGCACCAGTCGAAACAGCATTTCCTTCAGTATCGTAATCATACTCAGAAGCCAATACTCCGAAGTTTTCTGAAATTGTTTTTGATAAGTCAGCAACAAGTGGGTAAGTTACACCTTCGATACCACCTTTGTTTCTTGGAGTATTTAACCAAGCAAAGTGTGAGAATTCTGAATCAACAGAACAACCTACTACTGCTACATTTCTTTTTTCGAATTCAGCTAATTTGTCTTGGAATGCGATTAACTCAGTTGGACAAACAAAAGTAAAATCAAGAGGGTAGAAAAAGAATACTACTTCTTGCTTTCCTACGAATTGATCTAAAGAAAATCCTTCAACAATTTGATTTCCGTTTACTACAGCGCTAGCCTGAAATGATGGAGCTTTTTTTCCGATTAAAGTTTGCATCTTAGAATTTATTTTAAAGTTTATTTTTCTTTGTTTTTGTAACGATACAAATGTAGAATTGATTTGAATAACGCACAAATTATATTAATCAGTAATTTTTATGCCTATATAGAGAGAATTAATATTGGGGTACTGAAACCATTTAAATATGCAGTGTTTCAGGCAAAACCAAAAAATGGAAAGTTCATGTGCTTCGAAAAATTTTTTATTGGTTGATAATTTTTAGTTTTGTAGAAGATACAATTTTATTCTGCAAATTATTTGCTCTTAATATAGATTTTATAAAAAGATAATATACTGAATATGAATGCCTCGAAATATTGTTTTGAAAGCTATAATGAAATAAAAGATACATCAGGTAAGGATGGAAAAATAAGCTTTTTTGTTTTCAATAGCAGTCCACGTTCCTGGGTTCCATATTTTGTTTATTTGCCACCCAATTTTTCAAAAGAAAGAAACTATCCATTGATAATTTTTATGCATGGACAAGGTGGAGACGAGACAACTTTTAATAAATACGTAAATGAAGAACAGCTTAACAAATGGATTCTGGATGGTAAAATTGAACCAGTTGTAATTGCTGGAATTCGTGGAGATAATTACAGAGAAAATGTGCAATGGTTTACCCCAGAGAATGAAAGTCTAATTGCTGGAGATATACAGGGAGAGTTTGTTAAGTATTGTCAGAATAACTTCAATGCCGGTCTTCAAAATAATAGTATTTCAATTGAAGGACACTCTCGCGGTGCAGCAGGAGCCATTCATTACTATTTGAAATATCCAGGTAAGTTTGCTTCAGTTGTTGGAATGGGATACGTTAGTGATTATACTTTGCCATTTAATAAAAAGTTGGCAGCACAAAATCTGGAATTATTAAAGGAGTTACAAATTCCTTTGCGATTGGAAATAGGTACAGAAGATAGTTTTGTGCTGACCAGAAATCGCAGATGCATTTATGATTTGCATGACTATTTGAACGAACTGAAATTGAATCATGAATTTGAAGTTTTGCATGGAGTAGAGCATAGGTTCGATTACTTTTGGCATTATTATACCGACGAAGGATTGATTAATGGATTACGACATTTAAAATTTCATGAAAAGGCCAGAAAATTTTTAAAGAAGTAACTTTAGGAATGAATATTGCTACATTCACTCAAAACACATTATTATGAAACCAAATCTACTTTTATTCTTTTGTTTGATCTTTTTTTCCTCATTAAGTCATGGACAAAAAACAGTTTATTTCGATGAAAACTGGCTTTCTATAGAAAAAGCTGATGCTAAATATTATAGTGTTATTTATCCCATCTTGGAGGGCAAATATCAGGTTAAAGATTATACTATTTCAGGTGCATTGCTATCCGAAACAGATTATTTGCCAAAGGTTGAATTAATTGAGTGGGAAAGATTGTATGAGGAAGGATTTCAGGAATTAGCAATTGAAGATGGCAAGTGTATTGAATATTTTCCCAATGGAAATAAAAAGAAGCAGTTTTCCTATAAAAAGGGAGTGCAGGATGGAAATATTCGTTTATGGACGGAAGATGGTAAATTACTGCGTGATTTTATCGCACAAAATAACATTGCCAATGGCTTGTATCTCGAATATTATCCGAATGGCAAGGCTAGTTTATCAGTAAACTTTAAAAACGACACTTTAAACGGACCTGCTGCCTATTATTATTCAAATGGCGAACTATCACAAAAAGGAAGCTTTGAAAAGGGTAAAAAAAATGGGAAGTGGACTTACTGGTCGGAGAATGGAGATGCAATTGGAACAGAAACCTATAGGAATAGTTTTTTTATTGAAGGACCAGATATCAATATCGGTTTTCCAAAAGGGAATTGGTGTTTGGAAGATCAATTTAAGGAAGGTAAGCTGTTGAATTTTGTTTTTTCCAGAAATGGAGCTGTTGAAACACTGGAAAGTGGAGTTGTTCCATCCTGTATTTTGTCTTTGGAATATATCGGAGAAGAGAATACACTGCTCGACTACTCATCATTTAAAAGAAGAAGGTTAACGGTTGATATTCATAAGGTAATTGCAAAAGAGCAAGAATTATTCTCGTTAGAGAATTCAATGGGGTATTTAGGTTCCTATAATGATGATGAAACGAAGAAACATACAGTTGTAGTTTTTCATTCCATTCAAAAAGGAATTGGCGTTGAAATGATTCTTGATATCAGACAAGAGGATTACGAGAGTCTGAAGAAAGAGGTAGTTTATATTTTAAGATCCATTAAAAAATAATTTCTATGAAAGTTGTGTCGACTAATAAAGGAACATCAGTAGAAATCAATTATCATGGAAAGCTGGTGAATACAGGCATGTATAAATTTCCGGTAGATGAAGGAATTTATTTGGGCAAAGAGGATGTTAAAGATGATTCTGTAATTGACAGAAGGTATCATGGCGGAGTAGACAAAGCGTGTTATTGGTATTCTACTAGTCATTATGATTTTTGGAAGAACAGATTTCCTGATTTGGAATGGGATTTTGGCATGTTTGGTGAAAACCTAAGCATTTCAGAATTGGATGAAGGAGAGGTGAAAATTGGCGATGTTTATGAGATTGGTGAGTGTTTGGTGCAGGTAACTCAACCAAGACAGCCATGTTTTAAATTAAACTATCGATTTTTTTGTGATAACATGGTAAAGGAATTTATTGAAGCTGGTTTTCCTGGTGTATACATTCGTGTTTTACGTGAAGGAAACATAAATAAAGGCGATGACTTGATATTGAAAGAACGAAACGAAAAAAGCTTGTCGGTTCGAGAGGTGTATCAATTGCTTTATCAGGTGGATAAAGATCCCTTGCTATTAAAAAAAGCAATTGAAGATAAAGCATTAGCAGGCAGTTGCAGGATTGATTTAAGCAAATAAAAAAAGGACGGTTTTCCGTCCTTTTTTTATTATTGGGAATATTATATCTCTAGTTGGCTAGTATAATCTCTCTAACCATAGCTTCGGCGTCAATGGCACTAACATCCATATTGAAACCGATTTTGTAGATCAAACCGTTGTACCAAGCATAGTATTGGTAAGATCCTGTAGATTCTTTATAAATTCTTTTTTCTGCTTCAACATATTTGTAATAGTCAAACATTCTTGGCCACATGTTATCATCTGACTTAGGCAAATAGTATAAAGTATCTGTATCGGTTAATTTTAAGTTTTGGTATCTTCTTTTTTCCAGATCCTCTTTCAAAGTTTCCAATTCCTTTTCACTCATTTCATCAAAAGGATTGTTTGGATGTTGAGTTACTGAAATCGTAAAGAAATCTTTGAAATTGGTGGCATAACTTTCATCATTCTCCAGATATGAGATTTGAATTTGAAATACAAGTTTATTTTTGTCATTCCAGGAAGTAACAATATTTGCTTTCTGGGTATTTACTTCAAAAGGCAATTCTGATGTAGAAATAAGATTGATTTTATTTCTCATTTCAGCAGGAATTCTGTTTAGAGCCTGACCAATACTAACAGGAACATAGTAGTCAACACTTTCCCTTTCTTTCAATATGTTAAAATCGTAATTGTAAGTGTGATCATAGCCTTCCACCTTGCTTAAACCAACTAATAATTCTTCATTCGGATCGATAAAACCAGTGTGTTTGTCATTTTCCGAACAAGATATTATTCCCATGAATAATAGCGCAAGACTAAGATATTGGCAGGATTTTTTGATACTCATAATTGTATGCTTATAGAATTCACCATGAACAATACAAACTTACGTAAAAAAAGAATTTATGTTTTCTTTTTGTTTAAGTTTTACTTAATCTTTCCGAAAAATTACTTCTAACAACTTAATGTGAATGCTTCTAATTTACTCTTGATTAGCCAATTCTATAGCTGTAAGAAAAATTAAACTACTTACTTTTTTAATGGCTTCATAATCTATTTTATCTGGAGTATCTGTGGTTTTGTGATAATCATTGTGTAATCCATTAAAATAAAAGATCGCGGGTATATTTCTTTTTACAAATGACGCTTGATCCGATGCAGAATAGAGAAAATTATCTGCAGTATCATAGGAATAATCCAATTCGAGTTTTGGATATTGATTGTTTATACTATCAGTAATTGATTTAAGCTTTGGGTCCAGATCATTTGCTCCAAGTAGGTATACAAAATTAAGGTTCTCATGGCGGTTATCCTTTCTACCCAGCATATCAATATTTAAATTGGTTTTAATATTGCTGTGAGGAAAAGTATTAGACTCTACAAAATATTTTGATCCCAACAGGCCTTTTTCTTCACCGGTAAATGCAGCAAATACAAAACTTCGCTTTAGTTGTAAACCAGCATCCACAGCTTTTTTTAGTTTTCGGGCAACCTCCAACAAGGCTGCAGTTCCCGATGCATTATCATTTGCTCCGTAATATATTTTTTGTCCATTCATTCCAATATGATCGTAATGAGCGGATAAAACGATGTATTCATCCTTCTTCTCAGTTCCAGGGATACAGGCAATTACATTTTCCGTTGATTGCAAATTGTACTCGTTTTGAAGTACTACATCAATTTTTAGTTTTTCATCGTTTTTTATTTTGAAAGGACTACCATTGATACATTTTTTAAGATCTTTTACTTTTACCTTTAGGATTTTAGCAACAGCTTTAGCACTGATAGGGCCTTGATAAGTACTAAGCATTCTATTATACCTGTTATATTGTTCAGGTTGAGCTAGTGAATCGAAAGGAATATTTAAAGGGAATCTTTTGGGGTGTAAAATTTGTCTCCTACTAAACATGTTTTTTTGTCTTTGCATAACCGTTTGAATCTGATGAGGATTCAGCGGATTACAGTAAAAAACGATATTACAATTGGTTTTATTAATGATATCAAGAGCCTTTACAGGACCAGCATATAAATTGGATGTGAGAAACAATACTGCCTTATTGGATAAGTCTTTGTTTGTATACGAGCTATCAGGTGCTGTTCCTAAATAAATTAAATCAAGATCATCTGCTTTAAAACTTTTGTATCCAGATAATGCAAAATCTTCGTACTCGCTAAGTTTTTTTCCATTGACAGAAAGATTTAGACCTGGAACTGTTTTGGAGTAGATTGAAAAGTTTTGAAAATAACTCAAACTATCGGTTTGCATTTTGTAGCCAATTAAGCCTGCTTTTTTGAACTGTTTGTAGATGTATACAGCTGCCAATTTTTGACCATTCTTGGCTGTTTCTCTACCTTGCATTTTTGCTGAAGCCAATTCATATACATCATTTTTGATGTTTTCTGCCGATATGTTTCGAGAAAAATCAACAATATTGAATTGTTGTGCGATTAGTTTAATTGAAATAAGAAAACAGATGGATAGAATTGTAAACTTCTTCATATTATAGCGCTTTAAAGAGACAAAGGTCAATTGTGAATTTAATAAAATAAATCTCCTTTTTAGTACATCTGCGATAAAAGATGCATGCAAGGACATTTCGATAAGCACTAATAAAGTCGTAAATTTATAGTATACAACTAATAAGGTATATTTCAATATCAAAAATGGGATAAAATGAACTTTAGTTTAATATACGGTTTGGTTTTGCTTATTACTGGTATTGTTATTCCTGTGAGACAAAATGTTCAGAAAATGGATTTTAAAGAACAGAGGTTTAAAATGGTGGCTGAACAGATAAAATCCCGGGGAATAAATGACTCGGAAGTAATTAAAGCCATGCAAAAAGTACAACGGCATTTGTTTGTGCCCCATTATTTGCAGAAGTATGCTTATCAAGATCGCCCATTGCCAATTGGACATGGACAAACCATTTCACAGCCATATATTGTTGGATTAATGTCTCAATTGCTAGAGGTGGAAGAAGGAGAGAAGCTATTGGAAATAGGAACGGGATCAGGTTATCAGGCCGCTATTCTTGGAGAATTGGGTGGAGAAGTGTATAGCATAGAGATTGTAAAACCATTGCAAAAAAGAGCAGCTTTTGTTCTGGATTCTTTAAACTATGAAAATGTTAATACCCGATATGGTGATGGATATTTAGGTTGGCCGGAAAAAGCTCCTTTTGATGGCATAATTGTAACTTGTTCGCCAACAAAAATACCACAAGCTTTGATTGATCAGTTGGCTGAAGGAGGAAAGCTTGTGATTCCTGTTGGCTTAAAATATGTGAAAAAATTGGTTCTTCTTGAAAAGAAGAAAGACGAAGTGATTCAACGCAATGTCATACCCGTTAGGTTTGTACCAATGGTTGATGCAGATGGAAATATATATTAACCAAAATTAGTTTATCAATTTGATTTCTTATAAATCCCTTGAAATTGAACATTCCAACTCTTCCCACTATCCGTAGTTGATTCCCAAACTTGTTTCACATTGCCGTTTGTTAGCTGTGTCCATGTTATTCTGTGTTTGGAGTTTGGTTCACCCATATTAGAGTCTAAGCCACTGGTAAGAACCATTTTGCCATCGGAAAACTCACCTGTAAGAAGAAGGTTGTTACCATTCTTATCAATCCATATTTGGTGCCATTTGGCTGTTTTTGGATTATAGAAACTGTAACTGGTACCGGTAAAATTTTCTTTCTCAGAAACCCAATTCTCCTGAATTACATTTTTATTTTGGAGAAATACGATTTTATTCTTGCCAACTAAATTTTCTTCTGTATAAACATCCCAGTCACCAACCCAAAAGTCAAACTGGCGGGTTGGATCAACAGGTTTATTTTCTTTTTGTGCGATGATAGAACTGGGGATGCAAATAACAACAATAATTAAAATTAGAAATGATTTCATATTTAAGATTTTTGTGTGTTATTCATCAAGATAGGTAAGACTACGCTCCAGTTTTTTCTTTAGCTCGATGGCAAATGGCTGCAACTCTTCGTTTTCAATTACATTAAAAGCAGCCGTAGGATCCATAATTGAAATATCTACATGACCATTATCCTGCTCAATTACTGTAATATTACATGGCATCATTATTCCAATTTGATCTTCAACTTGGAATGCCTCGTAGGCAAATGTTGGATTACATGCACCAAGAATGCGATATTTTTTAAAATCAACATTAATCTTTTCTTTCAACGTTGCAGTCACATCAATATCTGTTAAGATTCCAAATCCTTCTGTTTGTACAGCTTTGGTAATTCGTTCAATAGCATCATCGAAGCTAAAGTTTGTACTTCTTTTAATATAGTAGCTCATATTTTAAATTTTAGGTTTGTAATTGGTTATATATCATGTTTAAATCGATCTGTTTGAAGTCCCTTTCTTGGAGACATATCACATACTTTAAATAAAGTCCATATTAATATAGGAAATGATAAGATTCTAACATATCCTAGAATGGGTTCATATTCTGGGCCTAATGGTCCAGGAATGTAATCCATCATCATAAAAATGCTTAAGGGTATAAATAGCGCGAGAAGGATCATTAATAATATGGCAGCTTCCTTGTATACTCTTCGGATTAATAAGCCAACTCCACAAATGATTTGTATAAATCCTGAAATACTGGTGGCCGTATAGGTAGATTTAAAAATAGTTGAGAATAGGTGACTAAAAAATATTGGGAACATAATATGCAAAGCGCCTACGATGATTGCAGCAATACCAAATGCAAAACGAAGGTGCTCGTTTCTGGAAAAAGCTTTTAGATAATTGCTGAATATTGAAACAATTCTAATAAGGATATAGCTTGATAATATCACAAGAATTAGAAGCATGGTTGCATATTTTTATATTCTCATCATCAAGTTACGAATTTGTTATTCTGCTTGCAAATCAGAGTATACTATAAAAAAAGGATCACTTTTTCGTGATCCTTTGTATAAAATTGATATTGAGTTTTTATTTTTTTAATGTAATCTCAATAGCTCCTTGTTTCCCTTTTTCTCCATACTTGTCAATGGTTGATTTATCCTTTAAGACATTAATACTTTCGATATCCTTGGATTTAATGAAATCCATTTCTTTTCCAGAAATAATCTTACCATCCACAACGTAGATAGGGCTATTTTTTCTTAGCTTTCCCTTAATTTTAATGGAAGTGTTGTCAACATCTTCTTTATTTTTTAGTGAAACAAGTACAACTCCATTTTTACCATTTTCACCAAACTGCTCAATTGCCGATTTATCCTTTAAAACCGTTACGCTTTCGATATCATTTTGTGACAATTTATTTAAGGCTTTTATTGTTGTTTTCTTTCCGTCAACAATGAATAAAGGAGCATCTTTTCCGGAAAAGTTTTCTAAACGAAACTGATTAGACATTTCATCTGATTCACCTTTACTTGTAACAAGCACAACACCATTTTCAGCAGCTTTTCCATATAAGGCAGTGGCCGACTCATCTTTTAATACAGTTACACTTTTATAACTGCTTGAATCAAGCTTTTTAAATTGTTCATAATCCAATGGTTTACCATCCAAAATAAAAAGAGGGTTCTTTGCTCCTGAAACTCCTTTTACTTGAACCAAATGCGCTGTCTTTCTTTTATTTTCAATGGTATTAATAATTATGGCTCCGTTTGATGCTTTTTCACCATACAAATCGGTTGCATTCTTGTCCTTCAATATTTCAATGGAATTAATGGTACTTGGCTCTAAAGATTTAAAAGTGTTCTTGTCGATTACTTTTCCATCAAGGACAATAAGTAAATTCTCACCTTCATAAAAACCCTTAGTTCTAACGGATTGATTCTTATTATTTTTTTCTTGTTTGATTTGTTCTTCAAGTTCTTTTCTGTACTCAGGAGTGTTTAGTTTTTCCAAATGCTTTTGAATGCTTTCCCTGCTTCTTTCAAGTTTTTCTTGAAGTTCCATTTGATATTTGGGAGAATTAAATTTTTCAATCTGCTTTTTTATGGATTCTCTTTGTTTTTGAAGCTGCTTTTCAAATTCTCCTGATTCCATTTTTTCAAGATGCTCTTGAAGAGATTTCTGAGATCTTTCAATGTTTTTCTTCAACTGCTCTTTAAATTCTTTGGAATTAACTTTTTCAATTGTCTCTTGAATTCTTTTCTTAATTTCAGCTTTTTCTTTTTCATTAAGCTTTTTGTCAGATTCAATTTCTTTAAGCTCATTGCTTAGTTCTTCCTTCTGAAGTTCTTTTTCCAATTCAAGTTGCTTGATTAAATTCTGATTTGTTAACTCCTCAAGTTCTTTCCTTAATTCAGCTTGCTGCTCTTGCATTTCTTTTTTAATCTGCTCAACATCCAAATCCTTAAGAGCATTTTCCATTTCCAGACGCATTTTATCAAAGTTCATTTCTACTTTGACATCCTGTAATTCCTGGGCAGCCTTTTCTAATTCAATTTTTTGCTCCTTAATTATTTCGTTTACTTTTTTCTGGAGCCACTCTTTTGATTTTAAAGAATCTTGAGGAATCTCAAAATCAACATCAAAATCTATCGGAAATTCCTCTTCTGAATTCACTTCAGCAACAGGTTCAAGCTCGATTTCAGGTGCAATTTCTGCTACATCCTCCAGTTCTATTTCAGGAGTAATTTCAACTACATCTTCAATTTCTGATTCCACTTCAACAATTTCAGTTGATTCAAGCGTCTCATTTGCTTTTTTGTTCTTTTTAGATTTCCTTTTCTTCTTATCAGGAGCAAGGAGCATAGCATCAGATCCATTTTGTTGATTTTGATCTAACACATTAATCTTTGAGAAAAATTGCTTGCCAGTTAATGCATTGCCCGAAATGGCAAAATTCGAAATCAAAATGAATCCACTAAGAAGAAGAACAAATAAACCACTAAAAACGATTTTGTTTGTCTTTTTCACCGAAGGTTTTTGTCTCACAATTCGTTGTACTCGATTTAATAGATTATCCTTTTTACCTGATAATCCCAATACCAATTCGAATCTCTTTTTTCTAATTGCTTCCATATTATTTAATGCTTTAATTAGGGTTAAGGATTCACCACAAACCTTTACCGCCAGATCATCACAAATGTGTTCTCTTTCGGTATTAACCACAGAAGATAGCCACCAAACAACAGGATGATAGAAAAATAACAATTCTATTATGCCTTGAATAAATTGAAATAAATAATCGTGACGCTTGATATGCGCCAACTCGTGTGCTATAATAATTTCCAATTGATTTTCTGGTATTCCGCTAAGCATGCTTACCGGCAGCAAAATCATAGGTTTAAAATATCCTACTAAGGATGGAGTTTGAACATAGCCAGACTCCAACAATGTAATGTTTTGATTTAAGTTGAGCTTTTGACTGAGCTTATCGGCAATGATTTGCGTCTTTTTCGATACCGGATAGGTGAGGTGTTTACGTAATTTTATGGTTTGCAAATAATTGAATGTCATATGACATGAAAGAATACAAACACCAATAATCCAAATATTCACCATTATTGGAAAATACCTGTCGATATGTAAATTTTCAAAACTAAATTGATTTAGAGTTTCAGGACTACTATTGAGAAGATACAACAGTAGTTCAGGACTTAAACTTAGATCGGAACCATTGTTATGATTAGATAATGGAAGGTAATGGAAAAATGTAATGGCAAAGCTCACAAATATAAAAGCCAAAGCTAAGCTTGCCACTCCATATCTTAGTTTGGCATTATCTTTTGATATAAATCGAAAAAGAATCCAAACGATAAGTCCAAAAATCACAATTTGCCATACTGAATGCAGGAGGGTCCATCCCAAAGCATCAACCAATTTGTATAAACTAAAACTATTCATGGGATTCAGACTTTTGTGATGATTCGATGTCATCAATTAAATTGCGAATTTTATTCAGTTCTTCGGTACTGCATGTTTTATTGCCCAGTGCTTGCAATACCATTCCTGATGTTGATCCGTTGAACAGGGTAGATATGAATTTATCTATGAGAAGATTTTTGGTTTCTTTTTCTTCCACAATAGCCTCATAAATATGAGTTCGAGAGTTTTTTTCTCTGCGAAGCATATTTTTTTCCGTCATGATTTGCATCACCTTTAGAGTTGTTGTGTATCCAACATCTCTTCCAGTTTTTAATTTTTCGTTTACAAAACGTACTGTCGACGGACCATAAGTCCATAATACTTGCAAAATCTCTAATTCTGCTTCGGTTGGCTTAATCTTCTTTGGCATTTTGTGGTGAATTCCGTTATACGATTAATTTCGTAGATAAAATTATACGAAAGATTTCGTAATACAAAATATTAGTACGATAATTTTCGTAGTAAGCACTCTTTTTTCATTTTTTTAACATTTGAGAGTTTTGTCTAGATTCTTTATTTAAAACTTTTTACCCTTTACTTCCACCTTTTTTTTTTGTATTTTAATAGTTCCCTCTAATGCTTCTAAAATAGGGGTGAAAGTGAGAAAAGAAAGGTATATAACTCATCGGCTTGACCGATTAAAGGTGATGAAGCCTTATGCAGATTGCAAATTTTAAACCATAGAACAAGAACGCTATGCCTATCCGAAAGTTAAAGCAATATTTAGATGAACGACAGATAAAATATGTTACGATTCGGCATTCTTCAGCTTATACAGCTCAACAGATTGCAGCATCGGCCCATATTCCCGGGAAAATGCTTGCAAAAACTGTAATGATTAAAATAGATGGTAGAATGGCAATGGCCGTATTACCTGCATCTTATTTAATCGATTTTGATTTGTTAAAGCAAATGTTAGGCTGTAAAAAAGTTGAATTAGCTCACGAACAGGAGTTTAAAGATATTTTTCCTCAGTGCGAGGTAGGAGCAATGCCTCCTTTTGGAAATCTTTATAACCTGGAAGTTTATGTGTCAGAAAGTTTAGTAGAAGATGATGATATCGTATTCAACGCTGGAACTCATACCGAATTACTCATGTTATCGTATGAGGATTTCCACAATAGTGTTGAACCAGTAGTTTTGAAATTTACACATAAGTGTTACGCTTAGAAATTATATAAATGATTAAAAATAAAAACACTTTTCTTTTCTTACTTTTTATATCATTTATAGAAAAAGAGCTGTTATAAGCTCTATTATCCGTTAGGTATAATGCCGATATAATTTGTTAGCCATTTGAAACAAAATGAACAAATGGCTCATACAAATTAATAATCGATATTACTTTTGTGCCTTATAATCATCAATAACTCCTTCGCAAAGCCAATTAGCCAGAGCTTGTCTGTTATCAGTTTTGGTAAATCTAATCTGATCTCTGTAGTTGTTGATATTCCCAAGTTCGACAAACACCGATGGAGGTGTGGTCGTTTTTAGCATGTATAATCTTCTTGTTCCAATGGTTCCTGTATATTTCCTGTTAGGCTGATATTTTGCGTATTTGACTTTCATCTTTTCCTGAAGCATTAATGCAAGCTTTTTGCCTTTTGCACTATTAGAATGATGATAAAAGTATACATCGGTTCTGTTTCTTTTACTTCTTGAATCGAGATGCAGTATAATTAAGCGCTGATAGGTTCCTGGCTTTTCCTTCCTCGCTAAAATGTTTACAGCAGCAGCTCTTTGTCTTAAGCGTGGGGTCTGTTTTTTTGGAATTACCTGCGATGGATAGCACTTTTCATCTTTATCAGGCTTTAAAAAAGCTGCGTTTCTAATTCCATCATTGTCATCTCTAATAATGAAATGCACCTTGGCACCATGCGACATAAGTTCTTTGCCCAATCTTAAAACAATATCATAAGCATACTCATCTTCACAAATTTTATTGCCCGATACCTTACCTACTGCTCCAGGATCAGGACCACCATGACCAGCTACCAAGTGAATGACCGCACCTTCAAGCAAATTGTCTATTTGCTTTACACTTTCATGTTCTTTTCCAAGAAGTGGAATGGAATAGGTGGAGTATCGCAGTGGTACTTTGTATTTTTTTCCTGCAATTAAATGACCACTTTTTGTGAAGCGCCCTTGGTTTAAGGATTTGAATTTTGCGCTATGTTTGGCTGGAGTAAGTTGATTCCTGTATAAAAAGGCATTGAATCCTTCACCTTTTTTTACAGCCACCCATTTGAAATTTTCTTGTGCAAATATCGGATTCGCTATGTTTAAAATTAATATTATTAAGAAAGGAAGGTATTTTGACATTGAAATGAGTTTAAGTGTGGTTCAATAAAAATAAATCAATTTTTAATATAACCCTCAATGTCATAAAATTATTGTTTTGATACAATTTTATAATCCAAAGCATAGCTTGTGAAAATTCCAAATGCTCCTTCAACATTGGAATAGAGATTCGTTTTATTAGAAAATGGCAAATCGCCTTTATTTTCAAGAGATACAAACGACCTTTCGTAATTAAAATAATCTTCATTTAGGTGATACAACTCAATTTTATATTCTTGATAATCCACAAAAAAATCATCATTCAAAATATAAAATGAAATCTCAACTTGTGAACTTTCAAAGTTTTCATCGGAAAAACTTCGGCTACCTCGCAGCATATTTTGTTCGAATCCATTATCATTTACATTCAAATTCCCTTCAAATACAATATCGTTGCTATAATATTCAATTACATTCGAGTAATTATTTGATATACCTTTTACTAGTAGCATATAGTAGTTGCTTTGACTTGCATCATCAGTAAATTTTAATTTAAATGTGGTTTTACCTTCTGATACATCATTCAAAAGTTTGATGTCGTTGATTAATACTTTTTTGGGAGCAATGGTTTGTGTTGTTACCTTCTTGAAATTTGGATGAGTAATGGTAATTTGATATTCGGATTCACTCGCCAGATATTGCTCTGGGAGTTCATAAGTGCCATTTTCCCGATAAATGAATTCACCTAATTCCTTATCGTTTTTATATGCGGTAATTGTTGCATCTGAGATGTATTGGATTTCAACAGGAGATCCAACACTCTTCGATAAATTGACCTTAATTAAACTATCTACTCCAATTAATGAGTTAATTGAAATGATTGGATCAGATTGAGCCGTAGGAAGTTCAGCTTCCTCTTCACATGAAATAACTAGTAATAATAAAATTAAGCTGATTAATAATTTAAAATAATTCATGTTTAAAGGATTAAAATTTATAGGAATAGCTAACACTTGGTATAAATGAGAACAGATTGATTTTTTTTAATTTAGGATCAGTAGATGTACTGTTATCAGTAGATACATACATAAAGCTAGTGTTTTTTCTATTGTAAAAATTATAAATGCTTATATCCCAAGATCTTGTTCCATGTTTCTTTTTCTTCATAAAGCTAATTGACAAATCTAAACGATGATAGTCAGGAAGTCTGTAAGAATTTCTTTCCGTATAGACAGTTTTAGTTTCAAATGAGGAAGGATCATAAGGAGATATTGCTGTAATATTTGAAGTTGATAATGTTGCGGGAAGCCCTGTGCCATAAGTCCAGAAGGCTGAAAACTTGGTTTTATTGCTAATGAACTGATTGACTTGAATGGAAAAATTGTGTCGTCGATCATAAGGAGAAGCATAGGCCTTACTATTGTTAATGCCTTTAAATCTTACTTTTGATTGAGATAGAGTATAGGCAATGTTTCCATTTGTTTTCCCCAGACTTTTGCTAAGTTCAACTTCCAATCCTTTGCTCCATCCTTTGCCACTTTCAACCATATTTTCCCAGTCAGAGCTAACATCTTGAAAGTATGATGTTCCTTTCAAGTCCAGTAAATTTCGACTTAGTTTGTGATAAAATTCGATATTTAGTTTAACCGATTCGTTAAACGAATAATGTGTTCCGGTTGTATATTGGAAAGAATCGATCGGTTTAATTTTTCTGGTTACCGGAAACCATAAATCGGTGGGCAAACTTAAGGTACTCGTTCTTACCAAATGAAGATATTGTGTCATTTGAGAAAAGCTACTTGTAAATGACCATTTTGGAGTAAGGAAATATTGCAAATTTAACCTTGGTTCAATTGTGGAGTAATAGGTGTTATCGACAATGAAACTGCTCCAGCGAGTTCCCATATTAAGCAGTAATTTTTTACCAAATCTAATTTGAGCTTCACCATATAAGTTAAGCTCTTTTGATTTGATTAATTCATCAGTTGAAATTCCAGGGTTGTTATCTCTTGTGTTTTTGAGAAAATCACTACCCGGCTTGGTGTGATGCAGGGAAGCTTCTACTCCAAATTTTAAATAATGCTTGTAATCAGGGATAAAGTCAAACTCCGTTTTGAATGAGAAATCACGAATACCAGATTTAAATTCATGAATGTAATTTTCCATGTAATCTGAATCATTGGCTTTTTGACTTCTCTTTTCTTTCAACAAAAAAGTGTATCTACTTAAAATCAGAGTAGTGTTGCCAAATAAATGATCGTTGTAAACATGATTCCAGCGTAGTGAGTTGGTAAAATTACCCCAACCTAGTTTATATCTAACTTTTTCTCTGATGTTTGTAGAAATATTTTCTGAGCTTTTTACACTGGCCAAATCACCTCCCCAATAAGTACTGAAGTATAGTTTATCTCGTTGAGAAAATCGGTGCACAATTTTCCAGTTCAAATCACCAAAATAGTAGCCAGCATTTACATCGCTACCTGAAAGGTCCAGAATTCCATTGATCAAAAGATCAAGATAGGTCCTTCGGATAGATAAATTGAATGTAGTTTTATCTTTTTTGATTGGCCCATTTAGATTGAACTTAGCAGTAAGCAATCCCAAACTATAGCCTCCTTCCAATTTCTTGGTATTTCCATCTTTCATACGAATGTCTAAAACCGAAGAAACTCTGCCTCCATAATGTGCAGGAAAAC
Source organism: Marinifilum fragile JCM 15579 (assembly GCF_001310955.1). Classification (GTDB taxonomy): domain Bacteria; phylum Bacteroidota; class Bacteroidia; order Bacteroidales; family Marinifilaceae; genus Marinifilum; species Marinifilum fragile. The sequence goes on from NZ_BAZX01000007.1 coordinate 60,335, forward strand.
CACCTTTAACCAACTTTACCTGGTTGAGGGCATCCTGATTAAAAACAGAATACAGGCCCATTAAATGCGAAGAATAATAAACAGGAACATCATCTAATAGGATAAGATTTTGATCGGGTGAACCATTCCTAATATTTAGGCCACCTAAACCTTCGTTGCTGTTTTGCACACCAGGCAAATGTCTTAGGTTTTGGAACAAATCATTTTCACCAAAAACACCGGTTTGCTGCATGTTTTTGGCCTGGAAACTATTCGTACTAACAAATAAATGATTAATGTTGTTTGCTCTCTCGTCTGCGGTTACTTTAACTTCCTGAAGCATGGTTATGGGTTGCAAGGATATATTAATGGTAGTATCTCTTTCCAGCTCAATATCTAGAAGTACCTCTTTGTAACCCACAAAAGAAAACTGTAAAAGGTGTGTTTTGTTTTTTAAGCTCAAACTATAAAAACCAAAATTATTACTAACTGTTCCTGTGAAGTTGCTCAGGTTTGCAACAGTTGCATTGATTAATACTTCTCCAGATTTGGCATCACTAATGTATCCGCTGATTCTGTATTTTCTATCGTATGGTGGAATAGAGACAATGAAAATTTTACCGCCTCTTGCCTGAATCTTAAAATTTTTCAGGTTGATTGATTGGTTTAAAATATCTCTAATGGATGAAACCGAATCAGATAGTTGAACCCTTTTATTGGTATTTAGTTCACTGGTAAAACTAAACTGGGCCTTAGTTTGACTTGTAATTTCTTCCAGCAGTTCGGATAATTGATAACGACTTTTGGGAAGGCTAATTTCTTGCTGCAGATTGACATTCTGACAATAGGCCGATAGAAAACATAGCAATAATGAAAAAGTAAAAATAAATTTTACCATGAATTAAAGGATGTGATTGGTTAAGGCCGTAAAATTAATTATTGTCATTATAAACAACAAAAGGAAGCCCATAAGGCTTCCCATTTAATGCATTTTATTTGATGAATATATTATAATTTCAATTGACAGGAGGGGATTAATTATTATTTACCCTTTTAAAGATATATCTGGTAATAAATATCCCTTTACCATCACCTTTTCCACTATCACTTTCAACACCACTAGCAACAAAGGCCAATTCCCATCCATCGTTAGTAAGCTTGTTAATTTTTGACGAAATTAAAGCATCATTAGAAGCAATATTCTGGAAATTAATACCTGCAATACTATAGAAGTTTAATAATTTGGTTTCAGAAAAGAGATTGACTTTTGCATCCGCTCTTTTCACCGCTTTTTGTTTGCTTTTCTTACCATCGGTTCTTTCAGTGGTGAAATTTGCAGCCTCAATTGGATCTTTCTCTTCAATGATTCTTGAACGACCAATTCCCATAGGAACGATTGACTCTACTGAAGTAATTACTTTATATTCTACTTTTTGAGCATTTGATGTTGAGAAAAATCCGAATGCAATTGCTGCAATAATTAATAATCTTTTCATGTTTATTTATTTGTTTATTAAATTTTTTGACACAAGTTTGAGCCTTTCACTCAAATTATCGAGTAATTATTTATTTTAATACGTTTTGTGATTTTTTAAAATACGATCCCTAAAGTGATTCCTGCTCGCAAGGTAAAACCATCCCAGCTACCGGTTTCAAAGTCATCTTCAACACCTGATTCTACATCCAAATCAATATTGGTGTAACCTGGACCAAAGAACCATTCAAAGCTAACCCTATCTTTGAAAATATATTGTTGTCCAATAATTAATCCTGCTCCTAATCCATTCATTTTTGCTTCGTTATTGGCTTCGTTTTCCAATTCAAAATGTAAATATCTGGCGTATGGGGCAACAAAAAAACCTTTTGGAGCAGGTGAATCAGAAAGATAGAATCTGTATTCAGGTGTAACTCCCCAGCCTCTGATTTGTGTTTCATCCCAGGTTTTTCCGGTATACAGTAAGCCCAACTGTATACTGCTATTATCGTTTAATTGATGCTCTACAAAAAATGATCCTGTTCGTACCAATGGACTAAGCATATTAGCTTTAACTACTGTTTTTTGTGCCTTTGCAAATGAAACGCTTAACAATAGAATGAATGATATCAGTGCAATTTTATTTTTCATCTGTTTAAATTTTATTTTTTGGCTAGATGGAACTCTCGATGAATTTAATCATTCTCATGTGTGTATTTTAGAATGCTAAAATTCATGTTCGTTTCATTGTTTCTTTCTATTAGATTTAATTACTTTTTTCTGAAATAATGAGATGCTTGCCTCTTTTCACTGTTTTTACATTCAGATGCAATTCCAGTTCTGATATCACATCTTTGATATCATCGTTGTTGAATATGCTGTTAAATGTCAGCGTATCTATTCTTTCGCATCTGTTCGTAATTTTTACACCATAGTAGTCTTCTATGTATTTAAAAACTACAGGTATTGGTGTTTTATTAAATCTTAGAATTCCAGTTTTCCAGGCATCAAAATTTGGTTCGTCATTTTCCGACTCGGTAAGATTGGAATTGTGCAAAATTCCCTTTTCACCTTTGGTCAGGTAAACCACTTTTTTAGTTTTCTGATCTGTTAAACTTACTTTTCCAGATTGAACGGTTACTATGGTTCTTCCATACTCATCGTTGCGAACATTAAAGGCGGTACCAAGTACTTCAATTATCGCATTTTCAGAAGTGATTATAAATGGTTTGGATGGATCTGATTTTACCTGAAAGTAAGCTTCACCTTCCAATTTTACATTTCGTTTTTTACTGCCAAAGTGGTTTGGATATACCAATCGGCTGTTCTGATTTAAATAAACTTGTGTTCCATCAGCCAAAAGAACCTGATCTTTGTTTATTTCTGTCTTTTGCTGAGCCAATTTTCCAAATCCAGGAGTGGTTTGGTAAAGCAACACAAAACTCAAACCGATTAAAAGCACAATTGAAGCTGCATATCGCATGAAAACCCTAAGTTTTCTTGATTTAACCGATGCACCGCTTTTTGATTTTACCAGTTTCCAGTCTGCTGCTACATCAATTTTATCGAATACCTCAATTTCAGAACTCTTTTCCCAAATCTTACGCATTTTATCAAAAGCAGCTTTGTTTTCCGGATTTGATGCCATCCACTTTTCGAATGTTTCTACATCTTTTTCCGAAGCCTTTTGATTTAAAATGCTTAATAATATTTGCTCGTCGATATGTTGTTTGTTCTCGTTCATTTTCCCTTTTCTAATAGTAAGACAAGTAAGAATATCCTTACACGTATTTAAATTTGAAAAAAAATCACATTTTTTCCATAAGCCATAAAATCAGCAGGCTAGCTAGCATTGGTCCTATTTTATTTCGTAGGATTTTTAATGCTTTGCTGATTTGTGTTTCTACAGTTCGTTTTGATATGCCTAACTGATCGGCAATTTCCTGGTTGGTAAAACCATCAAAACGATTCATTTTAAAAATACGCTGACATTGTTCAGGCAATTCATCAATGGCTTGATACAATTCATACTCTAATTCGGTTTGCTCCAAAATTTTGTCAACACCAGTTCCAATATCCGAGTTCAAGTACTTGATATTTTCATGATGCTTGGCATGCGTGTTTTTTTGTTTGATTGCATTTAAACATGCATTCCGAACAGAGGTATACAAATGTGCTTTTGCCGAGGTGTGAATCTTTACCGTGTCTTTGTGATCAATTAATTGAACAAATACATTTTGGACAATTTCCCGTGCATCATCCAAATCGGAAAGAAATTTATGGGCATAGGCCGTTAAAACCGCATAGTGTTCCTTAAACAGTTCTTCAATTCTTTTTTCCGTAAGTAATTCTATAGAATAGTTAGTAGAGCTTTGTGTCATCGATATCGCGCTTGTTATTCCCTTTATTTTCAATTCATATGTTAAATATATCAAGTAGGCATATATTGGTTATGAATTTAATGTTTTTATTGCAATATTACCTACCCTCATTTATTAGACAATTAAGTTCGATACTACACGTATGGTTTGTAAAAAAAAGATCATTGCATTTGCAATGAACCATAACCATGAGAAAAGTAGTATGGTATATTGATTGATATAAAAAAACAATAGAACTTCGAGGATATTAGAATGGGTATAGTTAGAATCAAGATAGGTAATAATAGACATTGAAAGAAGGATATTACAAAAAAGAAGAAGAAAGTGCAGAAAAGAAGAAAGAAGTAATGAGTAAGTAAGAAAAAGGAATCGATTAGTAGCAAGAATGAATGGGTAAGTAGGAAAAGGGAATCGATTAGTAGCAAGAATGAATGGGTAAGTAGGAAAAGGGAATCGATTTGTAACAAGAAAGAATGGGTAAGTAGGAAAAGGGAATCGATTTGTAACAAGAATGAATGGGTAAGTAAGAAAAGGGAATCGAAAAGTAGGAAGAAGGAAAGAAAAAAGGTTGTCTCATTAGATGAAACAACCCTTTTATATATAATTACCTATAAGTTCTAGCTCAAATAAATCGCAATACTAACGCCAATAAAAGTACCAATTACATAGCCTAAAATACCGACTAAAATACCAGGCGTAACCAATTTCTTTTGTCCCATTGATGCGGCCATAGGAGCAGCAACCGACGGGCCCATGATATTGGCAGCCGAAGAGATTACCACTTCGTAAACATCAAGCTTGAACAGTTTTGCCAATGCCAGTAGAAACACAAAGTGGAAAATCATAATGGTAAGGTAGAATGCCAATACAGCAGGTCCGATACTGAAAATTTGCTGAATATTGGTAGCGGCACCAATTACTGCTAAAAACACATACATCATCCATAAACCAACCGAGAATGCGGTGTTCTCAAGAGGCTGCAATTGTTTTGGAAACAGATTGGCTGCCAGCACAGCAAAAACCGTAATGATTAGGATGCTTAAATTGATATCTGTATTCAAAAGGCTTTGTAAATATGGCGATACAAAACTGCCAGCTCCTGCGATTAATGCAGCAATAAATACCGAAACGGCAATTCGCTCCATGGTGATAGGATATTCAGCTTTTTTTGCTGAGCTTTCTTCTACACGATTTTCGGCTTTAGGCTTTACAAAAAAGCGAGCCAAAAATAGGAGAGATGGAGTTAAAAACAGGAATAGGGTGTACAGGTTGGAAACAAAATTATCAACAGCAATGGTAGCTGTAAATAATGGGTTTGTACTAAAATTAAGTGCTTCGGCAGCGGCTATAAAATTTACACTTCCACCAACAAGCGTTGCTGCAATAACTCCTGCAGTTTTACCAGAATCTGGACCTAAATCAATAATGTTGAAGGCCAAAAAACAACCCAAAACAATCCCTATGGCTCCTAAAATGTACGCCACAAGCAATTTGCCGCTTTCCTTTACAATTTTTACAATGTTAGAACTAAACAGCAGCATAGGAATGGAAATGGGAATGAAGTACGAAAAAACCAATTCGTAAACATCTACCTTAATGTTTGGGTTGGATGCTACCGGAACAACTCCAGCCATTGCCAATAAGGACATGGAAATCATGGTAACCAAGATACCTGATAGTTTTCCAAACCATTTTTTGTGTTCTGAATAGATTCCAAAGGCGGCAGCACCTGCCACAACGAAAAACAACACCATGTTGCTTTCGGGAGAGATAAGTGATTGCATGTGTAAGATATTGAAATTAGTGTATTAGACCTTTTTGCTTGTGGTTAAGCAAAATGAATTACCGAATTTAATAAATATTCAAAAGAAAAGCTCAAACTATATTGGTTTGAGCTCGAAGTATTTTACTTTTTCTTTCTTTTTTTCTTTTTTGGATTTTCGAAGTATTCATCTGCTTCTTCCATAAGTTCTTTTAAACTTTTTGAATAATCTTCCGAAAAGTCGATTGTTGCAGAGTATTCCTGGTGTGAGATATCCATAACTTGAATTTCCCCTCCAAGATAATCTTGAATTTCGTTCAAAAGTTCCTTTTCTGTATCAGGGCAGCAAAACGAAATGGCAGTCCCTTTTTGTACTCCACGACCTGTACGGCCAACTCTGTGCACGTAGTTCTCAGAAACATCAGGAAGATCGTAGTTTACCACGTAATCTACGTTAGGAATGTCAATTCCACGAGCACTTACATCGGTAGCAATTAAGATTTTTACCTTGCCAGATTTAAACTCATTTAAGGCTGCCAAACGATCTTTTTGCTCTCTATCGCCATGAATCAATTGAGTTTTTACGCCCACACGATCCATTGCTTTGTGTACACGTTCAGCACGAACTTTGGTTCTTACAAAAACTAAAATTTTACTTTCCTCATGTTCTTTGGCAATGCGTTCAAGGAAGAAACGTTTGTCATCCATTTTTACATATGCCAATGAATGCTCTACATTTCTGGATACCGGATCTTTCGGTGAAATTTGAATGCGAATGGCTTTTCGAACCAATGAATAGGCCAACTTCTTAATTTTTGGCGTAATGGTTGCCGAAAAGAAAAGCGTTTGTCTGTTTCTTGGCAAGAATTTAATTAGGTCTTGAATGTCTTTAATAAATCCTAAATCCAACATGTGATCCGCTTCATCCAATACCAGGGTATCAATGCCACTCAAATTGATATAACCTTGACTTGTTAGGTCGAACATCCTACCAGGTGTCGAAATTAAGATGTCGATTCCTTTCTGCAATTTTGCAATTTGCGGATCTTGTTCAACGCCACCAAAAACACAAAAGCTCTTTACTTTGGTGTACTTGCCAATTTCCTGAAACACTTCGGTAATTTGTATTGCCAGCTCGCGAGTAGGAACCATTACAACACATTTAATGTCTTTACTGCTTTTGTTTTTCTTCGATTTGTGAATTTTATCGATAATGGGAATGGCAAAAGCTGCCGTTTTACCGGTACCGGTTTGTGCAATAGCCAAAACATCCTCACCTTTTACAATGGGAGGGATGGCTTTATATTGTATATCTGTAGGTCGCTTAAAACCCAGTGTTTCCAGATTTTTCTTTATATCTTCCGAAAAGCTATATTGGCTAAACTTCATTATTCTTTGTCTTCAAATTTGCGACAAAGATAGTTGTAAAAACTGAGTTTGCGCGATAAAGTTTTAATTCTTCTTTTGTTTGGTTTCTACCCAATATCTAAAGTAGCCATAGCCACCCAAAACAAGAGTTCCAATAAAAGTTAATCCGTTCGATAATATTCCAAAACTAATTCCCGCATTGGCATCGAGCTGATAGGCCAAAAATAGCTGTAACAAAAAGAAATGCGTGGTTCCTATACCTCCTGGGCTAGGTAGTGCCCAACCTAGACCGCCAATAAATAAAATTACTACGGCAAAGAAGATTGAATATTCTGATGTTTCAGGCAGACATAGTAGGTATATGTAATTTAAAATTACCAATGCTATCCAAATTAACAGGGTAAGTAGGATAAACTTGAATCTCTTTTTTAGCAATAAACCATGTTTTAGCGACTCAAACATGCTTTGTAAAAATCCTATAACTTTCTGGATAATTGGTTTCTCTGATTTTTTAAGTTTTTTGAGACTTACCAAGAACAAAACGACAAAGAGAATTAGAAGAATAGGCAATACATAGAAGTAACGATATCCGTAGATGTGTGAAATGCCACCAATGGTTGAATCTATTATTCCCTGAAGTCTGTCCACTTCGATAAAGAATATGCTTACAATTCCTAATCCTAATATTAATAAGTCGTATGCACGTTCGGCCATTACACTTCCCATAGATACGGGCACGGGAACTTTCGAGTTCTTTTGAAGTGATGTACAACGAATGATTTCGCCAAGTTTAGGCGTAAAGCTGTTTACGAAATAGCCTAAAAGGAGGGAGGTAAGCACTTTATCTGATTTAGGAGTTTCTCCTGCTTCTTCAATTAATAGTTTCCAACGCAATGCTCTTAGGTAAAATACCAAAAACAGGCACAGAAAACTTAGGAAGATGAAAAAATAATCGGCTCCTGCTAAACTTTCCCATACAGGACCTAATGGTTTTTCATGTAGGGTAAGAAAAAGGAATACTGCTCCGATAATTAATCCAGATAGATTTTTAAGTATGCTTTTTATATTATTTATCATCTAATAAAATTTCAATTGTAATTAGAGGAGAAGCAAAAATATAAATTATTTTTTCCTAACAGTCCAATAGGCAGCCTTTATCCAATCCTTTATTTGTGTATCGAAATCTTCTGGTTCGGCTATTACAAGCCTATGGAGCACTCTGTTTTTAGATATTCGTTTGCAAAAGATTACAGGGAAAATATCTTCTTCCTGATGGAGTTGATATTCCAATACGAGTCGATCTTTTTTAGGGTAAACGGATAAGAAATTTGCACCAATTTTAAACTGAATGCAGGTTTTAAGGTACAAAATCTCGATATTTTCGAAAGTGTTCACATATTCTTCTAATAGAGTAAAGGTGTCCATTACACGATCACCCATTTTCTTGGTATGTGTTTCCTTATCGGTAATATAACACGAATGATATTGATTTGGTCCGGAAAGAATTCTCTTACAATTGGGACAAGTCCAAGGCATACTTTCAATTCAATAATTTCTCGAAAGATACAACAATTCTTAATTTTACTCGGACCTCATGTTAATTTAGTCCCGACTTGCCCAAAGCGATTTGTTGCATGCTGTTGTTGATTCTTTTTAAGGCATCCTGAATGCTTTCTTCGGGTGTTATAAAATTGCTTTTTCCCCAAAATGTAGGATCGTAGGTTGTTCGGTGATTGGAAAAGATGGTTGTTGGTGGTATGGATTCCTTGTATTTAAAGCGAACAACATCCTCCGATTTTATATTTGTGGTTGCCATCTCGAATGAAGTGGAGAAATAACTGGAGAACAATTTCTTTTTATTTTTCACCTTGAATTTTAAATTCCCCAATGTATGGTTTAAGTAATATTTTCCGTTGATATCGCGATAACTAACTACATAATTTACCATGGTTGGTTTCGCCTTGGTTTTTGAACTGCCTTTTACAATGAATCTGTCTTTAAGCTCATTCAATCGATACTTTTCGTAACCAAATTCAGCGCGAATAATAGCCAAATTAGTGGTTTCAATAAATAACCTTCCTTCCAATAGAGGTTCACTTAGTTTGGGTCTGGGCTTAAATTCAATAATATATACCGAACGGTTGTTGTAGGTGCTGATATCTACCAAACGATAATTGTATAGATGCGTATATTCCTCATTCAAAAACTCAGGTAGGTTTTTTACGATATCTAATTGTAAACATCCCTGTATTCCACCCTTTAGCCTAAACGAAATGGTATCTAATCTGGTAACATCATAGATTTTTCGACTTTTAAAAACTTTTACTCTTTCCAATGCATTTTGTTGAGAATAGGAGTTTTTGTAAATGTCTAATACTGATTCCAAATAAATCATGTATTTGTTATTTTTCATCACCGATTCCCTGTAAAAGGAGGTTAGGTTCGTTGATTTTTGAGGATAGTTTTTGTAAATGTTATTCACAGCTGCACGAACCAAGACTAAAGGGTCATTATTGCGAATAATGACTTCTTGAAGTGAAATGAAATCTTCCTTCAGCGCCACTTCAATTTGATTGTTTTTCAGATGCGATACAACAATTTCCTTATTTTGATAGCCAACATATGAAAATACCAAGGTGTCATTTAAGTTCTCCGAAGATATACTTAATGAGAATTCACCATCTTGGTTGGTTATGGTACCTACATGTTTTCCCCTTATTCCAATACTTGCATATGGTAAGGCTTCTTTTGAATTCTGATCCGTAACAATACCGGCAAGTTTTCGGTAGGAGATGTATGGTATAATTTCCTTAGGTGCTTGTACATTCAGCGTTTCTTTTACAGGAACAATTACAATATGCTTTTTGGTAACATGAAAATTAAGGTCTTTATCAGGAATTAATTTTCTTAATACGCTTGAAAGTTTTTCACTTTTAATATTAATATCTAAAGGTTTACGATTTTTAAATAGGTCTGCATTATAGGTAAAGTAACATTGGGCTTTTTGTTCAATGCTATCCAGTGCATTTTCAATAGTGGTTTCAGATAAGTTTAGGTTTATCTTTTTGTCCAACAAATGAGTTTGAGCATTTATATTAAAGCATAGCAATAGCAGAATGAAAAGTACTGTATGTTTTTTCATTAAGCATTTTTGATATGTTCTAATATTGTTCATAGATGACTAAATTCCTTTTTTTAATAGGATAGTTTGACCTTTTTTCTCATATGTCAAATTAAATGACATACAGATATTATTTAAAACATGACTAAGCGATTCCTGATCGAAAGTGGTATTAATTTTCTCTTTTGCAATTTCATCGCTTTCAAACTGAATTTGAACGTGATAAGTTCTTTCGATTACTTTGGCAACTTCTTTCAGTTCCATTCTTCGGAATACCATTTTTTGCGTTTTCCATGACAAGTAATTATCGTCGTTCATTAAGCTTTTGCTTAGTAAGCTTTCTTTTAAAATCGCAAAATCCCCTTTCTCTAGTATAACGGATTCCTTATTGTTGATTTCTGAAAATTTAACTTTACCCGATTCAACCAGAACCTCAACTTTATCATCCTTGGCAATTACATTAAAAGATGTTCCCAAGACTTTAATTTCAGCACCCTTTGCAGTAATGATAAAAGCTTTGTTTGGATTTTTTGCAATATCAAAAAATGCTTCACCTTCCAGACTTACATTTCTGGTGTTAGCATTAAATTTTCTTGGGTAAACCAGTTTGGCTTCTCCGTTGAGAGTAACGGTTGATCCATCTGCAAGAACAATAGATTTGTTACTTTCATGAGCTTGCGAAATAAATGTCTGATAAGGTGATAGATAATCATTGTAAACTTTGTTAGAAAGCAGACCTAGGCCAATTACTACAATAATCATTGCTGCAAACTGAAGAACCCTCTTGACATTTAGAGATATTCTTTTACCACTTTTCTTATCGGCAATTTTTCTGCTTACTTTGCTCCAGGCAATATCCGCATTGTATTGTTCTCCGATTTGCATTACATCCTTAATTAAGCCCAAATCCTTTTCTGATGCTGCAACAATTTGAGCATATTCTGAGTTTGAATCTATCAACTTTTTAAAGGCTGCTTTTTCTTCCTCACTCATTTCTCCGCTTAAATACTTCGAAATGATTTCCCATTCAATGTTATGTGATGTTTCGTTCTTCATTTTATTTTAAAGCACAATAATACTAACGTAATCTTTTAAATTTTTGCGAAATGCCTTTAAAGCCTTGCCCATATTGGCTTCAACGGTTTTTACCGATATGGAAAGTTTATCAGCTATTTCATGATATTTTAATCCTTCAAATCTACTCATTTTAAATATCTTACTACATCTTTCTGGTAGGTTTGATAGTGTGTTTTGTATAATCGTTTGAATTTCCTTTTCCTCCAGGCTATGATTTGTGGATGAATCGTTAATTCTGGTGTTTTTTAAATGATCTTCGTATTGGTTTCTAATTCCTTTTTTTCTTAAGTATTGCAAGCTATTTAAGTAGGTTGCTCTGTACAAATAAGCTTTAAAAGAGCTATGAATTTTGAGTTTCTTTCTGTCTTCCCAAATCTGGCAAAATAAATTCTGAACAACTTCTTCTGCTTGATCTGGATTTTTGACAAATTTTACTGCATAATGACATAACAGTGGGTAATAAAACTTAAATAATTTTTCAAACTCTTCTATATTGCCTTTTTGAATGCTTAATAATATGGCGTTTGTATCTTCCGACATCCTCGTTTTCGTATTCCTTGTATATTAGTTTAATTACTTCCTAATATAGGATATTTAGTTTTTAATTCCTTAGGATATGTTTAATTTAAAAATATAATTTATTGATGCTTTCTTAAGGAATTAATGGAAAGAACCACAGGTTACTCTTTGTTATCCCCATATAAAGAGTTTGTAATTCTTTCCATTAGTGCTTTAACAGTTAATAGTAGGTTAATTGGATTTAACGAGCTTTTCTTTTTAATTTTCGAATTGCTGCCTCAATAGATTGATCTGGTTCAATTGTGTTATGTGCTCCCCAGAAATTCTTATCTGCAAAGTTTCCAATCTCATCAACCATTACTTGATTTGATCTAAATTTTTCATGTCGATTGAATTTTACAACATTGGATTCATCTCTGTCAGTAATTGCAATTTCAGTCATGGCTGTGTAGTTGGTATTGAATAGTTTTCTTTTCCAATTACATTTGAAATTGATTTCTCCACGAGCATAGTTAAAGTACCACTTGCCTCCGGTTTCATGATAGTTTACAATGTAATCAGCCGAGGTTGGTATTACCTTAACACCAATTGGTTTTCTTCTAATGAATAACTTACTTGCTTCTTCCGGATTATCAAGATTCAAGCTGAATTTTGCACTTGTCAAGGCTAAATTTTTAGTTTCTACATAAAGTAAACCATAGTACAAAGGAATGTCAACAGCTTCTTTTTGGATAAACTCAATTACGTAATGTAATTTTCCATTGATTTGAGTAATTGATTTTAAAGAGAACTTATAGCTCTGGCTAAAGTCTTCAGAAAGTAAGTTGTATGGATTTTTAATTACATCAAGTAACAATGCAGTGGCTGGTCCACCTTGTAATTTAAAAAGAAGGGTATCCATTTTCTTAACGTCTTGGCTTTTTCTTCCTTTAAAAACCTGCACTTGGTCTGATTTGGCTTGCTTATAGCCTGATTTGTGAATGTTGACAACTGCTTCAGATATTGCTACATAGCTTCTGTTCTTTCGAACGGTTTCTCTGTAGAATCCTTCCATCATATTAGGTGTTGTGGAGTAATTTTCACCTACTTTCATCAATATTCTTCTTACCAATTGCTCAGGATCTAAAGGATAAATATTGACTTCATTTAGAGGAACAACTGCCATTTGAAGTTGCAATACATTCTTCTTAGGTTTTAAAGATTTGATATCAACTTCAAGGTTTTTGTATCCTACATGACTAATTTCAATTTTGCTAACAGGTAAACCTTTGGCAATTTTAAGTGTAAATTCACCTTCGCTGTTTGAAACTGTAGCTACATTCACACCCTTTACGGCAACTGTTGCAAAAATTAGAGGATCTTTAGAATCTATATCCTGTACTTTACCTTTATATACATCGTATTTTAAGGTATCAATTACAAGCTGTACCTTATTCTTTTCTTTCTTCTTTTTTTTCTTCCATTCTCCTGCTGATACAGAAATGGAGGACAATAATAAAAATGCCGAAAGTAGAATGGTAATTTTTGAAATAAAATTTGTTCTCATGGCAAAATGATTTTATCTGTTTATATTATTGCTGTTAATATGGAATTACGATCGTTTAATTTCCTGTTTCTATTACTATGATGCATGAGTTTGAATTTACCCTATTGAAAATTGTTTTTTTATTTACATTTAATAGACTTGAGTTTGTACATGTATTTTATTAATAATCATATAAACATAGACATCTCGGTTTTTATACCTAATTTTAATCAATTCTATACCCAACTAATTATTTAAATTAATATGAAAATTGATTTCTGTAAAGAGGAACTGGTTTTAAGAGTTTACCCTACAATTGGGGGATGTTTTCAGGAAGGATGGATGGTTTTGAAGAATCATTTTTTGATTCTTTTTCTTGCAGTTATTCTTGCAGCATTGCTAGATATTCCAATGGGGTATAAGCAGTACCTTGAAAATGCTGGTGATTCTTATTCTGTGGGAATTTCTTTTTTTAATTTAATAGGATTTGTCTACTATGTGATGATCATTACACCATTTAATTATGGTTTTGACTGGATATATTTAAGTGCAGCCAGAAAGAAAGAGCCACAATTCGAAGAAATACTTTCAGGCTTTAAAAAATACCTGGTAGTTATTCTTAGTCATTTACTGGTTATTGGTATAACTGGATTTGGATTTATATTACTGATTATTCCTGGAATATACCTGTTGTGTAAACTGGTATTTGTTCCTTATCTGGTAATGGATAAAAACGTGGATCCAATTCAAGCAGTTAAACTAAGCTATTATCTTACGAAAGGTTATTTCTGGACAATTTTTGGAATGGGCATTCTATCGTTCTTTATTATAATTCTAGGAATTATTTGCCTTGTTGTAGGTGTATTTGTATCATTAGTTTGGATACACTCAGCCTTTGCAGTTTTATACAAGGCAGTTGATGAATTACATTTTAAAGAGGCTTGTGTATTAGCTGGAGTAGAAATAAAAGAAGAATAATAAAAAGCCATCATATTTGATGGCTTTTCTTATATAATTACAGTTTCAACTGTTTCGACATTTCAAGCATTTTTACAATTGGAGCTTTGGCATTTTCCATTACATCATCGGGAAGGATGATTTCCGGTTGTTCATTTTTAAGAGCCAAATAAATTTTCTCCATGGTATTTAATTTCATGTATGCACAGTCGTTGCACGAACATGTTTCATCAGCAGGAACAATTAAAAATTCTTTTTCAGGTGAATCTTTTTTCATTTGATGTAAAATACCAGTTTCGGTAGCAACAATAAATTTTTTGGCATCACTTTCTTTGGTGTATTTCAACATCGCTGTTGTAGAACCAACAAAATCAGCGAGCATTAAAACAGGCTGAGGACATTCTGGGTGAGCAATTAAAGTTGCATCTGGATTTTCAACTTTCATTTTCATGATTTTTTCCGCTGAAAGAATGTCATGAACTTCACAAGTCCCATCCCATAAAACCATATCTCTACCAGTAACTTCGTTGATATAGCGACCAAGGTTTTTGTCAGGAGCAAAAATAATTTTTTGATCTTTAGGCAATGATTCAACCAATTGTACAGCATTTCCCGATGTGCAAATTAAATCAGAAAGAGTCTTTATTTCTGCACTACAATTGATATATGAGATCACCATGTGGTCGGGATATTTTGCTTTGAATTTTGCAAAATCTTCTGCAGGACAAGATTCTGCCAAAGAGCATCCAGCTTCCAAATCAGGAAGAAGAACTTTGGTATTTGGATTAAGGATTTTTGCAGTTTCGGCCATAAAATGAACCCCTGCAAACAAAATAATATCAGCATCTACTTCAGTTGCCTTTTGTGCAAGCGCTAAACTGTCACCTTTGAAATCCGCAATCTCCTGAATATCGGGAGTTTGATAATAGTGTGCTAAGATAACTGCATTTTTCTCTTTTGCCAGTTGAAGAACTTTTTCTCTCATCAGATTTTTCTTTGCTATAAATTTGTATAAATACAGATGCAAATATCTTTAAATTCTTGTGAAATACAAATGGAGGAAGTTTATTTTAACAGGTTCTTAAAAATTAAGCAGAGGGAAGAGTGAATAAAAATGTACTTCCTTCGCCTAATTTACTTTCAACTTTTATCTTGCCTCCATTGATTTCTACAAACTCCTTGCAAAGTATTAGTCCCAATCCTGTGCCTTTTTCTCCTGCTGTACCCGAAGATTTATATTTAAGGTCAATTCTGAATAGTTTGTCAATGTTCTCCTTATCAATTCCAATCCCTTGATCAATGATTTGAATTTCATGAAAATTGGTTTGTGGAATAACGTTTACCGAAACCTCGCTGTTATTATGAGAAAATTTAATTGCATTATTAATCAGGTTTCTTAAAACAGAACTACACATGTTTCTATCAGCTTTCACCCTTATTTCTTCAGGGCAAAATATTGTGAGATTAATTTGCTTTTTTTCAGCCGAAGCTTCGTATAGACTTATGGTGTCAGATATCAATTCACACAAATCAAATTCACTGGGTTCAAAACTAATTTTTCCGGTTTGCGAACGCGACCAGGTAAGAAGGTTTTCTAGCAAATTAAAAATGTGCTTAACAGATTCATGTATTTTTCGAATGCCAATTTGTTTCTCTTCTTCATCTACATATTCGTAATTTTCATGAATCATTTCGCTAATTGAGAGCAAGCTGGTAAATGGATTTTTTAAATCATGGGATATAATCCTAAAAAACTTGTCTTTGGTGGCAACTAACTCTTTTAGGTTTTGTTCCGATTCTTTTAGATTTTTATTGGCAATTTTAATTTTCTCGTTTTGTGCACTGAGTAATTTGTTGGTTTTGATGTTTAAAAGATATCCGTATACAAAAATAATTATTCCACTAACTATCAGCACAAGAAGAAGAATAAACCACCAAGTCATGTAAAAAGGAGGGTGAATGATTATTTGTAACTCTCTGGGAGTTTCGCTCCATTTTCCGTAAGGATTTTGAGCAATTACTTGAAAAGTGTAATTACCTGGAGATAGGTTGGAGTAGGAGGCAAAATTCCTTTTTTCAGAATACACCCATTTTTTTTCCAAACCTTTAAGTCTATAGGCATAATTTACCTTGTCGGGAGTAAAGTTGGATAAGGTGGAGAATTCAAATGAAATAAATCGATGTTCAAAATCCAATTCTATTGAATCGGTAAAGGCTATACTTTTCGAAAAACCATAAGAGTCATTTTCTTTATTGTATGATATTTTATTGTCATTTGATTTTAATGGTACAACATTTACAGGTTGACCATGGATTTCGAGTTTTGTGAGTACCGCATCATATATTGCGTTTTCTGTAATTTCTTTATTGGGATTTATAATATTTAGTCCATAAACTCCACCAAAATAGAGCAAGCCACTTTTTCCTTTATGGAATGCGCCTCCATTAAATTCATTGCTTTGCAATCCATCATGAACATCAAAATTATTGCAGGAATAGTTTTTTAATGAGAACTTACATATTCCATAATTGGTGCTGAGCCATAAATTGTTTTTGTTGTCGGGAAGAACTCCATAAATTACATTATTGGGCAATCCATCTTCTGTTCCAAAATGTTCAAACTGTTCAGTGTTCGGATTAAACCTGTTTAACTTGTTGTTTGTTCCAATCCACAAAGTTCCATTTTCTTCTTCGTAAATTGAGAATACCACATCATCCGAAATTGTGTTTTGCGAATTGCTGGTATAGGTATAGCTTCTGAATAATTTTGATTGTTTGTTATATACGTTTAAGCCTCCGCCATAGGTTCCTATCCAAATATTCCCTTTTGCATCTTCGAAAATTACTGAATAAACAAAATTATGGGAAATGCTGTTGGGATCATTATCTGAGTGTTTAAATTGTGTGAATTTTTCTGTTTCCGGATCGAATAGGTTTAAGCCATTTTGTGTGCCAATCCAAAGTAAACCCTCACTGTCCTCAAAAATTACTCGAACAGAATTGTTACTAATCGATTTGCTTGTTGTTTAGGTCATTTTTGTAGTATTTTCTTTTCCCATTCATTGGATTAAAGCGAATGAGCCCATCACCATCAGTACCAATCCAGATAAGTCCTTTTTGATCTTCATAAATTTTTCGGATGGCTTTATGTGGAAGTTTTGGGGATTGTCTAAAATCGTACCTGATAAATGTATCTTGACTTACCTGATATTTGGTAAGTCCATGGTGGTTTGTTCCAATCCAAACATTGGAATCTCTATCTTCACATATTGACCAAATAAAATTACCAGGCAAACTATTTCGGTCTAAAGGATCTTGTTTTAATAAATTGAATTTATGCAATTGCGGATCATAGATGCTAATACCTGCACCAAAGGTTCCAATCCAAATTACTCCATTTTTGTCTTCGAAAATACAATTAATGGAGTTTTCAGATAGGCTTTGCGAATCTGCTGAGTTATTTTTGTAGTGATATTTTCTCTGCCCGTCGGGATCTAGTCGAAATAAGCCTGAACCAAATGTGCCAAACCATAAATTGTTGTTTTTATCCATTATTAGTGGGGGAGCTGTGTTAATGGAAAGGCTATTTGTTGATTCGAATGATTTTACGGCTTTCTTGAATGTTACAGCGTCTTTAGTTTTGTACAGTAATGCTTTATCGGTAGAAATCCATATTGTGGAGTCCTTGTCGAGTATTATTCTGTCCACTTCAATATCTTTTAGGAAATACTGAGGCTTGACTTTTAGGCTTTTATCAAGAATATAAAATCCATTGTTGGTTCCTACTAAAACGGATCTAGCTGTTTGAACCAAAGTAGTTATTTGTAAGTCTTCCTGGGAATCAGAAAGTTTTTCTTTTATGATTTGATTGGATTCCTGGTTGTATGAGTATAATCCAATATCTGTTGCGATTAAAATTTTATTAGAATTTACCTGAAGAATTCCATTGATCCTGGAGGAGACATTTTTGGAGTTTTTAATGTTAATGGTACTTAATTTTGCTATGTCAATGCAATTGATTCCATTTAAAGTGCCAATCCATAAGCGATTATGAGAATCCTCATACAAGTGGGTAATCGTATCGTTTGTTAAAGTTTTATTACTTCCAATGCCTCTAAATTGGGTAAATTGTTCATTAACAGGATTAAATCGAGTAAGTCCACCTCGAGATCCGAACCAGAGTTTTCCTTTGCTATCCTCAAATATCTGCTCTATCCATTTGTGAGTTATAGTATTTAAGTTGTCAGGATCACTTCGGTATATCACAAAGTTTCTACCATCGTATCGATTTAAACCATCTTCGGTTCCAAACCACATGAATCCGTTAGAATCCTGGAAGATACAATAAACAGAACTAAGCGACAGTCCATCATTAATTGTGATGCGTTTAAAACGAATGTTATTTTGTTGTGCAAAAATATTACCCAATGACAACAAAATACTAAGGAATAGTAAAATTGGTTTTTGGTGGATCATGTCTGGTAAATCTGGGTTAATCAATCCACAACAAATTAATGAAAAAAGTTCTTTTTACGTAATTTATAAAATTAAAGGTTGTTAAATCAGTTAATTGGGGTGGAATACGATTCCATTTTAAAAATTATTGTGTTTTGTGAGGAGAGAAAATTACTTTTACCTTTTCAAATCTTAATCCAAGAAAAGAAATTTGATAGAATGTTAGAAATTTGTTGTTATTCTGTGAAGTCAGCAATAATTGCTGAGCAAGCTGGTGCGAATCGTATTGAATTATGTGCAGGTGTTTATGAAGGTGGTACAACACCCAGTTTGGCTACTATACAATTGGTAAAAGAAAAACTAAGTATTCCGGTACATGTTATCATTAGGCCTAGAGGTGCCGATTTTTGTTATTCAGATATCGAATTTGAATGCATGAAGAAGGATATTCTTTCGTGTAAAGAAGAAGGAGTAGAAGGTGTTGTATCAGGAGTTTTGCTTGCAGATGGAAAAATTGACAGGGAGAGAACAAAAGAACTGGTTGATTTGGCAAAACCAATGAGTTTTACCTTCCATAGAGCATTCGATATGGTTGAAAATCATTTTGAGGCATTGCATGAACTAATGGAAATGGGTGTGGATAGAATTCTTACTTCGGGTGGAATGCAAACAGCAGAAGAGGGAATTGACTTGTTGAAAGAGCTTGTGGATAGAGCAGAAGGCAGAATCATTATCATGCCGGGAAGTGGTGTAAACGAAAACAATATTGGCAAGCTAAAAGAAATTACTGGAGCCAGTGAATTCCATTGTTCCTCCAAAAAACTGGTAAAAAGTAAGATGAAATACCAGAATCCGAATATCAATATGGGAGGAGAGGGAAGTATTCCTGAATTTGAATATTACGAAGCAGATCCTGATAAAATAAAGAATGTTTTAAGTAAACTTAATTAATAGCAAAAAGAGCTGTTTCATAATAGAAACAGCTCTTTTTATTGGTTTGAAAACTTTTAGTATAGGTCTTTGGCAAAACTTCCTTCAATTTTATTGCCTAGTAGCAATTCTTCAATTGTTGCTGCAATATCAGCGAAAGTAGTTCTGGTTCCCAAATTAACATTCAGTTTGATTTGCTTACCATATACCATTAAAGGAATGTACTCCCTTGTATGATCAGTTCCTTTGTAGGTTGGATCGCAACCGTGGTCTGCGGTTAAAATCAGAATTTCATCTTCTTTTAGCTTTTCTTGAATTTGAGGCAGATATTTATCGAATTCTTCCAAAGCATCTTTGTATCCCTCAGGATTTCTTCTGTGCCCATATACCATGTCAAAATCAACAAGGTTGGTAAAGATTAAACCTTTAGAATCTTCCTCAAGAGCAACAAGCGTTTTTTCAATGCCATCCACATTATCTTTGTTGGTTCCTCTTGAATCGGTAATTCCTTGTCCTGCAAAAATATCTTTGGTTTTACCAATTCCAATCACATCCAAGCCATTCTCTTTTAAACGATCTAATACCGTTGGTTGAGGTGGCGTAACCGAATAATCATGACGATTGGGAGTACGAGTAAAGTTACCTTTTCCACTTCCCAGGTATGGACGTGCAATTACACGAGCTACTGGTTCATGCTCAGAACAAATCTCTAAAGCAATTTCACAAGCTTTGTACAATTCTTCCAAAGGAATTACTTCTTCGTGTGCTGCAATCTGAAAAACAGGGTCGGCAGATGTGTAAACAATCCAATTACCTGTTTTCATTTGCTCATCGCCATATTCATCAAGAATTGCTGTTCCCGAAGCTGGCTTGTTTGCCATTACTTTTCTACCGGTTCTTTCCTCAAACAACTTGATGGTTTCTTCAGAAAATCCATTGGTATAAGTAGGGAAGGCTTTTTCAAGTTTTACACCAGCAATTTCCCAGTGGCCTGTAGTTGTATCTTTTCCCTTTGATGCTTCAGCAGCTTTTCCATAAGCTCCATTTACATTGTTTTCAGGCTCAACACCATCAATATCGATGATGTTACCTAAACCAAGTTTTTGCATGTTAGGCAGGCTGATACCTCCGCAATGTTTTGCAATATTTCCGATGGTGTTCGATCCAACATCACCAAATTCTTCAGCATCTGGTAAATAACCAACACCTGCGCTATCTAATACTACGATTGTAGCACGTTCAATTTTTGGAATCATAAAGTATTGTGTTTTTATGTATTTCGAAAAATACAGATGATGGGTTGTTTTTGTAGTGATGCAAATATAGTAGAACAATTCTTAATAAGCAATTATTAATGAAGAATGAATAATATTAGATTATATAATTTGCGGATCACGGATTACTGCTCATTGATCACTGAAAAAAAGATCCCCCAAGCGCGAACGCCCGGGGGATGAATTATTGAAGGTTTATATAGACTTATACCTGATACATTTTCTCACGTTGCTCTTTAATCTTCTCGTTTGTAATGTAGTCATCGTAATCCATTAATTTATCGATAATTCCATTTGGAGTTAATTCGATAATACGTGTACTTACGGTTTGAATAAACTCATGGTCATGAGATGACATCAATACAGTTCCGCCAAAGTTGATAAGCGCATTGTTGAACGATTGAATGGATTCCAAATCCAAGTGGTTGGTTGGAGTATCCAAAATCAATAAGTTAGCATCTTTAAGCATCATTCTTGATACCATACAGCGAACTTTTTCACCTCCCGAAAGAACATCTGCTTTTTTGTAGATATCCTCACCAGAGAACAACATTTTACCCAAATATCCACGCAAGTAAATTTCGCTGGTGTCATTAGAGTATTGTGCCAACCAATCAATCAAAGTAACTGGTTCCTGGAAGAAGCTTGAGTTATCCAATGGCAAGTAAGCTGGAGTAATGGTAACACCCCATTCATATGATCCGCTATCTGCTTTCGCTTCTCCATTGATGATATCAAACAGAGCAGACATTGCACGAGGATCTTTTGAAAGGAATACCACTTTTTCTCCTTTTTCGATTGTGAACTCAACATCTTTAAATAAGGTTTCGCCCTCAATGCTTTTGCTCAATCCTGTACATGAGAAAATTTTATCACCAGCTTCACGTTCCTGCTGGAAAATAATACCAGGGTAACGGCGAGTTGATGGTTGAATGTCTTCAATGTTCAATTTCTCTAACATCTTCTTACGAGAAGTAGTTTGCTTCGATTTTGCAACATTGGCACTAAATCGAGAAATAAACTCCTGAAGCTCTTTTTTCTTCTCTTCTGCTTTTTTGTTCTGCTGTGCCTGCTGACGAGCTGCTAATTGACTAGACTCGTACCAGAATGAGTAGTTACCAGAGAACATCTTAACTTTTCCGAAGTCGATATCTACAATATCAGTACATACCGAATCCAGGAAGTGACGGTCGTGAGATACAACAATCACAGTATTGTTAAAGTTGGCCAAATAGTTTTCCAACCACATTACAGTTTCAAGGTCAAGGTCGTTGGTAGGCTCATCCAGAAGTAAGTTATCCGGATTACCGAAAAGTGCCTGTGCAAGCAATACACGTACTTTTTCCTTACCACTCAATTCCTTCATGGTTCTATAGTGAAACGCTTCTTTTATGCCAAGACCACTTAAAAGTTCTGCAGCATCGCTTTCAGCATTCCAACCATCCATTTCGGCAAATTTCTCTTCCAACTCAGATGCTTTAATTCCATCTTCTTCCGAAAAGTCAGGCTTGGCATAAATGGCATTTTTTTCCTGCATGATAGCCCAAAGCTCAGCATGTCCCATCACTACCGTATCCAATACCGTAAACTCGTCGAATTCGAAGTGGTTCTGTTTTAGAACAGCCATTCTTTCACCTGGTTCCATCATTACTTTTCCTGTAGTAGAATCTAATTCTCCCGAAATAATTTTAAGAAAAGTTGACTTACCAGCGCCATTAGCACCAATAACTCCATAGCAGTTACCTGGAGTAAATTTTATATTAACATCCTGGAAAAGGGGTTTTTTCCCGAATTGAATTGATAAGTTTGAAACTGAAATCATTTTATCTAGACCTTTTATTAATTCAGGGCGCAAAATTAGTAATTATTCTCTTTCCATAAAACAAATGGGCTATGAAGTTTTTGTAAATAAATAGTTCGCATAAAAGTAAAGACGTAGCATGCTACGTCTCTACAAGTTAAAAATGAATACTATTTTATTGATGAGATAAAGATTCCTCTGTATAGATTTTTTCGGCATTCGGCACTGTAAACCTGAAGGTTGTTCCTTGTCCCTCTTTACTTTCTACCCAAATTTTACCATGATTTCTCTCGATAAAATCCTTACAAAGTATCAAGCCCAATCCATTTCCTTTTTCTCCGCGTGTTCCACTACTGCTAGTATCCAATTCAAATATGAGAGAAATTGCTTCATCCGATATGCCTACACCATTGTCTTCAATCCAGATTTCGGTATGATCTGCTTTCATTTCAGCCCCAAGAACGATTAAGCCACCTTCGGGTGTAAATTTTAAGGCATTATTTAAAAGGTTACGAACCACGGTTTCCAACATGGGGCGGTCGGCATACACAAAAAGGTTTTGCGAAATGGATAGTTCCAGCAATATATTCTTTTGTTGAGCACCAGTTTTGTAGATTTCCAGTATGCCGGACAATAGATTCTTAACCGGAATAATGACAGGAGTAAAAGGCAATTTGCCAGATTGATTTAAAGACCAAGACAAAAGGTTATCGGTAAGGTTAAGAACACGGGTTACGCATTCGTTCAAATCCTGGCTGGTTTCATCCAATTCGTGATACCTTCCTTGCTTTAAAAGAATTTGTATTAAATGGGAAATACCCGATACCGAAGCCAAAGGAGAACGCAAATCGTGAGAAATGATTTGGAACAGTTTGTTTTTGGTTTGGTTTGACAATTTTAATTCTTTGTTCCTATGATCGAGAAGTTCTTTTGACCATTCGATTCGTGATTTTTGCAAGCTAAGTAATCTTGTTAGCTTTTTGTTTCTGTTATATGAATAGACAATAAATCCCGCATATCCTCCAATCAATATCAGAATCACAAACAAAGCATTTCGTTGTATGGCTTTGCTATTGTTTTCTTTCTCTAATATTGCAATCTGCGCTTCTTTTTTTTCAGCTTCGTATTTGGTCTGGATTTCGGAAACTTGTTTATAGATTTCTTTGTTAATAATGCTATCACGTAAATTCTCATGAATGTCAAAATAAAAAATTGCACTATCAGCGAGGTTTTTATGTGTGTAAATTTTGAAAATTTCTTTGGTGCTATTTTTTTGTAATTCCATATTACCAACCTCTTTTCCCAATTGATATGCTCTTCTGCTATAAGATAACGCATCTTCCAGATTGTTCATCTGATAGTTTGCATGAGACAATCCATTTAAAGAGGTAATGATTAAGTTTTTATTTCCAATTTCTTCTTTTAATTGTAAACTCCGTTTTAGGTAGTCAATAGCTATGGCGTATTGTTTCATCTCAAGAAAACAAGCACCAATGTTGTGGTAAGTTTGCGCCAGTCGATATTTGTTGGGCTCTGCTTTAAGTACATCTAAGTTTTTCTTGTGATAGTTTAGGGCTTCCTGAAATTTATTTTGAATGGAGTAGATGTTGGCAATATTGGTGTTAGATAAGTAAAGGGTTGAATTTAAGTTGTTTTCGGCACATATTTTAGCTGAATTTTCATAGTACTGAAGTGCCTTTTTATAATCTTTAAGTCTTTTATAAACTACCCCAATACTGTTAAGAGTTAAAGATATAGCTTTAGTTTTCTTTTCATTTTCAAAGAAGACTAAACAAGATAGATAGCTTTTGAGAGCCAATTCATAGTCTTCATTTTTACTATAAACAATTCCCATATTATAAATTGTCTGATAGGTTTTTAAAGAATCAGATGCTAGCTTATATTGCTTCATCGCATGAGAATAAGAGTTTAAAGCTTTAAGATTTTGTTCTTTTAAATAATGAATTGCACCAATAGTTTTAAACGCATCACCTATTGCAGAATATTCATTGTTTATTTTGGCAAGTTCAATACACTTTTCAGAATAATATTGTGCATGATCGGGTAGTTTTTTATAATTTTTATTCGTCCAATTAGTTAAAAATTGAATCTTTCCTTTCGTACCTACTATTGAGTCTAATTTCTTATCTACAAATTTGTTTATTTGTCCAGATAGAAATAAAGGAGAAATTATAAAATATATAAATAGTATTCGTTTAATCATGAATATGAAAGAATATTTTTGCGTAACTAATATACGAAAAACATTGATTTTTGATAAAAATTATAAACTATAAAAATGGACATTAGTTTTAAAACTAATGTCCATCAATAGAGGTTGTAAATAACGATTACATTAATTCTTCAGCATCATCATAATCCACATCAGTGCTATTGTCTTCTGTAGGATTGGCCATCAATGCGGTATCCACCATTACCATACTCACTGTTTTAACTTCATCGGTTGGACCTTGTTCCAATGGCACTGAGAATTCAGCGATTTCTGTTCCAACACTTCCATTAGAGGTTATGGTTGCAGTAACTGCCCAAAGCTTTTGTCCATCTTTTTCAATTTCTCCTTGGCTAAGCGTATTTAAAGCATAGCCTTTTGGTACCGATACTACCGAATTAAGTGTGTAAACTCCATTTGATGCTGACCTGATCAAATTTACGTAGGGTTTTAATAATTTCATATGGCAATTATTTTAATTGTACAATAAATCAAGTTTGAAATTAACAAAAAAGTACCAATCAACAAATAATTTTCATACATAAATTTATTTCATGATAATAGAGGTGTAGCAATATCCAATGCTTCAAGGACATTGTGTTTGGATTAACTTAGTAGGTATATCCAGTTAGCCAGAAAATGTATAGAAATGTGAGTATTTGTTAAAAAAGACACCACCTATCGTCATTTGAGACACGTTTGTGCTTAAAAAAGACACCACCTATCGTGGTTCGAGACACACTTGGGCTTAAAAAAGACACAGTCTCAATTAAAAATTTTAACACGGAATGTGTCTTTACCCACCTATTTGTTAAAAAGTTTGGTCCAAACTGTGCCTCGAACCACACTTACTCCTAAAATTTAACCTCAAGCGTGGGTAGAACCACGATCGAGGTCAAAAAATTTTGGGTTTGAGGTCAAAAAATTATTGTTTAGTAAATAAAAGTGGTACTAATAGAATATAGTGGGTAAATAAATCAATCATTATTTGAACAAATTATCCTACAATTCTTTAGTTTAACTTCGCTTTGCTCGAGCCGCATGGCTCACCCTTTTTCCATTGATGAAAAAGGATGCAAAAAATCTAGGGCGTGTAAGCTCAAACTATTTATACTTGAAAAATTTAAGTGCGGTGGGGTGATCTTCGAACAAGTTCTCAGCTTCCCCGTCTTACTAAAAATTTTTCTGTGTCTAATCAGCTTGACCTTCCAATGCCCACTTTGGTGAATGTAACAAGGAAAAGGTATATAATAATGAATCTAAAGAATTACCCACTCCAAATCATAAAGAGTCTTAAAAATGAAATAAATGGAAAGTGCATTCAATACATTCTATAAATGACAGATTGCAAATCAAAAGGCTTACCATTTAATTATCTGTACTTAGATCTCAATCGTTAAGATTTCTTCAATTTCTTCCAATTCAAAAATCTCAAAGTCTAGGTTGTTTACACTATCAATATTCTGATCGAGTTGAGAAACAGAGCTTGCACCAATCAGAACAGAAGTTACACGCTCATCTTTCAATAGCCATGCAATGGCCATTTGTGCCAGGCTTTGTCCTCTTTTTTCTGCCATTTGGTTTAAGGCTTTTACTTTATCAATTACCTTATCGGTAATCTGTTCTTTTTGCAAGAATCCGTGAGATTTGGCAGCTCGTGAATTTTCCGGAATCCCTTTAAGGTATTTGTTGGTAAGCAATCCTTGGGCAAGTGGAGAGAAGACGATTGAACCTATTCCATCCTTTTCGATCTGATCCAGCAATCCATCCTCAACCCAACGATCGAACATCGAATATCTAGGTTGATGAATCAGGCAAGGAGTACCCAATTCACGCAATATTCTAGCTGCTTCACGAGTTTGATCTGCATTGTAGTTAGAAATTCCTGCGTATAAAGCTTTGCCTTGTCGTACCACATGATCCAAAGCCATCATGGTCTCTTCAAGTGGTGTATTGGGATCTGGTCGGTGAGAGTAGAAGATATCCACATAATCCAAACCCATTCGCTTTAAACTTTGATCAAGACTTGCTATCAAATACTTGCGTGATCCCCAATCACCATATGGGCCTGACCACATGTGATATCCTGCTTTGGTGGAAATGATCATTTCATCGCGGTAATGACTCAGGTGTTCACGTAGGATCTTTCCAAAGTTTTCTTCGGCCGAACCTGGAGGCGGACCGTAATTGTTGGCCAAATCGAAGTGCGTAATTCCTCTGTCGAATGCTCTAAATAGTATTTGCTTGAAATTGTCGTAAAGATCTACATGTCCGAAATTATGCCATAATCCTAAGGAAATGGCAGGTAGCAATAATCCACTTCTTCCACATCTTCGGTAAGGCATATTTTCATACCTATCTTCATTTGCTTTGTACATACTTTTGTAGTTTGATGAAGCTTGAAGATAAGGATAAAGTCTAATAGTCCAACAGTTCAATAGTCTAAAAGTATAACAGTCTAACCGTCCTATAGTCGAACTGTCGAACTGTCGAACTGTTGGACTGTTGAACAGTTTGACTTTAAGATAACTGCTTCTTTAAAGAGAAGAAAAATTCTGTACCGCCTTCTTTTCGTGCTTTTACAAAAATACGTCCTTTATGAAATCCAACGGCATTTTTAACAATGGACAAGCCCAGACCTGTGCCTCCCATTTTTCTGGATCTGCCATTATCGGCACGATAGAAACGTTCAAAAATTCTTGGCAAATGTTCCTCCGAAATTCCAATTCCATTGTCATGATAAGAGAAGTAATGGTAATTGTTGTCCTCAAAATAGTTTCTAATTTCTATTGAGCTTCCTTCTCCGGCATATTTTATCGAATTATCGATTAGATTTCTAAAAACAGAATCCAACAACTCAGAATTGCCTTTAATGGTTAAATCCTGAGGAATATGAAGATTGATATTCATTTTGGCATGGTTCAATTTCAATTCAAAATCATCCAACATTTCATTTAACAATTTGCCAATATCTACATTCTCAATGGTAAACAATTGTTGTGCTTCTTCCATTTTGGTAAGCACCGAAATATCTTGAATTAAATTCGATAATCTGTTGATTTGCACACAGGATCGTTCAATGAAAAGGATTTTCTTATCCTCAGGCATTTCCGGATTATCTTTAATGGTCTCTAAAAATCCGGAAACTGCTGTAACAGGAGTTTTTAACTCATGCGCAATGTTCAGGGTCATTTCTTGCTTTATGGTTTTTTCGTTTTCCGATTTGGTAATATCGTTAATCGAGATTTCGAAATTGCAATCATGGAAAACCACAACCTGGTAAAGAAACATTTTATGGCCAACGGTAACTACATTTTTAGAGCTAATAATATCAACATTGGGAATGTAGTTCTTCTCCAGATTTTTTATGTTTGTTGTGATAAAATCATTAATCTCTGTCAATTCAGGCAATTCGAATATTTCCTGGTAGTTATGTGTTGAAATGTTGGACAGGTAATTGATGTAATCAATGAAATGGCTGTTCCAAAGGATTAAATTCCTGTCTTTGTCGAAAACTGCAACACCTTCCTGGGCAATCTGCAGGTGCATAATTAGTTTTTCCTTCTCCTTAACCAAATCTTCTTTGGTTTTTCTAAGCTTATTGTAAATTTTTACAATTTGATGACTGATTTCGCCCAGTTCGGTTTTTCCAAAATTCTCACTTGGATCAATTGGTCTGTTTTTGGCCGCGTTAATTGCAAATTTTCGAAGTTTGGCAATGGAGTTTCCAAAATGCTGTGTTGCATAAAGCAAGAACACTATGGTTACGCCAAACAATGCGATTAGGAAGTAGAAAAACAGTTTATTGGCCTTTAAAAAAGAAACTACACTCTCGTTGTAGGGAAGAGCTGCCCTTACAAAGTGAGTGTAGTAATGCTTTGAATAATAATAATAAGTTTGTCCTGTTGAGCCCGATAACCTGATGTTACTTCCTTTATTGCTATAAATCGACTTTTGAATTTCCGGTCGATGAATGTGGTTGTCAAGTCTGGTTATGTCTTCAACATCAGAATCATAAACAACTTTACCATCCCTCAAAATTACGGTCAATCGTATATTGTGGTCAGGCATTAAGCTTCTTAATGAATCAACTTCTGCAAATTCGTTTTTGGTGATTAAGTCTTTCTGTTTGATCAACTCTTGAACCTGCTCGGTATAAATATTCAGCGCATATTCTAATTTTTCTCTTCGGTAGGCAATTTCCTGATTGTATTGGAAGCCACCAATTAGCATAGAAAAAATCAACACTATCAAAAAGAAGTAGACAAATAAACGCTTCTTGTATTTTGATCCAGAGTTAGGAAAGTTTGTTGTCATGTATAAAAACGAATTAACTATTGTTTCACGGGATCAAAATAATATCCATATCCCGATTTGGTTTTAATTAAATTGTGATATTCTCCAATTTTTTTTCTGATTCGTCGTACATTCACATCAACAGTTCGATCGCCTACAAAGGTGTCGTTCTCCCAAATTTTATTCATGATTTCATCACGAGAGTAAATTCTTCCTGCATGGTTTAAAAGCAGGTGTAAAATTTCAAACTCTGTTTTGGTTAAACCTACATCAATATTGTTGATCGTAACTTGCTTCGATTCTGGAATCAATTTCAATTTTTCATATTCAAAATTTGATTCGTTTTTCGATTCAGAGAAAACACGTTTGCAAATTACATGAATTCTGGCAATAACTTCCTTTACGGAAAAAGGTTTTGCGACATAATCATCGGCACCAGCTTTAAATCCAAGCAATTTGTCCGTTTCACTCCCTTTGGCAGTGATAAACAGTATTGGTTTATCTGCCAAATCGGGATTACGACGAATAATTTTAGCCAATTCCAGACCTGATATTTCTCCCATCATGATGTCTAACAGAAAGAAATCATATTCGCTCAAATCTAGTTTTAATGCTTGTTCTGATGAAAAGGCAGTATCCACCTGAAAACCTTCTTGTTGGAGATTGTATTGCAGGATTTCACACAAATCCTCTTCATCATCGACTACTAATATCTTTAAATCCTTCATTTTTTGGAAATCTTTCTGGGGGTTTTTTAAGCTTATTTATTTTTAGTAAAGTGTTTAAGTATTCAGATCTTGAAAGTTCCCAGAGAGATGATAGAGTTTATGGATTAGGAGTAATAGGCCACTAATCTTTGGTTACTGATCACTGATTACCATTTACTCCTCTTCAGATATATCTTTGTGACGCAAGTCAATGCCTTGTTGATAGTAAATGGAAGCTTCGGCAATATTGGTTGCATTATCTGCAACTCTTTCAATGCTACTTAAAATGTTTCCAAAGTTTAGTAGATTATAGATGTCATGCTGGTCAACGCCTTCCGGAGTTTCTTTTTTTACCATTCGTTTCATAAGATCGTATCTCATTTCATCAACAAATTCATCATTTTTAATGGTCCAAATAGCATATTCCATATCGCTATCCTCAAAAGAAATTAAAGCCTTACGTACCATTTTTTCGCTAATTGCTAACATGTTTAACAACGAATCGCGATGCTTTTCGGGAATAAATGGAGGCTCCATTTTCTGAATAAATCTTAAAACGTTATTTAGCTGATCACCAATTCGCTCAATGAATCCAATCATCCTAAAATAGGATATCAATAAACGCAATTCACTAGCCATTGGTTGCTGTAAGCCCATGGTTAGAATGATATTATCGCTCATTTTAATTTCAAGATTGTCAAGTTTGTTTTCATTTGATTCAAACTTTTCCACCCTCTTTACATCGATAATATCCAGACCATATGATACGATTTCATCCATAATCTCAAATTGTTCCTGAAGGATCAATTTCATTTTGCTGAAATCAGCATGAAGCTTATCGAATTTTTTATCTTTTTTAATTGACATTTTAATATAATTACGAATTAATAATTAGGATCCCGAAAGCTTTCGGGAACGAATCATGGCATGATGATGTATCAACCAAATTTACCTGTTAGATATTCTTCGGTGCGCTTGTCTTTAGGTGTGGTAAACATTTGTTTTGTTTTGCCATACTCTACCAACTCTCCAAGATACATAAACATGGAGTAGTCAGAAATACGAGCAGCCTGCGACATGTTGTGCGTTACCAACACAATGGTAAAGTCTTTCTTCAATTTCACCAGCAAGTCTTCAATTTTCGAAGTTGCAATTGGATCAAGAGCCGAAGTAGGTTCATCAAGCAAAATAATATCAGGAGTATATGCCAAAGCGCGTGCAATACACAATCTTTGTTGCTGACCTCCAGACAAGAAAGTTCCTCTGTTGTGTAGTGCATCTTTTACTTCGTCCCAAAGTGCCACTTCTCGCAACGACTTTTCAACGATTTCATCTTTTTCAGATCTCTTTAGTCTAATTCCATTCAAGTTAAAACCTGCGATTACATTATCGTAAATGCTCATGGTAGGAAATGGATTTGGACGTTGAAACACCATACCAATCTTTCTTCTTAATTGAATTGGATTTAGTTCGTAGATGTTTTCATTGCCCAGATAAACTCCACCTTTATTGTGAGTATTTGGATACAATTCGTGCATGCGGTTAATGGCTCTTAAAAGTGTACTTTTTCCGCAGCCCGAAGGACCCATAATTGCTGTGATTTTGTTTTTGGCAATACCTGCAGATACATTTTGTATTGCATACTTATCTCCTCCATAAGAAACCGACAAATCATCGATTTTTAAAACTGGAGATTCAATATTTTCAATTGGATTCTTTATCACGACGTTCTCTTTATATTTTTGCTCTGTAGGCATTTGCACTTGTTTTAGTATTGTACTTTCCATTTTTTCGCGATTGCTTTAGCTGATAAATTCAGACCTAGGATTAATAGTAATAAGAATAAGGAGGCGCTCCATATCATATTTACCAGGTTAGGATCGTTATAAAACTCCCAAACCAAGAGAGGTACAGCACTTGATGGCTCTGTGATATTGGTATTAACAACAGTGCTTCCCAAAGCTGTAAGCATAAGAGGGGCAGTTTCTCCTGCAATACGTGATATCCCAAGGATTACTCCGGTTAGGATACCTGAGATACCTGTTGGTAGAATCACTTTAAGAATCACTTTGTGATATGGAACACCTAGTGATAAAGCAGCTTCTTTTAATGTGCCTGGTATCATTTTTAATGTTTCCTCTGTTGATCGCACAATTGATGGTAACATCATAATTGATAAGGCAACACTACCAGCCAAAGCGGAGAAACCATTGGTCACTGGCTTAACAATCCAGATGTAACCGATTACCCCCAAAACGATTGATGGCACACCCTGAAGCATGTCAACAATAAACCTAACCAAACCTGCAAATTTTCCTCCTGCATTCTCGGCAAGATAGGTTCCACAAATAATACCTAACGGAATAGCGATTAATGAAGCTAACCCAACAATGATTAATGTACCTACAATACCATTGGCAATTCCACCAGGAATAATCTCGTTGTTTGCAACAGCCACCATTGCTTCCATGGTATCAGGTGCTTCTTCAAAGAAAAAGCCAATGTTCAACTGACGATATCCTTTTATTGCCAATTGGTATAGAATCAGGAATAAAGGCACACCTGAAAGAAAAGCAAGGAAGATCATTACATTGGTAAAAATCTTGTCTTTCAACAAGCGTTGCTTCATTTTCCTGTCTGATATTTCTGTAGAGATATTCATTTCTTTATATAATAAAGGCTAAGCCGATAATTTTTTCATGATTAATTTTCCGATATAATTTACTATACCGGTGATGACGAACAGGATCAAGCCGATCTCAATAAGAGAAGTATATTTTAATCCTTCTGCTTCGCCAAACTGGTTCGCAATTAAACTGGCCATGGTGTTTCCCAAATCAAAAATTCCTGATGGCATATTATTGGAATTACCAATAAGCATGGTAACTGCCATGGTTTCACCAATTGCTCTACCCAGTGCAAGTATATAACCTGCAAATATTCCAGAACCTGCGTTCGGAACAATTACGTTTTTTACTACCTCGAAGCGTGTTGCTCCAAGTGAATAAGCAGCTTCTTTTAAACTACCAGGAACCATTGAGATTACTTCGGCACCAAGTGAAGAAGCATATGGAATAATCATGATCGCTAGAATAACCGATGATGTGAATATTCCGAATCCTTGTGCATTAAGACCCAATTCTGCAACCAATGGTTTTAGTGCATAAAACCCCCACAATCCGTATACAACCGATGGAATACCAGCCAATAGATCAACTACCGATCTTAAAAAGGAAGGCAAGGCACCATTTTTAAAATATTCGCCTAAGAATAAGGAAATTGAAAAAGCGAATGGAAATGTAATGATTAAAGCCAGAATGGATGTTAGGAGAGTACCTATTATGAATGGTAAAGCACCATAGGTTTCACGTCCTTCTGTTGGATCCCATTCTGTAGAAAATAAAAATCCAAACCCAAACTCTTTAAAAGAAGGGATGGAGCCAACAAATAGTGTAGCAACAATTCCCAGGGCAATTAACACCATAAGAATACCGCTGCCAACTAATAAATATTTGAAGATTTTTTCGCTGTTCATAAGATTTGAACGATTCAGTGTAATAGAAGAACGAGCTTGTATCAGCTAATAGTCTGGAGAACTAATTGAAAACAAGTTGAGACAAGCTCGTTGTTTGACCAAAGTCAATTGTTTTATTTTAATGCTTTTCCGTTATAAGTTACCTTATTAAGAACTGCTTTTGCTTTAGCTACTGCAGCTTCTGGAAGAGGAGCATAGTGTACTTTTGTAGTTTCTTTTTGAGCTTCCGGACTTACAACCCACTCAATTAATTTGATGGTTTGTGCAGCTTGATCAGCGCTTCTGTCGTTGTAGTTTTGTTCTTTGTAAAGAATTAACCAGGTAAAGCTAGAGATAGGATATCCATCAACAGCATCAGTATTGGTTAGGCTTACACGAGTATCAGCTGGCATTTCGCCTTTTGCAGATGCACTTACAGATTCAACAGAAGGATGAATAAAGTTACCAGCTTTGTTCTGGATGCTTGCTACAGGAATGCCCATTGCGAAAGCATACTCAGATCCGATGTAACCAATAGCACCTTCGGTTTGGCTAATTGTACCAGCAACACCAGGGTTTCCTTTTGCACCAATACCAACTGGCCACTTTAAAGCTTTACCAGCACCAATTTTTTCTTTCCATTCAGCACTTACTTTGCTCATGTAATCACTAAAGATGAAAGTAGTACCTGATCCGTCTGAACGATAAACTACCGTAATTTCCATATCTGGTAATTTTACATCTGGGTTCACAGCTGCTATTTTGGCATCACTCCAGTTGGTAATCTTACCCATGAAAACACCTTCCATTAATTCAGGAGTAAATTTTAACTCAGGCTTGCCTGGTAAGTTATAAGCAGCTACAACAGCTCCCAAACAAGTAGGAACGTGTAGAACTTCTCCTGGCATATCAGCTAACTTCTTATCATTTAAGAATGCATCACTTGCTCCAAAGTCAACAATTTTATCTTTTAAGCTTCGAATTCCTCCACCAGAACCAATTCCACCATAGGTTACCAATAGACCTTTTTCTTTGGTGTAGCTCTTGAATATTTTGTTATAAAATGGTTGTGGAAAAGTTGCTCCAGCACCTGTAATTGTCTTAGCTTTTTCGTTACTTGCAGCTTTATCCTTACCTGCATTTCCGCAACTTGCCATTAGGGCAACTGCAATAACAGCAGTAAAAAGCAATTGAAATTTTTTCATTCTGGTTTAAATTTTAGTTTTAAAAACGATTATTCTTATTTTTTTAATATTTTAAAATCTGATTTGATACGTTACATAGTATATAAAAGACTAACTTGTATCTTTTCACACTGCAATGTTAAAACACTAATGTTACAGGAATATTACAGCAATGTTAATAAATCGTTACTAGTTGTAAGTATCAACAAATCAGCAGTAAAGCTTTGAAAAGAAATTTTAAGAGAGGATTTTAATGTAACTTTAGAATGGAGATTTACATTCATTGTTACAAGTAAAATATTGAATTATATCATGAAACGTTCGTTGATAAATAATTACTACCCCGATAGCTATCAGCACATACGAGAAGAGCCCGTTCTGAATTTTATTCGGGAATTATTTATGAATAGTAAGTTCCATCTTACAGCTACAAGAAAATTATTATAAGATGAAAGAAGATTTACAAAAGGTTGCCGATATCATCTCCAATTCAAAATCGATGATTGCTTTTACAGGTGCGGGAGTATCCGTTGAAAGTGGAATACCGCCCTTTAGAGGACCAAATGGATTGTGGAGTAGATATGATCCCCAATGTCTGGATTTAGATTATTTTCACTTGAATCCTGTTGAATCCTGGAAGGCTATAAAGTCTATCTTTTATGATTTTTTTGGAAAAGCAAGCTATAATGGTGCACACAAAGTGTTGGCACAGCTAGAGGAGAAGGGGTTGCTAAAAGCGGTGGTGACTCAGAATATCGATAATTTGCATCAGGAGGCAGGTTCAAAAATTGTGTATGAATTTCATGGCAATTCCCAAAAACTGATTTGTTTGCAATGCGGTAAAATCTATCTTCCATCTGAGGTGAATTTGGATGAATTGCCTCCCAAATGTGTAAAGGACAAGAAAATTTTGAAGCCAGATTTTGTGTTTTTTGGTGAAGATATACCAGAAGTTGCTTATCGAAAATCTTTACAGGCGGCTAGAGCTGCTGATGTGGTGTTGGTAATTGGAACAACCGGAGAGGTAATGCCTGCAGCTATGATTCCTACCGAGGCCAAACGAAATGGAGCAATAGTCATCGAAATCAATACGGAAGAATCGAACTACACAGATGGAATTACTGATTTTTTTCTTCAAGGAAAAGCAAGTGAACTTCTAGAAGAAATTTACACGTTGATTAATTAGCATTAGGATTGTAATGTATTGGACTTGTGTGGTATAATAAAGTTAATTTTGTTTTGAATTTTAACAAATACAGATATTCTCTTTTTTAGGAGACATAAACAAAAGTAGATATCGCTGAAAATATTTTATATTTGTTAGCGATTTTGGTGTTTGAGCTTCTTTTGAAGCGGGAACATCATCCTTAATAAAGAATATATTTTTAATAAAAATAGAATTTCAAATGAAGTTATTAGAAGGAAAAACAGCGATTGTTACCGGTGCTTCTCGTGGTATTGGTAAAGCGGTTGCAATTGAATTTGCAAAACAAGGTTGTAATGTTGCTTTTACTGATTTGTTCTACAACGAACAAGCAATGGAAACTGAAAAGGAAATTGCTTCTTACGGAGTTAAAGCAAAAGGATATGCCTCTGACGCAAGTAACTTTGCTGATACAGATAAGGTAGTTGCTGAAATCGTAAAAGAATTTGGTGCTATTGATATCTTGGTAAACAATGCTGGTATTACTCAAGATACTTTATTAATGCGTATGACAGAAGAGCAGTGGGACGCAGTAATTAATGTGAACTTGAAATCTGTTTTCAACTTTACTAAAGCAGCTCAAAGAACAATGTTGAAGCAGCGCAGTGGTTCTATCATCAACATGAGTTCTGTAGTTGGTGTTAGCGGTAATGCTGGGCAGGCAAACTATTCAGCTTCTAAAGCAGGTATCATCGGATTCACGAAGTCTGTTGCGAAAGAGTTAGGTTCTAGAGGTATCCGTTCTAATGCAATTGCTCCAGGTTTCATTATTACAGAAATGACTGGTAAATTACCTGAAGATGTAGTAAAAGACTGGGCTGGTAAAATTCCATTGAAAAGAGGTGGTACACCAGAAGAAATTGCTAAAACTTGTGTGTACTTAGGATCTGATTTGTCTTCATACGTAACAGGTCAAACTCTTCACGTTTGTGGTGGTATGAACATGTAAGAATTATCGTATTTAAGATATGGGCCATCTCAATTGAGATGGCTTTTTTTTGCCCACTACTTTCTTATTACAATTCATTACATCCAAACTACAGTTGATGTCAATTTGTTTTTTTCTTGTATGCTTTATTTGGAATATTGTATCGTAGGATAAAATATAAAAGTCACAAAAAATAATATACAAGCATATGAAAACACATTTACAATTTTTACTAAGCCTAATGGCAGTCGTAATGTTGTCGACATTATCATGTAATGCTGGAAATGCAGGCAATGGCGATTGGGATATTGTGATTACGAAGAATAACAATTGGCGGGTTGAAAATATTAAAATCTCTACCAATGGTGATATTGAATTTAATGAAGACTATACAGATGTAAAAGCCATGTCGGATGATGCTTACATTAAAATAAGCATGGTTAGCTTCGGTATGAAACGTAAGTTGTATATCAGATCCGATGAGGGAACAATTAATTATCTTTATTATGAGGGTAGTAAAGAGGTTGATTTTGAACCTAAAGGTCGTGCATGGATGAAGAAAATGCTTCCGGATATTGTTAGAAATTCGGGCATTGACCTCGAAAATAGAGTGAATAAAATATACAAGAAATCTGGTGTTACAGGATTTTTGAAAGAACTACAGGAGACGGATAGCGATTATTATCGTTCGCGTATGGTTAAATATTTACTAAAGAATAATAGCCTAAATAAGAGTGAATTGCAGAGTTTGCTTAGAGAATTTCCATATCGAATTAATTCGGATTATGAATTGTCGCAGATCTATAAAAAATACAACCCTATATTTATTCAGGATCCTGAGATTTCGGCTGAATTTTTTAACAGTTTAGAAGAGATTTCGTCCAATTATGAACTCTCCCAGGTTTTAAAATCGGTTTATAAATTAAATGAGCTTAATGAAGAAAACTTTACGCATTTTATTGATGCAATGGGAGATATCAGCTCATCTTACGAGAAGTCAAACCTAATGAAGATGGCTCTTGCTGATGATAAGCTTACAAATGCACAAATGAATAAATTGTTGAGTGAAGTTGAAGAGCTTTCATCCAACTATGAAAAATCGCAGATTATTAAATCGATCATTAAGAATGAAGGATTGTCATCAGGCAATGTGGATAAAATTATAGAACTTACTGAGTCTGTATCTTCTGATTATGAGATGGGACAAATCATCAACTCAATGATTCGAGAAGAGATGATTAGTAAATCCAATTTAAATGAATTCACTGAATTGTTAGGAAATATATCATCGAATTATACTTATAAAGGGATTTTAGATCAATTGATTGAGTATGAACAACTGGGAGAGGATCGATTTGACTTTTTATTGAAAGCTTCTGATGAAATTTCATCAAGCTATGAATTGAGCAAATTTTATAAATCCCTTTTAATGAAAGGGAATCTAAATAAGAAGCAGCAACTGACACTTATCTCCAAATCAGAAAATATTTCATCAAATTACGAATTGGCAAGCTTTCTTCTAATAGCTACCCACGAAATGAATTTGGACGATGAGGAAATTAAAGATGCTTTAATTAAAGCAACACAGGGAATAAGCTCAGAGTACGAATATGGCAAAGTAATGAAAGCCATTTACTCAAAAGGAAAGTAAGGAAATAGATGTTATAAGATCGATTTATCGGGTGAAAAACTCGATAAATCGAATTCTTTTAGAAAGATTGCAATTCGACAAAATCATTGCCGTATCTTTAATTGTAAATTCAGAGAAATCCATAATCGTGAATAAAAACCTCCGCTTTATTATCATTGGTCCTATACTTGGAATGCTATGTTACATTCTTGCATTTTATAGTTATGTAGGGGAATTACCTGGTTTTGAATATCAGTTAACCGGATATCTGCCTAGTGCAATATTTGGTTTTTGGGCTGGTATTTCTACCTTATTTGTTGGAAAGTATCTCAATAAATTGGTGAGTTGGAAACAGCGACACGCCATACGTTTTTTAATCCAAAGCTCAACTTTGTATATTATTGGTTTGATTCTAATCGCCATTTATTCCGAAATGTTCTTGATTTCTTTAAAGGGTGATTTAAGTTATTCTCAATTTTGGTTGATATACAATGATGAAATATTTAAGACACTTTTGATACTGTTTTTGGTGGTTCTTGTGTATTGTATTATCGATTTCATGATCTACTCATTCAATCAGATGCGCGAAGAGGAAATCAAATCGGTGGAGCTGATGAACAATCAGCTAAATCTACAATTTGAAGCATTGAAATCCCAATTGAATCCACATTTCTTATTTAATTCTTTAAATACCATTTCATCTTTACTTTACAAGGATAAGGAAGTGGCTGAGAAGTTTATTCGAATGTTTGCTGAAAGTTATCGATTTATATTTAAGCAAAACAATAGGCCGTTAATCCCACTCCAGAAGGAATTGGATTTTGTTCAATCATACAATTATTTGTTGCAAGTAAGATTTCAGGAGGCCTATGAATTAAAAATTAATATTCCTGAAAATGCTATGGAATCATATGTTCCACCACTTTC
Source organism: Marinifilum fragile JCM 15579 (assembly GCF_001310955.1). Classification (GTDB taxonomy): domain Bacteria; phylum Bacteroidota; class Bacteroidia; order Bacteroidales; family Marinifilaceae; genus Marinifilum; species Marinifilum fragile. Next base: position 99,578 of record NZ_BAZX01000007.1, read on the forward strand.
TGTTCAAATGCTTGTTGAAAATGCCATTAAGCACAATCTAATTTCACAAACATCTCCTTTGTTAGTTGATATAGAAATTGATAATAATTATTTGTGCGTTAAAAACAACATAAATCCATTACGAGAGCAACCAGAATCATTTCAAATTGGCATTGAGAATATTAAAAAACGATATTCATATTTTACCAATGACAGTATTCTGCTGGATAAAAATGAGCACTTTAAAGTAAGCTTGCCTTTAATACTTCAATCGGAAAATAATTAATGTTTACCTTATGAAAACCAATTATTTAAACAACAATATATACCGATTGATTACACCACCATGTGTTGCGATATTGGTATATCTTTTAATGCTATTAATTTTTGATCGTTTAGCTGAAATCAGTAATAATTTTAGTCCTGAAGAATTAATATTTCTGATGGCGGTTACTGCAATTTTATTTGAATCTTACAGATTTTGGCTATTGAAAACCGATAGGCTTAGAATTCTAAAAAGAAATAAACTGATTAAATTTTCGGTGATTTATGCTGGAAGCTTTTTAATCACGGTAGGTTTGGTGTATGTATTATTTGCAACCTACTTTAGGTTCGTGATTGGGATTAATGAATTTTCTTCCGAACTCATTGCATTCCTTATTATATTCATACTGGTTGGTATTCTTTTTCATCTGTTTTATTTAAGCATTCGTTTCTTGGATAGGCAAAATTCACTCTTGCTCGAGAAAGAGGAACTGAATAGAAAGAGTATTGAGTTTGAATTGGAAGTGTTTAAGAACAAATTGAATCCTGATTTCTTGTATGAATCACTTGAAAGTGTAATAAGTTTAATAAGGAAAGACGAGGTGGAAGGAGCAGAGGAGTATATCGATCATCTGGCCTTATTTTACAGAAGAATACTTGGCAATCGATACTCGGAAGTAATAACATTGGAAGAAGAGAAGTTAAAAATCGATGAATATATAAAGCTTAGAAATTACAATTACTCAGATAATTTAATTGTAAATTGGACTCTGGATGAAATAAAGAATGTCCATGTAGTTCCAAACATGATTTTACAAACCATTCAACTGATTGAATACAGCCAGCAAGTTGATTTGAATACAAAATTGGAAATTTCAATTGAAGATTCAGACGAAACAATTCTATTTAGATTTTTGTCATCTGAACGACTAATACCATTGCCTAAGTTTGAAAAATTGAAGGAGTCGATACAAAAGACATTAACTTTTTACACAGATTCTCAGTTTGAATGGCAAAGAGTTAACAATCGTATTCAAATTTCGATTCCAAAAATAAATATAGAAGACTAACTGACACAAAATACACTAAGCCTAAAAATGAAAGTTATAATAATTGAAGATGAAGTATTAGCTGCGGATAAACTGGAGCGACTATTACACAAATATGATCCTAAAATTAAGGTGCTTGATAGATTTGAATCCATTACAGAGTCTTCAGTTTGGCTTGGAAGCCTGAAAATTCAGCTGATTTAATTTTTTTAGATATCCATCTGGTGGATGGTTTAAGTTTTGAAATTTTCAATAGAGTTCAGGTTAAAACTCCAATTATTTTTACCACAGCATATAATGAATATGCACTAAATGCTTTCAAGCTTAATAGTGTAGATTACCTACTAAAACCAGTTACTTTTGATAGCCTTTATGATGCGCTTAAGAAGTATGAAAGCATGAAAGAGTCATTTGGCAAACAATCCATAAAAAGCATAGAGGAACTAAGTGTTGCATTGGCAAACATTCAAAAGGATTACAAGACCAGATTCATGGTGAAGGTAGGAGAGAAGTTAAAATCATTTAGAGCCGAAAGTATAGAACTTTTTTATGCTGAAGGAAGGGATGTGTTCATTTTATTGGATGAAGGAAAAAGGTACATTATTGATTATAAAATGGAAGAACTGCAAGATCTTTTAGATCCAAAGCAATTTTATCGCATCAGCCGCTCTTTCATTGTAAATATAAATGCAATTAACGATGTGTTGGTTCATTCAAACTCTCGCTTAAAGGTAATTTTAAATGCAGATTGCGATAAAGAGTTGATTGTAAGTAGAGAAAAAGTGAATAGTTTTAAAAAATGGTTTAGCGGAAGTTAAATCGCCTAATTACGAATAAACGTCAATTTTTAATTTTACGGCAATCATATAATGCTTAGGTGCCTTTGAATTTCTCATTAAATAGATTAATTTTAAATAAGAATTTATAATCATTAAATATTATTAGTTGTTATGAGGAAATTAATTAAAACAGCGGGTTTAGGACTTGTATTAGCATTCTTTTTAATGGTTGGCAATCAAAAAAGTGCGTTTGCGCATTGTGAGATTCCATGTGGTATATATGCCGATTCGGTTCGTATTGTATTGATGAGCGAACATATCACTACTATCGAGAAGAGTATGAAACAAATTGTAGAATTGTCCGCACAGGAGAATGTAAATTACAATCAATTGGTTCGCTGGGTAAATAACAAGGAAGAGCATGCTAAGAAACTACAGGAGATTGCCACTCAATACTTCATGTTTCAGCGTGTAAAGCTTACCGATGATGCAGAAAAAATGGAGAAGAATCAGAAATTATTGGCAAAACTTCATGAAATCTGTGTGTATGCAATGAAAGCCAAACAAACAACCGATTTACAAATTATTGAGAAATTGAACAATGCAGTTCATGACTTTTCACATTTGTATTTTGGTTAGAAAAACATCACCACCATCATTAAGATCAAAAGTGAAGCCCTCCCAATCCTTATGAGAGGGCTACTTTATTATAAAAGCACAAACAACTTATAAAATGAGTAACTCAATTTGGTGTTTCGAGAATGTGAATCTATTTCAAATTCTATGTCCACATAAATTAAAGCAATACCAAAAAGATCATTTTGAAGGCTTTAAAAAAGGAGATGTTATATATTTTCCTGAAGATTCTTCCAAATCCATTTTTATGGTGAGTAAAGGGAAAGTTAAAATAGTTTCCTATAGCGAAGAAGGGGAAGAAATCGTGAAAGCAATTTTGGGTAAAGGGGAGATTTTTGGAGAGAAAGCTTTATTGGGAGAAGAGAAAAGGGATGATTATGCTTTAGCTTGTATGGAACCTACTGAACTGTGTCCAATGAAACTTCCGGATATGTATGAATTGATGCGCCAAAATGAAAAGTTTGGTTTGTCCATTTATAAGTTAATCGGCTATAGAATTAAGAAGATGGAGCGCAGGTTCGAAGCTCTTTTGTATAAAGACGTGAAGACGCGTTTGTGTGAATTTCTTAAAGAAATGGCTGAAGAGAATGGGATTGAAAGTGGTTCAGAGGTAATTGTAAATCATTTTCTGACGCAAAAAGACTTTGCCGATCTAATTGGCACAAAAAGAGAGACGGTAACCAGACTGTTTAATGAACTAAAACAGGATGGAATCATAAATTACACAAGAAAAGAAATTCGAATTCGAGGGCTAGAAAATTTATAAGAAAATCCACTTTCTGTCCTTTATGTGATACAGCTTACATTTTTTGGATTGTGAGGAAAGTACTTTTGAATTAAAGTTTTAAAGTATTAATCCAAAAAATGTTTGTTATGAGAAATTTACTATTATTTGCAGTCGCAAGCTTATTCGTTTTATCTGCTTGCGACGATGACAACGATACATTTCTACCTCCTGTAGCTTCAGGAAACTTTACAGTTACCATAGAAAATGTTCAAACTGGAAAGGCTTTCTTTAAATCTGGAACCACTGATGCAGCAGGTCCGGGAGGATCTTATTCCTATACCTTTAATGCAGGTAAAGGTGCATATTTATCGTTTGCCACCATGTTTGTACAATCCAACGATTTATTTTATGGTTTTGGTGATACAGGTTTAGCGCTTTATGATGCAAATGGAGATGCTGTCACAGGAGATGTAACCAGTGAAGTAATGCTTTGGGATGCAGGTACAGAGGTGAACGAAGAACCAGGAGTTGGAGTGAATCAAGCCCCACGTCAGTCTGGACCAAATACAGGAACTACAGAAAATGGTACTGTGAAAGAAGTTGCTGATGGCTTTACTTATCCGGCAAATGATCAGGTGATCAAAGTAGAGTTAAGTCATGATGGTGGTACAGAATTTACTGTAACAGTTACCAACGTATCTGATATGTATGCTTTCCAAACTCCAATAGCACCAGGTGTATGGGTTGTGCACAATTCAGGAATGCCAATTTTTGAGGAAAATATGGCTGCAGTCAATGGGTTGGAAGCCCTGGCAGAAGATGGAGGAAACTCTGATATTGGAATGTATTTAGAAGACAATAGCGGTTTTGTTTCACCATTTGCACCAGGTGTTTTTGTGGTAAATCATGGCGGATTACCATTGTTTAAAGATGGTAATCCTGATTTTGGGAATGGATTGGAAGCTCTTGCCGAGGATGGCAGTCCAGCGGATTTAAATGCTTCATTAGAAGGGTTACAAGGTGTTAATGCACATGGAGCATTTTCAGTTCCTGTTGGAGGAAGTGGCGGAGCACCAATATTCCCAGGAGAATCATATGAATTTACTTTTGAGGCGAGCGAACTAGATTACTTTAATCTTGCTACAATGTTGGTGCAGTCGAACGATTTGTTTGTTGCATTCGAAGATAAAGGAATTTACCTATTCAAGAATGGAATTCCGGTAACGGGTGATGTTACAGATCAATTGATGTTATGGGATGCTGGTACCGAAGTGAATGAGTATCCAGGAGCAGGAAATAATCAAGCGCCACGTCAGAGTGGACCAAATACAGGGGATACAGAAGTGAAAGCAGTTATGGAAGTAAATGATGGATTTACTTATCCAGCAATAACAGACTTAATAAGGATTACAATAACAGCTAACTAGTATGTGTCTTTGCAAGGAGCTCGATTTTCGGGCTCCTTTTTTATGAAGGTCTGGAAAAGTTGAAGAGTTAAAATAGACTATAAGCACAGATTATTTTCTCTCCAATAACAAATAGGCTCCAAATACCTTATTCTGATTAAAACTCACCAAAGGCAAATATCCTTCAAACCATTTGCCATCCTTCCATTTCAATGGGTGATTCTTTGCCATTTCTTTATGGAACTGATCGAAAGTAGATTTGGGTTGAAAATGTACTTTGAATATTCCTTTGGTTTCAGGATGTATATGCTTGTCAAGTTTAAGGGCAAGAATACCCATATTGTATCTCAAATTGATTTCAAGACAGGGTTGAAGTTTCATTTCTCCATTTTGATCTCTGTATAGCATACAATCAACACCTAAATAGCCAGAGTAATTTTGCGCAACACCACAAGCAATCAAAGCTTCCTTCAAGTCTTCTGATAACTGTTGCATCTTATCATCAGAAAGAAATTCTTTCATTTCTGTAGGCATTCCACCTAGTTTATTTCCATTATACTGACCATTGCTGTTGGTAGCAAAGAAACCATTTCCGATATAATTCAACTCACCTTTGGCATCAATATAATATTGAAGAGAAAAATCGTATTTCTTATTCAATAAAGGCTCAACCATTACATAGCCCTGAATACCCAAGGTGCCATTAATCCATTGTATGATGGAATCATTTAGGTGAGACTGACGAAGCACTTGCAGGCCTCTACCCGAAGAACTCCACGGAGCTTTAATCACGATCTGTTTCCACTGATTAATCAGATTTTCAATTTCGGAAACAGAAGTACATATTTTAGCAATTTGTTTCTTTTCGATATAGAAAGAATTGTTGGTGTGATCCAGAAAAAAGTTCAATACTTCCAATGCCTTTTTGCGACTATATAAATCCTTGTGATCCGCCTTCCATTCAGCATTGGGGCGATTCTTAAATTCTGGCTGACAAGAATCTTTAAGGTGTTTGAAAATGTGATGAATTCTTGGACTCCATCCCCAAGGTTCCAAACTCTCTTTGGTAGATTTTACAAAGTCTTTATCCTGTATAGATGATTCGAACAGTTTGAATTCTGGCAAAGAAATACCAGCTTCTTGCATAAGCTTTATAAACTCCTGATCAGGCAACTGATTGACCAAAATCACATCTTTTTCATCGGCAAAATGCATGGGCAAAACATCTATATCCTTCTCAAATCGCGAAAGTGTTTTATTCGGCATATAGCTTACTGTACCATTGGCAATGGCAATTTCGCATGTTGGGTTATAGATAAATATTTTAGGAAGTATTTCGCTGCTCATGTTTAGATTCTTGGTTTTGATGAGGCAAAAGTAGCTCAAATCAGTATATATTTGTCATTCGAGTAGAATTTTTCTGATACCATTTAAATCTCAGAGTAAGCTAAGCGAACTATGGGATATTAAATTGACATGCCGATATATAATTAGTGAGGCATTTGGAGTAAAACGAACAATTGACTCATACTAATTAATAATCGGTACAAACATTAATTTATGATATTTCCTAAGCCTCTTGTTCATGGCAAATTCCTTCGTCGATACAAAAGATTTTTAACAGATATGAAACTGGATAGTGGTGAAGTTGTGATTGCACATACCTCAAATTCCGGCAGTATGAAATCATGCCTGGAGGAAGGAGCGGAGGTGTATCTCACCCATGTTGATGATCCCAAACGTAAAACCCAATACACATGGGAGATGATCAGGATCAATGGCGATTGGGTAGGGATCAATACAGCGGTTCCCAATATATTGGTTTATGAAGCTGTGCTGAATCAGGAAATAGAAGCCTTAAAGGGTTATACTATAGTAAAACGAGAAGTGAAATTCGAGGATAGCCGTTTCGATGTATTTGCCAGCAATGAGGATGAGGAATGTTTTATTGAGGTGAAGAACGTTAGTTTAAAGGATGGAAAATATGCTCGTTTCCCCGATGCGGTAACCACAAGGGGAAAGAAACATCTGGAAACTTTAATGAGAGTAAAAGCAGAAGGTAAACGCGCTGTAATGGTGTATGTAATTCAACGCAGCGATGTAGAAATCTTCACGCCAGCCTTCGATATCGATCCTGATTATGCCGCAACACTAAAAAAAGCTTACGAGAGTGGAGTAGAGGTATATCCGATTCGTGCTGCTGTAAGTCCTGAGAAAATTGAATTGGTAGAAATTCTTCCTTTTCAGTTATCAGTGAACAGTTATCAGTAATCAAAAGCACGCTTGCAGCGACCAAAGTCTCCCTTTCAGGGGAGGGATTCAAGGTGTGTGTTGAATACTTTTTTCTACATTTGCACAAAATCCAATAGAAATGAACGAAAAGGCAAGAGAAGAATTGGCAAAGTATCGTCAATTAAGAGATGAAGTAAGTGAGTTGAGTGAGAAACTGGCAAATCTGCACAAAGATCAAATGGCATGTAAGAAAGGTTGTTCGGAGTGTTGTATGAATTTTCAGATATTACCAGTAGAGTATTTTGCGATTCTTGATGAGTTGAGAAAGAATCCTCCGGCACAATACCGAGAACTGGATGATGAGGCAGAGGAATGTAACTTCCTGATTGATGATTTGTGTCAGATCTATGCATCACGTCCATTTATTTGTCGAACTCACGGACTTCCGCTATTATATATGAATCAGGGAGCGATGCCTGGGAGTTATCGGCTTGTCCGCTAAACTTTACCAATTTTGATGACTTTCATGCAGAGAATACCTATCCTCAGGATACCTACAACAGCAAAATCTTCATGATTAATAAAGAGTTTATCAGGCATTACGAGGCGGAACAATTTGGGGATTTCGATTTGATTCCCGTTAATCGATTGGTAGTGAATTTGAAGAAATAAAGTATCACATAGGAGCGTTTTACGAAAAGAACGCTAAGATTTTACATACAAATAGCGCATAGATTCAATACTTCTTTGCGCTATTTTCATTTTTACAAATGACTTTAAAATACAGGCAGTTAATTTAACTGCGGGTTCTTTGCTTTTCCTGATAGAAGGAGAAGAATCACTACGAGTGCCACACCAATATATCCTGCAAGGAAGTAATTTCCGGTAAGTGTATAAATTCTGCTAAAGAACAAAGGAGCAATTGCGCTGGCAAAAACAATAAGCGACATGGATAATCCGCTAATAGCTCCCAAATGCTTGCGCCCGAAGAATCGAGCCAGGTAAGCGATGCCAATACTGCAAATAATCCTCCCATAACACCATTGCCAAATATTAAAATGTAGTATCCTATAGGATAATTAAGAATTGCCACGCCAAGTGCCGATAACAAACATCCAATTAAATACACCAATAAAAGTTTTTGCAATCGTGTATAATCGCTAAGAATATTTCCCACAAAGGCAGTGATAATAGAAACGATAGATGTGGGTATAAATACGCTTAGGGCTTTTTGCTCGGAGTAACCGCATGAATCGAATATAGAGATCACATTAAATGTAAAACCTGTAACAAAGAAAGCGCTAAAGCATAAGGCAAGGGCAAAAATCCAAAATACCCATGTGCTGCGAGCTTCGGGTAAAGTATAGTCTCTTTTGGGTGTAAAAGAAGTGTTGTTCTTCGATTTTACTTCAAGTACTTTTCCATCTGGTATTAAACCACATTCTTCAGGATTATCTCGATAAACGATAAATGCAAAAAGCACGAACAAAAGGGTTAATATTGCCAATATCTGGTATGCGCTTCTCCAATCGAATTCACCAATTAGCATGGCTATAAACAAAGGTGCAACTGCAAAACCAAAGGATTGAATGGCACTGGAAATGCTATTGGCTAAACCTCTGCGTTTGTCGAACCATTTCATGATAAGGTTGCGCGATGCAAGAGTTAATACCCCTTGTCCCGAAAAGCGCAATAGAAAGAAGAAGATGGATACCATTGCAAATGAAACCACAGAATATTTAATGCTGAAGGCTTTTGATAATCCGCTTGCTATGCCTGTTGAAGCAGCAAATAGCATTAGCGTAATGGCAAGGGTTAATGCCGCAATAATGGCAGTAAATCTTGCTCCGAATTTGTCGTATATTTTACCCGCATAGGTCAATAGGGTAGAACTCGCTACGGTTCCGATTAAATAAGCAGTGCTCAGCACATCTCTGCTCAATTGCAATTCGTCAATTAAATAATCGGTAAAGACAGAAACTCCAATGGTTTGTCCGGGAATACTGCAAAGTACGCCAATAGTACCGGCAGCCATACTTACCCAGCCATAGAATAATGGAAATTTTGCTGGTGCAAAAGGAAAATTCGGATTTCTTCTCATTCAAATGTTGATTGATTGTTATAGAATTAGCAAAGGTAATCGATTTTGTTTATCCATTGATCGAAATTAAATTATAGCTAGTTAACAATTTATTAAGGAATTACTTTCTATTTTAGATTTGAAATTAATAAAACTGAAGAATGGAAAATTTAGGAAAATTACTACTTAGAGTAAGTGTTGCAGGTTTAATGTTACCGCATGGTATTCACAAATTGATGCATGGCATTGGAGGTGTAAAATATGTGCTTGGACAAGCTGGTATGCCGCAGTTTTTATCGTATGGAGTTTATGTTGGTGAAATTGTAGCTCCTATATTGATGATTCTAGGATTATATACCAGAGTTTCCGGATTATTGATTTCGTTTACCATATTGGTAGCCACAGCAGCGGCTCATGCTCACGAAATATTTAAATTTACCGAATATGGTGGTTTGGTTGTAGAACTAAATGCACTTTATATATTTGGAGCATTGGCTGTAGCACTTCTCGGACCTGGTAAGTTTAGATTAGGAAATCAAAGAGGTTTTTGGAAGGAATGATAACAGTTTCCATAGTACTCCTTCTGGGGTGTAGAGGGTGATTTCATAAATTAACAATAGATTAAGAAATAGAACTCGAAATACATTGTACATTTGTACTTGTACTTCGAGTTTTTTTTATGATCAGATATATAACTCACTTTTTTCAACGAGAACAACAATATTCAGCAGTAGGAAAAGATCTATTTAAATTGGCTATTCCAATTATTGGGTCTTATTTATTGCACACAGCTTATAATCTTACCGATATGATATGGGTAGGATCATTGGGAAGTAATGCAGTAGCGGCAGTTGGGTCGGCAGGTTTCTTTCTTCATCTGGGATGGGCTATGGCATCAATTGTTACGGTTGGTGCAAACATTAAAATTTCACATTCAGTAGGAGCCAAGGATGAGGAAGGTGCTGGTAGATTTGCTACCTCTGCACTTTGGGGAATTGGAATTATCGCCACGGTATTTTCAGCTATATTCTGGGGATTCCCCGAACAGTTCATCAACTTCTTCCAAATGCAGGATCCGGAGGTGAATGAAATGGCCACTTCTTATTTGGTGATTAGCACATTTGGAGTGATATTAAGCTATGCCAATCTCCTATTTATTAGCATGTTTAATGCACACTCCAAAACAAAAATATCCTTTAAAGCCAGTTTAATTGGAACTGCGGCAAATATTGTACTCGATCCTATATTAATCTTTGGTTTCTCGTTAGGAGTTGATGGAGCTGCTTATGCTACCATTATTGGACGATTACTGAGTTTGGTTTATTTTCTATTCATCTATAAAAAGACTGCCAATATTAATTTCTATGGCATTCTACCATGCATGGATAAATTTAAAAACATTTTTGCGGTGGGTGCACCAGCAGCGGTTCAGCGAATATCATTCTCGATAATTTATATTTTCCTTGCTCGAATTATTGCCGAATGGGGGCCCAATGCCATTGCAGTGCAAAAAATTGGTGTACAAATAGAATCGATTACATTTATGATAGTAGGTGGTTTTATGCAGGCAGTTACTATTATGGTGGGACAGAGCTATGGAGCTAAAAATCTAACTGAAGTTCCGAATATTTACAAGGCAGGATGGAGAATGTCTTTTGCCGTTGGATCAGTAACTACCCTTATTTTTCTATTATTACCTGAAACCTTATTCTCGATATTTGTTCCTGAACAGGAAAGTATTCTAATGGGTAAGGAATATTTAATGATTTTAGCAGTTTCTCAGCTATTTATGTGTCTGGAGATGATTAATGCCGGGGTATTTAATGGTTTGGGAAAAACAAATATATCGGCAACCGTAAGTGTTATTTTTACATCATTGCGTTTGCCGGGAGCATACTTCCTGGGCTTTTATACATTTTTAAGTTTAAATGGTGTATGGTGGAGTATCACAGGAAGTAGTATATTGAAGGGAATTGTAATGTATTTGCTACTTAGAGAATATATGAAGAAAAATACTTTTGGAAAAATTTAATAAGATGGATCATTTAATCAATAATATTGCAGAAACATTGACTTGCAACGCTATTAAAGCAAGTATCACGGATGGTTTATTTGGTATTGAAAAAGAAAATGTTCGTGTTGATGAAATGGGAAAAATGGCCAATACACCACATCCAGGGATTTTAGGCGATAAGTTTCGTCATCCATTTATTACTACCGATTTTTCTGAGAGTCAGGTGGAAATGATTACACCACCTTTAAAGAGTATTGCAGAGGTTCATGGTTTTTTGGAAACATTAAATGATGTGATTTCGGAGAATTTAGGTGAGGAGTTCTTATGGCCACAAAGCCTACCTCCTTTATTGCCAGAAGAGGAAGAAATTCCGATTGCAAAGTTTGGAGAAGAAGGAGTTCATAAGGAAAAATACAGGGAAGAACTGGCTATTAGGTATGGAAAGGAAAGACAGATGTTGTCTGGAATTCATTTCAATTTTTCATTATCAGATCGATTGGAAAGAAAACTCTGTAAAGCCATTAAGTGGAAAGGGAATCAGGTTAATTTTCGCGAAGCTGTTTACTTGAAAATGGTTCGCAACTTTATGCGTTACCGTTGGCTTTTGGTTTGGTTGTTTGGCGAAAGTCCAGAGGCTGATCCTTCATTAAAGATGAAATCCTTACGTACCGGCGAAAAAATGAGAATGGGCTGTAGAAAAGCGGTTTCTATTCGAACAAGTTCCGCTGGTTATAGAAATGCCGAAGAGTATTTTGTTGACTTCAATAGTCTAGAGTCATTTAAAGAATCTATGAAGAATCTTGTTGGTTCTGGTAAACTACTTTTAGATGAGGAATTGTACTTGCCAATTCGTTTGAAATTTGCGAATGATGGCAAGAGCATATCGCATCTCGAAGTTCGAATTCTGGATTTGGATCCTTTCGAAAAGTCGGGAGTATCAAAAAACAGGTTGTATTTTATTCACCTGTTTATGTTGTATTGCTTGTTCAAAAAGGAAGAAAATACATACAGCGAAACAGAGCAAAAAATAGCTGCTAAAAATCACGATTGGGTGGCTTGCAGTGGTATGAATCCTGATCTTTTGTTGAAAGATTTCGATGGAAATATGCTGAAGATTGATGAGATGCTTCAAAATATCCTGTTTGAGGTCAAAGATTTTGCAAAATCAGCAGGAATTACTTATAATGAATGTTATCGATTGGCTTTAGAAGAGACCGAAGGATTAATCCTTAATCCAAACATACGTTCTTCGCTAAAAGTAAAGCAGCAAATAGAAGAGGAAGGCTTTATTAACTTTCATTTAAAGCTTGCAAAAAAATACAAAACCGAAAGTGAGATGAGTGGCTTCCGTTTTCACGGATTTGAAGACCTGGAATTGTCTTCTCAGTTGTTAATGAAAGCTGCATTGCGACGTGGTGTAGAATTTAAAATTTTAGATCGAAGCGAGAACTTTATAAGCCTACACAGAGGTGATAAAACGGAATATGTAATGCAGGCCACACGAACATCATTAGACAATTATTCAAGCGTTCTGATGATGGAAAACAAATTGGTTACAAAGAAAATTCTGGAAAAAGCCGGAATCAGAGTTCCTTCTGGTCTGGATTATCGCGATGTGAAAGAAGCACAATCAGATTTTGATTTGTTCGAAGGAAAAGGTATTGTGATCAAACCCAAATCAACCAACTTTGGCTTGGGAATAACAATCTTGAAAGAAAATAATAGTGAAGAGGTATACAAGCGTGCAGTTGAGATCGCTTTCGAGCATGACAATAGCATTTTGATAGAGGAATTTGTTTCTGGAAAGGAATATCGATTCTTTGTAATTAATGAAAAGGTTACAGGAATTCTTCATCGCGTACCAGCCAATGTTAGAGGAGATGGGAGCAGTTCAATAAAACAATTGGTTGAGGAAAAGAATAAGGATTCATTGCGTGGTAGAGGATACCGAACACCTTTGGAAAAAATCAGACTGGAGGAAGCAGAAGCAATGTTTTTACAGGATCAGAACTTAAATTTTGATAGCATTCCTGCAAAAGATGAAATTGTATATCTGAGAGAAAATTCCAATATCAGCACAGGAGGTGATAGCATCGATTTTACTGATGATATTCATCCTTCGTATAAGGAAATTGCTGCCAAATCAGCGGCAGCTTTGGGTGTAAGAATTACAGGTTTGGATATGATGATTGAAGATATCTTTAAACCAGCAACAAAAGACAATTATGCCATTATTGAGATGAATTTCAATCCGGCAATTCATATTCATTGTTATCCATACCAAGGGGAGAATCGCAAGTTGAACGAAAAAATATTGGATGCATTGGGTTTTTAAGTAAATTCAGGCAATAAATCTCAATTTGAACCCTCTTTGCATGAATAAAACGAAATACATCCTCAAAAGTTTGTGGTATTATCGAAAGCAGCATTTGGCTGTTTTGCTCGGAACAATTGTAAGTACGGCAGTATTAACCGGAGCATTGATTGTTGGTGACTCTGTAAAAAATAGCTTGCATGAACTGGTGAATTTGCGTTTGGGCAAAGTAGAATATGTCATGACAACTGGCGATCGTTTTGTTCGGGCAGAATTAGCAAATGAAATTGCAACTGATCTGGATGCATATGTGGTTCCTGTTTTGCAGACTGATGGTATAGCGGTTCAACCCGAAAGCAATACAAGAATCAATAACATTCAGGTTTATGGTGTTGATGCTTCTTTTGACAATTTATCCAATACGCAGGTTTATAATTTAAAAGCAGATGAAGCCTGTCTGAGTGCAAATCTTGCTGACAGAATGAATGTAAAGCAAGGCGATACTTTTTTGTTGCGACTCAAGAAAGCAAGTGTAATTCCTGCCAATGCTCCTTTTGTATCCGATGAAGACCAGAATATTGCTTTAAGACTAAGAGTAAAGACTATATGTGATGATTCACAATTAGGTAGATTTAGCTTGAAGAGCAATCAGGTTGCTCCATACAATGTATTTCTGTCAAGAGAGTTCTTAGCAAAAGAGTTGGAATTGGAATCGGTATCCAATTTGATTTTAGTTGCTTCCAATGGTTCAAAAGAGCTGGATTTGCAGCAATTACAGGAAAGCTTGTCTGAAAACTGGAAATTGGAAGATGCCAGTTTGAAAATTCAAAGCTTGGAAGAAAATTCTCAAGTTGAGTTGATATCTGATCGGGTTTTTATTGATACGCCAATTACTGATTTGGTTCATGAAATTTCGGGTAAAAAAGAGTATGTACTAAGTTATTTTGTGAATAGCTTGCATGTAAATGACAGGGAAACACCATATTCTTTTATCACTTCAGTTGACACTTATCAAATTAAAGAAAATGAAGTTGTTATTAACTCATGGTTAGCCGATGATTTGAACGCTAAAGTTGGGGATGTGCTTCAAATTAAATACTACACAATTGGTGCTTTAAGACAATTGGTGGAAGAATCGAGAGCATTTACCATTAAGGATATTTTACCTATTACTAATTCGCATTGGGGTCAATCCATGATGCCATCATTTCCTGGGTTAACTGATGCAGGTTCATGTAGTGAGTGGGAAGCAGGTGTTCCCATTGATTTTTCAAAAATCAGACCCAAGGATGAAGATTATTGGAAAAAGTACAAAGGAACTCCAAAGGCATATATCTCATCGAATACTGCCATTAACTTATGGAGTAACAAATACGGGACTTATACTGCTGTAAGATTTGATTCAAAGAATGATGTCAGATCGGAAATTCAAGATTTGATTCATCCGGATTTATTGAATATTGGTTTTGCAGATGTTAGAAACGAAGGGAAAAGAGCAGCCAACAATATGGTAGATTTTGGTGGTTTGTTCCTAAGCTTAAGCTTCTTTATTATTGCGGCAGCAATTCTGCTTACCATTTTAATCTATTCTTTGAATCTGGATAACAGAAATGAGGAAACAGGCATTCTTCTTGGCTTAGGTTTCAACAAGTCGAAAATTATTGCAATTCGAATTTACGAATCGATCATTACAGTAATCCTTGGAGGCGTTTTAGGCGTATTGTTGGGTATAATTTACAACAAACTAATTTTGTCAGCATTGAATTCTGTTTGGCAGGATGTGGTGCGAACCAATATGCTGAGTGTTCATTTGGATATGAGTACATTGATAATTGGATTTGCTTCAGGTGTGATTATTGCTATAATATGCATCGTATTTGTAACCCGAAGAAAGGTGAAACAATCGGTTATAGCTCTGATTAAAGATGTTCATCAAGAGAATCTTATTGGTAAAAAGTCAACCTACTCTATTTGGATTGCTTTGTTTTCATTGCTATTGAGTATTGCCATTATAGCCTATTCATTCTCATCATCTTTAGAACAAAATGCTGAATTGTTGCTATCTGCAGGAGGTTTGTTTTTAGTATCTTTTTCTGCATTTGTGCATAATTATCTAAATGGAATCGGTACAAAACTCAGCAATCATACTCCAAGTTTAAAAGACTTATCGGTTAAAAACGCTGCACGAAATGTTAAGCGCAGTCTGGCAATTGTTGTGTTGTTGGCATTGGGAACATTTTCAGTCTTAATAACAGGAGCCAATCGCAAAACATTTCAGGATTCGGAAAATTCCAATCAATCAGGAACTGGTGGATATGAATATTGGATTGAAGCTACTCTTCCAATCTTAAATGATTTAAATACGAGCGAAGGTCAGGAAAAAGTTGGTTTTTGGGAAGGCGATTTGGATGAATCTGTGAGATTTGTGCAGTTCAGAGCGTTGGAAGGAGATGATGCGAGTTGTTTGAATTTGAATCAGGTTAGTAAACCAAGAGTATTGGGGTTTAATACCACGGATTTTGAATATCGACACTCCTTTAGTTTTGCAAAATTGCTTCCGGAAGTGAATAAAGAGAATCCTTGGAGTGCCTTAAATCATAATTTTGGGGAGGATGTGATACCGGCCATTGCGGATCAAACTGTGATATTGTGGGGCTTGAAAAAAGCAGTAGGAGATACCTTGGTTTATCAGAACGAATATGGAAAGGATGTAAAGCTATTGCTTGTTGGAGGTTTGGCAAACTCCATCTTTCAGGGTAATATTTTGATATCAGATAGCTTGTTCCAAAAGAACTTTCCATCGGTAAGTGGTTCTAAAATTATTTTGGCTGAATGTCCTAAAACGGATTCCTTGTTTATGGACAATTTTGAAGATAACCTGCAGGACTTTGGAGTAAGAGGAAGTAAAACTTCGGAAAGAATGGCTGCTTTCTATTCTGTTGAGAATACCTATTTAAGTATGTTCATGATACTGGGAGGTTTGGGTGTAATTATAGGAACAATTGGTTTGGGAATTGTTTTGTTAAGAAATGTATGGGAACGCAAAAAAGAATTGGCTGTACTAAGAGCTATCGGTTATACTGAAAGAAATATCTTTAAACTCTTGTTTAGTGAAAATTTGTTTTTATTGCTGCTTGGTTTAGCGGGTGGAATCCTATCAGCACTAATTGGTGTGCTGCCTTCTTTGTTTACCAATGCTTTTCAAATGCCATACCTGTATGTGTTATTGCTTATTTTGGCCATTACCATTAGTGGCTTAGCATGGATTTATATACCTTTAAAGGTGATTCGAAGACAGAATATCATTGAGTCCTTACAAAATGATTAATTAATATCAGCTAATTGCTTGATGTGGACATAAGGATCAACTTTGTGTTATCAGTTTGATAAAATTAGCTTTGTGATGGAGCATTGGTAATTCGTATGTTTAAGGGCAATGTTATAGAATAGCCTTTTTAATAGATTGAGGAATTCATTTTGTTTTATCTTTGTCTGTATACTTCATTAAATAGAAATAACACACAAAATTTAAATTATCATATCATGTCCGATTTTAAATATCAGAAACCATTTCCGATAACAAAGGATACTACAGAATATCGTTTGTTGACTAAGGATTATGTATCAACCATTGATGTTGACGGAAGAAAAATTCTTAAGGTTGATCCTAAGGGGTTAGAGATGTTATCTAAAGCAGCATTCTCTGATGTTTCTTTCTATTTACGTCCTGCGCATCTTGCAAAATTGCAAAATATCTTAAAGGATGATGAAGCTTCAGATAACGATAAATTTGTTGCTCATACCATGTTAATGAACCAAGTAGTTGCTGCTGATGGTCAGTTGCCAACTTGCCAGGATACAGGTACTGCAATTGTTGTAGCAAAAAAAGGTGAAGATGTTTACACTGGTGCAAATGATGCAGAGCATCTTTCAAGAGGTGTTTATGAAACTTATCAGGAAAGAAACCTTAGATATTCTCAAGTTGTTCCTTTCACCATGTTCGAAGAAAAGAATACTGGTAACAACCTTCCAGCACAAATCGATATTTATGCAAATCAGGGAAGTGAGTATGAATTTTTGTTCTTAACCAAAGGCGGTGGATCAGGAAATAAAACTTTCTTGTATCAGCAAACCAAGGCTCTTTTGAATGAAGAGAATTTAACCAAATTCATCAAGGAAAAAATTAAAGATCTAGGTACTTCTGCATGTCCTCCATATCATTTGGCTTTGGTAATTGGTGGTACTTCTGCTGAAGCAAACCTTGCTACAGTTAAAAAAGCATCTACTGGATATTTTGATCATTTGCCAACAGAAGGTAATGAAGGTGGTCAGGCTTTCCGCGATTTAAAATGGGAAAAGAAAGTAGAGCAAATCTGTCGTGAAAGTGAAATTGGAGCTCAGTTTGGTGGTAAATATTTCGTTCACGATGTGAAAGTAATTCGTTTGCCTCGTCACGCTGCTTCTTGTCCGGTTGGTATCGGTGTAAGCTGTAGCGCAGATAGAAATATCAAAGCAAAAATCAACGAGGATGGTATTTTCCTAGAGCAATTGGAGAAAGATCCAGTAAAATATTTGCCAGAAGAAGCTCCTGCAATGAAGGAAGCTGTTGATATCGATTTGGATCAGCCAATGGAAGACATCTTGAAGGAGTTGACCAAGTATCCAATCAAAACTCGTTTGAATCTTTCAGGAACTATGATTGTTGCCAGAGATATGGCACATATGAAAATTCAGGAAATCTTGGATGAAGGCAAAGAGATGCCTGAATACTTCAAGAATCACCCGGTATATTATGCAGGACCAGCTAAAACTCCGGAAGGAATGGCTTCAGGTAGTTTCGGACCAACTACTGCAGGTCGTATGGACCCATATGTTGACGTGTTCCAAAAAGTTGGTGGTTCAATGGTTATGGTGGCAAAAGGTAACCGTTACCAATCAGTAACCGATGCTTGTAAAGCAAATGGTGGTTTCTATTTGGGATCAATTGGTGGACCAGCTGCTGTATTGGCTAAGAATAGCATTAAATCAATCGAAGTGATCGATTTCCCTGAATTGGGAATGGAAGCGGTTCGTAAGATTCGTGTAGAAAACTTCCCGGCATTTATTATTGTTGACGATAAAGGGAATGATTTCTTTGCAGATATGTAAAACCAGAATTAATATATAAAATGAAAGCTTGCATTTTATGCAAGCTTTTTTTATGAATGTCAATAGCTTATTGCTAACTGTTCACTGATCACTGATCACTGTTCACTGTAAATCAGGTTTTTTTCTACTTTCCTTCTTTTTCGAAAGTTGTTGTTTATCAGTCTTTCGTTTTTCAATAGAAGCTCTTGTTGGACGTGTTTTCTTCCTTGGCTTTACGGGTTTTAAAGCCAATTCTATCCATTGGTAGAATTTTTGAATCACAATTTCTTTATTCAAAATTTGGGAACGTTCTGTTTGAGCAGTTACCGATAATATTCCTTGACTATTGATATGGTGATAAAGTTTTTTGAAAATGGTTTCTTTTTCTTCCTGTGAAAGGATGCTTGAATCAAACACAGAAAAACGCAATTCTACTTTTGAATTCACCTTGTTCACATTTTGTCCCCCCGGACCACTGCTTCGCGAAGTGATAAATTCAAATTCTTTGCTCAGATCTTTTGAAAATTTATAGTCATCTTTCATAGTAAGTAAAGATATATTCAATATTTGAAATAGAAAGAGATCGTATAAAAAATGCTGCCCATTTGAGCAGCATTTTGACATATTAATGAACTTTATTCAGGTAATCCATATTTTTCAACTACAAAGTCAAGATCTTTGTCGCCACGACCACTCAAATTTAAAAGAATGGATTGACGAGGATTGGCCTTTGCCAGTTTCAATGCATACGCCACTGCATGCGAGCTTTCTAAAGCTGGAATAATTCCTTCCGAACGGCTTAGTTCATAGAATGCATCAATACACTCTTTGTCTGTAACAGAATGGTATTCTACCTTATTCCAATCCTTTAGCATAGAGTGTTCTGGTCCAACTCCAGGATAATCCAGTCCGCTTGCAACAGAGTAAACAGGATCAGGTTGACCTTCTTCATCTTGCAAAAGGTAACATTTAAAACCATGAATAATACCAGGTTTACCAAAAGTTAAGGTGGCAGCATGCTCTCCTTTATCGAATGATCTTCCAGCAGGTTCAACACCATGCAATTTACATTCCTTATCTTCTAAAAATGCAGAGAAAATTCCCATTGCATTACTACCGCCACCAACACAGGCAACAACATTATCTGGCAGTTCTCCGGTCATTTCCTGAAATTGATCTCTTGCTTCAATTCCAATAACTCTTTGGAATTCTCTTACCATCATTGGAAATGGGTGAGGACCAACAACAGAACCAATACAATAAATCGTATTAACAGGATCTTTTAAGTATGATTGAAATGCTGAATCAACAGCTTCTTTAAGAGTTTTTAAGCCATGAGTAACGGGAACAACTGTTGCTCCTAATATTTTCATTCGCATCACATTTGGATGCTCTTTGGCAATATCAACTTCACCCATATGGATTTCACACTCTAAACCAAAATAAGCAGCAGCTGTGGCCAAAGCTACACCATGCTGACCAGCTCCGGTTTCTGCAATGAGCTTTTTCTTACCCATGTATTTTGCAAGGAGAGCTTCTCCCATACAATGGTTCAATTTATGTGCTCCAGAGTGATTTAAATCTTCTCTTTTAAGATAGATTCTTCCACCATATTTATTGGATAATCTATTGCAATAATATACTGGAGTGGGTCTGCCTTGAAAATGCTTGCGAATACTTCTTAATTCAGAAATGAACTCATGAGATTTACTGATAGAGTAGTATGCATCATTAATTTTCTGCATCTCTGCATTTAACTCATCGGGAATATAACTTCCTCCGTACTCTCCAAAATATCCTTTATCATCAGGATATGTCTTAAAATAGTTGCTCGACATGTATTAAAATTTGGTTAATAATATTCTGTGGTTTTTAGTTATCAGCACAAATATAGCAATCGGAATTTATTTTGTTTACAATTACATACTGTTGTATAAGAAAAATGCAATGTCTCTTAAAAACTTCCAGCCCGGAATGCCATTGGAAAAGATTATAGACTACTCGCACCCGGATAAGAAATCGCAGAAACATTGCACTGATGACAAAGGTAAAAAAATAACGATTCATCACATTTATCTTGTAGTATTGATTTTTACTGAATTTTCTAAATAGTGTTTAACGACTTATTTACATTGCAATTGGGTATCAATATTTGTAATTTGTATAGATTCAATTTAAATAAAACGGAGGTTGCGATGAATGAATTAAAAGTATCCCCTAAAGGGAGAGTTGCTTTTGTAAGTGGGGCAAATAGAGGAATTGGAAGGGCAATAACCATTGAATTGTTAGAAGCGGGAGCAAAAAAGGTTTATGCAGGTGTTAGAAATATCAAGTCTTTAGATGATTTAAAACCAGAATATGGAGAGCGATTGGTACCAATTTTATTAGATCTGAAAAATGATAAGACGATTATTAGGGCTACAAGACAAGTAAAAGATGTTGAAATTTTAGTTAATAATGCAGGAGTGTATGATGCTAGTGGTTTTTTTTCGGATGATACATTAGATAGTTTATCTGATAATTTTGAGGTAAATGTTTGGGGATTGGTAAAACTTAGTACTTCCTTAATCGATCATTTGTTGAACAAACCATTTGCAGCTATTGTAAATGTTTCTTCAGTATTGGGTTTGGCAAGCATGCCGATTGCAGGCACTTATTCAGCCTCAAAAGCTGCGGTTCATAGTATTACTCAAGGAATGAGAGGGGAACTTCTTAATTCGAATGTATTAGTCATGGGAGTTTATCCTGGTCCGATTGATACGGATATGACCAGAGATCTTGATATGGATAAAGATTCTCCACAAAATGTGGCAAAAAATATCATAATGGGATTAAAACGGGGACTGGAATATGTATTCCCTGATATGATGTCGAAACAGGTTGGTGAATTGTACCTTACAGAGCCAATTACCATCGAAAAGCAGTTTGCTCATTTTGTTTCCGAAGAACAAGAAGCCTAATCAAGAATATAAAATGTTAATGAAGAGATCAGTATTGATCTCTTTTTTTGTGTTAAAAAATTTGCGAAATGAGAATATTCTCAATAAGTTTGTTTTAAAATTACTGATATGCCACGACGTACAAGATTAAGAAAGGTTGTAGAACCTCCACGATTTAAAGGATATAGACCTTATGGTGTAAATTCAAAAAGACGAGAGTCTATTGAGTTGCTTTATGAAGAATACGAAGCCATTAAGCTGGCGGATTACGATTTGATGAATCATAAGGAAGCAGCAGAAATTATGGGGATTTCACGTCCTACTTTTGCCAGAATCTATGAAGCAGCAAGGCGAAAAATTGCTCAGGCCTTGGTTGAAACAAAAAACATTAAAACAGTATATGGCAATGCATTATGGATAAAGATTGGTTTGTATGTAACAAATGTCACGCTCGTTTTAACATTCCTAAAACAATGACAAGTGATAAATGTCCCGCATGCAATTCCAATGATATAGAATCTTTAAATAAATAAGACCGATGAAAACAATAATAACAGCAACAGGAAAAGGAGAAGAGCAACTATTTGATTTGCGTTTTGGACGTGCAGCTTGGTTCTGCATTTACGATGATGCAACAGATAGCATGGAGTTTTTCGAAAATAAACACGTAGATGCTCCATCAGGGGCAGGAGGTAAAGTGGTAGAAGATGTTGTTGAGTTGGGAGTGTCAAGAGTTATTTCAGGAGATTTTGGACCTAAAGCGAAAGATTTATTGGAAAAATTCGATATACAAATGGTGATTCTGAACGATGATCGCAAAACAATTAAAGAGATTGTAGAGAATTTTAAATCATAAAAACAATTTGTTATGCCACGAATGGATAAAACCGGACCCGATGGAAATGGTTGTAGAACAGGGCGCGGATTAGGAAAATGTCGAAGTAAGGATGACGGAACATTATTAGATAAACTTGGTAAGGGCTTAGGCTTAAAAAGAAGAAGTGGCGGAGGAGTAGGAAAGCAAAGAAGGATAAAAAGCGGCGAATAAGTAATCTCTAAAAAGAACTAAAATCATAAACAATGAAGAAAAAAATCGCAATACCAGTAAAGGAAGGCGTATTAGATTCGCATTTTGGACATTGTAGCCATTTTGCATTAATTGATGTCGAAGAAAAAGAAATAATTGCAGAGGAGTTGGTTGAAGCACCTCCACATGTACCAGGAAAATTGCCTCCATTTTTGGCTAATCTTGGAGTAACCGATGTTCTTGCTGGTGGAATGGGGGCGAGAGCCATTGAAATATTTAATGCCAACAATGTAAATGTTTTTGTGGGTGCTCCTGCATTACAGGCAAAAGAGTTGGTTACCGGGTTCTTAAATGAAACCATTGAATTTAATGCTAACTGTTGTGATCACTAATTACCTTAGTTTAATATGAATTCGGAATGTTTAGCTTGTCAGGCTAAAACAATAAATCATATTGCAAATAAATTCGGATCAGATAAGAAAGCGACTGCTAAATTTAAAGAGGAAGCAAATTACATTGTTGCCAATAGTCAGTCGCTTCCTACTCCTTATTCTGGTTTGTTACTACATCGTCTGGCAAAGAGAATTTTTAAAACCGAGAATTTATATGCCAACGAAAAGCTAAAGGCAAATAAACTTCTTCATCTTAATTATTCGTACTGGAAATCTCTTGTTTCAAAATCTGAAAATCCATTGCATTTAGCGGCAAAGTTGGCTGTGATTGGCAATATTATTGATTATGGAGCTCATTCAGTCCCTGATGATATTGTATCTGAAATTAATCATCTTTTAGACAAGGAATTCGCATTAAATGAGAGCGAAGAAATGTTTGAGGTAATAAAGAATGCCAAAACTGTTCTATACTTAGGAGATAACGCTGGAGAAATTGTTTTTGACAAACTCTTTATTGAGACTTTAAATCATCCTAACTTAACCTTTGTGGTAAGAGGCGAACCAATTATCAATGACGTTACTTTCGAAGATTCTCAGTTTGTAAAAATGGAGGATGTGTGCAAGGTGATCTCTAATGGACATGATGCCCCTTCAACTCTATTGGAAAATTGTTCAAGAGAACTCCAAAACTTATACAGAGATGCTGATGTGGTTATATCCAAAGGGCAAGGGAATTTGGAAGGCCTTCTGAATGAGAAAAGGGACAAGTTGTTTTTTATGCTAATGGCAAAATGTGATTTAATAGCAGCTAAGCTTGGAGTTAAGAAAAGAGATTTAGTGATTAAGCAAAACAAGAAATAGAATTATGAGCTATAAAATAGCCGTATGCAGTGGCAAAGGAGGAACGGGCAAAACAACCGTTGCGGTTAATCTTTTTTCAACAATACAAACGAAGTGGACAAAAAATGTACAGTTAATCGATTGTGATGTAGAGGAGCCTAACGATTTGCTATTCTTTAAGGATGCTAAAGTAATTAACCGCTCAATAGTAAATCAGCTTGTTCCTGTAATTGATGAATCGCAATGTACTTTTTGCCGCAAGTGTGAAGAGTATTGTGAATTTAATGCCATATCAATTATTCCATCGGTAAAATATGCATCAGTTGATCCCAACATGTGCCATTCTTGTGGTGCTTGTTTGCATGCTTGTAGGTTTGGTGCAATTCAAGAGCAACAACATCCCATTGGAGAGTTAACCAACTATTCCAGAGGAAATCAAACTGATATTCTTGAAGGAAGTCTGAAAATTGGCTCTCCAATGCAGACAAAAATCATAAAGGAGTTAAAGGTGAATGCAAGTGATGAATCGGATATTTTAATTTACGATGCACCTCCGGGAACAAGTTGCCCGGTTGTAGAAACTGTATCCGTTGCAGACTTTGTTATTTTGGTGACTGAGCCTACACCTTTTGGTCTTTACGATTTGCGTTTGACTGTTAGTTTGATGAAGGAAATGCGGAAAGACTTTGGAATTGTGGTAAATAAAGCAGGATTGGGTGATAGAGAGGTTTATGCTTACATAAAAGAGGAAGATATTGAATTGCTGGCAGAAATTCCATTTAATCGAGAGTATGCCGGTCAATATGCACAAGGTAAACTTCTTTCTGATATACCACCTCTAATAGAACAGGAATACCTGAAACTGGCAATTTATCTGAAAAACAGAATGCATCATGATTGAAATAACAATATTAAGTGGGAAAGGCGGAACTGGTAAAACTGGCATTACAGCGGCTTTTGCAAGTTTGGCTAAGAATACTGTTTTTGCAGATATCGATGTTGATGCACCAGATTTACATCTGATTTTGAAGCCGGAAATTAAGGAAGAGAATCAATTTTTGGGTGCAAGAATTGCCACAATCAATAGACAAGTATGTACCAATTGTGGTTTGTGTAAAAAGGAGTGTAGATTTGATGCAATTCACTATAGAGCAGAAGGAGGTTTGGAGATAAATCCTTTCGAATGCGAAGGATGTCGTCTTTGTGAAAGGATCTGTCCTGTTCAGGCAATCAGTTCAGAACACAGTACCAACAATCATTGGTATGTTTCCAATACTCGATTTGGAACCATGTTACATGCTAAAATGGGGCCAGGAGAGGAGAATTCAGGAAAGTTGGTTACTACGGTAAGAAAAAATGCCAAGGAAAAAGCACGTGAACAAAATGCTGATTTTCTTTTGAATGATGGTCCTCCGGGAGTTGGTTGTTCTGCAATTGCTTCACTTACAGGAGTTGATAAAGTGATATTGGTAACTGAACCCAGCAAATCAGGTTTTCATGATGCCGTAAGATTAATTGAACTGGTTCAGAAGTTTAATATCGCATTGTATGCAGTGATAAACAAATGTGATATCAATTCTGAAATCACGAAGCAAATGGAAAGCTTCTTTCTTACACAAGGCATTCAACTTTTAGGAAAAATTCCATTTGACGAAGATATGGTGAATGCCATTGTAAATCAAAAATCAATCATTGAATATCGACCAGATTCGGAAATTGCCGGGAAGATTGAGGAAATGTGGAACAAAGTAACTGAACCAATTAAAGAATTAAAATGATAGAAGGAGAGTGTCTAATAAGACCTAGATATGGAGAGGTTGATCAGATGGGTTATGTGTACCATGCCAATTATGTAGATTACTGCCATTTTGCGCGAACCGAGTTGATGCGATCATTTGGGATAAATGATAAGGTGTTGGAAGAGAATGGAATAATGATGCCGGTAATTGAAATGAATCTGAAGTATAAAAAGCCGGTAGGTTACGATGATGAAGTTAGAATAATTACCAGTATTCACAACATGCCAGATACCAGAATGAAATTTGACTTTAGATTCGAAAACTCGAAAGGTGAGACAGTCTGTTTGGCTAAGACTACAGTTGTTTTTGTGGATAGCAGTAATCGAAAACCTAAAAGAGTTCCTGCTATGATAAGTGAAGCTTTACAGTCTCGAATCCTGCAAGGTCAAGATTTTTAATTGAAGAGATCAAGACCTTTTCCTAAAAACATACAGACTTGTCGAAAAAAAAGTCAAGACTTTATTTTTTTAGGTCAAGACTTTTTTAAAAAACATCTAGACTTTATTTTAAAATGTCTTGATATTATTTGTTAATTACTTGAATTCAATTAAAAATATCCGTCAAAGAATTTGAAAATATAAGTGTAGTAGCGTGATCATGTCCTTAATATTTGGGTTATAGGCATGATTAAAAAAAGCAGGATCAATTGATCCTGCTTTTTACATTAAACACCAACTTGGTATTATAATTTTTCTTTAGCTCTTTTAAGTGCTTCTTCAAAATTGTCACAAATGTCCTTCTCAGAAATATAGTCGGCAATTTCACATCTTTCCAGCTCAAGTCTTACCTCTTTATTTACGCCAGACAATATGATCTTTGTTTTACGATCAGATAGATTTTTAATTATTTCTGAAAAATTTCTAATCCCAGTAGCATCAATAAAAGGAACGTGTCGCATTCTAATGATTAAAACTGAGGTAGAATGCTTTAGTTCTCTTAAAGTTTCCTGATATCTTTTGGCTGCAGCAAAAAAGAAAGGACCACTAATTTCATAAATTTCTATCTCTTTTGGGATAAGATTGTAATTCTGAATTTCATCAGATTCAGTCTCAACAGGCATCACACCATTGATTTTAGACATGCGATACATGAAAATCAGGGCAGCTAAAACAATTCCAAACTCAATGGCTACAGTAAGGTCAACCAATACGGTAAGGAAGAATGTAGTTAGTAAAACGATTATATCGAAACGCGATCCCCTTAAAATAGATCGGAATGAACGCCATTCGCTCATATTGTATGAAACAACAATAAGAATACCAGCTAAACATGACATTGGAATCAGTTTTGCCCATTTTCCAAATACCAACATGATCAGTAAAAGCGTTAGGGCATGAACAAGTCCTGCAATAGGAGTTCGTCCGCCATTTTTTACATTGGTAGCAGTTCTGGCAATGGCACCTGTTGCAGGAATTCCACCAAAAATAGGAGAGAAGATATTGGCAATACCTTGGGCAATAAGCTCTGTGTTCGAGCGATGATTTCCACCAATCATACCATCAGCAACCACTGCTGAAAGCAGGATTCAATTGCACCCAAAATGGCAATGGTTAGCGCAGGCTGAAAATAGTTGTGCACCAAGCTCCAATCGATATTTGGCATGTCAAATGAAATAGAGTTAGGTATTTCTCCATATATCGATTCTATGGTATTTACAGGCAATTCTAAAACCTGAACCAATACAGTCATAGTGATAATGGCAATAAACGATCCTGGGATTTTCGGGATTAGTTTCCCGGCATACAGACTTATTAAAATGGTTCCAATACTAATGGCAACAGCATAGATATTAATACTATCCAGATTTGAGAAATAACAAAGCCATTTTTCAATGAATTCTGAAGGAACAGAATCAATATCTAAGCCAAATGCGGCCTTAATTTGAGTAGAAAAAATTACCAAGCAATACCAGATGTAAAACCAACAATCAAAGGATGTGGAATAAACTTTAGGACTGCACCCAAGCGAAGTAAACCAAAGAGAACGAGTATAATACCTGCTAGAAAGGTAGATATCATTAAGCCATCTAACCCGTACTGACTTACAATACCATAAACAATAACGATAAAGCTCCTGTAGGTCCTCCAATTTGAACTCTACTACCGCCTAAAAACGAAATTAAAAATCCGGCAATAATTGCAGTTATCAACCCTTTTTCTGGTGAAACACCAGATGCCACCGCAAAAGCAATTGCCAACGGAAGTGCCACAATACCTACAATTATACCTGCGAATAAATCTTTTTGAAAAGATTGAGAATTATAGCCTTTTAAAACTGAAAACAGTTTAGGCTTGAAGATCGATTTCATTGAAAATTGATATTAATTAAGCTGCAAAAGTAATGCTAAACAGCTCTCGTTGTTCTCTGTTATTGATAAATTTTCAGATTAGTGCTTAAATTTTATTTACGGATAAAAATATCTGTAATTGTTTGGTTATTAGGTGTGATTTCTAGCTTTTTGATCTATTGTGAATTAGATAAAAAAAAGATAAGCTTGTATAAATAAAAGCAAGGGTAAAATAAGATATTTACGAAAGAGATTTAAATTGTATTTTTGTGCGATTTTTGATTACAATAGCCGTAGTGGCTGTTTTAAAATGGTAAGAGAATAATGCAAATACCTCAGCAATACAAATTTATTGTGCAACTAGGGAAAGCACTTCATACTTATGGAGTGCCATCATATAAATCACAGATATATTTAAGCGAAATTTCCGAAAAGAAAGGAATTAAAGGCAGTTTTATGGATACGCCTACCTGGATTAACTACGTATTTTACGAGGAAGATGATCATACCTTCAACTATGTGGAATGTGTGCCTCCTGGAGAACTGAATCTGGGTGCATTATCTAAAATCGTGGAAATCACCAATAATGTATTGTCAAATAAAATTAGTTTTGAAGAAGCCAAACAGGCCATTGAGAACATAAAAACCGCTCCTTTGGGTTATGGTAAGCTAATCGAGCTGTTTGCATTTATGACATCTGCTGGAGCCTTTAGTATTATTCTAGATACAAGTTGGGTTTCTGCACTTCTTGCATTTTTACTTGGGGCAGTGGTATATGGAATTACCTTATTTGCACAAAAATCTAATTATGTGCGCAGTACATTGGAATCACTTGTTGCATTCACAGTTACCATAATAACTGGTTTGTTGGCCTTAAAGTTTGAGCAGATTAATATCTCCATGACAATTTTGGCGTCAATTATTGTTTTTATTCCAGGATTATCCATCACAACGGCATTAGAGGAAATCACTTCTCGTAGTTTGGTTTCCGGAACAGCAAAACTCTTTGACGCGTTGGTATCTTTATTCAAGCAATTTTTTGGTGTTGTTCTTGGACTTGCAGTGCTTTCCAGCTTTGTTGATTTGAGTCCTAATGATGTAGTAAATGATGTTCCAAATTGGATAGATTATTTTGCGATAATATTACTTGCCTTAAGTTTATTGCCTGTATTTAAAGTACGCCCCAAAGACTTGTTGTTTTGCGTGATAGCTGGATTTGCAAGTTACTACACCACAACTTTATTTGATTTTACAGGTATTCTAATTAGTATTTTTATCGGAACAATTGTAGCGGTAAGCTGTAGCAAACTATTCAGCAAAATTACAAAAGCACCAGAATTGGTTTATTTGGTTCCAGGAATAATTATGCTGGTTCCAGGAAGTAAAGCATTTATTGGATTGAGCAGTGTGTTTTTACACGCAGGGAATTCTTACAGCAATATGGGAGAACAAATCCTGTATATTTTTATGGGAATTATTGGAGGGTTAATTTTTTCAGGTAGCTTTATTGATAGAAGAAACAACATTGTGTTGAATACAAAATAAAAAAGGAGAAAGTTGAATGCTTTCTCCTTCATTATCTTTATTTCTTTTCTGGAAACTTATAGTAGATTTTATTTACCATTTTCCATCCATTGGAAAATTTGTATAGTGAGATATAATCAGCGTAAGTTAGTTTTTTGCCAATATAGAATTGAATCTTTGCTACTGCTGCATTGCCAGTAATATCGATGTTCTCGAATTTAACACTAACTTTTTTATCTCCGGTTCGTGGAAATTTTCCGTCAGCCTTTTTCTTTTTGGTTTTCTTTTTCCACTCTTCAATCGGCAAACTCCACATGCTATTGTTTTCGCCAATCCCAATTAATCTAAAATCGGGATGGATTCCGGAATCAATTTTATCTAAATCACCTTCATTTTGAAGACCATCAACATAAGCTGTTTGAATTACTTGTTTAATTGCCTCTTTTTCTTTTTTAAGATCCTGTGAGAACAATCCAGAACTTAGCATTACAGCTATTAATAGAAACAAAATCTTTTTCATTTTTTTTGACGTTTTAGGATGAGTAAAATAATTGGTGAAGTTTGAATGATGGTAAATAGCAGAATCATTTTGAGTTTATAAATATAAGACAATTCAAGATTTGTTACAAAGAAATTTTTTTAACTCTAATAGGTATTCAGGAATCAGCAAATGGCTTACTTCACGCTATATTTTTAGTTGTTAAAAACGATTAACGAATTAACAACAGAAAACAAGAAATCAATGTAAGTAGGATGTTGATGGTGCGAAAGCTTTTTATTGGCATAATACCATTAAAATATTTGCCAGCTATGGTTCCTGCTAACAGGATGGGAGAGAAGATCAAAGATAACTTTAAGACCTGAGGAGTGAGCCATCCAACCTGATAGTAACCTACGATTGCAATTACTGCTGTTACTACACTAAACCATGCAAATATCTCCCTAAACTGTTTATTGTCTACATTTGCTCTATTTAGAAACAGGGCCAAGGGAGGTCCGCTAATCGAAATAATTCCGGTTATTGTTCCAATAATAGCACCAACAATTGGATACACATATGCAGGCAAAATAGCATGTCTTTTGTTGCTTTTGATAAAAGATAATAGGGTGATCACCAAAAATACCACTCCTGAAAAATGAACCAAACGATTGGCATCAACATACTTTAAAAGAAATACCCCCGTAAGTGTAAAAATCCCTCCTGAAAGGATTAAGGAAATAGATGCTTTATCAATTAATTGTTGATTTTTCTTCTGCAAGATGATAAACACTGAGGCAACGAGATTACAAATCATGAGAACAGGGATGATTTCTTTGGGTTCATACCATGACAATAGAATCGGTAAAGAAATTAGTGCAAAGCCAAAGCCGCTTACTCCTTTAATTAAACTCGAAATAATAACAGTCAGAAAAATGTAGATGTTTGGCATGACTTAATGAATTAGAAAGAACAATGAACCTGCTGCTATCACTCCCCAAAGAATAATTCCAAGTGCAAAACTTTTAACGCCTGATTTTCTAATTTCACTAACACTGATATTTGAACCGATCAGGAACAAAGCAATCAGCATTCCACGTTTGCCTAGCCAATTAAAGTGTTCGTAACTTGTTTGGTAAGTGGGAAATATATTGGCAAATACAATGGCAAGAACAAATAGCAAAATAAACCAAGGAAAATGAATCGATTTCTTTTCCCCATTTCGATTCATGAATGCGACAATCAAGGATAATGGGATGATCCATAAGGCACGAATAAGTTTAACAGTGGTGGCGACTTGTAAGGCTTTTTCGCCATAGATTGCTCCAGCACCAACAACAGAGCTGGTATCGTGAATGGCTATAGCAGCCCAATTGCCAAAAGTTTCCTGGCTTAGCCCTAACTGATGTCCAAGAAAAGGAAATAATAGCAATGCAATTGCGTTTAGCACAAAAACCACAATAAGAGCAAAGGAATTTTCGTAGTTTTTACTATTAAGAATGGGGGCGACAGCCGCAATGGCACTACCTCCGCAAATTGCGGTTCCACAAGCAATAAGCAGACTAATGTTTTTTTCTACCTTAAGCAGTTTTCCCAGAAATATACCCAGTAGCATTACAACCGTTACCGAAATTGCAGTTTCAAGAAAACCATCCTTCGATGATGAGATCACGGCAGACAAACTCATTCCAAACCCCATTAAAACGATAGATACCTGAAGTATTTTTGATGTGTAGTGATGTATGCTTTCATGTTTTATTCCCAGAAATGAAAATACCAGGCCAACACACAGTGCTATAGCCGGGGATATAAACGGCATAAAACATAAATAAATAATAATTAAATAAGGCCAATTGAAGTTCTTTGATTGATTTCCAATGGCAATAGTGCTTTTTAGAGCTTTAATCGCGTTCATACTAATACTTTTTGTTTACAAAAGTATCAATTTGATATAATCAAAGCAAATACTGAATAGTTATATTATATAACTATAAGTTATAACCTGATAGGAAATTTTCAAACAATTCAACCTGTCTGCTTTTGTGTCCCATTTTGTAAGCAATTCGAAATTGGCGAGGGATATGTACCCCTGTTACCTTTATTTCCACAAGTGTTTTCATATACAATTCAGTTTTAACTGCTTGTCCTGAAACAATTGCAAGTCCATCAAAATCAAGCAAAAAGTTCTTAATCGATTCAGTACTACCCAAATGAATGGGTACGTTAAGATCCTCAAAATCCAGGTTTTGTTTCAACAAAGCTTCTTTAATTACCTCAAGCGTACCCGATCCTTTTTCCCTTAGTACAATAGGAAACTGAAGCAAATCATTTTTACTTATGGCTTTACGTTTGGAATAGATGCTATTTCCACCAGTTACGAAAATCAGTTCATCATCAAGAAAGCTTTTGTATCGTATGCCTGATTGAGAAGAGTGATTTTCAACCAAGGCAATATCAACCTTATTATTTAACAAAAGCTGCTCCATGTCAAAAGAATTGCCATTGATAAGGTGAATATTTACTTTAGGGTAACGCTTGTGAAAAGAGGCAATGGTTTTGGGAATAAGATATTGCGATATAGTTGAACTGGCCCCAATAATAAAATCACCCGAAATATCATGGTTTAACTGGCTGATTTCAAATTCAAGTTCTCGATATTGCTGTTCAATCTGTTTGTATGAATTATATACAATTTTCCCCTTTCGGGTAAGGAAAATTTTATTGCCTTTACGCTCAAATAAATTTGTATTGAATTTGATCTCTAATTCCTTGATATGTTTGGTTACTGCCGGCTGACTAATGTTTAAATCATTTGCAGCTTTAGAAAAACTTAAGTTTTCAGCTACAGCAATAAATACCGTATCGCGATAATCCATTTTTTATATTTTAAGTAATTCGGTTAATTTTTCTTTTGCATTTTGATTTTCGGGGTTCAATTCTAAACTTTTTCGGTAATTTTCTATGGCCTTTTTAATTTGTCCATCTTTCATATAGGCCTCTCCTAAAGAATCATAAGCATCATAAGATTCAGGAAAAGATAGTGCTTCAAGTGTAAATAAATCTATTGCCTTTTTATAGAAACCTCTTTTTATCATTTCATAACCTTTTGCATTCAAATGAATTTCAGAAATTTGATAATTGGAATCTTCTGCCAATATTTTAGCTTGCTTAAGATTGTCATCCAAACAGGTTTGAACAACGTCTTTAGTGAAAAAATAATTATCCAACTTTTGAGTTGTACCAGAAAGGGTTTTTTCTATAAAAAAACGAGCATCAAAAAAACCTTGGTCTAAATCCTTATTGGTTAAAAGTATCACAATGTAATTTTGTTCTTCAAAGACTCTCCATTCGGCTCCCACGCCATAATGCCCACCACTATGTCCATAAATTCCCGAACCTTTTGCACCGGCAAATTGCATTCCGTATCCGTACCAATCACTTTCAGGTTCCTTTTTCATGAAATTTGTTAAGTCGGGTCTTAAAAGTTTATTGTTCTTGAAAGCACTTGCGAATTTATACAAATCATCAATAGTTGAATATCCACCACCGGCAGGACCACCTTTTGCCGAACCCATAAAGATTGTTTTTTGAAATTGATTGGGATAGATGTCTGACAACGTATAGTTTTCAGCTGTGTTTTCAATGTTGAGGTCAATATCAAAATCGCCTGTGTTTTCCATTGTTGCAACGGAGAAAATATGCTTTTTGATATAGTCTTCATAAGACATTTTACTAGCGACTTCTATAATTCTGCCAAGAACAATATAATTGGTGTTTCTGTAAGCAAATTGCTCATTTGGTTTAAACTCTAACGGTTTATTCTCGTATAGCTTTTCAAGGCTCTCCAGGGTTCTAAATTGATCTTTTGAGGTATTTAGGTATGTCTCTGAATGAAAATAATTAGGCAATCCACTTTTGTGTTTGAGCAATAGCTCAACGGTTATCACATCCCTTGCTGTTTCATTAGCATAGTCAGGAAGAAATTTTCCGATAGGATCTTGTAATGATAATTTTCCTTCTTGAATTAGCTGAAATATAGCAACTGCTGTGAATGATTTACCAATAGAAGCATAAGAAAACTTGGTTTCTGTATTGTTTTTAACTTTATGTCCCAAATGTGCAAACCCATAAGCTTTTTTGAACATGACCCTATCATTTTTAGCAATTAAAACCGCACCGCTTAATCCTTCTAAAGCCTCTAAATAGTTTGCTATTTCAGTTACTTTAGGGTCTTTAATCGAAAAGGAATTTGATTTCTTGTTTTTACAAGAACAGAGTACTATTAGAATTAATAAATAAATGAGTTTTTTCATTTTTTAGATTTACAGTTTTGGGTAATTTTATTTAATGTCTTATACATCTGTTCCAGTTCTTCATGCGAAACGTTGTTTAAGGCAACTTCTCTGTTCCTTTGAATCATTGGTTTGAGCTTTTCTAAAATAGTTTTCCCATTTTTAGTAATTTCCAATTTTGCTTTTCGTTTATCTTGATTATCAACTGTTTTAATCAAATAGTCTTTACTGACCATTAATTTTACAATACGAGTCATCGAAGCATAATCCTTAAAAACCATATCTGCTACTTCAGTTTGAGTTTTATCATTGTTTTCCAGTATTAGTAGAATCAATGCTTGATCAACAGTAATATTAGGCACGATTTGAGAAATATTGTGCTGACTTAATTTGCGATATGCCTTTATAGCTTCCTCAATAGAATAGAGAGCTGTGTTGGTGGGTGTTTTAAAATTCATAATTACTTGATATATCAAACAAATATATGAAAATATTTGATATATCAAGTAATTTTCAGGTTTTCAACTCTCAAATTGAGTCCTGGATGATAACTTCTATCATCAATCAAAAGAGTAGAAAGCAAATTTGAAAGGTACATAAAAGGCAAGAAGTGATTAATATGCGAACTGGTTTGAGAATCTTAACCCAATTTATGGAACTTTAAAAATAAATATCAATAGAATTAATTAGGCCTACATAAATAAAGCCTTAAAAAATGTGAGCTCACATTTTTTTAAGGCTTGTATCTTATTTTTTTGAACAACGATTATACCTGTTCATAACCGTCTATTTTAATCTCCTTTCAAAAAAGCCAATACTTCTTTATTTTCGTTATTAAACAAAATCAAATTCAATCCATCTAATTTGTAATAGGTAACTTGATTCAGTGCCTTATTAAAAGATTGGGCTGTCTCCATATTTCGACACATTTTATTTGTTGAAGCAATATTTCCTATTTTCAACTGTTTCGTAGAAACTTCTTCTATTTCTCCTGTAAAGTCATTGCAACCATCATTTCCCATAATTTTCATTTCAGATAAATTAATTTCCAATCTTGGCACTGGAGACATTCGGTTGATAGGATTTTGGTTTATTCTTGTTGTTATCCATATGTCATGAAGACTTGAATTTGGTTTGTTGCCTTGTCCTCTAATAAAATCAAGAATTTTATTTCCATTTTCATTGTAAAAAGCGAGCGTTTCACCTTTTATTTGATAAGATGCAATGGAATTCAAGGCTTCGATAAACTCAGGTTCGATATTTTTTTTAATACAAGCTCTTTTTGTGCCAGCAACTGTTCCCAAAGATATTTTTGAGCTAGTCAGGTATTGTATTCGACCTCTAAAATTATTACATCCACCATTGGCCGAGACTAAATTATTGGAAAGATTAATGGTCATTGTTGGAATGGCCACCATTCTGTTTATAGGAGCATCATTGAGTTTTATTAAAGTCCATTCGCCATTTAATTCTGTGCGAATATCTTTTTGTTTATCCAATACCTTTATAAGTTCATACTCTAAGGTTGAAGCATCAGCAGGAACTTTATTTTCTTCTAATTTTGTTTCTTTTACTTTTATTTTCTGGAGATATCCTTCTTCAAATTCGAAATTTTTAATATTAGTATAGAAATTCTCCCAATTAGGATTGTCCAAACTTTCTGATCTATTTACATTGAGACATTGTATTTTTCCTGCTCCTGCAGAACATTCAGTTTTATAGCCACCAACCCAAAATATCTTGTTCACATTTGAAGAACAAGATTGTAGCACTAGTGTGAATAATATTAGTGCTGAAAATAATATTCTTTGATTCATTTTTTATTGATTTTATTCGATTGAATGATGGTGAAATGTGGTATAGGTTGCGTGTGAAAAATCTTAATATTTGTATTATCATGAATGTTGACCAAATGTTGAGGGGGAGGTCATGATATTCTTGTCAAGCTTAACATTCTAGCACTATTTTAGTGAAACGTGCAGAAGTAGAGTAGGCAAAAATTGAAGGAGGGTAACGAAAGGAGTGAGCTAATGAATGCCTGATAAAAAAAAATTGCGGATAGATTATTCTTACCAGGATGGGTGAGAGGTTCTCAGCTAGGCTAATGATCTAGCCGAGAACCTAATTTATTAGTGTTATTTTATATCATATTCACTTATTTTGGCGATTTCAAATCTTCGAGAAGCTTCTCCGTTAACTAATTTGTATTGTATTTGCTTCATTTTATCTGTTTTGTTCCCGTTTTTGTAGATAGAAAAGCGTTGTACCAAATAGTTCTCTACCAAAGCAAACTCATCATTTCCGTTGTAACCATTGTTTATTTTTGTGTTTTTTTCGGTTGGTTGAAAATAGACTTGGCTCATTGATGTTTGGTTGTTCACCGAAAATGCATAAACTGTTATTTTTTTTGATTTGTCTTGGCTTTGGGCAAAAACAACTAGTTCAGGTGAACCATCGGCATTTAAGTCTTCAACTTCAGCATTGACTATTATATTATTTCCAATGTCAAAAATTTCATTGTAATCATGTGGTAGGCCAAAGGTTAAAACTGTTAACTGATTGTTTCCATCTTTATATACACTCGAAATATTAAATCCAATGCTTTGTAAATTAAGGATTTTACTGAATTGTGTTTTATCGATTTGAGTCTCGTCAAGTTTTTCGTCAATTCTTTGATATGTTCCGGCAATACTTGCCCCACCAGAACAATAAAAATAGAGTAAATCTTTATCAGCTTCGTTTTTAGTGCTTATGGATAATTCGTCTTTTAAAAATAGGAATAAAACGCTTTTTTCGTCAATTTGAGTTTCATAGGTTCTATTGTCAACTTTTTGTGCAGTTGCATCAAAAGTACAAGTAGGCTTTTTTATGTCGGCTCGTGAACGGACTGAGATGTTCAACTTGTCATTATCAAGCTTAGTAACAGCTACAGATACCCAATCACTTCCATGTTTACGATTTACATAACCTTCAGACACATAATTACCTGTTATAGCAACACTTTCCGTATTTTTAGTTTGTGTTGTTTGATTTTTCTTATGGGTTTCATTTTTACACGACAATGACGTTAAGATTGTTGTGAGAATTAGAATGAAAACTTTTAATTGATTTGTCATACTTTATATCTTTTTAATTACAGCTAAGCTTTTCCAGCAGAATGGAACCTGGGCATGTATACCTGTTCGTTAAGCGATCGCATTTCTTCATTCTATACTAATGTTATAGGTCCCATTCATCAATATTTCTTCTTTAATAATTTCTAAAATTTCAATATAATCATCTGAGGATTTTCCGGTGCTTATTTTCTTTTTTTCAAACTGATAATTGGTTTCGCCTTCTGATTTTTTGATTAAAACATAGTGATTATCTCCAATAGTATAAACTGCTGTTTGAGAAATTGCAGGTACAGAATCTGAAGATACAATAATCTCTCCATTTACCATTTGGTTGATAGCAAAAGTACTTGCTTTGTCTGAGATTGAAGCAAAGCAATCGATTGTATTTGAGTTTGAGTTAAGCTTACCTCCAATTCGAACTATTGTTGCAAGAGATTTAGATGTATTTTTGTCTATGCCCCAAAATTGGACTTTTTGTCCGATTTTAATTTTCTGGTAATCTTTTTCAAATAAGGTGAGATGTAATTCGGTTTTGGTGTTATCTGTGATTTCAATGATTTCAGTTTCTGTGTTTACATTTTGTCCGTTGATAACGTTTATTTCGCTTATTTGACCTGCAATAGGAGATTTAATGCTATAGCGTGAAACATATTTTCCGTTTATAATGTTTGCTGGCTTTAATCCAATATTTTGAAGCTTTGCATTTAAAGCATTGTAATTTGCCAGTTCAACTTTGTAGTTACTTTCAGCAAGTAAATACTCAGTTTCTGTTTTAATGTTTTCATCAAAAAGTTTTTTTGCTTTATCATAGTTTGAGTTTAACTGTTTTATTTTGGCCGATGACGAAGCAAAAGCATGTTGTAAATCAATTAACTCGTTTCCTCCAATCTCTAGCAAGCTTTCATTGGCATTTACATATTGCCCATCTCTTATCTGAACAGATATAATTTTTCCTGGTACAGGTGCACTTATTTTGGCAATCCCATTTATTTTTGGAACAATCTTACCTGAAAAAGCCACCTGCTCTTTTATCTCTGTTTTTTCTACTTTCCCTAATACCATGTTTTCTTCCTGAAACTGTACTTTCGAAATTTCAACAAGGTTTTCATCAGCTTCTACTTCGTTTTTAACTTCATGTTTACATGAAACTACTGCAAAAAGGAAGAGTGTATTTAAAATGATGTATAAATTTTTCATGCTACTATCAATTTGTAAAATACTTTAATTCTAGATAATTTTTATTGTAATTGAACAAGACATCGCAATAGCCCGATTCAATTTTTAATGCTGATTCTAAACTATTTGCAAAGTTGAAAAAATCAATTTCTCTTAATTCATAAGCTTTTAAAGCTGTGCGTTTTATCTCAGAGGCAAGGGGCAATTCATTTTTTTCGTATCGTTCAATCAGGTTTTTACTTTGAACTAATAAAGCATTTAATTCATAAAACTTTGCTTTTACTTGTTTAGTAATACTGATTTTTTTATTCTGTTCAGCTTCAAGGTTTATTTTTGCCGACTGCAACATGCTTTTTTGACTTCCATAAAACACAGGTATTGCAATTCCTACTTCAAACCCGTGGTAAGTCTTAGCTTGGTCGTAAGAATTCGACCCCAGAAAATAATTGAATTTAAGATTAGGTAATAATTTGTTTTTTTCAACCTTAACAAGCGAAGTTGCTTTTTCTGTTTGCAAGTTATAATAGTTGAAAATCTCAAGAGAATCAGCATTGAATGTACCGTAAGGGTGCAACTCACAGCATTTTGGCAAGATAAATTCATTGGGTGAATTCACAATGGTTTTCAGTTTCTGAAAAGTAATATCAAGTTGATTCTGAAACCTTTCAAGCACAACACCAATTTCATTTTGCTTCGATTTAATATTCAGGTATTCTAAATTGCTAACATCTTTAAGATCAAGTTTTTTTTTGTATTGTAGCAATAACTTGCCGTAAATACTATCAAGTTCATTATAAATATCAATTTTCTTTGAAATTAGGGCATATTCAAAGTATCCCACAGACAGCATTTTTAAAAGTTTATTTTTTTCGAGAATGTATTGCGATTCGGCGATTAACTGTTCGGTTCGTTTTACTTTTTTTTCAGCAGAATAAAGTGTAGGGAATGCTAATTCTTGCTCAATACTCCATACTTTAAGTGGATGACCGTTTTCGGCAATGTTATTTTCGTCTGTTCCATAACTTATAAGGGTTTTGGGAATTGCATAAGCAGATTTTGTGAGCACTTTTGCTTGTTTTGCTTGCAGAGCAAAAGCTTTAACTTGTTCATTATTTTCTAAAGCAATTTGAGATAATTGCTCAAGATTCATAAGCTCTGGTGTTTGCCCAAATCCCGTAATAGAGGGTACAAATAGTAAAAATGTGATAATAGTTAAAGATTTTGATCTTATAAATCGCAATGGGAAAAACTTAACACCGATAACATTATAAAATATCTCAAATAGCAAGGGCAATGCAATAAGCGTGAGCATGGTAGATGTTACCAATCCCCCAATTACCACAGTAGCCAATGGTCGTTGTACTTCGGCACCTGCACCTGTTGAAACTGCCATTGGCAGAAAACCCATTGCTGCAGCACCTGCGGTTAATAATACTGGGCGTAACCTGTTTTTTGTACCTGTAATAATAAGTTCACGCATCGTTTTTACACCTTCATTTTGTAATTCTTTAAAATGTTCGATTAACACAATTCCGTTTAACACAGCAATACCAAATAAAGCGATAAAACCAACCCCAGCCGATACGCTAAAGGGCATCCCCCGAATCCATAACAACACCACGCCACCTACCGTTGCTAGTGGAATAGCAGTAAATATCATAATGGCATCTTTTAAGGATTGAAATGCAAAATGAAGGAAGATAAATATTAGTAACAAGGCTACAGGTACGGCGATTACAAGTCGTTTGGAAGCATTTTTAAGATTCTCGAACTGACCTCCATATTCGATATAATTGCCCGGTGTTAATTTTAAATTGGCATTAATTTTTTGTTGAATTTCTTCTACCACCGATTGTAAATCACGATTTCTTACATTTACGCTTACCACAACTCTGCGCTGCGTATTGTCACGCGATATTTTAGCGGGTCCTTTGGTATATTTAATTTCGGCAAATTCCGAAAGAGGCACTTGAACTCCTAGTGGAGTTTCTACCATTAGGTTACGAATGTCGCTTATGTTCTTTCTGTTTTTATTTTGCAAGCGAACAACTAAGTCAAATCGTTTTTCACCTTCGAAAATCACACCCGCCGTTTTACCTCCAAAAGCTGCCGACAGATATGTGTTTAGTGTACTTACATCCATGTTGTATCGGGCAAGTTTTTGTCGGTTATAAGCAATTTTAATTTGCGGAAGTCCTGTTGTTTTTTCCAGGATTACATCACTGGCACCTGGAATATCTTCAACAATGCTTTTAATTTCGTTTGCTTTTTGGTTGATATATTCAAGGTTTTCGCCATAAAGCTTAATGGCAATATCGGCACGCACCCCGGTAATCAGTTCGTTAAAGCGCATCTCAATAGGCTGAGTGAATTCATATTCAATACCTGGAATGATTTCCAAAGCCTCTTTAAATTCCCCAGCAAGTTGTTCCTTCGAACTTGCCTTTATCCATTGCTTCTTGGGTTTAAGTTTTATAATCATATCAATTTCTTCCATTGACATTGGATCGGTGGGAACTTCGGCAGCTCCAATTCGGCAAACAATTTGTTCTACTTCATCTGGAAATTGGTCAATCAGGATGTTTTCCATCCTTGTTGTCATATTTATGGTTTCGGAAAGCGATGTTCCGGTTTTTAAGGCTGGTTGTATCACAAAATCACCTTCGTCGAGCGTAGGGACAAACTCTCCACCAATTTTTGTAAACAGAATCCCTGTAATTATTAAAGAAATCAATGCTACCCCAAGTACAATCCGTTT
This sequence comes from Marinifilum fragile JCM 15579, assembly GCF_001310955.1. Classification (GTDB taxonomy): domain Bacteria; phylum Bacteroidota; class Bacteroidia; order Bacteroidales; family Marinifilaceae; genus Marinifilum; species Marinifilum fragile. The sequence continues at coordinate 140,813 of NZ_BAZX01000007.1, forward strand.
ATGTCCACACGACCATTTAATGGTTGGATAATAGAGCTCGTAAATTTTGTCTAATAACCATTTAGACAAATTATTTTTAGTCATGTCCTTGGGCTTTAGGAATAATGAACAAGCCACAGGCAACCATGTTAAACCCATAATCATGGCGCCGATAATGGCAAATGAGAATGCCAAAGCCATAGGTTGAAACATTTTTCCTTCAACCCCTTGTAAGGATAAAATTGGAATGAAAACAATAAGGATAATGATTTGACCGAAAATAGCGGATTTCATCATTTTAGATGCACCTCTTATCGAAATTTCATCTACCATATGCTTTCGTTGATCATCGGGAGCGGTTCTTAATTTTTTGCTCATCAGGCTCATCCGCAATACAATAAATTCGACAATAATTACCGCCCCGTCGATTATGATTCCAAAATCCAGCGCACCAAGACTCATTAGATTGGCATCGATACCAAAAACGTACATCATTGAAATGGTAAAAAACAATGCCAAAGGAATCATGGAGGAAATTACCAATGCGGAGCGAATATTTCCTAACAGGAGCAGTACGGTGAGAAAGACTATAATTGCACCCAGGACAAGGTTTTCGACAACCGTTTCTGATGTTTTGGCGATTAATTCGCCGCGTTCGAGTATTGGGTTTATAAAAACGCCTTCTGGCAGGTTATTCTGAATTTCATTAACGCGTTCTTTTACAGCCTTTATTACTTCTTTAGAGTTGGCATCTCTAAGCATCATTACCTGACCAAGAATTGTTTCGCCTTTTCCGTTGGCTGTTATTGCTCCAAAACGGTTGGCATGACCAAATTGAACTGTAGCAACATCGCGGATGTAAACAGGAACACCATCATTGGTTTTAATCACAATGTTTTGGATATCTTCTATACTTTTGGCCAATCCATCGCCCCTGATAAAATAGCTTTGCTTGTTTTTTTCTATATAGGCTCCGCCACTAATATTGTTATTATTCTCTAAAGCGTTATAAACTTCCATTAAGTTTACATTGGCACTTTTTAACCATGCCGGGTTAATTGAAATTTCGTATTGCTTTAGGTATCCGCCCCAACTATTGACTTCCACAACGCCATTGATTCCCGATAGCCTGCGTTTTACAATCCAGTCTTGAATGGTTCGAAGTTCCATAGGGCTGTAATTGTCTTCATAACCTGGTTTTACGTCTAAAATATATTGGTATATTTCTCCAAGTCCAGTTGAAATTGGCCCCATTTCAGGAGTGCCATAGTTTTCGGGTATTTGCCCGGCAGCACTTTTAATTTTTTCAGCAATTAATTGTCTGGGAAGGTAAGTTCCCATGCTTTCATCAAAAACCACAGTTACCATCGAAATTCCGAATTTCGAGATAGAACGTATTTCCAATACGCCAGGAAGGTTTGCCATTTCCATTTCAATCGGAGCGGTTATAAATTGCTCAATTTCCTGTGTGGATAGGTTACCCGATGTGGTGATAACCTGAACTTGGTTATTTGTAACATCCGGGACAGAGCCAACTGAGATATGATAAATTGAAAATAAGCCAAATCCCGTCAGGGTTAATGTAAACAATATTACAATTAACTTATTTCTGATACTAAAATTGATAATTTTTTCGAGCATCTCTAAAATAAATTTTTATAATAAAATGTATCAATCCGATAATCAATGGGTTGTACTATCATGCTTGGCCTAACAGTACGGCGGTATGTCTCGTCATCAGCTTAAGAGATATAACAGCCTGTTATCATCTGTTGGGCTTTGAATACCACTAAGATAATTTATTTTAGTCTATTGTAAAATAAATTATGCTTTTAAAATTATATTTTCAATTATAGGACTTTTTCCTTCTTGATAAGTTTGGAGTGGGAGACATATTGCTAACAATATCTATTTTAAAGGTGAGTATCGCATATGTGGTTCTTCTTACTCGGGGAATGAAGAATGCAGAAATACTATATAAAGGTATAATAGGAAAGAGACGCCTTACATAGTGTCTCTTTAGTTATTTTAAATTTCTTCGGCCGAATCAATCTTCTCATTCTCCAGAATATTCTTTAAGAAATCAAATTTTCTTGGTGATACTGGAATTGGATCGGGATAACAGTTCAATGTTACCGTCCTTAATATTTTTCCTTTATATAACCCCTAATTGTTTCATAACTGTTTTTCTGTCGAAAATCTGAGTATGACCATTTATCAAATTGTCTTTGAAATGATAAATGGTAATTCCCTTTATATTAATGGCTTTTTTAGTTGGGGGGTATTCCCCAATTTGTCCAAGATTTGTTCCTGTTAAAATCCAAGTGACCGCCATACAACTTTCTTCTTCAATTGCAAAAGTTATTTCAAAATTCATATCAGGAAATGGCTCGAATGAACCTAATTCCATACGATTCTTAAATTCGGAATGGGATAATGTTTTCCCTTCCCAAGGATCGCCTGGGTCGAGATGGATTGTATATTCATTATGGACATATTGCTCAATTTTTTCAAGTTTCTTTTTATTCCAAACTTCATCCATAAATTCTCGAAGGAAAGATTCTTTGTTCATCTTATTTTGTTTTTTCAAGTTTGTGTGGTAATGATTTTCCGTATAAGAGGAGTAACAAGCGAGGTGGGAACCTACTATTCATTATACACATTGCTAGTATCAGTTTAATTTTTCAATATCCAATGTCGATTTATTGTTCTGATTTCTCAGCAAATCCAAGTATGTAGCCATTGGGATCTTTCACGTAAAATTCTTTCATACCATACCATGCTAGTTTTGGTTCGGTTATTTCTGAAACTTTATCCTTTATTTCATCATAGAAATTGTCCAAACCATCTATTTCCATATAGAATGAAACGGAGGCTCCCAAAGAAATATCTTTTGCCATTTTCACATCACTCTTAAAACTATCGCTTCGCTGAAACATCATTTCTACCTTGTCTTTCGACACCAAAGCGTAAACATACTCTTTGTTGTCTGCGACAAATTGTTCAATTGCATCTTGGGTTTCGGGAACTGCCATAATAAGAGAAAACCCTAGTACGGATTGGTAGAAGTTTACAGTTTCCTTAATGTCTTTTACTTGAAAATTTGGTGTTAACTTGTTTGCTTTCATTTTTAATCTTTTTGTTAGTTGTAAAAGCAAAACTATGAAGTCATAAGGGTTGATAATTGTAAAAATCGGTCGTTTTCATTTTTATACAGTTCTTTGGGAGTTGTACCCGTATACTTTTTTATTTCTTTAATAAAATGTGCTTGGTCGAAATAATCTTGTTGCGGGAATAATTTTCCGTTTGCAATTTGGCGGTAAGTAGAATTACACTTCAAAATATTTGAAAATGTCTTTAACGAGAAACCAAATTTTGCATTGAAATATCGGTTAATCTGACGACTGCTCCATAAAGTTTTTTCTGCCAATTCATTTACTTTTAGGTTCCCTTTGTTTTCATATAGCAGTTCGAATAATTTGAACTTTCTGCTATCAATTTCTTTCAGTTTTTTTAAGCCGTAATTAATTTTTTTTAAAAGGTAATCAGTGAGAAGGTCAAAGTCGTTAAATGGAAAATTTTTCAGCGCAAAAAAATCTATCGAAAAATTGGTTGTTGTATTCAAAATATTTTTCATTGACTGCTTGAAAATATACTCTGCTGCAATTAGTTTAAATCGAATTCCAATCAGTTTTGTATCCTTATCAATTTGTACTTTAATTGGCTTTGTCCACACGCCGGTCAAAGAAATATTTGAAAGCTCATTGTTTCTAATTTCAAAGATCAAATCAAAATGACCATCTGGTAAGATGGTATAATTAACATCCTTTGTAGGGGTTTCAAATTCCCAAAAACAACGAATGAAGTTGGATAGAAATCCGTCTATCTTATTTTCTCTATATTCCATTATTATGGCTTTTTTCAAATGGTGTACAAGGTTTCGCGGGTATGGCATCGTGTTTCCGATAGCCATCGGGAAAAACTAGCGCCTTATCAACTTACACTAAAGATCGTTGATTAAACTTACATATTATTTAATGATTTTGATTGTTATTATTAAAAAAAGACAAAATGATTTGGGAGAGGAGAGTATTGGGATTGCCTAGGGAAAATTGTATGAGTAATGGCAGATTGAGAGGTAGTTTCCTGTCAAACGGGCATAAGTTAATCTTGTTGTTTTAAAAGTTTTTTGTTTTTTCTCGAGTCAGCATTTTTATCAACTATAGCAATCATATCAATAACCAATTCATCTGGTATTGATTCAGATGTTACCTCTTCGTAATTATCCTGTTCTTGTGCTGAGCCTGAAAGTGAATTGGTACTCAGGCGTAACGCATAATTTGTATTGCGGGGATATACATATAACCCATAATCAAAGAAATAATTGACTTTAAGTTTCTTGTATTTTTCTTTTACATCTTTAATAGTACAGCCAATTTTTAAACCCTTATTCGATGTATATGACTCGCAATAAAGTTCGATGCAATTAATTGTATTTAATGTTACTGATCGTGTAAACTTAAATACTACTTTGTTGTTATGGTCTTTTGCAACATATATTTGTTCGTATTTACCATTGTTAAAAAACCCAACAGGGATACTATCGACTTCTATAATAAAATAGCTCTTTAAGTTGATAATTGTAGTTTCTAAATCGTCACCTAATCGTACAAATCCGACTCCTTTTTTCGAAAATGTTTTCTCCCACCTGTCATTATTCTGCTGTCCAAAAGCATAATAGGATATAATACTGAAAATTAAAGGTATAAGTATTCTATAAAAAAGATTCATGAAGTTTTAGTGTTAATTGATGTAATTGGAGAATTAATTCCAGCTTATTTTCCTGTCTAACCGTCATGCCGTTTGGCACGCCTTAATATTAATCACTTTTTTTGTTATTAATTATTCGCACCGTTGGCTGATGCACTTTTGATCATGAAGATTTAGAGTAAACCCTGTGGCAGATTAAATGCTACAAGCGTTGAAGTTTAGCTCCATTTCTAACTTTACTAATACAAAATGTAGTGTGTTCATTTTTTATTTTCACAAGCTTGCATTAGCCCTGTCAAAGCCAACAGTTTCTCTGTAAAGTTGTGGTGCAACTTCTGAATGTTTTTTGAAAAATCGGCTAAAATAATATTCATCATTATATCCTAATTCAAAAGCAATTTCCTTTATCGTTTTATTAGTTAAATATAATTCTCGCTTAGCCTCGATAATTATTCGTTCCGTAATTAAATTGGTCAGGGTTTTGTTTAAATGAGTTTTAGTTAGTTTCGTTAAGGCTTTAGGTGTTATTGATAATATATCGGCATAATCACGTGCAGAATGCTTAGTTTTATAATGTAGCTCGATAGCGTTTTTTAGGTTTTGTAAAATGAAAGGTTTTTCCTTTTCTGCATCTACCTCATGTATTTTTGCATGCTGTTCGATTTTAAGTCTCGATGCAGTAATCAAGAATATTTTTAAATAGGAAATCAATAGTTCATATTGTGCCAATGCAGGATTTTGCATTTCGGTCTTCAATTGCTCTATTACAGTTTCAAAGTTTATTCTTGTCTTCTCATCAATTTGAATTAAAGGAGGATTGTAAATATTATTAAACAATACACCATTACAAGCTACTTCTTTGTGATGTTTGTGAATGCAGAAGAAATCCGGATGAAAATTGATAACCCAACCTTTGATTTCTCCATTTAGATTAAGCATAAAGGGTTGATAAGGTGAAAATGAAAATAGTACATCTTCCTTGAAGTTATACTCAGAGAAATCTGCTTTTACACTTCCTTTTCCTTTTGTTATCCAAACCATTGAGTAATAATTCAATCTTTGAATATGGTCAAAAGGGTTATTCTTTTCGAAATAGAATAATTTGAAAGCCAAACTTCCTGTTTGTGGATTAATAAGAGTGAAACTATTTTTTTGTATCATAAGTCCAAAGTTACATTAACTTTCTATCACTTTCCTCAATCTTCATATCATTGATACTTGCAAAACGTTTTTGCATCAATCCATTTTCATCAAATTCCCAAAGCTCATTTCCATAGGCTCTGTACCATTGGTTGTTTTCATCTTGAAATTCATATTCAAATCTTACAGCCATTCTGTTTCCACGAAATCCCCAAAGTTCTTTTTTTAATCTATAATTCCTTTCTTTTTTCCATTTGTCAGTCAGAAATTTGACAATCTCCTCTCGTCCATTGATAAATTGAGTCCGGTTTCGCCATTCGGAATCTATGGTATAAGCTTTTGATACGATCACAGGATCTTTGCTATTCCATGCATCTTCTGCTTTTTTCACTTTTTCAAGAGCGGTTTCCAATGTAAAAGGGGGGAGTGGATATCTTTTTTCTTCTATATTCATTGTTCTGTTTTTTATAGAGAAGGAGAAATACATTAATTACGATTTCTCCTTCTTTTGTTGATAAATTATAAGGCTGGTGCAATGGGAAAATCTACAGGAACTTTAGTAAGATTGTGTAAATAGTTCATCGCAGTTTTATCGCTAATTTGAAGAATAAGATCAACCAAATTTTCTTTGGTATAACCTTGATTAAAAAAGTCTTCAACATTTCCAGTACTGGCATTACCTCTATTTTTGGTAAGTTCTGCCGCCAATTTTACCAGAGCGTTTAATTTAGCATTCTCACTTTTCCCTTTTCTGATATCCAACAATTGGGCATCGTCAAACCCATTCATTTTACCGAGGACCAAATGCGCGCTTTGACAATAAATACAACCATTTACTTGACTTACAATTAAATTAACTGCTTCTTTCTCTTTGTTGGATAAGGATGTTTTAGAATTTTGGAAATCCAAATATCGTTTTAAGCCATGGTCGGAATAGGCTAATGTTGCATAAAGATTTGGAACCATTCCCAAAGCTTTGTTTAAACCATCAAAGATCTCTTGGTTTGTAGAAGATACTTGCTCTCTTGTTGGAACTTTAAATTCTGTTTTAATTAAATTTTCCATTTTAAATTGCTTTAAATATTGTTTGTCAATATCGACAATACAAAGATTGGGAGTATTAAAGCTTTCGAAAATGGACAAATTTCGTCAATGGATGGACAGTTTTCTCAAATGGTCTTAAAATGAGAACGGCGATTCTAATTGTTCCAATCATTCTTTTTTCCTCACTCCATAAATATTAGTTTAAGTAGGGTGCAGTTATTTCATAAATCGTTTTGCTATAGACGTATTAAAACATCAACTAGTCTATTGGTCCACACATATCTTCCGGCTTCACCAATTTATCAAATTGCTCATGAGTTAAAAGATTGAGTTCAATCGCTGCTTCCCGCAATGTTTTATCCTCTGCATGAGCTTTTTTTGCAATTTTAGCGGCATTTTCATAGCCGAGGTGTGAATTAAGAGCTGTTACAAGCATAAGGGAATTTTCAAGATGTTGCTTTATCACAGGGATATTGGGACGAATGCCTGTTGTACACTTATTGTTAAACGAAACGCAGGCATCACCAATCAAACGCGCTGATTGCAAAACATTCGTGCCAATAAGTGGTTTAAATACATTTAATTCAAAGTGTCCGTTTGAACCTCCGATAGAAACGGCTACATCATTTCCCATTACCTGGGCACATACCATGCTTAAGGCTTCGGTTTGCGTAGGATTAACTTTTCCAGGCATAATAGATGAACCTGGTTCATTTTCTGGTATAATAATTTCACCAATACCGCAACGGGGACCAGAACTCAACATACGAATATCATTCCCTATTTTCATCAATGAAACAGCACAACGTTTCAATGCTCCTGATAATTCAACCATAGCATCATGAGTAGCAATGGCTTCAAATTTATTTGGCGCAGTAATAAATGGGATACCAGTGAGCTCTGCAATTTTTTGTGCTATTAATAAATCATATCCTTTTGGTGTGTTTAGTCCTGTGCCAACCGCCGTTCCTCCCAAGGCCAATTCACGAACCATTTGCAGTGCATTTTTAATGGCCCTGATACCATTAACAAGTTGCTGTACATACCCCGAAAACTCCTGACCTAAGGTAAGTGGAGTAGCATCCATGAAGTGTGTACGTCCTATCTTAACAATGTTCTTAAACTCTTGCGATTTACGGTGCAATGTATCTTTCAGAGCATTTATTCCTGGTATAGTTTTATCTATTACAATTTTATATGCCGCAATATGCATAGCAGATGAAAAAGCATCATTGGACGATTGCGATTTATTGACATCATCATTGGGATGAATATACAGTTTGCCTTCTCCCAACTTATTACCTTGCATTACGTGTGCCCGGTTAGCAATTACTTCGTTTATATTCATATTGGATTGCGTCCCCGAACCAGTTTGCCATATTACCAAAGGAAACTGCTTGTCATGTTTGCCTGCAATAATTTCATCACATACATTTCCGATCAGTTCTTTTTTATCAGCTGCCAATACACCTAATTGATGATTTGTCATCGCTGCTGCCTTTTTTAAATATGCAAACGCATGAATTATTTCTTTGGGCATCGACGCTTCGGGACCAATTTTAAAATTATTACGAGAACGTTCTGTTTGAGCACCCCAATAACAATGAGCTGGCACCTTTACCTCACCCATTGTATCTTTTTCAATTCTATATTCTAGTTCATTCATCGGTTTACATGTTTTATTCCTTTAATATAGTCTATTTTGGGCTTGCTTGTAACATTTCGTGGGTTGCCGTGCTGCCAATTTTTCAGTTCTTTTGTTTAAATTGGGCACAAAGGCTAGAGTAAAAAACGCAGTGCTGGCTTGGTAGGGTAGGACTGCGCTTTTTACTCTGTCTTATCCAATGTACTATTTTAGTCTTCCAATACTATCAATTCTGAAAAACTTGAAATGATTTCCATCCCATAGTGCCATAGCCTCTATATTTGTATTCTCAATAAAAATCCCGTAACAATTATTAATGTTCAAATCTTTTCTTGAAGCTTCTGAAACACCTTTTTGACCATAAACTTTTTCGAGTTTACCGAATTGGACTTTAGATGAAAGTATTTGTATTCCTTCCTTCGATATTTCTTGTTTTTCAATTAGGTCCGATACAATTTCAATGAAATTCTCATCGTTAATTTCTTTCAAATCAATAAAATACTGTCTTGCATTTAAATAGTTTTCACTTTTTAAATTATCATACAGATGGTATGGTGTTTCAATCATTTGCTCTTTCGTGGGAGAGTTTGTATGATTATTAACGGAGTTTAAGACAGATTGATTTTTCCCGCATAACTATGGTTCGCAGAGAATAATGTAATTAAGAGTAGTAAATAGATTATTTTCATTTTGAACGGATAAGGATATGAAGCATTTGGCATTTCAAAGCAATTTCCAATCAAACCGCTGCAAAGTTTATAAATGTAATGCCATTATAATTGTCCGCCATATGTTTTATATGCAATGCTAGGCAAAGTAGTTATTTCATTTTTAAATCAAGTATTTTATAGACCAATTTTTCAAATGAATCTTTATCCGTATTTCGCTTATAATCTGATTTAGTCTTATGTGCGATCACCATATTTAATTTAGGGATTACCAAAATGTATTGCCCATATGCACCTGTTGCTAAATAAGCACCTTCTAAATCAGGATTATTATACTTTTCCCAAATCCACCACATGTATCCATAAGCATAATTACCTTCTTTACACCAATATGAATTCATTTCATCAGTTGAAGTTGTAACACTCGTTATAAGTTTTATCCAATCTTTTGGAATGATTTGTTCTCCATCCCAATTCCCCATATTTAACATTAACAATCCTAATCGAGCCATATCACGAGTAGAAAACCAGAAGTGATAGGCTAAATATTTAGATTTTCGCTGATTCCCCGATTTTTCTTGTTTCTCTCTTTCAAAATCCTGCATTTGTATTGGAATAGCAATGTCTTTCTTAAATGCATCATAGATGTTTAGTCCGGTTTGTTGTTCAAAAATTGCCCCTGCAGCATTAAAATCCCAATTGTTGTATAAAAAATATGTTCCTGGTTTCATCGAGCCTCTTCCTGGATTGTTTTTGTTATCACTACCTTCATTAGAAGCAGGATGATAAATTCCTGACCTTGCTGTTATTAAATTTCGGACTGTTGCCTTTTTCTCGATAGGAGCAATCCTTGAATATCATCAAATTCAAGTTCTTCTAAAGTCTCATCTAAATTGATGGTATTATTCTCAACATATTTCCCGTATATCATTGATAATATACTTTTTCTGCAAGATGCGATATAACTTAATTCATCTATATCGCCATAATCAAATAGAATTTTTCCGTCAACTATCACAACTAATCCAGTTGTATTTAAACTATCAATTATGAATCGGTTTATTTCATTAAATTTCTTTGAATCATAACCGACATTTTCAATTGTATCGTGTTTTAACCATGTAGAATCTGGAAAAACTTTACTATTCTGTGATTGTAAATTATCAATGAATATTATTGATAATATTACAGTCAGTATTATTTTAATCTTTTCCATAGGTTTGTATTTTTCTGTGTCTTCATAAATATTTTGCCTAAGGGTGTTGATTATGAGTAGTTGCGTAGGTTAGCACTTAACTTTGCAAGTACAAACCAAACTGAAGATCCGCGAGGATTTTCAGAAGTAGGCGAGAACAAGCAATTACTTATAGCCAATGTAAGCATACATTTTTTATTCTGTTTGATTTACCCAATTTAGAAAATCTTGAAAAACATCATCCCAATGTTCTTCAAACTTTCCACTTTCTATTTCTTTTCCAAATCCATGATCTAAATCTGGGTACACTTTGAAAGTAAGATTGTTTTTTCGGTGTCTTATAAATTCAATTGGGATTAAGTAAGCCGATTCTAAAGCAACAGCTTGATCCTTTGTTCCGATGGCAGCAAATATTGGTTGCTCTATCTGTAACAAATTTTCAACCGGAGGTTCGGAAAAGTGGCTCCATCGGTTATAGCTATTATTTTCTCCCTGCCAAAATTTATCAGTGGCATTGGGATCGGACATGATGTCTTTTAAATCGTTAAACAATGAATCAATTTTGCTTTGAGCCTGTTGTTCTGTTAATTTCCCTTTGTCAACATCTTTTCTAATAAAAGTTACAAAATCAATAAATTGCGTATTGCCACCTCCAGACAAATATCCAAAGTGGGTTATTTTATTATTTATAGTTCCCAGTTTGGCAGTAACATCACTGCCTTCGGAATGCCCAAGTACAATTATTTTATCAAACTTATTGTTGTACTTTGTACACAAAGCGTTAATAACTAGGTCCGCTTGATTAGCCCTATACTGAAGAATTTGATTCTCAAAGTATGATTTTGGAGTGGAGAATGGTTTGTTTGTTTTCATCAGAAAAGGAAAGCCTTTACGTGAAATAACAACAAATAAATAGTTATTTGGAATGGTATTTAAATTAAATGGCAGAACTGTTTTTATCGATTTTTTTCCATTGCGTTCTCTTAGTTGATATAAGGACCTTGCTCTTGAACCTTGAATATATAAGAATAAAGTATTAATTGAATCAATACCTTGTTTGGCGTGCGTATGGTAGTTTATGGTATCATTTTCTGTGATTACAGAAGAATGCTTATAGATTTTATCTAAAATGGTGTGGTTTTGCCCAAATATCAGATTGCTTGTCAAGAGTATTATAGAAAAAAGTAAGTTCTGTTTCATGTTTAATAACTTCTATTAAATGTATTTTAAGGTATTTATAAGTGCATTGTCAAATTTATTCTTCTTAAATCACTTATTGCACAATATATCTACCATAGGTAAGTATTGTGCAATAACCGCTCGTCAATTTACAAAACAATAGTCCCTTTACAAAGACATTATATTGTTATTTAAACAAAAGAGACAAGACTCAAGGCTCTTGTCTCACACATTCATTCATTTATTTATTTATTTATTTTCCACTTCGCTACCGCACGAGTTCTCTCGTGTGGTTCTATTTTTACATTGGTACACGGTAGAGTCACGTACCAGCAAGGGTATTGTGGTTTACTGAAGTTTTTATTCTATAAAACCACAATGTTATATATTAATTATGCTAATGTTTAAACATATAACTTTTCTATGATTTTATCTTGCCAACTCGCACAAATGCCTTGCTTGGCGAATGTTCTGATTGATTACAAATTTTTCAAATATGGTAATGGGGATATTAATTCGTATTCTTTAGAAATATCTAAAAATAGATTCAATAAATTCAAATGCTCTCTACCTATAATTAGTAAAATTCTATCATCCTCATTACATTGTATTCGTTGGATATTACGTAATATTCTAAGGTTTCTGTTATACCATCTTCCAGTTTCAAAATCAACACCTGTAAAATCTCCTTCTTGCTCCTCATATTTAAATGGGTGAGATAAATATATTGCTAATCTTTCTCGGATTAATTCAGGTCTGTTAAATTCGTACAATTCTTTAACTATGCTTGATACCTTGCCATTAGTAGCAGGTTTCGTTTGATATGAATTATTATAATAATCTGTAAATTTTGAAATCCTGATGCTGTCATTAAAAATTGATTCTACGCTTTTATAATGTCTGCCCATATTATTTACACAGACTATTTTGTCCAGGTTTAATTGTTTCCCAATTCTAAATGCCAATTGAAAGACTTCACTTTTTTTAAGCTGGAACTTTCCCAATTTATATTGCTGGTAAAGGGAATCAATAGTAAGCTGACTTTCTGGGTTCTGTTCTATAGCTATTATTGTAGGATTAAATTCACAAATGGATTTACAGATCGCTCTAATCTCAGATTGGTAGGGTTCATCAAGAACGGAAATCATATCTTTCTCTTTAGTTTTCACCACATCCAGATTATGGTATGCGAAATGAAATACTCCAAGAGTCATAATTGGGGTTGGTGATACTTTTTCTGCAGATTGTCCAAAAGAGTTATTAGAAGTGAGGAAAGCTAATAGTACAAATAGTATTTTTTTCATAGTTATCAATTTAGGTTAATTAAAAGACAGTAACTATAATAGTGTGTTGCATATTGGCAAACAAAAACCACATAAAAGTTAAAGAGCTTGTGTATGTCAATTGCACAAGCTCTTGTTTGAAGTATTTTATTCTTACAGTTTTTTTTCCAATCTGAAATTCTTTACTCTACCTAAATCCTTTAAAATCATCGTACTTATTTCACCCTTTTGGTTACGTTCAAATGTTAATATGCCAAGTTGTCCTGCTCTGAATTTGTCCTTTTCGATGTACTCCAATTCTGTATTCCCAAAATTTAAATAGGTTTCAAAAGTTTTAGGAGGAGACAGAGTCAATTTGTTATTATCAAAGCTAACAGGATAATGTACATCGAAAGTAGCCTGATAATAGTCGCCAGCAAACTCCTGAAGTTCTTCGTTTGTTGGCATTTTAGTTTTATAAATTCTATGTGCCACGTAATCTTCACCTCCCTGTTGCCAAATCAATTCATTTACTTTACCATCATTATCGGTTATAAACTTGCATTGAGCCTCAAAAGCTGTTAAAAAGAATTCATGTTCCGATTCTGCAAATAACCTGAATGTCTGATTTCCAGGGATAACAAGTTTTAGAGTGTCGGCATCAAGTTTGATTTCTATACTCGCGCCATCAGGCATTCTAAATTTGCCGGTATAGGCTTCCATTAGTTTGTCTGGCAATTGGATTTCTTTTCGCAGCTGTTTCTCTTTTTCAATCAATTGATCCGATAGAACAATCTTGCAAATTTTATTTAAAAGACGAGCGCTATTTATACTTTCCGTATTTAATAGAATTACAATACACAAATCTTGATCAGGATAAATGGCAAATTGACTTCTAAACCCCAGTGTTCCTCCCGAATGTTTTACCCGTTTAACACCTTTATAATTGCTGACGTGTAAGCCATAGGTTGTCGAAATGGTATCTCCATTTTCAAGAGTGTTGTATGGGGTGCTAACTCTCGATAAATAATTCTTGCAAGAAAGTTCATCCTCAAGCATGTGTTTTCCCCAGTTTAGCATGTCTGTAATGTTAGAATAAATATTTGTTGATCCATAGGTGTATTCAGAATTTACTTGATATGGAATGAATTCATCCTTTTCTTTTTTGTATCCTTTAGTAGTGATGTTTTTCGCTTGAGTAGGAGAATGAAATACATAACTAGATGTCATAGCCAGTGGCTGAAAAACAGAAGTATTCATAAAATCGTGATAATTCATTTTACTGACCACCTCAATAATCTCAGCCAGGAGGGCATAACCCGAATTCGAATAGTTATAAAGGGTATTGGGTTCTGTATTCAACTGAGGATATGATTCAATCATATTAATTTCGTCTTTCTGAAACCAGGGTATTTCAAAATCAGAATTGGCTAGCAGTCGGAGTACATCTGTAGAAGCAATACCGCTGGTATGTTGTATCAGATGCCTGATGCTTACCCTATTTTTATAATCGGGAAGGTCAGGTAGGTATAAACCAATCGGATCATCCAATTTTAATTTGTGTTGCTGTTCCAACAGGAGAATGGCATAAGCAGTAAAATGTTTCGAAACAGAACCAATTTCAAACTTAGTGCTACTGTTGTTTTTAATCGAGGCGGAGATATCACTTAAGCCATAAGCTTTCTTAAAAACCAAGTTATTCCCATAAATAATACCAATGCTTCCACCAGGATCATTTGTACCAATCTCCGATAGCAATAAACTGTCTACACTCTTACAAATAACATCCCAGTTGTCTGATGTTTTTTTTTCACTTTGCTGATAATAAGCTAAGCTTGATAGGGCCATACAAGTAAGTATTATTACAAGTATAACAAGTGTTTTGTTTGTTTTCATATTGTGGTGTGCATTAAATTACACCTCAATATTATCTGATCATGAAATCAATTAAAAATCAAATCCATTACTGAAAAGAATAATACACAAACTCCAATTTCCATTGGATGAATTAAACTTGTCAGTTTTAATATGTCGTTTATCCTTTTATTTAGCATTTTGTGTGAAATTATTTTCGTAATGAATAATCAATCTTATTTTTATAGTTTAAAACACAAATAATGCTATTGAAAAAAAGACATTTGGAACCATTCCTACACCTGTTGATATGGATAACAGGATTGTTTATTGCACTTCATAATATCAACAACATTGGTTTTCTAAAACGAGGAATGGATATCTACTCGTTGGCAGTTGTAATTGGTACATTCTTTAATATCGTTCTATTTTATTTTGTTTCACTTTTTTTAATACCAAAATTTAACGCTAAAGGATTAAGACGAGAGCTAATTTTTTACCTGATAATTGTAACTATAGTACTAAGTATTGGCGAATCATTGGTTGATTATTTTTTAATGCCTTCGATCTACTCATCGGAGGAAGAACCATTATTAGCCCAATTTATAGTAATTCTGGTATTTCATATTTTTATATTGGCTTTGGCTCTGTCATATGGTTTAACCAAAGAATGGATCAAGAAAGAGAAGAAACAGCAAAGTTTAAAGGCTGAAAAGCTATCTGCAGAACTCAATTATCTTAAAGCGCAGGTAAATCCTCACTTTTTATTCAACATGATGAATATTGCTTTTGCCAGTGCAACGAAAAATGGTGATGAGTATACAGCCAATATTATTGAGATGATTTCTTCACAATTAAGGTATATGCTTTATGAGAGTAATTTTGAAAAGGTATCTGTTCAAAAAGAAATAGATCATATCAGTAGGTATATCGAAATTCAGAAATTACGCATTTCTGATGATATGCCAGTAAAAATAAACTATCAAACCAATGGTGATTTTTCTTCAAATTCTGTGGCTCCTTTATTGTTAATTCCCTTTATCGAAAATGCATTTAAACATGGTTTGCATTACAATGCTGAAACAAATATTAATATTCTTATTTCATGCCAAAATCATCAGTTAAAATTGATGGTATCAAATCCTGTAAGTGTAAATAAAAACAATGTAAACAATTCATCTTCTGGCATAGGGTTGGAAAATGTAAAGAAAAGATTGGATTTAATTTATCCCAATAAACACAAGCTTCAAATTAAAGAACAAAAAGAAAAATATAGCATATCTTTAAACTTAATGCTTAACTAGTACTGTAATGAAATGTATTGTTATAGATGATGAACCCTTCGCATTGGATTTGATGAAAACCTACATCGATAAAACACCTTTTCTAGATTGTTTAGGATCTTTTTCAAATCCTTTAAAGGCCCTCGAATATCTCCTTGAACATGAGGTGGATTTGTTGTTTCTCGATATCAACATGCCCGAGCTTTCAGGAATACAATTCCTAAATTCTTTAAAGCACAAACCAATGGTAGTATTTACAACGGCATATTCTGAATATGGTGTAGAAAGTTATGAATACGATGCTATTGATTACCTCTTAAAGCCAATAAAATATGAACGCTTTTTAAAGGCGATGGGGAAGGTGTACGAACGCAACAATGGCGCTAAGCAAACTGTTCAGCCAGAATTAAAGAATCAAAATAATCAGATGATCATCCGCAGTGGAACACAGGTACATCGCATCTTATTGGATCAGATTTATTTTATTGAGGGAGCTGGCAATTATGTGAATTTTCATGCATGCGATAAGAAAATAATGGTATTGCAAACCATGAAGGAGACCATCGCTCAATTGCCAACGGAACAATTCGCAAGAGTACACAAATCTTATGTGGTGGCTATGAGGCATATAGATATTGTAGAAAGACACCAAATTACCATGAAAAATCATAAAATACCAATCGGCATTACTTATCGAGAGCAGTTTCTAAATAAATATTATAAAATGTAATTCATAAATACGCCCCTCAACTAAAGCCAAGGGATATGAAAGGGCTGTAATGGATGTCTAATTTTTACAATACAAATTCTTAATTGTGAGGAAAGCAGGTAAGGGTTTTGTGTATGATTAGTGGCGTGTTTAAGCACCTAGTTTAGCAAATAAAGACTGAATAGAAAATCCGCGAGGTTTTTCGTAAGTAGCGAGAGCTAGCCAATAATTATACATGTTGTG
>NZ_BAZX01000008.1 GCF_001310955.1 Marinifilum fragile JCM 15579
TTAAAATTTGAGGATAGTATATATATGCAGCAGCCCTTTTCCTCTCTTCAAGGAGAGGATTGAGGTGAGGTGACTTGAAATGGATTATATCGAATTGACCCAATGAACAAAAAATACCTCATTCTATCTTTCTTCCCGATTAATCGGGACAGGCTCTTAAGGAGAAAAGAACACGTGATGTAAAAAAATAGAAATGCATTAGTACAATATAATTAAATTGCCTGAAGGGCATACATCATTCTAGCCCAGGGCAAGGGAGAGAATGCGACCGCCGCCCTGGGTTAATAGCACCGCCATGAAATCGTCGCAACTGCAAATCTTAATAGATCTGGAATAATAACTGCGACGAAATAAAATTGGGATTTAATTTGTCCTCACGCTAAAAAAACACTTCCGCCTTTACCCTTCTCCTTAGTTTGAAAACACTAATGCCTCGCATAGTTGCGAATGGATGTATTTATCTGATAAACAAGCAAAATTAAAATATTACACACGCTTTATTTGGAAATAAAAGAAATAATTCTCTAAATTTATCTAACAATTCAACCAAGTAAGTGCAAGAGTAACAAATACCAAGCAGAGATTGCTCTGCTTCAATCACAAAATACGAGTAAGACCATCTGGTCGAAGTATTTTACATTTGCTGAATGACTCCCTCGATTCCGTTTTGCATCGGAACTTCGCTGTTAGCAATATTTAAGCTCCTATTTATTGGACCTGCATGATCTGCACATTGGTGTAAATGCGCAAGAAATGGAAGAATAAACTTCCAGAGAGCAGGAAAACCAAAAATTATTAGAGGTAAACCCTTTCAGAATGGAAATAGATCCTCCGAGAACAGAAATAGATCCAACGTAAATGGAAATAGACTGTACGGAAATGAAAATAAATCGATCCAGAATGAAAGAAAATCGATTCAGAATGAAGAAAAATTGTTCCAGAATAGAAGATAATCGTTTCAGAATGAAGGAAAATCATTCCAGAATGGAAGAAAATTGATTCTGAATGAAGGAAATTCAATTCAGAACGGAAGGAAATCGATACAGAATGGAAACAAATCCATTCCGATCCTTGGAAAATGGAAGAAGTCAGCTGCTGATTCGAAAAATGTGTAAGGAATTAAAAACGAAATGATAGACTGTTGTTTAATTTGGAGTAAACTACTTAAACTTTATAAAAATGAACAGAGCCAGTAATTTAAAATTAGATTCTTATTTGCAAACACAAGAGGCTTTGAGCCAGAATGTGAGCATTTATGAAAGCAATGTGAACATCAAAGGCCAGGTAGATCAATTTACTTTTGATTTACAAGGCTTGTTGAAATTGAAAGAGGAAGCAGATCAGTCCATAAAGTGGTTGATTGATGAAAAAAATACCATTAAGAAAGCTTTGGAGCTGAAACTCTATTCTTTTTCCAATGCCTTGGTCTGTTATGCCAACTCGGTATGCGATAGCGAGATATTGGAAAAGACATATGTTTCGAAAAAACACCTAATGTGGCTCAGCGAATTGGATCTGATTGATTATTACACGCAGAGTATCGATATAGCCAAAGAGCATGTTACATCTTTGGAATCCTTTGGCATTAACAAAGCAATAATTACAGATGTAGAGAAGGATTGCAAAGCCTTTGAGCAAAAGCGGTTCAAGCTGCTTGCATTAAAAAAGGAGAAGGCCAATGCAAAGAATGAATACAGAATACTACAGAAGAAGATCAATCAGCTTTTGAACAGCAAGCTGGACCATAGCATAGAAAATTTGCGCTCTCTCCATCCCGATTTTGTGAAATACTATTTTGCGACCCGACAAAAGAGCAAAGAGATACAACATCATTTCGATGTGTTGGGCTACTTAAAAGACAAAGCCACCGGCCAACCCATTGCCCTGGGCAAGGTATGGGTGGAAGGTTTGGACCTATCTACCCACATTACCGCAAAAGGAAGCTTTAGATTCAAAGATTTTCCCGAGGGAGAGCACCAACTGATTGTAGAAAATATCAATTACAAAAGCTTGTGCGTGCCCATTCGCCGCTACAAATCGGAACAAAGCAAAATGTATTTGGAAATGGAAGCCATTCCCTTAGAAGCTGAAACTTCGGTATAATCAGCATGCAAATATAGTAGGTGTTTTATCTTCTACTAAGCTTCGATTTGTACCTAAAAGAGAGCAAACAAAGCCAAGTTGTGACAATAGTGCCAAAACTGGGTTGATATTCCATCATAATTATGTAGATTGATTCTAATTTTCTTCCTGAATAGTGCGCAAATACCAGCTTATGGGTAAAATAGATAATTCTCTTAAAATTTGTTACTGTAAAATATTTGCTTTGAAAATGATTGTTTATAAATTTGATTTTCACTACACATGAAAATGATGTGAAAAGAACAGAGAACCGGTTTGCCTGATGTGCAAATGAGTATGAGACATGAAGCTAGTAATGCAACTGAGCGTTATACTCATGTTGCAAAAAGCGAAATTTCAAAGTTTAAAAAACCAATGGGTAATATTTTTAATAACTATACCTAAAGGTTGGGTTAGCCACCCAAACTTAATAGATAAACAAAATGATATAATCAAAATAAACCAACTAGGTTGGGTTAGCCCAACGTTGGGTAGCATACCTTCCTAACAAGAACATCTAGTAAAAAACATGAATTTCGAAATAAAAAAGAATACAGAATTCACCACTATTAATATTAAAAGGGACAAGGTTATATTAGGACTTGTTGCTTTTATTTCTTTATTATTTTTAGGACTTGTTTATATCATTGCTAGAATAGGATTCGAATTGATTTATGCAGAAATCAATCCTATTTTATTGACAATAATAGGAGTTTTCCTATGGGCTGCGTATTATAATTTTTTCAACATTTCTTATCTTCTCATTGGGACTGAAAATATTGAAATACATTCAAATTACATAAAACACACAAAAGTCGTTTGGCTATTTAGACAATCAAAAAAGTATCTAAAAAAAGAAATAATTAATATTGGAATTGGTGATTCATCTAAAGGATTTGGATCAATTGGACTTGATTTTTTGGGTTTATCAACTATAAAAGTTGTTGTGAACCTAAGAAAAAAGAAAAGAATGATTGGAAAACAAATCAACACAGACCAAGCCAAAAGGATAATAAGTGAAATTAATAGTAAAATGTACGCTACCCAACACGCTGGTATAAAGCATGG
The DNA here is from genome assembly GCF_001310955.1 of Marinifilum fragile JCM 15579. Lineage (GTDB taxonomy): Bacteria > Bacteroidota > Bacteroidia > Bacteroidales > Marinifilaceae > Marinifilum > Marinifilum fragile. The sequence continues at coordinate 3,190 of NZ_BAZX01000008.1, forward strand.
CTCGGTTAGCTCGTCCTGACACCTTAGTCTACCGTCTTAGTCCCCCTATCGGGTGACACGACACCACGACTAACGCGCCACGACTTCATCCAGCAAACGTTAGGCAACATTAAAGATCAATAAGCAAAATATTAAACCTTATGAGTATAAAAGATAGTAACAATATATTTCTTTCATTTACAGACACATTAGACGATAATGAAAAAAAGAAAAAGATAAAAGAATCCACAAAAAAAGTTTCTTGAAAAGTATCTTGAACTTCAAAATAATATTAAAATAGAATTACCTAAATCTAATAATATAAGTAAACAACAATCGAGTAGGAACATCTATGAAGCTTATCAAAATGATAAACTAGTATTAGTTATTGGTGCTGGAGTATCTATTGAGTTTGGGATTCCTAACTGGAACGATTTACTTCAAAAGATAATGGTGCAAACCATACAAAAAGATAATGATGTATCGGAAGTTCTTTCATCTATGTTTAACAAGATTTTTTCACCAAATCCTTTGATTTCGGGTAGATACCTACAGAGTTATTTCGAAAATAAAAAAGAATCTTTTGAATCTGTTGTAAAAGAAACATTATATACTGGGGTAGACAAGACTAAAGAATCAATTTTGTTTAATGAAATTGTGAAGCTTTGCGTAGCACCCGGTAAAAGCCCCAATTTAGATTCAATTATATCATACAATTTTGATGATATTTTAGAATTCAAACTAGACAATACAAATCTAGATATTCCTTACAAAAGTGTTTATGGTGTGGGCACCGAAATAAAAATTGACGAATTGCCCATATATCATGTACATGGATTTTTAGCCGAAAATAAAAAGAACAATCCTGACGAAAAAATAACCTTTGGTGAAAATAATTATCATCAGCAATATTCAGATTTGTATAGTTGGAATAATATAGTTCAAATAAACAAGTTCAGAGATAACACATGTTTGTTTATTGGAAGTTCTCTAAGTGACCCAAATATTAGACGATTATTAGATATTTCTCTTAAACAAAAAGGTAATAAAAGAAAGCATCATTACATATTTAAAAAGAGAGTATCGACTGACTTTTTAAGAGAAAAAATTAACAATCTATTAGAAAACTCAGAGCTATTAACTCAAAAAAACAATGCAAATCTAAACTTTGACGAAACACTAAAGTTTTTAAGAGATGTACATGAACGTTTTGAGGAAAATGATTCTGCTTCATTAGGTGTTCAAACAATTTGGATTGAGGAATGGAATGAAATACCGAAATTTCTGAAAAAGATGAGGGAAAACGTTGCCTAACAAACCCAGATAGCGCGAGCTTTGCAGCTCGTGCTTTGCGAAAGCAAAAGCTAGCAATTACAACCAAAAATTGTAAACATGAGAACCATATCACAACTCCTACTCCTATTGATGCTAAGTTCATTATTCTCTTGTCAGAATAAAGCTAGTCAGGAAAATGAAGCAGAACCCATGCCTAAATTAATTGACTTTCAGCTTGACAAGTATGAGGGTATCATTGATGAAAAAGTTAGTCAGTATAACGGGCAATCAAGGGTTAAAGAAAATCCATTGATTGTGTTGGATGGTAAGCCGTATCGATATGATGATTTGAAGAAAGAAAAGACACTTAAAGTGTACGCAGATACGATAGTAAGCATTGGTTCTTTGCCATGGGAAACGGGTAAGGCTTTGTATGGTAATCGTGCTGAAGATGGGGTGATCATCATATCGACAACAAGATGACAATTGAATGTGTATTACACACGGTAGCTATATGCTAAGCATGTTTATGGTTTCGATAAGTGGCAACACTTGATGCTCTCACTCAAAGTGAGGGTATCAATATATAATGAATGAGAGCCTCACTTAAAGTGAGACCCTCATGTTACATGCAAGATAAATTCCTCTGCAGATGCGGTAGCAGGGTAAAGGAAGTAATGTTTTGCATTGGGTAAGGACCGACTTGCAGACACGAACCAGCTATGAGAGCATATAAAAACAAATACTAAACCTGATTGAATGACTAAAATAAAAACCATGAAATTAATCTCATTGATATTAATTGCCTTTATTCTTTTTTCTTTTACTCAAGACAAGGAGGAAAAACTAGAAATCAACGTTAAAAATCTTTGTGGTGCTTATGGTGGAGACGAAGAAACAGAAAATGCACATTTTGGAATTTATGAAGATGTGATTTACTATCCTGATGCTGACCTGGAACTAAAATATGAATTAAGAAAGGATACTATAATCACAATTGACAGCGAGAAAAATATAGGAAAGTGGTTAATTTTAAAATTAACAACAGATTCATTGGTATTCTACGATATCAATTATGACCTAAAAACATCATTAAATAGAAGAAAAAAATAGAAAAATCCCGCTGGTGCTCGATTCTATCGCGTTCCATTTTTTTAATAGAACTACAATAGAGGACTCGTGCGGCAGTGATGACAAAATGAATGAAGTTATGGATAGCGAAAAAATAGCCTTGTTTGATATGGACGGAACCATTTGTGACTATGTTGGTTCGATGAAATTGGAGTTGGAAAAATTGAGAGCACCCAATGAGCCAATTGTAGATCCGTTTATGGTGGGTGATGCACCCGAATATCAGTACCTATGGGACAGGATGGAGTTGATCAAATCGGATGAGAAGTGGTGGGCCAATCTACCGAAATATCAACTGGGCTTTGATATTTTTAAGCTGACCAAAGAGTTGGGCTATCACAATGAAATCTTGACCCAGGCACCAAAGAAGAATCCGGCAGCCCTGGCGGGTAAGCTACAATGGATCATCAACAACATAGATGGAGAAATAGAGTTTACCATGACCCGAAACAAAAGCAGGCATTATGGAAAAATATTGGTGGATGATTATCCTGGTTACATCATGCCATGGCTAAAGCACCGCCCAAGAGGTTTGGTTGTAATGCCTTTGAATGAGTACAACAAGGGATTTACCCATGAGAATGTGGTGGTGTATGATGGCAGCAATATTGATGAGGTGAAGGAGATCATCTTGGAGCGAATTGGTTGATTATTACCTGGAAATGAATAAAAATTACATATGAGAAGAATTATTGCTTTTAGCATCTTACTGCTTACATCTTGCTTTGTGAAAGCACAACATGTTGATGTACCTGCATCGTTCAAATATTTGAAATACATAGAGGTTGATGATGGAATGGGGAGCTGTGGTTGGGATCATAACCCAATGGTATTTTATAATGAGAATATAACTACGCTAATACAAAAAACGATTCAAAAAGGGCACCCTTTATACTTTATTGAATCGGAATATTTCGACATCATTGATGTTGCAAGAACTAAAATAGATTATAAAAAGGAGGAGTATTTCAGAATTGTATATGATGGAGGTCCTAGTTGTGATCCAATGTATTCCATCTATAAGGAAGCGGGTGATAGTTTGATTAGAATGGGAACTATTGAATGTTTGGATTTATTTGTTCCTGGCAATGGATATCTGTATACTCGAGGTCATGCCAATACAACATATGACAAGCGAAAGAAATACAAGCTGGTAGGCGATCAGCTGGTAGAGGTAAAACAGCCTTATTATCATGTGGGGATTCGTAGTGAGATCATAGAAAGTATTGTTTTGTATACGGATAAAACACTTGAGGAAGAATTGGCAAAATTGCCCAAGGGAGCAAAGATTGAAGTGCTTTTGAATGAGGATGAAATGTTCCTGTTGAAAACTTCATTTGGTTTGGTTGGCTGGTGGAAACCTGAATCTCTTTATCCTAAAAGTCCGGTGCCTGGTTTGTATTTTCGTGGGGATTAGGAATCTGGCAAATTAAAATCGGCAAAGCGGAATAAAAATTCAAGAGTAATAACTGAATGAGTAGAAGTTTAGAAAATATATTAAGAAAGAATCTGGTTAAAGGAAGAGTTTCGAAGGGGAATAAAAAGCTTGATAACATTATTGTATTCCTATTTATTCTGGGGATAGCTCTGCTGACTTGTGAAATATACATTTACAGAAAGACATTGATTGAATTGAAAATTCCTTTGATGATTTGGTTAACGCCTGGAATTGTTCTAACACCTATTTTTTACAACAAGCTGAATGATATCGATGGAATGAAGGCACATTGGAGTCTTCACTATATTTTACATAGCTGTATGACAGGTGCGTTTGTATTATTTAGCTTTATGGCAGTGAACTATTTTTTTGCCGATAATGAAGTTGTAAGCAAGGAGTTTAAGGTGCAAGAAACAGGGAGCTTGGCTGGTGGAAAAAGAAATAGAAACAAAAGATCACCTTATGTAGTCATAAATTATGAAGGAATGGAAAAGCAACTTGTTTTTTCAAATTCGCAGATGGATAAGGTAATGAACTCAAAGTCGGCAGTGCTCAAAGTAAGGAAAGGAAGGTTAGGGTTTGATGTGTTGGAAAACTACACGGTGAAATAGGCTTATCCAGAATGTATAACTCCTAAGGAGTACCAAGTAGGCGGTTTAAACCTGTCTCACATGAAGACATTATAAATAGATTTGCACATTTAATAACTCATAAAATAGATTTTTAAGAGGTCCTTTTCTGTCCCATAAACTTAAAGCAGACTTCATACTAAGCAAACATTGCAAGAGAAAAGAAAAACCATATTTGCAATGTACTTATGTCTGATTAAAAACAGATGAATCATTAGTTAGGTTATTGTTGTTGCGTGAGCTCTCAAGCGAGAGCTCTTTTTTATGAAAGTTACCAATACCTGAATAAAACAGATAACGGTACTCTGTACCTTTATTATTTGTTAAATTGAAGTATCTACAAATATTACGGTGCCCTGCACCTAGGCATTATACAATTCATAATCATTAGAAAAGCAGCAGAGCTGTGCAGGATTTGTAGTTTAATTATTAACAAGTCAAGCTAGGTGCAGAGCACCGTAACTTTCATTTGTATAGTATCTACCTTATTATCATGAATGTTTTAATATAAAGTCCAATAGTAGAAAAATAAAAAAGTGGAATGGTCTAAATAGGGGAATGATTGAAGAGTTTGGGAGGGAGTGTGCGAATCTGTGTTGAAATGTAAAGAGTGCTGAAAATCGTACAGTTTAGTGTTCGAAGACGAACAGGTTATGAACAGAAATACAATGACTTTATTTTACAATTTGTTGATATTTAATGCTAAGTGAATGCTGGTGTGGTATTTGATACGGCTTACAAATCAAAACCCAAACTTATGATACGAAACTATTTCCTGATTGCCTGGCGCAATTTGTTAAAGAACCGTGTGTTTACCTTGGTAAATATACTTGGACTTGCCATTGGTATAGCCGCTTGTTTGTTTATTTCCTTGTATGTGAATTATCACAACAGTTACGACAATTTTTATGATGATGTAAATGATATTTACCGTGTGAGATGGGAACGACACTCTCAAAAAGGAGATGAGATTCGTTTTGCATCAGCTTGTCCTGCAGTAGGAGAAGCGTTTAAAGAATCATTTCCAGAGGTTGAAGCCCTTGCTCATTGTTACAATGCCCATGGTGTTTTTAGATATGAGGATAAGGTTTTTCAGGAAGACAGAGCTTATTGGGTAAACAATGAGTATTTAAACATGTTTTCCTTCGAGTTTGTGAAAGGAGATCGAGCGACTGCATTGATTGCAGAAAATTCAGTAGTAATTTCGGAAAGTATAGCTCGAAAGTATTTCCAAAATGAAGAGCCTGTTGGTAAATTTCTGAAGATGAATAAGGATTTGGTTTTGGAAGTGAAAGGGGTTTTTAAGGATAGACCTGCGAATGTACACTGTAAAACAGATGTTTTGCTCTCTTACAAAACTTTGGCTCGTCTTTATGGGCCCAGGGTAATGAAATCGTGGCTGTACAGTGGTTTTTATACTTACGTAAGATTAAAAAAAGGAAGCGATCCCAAGCAGGTTGAGGCCAAGGTTCCTGCTTTGCTCGAGAATCAAATCAGTGAGGTGCTAAAGAAATTCCAATTGGAAATGTTTTTCTACTTGCAACCCGTTAAGGATATTCATCTGAGTTCTCACTATATGCAGGAATTGGAAACCAACGGCGATAAAAAAACAGTAAGCTTTCTATACATCATTGCTTACTTTATCATTCTGATTGCCTGGGTTAACTTCCTAAATTTGTCTACCATATCATACATTGGAAGAGCCAAGGAAGTAGGTTTAAGAAAAGTAGTGGGAGCTTCAAGAACCAAAGTGATATTGCAGTTTTTGATGGAGTCTTTGCTCATCAATCTGATCGCTGTTGGTCTGGCTATGATATTCATTGAGCTGTTCATGTCTGGATTTAAAAGCCTGACTGCCATTCCTGTAGAATACAGCATTTGGCATCAGAATTGGTTTTACTGGAATTTACTTGCCATGCTCTTTATTGGGGTATTCATATCAGGAATGTATCCGGTTTGGGGATTGAACTTTACGGATATGAATAAAATGCTGAAAGGAGAATACCAGGGAAGTAAGGCGGGATTGGTACTTCGAAAAGGTCTGGTACTGTTGCAATTTGTCATTTCGATTGTATTGATTGCAGGAACCTTAAGTGTGATGATGCAGTTGAACCATATGCACAAGTTGGATCCGGGTTTTAACAAGAATGATATCATTGTGTTGAGTACGCCAATGGTGGGCGATTCTACTTTAATTCACCGAAGAGATGCCTTTAGGGAAGAGCTTGAACGCCACCCGCAAATTAAATCGGTTTCCTATTCTTCTTATGTGCCGGGAGAGGATATCAAATCGAATTTGGGAAGTATTTACCGCGAAGGCGATGAACCCACAGCCAGTAAAAATTACAGGTTGATCCAGGTAAACGAGGAGTTCTTGGATTTGTACGAAATGCAAATGTTAAAAGGAAGAAATTTCTCTAAGCTTCATCTTTCGGATAGCAAGGCTGTGGTAATAAATGAGAAAGCAGCTTACCATTTGGGTTATAATAATCCATCCGATGCAGTCGGAGATAATATATTTCTGAGTAGGGAAAAGAAAAAAGTGATTGGTGTGATCAGGGACTATGCACATCAAACTCCAAAGGAAGAACATGAGCCGATTATTTTTCTTACTCAACCTGGTGTTTTGGGCAGTCTGTCTGTAAAACTAGAGGCTCCTGTTTCCAAGAAGTTGATCCATTTTATTGAGGATCAATATCAGACTTTGTTTGAGGGAAATCCTTTTAACTATTATGTATTGAATGAGGCTTACGAAGCACAATATCAGGATGATATCAGATTTGGAAAAGTGTTTGGAATATTTGCCTTATTGGGGATTATCATCACCACTCTGGGCTTGTTGAGTTTGTCAGCTTTTACAGCTAATCAGCGCAAAAAAGAAATCGGAGTTCGTAAGGTTTTGGGAGCAAGTGTTAAAACCATATTACTGATGCTCTCAAAGGAATATTTTAGACTTTTAATTATTGCAACAGTCGTAATGTTACCATTGTTCTACTTTGGCATTCACTATTGGTTGAATGGTTTTGCTTCACAAATGGAAATATCAGTATTGCTGTTTATTGTGCCTGTGTTTGTAGTGGGAATCGTTGCCATTTTAACGGTAAGTTACCAGTCCTACAAAACTGCCAATTTAAACCCTGTGGATTCGATAAAATATGAATAAAAGGAACAAAGGTTGAAAAGCAAAATGGTAGAATAGTAGAAAGGTAATGTGATGCAGAGACCGGCCTCAACCACGCAGGTGGGGTCCCATTGGTAGAGAATGTTTTGAAACGGGATTTTCCAGGCATGGGAAGATCAAGCTGCTTATACATAGAAAACTTTCTAGTAAGACGGGGAAGCTTCGAAGAATTGAGAAGATCGTTAGTTTGTATACTATAGATCATTAAGATTTAGATAATAGGAATTCACATTTAATCACCCCATTCACTCCTAAAATACAAATAGAAAGCACAGAAGTTTGCACGATTATTATTGTTTTGTACTTTTGAGGTCTGAAATGAGTATATTCTCATTTAGTAGTACTTAATCAAAAGAAAATAAAACAAATATGAAAATTGCAGTACCAGTTACCAGTAATAAACAAGTTGATGGACATTTCGGACATTGTGAATTTTATAATATCTATACAATTTCAGAGCAGAACGAGATTGTAGGAAGTGAAATCATGGATTCGCCGCAAGGTTGTGGTTGTAAGTCGAACATTGCTCCATTATTGGCAGAAGCTGGCGTAAAAGTAATGCTTGCAGGAGGAATTGGTCAAGGTGCCATTAATGTGCTTTACAGTAATGGTATTCAGGTGGTTCGCGGATGTTCTGGAAGTGCTGATGAATTGGTTCAACAATTTATTGCAGGAATGGTAGAAGATAGCGGAGAAACATGTAATCATCAACATGGAACTGATGGACACTCATGCAATCACTAAAAAAAGAAAAAGCCAAATTTGATGTGTTAATTTGTTTAAATCGAATAGAGGATACATCAAAAAAATTGTATTGTGATTCTCTTTTTTTATTGATTTTGGATGAGAAAATATCAGCGCAAAGCTTTGCGAAAAATAAGTTTGGAGTAATAAAATTGAATTGAAGCTAACATTTTCAGAAAAAACCTATAAAAATAATAAATACAGAAAATCAGCTAGTTATGAATTTTATTTAGAATTAATTTTTCGTAAAAACAGGAATTGGGAATCGTAGGATTTGGAAAAAAAAGATTTTTTCACATACATTTGTCGCATAGATTTGTCAGCGTAATCAGATCGAAAGTGATTGTAAATGTTCGTTGACAAAATTAAAAACAAACAAAAAAAATTACAACATGCGTTTAAGCACAGTCATTATTATTAACGTCATTATTCTTGTCCTTCTAGGACACAGAACGGGGCTTTGCATGTTTAAGTAAACGAATTTAATTGTTACAAAATATCTAAAGCCTCTTCAAAACGAAGGGGCTTTTTTTTGATCTGGTTATTGTATGTTATCATTTAACGTAATCATTATTGTCATTATTATTTCTATCGTCATTATTAGAATGAGGATCAGGGAAGACGTGCATATACAATAACTTCGAAGCAAACGAATTTATGAGCGCTCTTCCCAAAAGGAAGGGCGCTTTTTTTGATCTGTAAGTGAGAACAAACACAAGATAAACGATTTAACTATTAACCGAAATGTATAAGAAACCGTTACGAAGTAATCAAACCACACAGGGCCGAAGAATGGCGGGAGCCAGAAGCCTTTGGCGTGCCAACGGAATGAAGGAAGAGATGTTTGGCAAACCTGTAATTGCTGTAGTAAACTCTTTTACGCAATTTGTACCCGGACACGTTCATTTAAAGGATGTTGGCCAGATGGTAAAGCAGGAGATTGAGAAGTCGGGCTGCTTTGCTGCCGAGTTCAATACCATAGCCGTAGACGATGGGATTGCCATGGGACATGACGGCATGTTGTATTCACTTCCATCAAGAGAAGTAATTGCTGATAGTGTGGAGTATGTGTGTAATGCACACAAGGTAGATGCCATGATCTGTATCTCGAATTGTGATAAAATAACGCCTGGAATGATGATGGCGGCAATGAGGCTGAATATTCCAACTGTATTTGTATCAGGAGGTCCGATGGAGGCTGGAGAATCGAAAGGTGAAAAGCTGGATTTGGTAGATGCCATGGTAAAAGCTGGAGACGACAGTGTAAGTGATGAAAGATTGCAAGAGATTGAAGAATCTGCTTGTCCAACTTGCGGATCGTGTTCAGGAATGTTCACAGCCAATTCGATGAACTGTTTGAATGAAGCATTGGGATTGGCATTGCCAGGAAATGGTACTGTTTTGGCAACTCATGCCAATCGCAAGCGCCTGTTTATGGATGCTGCAAACTGCATTGTCGAGATTACCAATGCTTACTACAAGGATGGGGATGAGAGTGTTTTGCCTAGATCAATTGCAACATTCGAAGCCTTTAAGAATGCAATGACTTTGGATATTGCAATGGGTGGATCGACCAATACTGTACTGCATCTTTTGGCAATTGCAAGTGAGGCAGAGGTTGATTTTACCATGAAGCACATGGATGAGCTATCACGCAAGACACCAAACCTTTGTAAGGTAGCACCAAACTCAGATAAGTACTACATCGAAGATGTGAATCGTGCTGGTGGAATCATGAGTATTCTTGGAGAGTTGGCAGCTGGCGGATTGTTGAATACCAATGTTGGTAGAGTGGATTACTCTACATTGCAGGAAGCCTTGAACGATTACAATCTAAACTCGAAGACGGTAAGCGATAAAGCTTTGTCTACTTACCATTCAAGCCCAGGTAAAAAGGGAAGAAACTTGAGTTTTGCATCTCAGAATGAAGTATATGCCGATTTGGATGCAGATCGTGAAAATGGATGTATCCGAAGCATGGAAAATGCTTACACCAAAGATGGTGGACTGGCTGTATTGTTTGGAAATATTGCACCTGATGGTTGTGTTGTGAAGACAGCAGGAGTTGCCGAAGAGGTATTCAATTTCACGGGCAAGGCAAAAGTTTTTCAATCACAACGTGATGCTTGTGAAGCCATCCTTACCAAAAAAATAGAAGCAGGTGATGTAGTGGTGATTCGTTATGAGGGACCATCGGGAGGACCAGGCATGCAAGAGATGCTGTACCCAACTTCCTATTTGAAATCCATGGGCCTTGGAGCCAAATGTGCACTCATTACCGATGGAAGATTTTCAGGAGGAACCTCAGGCTTATCCATTGGGCATGTTTCTCCGGAAGCAGCAGCGGGAGGATCTATCGCACTCATTAAAGATGGAGATCAAATTGAAATCAGTATCCCAAACAGAAGTATCAATGTTTGTATTTCGGATGAGGAACTACAGGAAAGAAAAGCCGAAGAGGAAGCATTCGGAAAAGAGGCATATCAGCCAAGAGGCCGAGGTCGAGTTGTTTCGAAAGCACTGCAGGCTTATTCAAAACTAGTCTCCTCGGCAGACAAAGGAGCGATACGACAATTGTAATGGAACAGCAAAAAACGAACAAAATGGAAACAGCAACAAAAGCAGAAAATATCAAGGAGATGAATAATACAGGTGAAACCTTATCCGGGGCAGAAATATTGGTTCGTAGTTTAATACAAGAAGGTGTTGATACCATGTTTGGATACATAGGTGGTGCCATTATGCCTGTTTACGATGCTTTGTATGATTATCAGAAAGAACTAAAACATTATATGTCGCGTCATGAGCAAGGTGCAACTCACAGTGCTCAGGCTTATGCCAGATTGACCAAAAAACCAGGCGTTTGCTTTACCACTTCGGGACCAGGAGCTACCAATCTAATAACTGGTTTGGCGGATGCTTATTTGGATTCGACTCCTATGGTTGTAATTACAGGACAGGTTCCTAGTGGTTTATTGGGATCAGATGCCTTTCAGGAAACAAATATGGTTGGACTTTCGATGCCGGTTACCAAATGGAACTTCCAAATCACGAAAGCAGAAGAGATTGCAGAGGTAATGGCGAAGGCATTTTACATTGCTCGCACAGGACGCCCAGGACCTGTATTGATTGATATCACAAAGGATGCACAGGTTCAAAAAGCTGAATACAAGTATGAAAGATGTAAAGGGATTCGTTCGTATCAGCCGGTACCAAAGCTAAATATGGATGAGATATCCGCAGCAGCTGAGCTCATTAATTCTGCCAAGAAACCTATGATACTTGCCGGTCAGGGAATCTTATTGTCGGGAGCAGAGCAGGAGTTGATGGAGTTTGCGGAAAAGACAAATACACCAGTTGCTTGTACTTTATTGGGCTTGTCTTCATTCCCTACTGATCATCCATTGTATGTTGGAATGTTGGGAATGCATGGAAACTATGGTCCTAATATGAACACCAACCAATGTGATGTTTTGATCGCTATTGGGATGCGTTTCGATGATCGTGTAACTGGGGATACATCGAAATATGCCAAGCAAGCAAAAATCATTCACATCGATATTGATAGATCTGAGCATAACAAAAATATTAGAGTTGATGTTCCGGTATTGGCAGATGCCAAGCAGGCATTAACAGAACTGAATAAAGTGGTAAGTGGTTCTGAACGTGAAGAGTGGATGCAGTCTTTCAAAGATTATTACCGATTGGAGTATGAAAAGGTGATTGAAAAACAAACGCACTCATCTCGTGAGAGAATTAATATGGCGGAGGTAATTGATTGTCTGTCGGAAAAAACAAATGGTGAGGCAGTACTTTGTACAGATGTAGGGCAGCACCAAATGACAAGTGCAAGATATTACAAGTTCAAGAATCCAAATACACAGGTTACCTCTGGTGGATTGGGAACCATGGGCTTTGGAATGCCGGCAGCAATTGGAGCTCAAATTGCAGATCCAAATGCAACCGTTGTTTCGGTTTCGGGCGATGGTGGTTTCCAGATGACCATACAGGAATTGGCGGTAATTCGCCAGTACAAGTTGCCGGTGAAGTCGATTGTATTGAACAACTCATTCCTTGGAATGGTACGTCAGTGGCAGGATTTATTCTTCGAACAGCGATTTTCATACACAGAGATGGACAATCCTGATTTTGTGAAAATTGTAGAAGGATACGGCATTAAGGCAAAAAGAGTGAGCAAGCGAGAAGAATTGCAGGATGCGATTCAGGAGATGCTTGACTTTCCGGGAGCTTTCTTCCTTGAAGTGGTTGTAGAAACGGAAAGCAATGTATTGCCAATGATTGCTCCGGGCGCTGCAGTATCTGAAATGAGACTGGAATAATTGGTAATTAAGAATTAATAATGAGTAATAAAAGATTGATTATACAATCTGTAAATAATCTAACTACTTAATACTAGTTACTAAATATCAAAGAATATGAAAGAGTACACAATAACGGTTTTTTCCGAAAATAATATAGGATTGTTGAATGAGGTAACAATAGTTTTCTCTCGTCGCAAAATCAATATTGAAAGTTTAACAGTTTCTGAATCAGAAGTGAAGGGAATTTCTCGATACACCATTGTAGCTTTTATGGATGAGAGCAAAGTAGAGAATGTGGTGTTGCAATTGGAGAAGATCATCGGTGTTTTTAAGGCACTTTATTTTGAAGCAGAAGAGATTGTTCATCAGGAAGTAGCATTGTTTAAAATTGCAAATTCTTCCAAGTTGAATGGTAATTTGGAAGCTTTGGTAAGAAATCAGAATGCAAAAATTTTGACTGTAAATCCTGAATTTCTTGTAATAGAAAAAGTGGGTTATAAAGCCGAAAATCAACAGCTTTTTAACGAATTGGAACAGTATGGAGTGTTACAGTTTGCACGTTCAGGAAGAGTGGCAGTTTCTTGTTTGCAAAAGGATTTTACCAAATATTTAAAAGAGTTTGTTGCTTAGTAATGAGCAATGTAATAATAGAAAAGTACTAAAATAGAATCTAATAAATTAACCATGATTTTGGACTTGGAAAATTTAAACGCAAGACCAATATCTAATAATCTTAAATCAAAATGGCAACAATTAATTTTGGCGGTGTAGAAGAACAAGTAGTAACTCGTGAAGAATTTCCATTGGATAAAGCTCGCGAAGTATTAAAAGAGGAAACCATTGCAATTATTGGTTATGGAGTACAAGGGCCAGGTCAATCATTAAACCTAAAAGATAATGGCTTTAATGTAATCATTGGTCAGCGTAAAGAATCAAAAACTTGGGATAAGGCTGTAGCCGACGGTTGGGTTCCAGGAGAAACGCTTTTCGAAATTGAAGAAGCTTTGGAAAAGGCAACTATCATCCAATACTTGCTTTCGGATGCTGGACAGATTGCTGTTTGGCCAACCGTTAAAAAATATTTGACTCCAGGGAAAGCATTGTATTTTTCTCACGGATTTGGAATCACATACAAAGAACGTACAGGTATTGTTCCTCCAAAGGATGTTGATGTAATTCTGGTTGCACCAAAAGGTTCGGGAACCAGTTTGAGAAGAATGTTCTTGGAAGGTAGAGGTTTAAATTCATCTTATGCAATTTTCCAGGATGCAACCGGAAAAGCTTTTGATAGAGTTGTTGCATTGGGTATTGGTGTTGGTTCAGGATACCTGTTCGAAACTACGTTCAAGAGAGAAGTATACTCTGATCTAACTGGTGAACGTGGAACATTGATGGGATGTATTCAGGGAATTTTTGCAGCTCAGTATGAAGTTCTTCGTGCGAATGGTCACTCTCCATCCGAAGCTTTCAACGAAACTGTTGAGGAATTGACTCAAAGTTTGATGCCATTGGTTGCTGAGAACGGTATGGACTGGATGTATGCAAATACTTCAACTACTGCACAACGAGGAGCTTTGGATTGGTGGAAGCCTTTCCGTGATGCTACCAAACCCGTTTTCGAAAAACTATACAAAGAAGTTGCTGCTGGTAATGAGGCTCAACGTTCTATCGACTCAAATAGTGAAGAAAACTATCGTGTGAAGTTGGAAGAAGAATTGAAGGAATTACGCGAAAGCGAAATGTGGCAAGCAGGAACAGCTGTTCGTAAGCTTCGCCCAGAAAATAACTAGTGCAGTTAGTTAGGTAAAGTAGTTATTGTGTGAATGGAAGGGTGGAATATATTATTTTCTACTTTTTCATTCACATGATTACTCAAAACTCACTTTTTGAAACGGCTTGAATATCCCATATTTAGACTTGTTGAAACAAGATTTAATTTAAAGTAAATGAGGTGGGTATGGCTGAAGATTCAGCGAAAAAAATAAAATTGAATTGCTTTGAATATCGTAGCTTGTTGAGATAAATTGTTTTCTCTCATTCTTAATAGTTCTTAGGTTTGTTGCAGAATAAAAAAATCAACTAAAGCATTAACACAGAAACAAAAACATGATGTACGCAAGTTCATTTATTATTGGTTTAATTCTCATTCTTGATCTCATTATTATTAAAAGATCGAGTAGGAAGACTGTGTTATAATCTGAGAAAGATAAAATGATCATAATGCAAAGTTCTTCCAAGATGGAGGAACTTTTTTTTTTACAACAAAAACTAAGAAACGGTTGAAAGATTATTTATCAGGAGAATTATGAAAGATTTTTTATTTAGATAATACAAAATTGATGCGAATAGCCCAAGCTATTTAAAGAGATTTTGGAGCAGTATAAATGAAAAAGACACATCATTAATTGATAGAATAATTTTTTAACAGTTTCACTATTAACCAAGTTATCAAAAACACGAAAGAAATGAGTGATAAGTTATTTATTTTCGACACAACATTGCGCGATGGTGAGCAAGTGCCAGGTTGCCAATTGAATACTATTGAAAAGATTGAAGTGGCAAAAACACTTGAGGCATTAGGTGTTGATGTAATCGAAGCTGGCTTTCCGGTTTCAAGTCCAGGGGATTTTCAGTCGGTCGTCGAGATCGCTAAAGCAGTAAGTAATCCAACCATTTGTGCATTAACACGTGCGGTTGAAAAAGACATAGACGTTGCTGCTGAGGCGCTCAAGTTTGCAAAACGAGGAAGAATCCACACGGGAATTGGAACTTCACCATATCATATCAAATCAAAATTAAATTCGAATCCAGATGAAATCCTTGAACGTGCAGTTCGTGCGGTAAAATACGCAAAGCGATATGTTGAGGATGTTGAGTTCTATGCAGAAGATGCTGGTAGATCAGACAATGAATATTTGGCAAGAGTGGTTGAAGCGGTAATTGCTGCAGGTGCTACGGTAATTAATATTCCGGATACTACGGGTTATTGTCTTCCAGCTGAGTATGGTGCTAAAATCAAATACCTGATGGAGAATGTTTCAAATGTTCACAAGGCGATTCTATCTACTCACTGTCACAACGACTTGGGAATGGCAACAGCCAACTCATTAAGTGGGGTGATTAATGGAGCTCGTCAGGTTGAAGTTACCATTAATGGGATTGGAGAACGTGCTGGAAATACTTCATTGGAAGAAGTTGTGATGGCTATTAAAACACATCATGATTTGCCATTGCATACTGATATCAATACCAAGGAAATTTATGGAGCAAGTCGTTTGGTATCCTCATTAATGAACATGCCAGTACAGGCCAACAAAGCAATTGTAGGAAGAAATGCATTTGCTCACTCTTCAGGAATCCACCAGGATGGAGTTTTGAAAAACAGAGAGAACTACGAAATTATTGACCCTGTTGAAGTTGGTATCCAGGAGTCAGCAATTGTATTGACAGCACGCAGTGGTCGTGCAGCTTTGAATCACCATTTGGAGCAAATGGGTTATAATTTGTCCAAGGAAGAATTGGATGAAGCCTATTCTAATTTCTTGGTGATGGCTGACCAGCGTAAGAATTTGAGCGAGAAAGATCTTGCTGAGTTAATGGGAGAGAAGGAAAACTTGGCTAAAACTGTAGAGTTGGAGTTGTTACAAGTTGTTTCAGGTAAATCAACCATTCCAATGGCAACGGTTCACCTTAAAATTAAAGGCGAAAGTTGTGCTGCAACTGCCGAAGGTAATGGTCCAATCGATGCTTGTTTCAATGCTGTTAAAAAACTGATCAAGCAAAAATTCACCTTGGGAGAGTTCTTGGTGCAGGCATTAACTCGAGGAAGCGATGATCTTGGAAAAGTTCACGTTCAGCTAGAACACAATGGTAAGATCGTATATGGCTTTGGTGCCAATGTAGATATTATTACTGCTTCGGTTGAGGCCTTGGTAGATGCACTTTCGAAAGTAGTTTACTAAATCAATATTGAATAATTGCTTGTCTCATTTTATTGGGTAAGCAAAATCCAGAATGAAAAAATAATAAATAAGCCTATAGCGATAAGCTAAAGGTTAAGAGCTAAAAAGAAATGGAACCAAAAACATTATTTGATAAAGTATGGGATGCTCATGTGGTTGAGAAGATCGATGGAGGTCCTAGTGTATTGTATATCGATAAACACCTGATACATGAGGTAACAAGTCCGCAGGCATTTGCTGGTCTTGAGGCTCGTGGCTTAAAAGTTTTCCGACCAGAAAAGACCATTGCTACGCCTGACCACAATATTCCAACTGTAAATCAGCATCTGAAAATTGAGGATGATTTATCCAGAAATCAGGTAGAAACTTTAACAACAAACTGTGAGAAAAATGATATTACTCTATACGGATTGAATCATCCAAAGAATGGTATTGTTCACGTGGTTGGTCCTGAATTGGGACACACGCAACCAGGTATGACTATGGTTTGTGGAGATAGCCACACTTCTACTCATGGTGCTTTTGGAGCTGTAGCTTTTGGTATTGGTACTTCGGAAGTTGAAATGGTATTGGCTACCCAGTGTATACTTCAGCCTAAGCCAAAGAAAATGCGAATCACTGTTGATGGTGAATTGCAAAAAGGTGTAACTGCGAAAGATCTTACCCTTTACGTGATTGCTCAACTGGGAACAGGTGGGGCAACCGGGTACTTCGTGGAGTATGCAGGATCTGCAGTAAGCAACTTGACCATGGAAGGCAGAATGACGGTTTGTAACATGAGTATTGAAATGGGTGCTCGTGGTGGAATGATTGCACCAGACGAAACCACTTTCGAATATGTAAAGGGTCGTGAATTTGCTCCTAAAGGCGAAGCTTGGGACAAAGCCATTGCCAAATGGAAAGAATTGAAGACCGATGAAGGTGCTGTGTTCGATAAGGAATACACATACAAAGCAGAGGACATTGAGCCAATGTTGACTTATGGTACAAATCCGGGCATGGGAACAGGAATCACTGGTAACATTCCAACGGCTGAAGAAGTTGAAGCATCGGAATTGCCAACGTTCAAAAAATCATTGGATTACATGGGCTTTGAATTGGGTGATAAACTCTTAGGTAAAAAGGTAGACTATGTATTTGTTGGAAGCTGTACCAATGGTAGAATCGAGGACCTAAGAATGTTGGCATCTCTTGTTAAAGGCAAGAAAAAAGCTGATTCGGTAACCGCATGGATCGTTCCAGGTTCCAAGCAAGTTGAAAGGCAAGCTCAGGAAGAAGGATTGGTTGAAGTATTGGAAGAAGCTGGATTTGAATTGCGTCAGCCAGGATGTTCGGCATGTTTGGCATGAATGATGATAAGGTTCCTGCAGGAAAATACAGTGTTTCTACATCGAACAGAAATTTTGAGGGAAGACAAGGTCCTGGATCAAGAACTCTTTTGGCTAGTCCGCTAACAGCGGCAGCAGCAGCAGTTACAGGTGTAATCACCGATCCTAGAGAATTGTTTTAATAAAATATTTACAAATATTTTTTAGCTGAAGGCGTACAGCTGGAAGCTAATCGCTTAAAAGATAGAAAAATGCCAATAGATAAATTTACCGTATTAGAGTCGAGTTATGTACCTCTTCCAATTGAGAATGTAGATACGGATCAGATAATTCCTGCACGATTTCTTAAAGCAACCAGTCGTGAAGGATTTGGAGAAAACTTGTTTAGAGACTGGAGATTTGATGCTGATGGATCAGAAAACAAAGACTTTGTATTAAATAACCCAAAATATTCAGGACAAATTTTAGTTGCAGGTAAAAACTTCGGAAGTGGATCTTCAAGAGAACACGCAGCCTGGGCTGTTCACGATTATGGATTCAAGGTGGTAGTCAGCAGTTTCTTCGCTGACATTTTCAGAAACAATGCACTAAACAATGGAGTGTTGCCAGTAGTGGTATCTCCTGAGTTCTTAAGCAAAGTGTTTGCAGCTGTTGAAGCAGATAACAGTCAGAAATTGCTTGTAGATCTTGAAAAACAAAGCATATCACTTAATGGTGAGAAAGAGGAGTTTGAAATTAATCCTTACAAGAAAAACTGCTTGTTGAATGGATTCGATGATATCGATTACCTCCTGGATAAAAAAGAAAACATAGAAGAATTTGAACAAGAGTAATTGGCCAAAGGCTGATTGCTCATCAAATAAAAATACACAATCACAGATAAAATGAACGAACTGCGTAGCTTAGAAATAATGGATACCACCCTTAGGGATGGAGAGCAGACTTCGGGAGTTAGTTTTAATGCCGACGAAAAGTTGGGTGTGGCTAAGCTCCTACTGCAATCCGTAAAAGTAGATCGATTGGAAGTTGCTTCCGCGAGAGTATCAGAAGGAGAATTTCAGGCGGTAAAACGAATTACCAAATGGGCCGAAGAAAATGGTATGATTGATAAAATCGAGGTACTTGGATTTATTGATGGGAAAGCTTCGCTGGATTGGATTTACAAGAGTGGTGCACGTGTAGTCAACTTGTTGTCGAAAGGCTCATTAAAGCATTTGCAGGGACAGTTGCGAAAAACTCCCGGGCAGCATGTTCAGGACGTAAAAGATGCCGTTGCTTACGCAGAAGAATTAGGCATAAAGGTGAACCTTTACCTGGAAGACTGGTCGAATGGGATGTTAACTTCGAGAGATTACGTTTGGTACCTTTTGGATGAATTACAGAATGAGAACATACAAAGATTCATGTTGCCTGATACTTTGGGGGTAATGAACCAGGTTCAGGCTTTCGATTTTTGCTATGCTTGTCGCGAAAGGTATCCAAGACTTCATTTCGATTTTCATGCTCATAATGATTATGATTTGGCTTTGGCCAATGTGTATTCGTCGATATTGGCTGGTGTAAATGGAATTCATACCACGGTAAACGGATTGGGGGAGAGAGCTGGAAATGCTCCTCTGGCTTCGGTGGTAGGAGTAATCAAAGATCACTTGTCACGACAAATCAATGTAAATGAAGAGAAAATAAATACGGTGAGTCGTATTGTTGAAACTTTTTCAGGAGTAAGAATTCCAGCCAATAAACCTTTGGTAGGTGAGAATGTGTTTACCCAAACCTGTGGTGTTCATGCCGATGGTGATTCGAAAGACGACTTGTACTTTAACCGATTAATGCCAGAGCGCTTTGGTCGCGAACGAAAGTATGCTTTGGGGAAAACATCCGGTAAGGCAAATATCAAGAAAAACCTGGAAGAGCTGGGAATGACACTGGAAGAGGAAACCATGAGAAAGGTAACTCAAAGGGTGATAGAGCTTGGCGACAAGAAAGAAACCGTTACCACTGAGGATCTTCCTTATATTGTTTCTGATGTTTTGAATCAGAGCATGGAAGAAATGCCAATTTCAATAAAGCATTATTCCCTGTCTTTATCGAAAGGAATGAGACCTTTTGCATCAGTCAATTTGGAAATTAACGGACAAATGCAAGAGGGAACTGCCTCTGGAGATGGACAGTATGATGCTTTTATGAATGCAATATGGTCAGTGTACGAGCAGCTGGGAAAAGATCGACCAGTATTGAAGGATTATTTCGTGAGGATTCCTCCCGGGGGTAAAACCGATGCACTGGTAGAAACCTTAATTACCTGGGATTTTAATGGAAAAGAGTTTAAAACTCGCGGATTGGATCCCGATCAGGTTGAAGCAGCGATTAAAGCAACAGCTCGAATGTTGAACCTTTTGGAGCAACAAAACAATGTAGAAAACAAAAAAATAAAAACAGAATAACTTAAAAACAATGGCTTACAAAATAGCAGTATTACCAGGAGATGGAATTGGTCCTGAAATTGTAGAGCAGGCAAAAAAAGTGTGCGACGCAATCGCAAAGAAATTTGGACACGAATTTGAATACACCGAGGCATTGGTGGGAGCTACCGCGATTGATCAGGTAGGAGATCCTTATCCTGATGAGACTCATGACTTGTGTATGAATTCGGATGCGGTACTTTTTGGTGCAATTGGTCATCCAAAGTTCGATAACGATCCTTCGGCTAAGGTTCGTCCAGAACAGGGACTTTTGAAAATGAGAAAGACCTTGGGATTGTATGCCAATCTTCGTCCGGTAAATACTTTCAAATCATTAATTCACAAATCACCATTGAAAACCGAGTTGGTTGATGGTGCTGATTTTATGTGCATACGTGAGTTGACAGGTGGGATTTACTTTGGTCGTCCGCAGGGAAGAAGCGAAGATGGACAAACTGCTTACGATTCTTGTGTATATACAGCAGAAGAAATCGAGAGAATCATTCGGTTAGGATTCGAATATGCAGGAAAAAGAAGAAAAAAGCTGACCATTGTTGATAAGGCAAATGTATTGGCTACTTCAAGATTATGGAGAGAAATCGGACAGAAGGTTGCTCCTGATTATCCGGATATCGAAGTGGAATACATGTTTGTTGATAATGCAGCCATGCAGATTATTACCTGGCCAAAGCGTTTTGATGTAATGGTTACCGAAAATATGTTTGGAGATATTCTTACCGATGAGGCAAGTGTAATTTCAGGTTCAATGGGAATGCTGCCATCAGCATCGATTGGTGTTCACACTTCTGTATTCGAGCCAATTCACGGATCGTATCCACAAGCAGCAGGCAAGAACATTGCTAATCCATGTGCAACGGTACTTTCTGCAGCCATGATGTTCGAGTATGCATTTGGCATGATGAAAGAAGGAGCTTTGATTCGCGAAGCAGTTGATCAGTCGCTAGAGGCGGGTGTAGTTACCGAAGATATTGCCGATGGAAAGAAAGCTTACTCAACATCCGAAGTAGGTGATTGGTTGGCAGAATATATAGAAAAAGCATAAATAAAAAAGCGATCAGCTAACAGCAGTCAGCTATCAGAATGTAATGGAAGCTGGTTGCTGTTAGCTCTTTAACCAAAGGGGGAAAAGTGACAACAAAAACAGAATATTATTATCCGAAAATGGCAGATATTGTGAAGGCCGGTCGAACGGTACAGGAAGTAGTAGAAAGTACTCCTGTATTGAAAAATATGAACCTGTCTGTAAAATATGATGCCAATATCCGTTTAAAGCGTGAAGATCTTCAGATGGTAAGATCTTATAAAATAAGAGGAGCTTACAATAAGATTGCTGGTTTAAGCAAAGTGCAACTCGAGAAAGGGATTGTATGTGCTAGTGCTGGGAATCATGCACAAGGTGTAGCATACTCATGCAAGAAATTAGGCTGTTCAGGTGTAATTTACATGCCTGAAACAACGCCACGACAAAAAATTAAACAGGTAAAAATGTTTGGTGGCGAAAATGTCGAGGTAATCTTAATTGGTGATACTTTTGATGACGCATCAAATCAGGCTTTGGCTGATGCAGAAGAGCATGGCAAAACCTTTATTCATCCTTTCGATGATCCGAAAATTATTGAAGGACAGGGAACCATTGGTCTTGAGATTCTACAAGATTGTCCCGATCCTATTGATTACATTATTGTACCAATAGGTGGCGGCGGTTTGGCTTCGGGACTTGGTGCATGGATAAAGGAATTCAGTCCACAGACCAAAATTATTGGCGTAGAACCGGAGGGTGCTCCATCGATGAAAACTGCATTCGAAAAAAAGGAGAATGTTTCCCTGGTAAGTATCGATCGATTTGTGGATGGTGCTGCAGTGCAAAAAGTGGGAGACTTAACCTGGCGCATTTGTGAAAAGGTATTGGATGATGTGGTCGTGATTCCTGAAGGATTGATTTGTTCAACAATTTTAAGATTGTACAACGAAGATGCTATTGTTGCTGAACCTGCAGGAGCATTATCCATTGCTGCTTTGGAATTGATATCGGATCAGATAAAGGGCAAGAATGTGGTTTGTATTTTAAGTGGTAGCAATAATGATATCACAAGAATGGAGGAAATCAAGGAACGAAGTCTACTGTATGAAGGTTTGAAACACTACTTCATTGTTCGTTTCCCTCAAAGATCAGGAGCATTAAAGGAGTTCGTTAATGATGTTTTAGATCAGGGTGATGATATTACGCACTTTGAATATTACAAAAAACACAGTAGAGAAAAGGGGCCAGCTGTAATTGGTATCGAAGTCCGTCAACCTGAAGATTTAAAGAGATTACAGGAACGAATGACAGAAAGAAATTTTGTTTTTGAGTACCTGAATGATAAGACTGATTTATTTCAGTTCATAGTTTAATATTCAATGTTTATAACGATCTAAAAAGCGATACCTGTAAATCAGATATCGCTTTTTTATTGCTCTTGTGTAGATAGTTGTATTTTGATTTTATTATGACAATAAAAATTGTTAACTTTTGACTGCCAATAAAATCAAAGAAAACCCTAACCTTAAACACATTTGTATGAATAATGAAGTTTCAAGAAGAGAGTTCATCCGAACAGGATCTGTCTCTCTTGCAGGAATGGCGATTCTTCCTTCCTTTCTAAGCTTTGGATGCAATCGATTAACAGAACAATCAGGACTAAATGAGTATCTGGAACATTTTGGAGTAAGCAAAGAAATGTTACAAAAAGTAATGGCAGAAGCCTTATCGAGAGGTGGAGACTATTGTGACTTGTATTTTGAACATACCCTTTCGAACAATGTTGGCCTGATGGATAACGAAGTAAATCGTGCAGGTTCTAATATTGCTTATGGGGTTGGTGTAAGGGTATTAAAAGGTGATCAAACAGGATATGCTTTTTCTGAAGAGGTAAGTTTGGAAGCAATGCTTAAAGTCGCAAAAACTGCAGCAAGTATTGCTAATGAAAGCAAAGATTTCCCATCTATTAACTTAAGTGAAAAAGTCAATCCGGATTATTACAAGTTTAAGACTGCTTGGGAAGATGTATCCATCAAGCAAAAAATCCCTTATCTACAAAAACTAAACGACAAGATTTTTGCTTTAGATGAAAAAGTGGATAAAGTTCAAGTTTACCTGAATGACGAATCCAGCTATGTTTTGTTTGCCAACTCAGAAGGTATTTTGAGTTGTGATTACAGACCAATGTTTAGTTTATATGCCAGCGTAGTAATGATTGATGGTGACAAGAAAGAAGATTTTGGTTCATCGAGATCAATGCGAGTAGGCTTCGAATATCTTACTGAAGACTTACTGGATGAAGTAGCCAAAGAAGCTGTGGATGGCGCAAAAAGACAATTCTTGGCAGGAAAGCCTAAAGCTGGTGAAATGCCTGTTGTTCTGGCTGCTGGTAGTTCTGGTATCTTATTACATGAAGCTATAGGTCATGCATTCGAAGCGGATTTCAATCGTAAGGAAACTTCAATTTTCTCTGACAAAATGGGTAAGAAGATTGGTAAAGATTTTGTTACCATCGTTGATGATGGAACCAATCCAAATATTCGAGGTTCAGTGAATATTGATGATGAAGGGATTGATACACAAAAAACCAACCTGGTTACAGATGGTGTGTTAACGAGCTACATTCACGATAGAATTAGTGCCAAACATTATGGTGTAGACCCTACTGGAAATGGTAGAAGAGAATCCTTCCGATATGCTCCACTTCCTCGTATGAGAAATACTTATATGGAAAATGGTCCTCATACCCAAGAGGAAATCATTGCCAGCGTTAAAGAAGGTGTATTTGTTGATTCATTCACCAATGGAGAGGTGAAAATTGGAGCTGGAGATTTTACATTCTATGTGAAATCAGGCTATTTAATTGAAAATGGAAAACTGACTCAACCAATTAAGGATATCAACCTGATTGGTAATGGTCCTGAATCATTGGCTGAAATTGAAATGGTAGCCAACGATTTTAAAATGGACTGCAGTACCTGGACATGTGGTAAAGGTGGACAAGGAGTTCCTGTATCACTAGGATTACCAACAATAAAAGTATCGAAACTTACTGTTGGTGGAGTGAATGCATAATTGCATTCCAGTATCATTTATCAATTAAAAAGAAGAATCAATGAAAGACAATAAAAAAATGGAATTGGCCCATTGGGCTTCCAAATATGCAAAGGAAAATGGAGCGAATGAAGTTTCAGTTTCTGTTTATGACTCTAAGCAATCCGAAGTTGAGATTAGAGAACAAAAAATCGATAAAATTCAGGAGTCAATCGAAAGTGGCTTAAGTATTAAACTTTACGTGAATGGCAGATATTCAACGAATTCTACTAACCGATTGAATAAACCTGAATTGGAGAGATTCATTAAAGAAGCAATTTTAGCAACCAATTATCTTGCTGAAGATAAATTCAGATCTTTACCAAATCGTGAACTTTGTTACAATGGCGAAGAGCGTGATTTGAAACTGTCCGACTCGACTTACGATGCAGTTGATCCTAGAGAAAAGATTGAAGCAGCCATGAAAGTTGAAGCCGAAACCATGGGAATGGATGATAGAATCATTACAGTTTCTGGTTCCTATGGCGATGGATCATCACGCGGCTACATGGTTATGAGCAATGGAGTTGAGGGATTCAATGAATCTACTTCTTTCTATGTGAGCGCAAGTGCTTCCATCAATGGAGGCGATAGCAGACCTTCGGCAGGTCATTATATGGCAACTCGTTTTTGGGACAAATTAAATCCTGAAGGAGTTGGAAAATTTGCTGTTGAGAGGGCTTTGCAGAAAATTGGAGCAAAAAAGATCAAATCTGGTAAAATGGATATGCTGATTGAAAATCGTTCTGTTGGTAGAGTATTCAGCTCTTTACTTCAACCATTGTATGGCTACAATTTGCAGCAAAAGCGTTCCTTCATGGAAGGTAAGATTGGACAGAAGGTGGCTTCAGATGTTTTAACCATCATTGATAATCCATTTATTGAATCGGGTCGTAATTCTCGTCTTTTCGACGGCGAAGGATTGGCAGCCAAAGAAATGACTGTGATTGAAAAAGGAATTCTTAAAACCTATTATATTGGCAATTATTACGGAAAAAAATTAGAGATGCAACCAACCACTGGTTCTCCATCTAATTTAATTTTCGAAAAAGGGAGTAAGGATTTAAACGACTTAACCAGGGAAATGAAAGAAGGTATTTTGGTTACTGGTTTTAATGGAGGTAACTCTAATCCTGCTACTGGTGATTTCTCGGTAGGAGTTGAAGGTTTCTATGTGAAAAATGGGGAAATTCTTCATCCTATTGCTGGAATGAACATTACAGGGAATCACAAAGAGATTTGGAATCAGCTGGTAGCTGTTGGAAATGATCCATTAACCGATCGTTCATGGCAAACTCCAAGTATGCTATTTGAAGGAATTGATTTTAGCGGATTGTAAAATAATGATCTAAAATTTTAAAAAATTGGGTCTGTTGGGATTTTGTTCCGAACAGACCTATTTTTGTAATGCGAAATGATCAAACAGAATTAAACTGATTTAATTTTAAAATATGTACTCAAAGCAATTCATCTCACTATTTCTGATTCTATTATCATTTACATCCTATTCCAATTCGATATTTCAAAGTGATAAAGAAAAGAATGTAAATTATTATCTGAAGCT
The DNA here is from genome assembly GCF_001310955.1 of Marinifilum fragile JCM 15579. Classification (GTDB taxonomy): domain Bacteria; phylum Bacteroidota; class Bacteroidia; order Bacteroidales; family Marinifilaceae; genus Marinifilum; species Marinifilum fragile. Next base: position 29,340 of record NZ_BAZX01000008.1, read on the forward strand.
AAAGGATAGTATTGATGATGCAAAATGGAGGAAAATAAACTCACTTACTGATTCCATAAACCGATTGGATAAGAATGTCAATTTAGAACATCAATATCAGTTGCTTTCAGGTTTAAGCAAAGAGTATGAGTATTTCGTTTATGATTCAGCTTTTTATTATGGCAATAAGACTTTGCAAATGGCTTATCAGTTAAAAGAGGTAGAGAAAGTTGCAGAATCGAAATCAAATCTGGCACTGGTTTTACTATTAAAAGGTTTATACAAAGAAACCATTGATACCATACAAACCATAAGAGGGCAGGATTTGCCTAATGAAAAAAGAATTGAATTTTATGCCGTTGCATATCGTGCATATTATGATTTGGCAAACTCTCGTTGGGGATTTTATTCTCCCAAGTATCGAAAGATAGGAGATCAGTATGTTGATAAAATTGAAGAGGAGGGAAAAGCAAACTTTTTTCATTATAACTTGGCTTTGGCTCTTAAAAGTCTGAATCATCAAAAGGATAAGAGTGCAGTAAAATATTACACTAAAATAATAGAAGGTTTAAATCTCGATCCCCACCAAATGGCAATATGTCAGAGTGGTATGGGGGTTGCTTTAGCGCGGTTAGGAAAAAAAGATGAGGCAAAAAAAGCGATTGAAAAAGCAGTAATTGGAGATGTGCTATCGGCTACGAAAGAAACATTAGCTTCCAAAATTTTAGCCGAGATACTATTTCACGAAGGGGATCTCGAGACAGCTAATAAACTTATAGAACAGGCAAGAGAAGATGCTGAATTTTATGGTAGTGATGCACGCAGGTTGGAAATATCTTTCATCCAACCGGATATTGATGCAGCTGTTGTTGGAGAGCTGGAAAAAGAGAAAAGACTAGTTGTACTCATTGGCATTGTAATTTCTGTATTACTGATTGTAATTATCGTTTTGGCGATTGTATTCTTTAAACAATTGCAAGAATTAAAAAAGGTTAGAAAGGAAATTGGTGAGCGTAACGAAAATCTTAGAATAGTAAATGAAAGTTTAAGAGAGGTAAGTCGAATTAAGGAGGAATATGTTGGGTATTATTTTAATTTCAGTTCACAGTTTATTGAGAAAATGGAAGGCATGAAAAAGGCCATATCCCGGCAGTTAATGACAAAACAATACGAAGCAATTCAATCGGAATTAAAAAATTACAATCCTAAAAAAGAACGACAATTACTATTCGAAGATTTTGACAGAATCTTCTTAAAACTTTTCCCTGATTTTGTGAAGCGATTTAATTTGTTGTTTGAGGAATCTGAAAGGATAAGCTTAAAAGATTCTCAAAGCCTAAATACAGATTTAAGAATATTCGCTTTAATTAGATTGGGTGTAAACGATAAATGAAAAAATTGCAAGTATTTTGAATTTCTCCGTAAATACAATTTATACCTATAAGACGAGAATTAAGAATCGATCTCTCATATCAAATGATGAATTTGAAGCAAAAATAATGGAAATTAAGTCGGTTTAAATGGATATTTGATCTATATGTCATCTATATTTTGCCTCGCTATTTTTGTTTGTAAGTATCATTAAATTAAGGCTTAATATTTCTTAAGATATCTTTGATTTCTATATTTTGGGTTTGTTTTTAGATATTGACTAACTTCTATTGTTATTTTGAAGTTGAGGAATACAAATAACTAAATCAATAAACTCAGCAATGAAAATTAAATCAATTCAAAGTTTGTTAATTGGTTGCTTGATGATTTTTGCATCATGTACCAATGAGAAAATAACAACCAAAGTTTCATCGCCAGATGGCAAAATAGGTATTGAAGTGAGTATGGTAGAAGGTCAGGCTACTTATCAGGTTTCTTTTAAAGGTAAGCCAGTAATTGAACCTTCATCAATGGGATTTGACTTGAAGAACATGCCAGCCATTGAAAAAGGTTGGAAAATTGTGGATTCTGAAAGTTCATCGAGCGATTCTAGCTGGGAAATGCAATGGGGAGAGAAACGAGTTGTAGTTGATAATTTTAATCAATTAAAATTGAGCTTGGAAGAACAGCAAGCTCCAAACAGAAAAATGAATATCGTTTTCAAGCTTTATAATGATGGCTTGGGATTTCGTTATGAGTTCCCTGAACAAGATGCGATGAAAGAGGTTTTGATTACTGAAGAAAATACTCAATTTAATTTGACAGGAGATCATAAAACATGGTGGATTCCTGGAGATTGGGATATTTATGAGCATTTGTACAATACAACAATGTTTTCGGAAATTGATGCTACAAAATTAAGGAATCATGCAAGTTTAGCACAAACATCTATTCCAAATAACGCAGTAAATACTCCTGTTTCGATGAAAACGGATGATGGCGTTTACCTAAGTTTCCACGAAGCAAACTTGACAGATTACTCCGGAATGACCTTGAAAGTAAACAAGGAAGACTTAATGTGGGAATCTTGTTTGGTTGGATCATTAAATAATGATTACAAAGTAAAGCGTAGTGTTCCATTTAATACACCTTGGAGAACCATTCAGATTGCTGAGAAAGCAGGTGATTTAATTGAATCGGATCTGATTGTAAATTTGAATGAACCAAATAAAATTGGTAAGGTTGATTACTTCAAACCAATGAAATATGTAGGTATCTGGTGGGATATGCACTTGGGAACCAAGACCTGGGATAAAGCAAGTGGACGCCATGGTGCTACTACCGAATATGCAAAAGAATTAATCGATTTTGCCTCAGAAAATAATATTGGAGGTATTTTGGTTGAAGGTTGGAATACCGGATGGGAACATTGGATTGGATTTGAAGATCGAGAAGGTGTTTTTGATTTTGTAACTCCTTATCCTGATTACGATTTGGCCGAGGTGGTTCGCTATGGAAAATCAAAAGGTGTTGAGTTAATCATGCACCACGAAACATCTGCAGCTCCACGTACCTACGATCAGCAAATGGATACTGCATACCATTTAATGAACTCATTGGGAATTCACTCTGTGAAAACCGGTTATGTTGGAAAAATTATTCCTAAAGGAGAGTTCCATCACGGACAATGGATGGTGAATCACTACAGAAGAGCTTTGGTAAAAGGAGCAGAGAACAAGATTGCAATTAATGCTCACGAACCAATTAAAGCTACAGGTTTACGTCGTACTTATCCAAATGCGATTGCAAGAGAAGGTCTTCGTGGACAGGAATTTAATGCATGGTCTTCTGATGGAGGAAATCCGGCAGAACACTTGCCAATCGTAGCGTTTACACGTATGTTAGCTGGTCCTATTGATTACACACCAGGTATTTTCAATATCAAATTGGAACCATATAAGAAAGATAACCAGGTAAATACAACTTTGGCTCACCAGTTGGCTTTGTATGTTGTGATTAACAGTCCTATTCAAATGGTGCCAGACTTGATTGAAAGTTATAAAGGAAATGATGCATTCCAATTTATTCGTGATGTTGCTGTAAACTGGGAGCAAACAAAAGTATTGAATGGTGAGATTGGTGATTTTGTTACCATTGCTCGTCAGGATCGTGAATCGAATAATTGGTTTGTTGGTGCAATTACCGATGAAAATGCTCGTGACCTGAAAGTTGCACTAGACTTCTTGCCAGCAAGTAAGAAATACATGGCAACGATCTATATGGATGGAGATAGTGCACATTGGGACAAAAACCCTACTGAATACAAGATTGAAAAAATGGAAGTTGATAACACTTCTGAATTACAACTAAAATTAGCTGCAGGTGGTGGAGTAGCAATTAGTTTGATTGAAATGAAGTAGAGTTAATACTTTAACAATATTTTAAGTGGCATTCTTCTCGGAGGATGCCACTTTTTTTGTAGCTTCACTTCATCAATTTTTAAAATTGATAAGCTTAATTCACAAATACTAGTAACATGCTAAAAATCAGATTGAGAATTGGTGTATTGTTCATCGTTCTTTTGAGCATTATTGGAAGTGCTCATGCAAAAGAGGATGTTCGTTTAATACGATATCCTGATATTAATAACAATTTAATCGCATTTGTGTATGCTGGCGATATTTGGACTGTAGATTCAAATGGTGGTGATGCAACACGTTTAACTTCTCATATGGGAATGGAATTATTTCCTAAAATTTCTCCAGATGGAAAGTGGATAGCCTTTTCAGGTGAATACTCTGGAAGTCGTCAGGTTTATGTAATGCCTGCTACAGGAGGCACTCCAAAACAGTTGACGTATTACAATTCGGTTGGTTTAATGCCACCACGTGGAGGTTTTGATAATGTTGTTCTAGACTGGACACCAGATAGCAAATCGATCCTGGTACGTATGAATCGCACAGCTTTTGGAGAGAGAAATGGTAAATATTTTAAAGTTGGTATTGATGGAGGAATGGAAGAGGAGCTTCAAATTCCTGAAGGTGGATTTGGAGTATTCTCGCCTGATGCCACTAAAATGTGTTTTGCTCCAATTAGTCGTGAATTTCGTACTTGGAAAAGATACAAGGGAGGGCGTGCAGCTGATCTTTGGATCTACGATTTAGAGAATGATCAATCCGAAAGAATTACAAAATTTGTTGGTTCCGACCAGATTCCTTCGTGGTACAAGAATGCCATTTATTTTGCTTCAGATCGTGACTTGAAACTGAATATCTACAAATATGATGTAGACAGCAAGGAATTGTCTCAAATGACGCATCACAAGAATTTTGATGTGATGTGGCCATCGGGTGAGAATGGACAAATTGCGTATGAAAACGGAGGACAACTATACAAGTTAAATCTGGAAACAGGAAAAGAGGAACGCGTAATTGTTAATATCAATTTTGATAATCCAAACACATTGCCATTCTATAAAAATGTGAAAGGATTCATTGAGAATTGGGCTGTTTCTCCTTCAGGAAAACGTGCGTTGTTCGATGCTCGTGGTGATATTTTTTCGGTTCCGGCTGAAAATGGATCTACAATTAATTTAACGCAAACACAAGGCGTTAGAGAAATGTCACCAAGATGGTCCCCAAATGGGAAATACATTTCATATTACTCTGATGCTACAGGTGAGTATGAAATCTATTTACTGGAAAACAAGAAGGGAGCTAAGGCAAAACAACTTACCAAAGGATCTTCTTCTTGGATGTATCAACCAAAGTGGACTCCAGATAGTAAGTATCTGATTTTCTTCGATCGCAGTTTAAAATTGAAGTTGATCAATGTTGAAACTGGCGAATTAAAAGTGATTGATAAAGCAGAGAGAAATGAAATTAGAGATTTTTCTCTTTCACCAGATTCAGATTGGATCGCTTACGTAAAAGATAGTTCGAACGGGCAAGGTGCAATTTGGGTTTACCAACTTTCAACAGGTAAGAAACATGCTTTAACCAATGATACATTTGGTGATTCTTCTCCTGTATTCTCCAAAGATGGAAACTTTATGTATTTCCTATCGAATAGAGATTTTAACCTTGATTTTTCAAGTTTCGAGTTCAATTACTTGTATAATAATGCAACTCGCATTTATGCAATGGCTTTAAATGCCGATGGACCAAAATTATTTCCACTAAAAACTGATGTTGAAGAATATAAGGAAGAGGTGAAAGAATCATCAAAGTCAAAGAAAAAAGCCAAAGGTGATGCTACAAAAGTGCAGAAACTAAAGGTGAAAATTGATTTGGATGGCATAAACAATCGTATCATTGCATTCCCTGTATCATCAGGAAATTACAGCGGACTACAGGCTGTTGAAGATGGTATTTTATACAGAACCAATGGTAGTTTGCATCACTACATTCTTAAAAAAGAAAAGGATGAGGTGGTACTTGAGTCTGTTTCAGATTACGAATTGGCTGACGATGGAAATAAAATAATGTACCGTTCGGGTTCAACTTATGGCATTACAGATTTATCAAAAGGTCAGGCAGCAAAGGCTGGAGCATTGGATCTTGAAGATATGGAAATGAAGATTGATCCTGTTAAGGAATGGAATCAGATCTATACCGATGGCTGGAGAATCTTTAGAGATTATTTCTATGTGGAAAACATTCATGGTGTTGATTGGGCTAAAATTAAAGCCGATTATGAACCGATGGTGAAAGACCTTGGACATCGTGCGGATTTGGATTACATTTTAGGTGAAATCATTTCGGAGACGAATACAGGCCATGCTTACGTGAACTATGGTGATTTTGAGAAAGTAAAATCAGTGCAAACAGGTTTACTGGGTGCAAAACTAAAAGCTGATTTGAAAAACAACAGATACATCATTTCAAAAATCTACGATGGAGAAAACTGGAATCCAGCACGTCGTTCTCCTTTAACTGAACAAGGTGTAAATATAAAAGAAGGTCAGTACTTGATTAGCATTAATGGACATGATGTTACTACCAAGGTAAATCCATACTTGTATCTTGAGAATATGGTTGGCAAGAGAGTTGAAATTGCAGTAAACTCTACTCCAAGTACTGAGGGCGCTAAGACTTATACCATTAAACCAATTGCTAGTGAACTGGAGATAATTTACCTGGATTGGGTGAATGAACGAAGAGCAATGGTTGAAAAATTATCAAGTGGAAAAATTGGGTACATTCATGTTCCAAACACGGCAGTAGAAGGTAATCGTGAATTGCACAGGGGAATGTATGCATATCACGATAAAGAAGCATTGATTATTGATGACCGTTACAATGGTGGTGGATTCATTCCTGATCATATGGCTGATTTATTAGATCGAGATGTACTTTCATACTGGCACTTACGTGGATTGGAACCATGGAAAACACCTGGTGTGGCTCACGATGGACCTAAAGCGATGTTGATCAACCATTATTCTTCTTCAGGTGGAGATGCATTCCCATATTTCTTCCGTAAAAAAGGATTGGGTAAATTGATTGGTACTCGTACCTGGGGCGGATTAGTTGGTATGTCGGGGAACGCCGGATTAGTTGATGGCGGCTATATTGCAGTTCCTCGTTTTGGTATCTTCGATGAAAACCAAAACTGGATTATTGAAGGTGTGGGTGTATATCCGGATATCGAAGTTTACGATGAACCACACTTGGTGGCAAAAGGAATTGATCCTTGTGTTAAAAGAGCTGTGGAAGAGTTGTTAAAGGAACTGGAAAATAAGCCAGCAAAGAAAAAAGTTATTCCACCTGCTAACCCTAACCGATCAGAGTGGATTGAAGAAGATATTAAATAATATATATCAATATAAACAGAAGGAGCATCAGATTGGATGCTCCTTTTTTTTTTGGACTCTATGAGTAATTTAGATTAAATCTATATTGAAAGCTAAAAGAAGTTAGAAGTTTATGAAAAAATATGCGACTTTATTTGAAGAAAAGTGAACGTTTTAGAGGGTTTGGCGAATAATTTACAGTCAATTTTATATGGTAAATATTAAATTGTCCAATCGTTAAAAAATGTAAATGGGATTGTTAAATAACTATTTCTTTCGTTAATTTATATAGAACTTGCATTTATGTTGTGTAGGTTTTAAAATCAAATCACCAAAACAGATATCAAATGATTAAAAATTTTATTGGTAAAGTTAGCCTTTGTGGGACTTTATTATTTGCTGGGGCAGGAATGCTAACGGCTCAAAATCAAATGGATTCCAAACTTCCGATGGATCCTAATGTAAGAACTGGAAAGTTAAAAAATGGATTAACTTATTATGTGCGACACAATGAGGAGCCTAAAGATCGTGCTAGCTTCTATATTGTTCAGAATGTTGGAGCTGTTCTTGAAAATGACAATCAGAATGGATTGGCCCACTTCTTAGAGCATATGGCTTTTAATGGAACTGAACATTTCCCTGGAAAAGGAGTGCTAAATTATCTGGAGAAATATGGAGTTGCATTTGGACGTAATATTAATGCTTATACTAATGTGGATGAAACGGTTTACAATTTGAGTAATATTCCTACCTCAAATGAAAATCTTTTGGATTCAGCATTATTGGTTTTACATGATTGGTCGAATTACCTAAGTCTTGAAGGTAAAGAAATAGATAGCGAGCGTGGTGTTATTCACGAAGAGTGGAGAACCAGAAGATCAGGTGGTATGAGAGCTTACTTGGAAAAGAATAAAGTAATCTACAAAGGATCTAAGTATGCTGAGCGTGATGTAATTGGAGACTTGGATGTAATTGACAACTTTGATCATCAGGTTATTCGCGATTTTTATCATGATTGGTACCGTACCGACCTACAGGCTATTGTAATTGTGGGGGATATTGATGCTGAAAAGTTTGAAAACAAGATCAAAGAAATGTTTGCTCACATTCCAGCTGTTAAAAATCCTAAAGAACGAATTTATTATGATGTTCCAGATAATAAAGAGCCAATTGTTGGTATTATTACCGATCCAGAGGTAAGCAATTATTCTTTTGAGGTGTTTTACAAGCATAAAGCAACCCCTTTTGAAGAAAAGAACATGAAATACTATCGTAATTCTCTTATAGAGAATTTACATTCAAGTATTTTGGGAAATCGTTTAAATGAATTGCTTCAGAAAGGTAATGCTCCTTTTATTAATGCATGGGCTGCATATTATAATAAAGCACGTAAAATGGATGTTTACCACAACAGTGTTACTTTGAAGGAAGATAATTTACTTGGAGGTGCAGAAACGTTCTTAAAGGAAATTGAAAGAGCAAACAGATATGGTGTTGTTGCTACGGAATTAGAAAGAGCAAAAACAGAAATGTTGAGCAGTATTGAAAAGCAATTTAAAGATCGTAATAAGCAACATAACGATAGATTGGTAAGAGGTTACCAGAGACACTTTTTGGTAAATGAACCTGTTCCAGGAATAGAATTTGAATTCGAAGCAATTAAAAAACTATTGCCAGGCATTTCAGCGGAAGAGGTTAATGCATTTTCGAAGAAATGGATGACAAAAGAAAATGTAATCATCACATTTACAGCTCCTGAAAAAGAAAATGTTGAATTACCAACAGAACAGCAATTATTAGCTTTATTAGAGAAGGTTAGAAAATCAGATTTAAAACCTTATGTAGATAAGGTAATAACCGAGCCTTTAATTGCAGAAATGCCAAAAGCAGGAAAGGTTAAAAAAGAAGCAGAACTTAATGGTTTTGATGCTACAGAGTGGACTTTAGCTAATGGAGCAAAAGTAGTAGTAAAGAAGACTGATTTTAAAGAAAATGAAATTCGTTTACAAGCATTCAGCAAAGGAGGAAATTCATTATATGGAGTGGAAGATCTAGCTTCAGCTGAAATGGCAGGTGGATTTATTGCTAATTTCGGTTTAGGTAAGTTTGATCAGACTAGTTTGCAAAAATTATTGACAGGAAAATCAGTTCAAGTTTCTCCATATATCAGTGAATTATCTGAAGGATTTAGCGGAAACTCGTCAGTTAAGGATTTTGAAACCATGTTGCAATTGGTACACATGTATTTTGTTGCTCCACGTTTCGATGAAGAAGCTTTTACCGCATTAAAGGGTAGATATATGGCTTATGTATCCAATATGGGTGCTGATGTTAACAAGGCTTTCAGAGATTCTGTTTCGCTTACTACAACTGATCACAATCCTAGAACAATCTTATTCAATACAGATATGATTGCCAGTTTGAATCTTGAAACAATGAAACAAGTGTATCAAGAGAGATTTGTGGATGCAAGTGATTTTACTTTTGTATTTGTTGGTAATATCGATATTGAAAAAGCGAAGCCATTGATCGAAACATATTTGGGAAGTATCAAGGACATCGATCGAGAGGAAACTTGGAAAGACAATGGAGTAGACTATCCTAAAAAAGATACTTACAACCATTTCAAAAGAGAAATGGAAACTCCAAAAACAACTATTCATATCGACTTGCATGGTAATATCAAATATTCAAGAGAGAATAAACTCATGATGAATTTTGTATCTAGTTTATTGAATAAGAGATATCTTGATGTGATTCGTGAAAAAGAGGGTGGATCATATGGAGTTGGAGTTAGAGCCTATGTAGATAAGTTCCCTCGTGAAGAATATAATTTAATTATTCGTTTTGATACTGACCCAGCTAAATCTGATAAGTTAAAAGGGATTGTTTATGACGAAATTCAAGGATTATTTACAAATGGGGTAAAAGAGGATGATTTGATTGAGACGAAGAAAAACTTCATTAAAGAATACCAAGAAAATCTTCGTAAGAATGGTTATTGGATTAATGCAATCAATCGTTATTATACTTATGGTGAAAGCGTGGATTCAATTGAAGATTATGAAAATATGATTAACGCAATTACCAAAGAAAAGGTGGAGAAATTTGCGAAAAAGTACTTTGCTAAAACAGGAAAAGTAGAAGTTGTAATGTCTCCAAAAGAAAATTAAATAAGATTCATTAAAAAATAGTAGAAGGAGCATCAAGTTTGGTGTTCCTTTTTTATCTGTGAAAAATCCATCAAAATCATGTAAAATTTAGAATACAACTAAAAAGAAAAAAACAGCTAAGCATAATCACTGTTAGGTCAAGAATTCTTACTACTTTAGATCAAATCAAAATCAATTATTATGATACTACAAATTTCTGACTGGTGGAGTGCCATGGATATCGTTGAAAAGATATTCTGGGGAATTTCTATACCATTTTCAGTTCTGTTTCTCATTCAAATGGTGATAACTTTTCTTGGAGGAGATGTGGACGATGTTGCTGCTGATGGTGATGCAGATGTTTCTGGAGATACGGGGATCGATTTCCAATTTCTTACTTTAAAGAACCTGATCGCCTTTTTTACCATTTTTGGTTGGACTGGAATTATTTGTTTGCACATGGGATTTGGTGCTGGATTGGCAACATTTATTGCAACCATTGCAGGTTTAATCATGATGGTTATTATGGCTTCTATCATGTATTTTATGGGGAAACTGACAGAAGAGGGAACCTTAAATCTGAACAATGCAATTGGTAAAGCTGGTAGTGTATACCTTACCATTCCTGCCAGCCGAAAAGGTGTGGGAAAAGTGCAGATTCAGGTGCAAGGCCTACAAACTTTAGATGCCATTACCGATGCAGAAAAAGATATTAAAACCGGTGCTGTCGTGGAAGTTGTCGAGATCCTAAACGATCAAATTCTTGTTGTATATCCAATAGGTTAATCTATTAATAATCATTAAATCCAATTAATTAACAAAACATTATGGGAGAATATATTGTTCTTTTGATTACTGCTGCAGTAATATTCGTTTTCGTCCTAATTGTATCCTTCTTTAAAAGGTACAAGCGTTGTCCATCCGACCGAGTTTTGGTTGTGTATGGTAAGGTAGGTAAAGGTGGTGGTGCCGAGTCGCGTTCAGCCAAGTGTATTCATGGTGGTGCCGCATTTGTATGGCCAATTATTCAAGATTATGCATTTCTTGATCTAACACCAATTTCAATTGAAATTAACCTGACCAATGCCTTAAGTAAGCAGAACATTCGTGTTGATGTTCCTTCGCGATTTACTGTTGGGATTTCGACCGAATCTGGTGTAATGACTAATGCCGCAGAGCGTCTTCTAGGATTATCGCAAGTAGATATCAGCAATTTGGCAAAGGATATCATCTTTGGACAATTGCGTTTGGTAGTGGCTACCATGGATATCGAGGAGATCAACAGCAACCGTGATAAGTTCCTTGCTGCTGTATCATCAAACGTAGAAGCGGAATTGAAGAAGATTGGTTTGAAACTGATCAACGTGAACGTTACGGATATTAACGATGAATCGGGTTATATCGAAGCTCTTGGTAAGGAAGCAGCTGCAAAAGCGATAAATGATGCGAAAAAGAGTGTAGCTGAGAAAAATAGAGATGGTTCTATTGGTGAGGCGAATGCATTACAGGAACAACGTGTTCAGGTAGCTGCGGCGGATGCAACAGCTGTTGAAGGGGAGAATACAGCGAAGATTACCATTGCCAATTCGGATGCCGGAAGACGTGAAAAAGAGGCCGAGGCTGAACGTTTGGCTACAGCAGCAGAGAAAGTTGCTACGGCACGTGCATTAGAGGAAGCATATTCGGCAGAGCAGAAAGCAGAAGCTGCTCGTGCAATTCGTGATAAAGCATCGCAGACTGCAGATATCGTTGTACCTGCACAAATTGATAAGGAAAAGATTGAGATTGCAGCGGAAGCAATCGCTGAGCAAACCCGTCGTCATGCGAAAGGGGAAGCTGATGCAATTTACATGAAGATGGAAGCGGAAGCAAAAGGTATCTATGAGATCTTGAGTAAGCAAGCTGAAGGTTTCGATAAGATTGTAAATGCTGCTGGTAGCGACGCTAAGGATGCTGTAATGTTAATGATTGCAGATAAGTTACCAGAATTGGTTGCTACACAGGTTGAAGCCATCAAGAACATCAAGATTGATAAGGTTACTGTTTGGGAAAATGGCAACGGCAAGGATGGTAAAACATCTACTGCTAACTTTATGCAAGGCATGATGGGATCGATTCCTCCAATGGAAGAACTGTTTAAAATGGCTGGAATGGAGCTACCAACTTATCTTGGCAAAAAAGTAGAAGAAAATAATGAGACTGTAGACTTCGAAGATGTTTCTGAACAAGAAAACAAAGAAGAGGAATAAACAGTTGATCGGATAGAAGTGAAAAGGAGCATCGTTTGGTGCTCCTTTTTGTTTGTATGTGTTTACCCCCTTAGGGGAAAATTATTACTCTTGAGGTAAGCCACCCATTTTATGGGTGATTATTTATGGTTTTGTTACGAAGTGACATATAGGTAGTTCACTCTTTGAGTATTGTTCTATTAAATGGGATATTTTTCAACCATATATTATTTTTTTTGGCAGCATAAAATTTAATTTCTTCAGATAAATCAAAGAGTGATTTCCCATTTAATGAAAAGTTAGGTCCGAAGTAAATATTAGAGATTCTAATTTTAGGAAAATAATTGTACGGAATAAACTCTGAATTTTGCACTTGAGGATCTAAATACTGATCATACTTGTCACAAAGAGGTAATTTAAAGTATGAGATGTTTTTCTCAGCTTTACCTTCTCGAAAATCTTTAAAAATATGTTTATCCCAAAGAGTATGCTCAACTTGTGGAATTTGAGTGTATATTCTTATTTCTTCTTCTTCTTTATTCCATGAAGGGTTTTTGTGCAAACTTAGCAATTGATTGAGTTCTATTTGATAATTGTGTAAGGGATTTTCAAGTTGATGACTATGCCAGTTTTTGGCAAGTTCTTCGACTTTATCTAATTTTCCATATCGCACCTTGGAAAAGTAGAATAAACGCCAATCCTCTGGATTATTTACAATTTCAAGCTCTATTGCAATACCTTTTCCTTGCTTGGCATATTTTTCCCAAAAGAATGGGGTGTGAAGTTCAGATATATCAGTGGTTGAAAGAATAAATGAATTCTGTTTTACTTGAGAAATAAAAGGATCGTATACTTCTCTTCCATGTTGGAGCTGATAAATTGGCTTTAAACACTCAGAAGCATATTCATATTCCGTTGGATCATTACTATTATGAAGATTATATAAACGTATCGCTCCTTCATTAATTATCGAAAAGAAGACTTCAAGCGATGTAAAGTGCAGTAGTTTCTTTTTACCTTCCAAAAAATAGGGCGTATTTTTAAGATCTTTATTGTGTTCTGGAAATCTCGCAGTAAAACGAATCGGTGTTCCAGGAATAGAACTACCACCAAAGCCTATACTATTAATATTAATCTTAGTACTATCTTCAATTAATTTTTTGAATACACTTTCTAAATCATACATTTCTTGTATTCTGTCTTCTGTTCCCATTTTATGCTGTTTGGATTTATAATCAGAACATCCCAACCTCTCGATTGGGATGTTCATATCGGTTTTATTTAGTTGTATGTAGTAATTATAGAATTCTCCGTTTGTATTAGGCCTTTCACCGCCTTCTTAAGCCATTCACCAGCTAATTGAGTGAATTCTCCAGCAGATTGAGGTGTTCTCCAACTCAATGAAGCAGTTCTCCAGCTATTTCACCCAATTCTCCAGCGTACAGGCCCGTTCTCCAGATAAAAATCCGTTCTCCACGCGGGTTTTAGCGATTTATACTTCAGGAGTTGTTTCTTGTTTTTCACGTTTTTTTCTGTGGTATTCGCTGGTATATAATTTCATTTTGGCTTCATCTTCCCAGAAAGTATACTTTCCAAAATCACGAATTTCGTCCACAATATTCTTCAAATAGGTATAGGCTCTATCTCTCATCTCTTTTTCCTCCTTATCACTATTTTTTCGAATACCATTAACTTTTCCCAATAGTGTTCTAAGACTATGTGAGTATTCATCGGCCTTATCCAGTTTGGTCAAGTCGAATTTTACAAGATTTAGAGGTTCAGGATTGGCTTTTCCTATTACCGCATAATCGCTCAAGTCTTGCACCATATCAGCATGTCCGCTGCCATCGGCAATTCGATTAACTTGAGTGAGGATTTTTGCATCTTTGCGATAGGCAAATTTGAACACATGTTGCAATTCTCGTTGTAGATTGTAACCATCTTGCGAGGCAATAGCCCATTCTTCCAGAGTGATACTTTTTCCATTAAAAACTTGCATCCATTCCGACTGCTTATCTTGCAAAAAGGCAATGGCAGGCGGAAGTTCATCAATTAAGCTTGCATCTAAACCATTTGCCACCAACTTATCTTTATCCTGCGAGGCATAATTGAATAGATTTTCAACTTCAATAACATAAGAGTCTACTGGCATAGGAGGGTGAGTGATTTGATCCTCTAATAATTCAGCTACTTTTTCTTCAATGGTTTTAGGGGTTGTTGTTTCGGTCATGATTTTGTTTTTTTGATTTGGTTAGAAATAATAAAATAGTTTAAAAATTTATTCTGATAATAAATTTAATTGAAGTATGTTAAATATCAAAAATAATTGGAATAAATTATGGGGATAAATTTGATCTGAGGTTTTATATAAGTGCTGGCAATTTAAGTGTGTTGATTGTTAGGGTTATGTGTTGTTAGGACTCAATTCGATGAAAAAGGGAAAGTTTATTTTGTATTGTAAACTTATAGGTTCATGTTTTTCTGAGTAAATATGAGTCAACAAACAATAAAAAATGTTAGTCAAATGAAAGTATGACATACAAAAACACCTCAACCTCCCATAGGAAGTCAAGGTGTTCAACTATTAACTAATGAAAAACTAGATGTGCTCAAAAAATGAGCAGTGTTTGTTGTTGTTGAATTTTAAATTTCGTCTGTTAGCAATAGTAAATAATGTGCTGCCGACCATGAAAAGTGATTGGCATTTAATCCTTTACCGGTAATTGGATGGTAGTTTTCACGGATTGGAGCATCCTGCAATAAGCCCTCTGCATTCTTAATCAATTTTTGAGTCAATGCATCTGCTTCTTGTTGGTAGCCATAGTTTTTCAAAGCTTGTACTCCAAAATAGGCCTGATCTAACCACACCGGACCTCGCCAGTATCCCTTCAAAGGATTGAATTTGTGATGATCTGCAACCAGGGTAGGAAAGGGCACTTTAGTTGCGAATTTTGTACTATCTGTTAGTAAGTTTTTAACACCCTTTGCCTGCTCCTGGTTTGCGATATTCGTATACAAAGGAATCCATCCTTCAGGTCCTTGTTGTACGGTTAGCAGTTTTCCTGATTTAATTGCTCTGTCGTAAAAGAATCCCTCTTTGGCATCGTAGAAGTCTTTTACGATTCTTTCTTTTAGTGCTTTAGCAGCCTTGGTAAATGCTTTGGTATCTTCGGTTTTTCCTAAAAGATCAGCCAGTTCAGCCAACTGTTCTTTTTCTGCAAACAAGTAGGCATTCAAATCCACTGATTCCTGATCCATCGACCATCCATTATCGTTATTTTTTAGCATTTTTGCATCATCGAAACGAACGGCATTGTCCATTCCGCTTTCCCATTTTGCAGCAATCAATGTTCCATCGGTCGAACCATATTCACACAAACCATTCTGGTCGTGATCGCGATATTGGTACCACCACTCATGATACTTCACCAATTTAGGATACATTTCACGCACAAAATCCAGATCATTGGTACGCTTGTAGATTTCCAATACAGCCCAAGCCGCTAGTGGTGCTTTGGTATCGCGCCAATTGTTATCCTTAGGATCGAAATAAACACAATCGGCAACCATTCCCATCTCATCCTGATACTGGAACATGGATAGGATATTGCTCTTGGCCAATTCTGGATTGAAACGAACCAATGCTACCGCCTGTTTCCAGCTATCCCACGACCAGAAACCATAAAATCCTTGGTATGCAGCTGATGGAAATACACCATCATGTTGCAAATCGCCAGCAGGAGAACGCCAGTTGGTCAGTAAGGTTTGTACACATTTAACTGCAAGTCGCTTGTTTTCATCTTTATCAAGTAATGGATTCTTACTATCCAATGCTTTGCTTAAATATCCGTTCCAACGCGATTTGTTTTGTGAGAAAACATCTTGTGGATTTTTAAGCCATAAGCTAAGGAATTTTCCTTCTGCCATGGCTTCCTTCTCATTAAAGTAATGGGAGTGAAGCATGCTAATTTTAGTTTGCAGACCAGCTTTCACCAATTGATTATTTGTAAGATTCATTTGGTATGAAAGATTGTTTTTGGCAATGCTAACTTCATTTGGCAGGTGAGTTTGCATTAGGAAGATTTCATCACTCTTATTGTAATTTACCTGAACACCGTTGGTGCTTTTTACCAATTGCAATTCCTTCTCGAATAATTCTCCTTTCCAACCCACTTTAAGCTGCATATCCTTATTGGAATTATTGCTTATGGATGTTTGAATAAGAGAAGTTCTGTTGCTGGCAAATACAAGCTGAATGTCAATTGTAATATCCTGCAATTGCAATTTTTGCTGCAACTTACCAGGTTTGTAAATCATTTCGGCCTTTGCTTTGCTCAAATCAATTTCCTGATTCGTATTGGCATCAGTCAATACCAATTGACATAGATTCTTACCCAACCATTGTCCCCACATTTTCATGCTTAATGGTCCTGCAAAACCACCATAGTAGGTAGTACTATCCTGATGAGGCAAAGCGTAGCCATGCCATGCACCCATATCGGAGAATCCGAATGGTTTTAAATCGTATTGTTTTGCAGGTACACCTTGTATGTTGAGTATGTTGGTATATTTTTCTTGAAGATCTATTGCGGCATCACCATTCTTCTCTTGCTTTTTTTGAGTGCAGGAAGAGAACGAAAGTATTGCTGCAATTAAACTAATGTGTATGAATTTCATAGTAATTTTTGTTTACCCCCTTTTGGGGATTTAATTTTTAGCTTGTGTTTTACATCCCCCTTAATCCCCCTTCAAAGGGGGACTTGTGACTACCAAGATTTGTAGTTCCAATTCCCCTCTTGAGAGGGGATTAAGGGGAGTGTTATTTATCTTACTCTAATCTTACTCAATTCATTTAAATCCTTTTCCCCATTAATCGGACGAAGGATAAAGCTGTACTGATATGGTTGAGAAGGAATACAATATTCTGCATGAACAGGAGCGCCCCAAGAGTTATCGCCACCAACACCCATTTGCTTGTAGTCAATCTGGAAACTTATTACATCTCCTTGTTTAATTGCATTACCATGTTTGTTTGGTTTATCCTTTCCACCATGATACAACTCTTTGTAATCGAATCCTAGAGCGGAACCCGATAGTAATGGAGCTCCAATAGCCATCAAACCTTTACCATCTTTGTTGGTAAGTGCTATCCAGCGAAGATTGGTTTTGTTACCTGTTTCCTGCGGACGAACATATGGGTGATATTGCTCCCAAACCGTTCCTTTGTAGTGATCAACCATCGCACCTGACTGTCTGTCCCACATGCTTTCCTGTGGTCCGCGTCCAAACCATTCGATGTTCGAAAACTCTTTTGGCAATTGCATTTGCATTCCCAAACGTGGCAACATAGGAAGCTCATTTGATTGAGGAACGAAAGTGTTTTCGATTTCGATATCGCCATTACCTGATACCAGGTACTTCGTTTTGTAGCTGCTAGAAGCTGTTGGTAAATTATATTTTACCATTACCTCGATTTGTTGTGGCGAAATTTGATTGGTTTCAATGGAAAGCAACTCTCGTTTTTCACCAGCTGTCTTCCAAACCTTGCATCTGGCTGGGGTACCATTCCCTAAGTCATTATCGGTAACCGCACGCCAGAAGAAAGGTTTCAAATCATTTTCAATTAATTCTGTTCCATCTATTTTATAAGAGTTTAAACTTCCATTTGATTTAGAAATACGAAGTTTAAATTCTTTTGCATCGATCTTAATTTCATTCTGATCTTCATACAGACTAAGTGCAGGCAATTGTTTTGCTGCAATGGCTTTCACCTTCTTATGAATTGGCAACTGGAATTGTTCCCATGCAATTCGGTGTCCTTTAGGAATCATTGGTTGTTCAAGCGTGTTATGCGCTTCGAACAGCAAGAAATATTCCTTGCCTGGCTTGGCTTTGATATCAGGCATTTCGATACTGAACTTTCTGCTTTGATGAGCAGACAAGCCTTTAGAATCAACCGTTCCATTTGCAATTTCTGTAGCATCTTCTTTCAAAGTCCAGGTGATTTCTACATCATCCAGATCGATAAAATCATATCTGTTGATCAGTTCAAACTGGTTTGCAGAATGATCTACTTTTTTTATTGCAATGGGTTGGTATATCTTCTTCACTTCCCAAATGTGAGGATGAAGTTTTCTGTCGGCACTTACCAATCCATTGGCACAAAAGTTAGAGTCGTTTTGAACTTTGTATACTCCCATATCGCCACCATAGCCAAAAATGGTATCACCTTTTTCATTAGTTTTTCTAAAGGTTTGATCAACCCAATCCCAAATGAATCCACCTTGTAATTGGCGGTGCTTGTAAATTAAATCCCAGTAATCTTTCAGGTTCCCAACGCTATTTCCCATGGCATGGGCATACTCACATTGAATTAAAGGTCGTTTCTGTACATACTCCACATATTTAATCATTTCCCACATGCGATCGTACATTGGGCAAAAGATGTCAGTATTAAACTCTCTACCTGAATCTTCCGATTGAACAGGACGGCTTTTATCTCTCTCTTTAATCCATTTGTATGTGGCATGGAAGTTACGACCTCTTCCGGTTTCATTTCCTAAGGACCAAATGATAATGGATGCATGGTTCTTATCACGTTCCACCATTGAAACGGTTCTGTCCATGAATGCTTTTTTCCAATGTGGCTTATCGGCTAGTGTTTTTTCTTTGTTGTATGGTTCGCAACCGTGAGCCTCAATATTTGCTTCGTCAATCATGTACAATCCGTACTCATCACATAGCTCGTACCAACGTTCACGATTTGGATAGTGAGAGTTACGAACAGAGTTGATATTGAATTGTTTCATCAATAGAATGTCCTGAATCATGGATTCTTCAGTAATCACTCTACCATTATCCATATCATGCTCATGGCGATTTACACCGCGAACTGTAATCGGCACACCATTAATTTGTAGCAATCCATCTTTGATTTCACTGGTGCGGAAACCAATTTTTCTACGAATTACCTCAATGGTTTTATTGCCTGATTTTAATTCGATCTGAAGAGTATAAAGATTAGGTGTCTCAGCAGTCCACTTGCGAACATTTGGAATCGTTTTTGAGAAAATAAAATCATTATCACCTTGAACTAGCATACTGCGTGATTTCAAATTGACAACTTCTTTTTTTCCATCCAAAACTTTTACCAATACAGTTCTGTCAGCTCCTTTATTTGCAATCTGGTTTACTTTAACATTCAAAGAAAATTCTCCATCAGTATAGGTTTCATCCAAATTTGCATGAACAAAGAAATCTCTGATGTGAGTTTTAGGTCTTGCATATAGGTATACATCACGTTCAAAACCACTTACTTTCCAATAATCCTGATCTTCAAGGTAACTTCCATCGCTAAAGCGGTAAATTTCAACAGCCAATTGGTTTTTGCCTGGTTTTACGTATTTGGTCAGATTAAATTCTGCAGGTGTTTTACTTCCTTGTGTATATCCAACTTTTTTTCCATTTACCCATACATATGCTGCAGAGCGAACACCACCAAAGTGAATATAAACCTCCTGACCTTTCCAGTTTTTCGGAATGCTAAAGTTTCTTTTGTATGATCCTACTGGATTGTAATCGTGAGGAATGTATGGTTCGTTGTTTGGAAAAGGATAGGAAACATCAGTGTAGATTGGTACTCCATATCCTTCCAGCTCCCAATGTGCAGGAACTTTAATATCATCCCATTTTGATACGTCGTAGTTGGTTTTGTAAAAATCTACCGGACGATCGGCAGGTTTTCTTACCCAATTAAATTTCCATGTGCCATTTAAATTGATAAAATAGTTCGAATTGGCTTTGCTATTTTGAATGGCTTTGTTTTCAGTTCTGTAAGCAAAGAAAGACGCTCTTGCTTGCTCTTTGTTGATACCAACAATCTCTGGATTTTCCCAGTCGTTCTGTTTGCCGTTCTCTTGAGCATAAATGCCCTGGTAGAAGAGAAGAAGCATAATCGTTAAAAGTGTTCTCATGATTAATTCAAAAATCAAGTCAAATTTAGAATTGCTAATTGTTTAGTTTAAATGTTCGTGTACGTTTTCCCGGTTAAAAAGAGAGTCCGGCAAACAATCTCCACAACCCTGCCGGATTTCTCTTTTCTTTCGCTTTGGATCATTTACGATCCTTGTTTGTTGTTTGTGTATTTGGTAATTAATGTATTCCTGATTTGATTGTATACATCCAACACTTTCTGCATGTTTTCATGACACTTTTTAGTCAGGAATTCTTTTGCCTTTTTAGGGCTTTTATCGTATAGTTTCTGTGCTTGTTTGTCGTTTTCTTCAATCTGATTGAAAAAATCAGATTGCAAAGGCTCTCTCATTTTAAACAGATCTTCAACCGCATCCTGCCATCTTAAATAAAGCAGGTTGTCTACAAAATCAATTGCCCAACGTGCTGATCTTGGATCATACTGATTCGGATCATAAATTTTGTAAGATTCATGAATCTCTTGTGTACCACAGTAAATTGGAATGTAAGGAGAAGTGTACTGATTGTCCTGAAATACCCAGTAAATTCCACCAATTGGATCTGGCAACCAGGATCTCAACTGACAAATCATACCATAATTTCCTTTCGATACATTTCTTCGATTGGTAATATCCAACAATTCACGCATGGCTTTAGTTGGGAAAGGAGTAGTTAATGGACTTTTAACCAACTTACCATCCTTGCTTGGAACATACCAATCAGGATCTGATGTTTTATCGTAAATTGTCCCCTCAAATGTTGAACGTTGAAATTCCATGATATCCTGAACAGAAATCTTTTTCTCTGGTTTAACCGAGAAAGGATACATAGAAATGTCTTCTACATATTGGTGGTAAGCATCTTGTCCTTTAAAAGGATCGCTTAATTTTCTGTCAGGCCATTCTTTATAATTTGGAGCATATTTAGAGTAGAACAACCAAAATCTTCCGCTTGACCATTCACGTAAGGTAGGGCTGTATGCCTCTTGCCAAATAAATGGTTTTCCCGATTTAGGATTGTACCAACCATGATCGATAGCAACTTGCTTGTAATTTTTTGAAGCCATGAACAATTCAGGTTTGCTCAAATCGACCTCTTTAATGATACTCCAGTTAGGAACAATGGCAATGTGATCATCTGGAACTCTTTGTGCAGCCCAAATTGCTCCTGATTTGCCTGAGTTTGGTTCCCAGTTTTTGCCTACAGCCACAATTTCGAGTACCCAAACTTCATTTGGATCAGCGATACACAATGCTTCAGATTCAGGTCCACATGATGGTAAGAATCCATATTCTTCCATTAGTGAAGTTATTAGTTTGATTGCTTCGCGCGCAGTTTTACATCTTTGTAGAGCAAAAATTTGAGCTTGCTCAACAGTCATGATTTGTTTGCCAGATTCTCTATCAACTTGTAATTCTTTTTTCTGACTTAAAGTACTTTCCGCAATAGCCAACTGAAACTCATTCATATGAGAGTAAGCAGAATGAAAGTAAGTATAGGTTTGTCTAACTTGTGGAATATAGCCTAGTATTTCTCCATACTCTTCCAATCCACCATTTATTTCCTGTAATCCATAATAAACAGGAACTTTTGATCCTGCAGGAAACTTACGACCATGAACCACTCTAATTCTGGTATCATTTCCACCATAGGTGTGAGATGTTATTACAGAACCATCAACTGTAGCTTTTTTACCTGCTACAATATCGGTGCAAGCATGACTCTTTGGTAAAGTCAGGCAAGCCAGGATTGTTAGTAAGATTAGTTTTTTCATATGAACAGAGTTTTTGTTTTTTTACCTTCCCCTTTCCCCTCTTCAATGGGGATGAAAGGAGAGTGTCTTAATTACTCATTACTAATTATTCATTGTTAATTGTCGATTGGCATTTCCAACCACTCTTCTAGAGTCTTGATAATTTTAGTTTTTATTTCAGCCGGGAAATTACGGATTCGAGTTCCATGAGATCCTTCTGGATTTACAAACTTTTTACACTTTGTATTGTCTTTTAGATCAACTGCCGTAGCCGACCATGTATCCCATTCACCATAAATGAAAAGCATTTTCTCAGCATCTGTTTGCAACCATTTGTTCACTTTAATCATCGATTCTGGATTGAATTTTCTGATCGGTTCATTAGGAAATACATGATCGAATGTTAAGTCCTTTTCATAGCTAATGTATGGTTTGAATGGTTCTACCTCATAGCTGTACATTCCAATTTCAGTAAGTGCCTGGTGGTAGAAAGCCAAGCTTGGTTTCAAACTAATCTCGTCGAAGAAATCCATACCAGAAACACGAACCAAATGTTTGAATAAAACTGAAGATTCGGAGTCTGAAGAAGGAATATCTTCACATTTGGTTCCTCCCCATTGCCAGAAAGCAAAAGAGTATTCCAAAATGGAAAGATCAAGAGCCTTTTTTAATCCCATAGAAAAGGAATATCCTTTCTCTTCAGCATGAGTTTTTGCCAAAGGAAGAAGCTCTTTTTTGTTTTTGAAACAAGCCAATTGGAACTGATAGATCTTATCGCGGCACTCCTTACTTCCAACTGTTGCCAGGTGCTTGTGTATTCTCTTGTCTTCTCGTGCTAAATTTTGAGGAGCTACGTAAGGAACACTTACATCAACATCATTTGGATAAAAGAAACGGTGATAAATAGTTGTTTGTCCACCTTTACTAATACCTGTAGTAATCCATTTGTTCTTGTAAATTTTCTTTAATGCTTGTATTACTTTGTGCTGATCTGCCGCGGCTTGTCTGATATTTAAATATTTCCAATCCAGGCTATCAGGCATTGAATTCTTAAAATATCTATGCTCAATTGTCAATTGATTGGCGTTTAAAAGTTTACTCAATTCACCAGCTTTTTCCGTCCAGATGTTATAACCCTGTATCTCAACAACCATTGGTTTATCAGTTGCGTGATGCCCCAATAGCACTCTTTGCTTAAAAGTTCCAACTTCAGGATTTTCATGATCCAAAGGTTGAGTGAAATACAATTCATAGTATTCGGCATATGTTGTATCGCCGATAATTTTATGAACAGTTACATCAGGAATTTGATTTAGTTTCTCTTCCAGTGTTAAAGGTTGAGTACAAGCAGCAAGACCAATGCTTAGTACAAAAAGAAGAGAGAAAATTTTAGTGCTTAGTTTATTCATGATTAGGTTTTGTTTTTTTATCTGAAAATAAATCCATCCTTTAAAGGATCATTTGGATCGAAATAGAATTCATTTTGTCCGGTAATGGAAGCAGTACCACTTACTTCAGGAATGATTGCATCAATTCCTTCATAATCGCAGCTTTCAACCACTTTTACACTCATGCAAGTGCCTAAAATACTTTCGATGATAATTTCTTCATCTTGTTTTAGTTCACCTTTTGCATAATGTATGGCAGCGCGTCCGCTAACACCCGATCCTGTGGATGATCGATCAACTTCACCTTCAGCAAAAATGCATACATTGCGTGTATGATGATTAGGATTATGAGCTTCTCCAATGAAAATTGTTCCATACAAGAAACTTAGATCTTCTTCGATTGGATGTTTGATTTCGAACTGATCCATTACGGCATATTTGATTTTTCTGCCATAATCAATTAGTCGGTTATAATCGGTTTCGTCTAATTTTAGTCCTAAGTCTTCGGCTTGTACATAGGCATAAAATGCACCTCCATATCCCAAATCGAATTTCACTTTCCCAATTTCCGGAACATCAACAATTTGATCTTTTAAAGGCATGAAAGAAGGAACATTCTGAAAACTTACTTTTTCAACTTTTCCATTTTTCCGGAATGCTTTACAGGTAATTCTTCCTGGAGGAGCATCGATTTTAATCGTTGGATTTTGTTCTTCACGAACAATCATGCCTGTATCCAAAACCAATGTTACCAAGGCAATCATAGCGTGACCACACATGGTGCTGTAACCTTCGTTGTGCAAAAAGAAAGTTCCAAAATCACCATCTTCAGTAGTTGGTTCAGTAATAATCGCTCCATACATATCAGCATGACCACGAGGTTCCCACATGGTACCAGTTCTGATGTAATCAAACTTATCTCTAAAATATCTTCTCTTTTCCAGTATGGTATTTCCTTTAATTTCAGGGAGTCCACTTGTATAAACTCGTAAAGGTTCACCTCCGGTATGAAGATCAATGGTTTTGATCTTTAACCAGTCTTTTGGAGGATGCCAGTTCCAGTTATCTGTAATATTCATACTTATGAGTTTGGGTTAGTTAATTTTATATTCCTTAGGAGTTTCTTTATGAATAAGGTGTCTTACAAAGAAATCCCAACGCTTGCGAATAAAATATTTGTCATAGTAGCAAGTACCATGATCCTTACCAGGAAGTAGAATTAATTCAAAATCCTTATTAGCTTTAATGAATTCATCAGCCATACGGATTGAAGCTGCAGGGTTCACATTATTGTCCATATTCCCATGCACCAACAGCAGTTTTCCTTCTAACTTATCAGCCAAAAAGAAATTTGATTGTTCGTCATAGTGCTTTTCAGCCGGGAATCCCATGTACAATTCAGGCCACCAAGCTTTAGCACTTCTGTGGTCGTGATTTCCAGCTGAGGAAACTCCAACTTTGTAAAAATCAGGATGTTTTAGTAGTGCATGTGTAGCATCATAACCTCCTGCTGAGTGTCCGTAAATTCCAACATTATTTACATCCATGTATGGATATTTTTTAGCAAGATCTTTGATTGCCTTGATATGGTCTGGAGCACCGATATCACCCAGGTTTTTATAGGAAAAATCGTGGAATTTTTTCGATCTAAAGGCAGAACCCAATCCATCAACTGTAAATACAACAAAACCAATTTGTGCCATTGGAACATCCATGTTGATCAATCCACGACGGAAAGTTTTGGGTGTTCGAATGGTTTGTGGTCCAGAATAGGTGCCATCAATAACCGGATAAGATTTTGAAGCATCTAATTTGAATGGTCTAAAAATTACACCGTAAATATCGGTTTCATTGTCTCTGCCTTTTACGGTGTACATTTCCGGAGCTTTCCAACCCATTTTAATAATGTCCTCAATGTCCGTTTTGGCAACATCCATTATAGTTTTGCCATTTTTAGCGCTTCTAATCACAAAGTGATCAGGAAGATCAACACGAGAGTAATTGTCGAATACGTATTTGCCATTAGGGCTTATGTTACAAGTATGGTAGGCATTTTCAGGTGATAACAATTTCATGCCATTTCCATCAAAATTGATAGAGTAGAGGTAGGTGTAGTAAGGATCTCCTTTTTCATTTCCATTTGCTCTGAAGTAGATTTTCTTCTTTTTATAGTCTACTCTGCAGATTTCCCTTACAACAAATTCACCCTTCGTGATTTGGTTTTTTAACTCACCACTTGCATAATTATATCGGTAAATATGGTGCCAACCATCTTTCTCGGATGACCAAATTACATCATCCGTATCTTTATTTACTTTATAGATGTTCATGTTTGGATCGACATAGGTATCAGCTGTTTCTGAAACAATTGTTCTGCTTTTACCAGTTTCCACATCTACCTCTATCAATTCTCTTTTTTGATATCCACGATAGTATCTTAAAGTATAGGCTTTTGTGTTCGATTTCCATTGAAAGCCATACTCCAGAAAATTTGCATTTTCAGGCAGGTCGCAATCAATTGTTTTACCTGTTTCTGTATCAAAAATTACATATGATACTCTGGTAAGATCTTTGTCTCCTGCAATTGGTCTTTCATAAGAATAAACTTCAGCTCTAAAACCATCTTTTGGTTTAGACTTGTACATGAAAAGCTTTTGCGTATGCTTGCGATTGTACTTTGTGCATATCAGGTATCTTGAATCTGGAGACCAATAGGCATCAATCTCGTATTCCATTGGTTGATTCTTGCTCTCATTTCGAACAAAGTACCAGGAAATTGAGGTTCCATAACTCAATTCTTCATTGCCATCTGTGGTCAACTGCTTTTTCTCATCGCCTGATTTAAGAAATAGATTGTAATCTTTAATAAATGCTATTTTTTCCTTGTCTGGTGATACCAATTCCTGACTGGTGTATTTCTTTGGTTTATCTCGTTTCGAAACATTGTAGGATACCAAATCAACTGATAATAAGATGGTATCCAATTCAAAATCAAGCTCTTTTTGATTTTTGAATTTGATGTTTTTTAATTTTAAATCGTAGGTTTCTAATTCTTTACTAGTATATGAGCTTAGGACTTCGCTCATTCTTTTGTGATCGAAAAGTTCTTGTTGTTTTTTATTTTTAATATCAACAAGAAAGTACTCGGTTCCTTTTCGGGTTTTTGTGCTGTACCATAGGGAATCACCCTTTCCAATCCAATTGGAATTTATATTACTATTGTAGATTTTGCTTTCGATGTTGTTCCAAAGCCATTTTTCAGCTTCCTGATAATCTTTTAGCTCCCCTTGGGCAAATAATTTGCAGGAGCTAAGAATTAGAACAAATAGGAGTATGTAAGGAGTTCGTGTCATTTTATAAGTCTGCTTGGGTTCCGATGTTTTCTTTAATTGCTTTTTTGTACAAATATTCAGCTACAACGACATCAAACAGTGCCATTCCTACTGATTTAAAAAAGGTAGTTCCGGTTTGATCGTATTGCTTGTTAGCAACCAAATTACTAATGGTGCTTACCTGGTTTTCTTGCAAGAGATTATTTTCAAGTGGCGTTGCGATATCGCCACTTTCTTTT
This sequence comes from Marinifilum fragile JCM 15579, assembly GCF_001310955.1. Classification (GTDB taxonomy): domain Bacteria; phylum Bacteroidota; class Bacteroidia; order Bacteroidales; family Marinifilaceae; genus Marinifilum; species Marinifilum fragile. The sequence continues at coordinate 56,547 of NZ_BAZX01000008.1, forward strand.
GCTGCAAAAGGTGTATCCACCCATACCTTTGTGATTTGTGAAAACAAAGCATCAGGGAATTCTCTCATGTTTGGTTTGTATGATCCAATCCCAATAAAGCATTTGTCTTTTAGTAGATTCGGATCATTTGGAATTACAGGATTCTCCGAGCTTGTTGCACAAACAATGATATCAGATTCTTTGACTAACTCTTCTGAAGAATTCATAGCATGAATTTCAACCTTAGGTAATTTATCTTGAAGTTTATTAATGAACTCTGTTAGCTTTTGTTCATCCAAATCAAATACATTGATTCTTCTTACCGGGCGCACAACACAAGCAAATAAAGCTTGGGTAAATCCTTGAATCCCTGTTCCAATAATTCCAATACTTTCAGAGGTCTCTTTGCTGATATACTTCATGCCAGTTGCACCAACAGCACCAGTTCTTATTGCTGTTAAAGTTGCCCCGTTTAATAGAGCCAAAGGTTCACCTGTTTCGGAATCATTCAAAATCATGTTTCCATAAATCGAAGGTTTTCCAATTGCTTGATTTTTGGGATTTACACTAACCAATTTTGTGCCGAAATATTGACTTGTGAAGCATGGCATCAACAGTAGGGTGATGTCATTATAGTGGGCGTGCATTCTATCTGGCATATCAAAGTTGCTTCATGAAATACATTAAAAGCCTTTTCTACTGCTTCCAGAACCTCACTTCTTGAGAGTAGGCTTTCTATTTGTTTTTGGTTGAGAATTAGCATGGATTCAAAAATGGAGGAGGGGAGTTTTTAAAGTTCTCACCCTCCTGATGGAAACAAAAACTAACTATGATCTTTGAGATTCTACATCTTCAATGGTTTTTGGAATAGGCTTACCTAAAGGACGAGCTCCATCATTGGTAATTAAGAAATCTTCCTCATTTCTAAGGCCTCCAAAATCTTTATATTGTTCTACTTTATCGTAGTTGATAAAATCGGTGAATTTCTTTTCAGCCTTCCATCTATCAATCAATTCAGGAATAAAATAGATTCCCGGTTCAATTGTTAAAACGAATCCAGGTTCCAGTTCTCTTCCCAGTCTCAATGATTTTAAGCCAAACTGTGTGCTTTTAGCTTCACCATTGTAACCTACATACACTTCTCCAAGATTTTCCATATCATGAACATCCAAACCCATCATATGTCCAAGTCCACATTGGAAAAATAGAGCATGTGCACCTTGCTGAACAGCTTCATCCATATCACCCTTCATGAAACCCATTTGTTTCATTCCTTCAGCAATGGTTTTACAAGCTTTCATGTGTACATCTTTAAATCGAACACCTGGTCTTAGTTCAGTAATGGCAGCATCATGTGCATTTAAAGCAATCTGATAAATTTCTCTTTGACGTTCTGTAAATGTTTTATTTACAGGAAAAGTGCTAGACATGTCTCCAGCGTAATGCATGCCATTTTCAGCACCACAATCAATTAAAACCATATCGCCACTTTTAATTGTGTTCCCATGATAGTGATTGTGAAGTGTCTGTCCATTTATCGTAGCAATGGTAGGAAATGAAAGCTGTCCTCCGGCTCTAATGGCAACCTCTTGCACAGCAGCAGCAATTTCCGATTCTTTCATTCCTGGTTTAGCCATTCTCATGGCAGTTAGATGCATGTCAGCTGTAATGTTTACAGCTTCTTCAATCTGAATGATTTCTTCATCAGATTTATAATTTCTTTGATTTACAACTGCTTGAATAAATTCTGCGGATGCATTCTCTCCTGCTTGATTTGGATGAATATTTAACCAATTAAGCAACTTAACTTGATGTTCAGGTCGATAAGGAGGCAAGTAATGTACTTTTCTGCCTTGAGGGTTAGCTTTGGTTAGATAGTCCTGTAGCTGACTAGAAGGAGCTGTTTCATAAATTCCTACAGCTTCACTTTTTTCTTTGATGGTTGGTTGGGTTCCCATCCAAACAATGTGATCAATGCTTAGTTCATCTCCGAAAATGATTTCTCTGTTTTCATCGATATCGATTATTGCGTTTAAGCCAGCATAATCAGATCCAAAGAAATACAAGAATGTACTGTCCTGGCGATAATGATAAGTATTGTCGGCATAATTCATACCACATTCGTCATTCCCTAAGAATAATAGAATTCCTGATTTTACCGTCGATTTTAATAATTCTCTACGTTTTTGATAAGTTTCTTTCGTAAACATAAGCTTGGGTTTATGGTGCTGTATTAAATTCTAAAGGATACAATGATTCCAATAGAAAGCATAAGTTGGTGATAAATAAAAATATCTGAAATGTCTTTGTAGATGGAGAGATTAACAAATCCAGCATTCGTACAATCCTTTGTACGAATCATTGTAGTGCGTTATATAATCATTAAATAAAAACATACAATTGAATTTGTCTTGGGTAAATTTAGAAAAAAAAAGCAAATAATTATTTTAAAATTGTAAAAACTATAACTGATTTAAACAATTATTAATCAGTTATAATTCTAGATTTTTTGGATTGTAGTTTTTCAGATATTATTTTATATGTAGAAGCATGAATTGAGAAGGAACAAAATTGATATTTATTGAATATGGGTTGAACTCGATTTTATTATTAAAGGACTTCAAGTATAAATGGAACAAGAAATGGAACAAGAATGGTCAATACTATTCCACTAAAAATTGCAATAATGGCCCATTCTTTACCTGTATATTTTGAAATAACTGGAAGGGTTGTATCCATTGCTGTTGCACCTCCCGAAGCAATGCCAGCTAGTTTGCCAAAATATTTTACAAAAATTGGTACAGCCAGAAGTGTGATGATTTCTCTTAAGATGTTTGATATTAGTGCAATTACACCTAGAGTTTCACCGCTGATTTGAGTAATAAAAATAGAAGATAAACTATAATATCCAAAACCTGCACCAACTGCTAAGGCTTCTTTTAATTGAATTTCTGGAGTAAATATTGAAATTGCTCCAACCCCAACTAGTGATCCTATGATTACACATAATGGGACAAGTATGATTTTAATATTGGTTTCTTTAATTACTTTCCAGGATGATCGGTCAGCACCAATTCCAATACCAACTAAAAACATCAGTAAGTAAAGAGCATATAGTGAAAAATCTGATTCCATAATTACTTCTGGAAGAAATCTTGTTAATCCCAAGATTAATCCCAAGGCAAAAAATCCAAGTATGATAAGGCTGTTTTTCATGGCAAAAATTATTCTGTTGTTGGCTTATTTACTTTTAAAAAATAACTTGTAGGTGATGTATGCGAAAATCAAGCTACCCACAATGGCACCAATAGTTAGAATTAGTGCTTGTAATCCAATCGTGTGCAAGTTGTTAATGATTTTCTCATTTAAACCTACCCCTATACCTAAAAGGAACAGAAGTAAATATATTGACCATGTAGTCATTTTGTCGACTCCTTTAATCACTTTTGGAAACTTCCCTACGAAAAAACCCAAGCCGATACCTAAGGTCATTAATACTAAAACTGTAATCATGATAAATAATCTTTTTGTTCTTCGGTGTGAATTTACTTAAATTTTATCGTAATGTTAGATTGGCTAATCAAATGAAATGCCCTCCAATTATTGAGGGCATTTCTGATTAAATAACTAATCAATAACTAACCTAATTTACTCTATATTGTTGTTCGAGTTAACTTCTGATTCAGGAATTGGGAAGAAATGTGAAGCATCAGTTACTCCAGTTCTTCCATGTGCCGCCATTGTTTCATTTAGTTTTCCCCATCGACGCAAGTCGTGGAATCGAGACCCTTCCATAGCAAACTCACAAATTCTTTCGTGTTCAATTTGTGCCTTAACAGAAGCCTTGTCACTTCCAGTCATTGCAGGAAGTCCACCGTGCATTGCTCTCACATTATTAATATGAGGTATCGCTGTTGATGTTTCATCTAGTTCGTTTAAAGTTTCGGCATACATTAACAAAACATCAGCATATCTCATTAATGGCATATTGTTACCGTGACTGTAAGCATCCAGATCACTTTTAGTTGATGGCAAGTATTTTCTGAAGCCAGTATAGTCATATGCAGTGCTACTTGCGTCCCACCACTCTTTGAAGGTATATCCATAAACTCTTGGATTACTTGGGTCGTTAAAGTATTCATCATCAAAGAACAATGTGCCATATGAACGATGATCGTATCGTCCACCAGTTGCCACTTTTCCTTCTTTCTTAAATTCTTCTAATAAAAAGTTGCTACCAGCAATTTCGTCCCAACCAAACAATCCTTTAGGTTTGATCCAACGGTGATGAGGAAACTTGAACCAAGCTCCATTATCAGTATTATTAGACAACTGCAACTCGAAAACTGCTTCGTTTGAGTTTTGATTGGTACCATCAAACATGCTAATGAAGTTATCTACCAAAGAGAAATTGTTTGAACCTACAACTTCAGCTAAAGCTGATTTAGCAGCTTTATAATATTGGCTTGCATTTGCACTATCTTCTCCAGCACGGAAAAGATTTGCTTTTCCAAGGTATGCGAAAGCTGCCCATTTGGTAGCTCTACCTACATTTTGTGCATTGTATGAACTTGGAAGATCTTTTGTAGCTTTTTCAAAATCAGCTATAATAAAGTCCCAGCACTCAGATCTTTCGCTTAAAGCTTTATGAGTGTCCGAAACTCCTTTTGGATATTGATCACGAAGAATAATTTTTTCCCAAGCCAGAAGCAATTTTAAGTGATAATAACCTCTTAAAAAATGTGCTTCAGCAAGTAGTTCATTCTTTTTAGTAGGCTCAATTTGCTCTTCGGTCATTTCACCTACCTTTTCAATAACTTGATTGGTGAAATTGATACCTCTGTAGTGAATATTCCAGTATGATGCTACCTGCGTATTGGCAGAATTTACATTATAATTATAGATGGCTAACCAATCTTCGTAATTGTAAGCATCTCCACCAATTTTTACCAAATCAGAAGGGTACATTTCTACTGGAAACTTAATTTCAGCAAAACCCCAGTAATCTGTAGCACATTCCAATTGCGAATATGCAGCAGCCATACCTGCTTCAGCATCATCTGCATTTCTCCAAAAGCTATAGCTTGTCAATTTGTCTGGTGACTTTGTCTGCAGGTAATCATCTTCACATGACGAGAAGCCAATTAAGACACAGACACTAAGTATATATAATAATTTTTTCATGTTTTTTTCGGTTGTTGGTTAGAATGATAATTGAACTCCAGCAAAGAATGATTTGTTGATTGGGTAGAAGCTACGGTCAATACCTTGATTCAACACTCCTTCACGTCCTACTTCAGGATCAATACCTGAATAATCAGTACTAGTCCAAATGTTTTGAGCATTTACATATACTCTACATTTTGTAATTCCGATTTTGTTAATAATATTTTTAGGCAATGTATATCCTAATTCAATATTCTTAAGTCTTAAGAATGAACCATCTTCCAAATATCTTGTTGATTCACGAGTATTGCCATTTGGATCACCAAGGATTGCTCTTGGCATGCTTGTGTTTGGATTAGATTCAGTCCAGGCATTCAAAGTTGAAGCAAGGAAGTTTTGACCCGCTGACATGTTTTCTAAATAGTAGCGATTACCATTGTACAAATCATTTCCATGCGAACCATAGAACATCATTGAGAAGTCAAATCCTTTGTATTTCGCATCAAAGCTTAAAGAATAGGTGAAATCAGGTATTCCGCTTCCTGAATAAACCTTATCCTTTGGATCGATTACACCATCTCCGTTCACATCTTTAAAACGAATATCTCCAGGTTTTGCATACATTTGTAATAAATTACCTTCTGGGTTAACATGAGCATTAACTTCATCCATTGATTGGAAGATTCCATCTGCCTGATACAAGTAGAAAGCTCCAATTTCAGTACCAACTTTGGTTTGTGTTGGGAAATGTGAATCACCATACTTTAAACCTTCGCCAAATAGTGATTGATCTGCATCTGCAAGGCTTAAAACTTCATTTTTCATGGTGGTTAATGTTCCATTTATATTAAATGTGAAATCACCTTGATTTTTGTGATATCCCAGTTCCAATTCAAAACCTTTGTTTTCAATTTCTCCAACATTAACTACAGGGTTGTTTGTACCTGCTGATGGTGCAAGTTTATTGACAACCAACATATCCTCAGTTGTTGTATTGTAATAGTTTGCTGTACCAGTGATTTTTGAGTTGAATAAGGCAAAATCTAATCCTAAGTTTTTAGAAATGGTAGTTTCCCATTTGAAATCAGCATTTTCTAAATCCCATGCGATACTTCCTGTCCAAGGATTAGCTCCGGTTCCTTTAACTGAGCCGGTGCTAGAGTCGGTTCCTGAAAAAATTAAAGCTTCATATTGATACAAGCCTAGTGTAATTTCGTTACCTAATTTACCCCAAGAAGCACGTAATTTTAAGTTGTCAATAAAGTCATATGATGACATGAAATCTTCTTCGGTAATTCTCCATCCCAATGCAACAGAAGGAAAAGTTCCATACCTGTTATTCTTACCAAATTTAGATGAACCATCACGGCGAGCAGTTATTTGAATTAAATACTTGCTGTCGTATGAGTAATTAACACGACCAAGAATAGAAGTACGAGTATATTCATCATTACTACCTGATGCATTATAAGTACCACCTTTACCACCATTCAAGGTCATAAAGTTCGGATCAAGGAAACCTGCAGGGATATCGTTTGTTATTACTTCATCACCTTCTGCAGAATATTCAGTTTTTTTACCTGTTACATTTGCACTAATCCAATTGTTAGTAATTTTAGATGCTGTGTAACCAATTACAGAGCTTACTGAGTGTTTACCAAAATCTTTATTGAAGTTGATTAGGTGCTCCATAATTTGCGAACGGTAATTGTTACGCTCTTCGCCATAATAAATCCAGTCTTCGCCATCTTTAGGGCTTCGCTGAAATTTAGGATGATAGCTCCACTCAATATTGTTGCTGTTGATTAATCCTAAGTTTACTTGATATGATAACCAATCAGTAAGTTTAAGGCGTCCGGTAATATTTGCAGTAAAATATTGTAAATCGGTTTCACCTTTATTGTTGATATGATTTGCATACGGATTGGCATTAGCGGGCATATCGCCATATGTCAACTGTACATTACCATCTTCGTCAAAAGGAGTAATTAGTGGAGTAAGGTTATAGGTGTCTCTTATCGAGAATTTTGCGCTTTCAGAATTGGTTTCTGCATAGGAAATATTTGCATCTACCTTTAAACGGCCTTTTTCCATTCCAAGCTTTGCACGAAGTGTCTTTTTTAGGTATCCACTTCCAATAAGAGTACCTTCTTCATCATTCCAACTTCCTGAAATACCATAGTAACCCAAATCGTTACCACCATTAATGCTAACATTATAAAATTGTTGCATTGCTGTTCTTGAAACTTCATCTTGCCAGTTTGTATTTGCTAAAATAGGATCTGTGACGTAAGATGGTAATGCTTTTTGATCATCATTTGATGCATACTTATTGTAGTTTTCGTACATCATTCTGTGAACTTTTACATATCCTTCAGAATCTAACAAGTCTAATTGATCAATTGCCTTAGCTGATCCCACATGCATGTTGAAATCAACATTAACTTTTCCTTTTTTACCTTTTTTGGTAGTGATTAAAACCACACCATTGGCAGCACGTGAACCATAAATAGCTGCAGCAGCACCGTCTTTCAAAACTTCAATAGAGGCAATGTCATCAGGATTAAGTAATGACATTGAACCTGGTAATCCATCAATAATGTACAATGGATTGTTGTTACCAATAGTACCAATTCCGCGGATAGTAATATTTGAACCAGCTCCAGGAGCTCCACCATATTTGGTAATGGTTACCCCAGCAACTTTTCCTTGTAATGAATTTACAGGATTTGAAGATGGAGTTTTTGCCAAATCTTCTGCTTTTACAGATGCAACAGCACCAGTCAAATCCGATTTTTTCTGAGTTCCGTAACCTACTACAACTACTTCGTTCAAGCCCTGAACATCTTCTTTAAGAACTATATTTAAGCTAGTTTCATTTGTAATGGTAATTTCTTGATCTACATAACCGATGAATGAAAATTTAACAACTCCATTTGCAGGAACGTCAAGTTGAAAATTACCATCGAAGTCTGTTACCGTACCAAGGGTAGTTCCCTTTACAAGAATGTTAACACCAATTAGAGGTAGGTTTTGCTCATCAACAACCTTACCGGTAATGGTTTTTTGGTTTTGTTGAATTGCCTTGGTTTTCATAGACCCTGCTGCTTGAAGCGGTTGAGGACCAACTAAAACAGCTAGGATGCAAAGTTTCATTATCCATGAAACCAATCCCTTTTGCACGGATGCATTCCGCACAACAGTTTTTGCGTTTTTTTTCATAAATTTAGATGCGTTAAAAGTTAGTTTTGTTGTTCTTTATTTAAGCGTTCAGAACAACAAACGATTAATATTTGATAACAGGGATTGTTGGTAGCTTTCCCTGTTTTCTTTAATTCTTCGTTTATTAAAACTTATTGGTGTGCAATTTTAATTCTAATATATTACATTAGACACAACGACTGTAGTATTACTCCAATAGTTCTATGTAATAATCAATTGGCTTAATTTGAGGTGGTATTGAAATAGTTGGTAGCTATTCCAATGATACGATGAGATATCAACAGATAAGACATTCAAATAATCCGCGATGAGAATGTCTGTATACTAGTCTAACAGTTGTTGCTTGCATGGGAATGAACATTAACGTATAAACAATTAAAATTCTACTTCATTTATTCAATCTCCGGGTTTTAATGAAAACCTTTGCGGCAAATATATAAAAAAACACTACCAGTACATACTAGTATGTGAAAAAATAACAAGTTTTTTATAGGACATTATTTATTCTTGTTTCTGAAAGTCTTATTTTTATTGGTATTCCGAAGATTGCTAGATGATTGAAAAAAAAAGTAAAAAAATAGGTCATTCTATAATTTGTATTAAAAACGAACACTACTAAGCTGTTATTGCATTCACAAAAGGGCATAAAAAAAGCTGATCTAGAATCAGCTTAATCATTTTTTTATTTTAAATTCCATTTTATAATGCCATTATTCCTCGAATACCTTGAGCTCTTGAATAGATTTCTACTACATCTTCAGCCGAATTCATCACGATCTTTACCGTTACTCCAATAAATCGAATGTCTCTTGATGTTTTATAGGCAAATTCTGTTTCTTTTGGAAACAAGTTTCTTACGGCATTCAATTTCTCTTCGTTGTTTGGTACTATGAATTTAAACATGTATAGCGAAGGCCATTTTGTTGAATCCAGCAACTGTTGTTTGATTCGATTATATTTTTCCTGATCCATTTTGCAAAGATAAGTTTAGGAGGCGCAAAAATGGAAATATTTTTGGTATTTCATCTGTTTATTTTATCATGTTTCTGCCAGATGGAACTTACCATGAGTAAATAATCATTCTCGTGTTTGAGTTAATAATTATTTACTCATGGACGGTTCATGTTATCTTACTTGTATTTTAAAAGGGAATAAAAAGAGAAGGGAATTGATTGAGTAAAATTGGAAAAATTAACGATTCATTAAGTTTTTATCTTTTAATAGCAAAAAAATATTCTTCTGTAAATCTTATCTTTATACTTTTAAAAAATCTAAATAAAATTACACCCATTAATAACACACTTTATCTATGAATAGAAAGATTGTAATTGTCTTGTTGGTTATTGCAACCTTGTTATTGGCAGGACTTGTCTCAACTTTTCTTAAGGGAATGAAAAAAGATCCTGAGAAGAATTTAAATCGTGCAAAACTACCAATCGTAAAAGTTCAGTTGGTTGAATATAAATCATTGGAAGCACCAGTAATAGAAAAGGGTAGATTGGTTTCCAATTTGCAAGTGAATTTAAGCTCTGAAGTAGCTGGACGTATTGTTGAAACGGGAGTTCCTTTAAAAGTGGGGCAAAAGTTTAAGAAAGGTGATCTTCTTATCAAGATTTACGATAAGGATGCTCGAATGGATTTGAGAGCTCAGAAAAGTAGATTTTTAAATAAATTGGCAGAGAATTTACCTGATATTAAAGTTGATTATTCTGATAATTTTCAGAAATGGATGAACTTTTTCAATTTCATAGATCTGGATAAAAATATCCCTGATTTGCCTGAAGTAAAATCCGATCAGGAGAAAGTATTTATGGCTAGTCGTAATATTCTGGGAGATTATTATGCAATTAAAAGTGCTGAAGTAAAACTAGAAAAGCGAATGATTTACGCCCCATTTGATGGTTCGTTTGTAGAGGTGAATACACAAATTGGTTCAGTTGCAGGAATGGGGACAAAATTAGCAGGTATCATTGAATCAGATAATCTGGAATTACAAGTTCCTGTTGAATCGAAAGATATTAAATGGCTGCATATAAATGATGTAGTTGATATTTTGGACTCGAATGGTGAAATTATTTCTACAGGAAGGTTGATTAGAAAATCTGAATTTGTTGACCAGGGAACACAATCAGTTTCTGTTTTTGTGAAGATTAACAATGAAAGAGGTGTTGAATTGTATCAGGGGCAGTTTTTAAGTGCACGTTTTCGTGGGAAAATCATAGAAAATGCCATGGAAGTATCTAGGAATGCTGTTTTTAGAAACAATCGGGTATATGTTGTTGAAGGAGACTTGCTAAAAGAAAAACAGATTAATGTGATTAAATTAAACGAAAATACTTTGGTTTTTAATGGGCTGAATGAAGGTGAATCTCTTGTGATTGATATTCCTGTAAAGGCATCGGATAGCATGAAAGTTAAAGTTGTAAATTAGATTTTCTCCTAAAAATAACCAGAGATGGAAAGAATTGTATCACAATTTGTAAAGTATCCGTTTTACGGAAAAATGATAATTGCCCTGCTTGCCATTGCGGGGATTACGTCGATGATGTTTATGGAGAAATCGTTTTTCCCACAAACTGAATCGAAAACAATAACAGTTTCGATGGTATTCCCCGGTGCGAGTCCGAAAGAGGTAGAGGAGGGAATTACATCCAGAATTGAAGATGCCATAAGAGGAATCGTTGGAATTAAAGAGATGAATTCAGTTTCTTCTGAAGGGTTTGCCAGGGTAACCATTACAACTACAGGAGATTATGACTTGGATGAAACATTGGCTGATGTGAAAAATGCAGTGGATGGTATTCCAAGTTTTCCAAGTGGAGCCGAAAAAGCAGTTATTGCAAAGCAGAGAGCTACCACGCCTGCAATGCGAATGGTTGTAACGGGAAGTGTTGATTTAATTACTCTTAAAAAGTATGCTGACGAAATATATGATGATTTGATGCGCTCCAAAAAAATGTCTCAAATCTCATTGTCAGGATTTCCTCGCTTAGAGCTTTCTGTAGAGGTGAACGAGGATAATATGCGCAGGTATGAACTTACTTTTAGTGAGATATCTGCAGCTATAGCAAATAATAATATTGACATTTCCGGAGGGACCATTAAAAATGAGGTAGAAGAGATATTGATTAGGACAAGAAATCGTTCAGTGGATCCGGATAAGATTGGTGAGATTGTGTTGAAAGCCAATCCTGATGGGAGCTACTTGCGAATTAGAGATGTTGCAGATATTCACTTCCAGTTTCAGGATGTTCCGAATTCAACTTTCGTAAATCAGAATCCGGCTGTTTCTATCGTAATCAATAAGTTAAACAATGAAGATCTTCAAGATATATCTGATTTTTGTAATCAATATGCCGAAGAGTTTAACAGTAAACATACTGATGCTAGCCTAGAGATTACCTTCGATTTTGTAACCATGTTGCAATCCAGATTGAATTTACTCTTTTAAAAATGGAGGGTATGGATTATTATTGGTAGTGCTTGCCTTGGCTTTATTTTTAAGCTTCCGATTATCTCTTTGGGTAGCATGGGGAATTCCGGCATCTTTCCTTGGAATGTTTATTCTGGCTAATTTAACTGGTGTTACCATTAATATGATTTCGTTGTTTGGAATGATTTTGATTATTGGAATTCTGGTGGATGACGGAATTGTGATTGGAGAAAACATCTACTCTCATTTCGAAAAGGGAAAAAGTCCAAGGCGTGCTGCCATTGATGGTACACTGGAAGTAGTTCCGGCAGTTCTTACCTCTGTTACAACTACAATGGTTGCTTTTTCGCCCTTATTGCTAGTTACGGGTAATATGCAATTTCTTTATGAAATGGCATTTGTGGTAATCGCCTGTTTGGGATTGTCTCTATTTGAGAGTTTGTTTGTTCTTCCAAGTCACGTTGGGAATGAAATTGTTTTAAACAGAAATCGAAAAGATCACTTATTAAATCGAATCCGAGCTAAATTAGAAAAAGGCATTAAGTACGTGCGTGATAAATTTTACATGCGTGCACTTGATAAAATTGTTGAGTGGAGATGGTTTGTTCTCTTTATTCCAATTGCATTAATTGTGATTACTGTTGGTTTGTTCCAGGGAGGATTTCTGAAAAGTACCTTCTTTCCAAACGTGTCATTTGATACTTTCAATATCAATATGGCATTTAAACCAGGTACCAACAAGGAGGTTACCATTCGTCAATTAAAAGAATTTGAACAAGCTGTTTGGGATGTAAATGCTGATTTGATGAAGGAGTTTAAGGATACGTCTACCTATATCAAATACACAAATGTGTCGACAGGTGCAGCTTTTAGTGGACAGGAATCTGGTCCTCATGCAGGTAATATAACTGTTACTTTACGTGATTTGGAAGGGTCTCCTGTTTCAAGTTTTGATATCACCAACAGGGTAAAAAAGAAGATAGGTGATGTGAAGAATATTGAAAAGTTCACCATTGGAGCTTTTAACCGATGGGGAGCAGCCGTTTCAATCAGTTTGCTGGGTAACGATTTGCAGGAATTAAATCAAGCCAATGAATTCTTCCAGGATGAATTAAGAAAGATGACTTCCTTGTATAATGTGAATGATAATAATCCGTTGGGAAGTAGAGAGGTACGCATTAAATTGAAACCTAAAGCTTACTTTTTAGGGATGAATCTGAGTTCCATTACTTCTCAAATTCGTCAGGGATTTTTTGGAGGACAAGCGCAGCGCTTGCAGGAAGGAAAAGATGAGATCAAAGTTTGGGTAAGATATCCAAAAAGTGATAGAGTCTTTATTGGTCAGATGGAAGAGATGAGAATCCGAACTCCGCAAGGGGAATTTCCGCTTTCAGAATTGATAGAGTATGATATTAAACGTGGACCTGTTAGTATTCAGCGTTACAACGGATCACGTGAAATTAGAGTAGAGGCTGACCTGTTGGATCCTAACGAGCCAGTTCCTCCAATATTGGAATATATCGACAATAATATTTTGCCGGAATTAGATGCACGTTTTCCGGGTGTTCGTTATGAGTATCAAGGCCAACAAAAACGTGCTGCAGAAGATATCGCAGAAATGAAGCTTTACTTTTCCATTGCCTTCATCGTGATTGTTTTTATTGTAATGATTCACTTCCGAAGCTTTACACAGGGAATCATTGTATTGATGATGATTCCGCTTGGTGCTTTGGGGGCAACCTGGGGGCATGGTATCGAAGGGGTAATGGTTTCTATGTTGAGTTTTGGGGAATTGTGGCTCTCTCAGGTGTTATTATTAACGATGCGGTCGTCTTCCTCTCGAAATACAACTTGTTTATAGAAGAGGGAATGGAACCTGTTGATGCTGTAAAAGAGGCTGGTAGGGCTCGTTTTAGGGCAATCATTCTTACCACAATAACAACCTCGGTTGGATTGTATCCTTTGATTTTAGAGAATTCATTCCAGGCACAATTTTTAATTCCAATGGCTGTAGCTTTGGCATATGGGGTTTTTATTGGAACCTTGTTTATTCTAACATTCTTCCCAGTACTCATATTGGTATTAAACGATTTAAGAAGATTCGTTAAAAGTGTTTGGGAAGGACGTGAGGTAAGTGCCAGAGAGGTGGAACCGAAAGTAAAAGAATCAAAAGTAAGTTTAGATTAATCATAGGAGAAAAATTCTCTGAACCATTATAAATATTAAAATGATAAAAAAGATATCATTAGCCCTATTGTTTAATTGTCTTTTTTTGAGCTTGATCGCTCAGGAAGAATTAAGCTTGTCAAAAGCCATTCAGGTTGGCTTGGAAATCAACTATGAATTAAAAATCATCCGTAAATCAGAACAGATTTCCGAATTAAATAATTCGTGGGGCAATGTTGGAAGATATCCTCGAATACAGTTTAACCTTCAGGGACGAGGAGTAAAAGATTACAATGACACCAATGATTTTACCAGGCTGAGTGTAATTCCATCACTTGATATGAACTGGACATTATTTGAGGGCTTTGCTGTTCAAATAAGAAAGGATAAATTCGATGATTTGGAGCAGCTTTCAAAAGGAAATACTCTGGTAGCAATCGAAAACAGAATTGAGTTGATAATACTGGCCTATTATAAAATCTTACTCGAAAAGGAAAGATTGAAAGTAAGTGAGAAAATTATGAATTTGTCTTCCGACAGATATGAAAAGAGTAAGATTGGGAAAGAGTTGGGAAGTGCAGTTACCTACGATGTTTTACAATCGAAAAATGCCTGGCTCGAAGATCGATCATCATACTTATTGCAAGAGGTTAATTTTAATAATGCGGTGCGTGATTTGAACTTTTTATTGGGCGTTAAAGAGAGTAAAACCTATAAGTTTTCAGATGAGTTTTTGCCAATAAGCGACGAATATCAATTGGCCAATTTATTGGATAAAATGCTAAGTAATAACAACAACTTAAAGAATCGTTACATCCAGGAAATGATTTTAAGGAGAGATGTTGAGCTGGCTAGAAGTAATTTTTATCCTAAGTTGAATTTTGGTGCAGGAATTCAAGGAAACAGAATAAAAACAAAACTTGATGGCATGTCGTCCAGTACAACAGATTCTCATAATTTGTATGCCAACCTTAGTTTGAGTTATATGATATTTAATGGGAATTCGAATCGCAGGGCATTACAAATTGCAAAAATTCAGGAAGAGATTGGAAAAATCGAAACAGAGGATTTAAAGCATACGCTAACGAATGCCTTAGCTCAAGATTATGAGTTGTACCAGGTTAGAAGGGAGTTGTATTTATTGGCAGAAGAGAATTTGGAAGCTGCCGAGTTGAATTTGTCTATTTCGAAGGACAAATATGAATCGGGTAGCATTAACTCCTTCAACTATCGTGATGTTCAGATTGGCTATCAAAATGTGGCTTTGGCCCGATTAAATGCTATATTCAATTTGATTCAATCCAGAACCTCACTGGTTCGATTGACGGGAGGAATTTTAAACGAATAAGTAATCTCACAAATTATAAAAAGGCTATTCAACTGATGTGAATAGCCTTTTGTTTTGTTCTTATTCGCCAAAATTATCAGGTACCAATACTGCAATAATTTCACCTGTTACACAAAGTTTGCCGCCAGCATAAAGTTCAGCAACAACAGTTGCCTTACGCTCGGTAATTTCGGCAATTGTACCTTTTATTTCAATTTCCCCATCAATAGGTGTTGGTTTTAAATATTTTACTTGTAACGAAGCAGTAACACATCTTGGAGCATTGTGTTCACACAATTCGATATTTTGTTGTTTGGCAAATGCCAATGCAGCCGAACCAGTTCCATGACAATCAATAACAGAAGCCAGCATGCCACCATAAACAAAGCCTGGTATTGCCGTGTGATATTCTTTCGGAACAAATTTAGTTGTGGTATGTTCACCTTCCCAATAAGTCTTTAATTGATGACCATGTTCATTTAGTCTTCCACATCCGTAGCATTGTGCAAAATGGTCTGGATAGTAATCTTGTATTCCTTTCATATATGTATTCTTTTTAGATGATTTTAGTTGTGGTTTGAAATTGTAAAACTATGATTTAAAAATCTTAATTAGGATCAGTTAGTGAAAAATATTTTAGGATATCGAGATCTTTTAGTATATTATAAATATAGAAATAATATATTCTTAATTGGGTGATAATTAAATTAATAAAAAGGAGATAGGTATGAAGAGGATTTTTGGATTTATAGCAATAATTTTTTTTGTTGGGAATTTTTTGCTTGTTCATCATCTTCTGACGATGATGATGGAATGATGCCTGATAACGACCAGGCTTTAATAGAAGCTCAAAATTATTTTAATAATACATTAAGACCTGTTATAGTAGATAAATGTGTGTCGTGTCATGAAGGAAAACACAATAAAAATGATAGATTTAATTTCAGTGTTTTTACGAATGCCAGGAATAGTGCTACTAGTATGTTTAATCAAGTTGATGCAGGGACAATGCCTAAGGATGGAGATAAATTACCTCAATCGGAAATAGATATGTTTGAAGAATTCAGAGATTTGGTAAATAAAATCAACTAGTGAATTATGAGATTAAAGGTCATTCTTATTATAGTCTTTCAGATATTATGTTGCGGATGTTTGCTTGCTCAGGAGGAAAATACCCTATTGAATCAAATCGATACAATTGGTGAGGATCGACCTGTTAAAGGTTTTAAAAGTTCCAGGTTAATACTTGGTCAATCAACTGTACAATTAGCTGAAAGAGAGCTTCAGTTTAGAGTTTCACATTTATTTGGACGCATTACCGATGGAATTGAAGAATTATATGGTTTGGACCAAATGTACAATGTAGATCTTTCGTTTGAGTATGGAATTACAAACCGTTCGCAAGTTGGATTGGCAAGATCTAATGATTTTGATAAAACTGTTCAATTGTCTTTTAAACGGGCTTTGATAAGACAATCATTACAAAATTCCCCAAAATTTTCGTTGTCTTACTTTGGTAGTTTTAATATTAAAACCAGAAATTACGATGAGAGTAGAAGTTTTAGTGATCGTCTTGAATATGTGAACCAATTACTTTTATCCAGAAGATTTTCAAAGAAAATAGCAGTCCAAATCTCTCCAAGTTATACTTACCTTAGTAGGGTATTAACAAATCAACATCCACATTCATTATTAGCAACAAATTTTGGGGTAAGTACTTCTATTACTAAGTCAACCAACTTTAATATAGAATATATCTATACATTTCCTACTTTCACGAGCGACTTATACGACTTTAAGAAAAATGTTTTGTCATTGGGTTTTGATATTGAAACGGGAGGACATGTATTTCAGGTTTATATTACCAACTCTACTCGAGTTCAACCTGGCAGTTTTATTCAGCAATATAATAATGATAATTTCTTTGATGGAGATATACATATAGGCTTTAGTATAATGCGATCCTTCAATTTTTAAGATGAATTTTCGAATATTCATCATATTAACCAGTGTTATTTGCCTGTCAATTGCCTGTAAGGCTCAGGAATTGTATCGGGTGCAATCAGGATTTGTTTCCTTTTTTTCTTCGGCGCCTTTGGAAGATATTTACGCCGAGAATAAAAAAGTTAAAAGTATTATTAATCTTGCAAGTGGAGAATTTGCTTTTGTCATTCCAATTTCTGGATTTCAATTCAAGAAATCGTTAATGCAAACTCATTTTAATGACAAGTATTTGGAGTCAGATCAATATCCAAATGCAACTTTTACTGGAACTATAACTTACCCTAAATCTTTAAATAAAACAGGAGAAAATCACGTTGTGGCGGTTGGAGTAATCAAAATTCATGGGGTAGAACAAAAAATATCAATTCCGGCCAACTTAACCATTGCACAAAACAAACTTTTGGTTCAATCTGAATTCATATTAAAGCCAAAAGATTTTGATATTAAAATTCCCCGTATATTGATAAAAAATATAGCAGAAGATGTATTGGTAAATGTTGATTTGCAGTATTTATCTCTCCCCTGAAAATAGAATTCTGAATAATAGTATGGTCTATAATATCCACCATTTAGCCAAGTAAAAGTAATTTTATATCTTGCCATTTTTATTCAATTGAAAGTGGTTCAAATGACCAAAATAATCATAGCTCCCGATAAATTTAAAGGATCTCTTACTGGACTTCAGTTTTGTGATGCCATCGAAAGAGGAATCAGAAAGCAAGTGCCTGATGTTGAAATTGAGAAGCTGCCTTTGGCAGATGGTGGTGATGGAACCGTTGAGGTACTACAGTACTACTTGGATGGAGATATGATATCATTGAATGTAGGTAATCCATTGGGCAGAAATGT
Source organism: Marinifilum fragile JCM 15579 (assembly GCF_001310955.1). Lineage (GTDB taxonomy): Bacteria > Bacteroidota > Bacteroidia > Bacteroidales > Marinifilaceae > Marinifilum > Marinifilum fragile. Next base: position 74,693 of record NZ_BAZX01000008.1, read on the forward strand.
AAAGGCCTCATACTTGTATTCCAAAGCCAAGAAGACTGCTTTTATTGAAATGGCCGAAGCTTCTGGAATTCGCCTGCTTAGTAATGAAGAAGCAAATCCTTTAGAAACCAGTACTTATGGAACGGGTGAGCTCATAAAAGATGCTCTCGGCAAAGGAGCAGAGCACATTATATTAGGAATAGGTGGCAGTGCTACCAATGATGCTGGTATGGGCATGGCCAGGGCACTTGGATATCGATTTTTTAATAAGGACAAACAGGAGCTGTTAGGAGTTGGTAAAGATTTGCAGGAACTTGAAAATATTGATGTTTCAGAAGTCCACCCCAAAATTAAGGAAGTGAAATTCGAGGTAGCTTGTGATGTAGATAATCCACTGTATGGACCAAAGGGTGCTGCATATGTATATTCACCTCAAAAAGGAGCTACTCCTGAAATGGTAAGGCAACTTGATAATGGACTTATCAATTTTAATAAGCTTGTAAAATCGCAATTCCGATTGGATCTGCAAAATATAAAGGGAGCAGGTGCAGCAGGAGGACTTGGAGCTGGATGCATACTTTTCCTTGGAGCAAACTTGAATTCCGGAATTAAACTGATCAAAAAAGAGGCAGACTTTGATCAGAAAATTAAAGGTGCAGATTGGATCATTACAGGAGAGGGAAAACTGGATTCTCAAACCTTCTCAGGCAAAGTAATTAAAGGAGTGTTGGATTCTATGGAAAATCAGAAACTGGCCCTGTTCTGTGCTTTGGTTGATCTATCGGAAGAAGAAAAAATGACATGCAAGTTGATTATATCTCCGAAACTTCGGTTTATGCAAAAAATCTGTATGATTCCATGCTAAATGCGGGGAAATATCTGGAAATGGCAGCAGAGGAGTTTGCTCAAAAGCACCTGTTAAAATAGGCTGATGAGGCCACTTTTTTGTTTACGGCAATTTTTTATCCATTGAATATTTAGGTCTTAATAGAACGCTTTAAAACTTGTTAGTGTTTAGAATAGATATAAATAACCCCATAGAAAAACCGTTCAAAAAAAGATTTTACCATTAATAATTAACATTTATTATTACAAGTGGAAGAACATATTGTTTTAAATATTAAGATCTTGAAATGGTGAGAATTGTGTGTAATTATATTATTACAACTTGAATCTGTATCTGGTGAGATTATTTTTTATGGATATATAGATTGTTAATCTTATCTGTTGAATGATAACATTTTTAAGAATTGTATAAAATTGCAAATATTTTTTATGTTTGTGTGTCATTTTCCTCAATTTACTTAATGTGATGAATGATTTGTGTGATCGTGATTTGGTTGAAGGGTTAATAAAAGGAGACATGAATTCCTTTCGCATACTCTTTGATGAAAAGTATACTTTGTTCCATTCTTTTATTAAAGGAATGGTTAAGAATGCTTGGCTAGCCGAGGATATTACGCAAAATATATTCATGAAAGTTTGGGTCAATAGGAGTAAACTGAATCCTGATCAATCCATTCACAATTACTTGTATGTTTTAGCAAAAAATGAAATTCGTGACCACTTTAGGCTAAAATGCAATGAGCATCATCAGGAGGTGCAAGAAAATCATAGGGTATTTGTTGAAGATTTTGAAGAGTCATTGGATGTTCAAGCAATGACCGAATGTGTAGCAAGAATCGTTGCAAAAATGCCTGAACAGAGAAGAAAAGTTTACCAGATGAGTCGCGAGAGAATGTTGTCGAATAAAGAAATTGCAGAGCAGTTACAATTGTCTGTTCGAACAGTTGAGCGTCATGTGTTTTTGGCATTACAAGACATTCGTAAACACCTACCTATTTATTATCTCTTCCTGTTTTTAAGTTTTGATGGAATTTTTGTTGGGATGTAATATCTTAATAAATGAGTCCTTTAGGAACAGCCGTTTGTTGTGTGTTCTTACTCATTTAAAAAAAAGTAAAAAAAAACTTATTTCCATTGCGTAGTATATCCTCTTGTTTCGTTCTATTAATGTCGACCAATTAAAAAATGCATTTTTAGAATAATATGACGAAGGAGGAATTACAAAATTATTTTTACAATCAATGTACCAGTCAACAAGCACATGAAGTTCAACAATGGCTTTCTACTATCGAAGCTGAAAGTCAGGACGAAGCTTTGCTCAGGGAGATTTTGAATGAGATAAATGTTGATAAGGATGATCGTCTGGTGAATCAAGCATTTGAGAAATTCAAGAAGTCCATTCATTTAGATGACAAGAATAAAGTTGAAAAAACTCCGATTGTTAGAAGAATTGGAGAGTGGTATCGTATTGCAGCAGCAGTTTTACTGATTCCTATTTTATTGACGAGTCTTTATTTTTATAAAGAAACTACAAACCCTAAAGAATGGGTTGAAGAGTATGTACCATACGGACAAAGTAAAATGGTTTGTTTGCCAGATAGTTCTAAACTATGGTTGAATGCAGGTACCAAATTAATTTATCCAAAGAAGTTTAATAATTCTCTTCGTCAGGTTTATGTAGCAGGAGAAGCGTATGCTCAGGTTACAAAAGATAAGTCTCGTCCATTTGTTTTGTCGGCAGGAGAAGTGACAGTTGAAGTTTTGGGTACAAAATTCAATGTCAAATCCTATAGCGAAGATTCATATATCGCAGTTTCTTTAATGGAAGGTTCTGTTAAAATGAATGCCTTTTATAAAGGGGAAAGCAAGACGAAGTTATTAAAACCTGGTGAGATTGTTAGATACTCGAAGAGTACAGGAGAATTACAGAAAAGTGATTTTGTAATTGCAACTCGCAAACAATGGTTTAATAGTAAGGGATTCTACTTTATGGATGAATCATTAAGTGAAATTGTTGTTGCTCTTGAAAGGTATTTTGATGTGAGGATTAATATTGAGAATGAATTGCTTAAAAAAGAGCGCTTCTATTCAATGTTTGTAAATAATGAAAGTCTGGATGAAATCTTATCAGCTTTAAATGCAAGTGGAAAGATGATTATTGAACGAAAAAACAATATGATATATATAAGGTGAAATATAAAGTATAACTCAAAACCTAAAATTTGCCAATGAAGAAACACTAATCACAAAAAAAGGCAGAGAATCTCGTACATTCTCTACCTGTATTTTTCAGTTAAATTCTAATAAAAAACTAAAAAACATTACAAGAATATGAATTTAATTTCAGTAAACCTCAATCTGGCGCAGTTAAGATTGAAAAAATCAATAATAATGTTGATTGTAGCGCTATTTGGAGGAATTACACCAATATTTTCTCAGAAAATATCGGTTGATTTCAAGAACTTAACATTGAAACAAGCGGTTGAAGTTCTACAATCTAAACACAATTATTCTTTTTCTATGAATACCAGTGATATAGATATGAATAAACGTGTTGACTACAAAGCAAAAGACGTTGAACTTAAAGAGGTTCTTAATAGAATATTTGAAGGACAGGGCTTTGAGTGCTTTGTAAAGGATAATATTATTACCGTTACAAAGAAAGACCTAGGTAAGAATGCTGCCTCTGTAAAAAAGGAAGTAAAAATAAAAGGGAAGGTGATTGATGATACTGGAGAATCCATTATTGGTGCATCTGTAAGTATTAAAGGAACTACCAACGGAACCATTACAAATTTTGATGGGGAGTTTGAATTGACAGCATTCACCTCCGAAGTTTTGGCCATTTCATTTATTGGATTTGAAAATCAGGAATATGTTATAACAAAAGAGGAATACTTTAACATTGTGTTGGTTCCATCCGTTGTTGGCTTGAATGAAGTTGTTGTTACGGCCCTGGGTATTAAGCGTTCAGAAAAGGCATTGAGTTATAATGTACAGCAGGTTTCAAGCGAAGACATCTTATCAAATAAGGATGCCAATTTTGTAAATTCGCTTTCAGGAAAAGTAGCTGGTGTTAATATCAATAGCAGTTCATCAGGGGTTGGGGGAGCTAGTAAAGTTGTTATGCGTGGTACGAAAACGATTGCCCAATCGAGTAATGCATTGTATGTGATTGATGGGGTACCAATGTTTAATTTTGGTGGTACCGGCGATACCGAATTTGGATCTAATGGTTCTACGGAAGCAATAGCTGATATTAACCCGGAAGATATTGAGAATGTGTCAGTTTTAACTGGGGCGGCAGCTGCTGCTCTTTATGGTAGCCATGCATCTAATGGTGCAATTGTTATTACAACCAAAAAGGGGAAAGCAGGATCAACTTCGCTAACCCTAACAAGTAATGTTGAAATGATGCAATCCTTTGCATTGCCAAAGTTCCAAAATACTTATGGTACTGGGGATTTGAGTTCTGATGTTCAGGTTTCGGATATTAGTTGGGGACACAAATTGAATGGTGCTAACAGAATGGGATACTCACCAAAGAGTGATTTCTTCGAAACCGGAATGGTGTTCACAAATTCTATGTCGTTCTCTACTGGAACAGACAAAAACCAAACCTATTTATCTGCAAGTACTGTTAATTCAGGAGGTATTGTTCCAAACAATAGCTATGATCGTTACAACTTTACATTCAGAAATACAACCAGTTGTTTGGATGATAAAATGAAAATCGATTTTGGAGGTTCCTACATCAAACAGGAAGATCAAAATATGGTGAATCAAGGGGTTTATGCGAATCCATTAGTAACGGCTTATCTGTTTCCGAGAGGTGACGATTGGGAGGATATCAAAATGTATGAAAGATATGACTCTTCTCGTAAAATATATACACAATATTGGCCACAAGGAATTGATGAATTTGCTGGACAAAATCCGTATTGGATTGCCCATCGAAATCTAAGAAAAAACAAGAAGGATCGCTACATGTTGAATGCTGGTTTTAGTTTTGATGCTACAAATTGGTTGAACTTTGCTGGTCGTGTGAGAATTGACAATTCAACGAACGATTTCACTGAAAAATTATATGCCACATCTAACAGAACTCTTACTGAAGGATCTAATAATGGTTTATATGGAATTGCAAGAAGCGAAGCAAAGCAAACATACGCCGATTTCCTTGTAAACATCAACAAGTCATTGGGTGAGGATTTTTCACTTCAGGCTAATATCGGTGTTTCATACTCCGATATGAAAGAAGATGTGTTATCTAACAGAGGACCGATTCGTGCGGATGGTATTCCAAACTTATTTAATGTATTTCAATTAGACGATGTGACCACCAAGCGTGAGCAGTCGGGATGGCACGATCAAACTAAATCTGTTTTTGCAAGTGCAGAATTGGGATATAAAGGGGCGTACTATTTAACTCTTACAGGTCGTAACGATTGGGCTTCACAGTTGGCAGGACCTCATTCAAATGAGAGTTCTTTTATGTATCCATCCATAGGTACCTCATTTGTACTTTCGGAAATATTCGATTTGCCAAGACAAATTCAATATGCAAAATTGAGAGCTTCCTATGCATCTGTTGGTCTTCCTTTTGCACGTTTTTTGGCAAATCCTACTTATGCTTGGGACAATGCAAATAAGGTGTGGCAAACAAAAACACACTATCCGCTTTTCGATTTAAAGCCAGAAAGAACCCAATCGTGGGAACTGGGTTTGACAACAAAATTGTTGAAACATTTCGATTTGGATTTAAGTTTGTATAGTACCAAAACATTTAATCAAACCTTCGATCCTCAAATATCCGTTTCTTCGGGTTATTCTACTTTGTATGTTCAAACAGGTAGTGTTAAAAACAAAGGGATTGAATTTGCATTAGGATATCAAAATACTTGGAATGACTTTTCATGGAGTTCTAATTTCACATTAAGTTCGAACGAAAATGAGATTTCAGAATTGGTAGACAATTACGTTCATCCTGAAACGAATGCAGTTATTACCAAAGATCGATTGGATATCGGTGGTTTATCGAATGCAAGATTCATATTGAAAAAAGGCGGAAGCCTTGGAGACTTGTATTCTATTGCGGATCTAAAGCGTGATAGTGATGGAAAAATTTTCGTAGATCAGAATGGAAATGTTGCTGCAGAATACAATGTAGAGGATATAAAATTAGGCTCGGTATTTCCTGATGCAAATATGGCATGGAGAAACGATTTTAAATACAAAAACTTCAGACTTGGATTCATGCTTTCGGCTCGCTTGGGAGGTATTGTTTACTCTGCTACTCAGGCTACTTTAGATCGTTATGGGGTATCAGAAGCTTCTGCTAAAGCTCGTGATAATGGTGGAGTAGTTGTGAATGGTGGTGATGTGATAGATGCTAAGAATTGGTACACCACTATTGGGGCAAAATCCGGAATTCCACAGTTTTATACTTATAGTGCTACAAATGTAAGATTGCAAGAAGCAAGTATTGGCTATACCATTACTAGAGACAAGTTGAATAATTTCGCTGATGTGACATTCACATTGGTTGGAAGAAACTTATTCATGTTCTACAACAAGGCTCCATTCGATCCTGAATCAGTTGCTTCAACAGGGAACTACTATCAGGGAATAGACTATTTTATGATGCCGAGCCAGCGCAGTTATGGTTTCAATGTAAGAGTTAAATTCTAAGCAATTCAATATTGATAATTATGAAAAAATCATTTATAAATTTGTTGTTTTCTGCTTCGATTTTATTGATTACTTCTTGTACTTCAGATTTCGAGGAATACAACACCAATCCATATGACGCCAACGATGAGCAAATGCAATACGATGCATATAGCTTGAGGGCAGCTATGGTGGCTATGCAGGGCTATGTTATTCCTGCTGATGTTAATTTAAATCAGTTCACAGAATGTTTGCTTGGAGGATCTTTTGGTGGATATTTGGCAGATTCGAACTCTGGATTTGTAGGTAAAAATTATGCAACTTATAATCCGGAACAACACTGGATTCAAGTACCATTTAATGATATTATTCCTAAAATTTATGCCAATCAAGTTCAGTTAAAGAATGTTACTACTGATCCGGTACCTTTGGCAGTGGCTGATATTATTAAAGTAGCAGCGATTCATCGTGTTACGGATATCTACGGACACATTCCTTATTCTAAAATTGGGGAAGACGGCAAGTTAGAAGCTCCTTACGATTTACAAAAGGATGTGTATAATAAAATGTTCGAAGAATTGGACCATGCGATTGAGGTTTTAACACCAAATCAAACTTCTGATTTTAGTCCTTATGCAGATAAAGTATATGGCGGTAAAGTATTGAACTGGATCAAGTTTGCCAACTCTTTAAAGTTACGTTTGGCAATGCGTATTGTTTATGCCAATCCTACTTTAGCTCAAGCGAAAGCAGAAGAAGCAGTAAATCATGAAGTGGGAACCATGTTAAGCAATGAGGATAATGCCTACAATACGGTTTCAAAATCGCCATTCAGAGTAGTGATGTTTGAATATAACGGAGGTGATTCACGTGTATCTGCAGATATTACTTCTTATATGAACGGATACGCTGATCCACGAAGAGAAAAGTATTTTACCACGAGTACTTTCGAGAATACCGACAATGCTGCATTCGAAAATGGATATTATGGCTTACGATCAGGTGCCAATATTGCATCATCGGCAACAGCTCACAAGTACAGTAATATGAATATTCCTGAATCATACAATAAGTTACTTTGGATGAATGCTGCAGAATGTGCATTCCTAAAAGCTGAAGGTGCTTTACGCGGATGGAATATGGGTGGCTCTGCCAATGAATTTTACAATCAAGGAATTGAGTTGTCCTTTAATCAATGGGGTGTTTCGGGTGCAGCTACTTATGCTGAGAATGCAACCAGTATTCCTGATAATTATAAGGACCCTCTTGGAGCAAACGACAACTCAGGAGTTCCAGCTTCAATTACAATTAAATGGAATGATGCGGACGAATTTGAGCTAAGTTTGGAACGCATTATTACTCAGAAATGGATTGCTAATTTTCCTTTGGGACACGAGGCCTGGTCTGAATTCCGTCGTACGGGATATCCACGCTTAATGGAAGTGCCATATAACCTGAGCAATGGTATTGTTGATGGAGCTGAAATGGCCCGTCGTCTTCCATACCCTCTACGCGAGTACAAGGAAAATAGCGATAATTTGAAGCAAGCCATTAGCAATTTGGGCGGGCCTGATAATATGGCAACTAAAGTATGGTGGGATTGTAAGAATAAAAACTAGCACAACATGAAGAATATATCAAAATATAAATTTGTACTGTATGGAATGGGTCTAATTGCTTCTTCTCTGTTTGGCTCTTGTGATGACTGGGTAGAGACTGAATCATTGGATATTAACCAAGCTGGTATCGAAGATGAAAATCCTGCACTTTATGCAGATTATCTTGAAAATTTAAGAGCATATAAGAATTCTGATCATAAAAGCATATTCGTAAGCTTTGATAACCAGATAAAGCAGCCTTATAATCGTGCGCAGCATATCAATGTAATTCCTGACAGTACTGATATTGTTTCATTAATTTATCCAAATAATTTGGTTGAAAGAGAAATTCAAGAAATCAATGAAACAAGAGAGAACAAAGGAACCAAGTTTGTATTTACTGTTAGTTTCGATGCTATTAAATTTAATTATATTCAGTTAAAGAGTGAGGAAGATAAAGCCAGGCAAGATGGTGAGGAAATCGTATCTCCACTACCAACTTTCATTAATTATATGGTTGACAGTTTGCACAACTCTTTCTCTTTAGTGAAGAAATACAATTACGATGGTGTATGTTTCGCCTATGAAGGAAAAAGTATTCTTCACATGACAGAGCAGGAAAAAGCAGAATACATGAGCTATCATAATGCATTCATTGGAATTTTGAAAGATTGGAGTACCAGAAATGCTGATAAAATGGTCTTGTTTCAGGGGAAACCACAGAATCTTTTAGATAAGAGTTTTCTTACGGACTGTAAGTATATCATTATACCATGTTCTGATGCAGGAAATAGTTCAAAATTGAGTTACAACATCTATTCTGCCGCTGTTGAAGGAGTACCAACAGACAGATTTATTGTTGCAGTTGAAACCATTTCTCTTGACCCGGCAGATATGAAAACTGGTTACTGGGCCGATGGTGTGACGCATTCGATTGAAGGAGCCTCTGTTTGGGTTGCTGCGGAACACAAAGGCTTCACAGTTGCAGGTATGGGGATTTATAATGTGAGTAATGATTTCTTTAGTTCAGAGCGTGTATATCATTATACAAGAATGGCGATAGATAACATTAATCCATCACTTAAAAACTAAACAGATATGAAACACTATATATTATATGCCGCTTTATTTTTCATGACCTTTACCTTTGGTTGTGACAATTCTGATGATGATTTCGACAATAAAGCATATGTTAGTAGTTCATCAAAAATAAGCGAGTTGTTGGTAAAAGCAGGAGTGAATGATGTTGAAAAAAGCATTCAGGCGGCTATTGCGAAACCTAACAATCAGGATATTCTTGTGAAATACCGAGTTGATCAGGCATTGGTGGAAACCTATAATATGGCGTATTACGATAATGCTGTAATGCTTCCTGCTGAAAATTATTCATTCCCTGAAAACACGGTGACCATTACCGCAGGAAATGTTCTTTCAAAAGAGTTAAAAGTGTTGTTTAACGATTTGAGTCAGCTTGATCGTGAAATTGTATATGTTTTGCCAATTACCATGGATAGCGAAGATATCGATGTGTTGAAAAGTGACAAAACAATGTACTATGTGATTAAAGGTGCTGCTCTTATTAATGTTGTTGCTGATATTGAGGAGAACTATTTAACTGTAAATTGGACCAAACCTGATGTTTGTAATAATTTGTCACAACTGACAATGGAAGCTCTGGTTAGAGTGCGAAATTTTGATAGAATGATTAGCACTGTGATGGGAATTGAGGGGCAATTCTTAATTCGTTTAGGAGATGCCGGTTTCCCAAGTAATCAGATACAGATTGCTACGAATAGTGGAAATTTCCCTGATGGTGATTCCAACAAAGGATTACCAACCAACGAATGGGTACACATTGCATTAACCTACGATTCTTCAACCGGAGCAATGGCTGTTTATGTGAATGGCAACAAACAGTCTGAAACCATAAAATCATTGGGAAATATAAATCTGGGACAAGGTGGCACCAGTGGATTTTGTATAGGTCGATCTTATGCTGACGATCGTTACCTGGCTGGTGAAATTTCAGAGTGTCGTATCTGGAATGTAGTGCGTACAGCCGAAGAAATTGCCTCCAATCCATATTATGTGGATCCAGCTTCTGAAGGTTTGGTTGCCTACTGGAAATTTGATGATGAATCGGCACTATCAGTCGAAGATCATACAGGGAATGGAAATAATGCAGTAGCGAATTCTACTTTAAGATGGACTCCGGTTACATTGCCTGTACCTGGCGAGTAATTGAGGTGTAATTAAAAACTGAAAAATGATGAAATACAACATATCATTCAAAAGAAATTTAATGCTTGCTGCTGTGTTGACAGTAATGGGCATGTTTACCGCCTGTGATGATAGCATTGACGTGACAAGTGTTGACGAAAACCAATACACGACAAGCACCGATGCAATAGGCTACTTAGTTGACAATACCGGAAAACGAGAAACTTCATTGGTAGAATTTCGCAATCAAGGCCAGGCAGAAATCTATTTGGCATCCTCAAAAAATACCGAAACAGATGTTGTGGCCAATTTGAAATTTGATGCAGAAGTACTAGATGCTTACAATGACGAAAATAACTCAGACTATGAGTTGTTTCCAGTTGATTTGGTAAGCTTTGAAAGTGATTTTCAATTGAGCAAGGGAAGTAACAAGTCTGGAAAAACATTGGTTCAATTTACAACATCAGATGCCTTAAGTGCTGAGAAGACCTATGTAATTCCAGTTCGTGCGGTGGTAAAATCAGGGAATATTAAATTATCAGAAAAAGAATCGGTTTATCTGATTTTTGTAAAGGATTTAAGCACAATTCCTATCGCTGATAAAGCCAATGGTATCAAAATCATCAGTTGTATGGAAGTGAATGATACCAACCCATTAAACAACCTGTGTTTTACGCTTAAAGAGAGTGGCAAACCTTTAATTGATATCGTCATTCTTTTCTCGGCGAACATTAATTACAATAACGAAACGGGTAAGGTATATGTATACAACAATCCAAATGTTCAGCACATTTTAGACAACAGAGAGAAGTATTTAAAACCATTGCAGGACAGAGGGATGAAGATCGTACTGGGTATTTTAGGAAATCATGACCGTGCCGGAGTTTCCAATTTAGCAGATGAAACGGCTAAAGTATTTGCTCAGGAGTTAAAGGTGGTATGTGACTCTTACCATTTGGATGGAATCTTTGTTGATGACGAGTATTCGGCATATCAAAATCCGGTTCCTCCAGGGTTTGTTGCTCCTTCTTCGGCTGCAGCATCACGTTTATGCTACGAAGCCAAACAAGCTATGCCTGATAGATTAGTATGCGCTTATGCTTATGGTTCAACAAGTTCTTTGCCTGAGATTGACGGACACCAATCAGGTGAGTTCGTTGATTACGGTATTCATGATTATGGCAGAAGTTCAGATTTAAGTTCTAATTATCCGGGAATGCCGAAATCGAGAATGGCTCTATATTCACAGGAGTTTAGCCGTGGTTACTGGGCCTCAGATTCTGATTTGGAGAGCATGAGAAACGATGGTTATGGTTCACACATGATTTTTGCAATGGATCCTTATCGAAATAATTTCGATCGTCAGAAACAAGCAATGGAAAGTATCGCCAGTAAGTTGTTCGATGATGAATTGGTTTACGATGAGAAGCCATATAAAAAAGACTGGTAGACTTAAATAAGGAATTTATTTGACCCTTTTTTAAGCAGATTGATATTGTTTAAGTTTTCTCCCAACGAAGAACGGTTGGGGGAAGCTTTTAAAATTTAATGATGAATCTATGAAACAAGCCGAATGGCAATTTCAATATACAATGGAATGAAAGGTTTTATAGAGTGAAATTGAAAATCTTAAATTAAAACAAATGAAATTACGAAATAAACTGTTGTTATTGCTAGTTATGGTGTTGCCTTTAGGCTTTGCCGCTTGCGATGACGACGACGATGATGCTGATGTGCAGCCAACAGAAGAAGTTGCGGAATTGATTCTTGAGAAATCATCAATAGATGTGGAAGTTGATGATACAGGTACAGTGAAAATTACACAGGGTGGAGGAGAATACCATGTGTTTTCTTCTAATCCTGATATTGTTGCAGTGGAGCTGGAAGGCAATGTGGTAAAATTGAGTGCTTTATCAAGAGGAAGAACATCTGTAATTATTTCTGATAAAAACAGCCAATACAAGGAATTGGGCGTAGTGGCTTTCTATGATGTACTTGAGATTGAAACATCAGAAATTAATGTTAAAATGCCTTTGGGACATTCCAAAACCGCGAGAATTCCAATTACAAAAGGTAATGGGGGCTATGAGGTGAGTGTTGAAAGTGAAATTGTTTCGGCAACAATTGAAAATGATAGTGAAATTGTACTTGTAGCTACAAAAGAAGGAAAGGCAACAATTACATTGACCGATTCTTATGGTTTAACATTGGATATTCCGGTAACAATTAGTACAACTACAATTCCTTACGATGATAAAGAATTGGAAGCCATTAAAGCTGATGATACCAATCGTTATGAATTTAACGGAGTTCGTATTGGACACCCAGCTTATAGTGACGTAAATACAATTGAAGACGGTGTAAATGTATATGGATTAGATTATAGAGGATTCTACTTTTATAAGGTTTACTTTTCTGGAGATAAAGAAGTTGGAGTGAAAACGGATGGTAGATTAGATATTAATTATCACAATCCGAGAATTACACTTAATGAACCATGTGATTTAGAAATCATCAAGAATGACGGAACCAAAATATGGGTGGTTTATTCGTATATAAAAGACGAAAAACTGAATTTTGGTCATTTCTGTCAGGATATTTAATCTCGATAATAATATTTACACAGATGTATAATTATTTGTGTATCCTCTAAAATGAACACAAGGGCAATTGTACTTTATCCGATTGCCTTGATAATCTGTTTTTGCATTAAAAAATAAACAATCTGGTATTGGGTTTTATGCACCTGATATAGAATCGTATTGCCTTAATTGTAGCATGTTTAATGAGCTGAAGTGTAAGTAAATCTGTGATATGGGTTCATTTCAAAAGAAGAAATTTGATTTTCAATTGGTATGAATCTGTAAAGAAAAAGTACTAAAGTTTGTTTTAGTAAGTGGCAATATGATTGTTAAAAAGAGACTCAAGATATGACTCCGGTTCAGATTAGAATCGTGAGCAAAGAAACTAAAATTAGATAATAGCATGTCTAGATTTAGTACAATTATACAATGAAAAAAGGCAGAGTGAACGAGTAGAAGTAGTATAACTACTCGTACTCTGCTCTTTTTAACCCATCAGCATAAATTATTAAAGCTATAATTCTAATATGAGATATATTCTACTCCTAGGGTTTATGCTATTATCAACTGTGCTATTGGCTGATAAACCCAAAAGATATAAAGAGAAGCTTAAAAATAGCATTCAATTTTCAAGTCCAATTCCATACAATAATGTACTTCAAAACGATACCCTAACTTTTGAAATATTGCTTACCGCAGATAGAAAAATGAATTCTTATCGAATGCATTTGGAAAAGGGAGGACTTTCGAAATTAAACTGTGAGGAATATTTTAGTTCTTCTATTAATGAATTGTTTACCAGTGAAGAAATATCTTGTTCTAAGAAACAAGAGGTTTTATACTTTAAATTAAAAGTGAATAACAATGCCATACCCGGCAATTACAAATTTCATATCTATATGACAGATACTACTGGAAATATATTGCATGCTTGCCACCATTTCTATGTTGAAAGAAAATAGTGTGAAGAAGGAATCAGTGAATTTTACTGCTTACAGATTTTGACTGTGGCTGCTTTTTTATGCTATTGGCATCCCATAGTGCTAACTATGTATTGTTTATAGTTACGACTATAAGGAGTATATACTTAGTACTATAAGACGTATTCTCTTATTACTATATGGTACGGATAGTAAAAAAGGCTACATTCATTTTTGGAATGTAGCCTTCATTTCTAAAGGAAAAGAGGTTTAACTTGTAGGCACTAAATCAACAGGAAGTATTCCTTTTCGAACTGCTTTTGTATTTTGGAGAACAGTTCTTACTTCAACCGTAAAATTCCCACTTGTCAAATTTTCGGGTACAAAAAACAACAACTCCGAAGGTTTGTTTTTTACCACATTCTCAACTCGGGTTTCTGAACCATCGGTAGCTATAAAGAATATACCTTGTTGAGTATCTCCAGTATCGAATTTTAATAAGGATCCACGAATTGAAGCAATTTGTCCTGCTGTGAATGATTCGTTGATTACATTGGTTTTTAAATCGACAAATTGCTGCAGAATAGGTTGTGGAGAAGTAATCTCTACTTTACGCAATTCAATGTCCGAAATGGCTTCGATTAATCTAGAACCTGCATTTAAGTTCAGGCGAACAGCGTGGCGTGCAGGATCGAAGCCATCATTTTGGTCGTTAAAAACGCCAGAAACACTTGGGGTGATTCGGAACAGTTGAGTATTTACACTATTTCCATTCTTAACAGCTTCAACTACTGCATATTCAAATTCTTCGATTACCGAAAGAGCTTCGGCTTTGGTAATAGTAGACCCTTTGCCTATCATCTGTTCAACAATAGAATCAACTGTTACCGATTCGTTGTTGGTAACTACGCCCATGTAATCATTTGGGTCGTCCGTCAAATGGTTTGGAATTAATCCATAACGTAATGTCATAATAATAACATTTAAATTTATTTTTGGAACGAGCCCATCGGCCTCCTCTAGCAAGTGCGACGGCCAAGTTTTACCTGTTTGATGACCAGCCGATGGGTTATCATTCCAAAATCACAACCCAAGTTAAATAAATATTATGACAATATTGTCTGTCAAATGTGTCAAGTTGATTAGAATCAGTTCTTTTAATAAAGTTTAACATTTTACATGTCTGTGTTATTCAATAAAAAGCTTTGGTTTTAGGAAGTCATATTGTAGTTTCTACATTATGGAAGCTCCATTCTACAGGTGTTTGATATTCATTAATTTTCTTTCAAAGTAACATTTCTGTTTGCAGTATGCTAAAAAATTGAAGCCTTACAATAAGTAGTAGTCATTAATTGTGCAGGATTGCTTACTTTTGTAATCAAATCAGCGTCTCTAACATTAGATTTATATGGATTACAAGAATATTATTATTAAAATCAGACGAATTGTTCGATCGATTAATCTGGAGTCAAAAAAGATTCAGAAGGATCATGGGGTAAGTATTCCGCAGATTTTATGTCTGGAGTATTTAAAGAGTTCGCCAAGTTACCAGGCTACTCAAAAATCTATCCGTGCCCATTTAAACCTAAATTCAAGTACAGTCACAGGAATTATCGGACGACTTGAGAAAAAGGGGTTTCTTGCTCGTTTGCCAAAAGCTGGAGATCGAAGAACTACGGTAATTGCCTTGACATCCACGGGAGATCAATTGTTAAAGAATACGCCAGATTTATTGCAGCAGAGGTTAGCTGTAAAGTTGAAGAAGGTTCCTGATTCAGATTTGCAAAGAATTGAAGAGACTCTGGAAATTCTTGTAAATATGCTTGAGATTGAAGAATTGGAGCTTCTCCTGTACTGACCGCCGAGGATTTTATTAAGGAAGAACTGAATTCGGAAGAAGAGAACATAGATTTATAGAAGAAAATTAGGATATAAATACTGAGCCATCATGAATATGATGGCTTTTTTTGTGCTCACAAGTTTAGGAGATTTGAAGCTTTTTCTTTACGTGTCTTGCCAATCTTTAAAATGCCAATTGGAATAAAAATCAGATTGGTTCTATTCCAATGTCTCTATAAATCATGCATACCAATAGGATATGTAGAATGGTTTTTATGCGAATTAATTAATGTTGATGAAAGTGAATAATTTAAATTGAATAAACCGCTTAGGTCTAAAATGTGCATAAATACAGGGGTTTGTGCTTGTTTAAGGGATTCTGTATTGTATGTTATTTAGCAAATGTGTTGTGTAGAAATAAAATTTCTTCTAGATTTGTCGCGCAGAAACTAAATCTGTGCTATTTGTTCTTTATTTCATATGGTCAAGAGATAGGTAGTTGAGGATTGGAAAAGGAAAACTTGAATTATGAAAGAAAATCTCTTAAGAAGATTTAAATTAATATTGGCATTGATAGTGATTGCTAATGTTGCGCAAGCTCAAAAGATAAAGGATGTTAAGATAGGAGGAGCCCTCCGGTTTAATTTCAGATACAAAGACTGGGATGAAAATAACAAGGACGTAGGTGGGGATGCTGTTCTTGATGTTTTTCGTTTGAATGCCAAAGCAAGGTATGAAAAATTATACATGGATGCTGAATATCGTTTCTATCCATCAGAATTTGGTGGAGGTATGTTGCATCATGGATTTATAGGATATAATTTTAATGACAATTCACATCTGGAATTGGGAGTGCATCAAGTTCCATTTGGAATTCAACCATTTGCTTCGCACTCATGGTTTTTTAATCTTCCTTACTACGTAGGATTGGAAGATGATTACGATACCGGGCTAAAGTATGTGTTCGATACGAACAAGTGGAATTTTGCCTTTGCGTTTTACAAGAATGCAGAAGGAGGAAGGGCTTGGACAACTTTTTCAAACGGATCGCAAGGAAATGCCGTGGATTTGGCAAGATACTCTTACGATTTGGCTGGTGATAATGAAGAGAATGGTCAGTTCAACTTTCGTGCTGCCCGTAAATTCAATAATCAGGAAGTAGGTTTTTCGGCACAGTTGGCTCGATACAGAAATCATGTAAAAGATAAAAATTACCACTACAATGCCTTCGCGCTTCATTATCATGGTCGTTTTCTTGAAAAAGAGAGATTGGATGTGAAGTTTGAGTTAACCCGATACGATTATAAGGGTGCCGATAATGATTTGATTAAGATGGCTGCCTATAATTATACCTACGATATTGCCAGCGAAGCAATCATTATATGTGGAGGTGTTGCCTATACGATACCTGTGGAGTGGGGACCAATTGAGTCGCTGCAAGTGTATGACAATTACAATTACATGAAAAAGGGTAATTCCCAATTCAACGACACTCAAATGAATGTACTGGGAGTGATGGTGAAAGCTGGTCCGATTTATACTTATATCGATTATGCATCGGGTAAGAATCAGGACTGGTTAGGTCCATGGGGTGCATTTGGTGAATCGGCCGATGCTTATGGTTTCGGCCGAGGAGCTGCGAATCCCGAGTGGCACTCTTGGTTTAATGTGAATGTAGGATATTACTTCTAAAAGTTACTGTAAAAACGAATATTATTGATATGGGATTAAAAAGAAGAATTGATAAAATAAATGATAAGATAAAATCGGTATCAATTGCTGCAGATGAAGAAAAGGTATATGTTCGTTCAGACCGTAAATCTTTTTTGGGAATAAAGGCCAATGGTACTGTGTTTGTGTCCTCTTTTTTGGTAGTATTTGCATTAGTTACCACTACTTTAATTGTAGGAAAGCCAATGGCAACATGGTTCTCAAATACACAGACTGTTTTATCTAATAGTGTGGGGTGGCTGTTCATTTTGTTAATGAATGTATTCCTTGGATTTGCTTTATTTCTTGGATTTGGTAAATACGGAAAAATCCGTTTAGGTGGTCCTGAAGCAAAACCTGAATTTAAAATGACATCATGGTTTGCCATGTTATTTAGTGCAGGAATGGGAATTGGTTTATTGTTTTGGGGAGTTGCCGAACCAATTTTTCACTTCGATAATAATCCTTTTGCGATGAAAGGTGTTGCTTCTGCAAAATCAGCTATGGGGGTTACCTTTTTGCATTGGGGATTTCATGCTTGGGGAGTGTATGCTATTGTGGGGTTAGCTCTTGCGTATTTTACATTTAATAAAAAATTGCCACTTACCATTCGCTCCATCTTTTATCCATTGTTTGGAGAGAAAATTTATGGACCTATTGGCGATATTATTGATATTGTATCAGTCATCGCTACTCTATTTGGCCTGGCTACCTCTTTAGGTTTTGGTGTGCAACAGGTAAATGCAGGTTTAACCTATTTGTTTGATGTGGAGTATGGAGTAACCTGGCAAATTGGGTTGATTGTGGTGATTACCTTGTTTGCGACTCTTTCACTGGTTATGGGTCTTGATAAAGGGATTCGACGATTAAGTGAGATCAACTTGCGCCTGGCACTTATATTATTATTGTTTGTGTTGTTGATTGGTCCAACTGCATTCTTATTGAAAACATTTGTTCAGAATTTAGGCTATTACCTAAGTAACTTTATGGAATTAAGTTTTTGGACAGAATCCTATATTGGTGTAAAGAAAGGTACTCATTGGCAAAATTCATGGACCATATTCTATTGGGCATGGTGGATAGCATGGTCGCCGTTTGTTGGTATTTTCATTGCTCGTATCTCTAAAGGAAGAACCATTCGCGAATTTGTTTTGGGAGTGCTGTTTGTGCCTGCATTGTTGACCTTTTTATGGATTTCAGTATTCGGAGGAAGTGCCATTTATCAGGAATTGCTTGGAAATACTCAGATATCGGAAGCAGTTAACGCCAATATTGCTACGGCAATATACCATTTGTTGGAGCAGTATCCCTTTCCATTTATATCTTCTTTGCTAACGGTTATTTTGGTAGCATGTTTCTTTGTTACTTCATCTGATAGTGGGTCGATGGTGGTTGATACGCTAACATCCGGAGGAAAGCTGGATGCTCCTGTTGGGCAAAAAATATTTTGGGCCTCAATGGAAGGCTTAATTGCAATTATATTGCTGATCGGTGGGGGGCTAGCTGCCTTGCAAACTGCAACGATATTAACTGGTTTACCTTTTGCAATACTGCTTCTGGTATTATGCTATAGTTTGCTAAAATCTTTAAAAAAGGATTATGGTGTAAAAAAATTAAAAGGTAGTTAAACGATTCTAAAATGTTAATGTTCAGAGTTTATTGATTGGAGTTGACTTGTTTGAAAAGGTATGAAGAATTTATTTTTATTAATTGTTTTATTTGTTTCTTTTAGTGCAATAGCCGAAGAAAAAGTGGTTAAGGTTGATTCGCTTGAGCAGCCAATGTTTAAGCCATTTATAGAAAGATACATATTAGATGAATTAAAAAGTTTGCGACAAGAAAACCTTGAATTAAAAAAAGATGTAGCTGAGAAGTTGGCAGAAGTAAAACTTGAGTCATCAGATCGGGCAATAAACTATACCACAAGTACCATAAATAATATTTTCTATATAATTACTGCAGCGGCATCATTGCTTGTATTGCTAGGCTGGAAATCTCTAAGTGACATTAAAAAGACAATTAAAAAAGACAGTGGAGCTAAAATTCAACAACTTACAGCTGATTATGAAAAGCGATTGAATGCAATAGAAAACCAAGCAAAGGAAAGGTCGGAGATTATAGTAGATACACAAAAGAAAATAAGTACGACAAACTCGATTCATTCTTTATGGATGAGGGCTGGGATTGAGAAAAGTGAGGAAGAGAAGATTTCTATTTATGATGAGATATTAGATATAAATCCAAGTGATATAGAAGCTATGACCTATAAGGCTGATGCTCTTCTTGAAATTGGAGAGGTTCGGTGGGCTCTTAATTTAGCTAATGCAGCAATTGAAAAGGATAGTCAATATGCATTGGCCTATTGGCAAAGAGCGTGTGCTTATGCTCATTTAGAAAAAGATAATGATGCTATAAAGGATATTGAAAAAGCGATAGAGTTATCTGATGCATTTGTAGATGAGTTGGATAAGGAGGTTCACTTTAAAAAATTAAGAGGTAATGATAAATTTGAGTTGATATTAAATAATTAAAAACTCACATATCAAATGTAATTGGATTGATTTTTATAAAGATTCGTTTAAATATTAAAGTGTAGTAAATCTGGTTTTTCTTGTTATATCATTTCAGATATAAATTTTCATATTGGCTTTGTAAGTCAAGATAAAAAAAGAGGTCGTTAGACCTCTTTTTTTTATTTCACATTCTTTAGTATCAATAGTGTGAAGAATGAAATGTTGATTGAAAATGAGATTAATATGTAAAAGAAATAAATGTCAAAATTAATGGGATGTAAATTGTAAACGATATGATTTCTAAAGATTAATATACTAATTAAGAGAAATGTAAATGTTATTAAAACTCCTAAAGGTTTTAGTTTGAAAATTACTTGTGTTATTACAACTAAGCACAAAATGATACCAGTTGGAATGCTGCAATTACCGTTAATGATTTCATAATAAAGAATACAAATACGAGATAAATTTCAGGAATGTTTTTAATGATTTGTTTAAAATTTTTTCATTCTGCTTTGAAGAAGAACTCTGAGGTTTGTTTGTAGTCTTTT
This sequence comes from Marinifilum fragile JCM 15579, assembly GCF_001310955.1. Lineage (GTDB taxonomy): Bacteria > Bacteroidota > Bacteroidia > Bacteroidales > Marinifilaceae > Marinifilum > Marinifilum fragile. The sequence continues at coordinate 95,121 of NZ_BAZX01000008.1, forward strand.
TCTTTGCCGAATTATTCTTTTTTACATTCTGATCTTTTTTCCACTTTTTCCAAAGTATGTCTTTATAAATTAATCCTAAATGATAGCTCATTGGTCATGAATTTTGTGAAAATGGTTCTGTGGAAACAAAATACATACAAGAAATTAAATATACAAATTTTCTGAAGTAATATAAAAAGTGTGTGTGTTTCGAATAACACCTATATTCAAAGAGTTAAAAGTGTTTTAGAGGCTTTGTTTCAAGTCAGAGACTTTTAGTGTATATTTTGCCTACGTGATTTGAATTGTTATATTTGTTGTGTAGAAACAAAACTTAAAGATATAAGTATGATTACAATTAAACTTATGACCTCCTTTCTTCGTCCTGATGGTTATGAAAAGAAAGAGCTGTTAAATTTTCTGTATGAGCATCTGGAAGAATACGGAGATGACAAGGCAGATATTGAAAAAGCTATGCAATATGCATTAAAAGAAACACCATCGATGGGCGGATTTATTCTGTCTGCAAAATTAGATAATAAAATTGTTGGATCTGTGGTGGTAAATAGGACTGGAATGGAAGGGTATATCCCTGAAAACATACTTGTATATATTGCTACCCATAAGGGATACAGAGGCAAGGGGATTGGTAAAAAACTTATGGAAGAAGCCATAAAGATTGCAAAAGGTTCAATCGCTTTGCATGTTGAACCAAATAATCCTGCAAAGCATTTGTATGAAAAAATGGGCTTTGAGAATAAATACCTTGAAATGAGATTCACAAAATAAAGTGTCATGGCATTTGTAACTCTTAATATTTCAAAACTGCAAGAAAATTACTGCTATTTAGATAAGTTGTTTAAAGAAAATAGCATTAAATGGACTGTGGTTTCAAAATTGTTGTGCGGAAACAAATTGTTTTTAGAAAATCTAATTTCCTTAGGAATAAAGAGTCTTTGTGATTCAAGAGTCTCTAATCTAAAAATGATTAAAAAATTAGATCCTAACATTGAGACCATATATATAAAACCTCCTCCAAAGTTATCTGTGAGTGAAATTATTAAATATGCAGATGTTAGTGTGAACACTGAATTAAAAACCATAGACTTACTCTCTAAAGAGGCTTTAAAACAGAATAAAAAACATAAAATCATTATTATGATTGAAATGGGAGAGCTAAGGGAAGGTGTGATGCGTGAAGATTTCATTGACTTTTACAAAAAGGTGTTTGAATTGCCAAATATTGAAGTTGTAGGTATCGGCACAAATCTTACTTGTTTAAATGGTGTATTACCTAACGAGGACAAATTAATACAGCTTAGCTTGTACCGACAGTTGATAGAGGCCATGTTTAATAAGAAAATTCCATTGGTTTCTGGAGGGGCTTCAGTAACTATTCCTCTTTTAATTCATGAAATTTTGCCGAAAGGAATAAACCATTTTAGGGTTGGAGAATCCTTGTTCATGGGGACTGATGTTTACAACGATACAGCCCTTGAAGGATTACATACTGATGTCTTTAAATTGTATGCTGAAATAATTGAGTTAATAGAGAAACCAATGGTTCCTGCTGGTGAGTTGGGTACAAATCTTGAAGGCGAAAGCCTTACAGTAGAGGTAGATCAGATGGGTGAGACATCTTATCGGGCAATTATCGATTTGGGGATGTTGGATGTTGATAGTAAACACATTACTCCAAAGGATCATTCACTTGAACTTGTGGGGGCTAGCTCCGATATGTTGGTGGTTGATTTGGGAGATAATATTAACAAGTATAAAGTAGGTGGTTTGATTGAGTTTACTATGGATTATATGGGTGTGCTGCGAATTATGTCTTCGCGATATATCGAAAAAAAGGTTATTGAGTAAGTCGCCTATTGTAAAAGTGTATTGCAAATGAGAAGTAATAAAATATTGGAAGAAGAAATAATGGAATTTGTTCGTTTGAATCAACCTGTTGGTTTAGGGCATATTTTAGCAGGTTTGAATTTGTCACATTATTCAGGTGCAAAAATTGTTTTAGAACTAATTCAGAAAGAGAAGTTAAAATATTCAGATATGGGAAAGCGTATCATGATTAAATAGTAAAAGCTAATTAATTTCGACAAGAGTTGTTTTTAGGTAATAGAGATGTAGCAAGTCAATAGTTCCCATGTTATAGAGGTTTATTCTCAATTGCTTAAAAATGCGCAACGTCATCAGGTTTCTGGTGACGTTGTTTAATTAGCGCAACAATTTTTAATCTATAGCTAATACTTTTAGTAAGAGCTGAAAGGTGGAGGTTATATAAAATAATTCTATGCATATTATTGATATTATCATTTTTTTCATCTACTTCGCTGTGATGCTGGGAATTGGTGTCTATTTTTTCAAAAAAAATGAAAGCCATGAAGACTACTATGTTGGCGGTAGGCAACTTGGAGCTTGGCATATTGGGCTATCGGTAGTAGCCACCGATGTAGGGGGTGGATTTTCCATTGGATTGGGAGGTTTGGGATTTGCAATTGGTCTTGGTGGATCATGGATGCTATTTACTGGCTTGGTTGGGGCATGGCTAAGTGCAGTTGTGCTAATTCCGGTGATTAGTAAACTTTCAAAAAAGCATAAACTATTTACATTTCCTCAAATATTCGAATATTTCTACAATCATAAAGTAGCATTGATCGCAGGTATTATTTCTGCAATCGGATACATTGGATTTACAAGTTCCCAACTTTTGGCTGGTGCCAAATTGGCTTCAGCAACTTTCACTGAAATTGACTTAAATACTGCTTTGATTATTATGGGAGCGCTTGCAGTTGTTTATACCAGTATTGGAGGGTTGAAGGCGGTAATCTATACCGATACGGTACAATGGATAATTTTAATGGCAGGTCTGATGTTTATAGGAATACCTGTGTCCTATTACAAAATAGGAGGAATGGAGGCTATTAGGGCAACGCTTGGGAATGAATTTCTTTCCTTGGGGAATGTATCTTGGCAACAAATTGTAAATTGGGGAATTACGATTATACCCATCTGGTTTGTAGGTATGACACTTTACCAGCGTATTTATGCCTCTAAAAACGAAAAGGAAGCTAAAAAAGCGTGGTTTATTGCCGGTTTATTTGAATGGCCACTAATGGCATTTATGGGTGTAACGTTAGGACTGTTTTCTCGTGTAGCATATGAAAATGCAATGTTTGCAGATTTGGGCTATGCCCTAGATACAAGTTTAGATGCAGAGATGGGCTTACCTGTTTTGCTTAATACGGTTTTGCCAGCAGGTATTATGGGACTGATGCTTTCCGCGTATTTTTCGGCCATTCTTTCAACAGCTGATAGTTGCCTTATGGCTGCTTCGGGAAATGTGCAAACAGATATTTTAGAGAAAATTTTCAAATTCAGGCAAAACTCCAAGTTTCAGTTGAGGCTTTCACAGATTATTACCTTGGTTATAGGTGGACTAGCACTGTTTCTGGCTTCCTATATGACCAATGTACTTGAACTTATGCTTTACTCTTATGCATTTATGGTATCAGGCTTGTTTGTTCCGGTAATTGCTGCATTGTACGGTAAAAAACCCAATGCCACTGCTGCTATTTTCTCTATGATTTCAGGAGGTGCAACAACTGTTCTCCTAACCACTTTAAAAGTTAAATTACCATTTGATTTGGATGCCAATATTTTTGGGATTTCAATTTCTGTTTTTGTTTATCTGATTCTCTCATTAATTTATAAGAAAAAATATGAGAAATATAATTGTGTTAAGACAAGAACTGCATAAATATCCGGAGCTTTCCAATAAAGAATTCGAGACATCGGGACGCATTGCCGGATTTTTTGAAAACTTGTGTCCGGATAAGATCATAAGACTTGGGCCTACAGGGCTTGCCTTTGTTTTTGAAGGGAAGGAAAATGGCAAAACTCTAATGTTTCGTACCGAACTTGATGCATTGCCAATAACTGAGGTGAACAATTTGACCTATGCCTCTGCAAATAATGGCGTAGCACATTCTTGTGGGCATGATGGCCATATGGTAATTATTTCGGGTTTGGCACAAAAAATAGCAGACCACCGTCCCTTTAAGGGAAAGGTAGTTTTACTTTTTCAGCTGCAGAGGAAGTAGAGCAGGGAGCATATGATGTTGTTAATCATCCTGATTTTAATAAAATACAACCAGATTATATTTTTGCCTTACACAATATTCCGGGTGCAGAAAAGCATAAAATCCTGATTAAAGAAGGTAGTTTTGCTGCTGCATCAAAGGGATTGACTGTTAAGCTATATGGCAAAACTTCTCATGCTGCAGAACCTGAAAATGGTATCAATCCTGCTAATGCAATCTCTAAGATAATTAAGCAACTTCATCAACTTCGAAATCGTAAAACTCAATTTGAAGATGTCATTCTATTGACAATTATCCATATTCAACTGGGCGAAATTGCTTTTGGAACTTCACCCGGATATGCAGAAATCAGGCTTACCCTTCGTTCTTTTTATAACAATGATATGGATTTGCTTTCAAGCCATACAGAGCAAATTATTAAGCGGATTGCAAGGGAAGAAAACTTAAAATCTATATTGGAATATTCAGAAGTTTTTCCTGCTACGGTGAATGATAAAGAGTGCGTTGAGTTAATTCAGGAATCTGCTAGGGAGAATCAGTTGGCAATCGAAACCATTTCAAAACCATTTAAATGGTCAGAAGATTTTGGCTATTACACTGAAAAATACAAGGGAGGCTTTTTCGGCTTAGGTGCTGGAATCAATCAACCTGCTTTGCACAATCCCAATTACAATTTCCCTGATGAAATTATTAAGACAGGAATAAATATGTTCTTTTCAATATATCACAAAATTAATTGTAGATAACTGAAACTACTAACCATTATAAAAAATAATAGTCCAATGCAAGGAAGTTCATTTATTACCCTAAAAAGAGAGGCCCTTCAAAATAATATTCGATTCCTTAAGAAAAAGTTGGGAAATCATGTTCGCATATCGTCGGTGGTGAAAGCCAATGCATACGGACATGGAATTGAACAGATCGTTCCTATGTTCGAAGAGGAGGGAATAAATCACTTCTCTGTTTTTGATTTTGGAGAGGCGGTAAGAGTTCAGAATAGCCTTAAAAATGACAAAGATATAATGATTATGGGATGGATCTCCGATGAAAACGTCGTTGAAACCATAAAAAGAGGAATAGAGTTTTATATATTCAACATTAATCGTTTAAATATTGCACTGCAAGCGGCATCTGAAATTGGAATAAAAGCTAAAATTCACCTGGAAGTAGAAACTGGAATGAACCGATCTGGCTTAACAATTAAAGAGTTGGAAGAGGCAATTTCGATAATAAAAAAGAATCCGGGAATTTTTGAAGTAAAAGGGTTCTGTACTCATCTTGCAGGAGCGGAAAGTATTTCAAACCATGTGCGCATCCAAAAACAATTAAAGACTTATCACAAACTACATCGTGTTCTGGAGAACAGTGGGATAATTCCGGAGTACAGGCACATAGCCAATTCAGCTGCGGCTTTTGTGTATCCAAAATCAAGATTGGATATGGTGAGAATAGGAATTATGCAGTATGGATTTTGGTCGAGTATCGAAACATTTTTGCGATACACTCATCATGAAAAAGACCCTCTTCGACGCATATTGGGGTGGAGAAGTCAGATCATGTCAATAAAAGAAGTGAATAAAGGTGAGTTTGTTGGATACGGTATTTCATTTTTGGCTCAGGCGAATATTAAAACAGCTTGATTCCGGTTGGATACTCTGGAGGGTATAGCCGATCTCTTAGCAATCGGGGCCGAGTACTGATTAATGGTCAAAGGTGTGATATAATAGGCATGGTGAATATGAATATGATTATTGCAAATGTATCAGAATTGCCAGATGTAAAAGTTGATGACGATGTAGTAATTATAGGAATGCAAGGAAAAAGGGAAATTAAAGTGTCTGCATTTAGCGATATTAGTAACAGTCTTAATTATGAGATATTAACACATTTGCCAGTTAATGTTGAACGTGTTGTTATATAAATATGTAAAAAAATACTATTGATTAAAGTATTAAATTAGATGTGATTGAAATATAATTTAAAAGAAAATGTAATGTTGAATTGCTATTTTTGAGTAAAAATTACGGCATGTCAGAATTATTTGAAATAACACATTCAACACCCATTCCAGAGATATTCTATTCGGAGAAGGAAGAAAAGAGATTTACAGAATGCACCATTTGTGGTAAGAATTTAAGCGATGGTAACGAATTGTATTTGATTGAGAAGGCATTTGAAAAAAAGCCAGGTTCTGATAAGCCACAATTGGTTTTTGAGTTGGCTTGCTGTATGGATTGCCGACAGGAAATGCATGATTCGCTGTCAGAAGAATCGAATGAAAAAATTGCTGCTTATTTCGAAGCCAATAGTAGAGCAGAAGAAAGAGATAGGGAGTTGAAAAAACATGACTTAATGGACACTGATATCTGGCTGAACAATTGTATTATAAAAAATAAAGCCATGGATGAGGTGAATGAATATCAGATTTACGCTCTGTGTTGGAAGGATGAAATGGTTTTTCATCAGATGCCTTTTATGCTTTGCGGAGATACCATTGATGATATCATGAATTTATTGTCCAATAAAAGTCTGGATATTATCAATGATCTAACTGCCGATTTAATTGATTTACCTCCCGAATATGGAGAACTATTCAGAGATAAAAAAGTGCTGTTTATATAGACGGTGCATACACAGCGCCAGGATAATGACCGATGAATTGTAAACTTGTAAGTCTTACAATTCATCGGTTTCTTTTTTCTGTTTATTTTAGTGCATGAATTCCAAAAGCCAAAGCCAAACAATAAAAACAAACTTATGTCTCTACGATGTATTGTAGTATTTACTGTCCTGATTTTTCTTCTGGGCTGTAAATCACAAAATCAAAACTCAATGATTGTGAAAGAGTTGAACTCCAGTTGGGAGTTTTCTGAAAAGGATTCGATAAATTGGATGCCTGCCGAAGTGCCAGGCTGTGTACATACAGACCTGATTGAAAATAAGAAAATAAAAGACCCTTTTTATCGATTAAATGAGCATGATTTGCAATGGATCGATAAAAAGGATTGGCTTTATAAAACAGAATTTGATCTGGATCAGAAAGTTTTAAGTAAAGATAGAATTGTCATTGATTTTAAAGGTCTGGATACCTATGTCGATGTTTACCTGAACGATCAGAAAGTACTTTCGGCAGATAACATGTTTCGGGAGTGGACTGTTGATGTAAAGAAATATCTGAAAGTAGGAAAGAACAAACTGAAAATTGAGTTTCGGTCGCCAATTAATGAAGGTTTAAAGTTGTACGATGCTAATGGATTTGTCTATCCTGGAGCGGAGAATGACCAAGCTGAATTGGGCCAGGTTGAAGGAAACAAAAGGGTAAGCATTTACACCCGTAAAGCAGGCTATCATTATGGATGGGATTGGGGACCACGTTTGGTAAGTAGTGGCATTTGGCGTCCTGTCTATCTTAAAGCATGGGACAATGCAAGAATTCATGATTTACAGATCGTGCAAAATAAAGTGAACGATGATATTGCCAATTTTACTGCGATTCTTGAATTGGAGTCTGAGGACGAAGTGTTGGCCGATATTCAGATTCAAAATGAAGGAGAAGAATTGGTTGCTACAGAAGTGCATTTGAGAAAGGGAATTCATAAATACGAATTGAATTTTGATATTGAAAACCCAAAACTATGGTGGCCTAGTGGTTTGGGAGATCAAAACCTATATCATATCAAGGCGCAGGTAAATGTTAATGGAAAAATAGAGGAAGCAAGTCGCAGAATTGGTATTCGAACGGTAGAAGTAGTTCGTGAGAAGGACGAAAAAGGGACTTCTTTCTATTTCAAAGTTAATGGGGTGCCAGTATTTATGAAAGGAGCCAATTACATACCTAATGACATTTTCCCATCCCGGGTTAGTAAGGAGCAACTTGAAAAGGTGATTCATACTGCCAAAACTTCCAATATGAACATGCTTAGAGTTTGGGGAGGTGGTTATTACGAAGATGATTTGTTTTATGACTTATGTGATGAGGCAGGAATATTGGTCTGGCAGGATTTCATGTTTGCCTGTGCAATGTATCCGGGTAATCAGGACTTCTTGGACAATATAAGACTTGAGGCAAGAGATAACATCAAAAGACTAAGAAATCATCCAAGTATTGCACTTTGGTGTGGAAACAACGAAATTTTGGTTGCCTGGAACAATTGGGGTTGGAAAAGACAAGCGAAAGAACAAGGTGAGGAGGTAAGTTCTAAAGTTTGGAAAGCCTACGCCGATATCTTTCATGAAGTATTGCCAAAAGCTGTAGAAGAATATGATTCATCAAGATTTTACTGGAGTTCAAGTCCTTCATCAGGAACTGGTGTAAAGCCGGATTTAATCAATGGTGATGATCACTATTGGGGAGTTTGGTGGGGAAAGGAACCGTTTGAAACTTATGCCACACACATTGCTCGCTTTATGAGCGAATATGGTTTTCAATCTTTCCCTCAGATGAAATCGGTTAGAAAATATGCCGAGCCTGAGGATTACGATATCTATTCAGAGGTAATGAAGTCGCACCAGCGATCGTCGATAGGGAACGAAACCATTGAATATTACATGCTAAAAGATTACAAGAAGCCCAAGGATTTTGAATCATTCCTGTATGTGAATCATGTGTTGCAAGCCGAAGGAATTAAATTTGCATTGGAAGGTCACCGAAGAGCCATGCCATATTGTATGGGAAGTTTGTACTGGCAGATTAATGATTGCTGGCCTGTGGCTTCATGGAGTTCTACGGACTATTACCAGGAATGGAAAGCTCTACAATACTATGTAAAAAAAGGCTTTGAACCTTTGTTAGTTTCTCCTTATGCCGAAAATGACAGTATTAAGCTAGCTGTGGTAAATGACCATCAGAAAGAAATCAAAGCCAAATTAATCATGAGAGTGCTTGATTTTTCAGGGAAAGAAAACTGGTCGGAAATCAAAGATATTGTCATTCGTAAAAATTCAAGCGAAGTTTTCTTTGCGCAGGAGCTTAAATCATTCTTACAGAACAGAAAGCCTGAAAGGGAAATGCTTTTGGTTGAATTACAAATGGGTGAAGAAGTAGTGGCAAGGAATACCTTATATTTTAAGCCAGTGAAAGACCTCAAATTGCCTAAGCCAAATGTGGAGTACGTAATTGTTAAAGGAGAAAAAAACTACGAAATAAACATATCATCGGATGTGTTGGCAAAGAATGTATTTTTGACCCTTGGTGATGAAGATGGATTCTTTTCTGATAATTATTTCGATGTATTGGCCGGTGAATCTGTAAACATTAAGTTGGAAACAGAACTATCACTGGAAGAAATCAAGAAAGTGATTCAGCTTAGAACACTTGACTCTACCTTTGAATAGAAATTCAATCTCATGTTATAAAAGAAGGAGTACCTATTTCTAGAGTACTCCTTTTTGTATTTTTTGAAGAGTTGTTTATTTCACCAAAAACAAATATCCTCTCCCGCGTAAGGTTTGAATTTCAATGTTATCATCTTCGCCAAAGTAGTTTCGAAGCTTTTTAATGTACACATCAAGATTACGGGAATTGAAGAATGAATCGTCTCCCCAAACTTGCATTAAAATGTCTTTTCGTTCAACAACCTTACTTCCCATTTCGGTTAATTTTTTCAGCAATTCGCCTTCGCGATTTGACAGATTAATGGTTTTTGAAGGAGTGATCAATTCATATCTTTTTGGAAAATAGGTGTAAGTTCCTAATTTAATTTCATCATGCTCAATTTTTTGCTCTTTTACAGTTTCTTTGTTTTCTCCAATGCCATGTAGCTTTAATTGGTTATCAATTCGAATCACCAACTCTTCTATGCTAAAAGGCTTGCGGATATAATCGGTACCGCCAGCTTCAAAACCTTTTACAAGATCTGGAGTTTCAGTTTTGGCAGTAAGAAAAATGATTGGAAGAGCTGGAAATTTGGATCTGATGTGCTCGCAAAGTTGGTAACCATCAACATTTGGCAGCATGATATCCAGAACGCAAATATCAGGAGTGAAATCATGAAATTTCGACATTACATGGGCTCCATCTGTTACCCAAATAATATCAAATCCTTTTAAAATTAAAGAGTCGTAAACAATTTGCCCTAAATTAGGTTCATCTTCAACGTAAAGTATCCTGGTTTTATTCATGTTGATCTTAGCTAGAGTGCCTTGCAAGATAAGAAATGTAAGAAGATAATAGGAATTTGATTTTGTTAATAATGCTTAAATATCAGTTATCAGTTGCGATTTCAGATAGAACTGTCATAATTTTGCTTACTGCTTACTGCTTACTGCTTACTGCTTACTGCTTACTGCTTACTGCTTACTGCTTACTGCTTACTGCTTACTGCTTACTGCTTACTGCTGGAAACTCTAATTTCATTTCACAACCACTTTCCGATAGGTTATCAGCCAAAATAGATCCGTTGTGTTGTTTCATAACCAAAGCAGCAAAACTCAAGCCTAAACCAAATCCTTTTATATTGTGCTGGTTGCCAGTTGGCACTCTGAAAAATCGATCGAAAATCTTACTCAGATATTCTTTTGGAATTCCTGGCCCATTATCTATAACCGAGATGTAAACATGTACACCTTTCTGCCATAGCTTAACAACAATACTTACATCATCGCCACCATATTTTTTACTGTTTTCAATCAAATTACGAATAACACCTTCAATATACACCCGATCTATTGGTATGCTTATCAATTCATCAGGTTTGGTAAATTTGATATTGACCGTATCAACATAAAAGAGTTGTACCGACTTTACAATTCGATCGACAAATTCGTTCAAATTGGTTTCTTCCTTCTTTAGCAGATGTTGATTTGATTCAAGCTTTGAATGTTCCAATACTCTTGAGGTAAGACTATCCAGGCGATTCATCTCCGAAGCGACCATTTTCAGGTAGGATTTTGTTTTTTCTTTATCGTCGGTAATGCCATAATTCAGAATGGCTTCCATAGCGGCTTTGGCTGTGGATACCGGAATTTTTAATTCATGTGTAATATTGCTAACAAAATCGGAACGAAGCATGTTCAACTTTGCCTGTGTAAGGTAGCTCCGGTAAGCAAATACCAAGGCAAAAATGGATAGTCCAATCAGTACAATTCCAAATATAATTTGCGCCAGAATTTCTGCAATTAGATGTAGAAAGTAATGTTCAAAGTATAGAACACTTGCTTTATCATATCTGCGGGTATATGTAATGATTCCCAATCTCCCTCTTTTTAATATTTCACTGTTGGTTCTTTCAATCGACTCAATATTTTCTCTATCAATTTCTTCTTCGTGACCAGCTTTTAAATTTGGGAACTTGAGTGTAACATTTCTTAAGAATATATTTCTCAAAAATTGTTGAGTTGTATCGTTTGGATTCTTACTTTGGTTATAGAGAATTTGAGCAGGGTAGATTTGATAACGATAACCTAATCTTAAAATATCATAATATCGTTCATCTTTTAAACTATCAGGAATAAATGAATTTTTTTCGATAGCTCTAAATGCATTTATATAGATTTGATTGGTATCTACAAATGCTTTTAAATCTTTAACGTAAGCCTTTTTAAACTCAGCACTGGTTTTTTTCGTTCCTATTTTTAAACTATCGAAATTAATGGTGTCTTGATAATTTAAAGCAGGTTTAATCACGTTTCGATAAAAGAAAATAAACTCTCCATCGTTTATGGATGTATTATAAAGTCTGGATAATTCTACCTGCAGGTTTTTCTTTTCATTGTTGTACTGAGAATGCAACCAGTATCCCACAAAAGTTACCAATAAAAACATACTTAAAACCATTGGCGAAATGATTTTAAACTTCTTTCTATTTAATCGGTTTTTTGACATGTAACAAATATACTGGCTTTCAGTAGCAAATGTTCGGATTGTTAACCTTAATTAACCAAAATGCAGAGAACTGTTTTGGGTTGGCCATTAGCAATGTGTTTTCTTAACAACATATTAGAAATTTTCGATGGAAAAAGGCCATCCCTTTCGGAATGGCCAAACTTGACTATGAAAATTAAAAAGAAAATAATTTTTTGCTTTGATGTTCATGCAATTACATCATGTTGTAATTGCCATAACTAGGATACATACCATGTCCTCCTCTATGCTTTCTGCCTTTTTCTTTACCATCTCTTAATTTATAACTGAAAGTAAGGATGTAGAATTTGTTCAATTTATTTGTGTAGTAATCTGCAGTATATAAATCCGAAACAAAGTGAGATCTTTGATCATCTTTACTTAAAATATCATAAGCCGTGAATGATAATTCTCCGCGTTTGCTTTTAAATACTTTGGTAGATAAACCAAGATTTAGGTGCCAAAAGTTATCCACATCGTTGGTCGAAAAGTTATTTTGATAATTGTTACTAGCATTTGTTCTAAACACCAAATCTTTATAGAAATTCCAATACATGTTTAGCGAGGTTGTTTGAGATAAATACTCTGAACCGGAATTTGATGTGTTATTGGACTTTTGATAATTGCTTGAACTGGTAAATGTAAAATCGATTTTTTCGCTAATGTTGGAGCTTAGAGTCATTCCATGATTCAAGTTCCACGAATCGGTATATGCCTTTTTATCGTTTACAAAAGTAGGGTTGTGAGAAAAACGACCTCTTGTGTTGATATTTAATTTGGACTTTAACTTTTTAAGAGGAAAGCTATACGAAATACTTGTTCCGATTGAATATTGACCATCAAGATTTACAGGTTCTGAAAATTGACCTCCTGCAGGTAGAAAGTACAATCCATTAATGGTTGTATCTTTTGCTGCAACAATTGTTCTTCTTCCCACAGTATTGTTTGTTGAAGTTGCCATGGCATGAATGGACAAATGACTTCCTTTTTTCATGTTTGAAGCTGAATAAAGTGCCATTAAAGTGTGAGAGCTCGATTGTTCCAATTCGGAATTACCAGTTGAAATGTACAATGGATTCGAAAGATCTACAACTTCTTGTAAATCGCGAATATTTGGAGTTGTTGTTCGCGACATATAGTTAAGGTTTATTCTTTTTTGATTCTTCAAATTAAGCGAATACCTAACATATGGCTTGAATGAGAAGAAATCCTTTTTAAAATCTGTCTGATTGGGAAATGACTCTTCATTTTTAAGTGTAGTCATTTCAAAATCGGCTCCCAAGCTAAAACCATGAGTTTTGCCATTTAGGTTATACGAGAATCTTCCTGCATTTATGATGCTTGAATTTTCAAAATTATTCGTGGTTAGCTCATCCAAATCGCTATAGGAGTTTTCATTTTCATTAAAGTTATAGCCGTACTTATCTGATTTTTGTTCGTTATAATTGAAACGATATCCTAAGTTGGCAAATCCTTTTTTGCCAATGGGTTCGCTATACGATATTCCAGCATTGACACCTGTATTTTTCCTTTTAGAATCTGAAATTCGGTTGATACTTTGACTTACTTCGTTGCTTTCATTTAAAGTTTCAGACAATTGCGTCCCATCCGACTTATTGTTAGAGTAATTAAATCCAGCATTTAAATTCAAGGAGCGGCCTTGGTTGCCTAATCTTTTCGAATAATTTACGGTTTGGTATAGATTGTAGTTTTTATTCTCAGAAGAATTATGGTTATTGTTCGAGTTTAAAGGATTGCCGTTTAATTTGGTATCAGAAATTGAATTGGAATTTGACTCTCTATCAGCAGTAGAAATATTGGTATTCAGCATTAATCTGTGTTTCGGATTGGAATTTAAGGATACTCTCAGGTTAATCCGATGATCATTGTTGTCATTGGTCGAGTGGTTTGTTGAATTTTGAATTTGGCCCAAAAGAGCATCAGAAGTATAATTTCTTACACTGCTACTCTTGTTTTCGTAGTCTTGATTGCCATATTCATAGCTAAACTCAATGTCATTTTCATTTTTCGAATTTACAAAGTTGATTCCGAAAGAATCATCCTGAATATCATTCCCGTCAATGCTTCTATTCCCAAAATTTCGGTTGCTTAATTTTAGAGGCGCATTTACATCTCTCGATTTTGCAGTAAGGGTAATGCTATTGTTATCCGAGAAACTGTTAAAATTCCCATCGAAACCATACCTGTTGTCTTTACCAAATCCTGCAGCCACATCTCCAAAAACAAGTCTTTTGCTTTTCTTGGTGGTAACAATGTTTAGCGTTTTTTTATCTTCTTCATTTCTCTTTAAACCGGTAAACTTTTCTTCATCGCTTTTGTATTCGTAAACTTCAATATTTTTAATTACATCGTTTGGAATTGTTGCCAAAGCTTGATTCATATTGTTCCCAAAAAACTTTTTACCATCAACCAGTATTTCTGCAACCTCTTGTCCTTCTACTACCAGCTTACCAGCCACTTCATAAAAACCAGGCATTTTGGCTAAGAGTTCTCCTGCTGTAGCATCTGGATTTACTTTGAATGCATTGGGATTAAATACTGTGGTGTCGCCTTTAATTTTTGTAGGAGGCAATGTTTCGGTGATATTAATTTCTTGAAGAAATTCAGAGTTTTCAATCAATTTAAACTGACCTAGGTCAATGGATATTTTATCAACAGTAATTGATTTTTTAATATCCTTATAGCCAATAAAAGAAACTTGAAAATCATATTGTCCGGGTTTTACTTTTATATTGAAATTACCCGATTCGTCGGTTATGGTACCTGTTTTTTGAATGGTATCAGATTTATTTATTAATAGAATTGTTGCACCAGGTAAAGAGCCTTCTTCCTGCGAATCCAGTACTTTTCCAGTTAAAGTATAACTCTTTTGAGCAAATAAGGATAATCCGGTTAGGATGAAAAATATAGATAGTAAAATTCGGTACATTAATCTTTGTTTTAAAATTTAATTCAAAGATAAGCTAACATCCAGGCATCATTAACTGATTTAAGGTGAATCAAGGTTAAATAAGGTTAATCCTCAAATCTTTGTGTTGATTATAAGTGTCAGAAGTTTAGTTGCTTATTTGTTTGGTGTGGTATTTTTGGTGTTAAGAGTTGTTAATTGTAAGCCTTTGTTATAGCTGAGAAAAATTGTTTGTGATGTTTTTTAGTATTAAATCAACTTTGCATATTTTTATGAATCATTATATCTTTCAATAAACAAAATCATCATTGCTTTGAATAAATCTACTACAATATTACTCCTATTTCTGCTTTTAAATTTTTCCTGTTTAGCTAAGGTAAAGAATAAAGGAATCCCATTTATCAAGAATTTTCCAAGAGGTGAATATCATGGAGGAACTCAAAATTGGGACATTGCACAATCCTCTAAGGGTTTGATGTATTTTGCCAATAATGAAGGCGTTTTGGAATTTGATGGAACGAATTGGCGTTTGATTGAAATGCCAAATAATTCGGTGGTTCGTTCTTTGGTCATTGATGGATCGGATAAGGTATTTGTTGGTGCATACAATGAGTTTGGATTTTTAGAGCCCGACGAAAAAGGAAAATTGACTTTTCGTTCTTTGGTAAATTTAGTACCTGAAAAGGATAGAGATTTTAAAGAGATATGGCAGATTTATCTTTACAAAAATGGAATTGTTTTTCATAGCTTTCAAAAAGTATTCTTCTATAAAGATGGTAAGATATCTGTTTTGGGGGATGGAGAACTATTTCGTCAAAGTTTTGTAATTGGCGATGAATTCTATGTTCAGGTACCCAAAAAAGGATTCTGTAAGTTGAATGGGCAGAATTTTCAATTGGTTGATGAGGGAGAAAAATTAAAGAATTATGAAATTGTAAGTGTGTTGCCTTATTCAGAAGATGAACTTTTAATTGCAACAGCTTTAAATGGCTTATTTATTTATAGCTCTGGAAAAATAGAAACCTGGAATTTGAAGGTAAACAAGTCTTTTATCAAAGAACAGATTTATTCAGGATTAGCGGTTAATAAAAAGTATTTTGTTTTTGGAACAGTAAGAAATGGATTGTATATCATTAACAAGCAGGGACAAATTATCCAGCATATCAATACTGATTTAGGATTGCTAAATAATACCATACTTAGTTTATTTCAGGATTCAGAAGAGAACTTGTGGCTGGGTTTGGATAATGGAATTAATCATCTTGAAATTAGTTCTCCTGTTTCAACATTCCCAAGGATTAGAGATATAGGAACAGGCTATGCTTCAATATACCACAATGGATACTTGTATCTTGGTACCAACATGGGCTTGTTTGCTCAGAAGTACGATTTCTCAGGTGCAACATTAAATACAGAGGAGAAGTTTAATCTTGTTGAAAATACTGCCGGACAGGTATGGAGTTTGGAAGTAATTGGGGGAGAATTAATCTGCGGGCATACCAATGGGACATTTCGAATTGATAAGAATAAGGGGGAGTTGATTTCTGATGTTGAAGGAGGTTGGAAATATTTATACCACAAGGATTTTCCAAATAAAATGATCGGAGGAACTTATTCTGGATTAATTCTTTTTGAGCGAGAATCAGAAAAAGACAAATGGAAATTCAAACAAAAGATAGGAGGTTTTAATGAATCTTCACGAGAATTACTTTGGGGAGCAGATAACAGCATTTGGATGAGTCATGGATACAAGGGGATCTATAGAATTGTGTTGAATAATGCCTTGGATTCTTGTATTAATGTTCGTTTATATGGAACTGAGGATGGTCTTCCTTCTGATTTGAGTATTGGTCTTCATGAAGTTAGAGGAGAAAAGGTCTTTACAACGAATAACGGAATATATAAGTATGTTCCTGAGCTTAACAAGTTTGAGATTTATTCATCCCTAAATAATTTATTCGGCACGAAAAAAGAGCTTACTAAGCTTTTTCAACAATCCAATGGTGATGTTTGGTATTTTCAGGATGGAAGAGTGGGTATTTTAAAACTACAAGTAGATAATACCTATGCAAAGCAGGAATTGGCATTTTCTTCTATTCGTGGCTCTTTTATTGGTGCATTTGAAAATGTGTATGAAATTGACAGACAAAATATATTAATTGCCACTGAAGATGGGTTTGTTCACTACAATCCTGAAATACGAAAAAGGTATGAAAATAAATTTCATACATTGATTCGAGAGGTGCGAATTGCAGGTAAAAAGCAAGATTCTGTGATTTATGCTGGAAGCAAATCAAATAATGAAAATTCAGTAGAATATATAAAGTTTAAGAATAATGAGATTCGCTTTCAGTTTAGCGCTCCTCAATCAAGTCATGCACAGTTGGTGAATTATAAATATCAATTGCAAGGATTTGATCAAGATACTTCTGCATGGGAGGTAAGCACCAATAAGGAATATACCAATTTACGAGAGGGAGAATATGTGTTTAGAGTTTTGGCACAAAATCAATATGGGGTTCAATCTGTTCCCGATGAGTTTAAATTTGTAATTCTACCTCCCTGGTACAGATCCAAATTGGCGTATTTTGTATATGTATTCACTTCACTACTTATTATTTATGGCTTGATTTTATTGGTTCGCTTAAGAATGAAGCAGATACAATACAGGTTGGAGAAACAGCAGGAGGAAGAACTTAAAGCTAAGGAACAGAAATTTAGAGAAGAGGCTTTAATTGCAGAAAGAGAAATTGTAGAATTAAGAAATGAAAAGTTAAAAAGCGAGGTGGATTTTAAAACTCGCGAATTAGCAAGCTCTACAATGAATATTATCCATAAAAATGAGGTGCTTTCATATGCTGTTGGAGAATTGAAGAAGGCTTTAAAAAAGATAAAGGATCCAACTGCATTGGTTCAAGTGCGTCAGTTGATGAAAACCTTAGATTCCGAATTTAATAGCGATCAGGATTGGGAACAATTCGAGTTACATTTCGATCAGGTGCATGAAAACTTTATAAAGAGGCTGAGGTCGTCTTTTCCACAATTAACACCAAAGGATTTAAGAATGTGTGCCTATCTTAGAATGAATTTATCTACAAAAGAAATTGCACCCTTAATGAATATTTCGGTTAGGGGAGTAGAAATTAGTAGGTACAGGTTAAGGAAGAAATTTGATTTAAACCGAGAAGAAAACTTAATAGATTTCTTACTGAACGTATAAAATATCAATTTTAATAAAAAGGCAAATCTCGCAACAAAGATTTGCCTTTTTTCATATTTGATGTATAAGTAATATGCATTTTTTAAGATTTGTTGTATTTTTTAAGTATTAGTTACACAGGTAATTATAAGTTCTGAAAAATCATTTGATGTAGTAATGATGTATTGTATTTTGGATGTTGATGAGTTCTTGATGTAACTGTATTTTTGATTTTGCTCAAATAAGAAAAGATATTGCAAACGATTTAGGTGAATAAATGTAACCCAAATTTATGAGCTAATTTTTTCTAATCTTAACGAACTAAATTTATGAAAAAAACAGTTGTGTTAATAGTTATGGCATTCTTTTGTTTGCAAGTATTTGCTCAAAATAATGCTGTAACTGGTATTGTTACCTCTGGAGAAGATGGAACTCCTATTCCATTTGCCTCCATTGTTGTTAAGGGAACAACAATTGGTACATCAACCGATTTTGACGGTAAGTATTCTATAGAAGTATCTAAGGATGCTACTTTGGTATTTTCAATGATTGGTTTTGCTCCACAGGAGATTTTTGTTGGAGACCAAACTGTTGTAAATGTTATTCTGATGACTGAGACTACAGGCCTTGAAGAGGTTGTAGTAGTTGGTTATGGTACTCAGAAAAAGCGTGATGTTACTGGTGCAGTAACTGTGCTTGGAGCCAAAACAATCGATGAAATCAAACCTGTTAGAGCCGAGCAAGCTTTACAAGGAACCACTTCGGGAGTGGTAGTAAGTTCTTCTTCGGGAGCTCCAGGTTCTGGTTTAGATATAAGAATCCGCGGTATTTCTACAAATGGAGATGCTTCTCCAGTTGTTATTATCGATGGTTATGAAGGATCATTGGAAACCTTAAGTCCTGATGATATTGAAAGCATTACAGTATTAAAAGATGCACAGGCGGCAATTTATGGTACTGTTGGTGCAAATGGAGTTGTGTTGGTAACAACCAAGACAGGTCGTAAAAACACTGCGCCAGCAATTCGTTTTAACAGCTCTGTTGGTATTCAAGAAACTTCACGCAAATTGCCAGTGCTAAATGCAACTGAGTATGCTGCATTATTAAATGAAGCCTATGCTGCAAATGGACAAGATTTGCCGTTTACAAATATTTCAAATTTAGGTAAAGGAACCAATTGGCAGGATGAAGTATTCTCAACAGCACCAATCTACAAGAATGATGTGAGTTTAAGTGGAGGATCTGATAATATAGTATATTCGTTAAGTGCTTCAGATTTAGATCAGAAAGGTGTTGTAGGGAAAGATAAATCAGGCTACAAGAGAAATACTGCAAGAATGAACTTGGGCATTGATATTTCTGAAAAGCTGAAATTCAAATCATCCTTGATTTATACTTACTTAAGAAGAAGATCAATTAACGAAAATGGATTAGGATCGGTATTGTTTAATGCATTAAACATGCCTTCTACCATGCCGGTATATAATGAAGATGGTTCATTCTTTTTAGCTCCTAACAGTCTTGGTAATGAGGTGATCAACCCAATGGCACAAATCGATGATACTTATAATATCTATAAGTCAAATCGATTGAGCGGAAGTTTTAGCATGGAGTACATTTATTCTCCACAATTAAAGGCAACGGCTCGTATTGGATTTAACACTGGTAGTAGCAAGGAAAAATCTTTTGCTAAGGAAATAAGTTATGGAGGAAAAGTATTTGATAATACCAGAAGTAGTGTTTTCCAGGCTAGAGATAACTTCAATGATTACACATTTGATGCCTTTGTTACCTACGATGATACGTTTCTAGAGAAACATCATGTAACAGCAACTTTAGGTACTACTGTATATAAAAATTGGGGTGACCATTTAGATGCAACAGGTTTTGATGTACCTAACAACTCGTGGGAATTTGCAGATATCTCGCTAACTGAAGGAACTAGTGAAGCAAAAACCAACAATTCATGGGATTACGATGATAGAAGATTGTCTTATTTTGCTCGTCTTCAATATGATTATGAAGGAAAATATTTGCTTTCCGGAATGTTCAGAAGAGATGCTTCTACTAAATTTGGTCCAGATGAAAGTGTAGGGTATTTTAATTCAGCTACTGCTGGTTGGGTAATTTCCGATGAGGATTTTATGAGTGACATGGAATTTATCGATTTCATCAAGCTAAGAGCAAGTTACGGTTTCCTTGGTTCAGATAAAATTGATCCTAACAAATTCTTATCATTGATGGATGGAGAAGGAACCTATATCTTCAACGGGCAGTTAGTTAATGGTAGAGCAATTGGAGCACTTCCTAACAATACCATCAAATGGGAAGAGTCGGAACAGTTTGATATTGGTTTAGATATGAAATTATTGAATAATAAAATTGATATCAATGCTGACTACTTCGTAAAAACTACCAATGATTTGTTAGTTGCAGGTGTACCTGTTTCTGGAATTTTAGGAGTTAATGGTGCAGGAGCTGCTGGGCCAACTATCAATGCTGGTGAGGTTCGCAACCGTGGTTTTGAATTTGCTGTAGGTTACCGAGGTAAAATAGGTGAAGACCTGGTGTTTAAGGTGAATTATAATATGACAACCTTAGATAATGAGGTAACTAAAGTAAACAATGGAACTGGATTTATCGAAGCTGGTGAATTTAGTGTAGGACAACCTAGCCCAACCCGAATGGCAGTTGGACAGCCTATTGGTTCATTCTTTGGTTACAAAACAGACGGACTATTCCAGAATATGGCAGAAGTTAACGCTCACCCATCGCAAATTGCATTGGGAGCTGAAGCTCAGCCTGGTGACTTAAGGTATGTGGATACCAACAATGATGGAGTGATAAATGCGGATGATAGAACATATATCGGAAATCCAATTCCTGATGTAACCATGGGATTAAATTTATCCATTAACTATAAGAACTTCGATTTTTCAGCTTATGCTTATGCATCATTGGGTAACGATAAACTTCGGAACTACGAACGTTCAAATGTAAATGTGAATAAGCTAAGTACCAATTTGGAAAGATGGATTGGAGAAGGAACAAGTAATTCTGTTCCAAGAGTGACCACAGGAGCTACAGCAAATCAGGTAATTTCAGATTACTATGTTGAGGATGCTTCTTTCTTAAGAATTCAAAACATACAATTGGGATATACACTTCCAGAACATCTTACTTCAAAACTAAAGATCTCTAAATTAAGATTCTATGGTTCAGTAAGCAATCTGTATACTTTCACAGATTATACAGGTTATGATCCTGCTGCATCAAATGGCGATCCTATTACTTCAGGAATCGATTATGGATTTTATCCTGCAGCAAGAACATATACGTTCGGATTAAATCTAAACTTTTAAAAAG
The DNA here is from genome assembly GCF_001310955.1 of Marinifilum fragile JCM 15579. Lineage (GTDB taxonomy): Bacteria > Bacteroidota > Bacteroidia > Bacteroidales > Marinifilaceae > Marinifilum > Marinifilum fragile. Next base: position 116,543 of record NZ_BAZX01000008.1, read on the forward strand.
CTCAATCATGAAAAAAATAAAATATAGCATTGCAGTTCTAGGGGCTTTTGTTTTAGCCGTAAACATATTGGTTTCCTGTTCGGATGATTTTGCACAGGAAGCACCCAAATACTCTATTGATTCTGAGAATTTTTTCAACTCAGAACAGGACTATTATAATGGTTTGGTAGGAGTTTATGATGCATTACAATATACCTATGTAAATGTAATCTTAGGCGAAATAGCATCAGATAATACATTGTGTGGTGGAGAAAGTGCTACAGATGTTGTTGGATGGCAACAAATTGACGATATGATTCATACTCCGGTAAATAGCAATTTACATGATGTGTGGAATTGGATGTTTGCAGGGGTTCAGAGAGCCAACTACTTTATGGAGTTTAAAGACAAAATCGATTTTGATGGAAGATTATCGATGATTGGAGAAGTACAATTCCTAAGAGCTTATTACTATTTTGAATTGGTAAAATGGTTTGGTCCTGTGCCTTTGAAAATAGATGAGCGTTTTGCTTTAGGAGATGAGACTTCAATTCCTCGATCACCAGTAAAAGATGTATATGCGCAAATTGAAAGAGATTTAATTGATGCAATTGATGTATTGCCAGATGTGCCGGAACAAACAGGAAGAGTAACAAGAGGCGCAGCCCGAGCATTACTTGGGAAAGTATATTTATTTCAGGAAAAATTTAGTGAGGCGACAAATGTTTTGGATCAGGTAATCACAAGTTCAAATTATTCTCTTGTTGAAGATTATGATGAAATTTTCGAAATGGCTGGCGAAAATGGTGTTGAGTCTGTATTCGAAATTCAATATACAGATGTTGAGGGTGCTGGATTTGGATGTTTGCAATGTAGCGAAGGTAATGTTGCAGTAGGTTTTAGTGGCGTAAGAGGTTACGATGGACCTTTGTTTTCTTCAGGATTTAGTTTTAATGTGCCAACTCAGGAAGCAGTAGATCAGTTTGAACCAGGAGATCTTCGCAAAGATGTCACAATATTAGATATCGTTGCTTGGGCAGAAAGTAAGGGTGCAACTTATACTACAGGATTTGAGCACACTGGATATTTTAATAGAAAGTACTTACCAAGAAAAAGAAGAGCGGAAGCTCAAGGAGATTTGAATCTAACCAATCCGAATAATTATAGAGCAATTCGTTATGCAGATGTGTTGCTTATGGCAGCAGAAGCATATAACCGTGGAGGTATTTCAGATACAAAAGCACAAGAATACATTTCAGAAGTAAGAAGAAGAGCTTTTGGTGATACAAATCACGATGTAACCTTAACAGGTGCAGCTTTAACCGATGCGATTTATCATGAAAGAAGAGTGGAATTAATGGGTGAAGGACATCATTTCTTTGATCTTGTAAGAACAGGAAGAGCAGCTGATGAAATTGAAGGTTTCGTAGCTGGCAAACATGAAGTATTCCCTATTCCTCTTGAAGAAATTCAATTCTCAAATGGCAATTGGTCACAAAATCCTAATTACTAAACAAGATTATTCGATATGAAAATATTAACTAAAATAAGCGCATTTATTTTCATCCTAGGTGTCTTTTTTGCCTGTGAAACAGATGAAGATAACTTGTATTCGTTAGATTATATAGGTGCTCCTACTAATGTGGAAGCAGTATTCGATATCACACAAGATAATTCAGGTCTTGTGAGTATTTCCCCTAATGCTGAGGGAGCTCAGCAATTTACCATTGATTTTGGCGATGGTTCTGAAACAGAAATCTATAAGCCAGGAGAGATTGCTGAACATGTATATACTGAAGGAGTTTATTCGGTAAAAATTATTGCCGTAAGCATAAATGGTAAAGCAACAGAATTAGTACAGGAATTAAATGTAACATTTAAAGCACCTGAAAATTTAGAGGTGAACATTACAAATAATACTCAAAATCCAAGAATCGTAAGCGTAACAGCTACAGCGGATTTTGCAACCGTTTTTGAAGTTTATTTTGGTGATGTAGAAGATGAAGAGCCAACGATGTTAATGCCAGGAGAGACAGTTTCTCATACTTACGAAGCTCCTGGTGATTATGATGTTAGAATTGTTGCGAAAAGTGCTGGAGCAGCAACTGCAGAATATACCGAAACGGTAAATGTACCTGAGGCTGCTGATCCGATTAATTTGCCTATTGATTTTGAATCGTTCACGATCAATTATGCATTTGAAAACTTTGGAGGTACAACTTCATCTGTAATCGATAATCCTGATGCATCAGGAATCAACACTAGTGCTAAAGTTGCTCAAAGTAATAAGTCTGCCGGAGCAGAAATATGGGCAGGTTCATTCCTTACTCTTGAGAATCCTATTGATTTTTCAAACAATACAGAGTTTAGAGTTAAGGTTTGGTCGCCAAAAGCAGGTGCAACAGTAAAGCTAAAAGTTGAAAATTTAACCGATGGTAATATTGGTTATGAGGTTGATGCAACAACTACTGTTGCAAATGCATGGGAAGAATTAACTTATGATTTTTCAGCAATCGATCAAGCAAATGAATATCAGAAAGTCGTAATTTTCTTCGACTTCGGAAATAATGGAGATGACTCAAATTATTATTTTGATGATATCAAGCTTGTTAGCGCAGCTGTTGATGGCGGATTAGCAGGTGTATGGAAAATGGCTCCTGAAGCTGGAGCACTTGGAGTTGGTCCTGGATTGGGTGATACATCATGGTGGTCGAGTACAGCAGATGATGTTACTACCAGAGCATGTTTCTTCGATGATACTTATGAGTTTGGAGCGGATGGTTCATTTAGAAATGTATTAGGAAGTGATACTTGGGTTGAAGATTGGCAAGGTGGATCTAATGCATGTGGAACTCCCGTAGCACCTCACGATGGTTCAAATGCAGCAACTTTTACCTATGATAAAGTTGCAGGAACAATAACACTTGAGGGTATTGGAGCTTATTTGGGAATTCCTAAAGCATATAATGGTGGAGAATTGGCAAATCCAGCAGATGCACCTGCATCGATTACCTACGATGTTACTTTATCAGAAAATAATACTGTAATGGATATTGATATTGAAATTGCAGGTGGTGCATATTGGCATTTTAAAATGGTAAAAGCAGGAGAGGTGTCTTCCCCGGTAGCAGGAACCTGGAGCTTGGCTCAAGAGGCCGGAGCTCTTGGAGTTGGTCCTGCATTAGATGATACTTCGTGGTGGTCGAGTACAGCCGATGATATTACTGCCAGAGCATGTCTATTTGATGATACTTATGTATTTGGTGCTGATGGTTCATTCCAGAATGTTTTAGGTAGTGATACCTGGGTTGAAGACTGGCAAGGTGGATCTAACTCATGTGCAGCTCCTGTTACACCTCATGATGGTTCAAACGCAGCTACTTATTCATACGATGCTGGAGCAGGCACAATAACACTTGAAGGTGTTGGAGCTTATCTGGGAATTCCTAAAGCATATAATGGTGGAGAATTGGCAAATCCAGCAGATGCACCTGCATCAATCATATATGATGTTACATTATCTGAAAATAATACTGTAATGGTAATTGATATTGAAATTTCAGGTGGTGCATGGTGGAAATTCAAGCTTGTGAAAAACTAAAAACAATAAACGATGAAGAAACTAAATATATTAGTAATATTATTTTCAAGCCTGTTGTTTTTTGCAGGCTGCGAAGAGGAGTATAGCTTAGGTGAAATTACTACGCCATCCAATTTAAGTGTTAGTTTTGAGCTTGTTGGACAAGATGAGGCTAATCCTTTCGGAGATGGAACAGGATTTGTGAATTTCACAGCTACAGCTGAAAATGAAATAAACTACACCTATATTTTTGGAGATGGAACAAATAATGAAGTTTCTGCCGATGGAAATATGATGCACCGTTTCTCTCTTCCGGGAGTTAAAACCTACAATGTAACAGTTTTAGCTGTTGGAACTGGTGGTGTTACAACCAGTAAGTCGATTCAGGTTGAAGTATTCAGTAGCTTCAGTGATGAAGAAGCTATTGCATTCTTAACAGGAGGAAGCTCTAAAAAATGGTATTGGGCAGCCGATCAACCAGCACATACAGGACTAGGACCAAATTTTGTGGATGGAACAAATCATACATTTGCGCAATGGTATGCTGCTGCACCATTCGAAAAAACATGTATGTATGATGCAGAATTTGTATTTACTCAAACTGACGGTGGTGTAAGCTTTGAACAAACAGCAGGATCAGCATTCATTCCTGGGACATATGCAGGTAAGATAGGAGTTGAAGGTGATGTTTGTCATGGTGAAGATGTATTGCCAAGTTTATATGGAGTGAAGAATGTAACTTTTGCACCTGCAAATTCAATTGCAACTGAAGATGGTGGTTATAGAGGAACGAGCTTTACGATTTCAGATGACGGTTTTATGTGTTGGTATGCTGGTACGAGTACTTATGAAATCATTGAGATTACAGATAATATTCTAAGAGTACGTGTTGAGGAAGATGACACTTTTGCATGGTACCATATCTTTACATCAACAAAACCAAGTGAATCAGCTGGTGAAATTGATGTGGAATATACCAATTTGGTTTGGTCGGATGAGTTTGATACCGATGGAGCTCCTGATGCTGCAAAATGGGATTACGATCTTGGTGCAGGAGGTTGGGGGAATAATGAATCTCAAACCTATACCAACGATGCAGCTAATGTTAGCATTTCTAATGGAATATTAAAAATAACGGCAAAAGCTGATGGTGGATCTTATACTTCAGCCCGTTTGAAAACTCAAGATAAATTTGAATTTACTTACGGAAGGGTTGATGTTCGAGCTAAACTTCCAACGGGAGGTGGTACATGGCCGGCAATTTGGATGTTGGGAGCAAATTTTCCTGATGCAGGATGGCCTGCGTGTGGAGAGATTGACATTATGGAAGGAATTGGAAACAATCCTGGACATATCCAATGTGCATTGCATACACCATCAAGTTCGGGAGCAACCGAAAATATGGAATCTACAACTGTTGCTGATGCTTCTGAGGAATTTCATGTGTATTCTGTAAACTGGTCAGAAAATCAGATTACATTCCTGATTGACGATGAGGTTTATTATACCTATGCACCGGAAGATAAAAATGCTGACAATTGGCCATACAATGCTGATCAATTCCTGATAATGAATGTGGCTATGGGTGGTTCACTTGGAGGTACTATTGATCCGGCATTTATTGAATCATCTATGGAGATTGATTACGTAAGAGTATATCAATAATTTTAAAATATTATAGGCTGTTCCTGTTTATTTGAACAGCCTATAAATACTTAATCATTAAGCTAAATCTTTACATTATGAGATCAACAGCTTGTTTGATAATGGGTATATTCTGTCTTCTTTTTTCTTCATGCAATTCTAATAAAAAAGATAAATCCAAGCAAAACACTGCTTCAAAAGAGTATCAATTGGTTTGGTCTGATGAATTCGATTACACAGGATTACCTGACTCAACAAAATGGGTATACGATACGGAAGGAAACAGTCAGGGATGGGGCAATAACGAATTGCAACAGTACACTCAAGGCAGGAAAGAAAATGCCTGGGTCGAGAATGGAGTACTTCATATTACTGCATGTAAAGAAAGTATAGAAGGAAAAGAATATACCTCCGCAAGGTTGAATTCAAAATCGGACTGGTTGTATGGAAGAATTGAAGTGAGAGCTAAGCTACCTGATGGTAGAGGTACCTGGCCCGCCATTTGGATGATGCCTGGAGATTGGTCTTTCGAAGATGGAAACTGGCCGGAGATTGGCGAGATAGATATCATGGAACATGTTGGCCACAATGCAGGAGTAATTCATGCATCTGCTCACTCAAAAGATTATCAGTGGCAAAAAGGAACGCAGCAAACTGCAATTATAAAAATTCCTGATGCGACTGAAAAGTTTCACTCTTACATACTGGAATGGTCCGAAGATATCATGAAATGTTATGTAGATGATCAATTGTTTTTTGAGTACAAAAATGAAGGCTTGGGAGAATCGAAATGGCCTTACACCAAACCATTTTACTTGATTTTAAATGTTGCAGTTGGTGGTGCATGGGGAAGTGTAGAAGGAATTGACAAGGAAGCATTTCCACAAACAATGGAAATTGACTTTGTAAGAATTTATCAAAAGAAATAATCATGAACTTAAAATATAGTGCTGCTGTTTCTTTAATTGTTGCCTTAGGAGGATTTCTAATGGGATTTGATGCGTCGGTGATTTCAGGCGTTATAAAATTTATTGAACCTCAGTTCGATCTTAGCAAAATTCAGTTGGGTTGGGCTGTGAGCTGTTTGACTCTTACTGCAACATTGGCTATGATGTTAGCTGGCCCTGTTAGTGATAGGTTTGGAAGAAGAACAGTGTTGAAATTCGCAGCAGCATTATATTTTATTTCAGCTTTAGGATCAGCCATAGCCCCTAATTTTTTTATGTTGGTTTTGGCAAGAATGATAGGAGGAATTGGAGTTGGCGCATCGCTGATTATTGCTCCTATGTACATTGCCGAAATCGCCCCTCCACAACTTAGGGGTACTATGGTGTCCTTTAATCAACTGAATATTGTACTGGGAATATCGGTTGCCTTTTTTACCAATTACCTGATTTTGCAAATGGGAAAATCAAGTGCAAACTGGGCCACATGGCTTCAGTTCGACGCATACAATTGGAGATGGATGCTGGGACTGGAAGCGATTCCTGCCTTGCTCTATTTTTTTCTCTTGTTTTTTGTGCCAAGAAGTCCACGATGGTTAGCTATGAACGGATTGGATGATGAAGCTCTTGATGTGATGAAAAAGGCATTAGGTGAATCTGAGGCAAAGGAACAGTTGGTACATATTGCGCGAAGCATCAAATCATCAAAGAATAAGGAACGAATTTCAGTAAAGGAGTTATTTAAACCATCATTAAAGTTGGTGTTGCTAATTGGTATCGTGATTGCTATTACACAACAAATAACAGGAATCAACTCAGTGTTCTTTTATGCTCCAATGATATTTGAACAGACAGGTATTGGAACCGATGCTTCATTCTCACAAGCCATTCTGGTGGGATTAACCAATCTTGTATTTACTCTTTTTGCCATTTGGTTGATAGACAGAGTAGGTAGAAAACCACTTTTGGTTTTTGGTTTATTTGGAATTGTTGTCTCCATGTTTGTGTTATCAGCAAGCTTTGGAAATGCAACCTACCAGTTGAGTAAGAAGAGTATATCTGAATTTTCAGGTTTTGTGGAACCTTCCCAATTAAAAGAAACTGAAAATGTTGTATTCGAAAGTGATATTGAATTCAATAATGCATTATTGAGTAGTATTGGTGAACAGACATTTAAAGAACATCAATCAGAATTTATTGCAAAAGCAATCAGCATCAACCCTTGGCTGGTATTGGCAGGGATTATTGGCTTTGTTGCATCCTTTGCGATTTCTATAGGACCAGTTATGTGGGTCTTGTTTTCAGAACTTTTCCCAAATCGAGTAAGAGGATTAGCCATCTCATTTGTTGGACTAATCAATTCGGGGATAAGTTTCATTGTACAGCTGGCTTTCCCGTGGGAACAGATGAACCTGGGAAATGCTACTACCTTTTTAATATATGGAATATTTGGCGCATTAGGACTTGTGTTTGTGATTGTAATGTTGCCTGAAACCAAGGGAAAATCTCTTGAAGAATTAGAAGTAATTCTGATTAAAGAATAGGAACAGATCGAATCCTTTAAGGATTAATAATATAAAACTCAGAAGTTTTTTGTTGAAAGAAATTGAAGTTGAATCTAGTTAGATTAAAATGAAGAAGAGTAACATTTATCTGGGAAACACAAATTTGAATTGCAGCGGGGCTGAGATTAAAGGGGAATTTGTAGAACTAAATAATGAGAAGTTTTACAAGATTAGCAATTCTGACCAAATGGCGGACTTCTTTATGAGTATTGTTAGTGATTCAGATCACTGGATGTTCATATCAAGTAATGGTTCATTATCGGCAGGGAGAAAGAATCGTGATAATGCGTTATTTCCTTATTACACGGTTGATAAAATTCATGATTTTAAAGGTATTACAGGAAGTAAAACTTTGTTTTTGGTAGAGAAAGAGGAAAAAGATTTTCTATGGGAACCATTTGCAAAGAATTTGAAGGAAGTATATAAAATTCAAAGAAATCTATATAAGAGTATTTACGGCAACAAGATCATTTTCGAAGAGGTGAACCTTGATCTGGGAATTGAGTTTCAGTATGCCTGGTACAATTCAGAAAAGTTTGGATTTGTTCGTAAATCGAAAGTAAAAAACATTAGCGGTAATAAGCTAAATGCAGAAGTGCTTGATGGCATTCAAAATATCATTCCTTATGGATTCGATTACGCATTTCAGAGTGAATACAGTAACCTACTTGATGCCTATAAAAAGAATGAGTTGCTACCAGAATCTGGTTTGGGGTTGTTTATGTTGAGCTCAATCCCGGTTGATAGAGCAGAGCCAAGTGAATCATTAAAATGCACTACGGTATGGTCTGCAGGATTGCAAGACAAGAAAATCTTATTATCGGCGAAGCAGGAACCGAACTTCCTGAAAGGTTTGAATCTTGAAACTGAAGTTGATGTGAGAGCAACCCGAGGGGCTTACATGATAAATTCTGAATTGGAATTGTCTGATGGTAAATCTGAAGAATGGATGATTGTAGCAGAGATTAATCAGGATAGTTCAGATGTTTCAAATCTGAATGAATTCATTAAAAATGAAAAGAACCTACTTGTTGCTATTGATGAAGACATTCAATTGGGAACTGAAAATTTGATTAAGATTGTGGCTGACGCCGATGGTTTACAGTCGGGAAAAGATGATTTGTGTACTGCTCGTCATTTTTCGAATACCATGTTTAATGTAATGCGTGGTGGAATTTTCATTGATTCATACAATATTAATAGTGCAGATTTTGCTTTGTTTGTGGAGCAATCGAATTCTACAATTCATTCAGAATTTAATAGCTGGTTGAATGAACTGCCTGAAGAAATATCATATAATGAACTGATTGATAAAGTAAGTACTGTAGCTAATTCTGATTTGCAAAGAATTTGCATGGAGTACCTGCCATTAACATTTAGTCGTCGTCATGGCGATCCAAGTCGTCCTTGGAATCAATTCTCCATCGAAACTAAAAATGAAGACGGGAGTCCAAAGTTGAATTATCAGGGAAACTGGAGAGATATTTTCCAAAACTGGGAAGCTTTGGCCTGGTCATATCCTGAGTATTTGGAAGGGATGATTAGCAAGTTTGTGAATGCTTCTACTGCCGATGGATACAATCCATACCGAATTACTCGTGAAGGAATCGATTGGGAATGTCCTGATCCGGATGATCCATGGGCTTATATTGGATATTGGGGAGATCACCAGATTATCTATTTGCAGAAGCTTTTGGAGTTATCTAACCACTTTCATCCAGGAAAATTAGATGAACTTATAAGCAAGGAGATATTTGTGTATGCAAATGTGCCATACCGAATTAAACCTTACGATCAAATTGTTAAAAACCCACAGGATACCATTGGCTTTGATTTTGATCTGAATAATACAATAAAAGCAAATTACAAAGAGCTTGGTGCCGATGCTTTCTTGTTGCATCAAGGAAGTGAGATATACAGGGTGAACCTGATGGAAAAGGTATTGGTGACCTTACTAAGTAAGTTAAGCAATTTTATTCCTGAAGCTGGGATTTGGCTGAATACTCAGCGTCCTGAATGGAACGATGCAAACAATGCATTGGTGGGGAATGGTGTTTCCATGGTAACCCTATACTACTTGCGCAGATTTTTAAAGTTCTGGACTGAAAAACTGACTGGATTATCGGTAGAAGAAATCACTATTTCAGCAGAAGTGAAAGTGTTATTGGATAAGATCTTTAACCTATTTAATGAGCGACCAGACTTGTTGAATACTGGTTTTACCAACAAGGACAGAAAGCACTTTGCCGATGTTCTTGGTTTGGCAGGAACAGAATACAGAGAGAGCATCTATGAAAATTCATTCTCTGGAGAACGAAAGTCTGTTAAAATTGCAGATTTGGTAGAATTTACCAGATTGGCAATGGCTTATATGGATCAGTCGATTCGAGTGAATAAGCGCGAAGACAAGTTGTATCATGCTTATAATCTGATTTCAATTTCCGATGATGAAATATCGATTCGTTACCTGTATGAAATGTTGGAAGGGCAGGTAGCTGTGTTGAGTTCAGGATATTTATCGGCAGAAGAGAGTTTGGAAGTGCTGAATGCTTTAAAAGCGAGTTCATTATTCCGTGAGGATCAGTTTAGTTACATTTTGTATCCCGACAGGCAGTTGGCAAGATTTACTGAGAAGAATAACATTCCAAAACAGCAGGTAACAAAATCATCATTGCTTCAGAAATTAATTGAAGACAAAAATACTGCGCTTGTTTCTCTTGACCGATCAGGTCACTGTCATTTCAATGGTAAAATTCGAAATGCAGAGGTTCTTAAAGGAATTCTTGATGGATTAAATTCTCAATATAAATTATTGGTAGAGGCCGATAGAGATCTTGTTCTAAATACTTACGAAAGCATGTTCGACCATCAGTCTTTTACAGGAAGATCTGGAACGTTCTATGGATATGAAGGATTGGGAAGTATCTACTGGCACATGGTTTCGAAACTGCTTCTTGCCACCCAAGAGAATTTCTTTCTGGCTACCGACGAGAACTTAAGTGCAGAGTTGATTGGAAGATTGAAGGAACATTACTATGAAATAAAAGCTGGTATTGGAATCTACAAATCACCAGACTTGTATGGTGCTTTCCCAACTGATGCCTACTCTCATACTCCCGGAAATGCAGGAGCGAGGCAACCAGGTATGACTGGTCAGGTGAAAGAAGATTTCATTTCGAGAATGGGAGAGCTTGGTATTCGAATCGATCAGGGGAAAATTGTTTTCGATTTGCCTTTGCTGAACGAGCAGGAAGTTCTTAAGAATCCAGAGTTGTTTACCTACTATGATCTTCAAAATTCAAAGCAAACAATTGAATTGGAAGAGGGACAACTTGCATTCACATTTTGTAAGGTTCCAGTTGTTTTCTCAAAGGGAGCAATACCTGAGATAAAAATCATTTATAAAGATGGATCAAACACTTTGATCTCTGGTAATATCATCGATGAAAATAACAGTGCATCGATATTTAGAAGAGAAGATTCAGTGAAAAGAATTGATTATACAATGTCTGAAAACTAACAAATAAACTGTCGGTGTGGTTGCACTCTTGTAACCATACCGATAAACTTTAACCTTTTAAGCCTAAACCTATGTCTGTAAGAAGTGAATATTTAATGTCGTTGGCAGGGGTTGATCTTGAAGACAAAAGCCAAGATGAATTACGAGCGCTATACTATCAGTATTTGAATAGAGGAATGCATGGGATCTGTTTTAGTCCTTACGAGGAAGGACAGGAACCGGGAAACCAGATCAGCGAGGAACAGATTCGCAGAAGAATGGAAATTGTGAGTCCCCACACCAAGTGGATCAGGTCTTTTTCATGTACTGAAGGAAATGAATTGATTCCTAAAGTCGCCAGAGAATTTGGTCTGAAAACCATGGTAGGAGCATGGTTGGGGAAATATCAAAGCATTAACGAAAACGAAATTGAAGGTGTTATAGAAGTTGCAAAAGCTGGTTATGCGGATATCGTAGCGGTTGGTAACGAAGTCTTGTATCGTGAAGATTTAACGGAAGAAGAACTTCTGAGATACATCTACCGAGTGAAGGAAGAACTTCCTGGTATTCCTGTGGCTTATGTTGATGCATACTATGAATTCGCAAACCGACCTAAGGTTACCGAGGCCTGCGATGTGATTCTTGCAAACTGTTACCCATTCTGGGAGGGTTGTAGTCTCGAGAACTCATACCTGTATATGAAAGACATGTACAACCGTGCATTACGAGCTGGAGCAGGCAAGAAAGTAATCATTTCTGAAACAGGTTGGCCAAATGTAGGAGAGCAATTTCATGGTGCGGTGCCTTCTCAGGAAAATGCGATGAAGTACTTTATACAATCACAAAACTGGTCAAAAGAAGAAGATATCGAGATATTCTACTTCTCGTCGTTCGATGAAGAGTGGAAAACATCAGATGAAGGTGATGTAGGTGCCTATTGGGGAATTTGGGATAAGGATGAGAAGTTGAAATTTTAATTCGTGTACTCGCGAAGAAGACTAAGTAAATCGTTAATGAAGAAGATTACAGAACAGTTTGATATAAAATTTGATAAGGCTATTTGTTATTCAGGCTTTAGGAAAGGACAGAGTCCAGATGCTGGAATTTTTCCTACCTATGAGCAGATTAAAGAAGATTTGTTAATCCTACAAGGACACTGGAAATATTTAAGGCTTTATGCTTGCGATGAGCAAACCGATACTGTGCTTGAGGTAATTCGAAATGAGAAGCTTGATTTTCAAGTGATGCTAGGTGCATACATAGGTGCTGAAATGAACAATTTTAATTGTCCATGGGGAGGAATATACTCCGAAGGACAGCTGATTGTAAATAAAGAGCACAATATCAATCAAATTGAGAAATTAATAAAGCTTGCAAATCAATATCCTGATATCGTTTTTGCACTGTCCGCGGGTAATGAAGCTACAGTAAGTTGGACAGATCACTATGTTCCTGTTGAAAGTGTAATTCGATATGTGAAAATTATTAAGAAAGGTACCAAGCAGCCTGTTACATTTTGTGAAAACTATGTGCCTTGGCTGGATCATATCAAGGACCTTGTGGAAGCCGTGGATTTTATTTCCATTCATACTTACCCGGTTTGGGAATATAAGAATATTCATGAGGCCTTGGAATACACCAAACAAAACTATTATAGTATTGCTGAAAAACACCCTCACAAACCAGTTGTAATTACCGAGGCGGGTTGGGCAACAAATTCCAATGGACGAGGAATAGATCCTGAAAATGTAAGTGAAGATTTGCAAGCCATATACTACCAAGATTTAATGCAATGGACCGAAGAAGAAGAGATCCTCTGCTTTTATTTCGAAGCCTTTGATGAATCATGGAAAGGATCGCCGGAACCAATGGAACCTGAAAAACACTGGGGATTATTCACACTGGATAGGGAACCAAAGAAAGTGATGGAAAATCAATTTACTGAACTCATGCAAGCTTAAAACCTAAACATATGAAAAACTCAACAATAAAAAATACTTCAATACTGATATGTATTACGATTGGATTGTTCTCATGTAAGAATGCTGTAAAAAAATCGGATACAAACATTCATGGGGAAGTGAAACAGAATATGGAAATCAAACAAGAGAAAAAGGATCTTTTAGGTGGAACATCATGGGCCGTAGCTATTCAGGCTTTCGTAGCGGACAGCATCCCGACAGGGAAATGGAGCAGTAAATCCGAGTGATGCAGAAGTGCTGGAAGATTTAAAAATTATTTCGAAAGATTCATTGTTCAACTTAATTAGGTTGTATGATTGTGGCGAAAATTCACAGGCAGTACTAAGAATTATCGAAGAAAACCATCTGAATATTAAAGTGATGTTGGGTGTTTGGTTAAAAGCAGAATTGAGTGCTCATGAAACTTGTTCGTGGCTAAACGAACCTATTCCACAGGAAACTTTGGATAAAAATATGGTGGTGAATCAGGAAGAAATTCAAAGAGGAATTGCTTTAGCCAACAAATATCCGGAAACGGTAATTGCCGTGAATGTTGGGAATGAGGCATTGGTTGAATGGAACGACCACAAAGTGGATACCGATTCTATTATTTCCTATGTGAAAAGAGTAAAGAAAGAGATTCAGCAGCCAGTAACCGTTGCCGATAACTACGAATGGTGGATTAAAAGTGGACAGGAGCTGGCTAAGGTTGTAGACTTTGTTTCAATTCATGTTTACCCAGTTTGGGAAGGGAAGGACATTGATGAAGGAATGTCTTATACCATTCAAAATGTACAGGATGTGCGAAATGCTTTACCAGATAGCAAACTTGTGATTACCGAAACAGGATGGGCAAGCATTGCATCTGAATTTGGAGAAAGAGCCAGTGAGGAAAAACAGGAACGTTACTACCATGAATTGAATGAGTGGTCGAAGGAAATGAACATCACAACTTTCTTTTTTGAAGCTTTTGATGAGGATTGGAAAGGTGAAACAGCTAATCCGCTGGGAGCAGAAAAGCACTGGGGATTGTTTACGGTTGATAGAAAACCGAAAAAAGTAATGCAGGCTCTTTACCCAGAACTTTAACCAACAATATCTAATTACGAATCACTCACACCTAAAATACAAAGCAATATGGCACCCTATAAAACAGCGGCAGAAGATAAAGTTCCATTTGGACAGAAAGCAGCTTACGGAGCAGGACAATTAACAATCAACCTTTATCCGGCAGCCCTCGGCGTTTTTATGTTCTACCTGATCTACGGATTTAAAATGGATCCTGTTTTAGCTGGTTTATTATCTGCCTTACCAAAATTTTTCGATGCTTTAATTGACCCAATCATGGGTTATATTTCGGACAATACTCGTACTCGTTGGGGAAGAAGAAAACCTTATGTGCTGTTGGGGAGTATCATTACCGGGATTGCTTTTATGGTGCTGTGGCAATTGCACCCTGAAAATTCACAGACCTATAATTTCATCTACTTTTTAATTTTGTCAATTGTTTTCTTCCTGGCCTTTACCATATATTCTACACCATTTATTGGTTTGGGATACGAAATGACACCAGATTACAATGAACGAACCCGTTTAATGGCGGTAGGGCAGTTTTTTGGTCAGATGGCCTGGATGATTGCTCCATGGTTCTGGATCATGATTGGAAACTCAGATCTGTTTTTCGAGGAATCGACAACGGGAGTTAGGGTTCTATCTGTATGGGTTGGAGGTGCAAGCATCATATTGGGTGCCTTGCCTGCACTGTTTTGTAAGGAACTCAAATTGCCTAATTTGGAAGGAGAATCCAAATTAAGTATTCGGAAACTTGCTTCAAATCTAAAAGAATTTTGGACAGCAATTGTACAAACTTTAACCTGTAAGCCATTTGTGAAGCTGTGTGGTGCTACTTTTTTAATATTCAATGGTTTCCAGACGATTGCGCAGTTTTCTTACTTTATTATCCTGTATTATTTGTTTGATGGCAGCATCAGTGCTGCAGGTTCCTGGCCGCCATGGTTCAGTACTGTCAACGCTGCTTGCACTGCATTTCTGATTATTCCCATTGTAACTCGTATCTCTACAAAAGTTGGGAAGAGAAAGGCCTTCATTATATCCACTTTGCTTTCCATTGTAGGTTATGTGCTAAAGTGGTGGGGATTTAACCCTGCCAATCCATGGTTGATGTTTATTCCATTACCATTGATTTCTTTCGGTATTGGTGGTTTGTTTACATTAATGATGTCAATGACTGCGGATGTTTGTGATTTGGATGAATTGAATAATGGAACACGCCGTGAGGGAATGTTTGGGGCTGTTTATTGGCTGATGGTGAAGTTGGGTAATGCGCTTGCATTTTTAGTGAGTGGTGTAGTTCTAAAAATGGTTGGCTTTGATCAAAATGCTGAAATTCAAACTGCAGAATCATTGATAAACCTTAGGTTGGCTGATATTATTATCCCAATATTTTTTGCTCTTCTTGCCATTTGGATGATGATGAAGTATAGCATTTCGGAGCAAAGAGCACTTGAAATTCGACAGGCCTTAATTGCCCGAAGAGGTAAAGTAAAACATTAAATAAACTTTATAGGACAATCATGAAACGAAACTATTTATTGATATTATTTATAAGCATTGGTATGATGGCTTGTAATTCAAAGAATAAGAATTTACTTGTTGATGTCTATGAAACATCAGCGGCAGGGAATAAACTTCAAAAAATTGAAATATCCAAAAACGGTAAGACAAGTGTTGAAATCAATATTAAGCCTGATGAGAAATTCCAGGAAATTATAGGTTTTGGAGGTTCGTTTACTGAATCAACAGCCTACCTGATGAATCAAATTGGGAAAGAAAATCGAAAGCAAATTTTAGATGCCTATTTTGGAGAAAATGGAGCAAGATATTCACTAACCAGAACCCATATTAACTCATGTGATTTTTCCTTAAGCAACTACTCTTATGCTCCGGTTGAAGGAGACAAGGAGCTAAAGCATTTTTCTATCGACGAAGATCGTGATGATATTATTCCAATGATAAAAGAAGCAATGGCAGTTTCGAAGGATGGCTTTAAGATCATGTCGTCGCCATGGACTGCTCCTGTTTGGATGAAAGACAACAAGGATTGGAAAGGTGGAAAATTACTTCCTGAGTATTACGATACCTGGGCTCTGTATTTCTCTAAATATATTAACGAGTATAAGAAAGAAGGAATTAATATTTGGGGATTAACCGTTGAGAATGAACCTTTAGGTAATGGATACAATTGGGAGAGTATGCATTTTACACCTGAAGAAATGGTTGACTTTGTTAGTAATCATTTGGGGCCAAAATTGAAGGCAGATGGTCATGATGTAAAGGTATTGGGATATGATCAAAATCGTGATGAGTTGAAAGAGTGGACTGATGTAATGTATAAAGATGAAGAATCTTCAGAATATTTTGATGGTATGGCCATTCATTGGTATGCCAGTACATTCGATTATATGCCTGACGTGTTGCAATACACACATAAAAAAGCACCTAACAAACTGATGATTCAATCAGAAGCTTGTGTAGATGCAGAAGTGCCTCAGTGGAATGATGATGCATGGTACTGGAAAAAAGAAGCGACTGATTGGGGGTATGATTGGGCACCAGATGAGCAAAAGTATCTTCACCCGAAATATGTGCCGGTATACCGTTATGCTCGTGATATTATTGGTTGCCTGAACAATTGGGTACAAGGATGGGTTGATTGGAATATGGTGCTTGATACTCAAGGTGGTCCAAACTGGGCAAATAACTGGTGTTTGGCTCCTGTAATTGTTGATCCTAAGAAAGATGAGGTATACTTCACTCCAATGTACTACACTTTGGCACACTTTAGCAAGTACATTCGTCCTAGAGCTATCCGAATTGGTTTTGAATCGAATAATGATGATTTAATGGTAACTGCGGCTCAAAACCCTGATGGTTCAATTGCCGTTGTAGTATTGAATATGAAAGAGGAAGCTAAGCAGTTAAAGCTGACAATGGCCGGAAAGGAAAGCACTTTTAAAATTGACGCCCAAGCAGTACAAACAATTGTCATTCATCAGGATAAATAAACAGAAATAATGCCTACTATGAATAAATTTCTATGTATAGCCTTTTTAATGATTTGTTTTGCGTGCAATCAAAAGGAAAATCTTGTTTCAATATCAGGTAGAAATATTGTGCTTAATGATTCTGTCTATCTCATTAAAGGAATTTGTTATCATCCTGTTCCAAAAGGCAGTAAACAAAGAAGCTTTGAAAGACTTGAACAAGATTTGGCCTTGATGAATGAGGCAGGAATAAATACGATCAGACTGTATTCTCCTGTTGATGATCAAGCAGTATTGGATCAAATCCATAAGGCAGGAATAAAAATCATAGTAGGCTTTGGTTACAATCAGAATGGACATTTTGATATTCTCTCAGGGAGTTTTGCCAATTACATTAACAAGTATAAATCCCATCCTGCCATTTTGTTTTGGGAATTGGGGAATGAATACAATTACCATCCCGAGTGGTTTGATGGTGATATGAAAAACTGGTATGCTGCATTGAACCAGTCAGCACAAAAAGTTCATGAAATTGATAAGCATCACCCTGTTGCTACGGCTCATGGAGAGCTACCCGATTCCCTTGCACTTTCCATTTGTACTGATATTGATATCTGGGGAATGAATGTGTATCGATGGGATGATCCGACAGACATTTTCAGGGAATGGAAAAGCATTAGCAAAAAGCCAATGTACCTGTCTGAAGCTGGTGCCGATAGTTACATGACCATTTCGAAGAGTGGCTATGAACAAGGTGAGAATCAAAAAGCCCAGACCGATGCCACCAGGAAGATCTTAAAATCTACTTTCGAGAATCAGGAGGTATGTGCAGGAGTTGCTTTATTTGCCTTTGTAGATGAATTCTGGAAAGCTGGAAATCCTGATACACAAGATCCGGGAGGTTGGGCACCAAACAGCAGTGGTGTTCCATATGATGGTGCTCCCAATGAAGAGTATTGGGGCATTGTAGATATCGAAAGAAATAAAAAAGAAGCTTTTTACATTGTGAAAGAACAGTACAAATAATCTAAAAGGCAAAGTCAACACGACATGAAGTATTTTTTTGAGTGTCTATATGTCGTTTGTTCGAAATTTAAATTCAAAAATATTAGCAGCGATGGACAAAGCAGATTCAAAATTATCATTAAAAGAGAAAATCGGATACAGCCTAGGAGATACAGCCTCCCATTTTGTATGGGATATGGTTGGTTTCTGGATTCTGATATTCTACACCGATACTTTTGGAATCTCGGCAGCCGCTGCGGGAACCATTATGCTAATCGCTCGTTTTTGGGATATGGTTAGCGATCCGCTAATGGGAATTATTGCAGATAGGACAAAGACCAAATGGGGAAAATTCAGGCCTTATATTTTATGGATGGCTGTACCTTATAGTGTTTTAGCTGTTTTGACCTTTACAACCCCAAATTTGGGTCCAACAGGTAAGGTAATTTATGCAGGAACTACCTATTTTCTATTAATGACAGTGTTCACTGCTATTAACCTGCCTTATTCATCTTTGGGAGCTGTAATGACTTCCGATTCATATGAACGTGCTGGTTTAAATTCCTATCGATTTATATTTGCTTTTGTTGGGCAGTTTATCGTATCGGGAACAGCATTGTCGTTGGCTTTGTATTTTGGTGGTGGCGATACTGCTAAGGGATATCAATACACATTAATATTGTTTGGAGGAATCAGTTTGATTCTGTTCTTAATTACCTTTAAAACTACCCGGGAAAGAGTTCAACCTCCAAAGGAACAACAGGAGAACCTTAAAGAGGATTTTAAAAACTTATTTAAAAACAAACCTTGGGTAATCCTGTTTTTTGTTGGCATCATCTCATTTATCATGTTTGCCATGCAGAATTTGTCCATTGCATATTATTTCAAGTATTATATTGGGAATGAGGAAAATGTCCAGTTATTCAATGTGATTGGAACGGTAGCGCTTATTGTTGCTATTCCGTTTTCGAAACCATTGGCTCAAAAATTTGGTAAGAGAAATGTGTTCTTGGCTAGTTCATTATTGTCTGGATTTTTCTTCATTTGCCTTTATATCCCTTCTTCCGATAACCTGTTTCTGATTTATATCTTTAATATTCTTGCTAAGATTTCTTATGCTCCAGCAGTTCCTTTGCTTTGGACAATGCTTGCCGATACGGCAGATTATTCGGAATGGAAATCGGGCCGAAGAGCTACTGGATTGGTATTTTCTGCTGCTACCTTTGCTCAGAAAGCAGGTTGGGGTGTAGGAGGTGCATTGGCAGGATGGTTACTGGCAGTATTCCAGTTTACAACCAATGCAGAGCAAACAGCAATTGCCATTACTGGAATAAAACTAATGATTTCAGTATTCCCTGGCATTCTATATATGTCATGTGCAATATTATTGTATTATTATACCATCGACCATGAAACTTGTGAACGAATGAAAAGAGATTTGGATGCAAGAAGGTTAAATGATTAAAATGCAGTTTTTTGAGAATTATATAAGAGTTTCTCTAAACAAGCTAAGGTCATAAAGTTAAGGCTTAAAACTAAAATGACTCTGCATTTAAATTCTAGCTACCAAAAGATCAAATTGATTAAAGTATAAAAAAATGATAGCCATCCTGGGGGAGGATGGCCATCTGTAAAGAGTCATATGCAAAAGTCGATTTGTTTATTCTACATCTTCTTCATCTTCTGTAGATTCATCAACCGAAGAAAATGAAACTTTTTTTGACTCCAATATTTCATATACTTCAGACATTTTTATTTTATAAATGGATTCTCCATCATCTGCCTGAATTCGATAAAAGTTTATTTTTTCAGGTGTTTCAACCAAGAAAATATTATCGATAACGGCACCTTTATATTTTTTATAAATAGGTTTGGTGATTTCAGCTGATGCAGATTCCACATTAATTGATGTAGAAGTTTCCAGCCATTTTCCATCATCAGAAAACATAGCAAGCTTATATTCTTCCTCAATATAAAAAGAAGCTTCATACTCTCCATCTATCTCTGTCCAAATAATATCTTCAGCTTCTGCAAACATTTTTACAAATGCATCATTTACTTGTTTTGGAACATCATAATCCTGTCCAAAAGCTATCAATGGAAGAATACCTATAAGTAATAATAATTTTTTCATTTCAATTGTTTTTAAGAATTATGACATTTAGACGGCATAGTTTTTTAAAGTCACAACCGATCACATTATAGTTTTTGAATTTTATATAAATTTTTTCTCATATCTTTTAAATTTCGATAGGTACCATATTCATGTAAGATTTTTAATAAGCTTAAGTCTAAATCGGCCACCAAGGTCATTTCAGTGTTTGGAGTTGATTCTGCTAATATGGCATCTGTAGGAAATGAAAAGTCAGAAGGGGTGAAAATTGCCGATTGAGCGTATTGAACATCCATGTTTGATACTTTAGGTAGATTTCCAACACATCCGGCAATAGCAACATAACATTCATTTTCAATGGCTCGAGCTTGGGCGCATCTTCGAACCCTATAATAGCTGTTTTTAGTATCAGAAATGAAAGGAACAAATAACACTTCAATTTTTTCTTGCGACATTATTCTTGATAATTCGGGAAATTCAATATCATAACTTGATAGAATCCCAATTTTGCCACAATCGGTTGATAAAACTTTTATTTCATCCCCACCTTTCATTCCCCAATAGGATGACTCAGCCGGTGTAGGATGAATTTTAAACTGATAATCCATCGTTCCATCTCGACGAAACAAGTAAGAAATCCCCTTTAGTTGATAATCATCAATTACAGGTATGCAACCTGCTATTATATTTGTGTTATATTTTACTGCAAAATCAGCAAAGGTATTTTTTAACGAATTAGAAATTAAAGCAAGTTTTCGAATGGCTTCGGATTCAGTTAAATCTTTGAAGTTGGCCAGAAGTGGTGCATGAAATAGTTCTGGAAACAATATAAAATCAACCTTATAGCGACTTAAGGAATCTATAAAATACTCCACCTGTTCGATCAAACTTTCTTGATTTTCAAATGGTCGCATCTGCCATTGAACAATTCCAATTCTGATTGTGGTTTTAGGTGAATTAATGAGCAGCTCTTCTTCCTGGTAGTAAATATTATTCCACTCCAATAAAGTAGCATACTCCTTTGATTCAACATCACCAGGTAAATAACCTTTTAATATTTTTTTTACATGAAAATCATTAGCCAACTGAAAACCTAATACAGGATCTTCAATTTCTTTATTTCTAACTTTGTCAATATAAGTTCTAGGACTATAAACATCTGCATAGCGAATGTAATTTGGGATTCTGCCACCAGCAATTATTGATTTTAAATTTAACTGTTCGCAAAGTTCTTTCCTGGCATCATATAGTCTTCTTCCAAGCCTTTTATCTCTATGTTCAGGATGCACCAATACCTCTATACCATATAAAACATCCCCATCTTTTGAGTGGGTTGAGAAAGTATAGTTTCCAGTTGCTTGCTCATATGTGTGCTGGTTCCCAAATTGTTTGTAATCTACAATGATGGATAATGCACAAGCAACAACTTTACTGTTAATTTCGATACATATTTGACCTTCAGGGAATATATTGAGTAACTTCTCAAGGTCGGATTTACTCCAAAATTGACCGCCAATTCCCGAATAAGCTTCAGTTGATGCCTCTTTTAATGAATAATAGTCATCAATTTCAAGATGTCTAAGCTCTATTTTTTGTTTTGCCATGTCTTAAGTGAAATATTGAAAGGGACAGGAATGATAAACTAACATTTATGTGATCAATTAAAATCTGTCCCTTTCTGTAGTCTGATATATAAACAACAAAACCTAACAAGTGTTTTCAAAAGGAGATAAGCATTCATAAAGTAGAGACGATTGGAAGTGCTACGGCAACCAGATTGTAGCACTTCCTATTTCACCCTAAAAAATAAAACATAGTTATAATAAGATAATTTACGTATTTAGTCTTATTGATTAGTGTCCACAACAAACTGATTTTTATTAATCTTGTAGGTGAAATAATCATCTCATGTTTCTGCAAATATTTAAACATTACCCTTAAGCAGGATACATATTAGACAGAATAAGGTTGAAAAGTCACATCATTTCATATGAAAATTTCATTTGTTTGCTGATTTTTTGTTTGGCTCGCTGTAATCTCATTTTTACAGCACTTTCTCCCATATGAAATTGATCTTGTAATTCTTTTATACTTTTCCCTTCTAAATATTTTAATTTCAGCATTAGTTGCTCAGTTTCAGATACCGATTTTATAACACTTTCAAGCGATACATTGTCTAAGTTATTAGGTTCATACTCTTCATCTGCCAAGTCATAAACTAATGAAGATAGCTTCTCATACTTGTTGCGATATTTTTTTCGGTAATCTTCAATACAGAAGTTGTGCGTAATTCTAAATAACCATGTCGAGAACTCTGAATTGCCTCTAAACAGATGCAGTTTACTAAAAGTTCTAAGGAAAATTTCCTGCACTAGATCATAGGCCTCAATTGGATCTTTCGAAAAAGAAAGACATTTGTAATATACATTGTTGAAATGTCTTTCATATAAAATGCCCAGACTTGTTTGATCGCCTTGCAAATGATAATGTACCAATTGTTCATCGGATAAATTCCTATCCACAGACTTTTTCATCTTTTAACTTTATAAATTGTTATACACTTAAAAGTATGAAGTGCTCTTTGGATAAATTTCAGGTAAAATACTGTTTTTATTTCTAAGTGGAATAACAGAAAAAAAGTAGGTGATTTCACCTACTTGCAAACTCTATTAATGAGATCTTCCATCTAACTCATCGGTCAGAATACCTTGATAATAATCCTGTAAAAGCTTCTTTTTAGGAGCGGATTTAATCGGTTTTCTACTTCGATTTGATTTCATTCCTTTTTCAGACATGAAAGTTTTAAATGTTTTAGACATGATTTTAAGTATTATTTGATCTAATAATTTTGTGCTTATTTGACGCTTGATTAATAAAAAAGTCACATCTTATAATAGGTATTGAAATATTATTTAATATTGATATTTAATAATGAAATATTATAAAATTAAAATCTCGGTTTAGTGTAATTCTGAAAATCAAATTAATGACACAAGAAATCCATAATGATCAGATTAAGAATCTTCTTAGTTCAGTTGTTAATAATGCACCTTATGGCATGATTGCAATTGATAATTTTGATCAAATTGTGCTTGTAAACGAGCAGGCAATTTCTTTTTTGAAGCTTGATGTGAACCCCAATGATTTAAATGAACTTGTAATTTTTGATCAAATAAAGCATGTAGAGCAATTGTATTTGAAATTGAATCAGATTGTTAAAAATCAATATCAGGATTTTAATATAGATGCGTTGCCATTTGATGATAAGTTTTTAAATATTCGAGGTAGGAAAATAAAAGAAGGTTATATCGTAACAATCGAGGATATCACCAGAGATAAAGAGATGGAAATGGTTGCTTTAAACTCAATGCTGGAAGGTCAGGAGTTGGAGAGAAGAAGAATAGCCAAGGAAATTCATGATGGAATCGGCCCAAGTTTATCAACAGTTCGTCTTTTGTTGGAAAATATTTCATCAGAAAATAACCGACTCGATAATACAAAGTTCTCTACTCAAATGTCAGTGATTTTTGATATGATTGATTCTTTAACAGGTGATATTAGGGATATTTCACATCAGTTAATGCCTAAGTTGTTGATTGATTTTGGTATTATTCCAGCACTGGAGAATCTGATTAATAGAATTAATAAAGCTGAAAGAATAAAAATTATTTTATTTCACTCGATTCTTAGTGAGCGATTTCCTGAGTTAATTGAACTAGGCCTGTATCGAATATGTCAGGAATTGATTAATAATTCAGTAAAGCATTCATCGGCCTCTGAAGTGCAGGTGCAATTAATAGAACATCCAGACAGCATAATTTTAATGGTTGAGGATAATGGCTGTGGATTTGATAAAACATTTGTAATGAAGGAAAATCCGGGAGTGGGATTAATTAATGTAGAATCTAGAACCAATGCATTTGGAGGTAACTTTATTTTAGATACAGCAATATCAAAAGGAGTTACTGCTACTATTGAAATACCTTTGGAAAAATGACAGGAATGAAGATCAAAATCTTAATAGCTGATGATCATAAAATGTTTAGAGAAGGGATAAAAGCTCTTCTTCAGAAAGAAAAGATGATTGAAGTTTGCGGTGATGCGGATAATGAACATGATATTCTAAGTTTAATTAAATTATCTCGTCCGGATGTTGTTTTGATGGATATTGATATGGGTACAACCAGCGGTATCAATCTAACAGAAAAAATTAAGGCATATGATGGGAGTATAAATGTATTAGCGGTATCTATGCATGGAGATAAAGAATATGTGGTAAAAATGTTAGAGGCTGGAGCTGTTGGGTACATTCTTAAAAATGCAGGCAAGGAAGAGATGTTAAGAGCGATTAAATGTGTTGCGGTTGGCGATACTTATTTAAGCGGCGAAGTTTCAAAAAACCTGATGTTTGGTAGAATTGAAAAATCAAAAACAGAAAAATCGATTTCCTTAACAAAACGTGAAATAGAGATATTAAAGCTTATTGCACAAGAATTTTCAAATAATGAAATTGCATCTCAGTTATTTGTAAGTGTAAGAACAGTGGATACCCATCGGAGAAATTTAATGGAAAAATTGGCGGTTAAAAATACTGCTGGTTTGGTTAAATATGCTTTTAGAAATAAACTTGTAGAATAGTATATCATTCACTAAAAACTTTAACCAATTTTCCATTGTTCGTGAAAATCGCGTTTATTGATTCTTCTTGATAAAAAAATTTCACTTTATACATTTCATGACCAAGCATCCGCCATTTAATATTGGATGCTGCAGGAAAATAATTCTTAAAAGCCCTTAGAACACTGCTATTAGGTAAGGTTTTCCAATATATGAAGGAATCTAATATATCGTTATCCAAACTTCTCTTTTTACTCATATTTTGTGCCTTATTTACCATTAGACGACAATTAGAGCATCAAGTCACATAACAAAACAAAGGCTTCTTGCTAAACATGAAGCCTTCTCATAATCTTTTATTGTAGTTATTTTTGATATGTTTTTTGAATTGCAATTTTTTAAATGACTTGATATCATGTGATTTGATAATCTTTAGTGAGTTATTTTCTAAGGTAGACTGTTTGATGTGGAAAAGGGATTTCAATGTCGCTTTTATCAAAATTTTCTTTAATGGATTTTAGTAAATCACATTTCATCACAAATGCTTTTCCATTATTCTCGGCCCAAACATATGCTCTTAAGAGTACACTGGAGTCAGCTAACTGAATAACACGAACTATTACTTTTTCAACCCCTTCTTCAATTTCTGCTTCTGATCTGTTATCAATAAGATTTGGGTGTTTTTCTGCTTCTGATCGTATAATTGAAATGGCATTATCTATAGATGAAAAATAACTTATTCCAATTTCAACAAATGCACATACTTTTGGATCAGCAATTGAGGAATTAAGAATAGTTTCAGAACTGATTACAGAATTTGGGATAATTACCCGTCTGTTTTCCGGGTTTTTGATGACAGTATGTCTTAGTGTTATATCTTCAACAGTTCCAAAATGTAGATCTCCAACCTTTATGTAATCACCAACTCTAAAAGGTTTGAAAATGACCACAAAGATACCGCTAACGATATTTGAAAAGGCTTGTTGTGAAGCAAAACCAACAATTGCAGCAAGTATACCTGCACTGGCTAACAAGCTAACACCAATACTTTTTAATTCAGGAATCGAATAAAATACAATGATAATAACCAAGATGAATATTAGAAAACTTACCGCATTTTTTAAAAAGTTGTAATTTGTAGGATCCGCATTTAATTTTTTCGCAGACCTTAGAACCATGCGATGCATAAAAAAGCGAATCACTTTAGAAGCAATGAATCCAATAAGAATGGCAAAGATTACAAACAATACTTTATAGCCTATGCCTAAATCCTTTAAAATACTTTCAACTGCAGCCATCTGAAATAAGTAATATTGAGTAAATTTAACTGTTAGAAATAAAATTAAATATAGTATAAAATACAACTGTTTGGATGATGGGAAATAAAAAAGTAAAAAGAAATTCCACAAAAAGAGGAATGTCTCCAGGTACGCTTATTCATGTAGGAAAGCAGCGAGTTAGTAATGCATCAATTCAGCTTGTAAAATATAATGAGAATAGAATTCAATTGGAGGAGTTTGTAAGTGATCTCTCCAATATTGAATTTCCAAAACCATCAAGTGAGCATGTTACTTGGATAAACTTAAAAGGAGTTGATATTCCTGCTTTGGAAAATCTGGGTAAACAATTCAATATCCACGATTTAGTTTTGGAAGATATTTTAAATAATTCTCTAAGACCTAAATTTGAAGTTTTTGAGAATTATTATTACCTAACAATAAAAATGGTATTGACGGATAAAGATGAATTAACTTATGGTTCCGTACCTGTTCATTTTATACAAGGCGATAGGTTTGTTTTATCTTTTGTGGATTTTGAAGAACCAATTTTTGATGCAGCATTGTTTAGACTTAGAAATCAACCGAAGAAAATCAGAGGTAAAGGTGCGGATTATCTTCTTTTTGCTTTAGCAGATGTGGTTATTGACAATTATTTTGAGTTGATTGAAACTGGAAATGATAAACTGGAGAAACTGGATGAAGAAATTTCAAACCCGTCAAATGAGGATATACCAAGTTCGATTAGGGAATACAGGCGAGTTTTGCTAAGAGCCAGAAGAGGAATAACACCAGTACAAGAAGCATATGCAATTCTGGTGAATGATGATCTTCATTTGATTAAAGAAGAGAATGTTAAGTACTTTCGAGATACTAAAGATCATATTCTATTCGTAATTGATCAGTTGGATTTTTTGAGGGACAATTTATCGGCAATAAATGAATCATATCAGTCGATTCAGGATAATCAATTAAATCAGGTAATGAAGCTATTAACACTAATAGCAACGATCTTTATCCCCCTGACTTTCTTGGCTGGTATTTATGGAATGAATTTTTCTAATATGCCAGAACTTAATTATAAATATGGATATTATACCTTATTGGGAATTATGACTTTGCTGGCTATTGTAATGGTTGTTTGGTTCAAGAAGAAGAAGTGGATGTAGAATGTTTATTTGGAACGGCTAGGTCTGAAGAATATTCTTTGGATTATTCCCGAGCTGTGGCGTAAAATTATTTGACTGTTAAATGTATTAAGCTGCTTCAATTGTTGGAGCAGTTTTTTGTTTTTATTCTCAGCTATGCAAGGCGGTTTAATCTATCTTTAAACCCAGATAATAAAAAAGCTTTCATTTATGAAAGCTCTTTATTTACAA
>NZ_BAZX01000009.1 GCF_001310955.1 Marinifilum fragile JCM 15579
ATACCCATGTAAAGCGGCTGCAAAGATAACACATACTTTTTCAACTTTCCAAATCCAAAAACCAAACTTTTTCTCTACACCAACCTAACTTACTCATAACCCGTGAGAAAAAATTTAGAGAAATTTTCAGCGAATGTGATTTTTGATTGTTTTAAATATCTATTCGCTCATTTTTTCATGCACTACCCATAGAAACGATCCGGTAGGGATAGAAGCGGCATCCTTTTTCGAAGAATGAGGAAAAGATATAGCGGATAGCCCGACCCGAAGGGGACTGGCATAATTAATCATGGATTTCACTCTTTTTAACGAATGGAAATGACAGTTTTATTACAGATATACTATCTTCGTGCTAATAAATTGTTTTACAAATTAATTCTCTGAAGGTGACAAATAGACTTGTTATTATTCCGACCTACAATGAAAAAGAAAATATTGAATCCATTGTTAGGAAAGTATTTTCGCTGGAAAAAGCTTTTGATATCTTAATAATTGAAGACAATTCTCCTGACGGAACTGCTGCAATTGTAAAAAATTTGCAGAAGGAGTTTTCTCAGCTACACATGATAGAGCGCAAAGGAAAGCTTGGCCTAGGTACCGCATATATTGCCGGCTTTAAATGGGCACTTGAAAACAACTACGAATATGTATTTGAAATGGATGCCGATTTTTCACACAATCCGGAAGATTTGGTTCGTTTATACGAAGCTTGCGCTAATCAAGGTGGAGATATGGCCATTGGTTCACGCTATGTTTCTGGTGTAAATGTTGTAAATTGGCCTATGGGTAGGGTTTTGATGTCGTATTTTGCATCGAAGTACGTAAGAATTGTAACAGGAATGAAGATTCATGATGCAACTGCTGGCTTTAAATGTTATACCAGAAAGGTACTTGAAACCATTAATTTGGATAAAATTAGATTTAAAGGGTATGCTTTCCAGATAGAAATGAAATTTACCACATGGAAATTTGGCTTCAATATTATTGAAGTGCCAATCATTTTTACGGATAGAACACAAGGAACTTCGAAAATGAGTGGTGGTATTTTTAACGAAGCTGTGTGGGGCGTAATTAAAATGAAACTACGCAGCTTTTTTACCAAATACGAAAGATAGATTTTAAAATACTTAGAACTAAACAACCAAAATGTCAACTTATTTAATACAAAATGCCTTAATCATTAACGAGGGCAGGAAATTCGCCGGAAGTGTGCTGGTGAAAGATCAATTGATTGAAGAAATTTATACATCCACTCCTGAAAAGGTTGATTCATCGTGGAAGGTTATTGATGCTGGTGGCAAGTTGCTAATTCCCGGTGTGATCGATGATCAGGTACATTTTCGCGATCCAGGAATGCCACACAAAGGTGATTTGTATACCGAATCGAAAGCTGCTGTAGCAGGTGGTACCACTTCCTTTATGGATATGCCAAATGTAAAACCACAAACAGTTACCCAAGAGTTACTTGCAGAGCGTTACAAGCTTGGTGCTGAAAAATCACTGGCCAACTACTCGTTCTACATGGGTGCTACCAATGACAATCTGGAAGAGATTTTAAAAACGGATCCTAAATCGGTTTGTGGGATTAAAATCTTCATGGGATCATCTACAGGGAATATGTTGGTGGATGATATTGATACGCTTTCGCAGATTTTTGAAAAAGCTCCTCTGCTGATTGCTACGCATTGTGAGGACACACCAACCATTGAAAAAAATCAGGCTGAATACCTTGAAAAATATGGCGAGGACATTCCAATGGAATATCATGGAGTGATTAGAAGTGCCGAAGCTTGTTACAAATCTTCATCGAAAGCCGTGGAGTTGGCTAAGAAATACAACACTCGTTTACACATCCTTCATTTATCTTCCGGAATTGAGATGGATCTGTTTGACAACTCGATTCCTTCGAAAGATAAAAGAATTACAACTGAGGTTTGTGTACATCACTTATGGTTTGATGACAAAGATTACTTGACTAAAAAATCAAGAATACGCTGGAATCCTGCCGTTAAAACCAAAGCAGATCAGGATAAACTTTGGGAAGCATTGCTTGACGACAGATTGGATATAATTGCAACAGATCATGCACCTCATACTGAAGAAGAGAAAGATGGCAACTATTTGAATTCTGCAGGTGGAGGTCCTTTGGTTCAACATTCACTTGTGGCAATGTTGGAGCAAGCACGACGCGGCAAAATTAGTCTTGAAAAAGTGATTGAAAAAATGTGTCACACTCCTGCTGAGATTTTCCAAGTTGAAAAAAGAGGTTTTATCCGTAAAGGGTATTACGCAGATTTGGTATTGGTTAAGGAGGAAGATTGGACTGCCAACAAAGAAAACACATTGTATAAGTGTGGTTGGACTCCTTTCGATGGAGAAAAATTCCAATACATGGTTGAAAAAACTTTTGTGAATGGTCACTTGGTGTATAACAATGGTAAGTTTGATGAAAGCACGAAAGGTATGCGCTTAAGTTTCGATCGTTAACAAACACATATTATATAGAACATGAAAAAATTCTATTATACCTCAACAGCTCTGATTATCTCAGGGCTGTTTTTGTTTTCTTGCCAAAACAAACCAGAAAATTCGTCTACAAAAACAGAAGGTGAGCTTATTGCAGATCCTATTATTTACGAGGTGATCGTAAAAAATCCCAACCTGGATGATGAATGGCTGAACGAATGCCTGAAGAATACCAATAGCTCTTACCTAATCGTGCAAGTTTTGAAAGAAGTAAAAGCTGGTAATTTAAAGGCATATGATTATTACGACAATCACGAATTATCCATTAGTGAAATCAAACAAATTATTAAAGAAAATAATTTGAACGAGAGAACTGGAAAAATTCAGTTTGAAGAGAATTGGTATTGGGACAAGAATCTGTTACAACTAAAAAAAGAGGTTAAAAAACTGATGTTTGGCTTCGAAATATACGATGCTACCGGAAAACTGAGAGGTTATAAAGCCAGTTTTGTTGTGGATTTGGAAAGAGTGAGTGAATGATGAATTACATTCTAAATAAATGCTACGATTTATAAATTTCAATCTATTTTTGCATGAAATCCCGGAATCACAGAATCTCCTTATTCTTGATGTCCTTAACTTGATACTAAAAAATGAAAGTTCTATTTATAGATTCAACACACCCTCGTTTATTAGAAATGCTTCAAAATGCAGGTTTCGACTGCACGTATGCTCCTGAAAAAAACAAAGAGGAACTACTAGAAATATTTCCTGAGTTCGATGGTTTTATCATTCGAAGTAAGTTCAAATTGACCAAAGCAGAACTTGATATCGCCTCAAAACTTAAGTTTATTGGTAGAGTAGGTGCCGGATTGGAAAATATTGATGTTGAATATGCAGAAAGCAAAGGCATTAAATGCTTCAATGCTCCGGAAGGAAACCGCGACGCCGTTGGTGAGCATGCCATAGGTATGCTTTTAACTCTCTTCAATAATTTGTGTCGATGCAATTGGGAAGTTCGCAATGGAATGTGGAGACGTGAAGAAAACCGTGGAATTGAGATTATGGGCAAGACCGTAGGAATTATTGGATACGGAAACATGGGTGGAGCTTTTGCCCAAAGACTAAAAGGATTTGGTTGTAACGTAATTGCCTACGATAAATACAAGTTTAACTATACCGATGATTATTGTACTGAAAAACAGTTAGATGATTTGTTTGAGCAATGCGACATTCTAAGTCTGCATGTTCCACAAACCGAAGAAACCATGTTTATGGTGAATGATGAATTTCTGAATCAATTCAAAAAACCAATTTTCCTTATTAATACTGCACGCGGAAAAGTGGTTCGTATTGCTGATTTGGTGAAAAATCTAAAATCAGGACAGGTTAAAGGTGCTTGCTTAGACGTCCTGGAATACGAAAAAACTTCATTTGAAGATTTGCATGCTTCTGAACTTCCTGCTGAATTTCAATATTTAATTGAAGCTGAGAATGTATTGCTGAGTCCACATATTGGAGGTTGGACACATGAATCAAACATTAAACTTTCCGAGGTTACCGCTCAGAAAATCATTGATGAATTCACATTCTAAATATCAAAAGCCTCAATTCTATAGAATTGAGGCTTTCTTGTATCTTAAAATACTATCTAAAATTGTACAATCAAATCCGGTTCATTCATAAAAACTGATTGATTTTGCAATTGTTCTGCCAAATCATATAAAATTTCAATTTCAGATGAGTTGATAAACCAATCTTGAGTTGTATAAATTCCTACATACGATTTACCTTTCAGCTCCGGAATAAAGTCAATATTCAACATATTTATCCCAACTCTTAATCGAACATCAAAATCAAAAGCTTTTAAAATCAACTTCTGAATTTTGGCATTGATGAAAATCTTATTGGTTCCAATTGCTGTAAACTCATCAAATACAACTTGAGAATCAAAGGAGTCAACACCTGTTTTATAGTATTTCTTTTTTACAAACAAACTTATTTTATCGAATATGTGTTTTTTTCGAACACATATCTTTGTTTCTCTTGAAACATCAATAGGAAAAAACACACCACTATAAATCGAAAAATTATCCAATCTACGAGAATCTCCAAAACAAGCAAAAAAGACTCTTTTGTAATCATTCCCAGGTATACTTACAAATCTTCGGTGATAAGTAACAGGATGTAGTGCATTAGAGGGATACGCTTTCTCGCTAAAATTAATTTTACGATGCGTTTTAAGAGCAAAATCTTTTAATTTCTCAATAGAAGATTTTTCTTTTTCCATTTGGTAGCTGCAGTTTAATGATTAAAGTTTATCAAGACATTAATATACTTCAATTTCAATTCAGAATCAAAATACATTATTAACAGACTGTTAGTAACTTTAATTAGACCAAGATTAAAAGATTATCTATTTAATTTTATAAGCTACGCCAATTCCAAAATAATTATAGCTTCATCTGTTATTTCAACTTTAGCTTCAACCAGAACAGATAAGCCATTACCAATTTCCACATCTACCCCAGCTGGTAACCAAAGCGCCAATTTAGAATTATTGACCATATAATCACTATCCAATCCTGATGTAAATTTTATATTTGATCGAATAGGAGTGCTATATTTCACAGCTGCATCGAGAGCCATTTTACTAAAATGATGGGCTCCAGCTGAAATTGAGAACTTTTCTGCAAGCCACAACTCTATATCAGCACCATAATAACCATCTCTACTTAAAGGATCGATACTTACACCAAGATCCATTTTCTTTCCTAATCCATATTCACCATGAAAAAAAGTTCTAAAATCATCGCTTCCATCAAAAATAAAAAACCCAGGCTCAAAGGCAACAACCAATTCTCCCTTTTTTAAGATATCAGA
This sequence comes from Marinifilum fragile JCM 15579, assembly GCF_001310955.1. Classification (GTDB taxonomy): domain Bacteria; phylum Bacteroidota; class Bacteroidia; order Bacteroidales; family Marinifilaceae; genus Marinifilum; species Marinifilum fragile. The sequence continues at coordinate 5,350 of NZ_BAZX01000009.1, forward strand.
AGAATCAAAAATTTGTCCAAATGATACCATTGATCCCATCATAAACGTTAAGGCAATTATAATCTTTTTCATATTCAGTTATTCTAATATTATTTATTATTAAACTACTAAATTAACTATAATTCTAAATTTTAAAACATAAAAATGATTAAAATTCATCAATTGAATTCTTGTTCAGTTTATTTGTATTAAATACCACAACGTAATCACTTAGTTTAAATAGACTTACATTCAATTAAAATGAATTACCGAGAATTAGAATCCATAGGCCATTCCAACTCCAAAATAATGATAGGCTTCATCGGTTAGTTCAATTTCTGATTCCATAATTAAGGACCAACCATTACCAACCGAAACTCTTATTCCTAATGGAATCCAAAGAGGAATTTTGGTTTCATTTCCAAATACAATATCCATATCTAAACCAGTGATTAGTTTAGTACCTCTTGCCAATGGCACAGTAACATTTGCCGTTCCATCCAATGCAAAATCGTGAAAGTGATGAGCTCCTGCTGATAATGAAAGCGTTTTACTGAAACCAAATTCAATATCTCCACCGTAATAATTTTCATCACCAAAAACTCCAAACTTTCCTGCCAAGTCAATATTCTGTCCTAATCCAACACCTGCATGAAAAAACATCATAAAATCAGTTTCTCCATCGTAAACCAACAAGGATGGTTCAAAACCGATTGCAGCTTCTCCTTCTTTTAAAATTCCAGATGTATTAAAAACCTAAGCTTTTGATAAAAACGCTCCACTCATCAGTAACAATAGAATAATTGTCTTTCTCATATCTTTATTAATTATCAATTCTATTTTTTAACTGTGACAAACCTACTTTTATTGCAGTTTCTACATAAAAAAATCCCTCTTCAGACTTGAAAAGGGATTTGGTTTTGTTTCCAATTTTGTTAATAAATTGCCTTTGCAATATCTCTAACGCAACTGGATGCCATTAGTGTGTAAAAATGCAATGATGGCACACCATGTTGAATCAACTCTTTACTTTGCTGAATTCCCCACTCTACCCCAACTTGTTTTACCTCATCGTTGGTTTTACATTTACGAACTTCAGCAGCTAAAGTCTCTGGTATTTCAGTTTTAAAAATCTGAGGAAGCACATTTAATTGAGAAAGAGCAGAAATAGGCTTGATTCCCGGTACAATTGGGACAGTGATTCCTGCTTCTCGAACTTTTTTCTCAAAATCAAAAAACTTCTGATTATCGAAAAACATCTGGGTTACAATATAATCTGCACCTGCATCTACTTTCTTTTTCAGCCAGTACAAATCCGAATCCATATTTGGAGCCTCCTCATGTTTTTCTGGATATCCTGCAGTTCCATATGAAAATGGAGTTTCAAATGGTTCAACATGAGTTCCATCTAAAAAAATTCCATTATTGATATCATTAACCTGCCCAATCAAATCAATCGCATATTTGTGTTCTCCTTCACTTGAAATAAAATCATGACGAGGCGAAGTATCACCTTTCAAAAGCAATAAATCGTGAATTCCCAAAAAATTCAGATCTAAAAGTGCATTTTCTGTTTCTTCGGGAGTAAATCCGCTACAAATAACATGAGGAACAACCGTTAGTTTGTATTTATTCTGAATGGCAGCTGCCACAGCAACTGTTCCCGGACGTTTACGAGTGATCTTCTTCTCGAATCCTCCATTTGGCGACTCTACGAAAACAACTTCATCACGGTGTGCTGTAATATTTATATACTTTGGGTCGAACTCGCGAAGTTTTTCTATGGTATTAAATACCTTGTATATACTATTACCTCTTAAAGGAGGCAACAATTCAAAAGAGAAGTGTGTGGTTTTATTCTCAATTGCCTGATTTAAATGTTCAATTACTTTCATCCGGTTAATTTTAGATGTGAGATTCTAATAAATCTCAAAAATCGTATTCTAATAATTTGATGTTTCTATAAAATAGCCGTTAATAGCTTCTTGGCTTCCTTTTCCGATATTCCCTTACGCTCAGCGTAGTCTTTTACCTGATCTTCTTTGATCTTATCAATCGAAAAATAAATTGCATCGGGATGAGCCAATACCAAACCACTTACTGAAGCTGCAGGATACATGGCATAGCTTTCGGTTAATGTTGCTCCAATATTCTCCTCAACCTGCAAGAAATCCCAAAGTACTTTCTTTTCGGAATGTTCTGGTAAGGAAGGATAACCAAAGGCCGGACGAATTCCCTGGTACTTTTCACGTAACATTTCCTCAACGCTCAGGTCTTCTCCATTTGCATAGGCCCAATCTTCTTTACGGATTTTTTCATGCAACAATTCTGTGTATGCTTCGGCCAATCTATCTGCCAAAATCTTAATCATGATACTGTTGTAATCATCATTTTGCTCAGTATATTTTTGCAGACTCGCTTCTATTCCCAGCCCAGCTGTTACTACAAATGATCCTATATAATCAATTCGTCCCGATTCAATTGGAGCAATAAAATCGCTCAAACACAAGTTGCTTAAACCTTTTGAAAATTTCTCCTGCTGACGAATTTGAGTAAATCGCTTCAACTCTGAACTTCTTTCCTCATCAGAATAAATGACAATGTCATCGCCTACTGCATTTGCCGGGAACAATCCATAAACTGCACTAGCTTCCAAAAGATTCTCCTTTTCAATCTTGTCCAACATTTTATTGGCATCGTCGAAAAGCTTTTTGGCCTCATCCTTGTAATCCGGATCTTCCATAATTTCCGGATACATGCATTTCAACTCCCAGGCTACAAAAAAGAAGGTCCAATCAATATATTTTCTTATTTCACTAATAGAGAAATTCTTCTGTACTTGTAAACCAATTTTCTTTGGTTTGTATATTGGTGATTTGGTCCAATCAATTGCCTCCGCATTTGCTCTTGCCTCTTGCAAAGAATAATAATCAGCCGATTTTTGCTTGACATGATTCTCTCTTACCTCTTGATATTGCACTTTTACACCAGCTAAATATTCTTCGCGTTTACTCTTGTCACATAATTTTTTGAAAATACCTACCGACTGAGAAGCATCGCTCACATGCACTACTCCATTTTTATAGTTTGGCTCAATCTTAACTGCCGTATGTAATTCCGATGTTGTTGCACCTCCCACTACCAAAGGGATATCAAATCCTTCTCGTTGCATCTCTTCGGCAACAAAACACATCTCTTCCAGGGATGGTGTAATCAAACCACTCAATCCGATGGCATCAACATTTTCTTGTTTGGCCACTTCCAAGATCTTCGAACATGGAACCATCACACCCAAATCGATCACTTCAAAATTGTTACATCCCAAAACTACATCCACAATATTTTTGCCGATATCATGAACATCACCTTTTACTGTTGCCATTAGAATTTTACCTGCATTTTTGGCATCGGCGGCATTGCTTTTCTCTTTTTCGATAAAGGGTTGAAGGTATGCAACGGCTTTTTTCATCACCCTTGCAGATTTTACTACCTGAGGAAGAAACATTTTTCCATCGCCGAACAACTCACCAACTATATTCATACCGTCCATTAAAGGTTTTTCGATTACCTCCAATGCTTTCGGATAATTTTGACGAGCCTCTTCAGCGTCCTCTTCTATATAATCGGTAATTCCTTTTACCAAGGAGTAAGACAATCTCTCATTGACTGATTTTTCCCTCCAAATATCCTTTTTTGCTTGACTTGTTCCTGCCGATTTTAATCCTTCGGCAAATTCTATTAAGATTTCAGTAGCATCAGGTTTCCTGTTCAACACTACATCTTCCACCTTCTCTAATAATTCCGGTTCAATCTCATCGTAAATCTGCAACATTCCAGGATTTACAATTCCCATATCCAAACCTTCCTTAATGGCGTGATACAAGAAAACCGAATGCATCGCTTCACGAACCACATTGTTCCCACGGAAAGAAAAAGACAGGTTACTAATTCCTCCACTAATTTTTGCATGTGGAAGATTCTCCTTGATCCATCTTACGGTATTTATAAAATCAACAGCATAATTGTTGTGTTCCTCTATTCCAGTAGCTATTGCCAATACATTTGGATCGAAGATGATATCTTCTGGCGGGAAACCAACTTTCTCTGTCAATATTTTATAAGCTCTACCACAAATTTCAATTCTGCGCTCATAAGTATCGGCCTGACCTTTTTCGTCGAAAGCCATTACCACAGCAGCAGCTCCATACCTTTTAATTTGGGTAGCATACTTTATAAATTCCTCTTCGCCCTCTTTCAATGAAATGGAGTTTACCACTGATTTTCCCTGTACACATTTCAAACCAGCTTCCAACACAGTCCATTTCGAAGAATCAATCATGACAGGAACGCGAGAAATTTCCGGTTCTGAAACCAACAGTTTCAGAAAGACATCCATCTCTTTCTCAGCATCTAACATGGCATCATCCATGTTCACATCAATAATTTGAGCACCATTTTCGACCTGTGAACGAGCAATTGAAAGCGCCTCCTCGTATTTTTCTTCACGGATTAATCTCGCAAACTTTCGAGAACCTGCAACATTGGTACGCTCACCTACATTCACAAAGTTGCTCATAGAGTTGATGCGCAACATCTCTAATCCGCTTAAGCGAGTTTCCGTTTCCACAACAGGAATTTCTCTAGGCGAAGCATCTTTAACTACTTCGGCAATTGCAGCAATATGATCTGGTCTTGTTCCGCAACATCCTCCTACAATATTTACCTTTTTGTTCTCCAGTAACTCCTTTAAATCACCCACCATGGTGGTAGGAGTTTCATCGTATTCGCCCAATTCGTTTGGCAAACCAGCATTAGGATATACACTTACATATACAGGCAACAAAGTATCCAATTGCTGGATAAATGGAATCAAATCCTTTGCCCCGAAAGCACAATTCAGGCCAATACTCAACAACCTCTCACATTTCATCGAAGTTACAAAGGCTTCCAATGTCTGACCTGATAAGGTTCTCCCACTATTATCGGTGATCGTTCCTGAAATCATGATTGGTAGATCCAACTCTCTCTCTTCCAAAAGTTGATCTGCGGCATAAACAGCAGCTTTTGCATTAAGGGTATCGAAAATGGTTTCTATCAATAAGGCATCAACACCTCCATCAACCAAACCCTTAATTTGTTCGGTGTAAATTTCAACCAAATCATCAAAACTTACATCTCTGTAACCTGGATCTTCCACTTTTGGAGACATTGATGTGGTCTTATTTGTTGGACCAATGGCACCAGCTATCCACCTTGGCGTATTTGGATCTATTTTCTGAATTTCTTCAATCGCTCTTCGAGCATTCTTCACCGCTTCCAGATTCAATTCATAAGCAAGCTCTTCCAATTGATAATCAATCAAAGAAATCGCATTTGAATTAAAAGTATTGGTCTCTATGATATTGGCACCTGCTTTTAAAAATTCAAGGTGAATATTTTTAATAATATCTGGTTGAGTCAGCGTCAACAAATCATTGTGACCTTTTTGATCAGCTGAAATATTAGCAAATCTTTCTCCTCTAAAATCCGATTCAACTAATTTATAGGACTGAATCATGGTTCCCATTGCTCCATCGAGAACCAAAATCTGATTTTTTAATGCCTCTTTAATCGTAAAATTTTGCTTCATATTAATTTTCAACTGTAAGATAGATTGCTGTATTGCTATTTTTTTGCTCTACCAAAACATGGTGTTTGTTTTGAATTTCTTCAATCGTAGATGGCGTATAGTGTCGAACGGTTATTAACTCCAAATCTTCACTCAGATCTACTTCATATTTTTTACTCAATTCACCGATTAGCTCTTTAATATTTCTTACCGAACTATTAACACAAAATGCAAAACTAACAGCAGTGTTTTGAGTAAAATTAAGCTTAATTCTAAACTTTGTCACGAGTGAAAAGATAAAAACCAGATCTTTTTCGCCTATAAATGAAAAATTTAACGGTTTCAAATTCACCATAACCTGTTTTTTCTTCACAATATAGTTTGGCAACATGGGTTGAGGCTGCTCTCCCTTTGTAATCAAGGTTCCTTTCTGCGATGGATCGATAAATGATTTCACCCAAAGAGGAATTTGTTTTGCCTGCAAAGGCTTTATGGTTTTTGGATGAATTACCCTTGCCCCATAATACGACAACTCGATTGCTTCGTGATATGGAATCAAATCCAATTTGGTTGTTGTATCAAAATAATCAGGATCTGCATTTAATATTCCCAACACATCTTTCCAAATGATCATTTTATCAGCGCCAAGCAGATGAGCAAGGATTGCAGCCGTATAATCTGAACCTTCCCGTCCCAGCGAAGTGGTAAATCCTTTATCATCGCGGGCGATAAAACCTTGAGTAATGTAAAGGGCTTGCGAATCATCAACAAATTTTACATTCACCTTCTCTTTTGATGTTTCCCAATTGATATTGGCATCCAAGTAATTGTCATCAGAATCCAGACAGGTTCTGATATCAATCCACTGATTCTTTTGACCAGTTTCATTCAAATAACCTGAAATTATGGTTGTTGAAAGTAACTCGCCAAAACCAATCACCTGATCATATTCAAAATTGAACTGATCAGATGATGGCTTTGAAATTTTGGTTTCCAGCTCGACGAAAAGAGCGTTTACTTCCGAGATAATTTGTTCTGGCACCTCTTCGAATAAATCGTTGAGCACTGAAATGTGGTTCTTTTTCAGTGTCTCGAAGTGATTCCAACATTTATCGCTTCCCGAAAAATATGCATCTACCAATTCTTCCAGCAGGTTTGTTGTTGATCCTATTGCCGAAATCACGACAGCTAGAGGGCGCTTTACCTTAGCTATAATCTGACAGATGTTTCGTATGGCAGCCGCATCTTTTACAGATACACCACCGAATTTGTATATTATCATTTTTCTTTTTGATCTTAGATGTGATTTCCCCAGCAAATTATTCATCACCTAAATAGGCTATGAAAATATCTCGTCCTTTAATTTGCTGACGAATTTTTATCAAATCGGAAAGGTTCAATGTTCCAATCACATAATTGAATTCTTTCCCTGTTAGAGATTCCCTAATTTCTTTGAAATCGAACAGATCCAAATCATCCTTGTTCGTATATCTCAAATAAACCTCAACCTCCATATCATTGGTGTACTCTAAGCCTCCATAGTATTTTAGCTTTTTGTACTCATATTTATAATCGTAAGCCAATGCCGTAATATCCGATAATACCGCTGAACCGGTAGGATGTGCTCCTGCTCCTTTCCCATACATAAATTGGTTGTCGTAGAAATTTCCTTGAATCAACACTCCGTTGTAATGACTCTCAACGGTATAAGCATGTTCTTCAGGTTTCACAAACTTAGGCGCTACCAAAAGGTTCACATGGTTTCCATTTACCTTAGTCACTTTTCCTAACAATCTGATTTTATATCCTTTCTGCGAAGCCAATTCGATATCCTTTGGCGATAAGTTCGAAATTCCAAAGTTGAAAACCTGATCAGGATGCACAAAAAGTCCAAAACCATGAACGGTTAGAATGATCAACTTGTATAGTGTATCAAATCCATCAACATCTGATGTTGGATCACTTTCGGCAAAACCTAGATCTTGTGCTTGTTTCAAGGCAACATCGTAATCCAAATTTTCATTAAAAATCTTCGTAAGAATGTAATTCGATGAACCATTCAAAATTCCACTTACCGATTGTAACAGGTCATTATCGTAGTACTCTTCCAGGTTTCTAATAATTGGAATACTACCACAAGCCGATGCTTCATATACAAATGAAACTTTGTGCTGCCATTGCAATTGAATCAATTCCTCGATATGGTAAGCCAACATTTTTTTATTGGCTGAAACTACATGCTTTCCATTTTTCAGAGCTGTTTTTACAATCTGATAAGCTGCATCAGCATCATCAATCAATTCCGCAACAACATTAATTTCAGGATCATTTAAAATATCATCAGGGTTCGTGGTTAAAACTTCTGAATCTAAATCTCTCTCCTTTTCGCCATCTTTTACACATACCTTTACAATAGAGGCATCAAGCCTTTACTATTTTTCAGAACGTGGGCCAATCCGGAACCAACAACTCCGTATCCGAATACACCTATTTTAAGTTTATTGCTCATTGATTTTGCTTTCGATTAAAAATGATTGTAGTACTTTGCTTAATTGTTCTTGTTCTAAAAGGAATCCATCATGACCATATAGCGAATGGATTTCCATGTATTGAGCTTGCGGAATATGATCCGCAATAAATTTTTGTTCATTGATCGGGAAAATCTGATCTGAATCGACTCCAATGACAAGTGTTCTTGATTTGATTTCATTCAGAGCTTTGATTAATCCACCTCTATTTCTTCCCATATCATGGCTGTCCATGATTTTTGACAAATGCCAGTAAGAGTATGCATTAAATCTTCGAGCTAACTTTTCCCCCTGGTATCTTTGGTAAGAGCTTGCACGATAATCATCGGTCTTACCATCATCATTCTCTTGTTGCGAATGATCGTAAGTTGCATAGGTTCTGTAACTCAACAATGCAATTGATCGAGCCACTCTCATTCCATCCAAACCTGCTTCATCATTCGATTCCTTCCAGGTAGGATCAACTTCAATCGACATTCTTTGCGATTCGTTAAAGGCAATTCCCCAAGGTGAGTGCTTGGCATTCGATGCCAAAACCACCAAATTGTCTAACTTACCATTCAACAAGTAAGCCCACTCCAAGGCTTGCATGCCTCCCAGTGAGCTACCAATCATCATATGAATGCGGTTAATATTTAAATGTTTTCGTAAAATTTCGTGTGCCGCCACCAAGTCGCGTACGGTCAATTGTGGAAAATCGTGATAGTATGCTTGTCCATTCTCCGGATTTTTAGATAGAGGTCCCGTTGTACCGTAACATGAACCAATAAAATTGGCACATACGATAAAATAATCCTTGGGATTAAAAAAGTCCTTCTCTCCAAAAAGCCCTGACCACCAATCGAAAACATCAGAATTGGCAGTAAGTGCATGACAAACCCAAATCACATTATTTCGCGAAGGATCGTACTCCCCATAGGTGTGATAAGCAATGGTCAACTCCTTAAGGCGTTCGCCCGATTCAAGTTGTAAACCTTCTTTATGGATGTAACAATTTGGATTCACTGGTTAAAAATTTTGAGTATTGTTGTTTTTGTTTTTGTGAAAATCCCTTAAGGTAAGGATGTTAAAAGTTCCCTGAACGGAATCTTTTTAAAGAATAATTCCGTTCAGGATTGCTATAAGAACTAATTGATTGTCTCTACATTAATTGCCTTTTCAATCGCTTGCTTAATATCCGCTTTGATATCTTCAATGTGCTCTATTCCTACTGATATTCTCAGCAAACCTGGCTCAACTCCTGATGCTTTTTGTTCTTCCAAAGTCAGCTGCTCATGAGTTGTTGAGCTTGGATGAATGATCAAAGTTTTTGCATCACCAAGATTTGCAACATGTGAAAGTAGTTCTACTCCATCCACCAATTTGTCGGCAACTTCTTTTCCACCTTTCACTTTGAAAGTAAGCACAGAACCAGCACCTTTCTTAAAATATTTCTTAGCTCTTTCGTAGTATGGGCTCGATGGCAAACCAGGATAATTCACTTGTTCCACCCAATCTTGCTCTTGCAACCACTCAGCCAATGCCAGCGTATTTTCAACATGTCGATCCAAACGAAGCGAAAGAGTTTCCAATCCTTGCAGTAGCAGAAATGAATTGAATGGACTTTGACTACATCCATAATCTCTCAAACCTTCTACTCTGGCACGAATTGCAAAGGCGATGTTTCCAAAAGGTCCATCTACTCCAAACACATCTGAGAAAACCAGACCATGATAACCTTCAGATGGCTCAGAAAACTGAGGGAATTTTCCATTACTCCAATTGTAATTTCCTCCATCAACAAGCACACCGCCAACTGCAGTACCATGACCACAAATCCATTTGGTTGCCGATTCAACTACAACATTGGCTCCATGTTCCAATGGACGGAACAGATATCCTCCCGCTCCAAGGGTATTGTCAACAATTAGTGGCAAATCGTGTTCTTTTGCAATGGCTGATACTTTATCGAAATCAGGAATTGAAAACTTTGGATTTGGCAATGCCTCTACATAAATCGCTTTTGTTTTTTCATCGATTAGAGGTACAATGGTTTCAGGATAATCTATATCAACAAACTTACACTGAATGCCCAAGCGCTTGAATTGTACCTTAAACTGGTTGTAGGTTCCACCGTAAATTTGTGAAGCACTAATGAAATTATCACCTGCTTCCAAAATATTGGTCAAAGCCAAAAATTGAGCTGCTTGACCCGATCCTGTTGCAACTGCTGCAACTCCCCCTTCCAATGCTGCAATTCTCTTTTCGAAAACATCATTGGTTGGATTCATTAATCGAGTATAAATGTTTCCAAACGCTTTTAAGCCAAACAAATCTGCTGCATGCTTCGAGTCGTTAAAAGTGTAGGCCGTAGTTTGGTACAAAGGAACTGCTCGTGAATTTGTTGTTGCTTCAACTTCTTGTCCTGCGTGGATCTGTAATGTTTCGTATCTTAAATTTTTTGACATGGCGATTCTTATTTATAGCTGTCAGCTCCCGATAGCTATCGGAATTACATGGCGCTTGTTTTTAAGCCACGTAATTGGTAACAGCTTAGGATTATAATATCCTTGATTTAAAATTTGATTAATTAGTTTAAGAAGCAAAGGCTTCTGGTTGTCGCAAATTCCGTATCTATCTCATGCACAATCAATCTGAATGCTTCGATAGATTCAGTTTAGATTGTATCAATTCCTATTTCTGAAAATCAGAAACAATTGAAAAAGTAAATTAGAATTTGAATTCCCTGGTTCGGAGTTATTTTATACGCACCAGCATCTAAAAAATAGGGAAAGATCTTAGACAGAATGCGTTACAGCATACGCATCATTAGCTGCATTCGCATCATAGTGGTAATAGATGCCAAAGTTTGCAACTGAATGTTTTGCTCTTGTTGAGCCTGCTTTTGAATGTGAATTTCTGTCTTCTTCATGATCGTTTAATTTATATTCACCAAATTAAATGGTCAGGATTTGACACCTTTCAGCTTTTAGTTTTGCCGGGGTTGTCAGAAGGTCATCGAGCCTGTTCTCTCACTTCTTCTGTATAAATTAATGATATCCTCCTGCGAGTATTACCTTAAATATCTGCAACAAATATAGGCATGATTTTTTAATCTCCAAATAAAAGAGGCACAACTCTTATTTTTTATTTCCTGAAAATGTGCAAACTATACCTTATATAGGCACAGGTGATTTTTTTGTGAAAAAAAAAATTAAAAACCTCATCCACATTCCCTTTCTACTGGCCTTATTTATGCAAATAATATTTTCTTAATTATAATTCAACAATGAATTAGACATACAATCTTTCAATTCTAAATTCTCACCTCTTAGGGGAGATGCCGACAGGCAGAGGTGTATTTTTGATGGTATTTTTCTTTTTTCACCCTATTCCCTGTAGGGATTTTCCCTAAAAGGGAAAAACTCAACTTGAAAAAGTCTTATAAAATTCAATCAAAATAAATAATTCAAACCGCATTAATGCTATTTCTACCAAAATTCATTGCTATGTTGATAAATCCAAAGCAATGCCTTGAATCTACGATAAAAAATAAAAAAAGGACATGTCATGACATGTCCCTACGGTATCTATATAAATTGAATTATACAATCACAAATTGTGCGGTATCTCTGCTTCGTTGTTCCAATAAAATTTCTCTTCCTGCAGTCATTCTTTCCACCGCCTCATCATCATGATGACGAATGGTAATTAGCTCTACATTATCGTTGTATTTTACTTCAAAATCTTGAGAAATTTCATTCAACAAATTATTCAATCTTCTCTCGGATTTATCTACACATACCGAAAAGCTAATTGCCGAATTTTGAGTTAGATTCACCTTCATGCGATGTTTTGCAAAAAGCGCGAACAAGGAACTTAAATTTTCCTCTAAAATGAAAGAAAAATCTGTTGGTCGAATGGATATCAACACCTGATCTTGTTTACGAATATACACTGGCAATTGCTTTTCCATCTGTTTAGATGCTGTGCTAATTAAAGTGCCAGGTTCGCTATAGTTGATAAAGGATCGTACCTGCAATGGAATCTTCTTTCGTTTAATCGGTTGAATCGTTTTTGGATGAATCACTTTAGCTCCATAAAACGCCAACTCGATTGCCTCTTGATACGAAATTCTTTCCAACTTCTGTGCATCATCCAGCCATTTTGGATCAGCATTCATAATTCCAGGAACATCTTTCCAGATTGACAATTTATCTACATCGAGAATGTAGGACAGAATTGCAGCAGTATAGTCCGATCCTTCGCGACCTAAAGTAGTAGTTTGATTGGTAGTTGTTCCGCCCAAAAAGCCCTGTGTTACATACACAAAAGTATTATTGAAACTAAAAGCTTGGGGTACTAGTTTTTGGGACAGCTCCCAATCGATTTTTCCTTCTCGATAACTATTGTCCGTTTTTAAGCAAGTTCTGATATCAACCCATTTATTTGGCGATCCACTTTTTTTCAGATATTCCGAAACAATGGTGGTTGAAATCAGCTCCCCGAACGAAACAATCTGATCGTAATCAAAATCGTAATCCAAAGTTGGTTCTCCCTGCAAATAACAATGAAGTTGCTCGAACAATCGATTTACTTTTTCATAAACTTCATCTTCCTTATTTACAAACAACTCATGAATGATGTCGAAATGATAAGACTTTACCTCACGAAACTTTGATTCTACCGAATCTGATTTTGCACAAAAGTCATCGGTAATTTGCTCCAAAGCATTGGTTGTTTTGCCCATTGCCGAAAGAACAATAATGGTTTCGTCTTTATAAGATTGAACAATCTTTACAAAATTCTTGACACCTTCGGCACTATTTACCGATGCGCCTCCAAATTTAAATATGTTCATGTAAAATTACTTAAGTTTTATAGATTTTGGCTTTTGCCACTTTTTACAAAAATTGAAGGTACTAAATAAAGTTTGAGCAAAGCAAAATTATTTTTCAATATTTTGATTTTTTTACATTTTTTAAGATAACAATATGCTGTATAATAGCTCAAAATTGATTTAACCGTAAAAAATTCAATTTTTATTGAAAAAAAACTTTTCTGTCAACGTTTGAAATAAGGGTTTGGCATTAAATAAAAAAGCATAACTTTATGCCACCAAATGAATGTAAACCAAAAGCCTTTTTAAAATGACTGAACACAATAATGTTCAAACCCTGAATCAATTTATTATTGAGCGTCAGTCTGATCATCCGGGAGCAAAAGGAGAGTTATCTCGTTTGCTTCATCACGTGGAAATTGCTGCCAAAATTGTAAACCGTGCTGTAAACAAAGCCGGTTTGGTAGATATTCTTGGTGAGCACGGCGATCAGAATGTTCAGGGGGAAGATCAGCAAAAGCTGGATGTTTTTGCCGATACACACTTTATTGATGCCTTAAGAGCAAGTGGCGAATGTGCTGCTGTTGCTTCGGAAGAGAACGAAGACATTATTATTTTCGAAAATGAGTTGTCCAAAAACGGAAAGTATGTTTTCTGCATGGATCCATTGGATGGCTCTTCGAATATTGATGTAAATGTTTCCATTGGAACCATTTTCTCGATTTTTGAACGCATTTCACCTCGCGGACAAGTTGCCAACATTGAAGACTTCTTACAAGAAGGAACCAAACAGGTTGCTGCTGGGTATATTATCTATGGATCATCAACCATGTTGGTGTATACCACAGGTAATGGTGTAAACGGATTTACGCTTGATCCATCAATCGGAGAATTCTGTTTGTCGCATCCAAACATCAAAACACCAAAATCGGGAACCATTTATTCCATTAACGAGGGAAACTACATTAATTTCCCACAAGGAGTAAAAAAATACATTAAGTATTGCCAGGAGAAAGATGCTCGCAGCAAACGACCATTTACTTCGCGATACATTGGTTCTTTGGTAGCTGATTTCCATCGCAACCTTTTAAAAGGTGGTATTTTTATTTACCCACAAACCAATAAAAATCCTGATGGCAAGCTGCGATTGATGTATGAATGCAATCCTGTTGCATTTATTGCTGAACAAGCTGGCGGTATGGCTACCGATGGAAATGGCAGAATCATGGAAATTACTCCTGAATCGCTGCACCAGCGTGTACCATTTTATACTGGTTCGACCAATATGGTGAAAAAAACAGAAGAGTTTCTACACTTCTTCAACAATATTTGATTTCAACAACTAACCAGAACTCAAAATGCAAAGCCACTTCTCAGTTGAGAAGTGGCTTTGGTTTTTTCTACATTTGAGATTCTCACTTCAGATGAGACTCTCAATATTTTTATTTATACTCTCAACTTAGAATGAGAGCATCAGAACAAGCAACGCATTATTGACATCCACCTCACTTTGTTGTAATTTAGCTACACCAATCTCATACCTTCTTAAGCATACTTTATTCAATTTAAAATCTTATAGAAATGAAATCGATATGCATCCTATTGATGTTGCTTTATTTTGCAATGCCAGCCTTATCGCAAAAAGAAAAAGTAATTATCAACGACATAGAGTTGAACCAAAGTCAAATTAAAGAGTTTGAAGAATATTACGGTGCTAAGCCTCTTCCTGGTAATTATTGGTATGATAAAACCAGTGGTTTGTATGGTGTTGTTGGCTATGCTTCATTCGGTTTTATGCTACCAAATCATGACTTGGGCCAGTTAAAGCGTAATGCCTCAAACGGACAAACCAATGTGATTGTAAATGGAAGGGAATTGCCACAAAACGAATGGCTGGTTTGGAGCTATATACTGGGCTATTACATTCAACCAGGGAATTACTGGTTCGATCATTTGGGAAATGCAGGCTATGTCGGAAATCCTATTCCTACGGTAAATTTATACTTGGCCGCACAACAAAATGGCTACAGTGGCAAGGGAAGTGGCGGCGATAATTTTTGGTCGACTCGATTTAGTGCCGGCAATTACGATCAAGGCAATACCAGAGGTTATGTAAGTGTGCCGGGGCATGGGCCTGTTGGGTATGGATTTTAAGTTGAATCAAGGGTTGAAAAAATGGTTTAAAAAATAATGGAAAAGTTTATTTAGGAATTCTTCCCTTCTAGGGAAGATGACGACAGCCAGAAGGGTGTATTTTTAATTGTATTGTTCTTATTTCACCCTTTCCCCTACCGGGATTTTCCCTAGGAGGGAAAAAACTCAACTTGAAAAAGCGATGAAATTTATTATGGTCTAATCAATACGGTTATTTTAACCCTTGATTGGAATTTCTAGTAAAATCCAATTTCCAAATCACAAAATACAACCCCTTCTAAGATTGGGATTTGAGCATAACAGCTTGGTTTCTGAAACTTTTCCCTAAATTTGCCTTTCAATCAATAAAAAGGGATTCATTGGAACTTCGAGAACTAAAAAACATTTTTGCTGGTCACCCAGCACGATTCAGCATTGAGAAACATTTACATGATAACAGCAATTTTCACCTACACTTGCGTGGATTGGTAGGGTCGGCTTTGCCCGTAATGGTTTCATCATTGGAAAAGCAAGCCAAACCTCAACTGTTTATTTTGAATGATAAAGAGGAAGCTGCCTATTTTTATAATGATTTGTGCAGTTTGATTGACGAAAGTTCGGTTCTTTTCTTTCCATCATCATACAAACGTTCGGTACAATACGAAAAAACGGATAATTCCAATATCGTTCTGCGCGCCGAAACTTTAAACCGATTAAATTCTAATCATCAACCAAGCTACATTGTTACTTTTCCCGAGGCAATTGTTGAGAAAGTAATCAGTAAGGATCAACTGACCGAAAACACACTTAAAATTAAAGTGGGTGAGAAACTCTCACCTGAATTTGTAGAGGAAGTTTTGGTGGACTATGAGTTCGAGCGTGCCGATTTTGTAGTTGAACCAGGTCAGTTTTCGATTCGTGGTAGCATCATCGATATCTTTTCTTTTTCGGATGAACATCCATACAGAATCGATTTCTTCGGTGAAGAAGTGGATTCCATCCGTGTGTTCAATGTGGAAAATCAACTTTCGATTAAAAAGTTGGATACGGTAGATATCATTCCAAATATTCAGGAAAATCTTCTAAAGAATTCAAGAATATCATTCCTGAACTTTGCTCCAGAGAATTCGGTTTTTTGGTGTAAAAATGTACAGTTCATCAGCGACAGAATTCAGGCAATCTATGAAAATACCATTGAGAAAGTTCCTACTTTGGAATTGGGAGAAGATACGGTTGCAACCAAAGATTACCTGATAAAAGGTTTGGATTTCATCGATCATCTGAATGAATATTCCTGTATTGAATTTGGGCAAAAATTCTTTTTCCCAACTGAAAACGAAATTCAGTTCAACCAGGTACCACAACCTGCTTTCAATAAAAATTTCGATTTGCTGGGCGAACACTTGCTGAATAACAATGCAAGGGCCGAAAGCAATTATATTCTATCAGATAATGCCAAACAGATTGAACGCATTCAAAATATTTTCGACGATAAAGGCATTGAAGTCGAGTTTCAATCTGTAGATCAAACCTTGCACGAAGGTTTTTCCGATCGGGATTTAAGAATTTCGGTATTTACCGATCATCAGATTTTCGACCGTTACCACAAGTTCCGGTTAAAAACAGCAACGGTACACAAAGCAAAGGAGTCGGTTACCTTAAAAGAAATCAACCGACTTCATCCGGGCGATTATATCGTTCATGCGGATCATGGAATCGGTCGTTTTGGAGGTTTGCAGAAGATTGATGTAAATGGAAAAGATCAGGAAGCAATCCGTTTGGTGTACAAAGACAATGACATTTTGTTTGTGAGTTTACACTCGCTACACAAAATTTCTAAATACAAAGGCAAAGATGGGACAGCTCCTAAAATTTACAAGTTGGGAACCGGAGCATGGCAAAAACTAAAAGAGAAAACCAAGAGCAAGGTTAAAGATATTGCCAAAGAATTGATCGCCCTTTATGCAAAACGCAAAGCAGAAAGAGGATTTCAGTTCAGTCCCGATTCGTACTTGCAACAAGAGCTGGAAGCTTCTTTTATTTATGAAGACACGCCAGACCAGGTAAAAGCTACCAAAGCTACCAAAGAAGGAATGGAATCGCCATTCCCAATGGACCGATTGGTTTGTGGTGATGTTGGTTTCGGGAAAACCGAAATTGCCATTCGTGCTGCTTTTAAAGCTGTAGCCGACAACAAACAGGTTGCGGTTTTGGTTCCAACAACCATTCTGGCCTTCCAACATTTTAAAACTTTCAGCGATCGTTTAAAGAATTTCCCTTGCCGTGTTGATTACATCAGCCGCATGCGAAAGGCAAAAGATCAAAAAGAGATTTTGAAAGATCTTAAAGCTGGTCAAATCGACATTTTAATCGGAACTCACCGAATAATTGGAAAAGATATCGACTTTAAAGATTTGGGATTGCTGGTTGTTGATGAAGAGCAAAAATTTGGAGTGTCGGTAAAAGAAAAGTTGAAGCAGATGAAAGTAAATGTGGATACTTTAACACTAACTGCAACACCAATTCCAAGAACACTGCAATTCTCATTAATGGGGGCTCGCGATCTGTCAATTATCAATACGCCGCCACCAAACCGATATCCGATTGTAACCGAAGTACACAATTTTAACGAAGACATTATCCGCGAAGCCATTACATATGAAGTGGAGCGCAACGGACAGGTTTTCTTTATCCATAATCGTGTTCAAAATATTAAAGAGGTTCAGGATATGATTCACAGAACGGTTCCTGGAGTTTCAACGGTTGTTGCCCATGGTCAAATGGATGGACCAAAATTGGAAAAAATCATGCTTGAGTTTATTCGAGGGGATTACGATGTATTAATTGCAACAACCATTATCGAATCGGGCTTGGACATTCCGAATGCAAATACCATTATTATTAACAATGGTCAGAATTTTGGATTGAGTGAATTGCATCAGTTGCGAGGCCGTGTGGGACGTTCAAACAAAAAGGCATTCTGCTATCTATTGACTCCTCCTATGGAATCAATGACCCAGGAAGCCAGACAAAGACTGCAAGCCATCGAGAACTTCTCAGAACTGGGAAGCGGATTCAACATTGCCATGCAAGATTTGGATATTCGTGGAGCTGGAAATCTTTTGGGAGGTGAACAATCTGGTTTTATTACTGATATTGGATACGAAACCTATCAGCGAATTCTGAATGAAGCAATGCTTGAATTGAAAGAAAACGAATTCAAGGATGTTTTTGCCGATGAAAAGAAAGAGGAAGAAAAAGAAGTAATCCGTTTTATTAACGATTGTCAGATTGATACCGATCTTGAAA
This sequence comes from Marinifilum fragile JCM 15579, assembly GCF_001310955.1. Classification (GTDB taxonomy): domain Bacteria; phylum Bacteroidota; class Bacteroidia; order Bacteroidales; family Marinifilaceae; genus Marinifilum; species Marinifilum fragile. The sequence goes on from NZ_BAZX01000009.1 coordinate 23,726, forward strand.
TTCTATTCCCGGAAGAATATGTAGAAAGTATTTCCGAAAGAGTTCGCCTGTATCGTGAATTGGATAATATCGAAACCGAAGAAGAAATCGAAAAATTCGAAGACCAACTAAAAGACCGATTTGGCAATTTGCCTGAACCAAGTATTGAATTGCTAAACGTGGTTCGTTTACGATGGTTGGCTCTTGATTTGGGAATTGAAAAGCTGATCTTAAAAAGCAACAAGTTGGTTCTTTATTTTATTTCCGATCAGGATTCTCCTTTCTATCAATCGGCTCAATTCAGTAAAGTGCTTCAATTCTTACAAGCCCAAACAATTCCTTGTAAAATGAAAGAAGCAAAAAACAGACTGAGCTTAAGCTTCGAAAAAATTTCGAATATTGTTGCAGCCACTGACACACTGAAGAAAATAAATCAGGAATGATGATAAAATAAAAGATCGCTAAGCTTAATCCTCAGCGATCTTTTTAATATTTTATTGGTGTGAAATTTAATCTTCTTGTATTTCTCTCAGCAACACCAAAGCCTTATCATTTCCCAAATTGGTAATTCGTGCTTCATACCAATACTTACCTTTTACAGATTCCATTTCATATTTAAACTTCTCCATAAAACCCACATTTAAAACTTTCTCTATTTTCTCTTTGGCCAATTGCAAAACTTCACCTGAAAATACCTTATCCAGGTAAGCTCCTATAATTTCATCTTTAGGAAGATCTAAAACAGAATGATCATCCATTTTATAATCTTCAAAAATCCCCTCACGATTCACAACAAAAATTAAATCAGGAATTGCATTAATTAAATCTTTATTTCGGCGCTCACTTTCCTCAAGCATCAGCTGACTTTTCATACGAACCGTTACATCTCTTACATAGCAAACTATTCCTTTATCGATTCCCTTTTCGCTTTTTAACATCGACGAATATAGCTTCAGATAGGTTTCTTTCCCATCGATATCAAATAGAAGTTCTACTTCGTAATTGCTATCTTTTTCGGTTGGAATCAATAAATCCTCAGCAAATGATTTTTCCCTTCCAGACAAGGATAATTCGCTATAAGGTTTGCCAATCATCTCTGATTCACTTTTGCCAAAAATTCTTTCGCATCCTTTGTTCCATGATTTTACGATTCCATTCAAATCGAAGGTAACCACACCGTCATGGAAATGATTAATAATATCCGCTTTTTCAGCCAGCATCTCCCGGTAGGCATATTCTTGAGTTACATCACGTATAATAAACTGAAGATTATTCTTTCCATTAAACTCAATATGAGCCGCAGTTAATCCTACGTCAAACGGATCACCATGAATGGTTTTAAATTTAAGGTGAGTATATTCAATTCCTTGTCCCATTTGAACCGCTCGATCAAACTTTTCTTTAAATTCCTCCTGATATTCTTCACTGACATAAGACAGAAGTTGAAGCCCCATTAAATCTTCAATATACGCGGTTCTAAATAATTTTAATCCCAAACAATTTAGATATTCAATTCCGCCTGCTTCGTTAATCACCAAAATAGCCTCGGGTGAATCAGTAATAAAATTACGGAATCGCGTTTCTCTCATTTTTTGATCCAAATCAAACTGATGCTTATAAAACGCCAACTCAATTGATATTCCCAACTCTTTTTTATCAATTGGTTTAACCAGGTATCCGTATGAATGGGTATTAATTACTCTTTGTATGGTCGATTCTTCAGTATCGCTGGAAAGAAAAATAACAGGAATATCAAATTTAGATTTTATCAATTCGGTTGTTTGAATACCGTCCAGATCTCCTCCCAAATGAACGTCCATTAGAACAATATCCGGATTTAATTTTTCGCACAAACGAATGGCTTCCTTACCATCCTCAACAATTCCTAACAAATCGTAACCTAATTCCTTCAAGAACATTCTGAAAATGGTCGAAATTAGGTTGTCATCCTCAACGATTAAAATCTTTTTTTTCATTAAGTAATAATTGAAAATTTGACCGACACCAATACCTTTTAACACCTAGAGCACGGGTTATTCTCCTTCAAAACAAACAAAGAGGATTAATCTTCATTAATTCCTTTAGAAAAACCTGTTGGGCGTTTAATTTATATGCCTAAAGTTTACTAATTTTAAGCGATTTTACAAGCTATTTATAATAATACACATCAATTATTTTCCATTGAATCTTATAATTGACATAGGCAACACAAAAATTAAAGCTAGTATCTTTCTAAAAGAAGAATTAAATACTACCAAAGCTTCGGAAAAAGTGGATGTCGAATTTGCAAAGGAACTACTATATGAATTCCCTACAATAGAAAAAGTAATCATTTCTTCGGTTCGTGAATATCCCGATAAGTTGATAAATTTTCTTAAAACGAGAATTCAACATGTTTTCTTTTTTGACTCTAAGCTTCCTATACCTGTTGAAAATTTATATGAATCTAAAAACACTTTAGGTTACGATAGACTGGCAGCGTGTATTGGTGCATATGCTATGTATCCCAATCAGAACATTTTGGTAATTGATGCGGGAACTGCCATCACCTTCGACTTTTTGAATAAAAAAGGACAATACATTGGAGGATGTATTTCTCTTGGTTTAAGTATGCGATACAAAGCTTTAAATCATTTCACAAAAAAGCTACCACTGCTTTCTGTAAATGAAGATTATCCATTAATTGGGAAAAATACCAATGAAGCAATAACCGGTGGGGTACAAAATGGAATTGTGTTTGAAATAGATTCATACATCAATCAACTAAAAGAGAAACATGCCGATCTAAAAGTAATACTAACAGGTGGTGACGCTCCTTTTTTATACAAAAGCATTAGTAGCACATCAATTCTCGAGTCGAATGTACTGGCAATTGGACTGAACCGCATCCTGGAATTTAATATTTTGGAAGGCTCTAATAATTAACAAAGTTTTTGTTGATTTCCAATTTATTTATAGTTTTGCAAGAAGCTTATTTTTGAGCTTTAAAATGGTTATTTAGAACGAATTCAAAACTTATACTAAAACTTTGGTATGAGTTTTGCAGTTTTAGTTCCAACAAAACTAAAACTTTCGTTATATTTATTCTGACTTAATAGATATGACGTTTTTTAAGGAGATCCTAAGACCATTTTTATAGTTTTGCAACAAATAAACTTGATTATAAAAAATTTAGTAACATGAAAACAAGATTTACAATAGCAACTGTGGTTCTTTTGCTTTCAAGTATGTTTACCCTTAAGGCACAGACTTTGGAATCAAAATATGGATTGGATAGTGCCCAGACTGTTTTAAACGCCTCTCTGTATGTTGAGATGGTGAAGCAAAAAAATTACGAAGAAGCTCTTAAAGGTTGGAGATACGTTTACAATAATGCTCCAGCTTTCCAAAAGACAACTTATATCAAAGGTGTTACAATTATGCGTGGTATGCTACGTAAAACCAAAAACCCAAAGTATCTCGACACTTTGATGATGGTTTACGATCAGCGTATCAAATATTTTGGAAAAGATCGTAAATATCCTGAAGGATGGATTCTAGGTCGTAAAGGTGGTGATATGTTTACCTACAACAAGAAGAGTAATATCGCCGCAATGAAAGAAGCTTACAGCATTTTGAAGAAATCTATCGAAATGCAGCAACTAGAATCAGAAGCTACAGTAATTAATAATACAATGGAAGCATCTGGTGTACTTGTTAAAGCTGGTGAAATTGAACCAGAAGAAGTAATCGATAACTATCTTCTTTTCATGGACATGGCTAAAAAACAAATTGATGCTGAAACCAGCGAAAAGACAAAAGAAAACCTTGAAAATGCTCGTAAAAATGTAGAGCAAATTTTCTTTAATGCTGGTGTTGCTGACTGCGAAACATTAAGCAATATCTTTACAGCTAAATTTGAGGCTCACAAAGATGATATGGTTTTGATCAACAAAATCCTTCGTATGTTGAATCGTCAGGAATGTGAAGATGGTGCTTTATACGCAATGGTTGCTGAAAGAAAATATGAATTAGAACCAAATGCTGATGCTGCTCACAACTTGGCTAAAATGTTTATCAAGAAAAAAGAGTTTGGTAAGAGTAAAGATTACTTAGAACAAGCTATAGAATTGGAAGAAGATGCTGAAATCAAAGCTGATTTACATTATAAACTAGCTTCTATTCAATTTCTTCAAGGTCAATTAAGCGCTTCTAAATCAAATGCTTTAAAAGCTGCTGATTTGAAACAAAATTGGGGATTGCCATATATTTTAATTGGTAAAACATATGCTTCATACAGTCAAAAGTATGGTTCGTCTGATCTTGATCATAAAAAAGTATTTTGGGTTGCTGTGGATAAATTTAAAAAAGCAAAAGCTATTGATCCAGAATGCGCTGCAGATGCTCAAAAACTTATCTCTGATTACTCAAGACATTTTCCTGGAAAAGAGGAAGCTTTCTTTGAAGGAATTAAGAACGGTGACGTTGTAAAAATTGGAGATTGGATTAACGAAACTACAAAGGCTAGACTTAATGAATAGTACGCCAAAAAATAAATACAATATTATCAAAAGCATTGTAATCCTTTCGGGGATTGCAATGCTTTTGTCTTGTGAGAACAGCATGAAAGAGGTGCAGAGTCTTACAACCAACCAAAATCTTCCTTTGCAACAAGGCAAAGAGGTTGAATTTATTTTCACCGATTCAACAAAAATTCAATACCGAGCTTTTGCTATAGAATTTATTGAAACAGATTCGGAAGAAAAAGGAATGCTTCAAGAATTCCCCAAAGGTGGCAAGATCATTTCGTATGATAAAGATGAAAGTGTAGCATGGGAAATTAAAGCCAACTATGCAAAGCATTACCCTAAGGATGAACTTTGGGAGTTAAGAAATAATGTGGTTGCCAAAAGTGCAGACGGAAAAACAATTAGTTCTGAACTTATGTTTTGGGATCACACTAAACAGTTAATTTATTCAGATCAGTACACCAGAATTATAACCTCTGATGGTCAAGTTCTAGAAGGTTCCAGCTTTTCAACCGATGAAGACATGAATGAATTACGAATGACACAAGGCTCAGGAAAAGTATATTTTGAGGACAAAAAGTAAGCAATAATCAATAAAGCTTATTATCTTGCATACAACAAAACCTGATTAAAGTGAATCAAAAACTACCATTAGTATTAGAAATTGTTTGGCTGATTGTAATGATTGCCAGTGCTAGCCTTGCCGTATACAGAACAATGCAAACCAATTTCTCCGAGAATATTTTATTGTACGTTATAGCAATATTAGCAGCTTTAATGTATACTTCGCGTAGATATCTTAGACGAACCCGAGAGAAAAACCAATCCCAAAAGTAAATGAATGATCTGATCATCATTTTTGCCATGCTTGCTCTTTCCGCCTTTTTTTCAGGAATGGAAATTGCCTTTATTGCTGCCAACAAATTGCGCATGGAGTTGGATAGAAGTAAAAATACGGTTTCGTCCAGAATTATATCTATCTTTTCTCGATATCCTGGTCACTACATAAGTACCATGCTGGTTGGTAACAACATTGCACTTGTAGTATATGGTATTGTTATGGCAAAAATACTTGAACCTTCAATCCAGCTTTGGGTTGATTCTGAATCATTGGTTTTAACCATTCAAACAATAATCTCGACCATTTTGATTTTGGTGACAGCAGAGTTTATTCCAAAAACATTATTTAGGCTGAACCCTAATTTTGCATTGAATCTTTTTGCCTTACCTGTAATGTTCTTTTACATCTTGTTTTATCCGGTTACAATAATAACCATGATGCTATCAAAGAATATTATTCACAAACTATTCAAAACCAAAATTACCGAAGACGAGGAAACACAAGCTTTTGGTAAAATTGACCTAGATCACTTGGTGCAGGAAGGACAGGACACTCAAGCCATTGCTGAAGATGAATTGCATGATATCAAGATTTTTCGAAATGCACTGGATTTTTCGAAGGTTAAACTGCGCGAATGTATCGTTCCCAGGAATGAAATAGAGGCCATGGAATTAAATGGTACACTTGAAGAATTAACTCAGAGGTTCATTGAAACAGGCTACTCAAGAATTCTAATTTACAAGGACTCCATTGATAACATTATTGGCTACGTTCATTCATCGGTAATATTTAAAAAACCACAAAGTATTAAATCAGCCTTAAGCCGAATTATTTTTGTGCCGGAAACTATGGCAGCGCATAAACTGCTTAACCTGTTTACCAAGGAACAGAAAAGCATTGCCGTAGTTGTTGATGAATTTGGCGGTACTGCAGGTATGGTTACCATAGAGGATATCATGGAAGAGATATTTGGTGAAATTGAAGATGAACATGATAATATTGACCTAGAGGAAGAAGTATTATCCGAGAATGAATTTATTTTCTCCGGTCGATTAGAGATCGATTACCTGAATGACAAATATGATTTAAACCTTCCTGAATCGGAAGATTTTGAAACCTTGAATGGATTCATTCTATTTAATCACGAAAGTATACCTAAGTACAACGAAACCATCAGAATTGAGAACTTTAATTTTAAGATTGTAGAAGTGAGTAATACCAGGGTTGAGAAAATTAAATTAACCATTATCGATTAGTTCTTTATTTCTCATTCACTGAATATTAGACTCAAAACCTACCCATAAATCATCATTGCTATTAGCAATTAATATTTGCCTGAAAACTCCTCATCTGAACATCAATCTTCAAACATTCATCAAGTAATTTTTACTTTACTATAAAAGACGCCAAACTGATAGCCATAAAAAGCAATCATTTCCCATTTTTTTGTATATTCGTAGCCTAATTAAGAAATATTTAAATCTTTTTCGATGGCAACATTACAGAAAATAAGAAACCGTGGTGTGTTTATTGGGATCATCATTGGGGGAGCTTTGTTCGCATTTATTGCTGGTGACGCTCTAAAATCGGGTGGTTCCTTATTGACGAATTCACGAAATGAAATGGCAGAAATTGCAGGTGAATCAGTAAATATTCGTGACTTTCAGAATCGATTCAACCATAATATTGAAGTAGCTAAAATGATGTCTGGTCAATCTTCAATTCCATCAGAACAAATGGATAGATTAAGAGAACAGACTTGGCAGCAAATGGTTCAAGAAATGGTAATGAATGTTGAATATGATGAATTAGGAATTTCAGTAACTTCTGATGAATTATTCGACATGGTTCAAGGTAGAAATATCGATCCTACAATTCGTCAAATGTTCCAAGGTCAAGACGGAACTTTTAACAAAGAACAAGTAGTTGCAACTCTTCAACAGTTAATTAACGCTCCTAAGGGAACTCCACAAAAAAACTATTGGTTGAACATCGAAAATGCAATGACTACTCAGAGAACTTTAACCAAGTACAATGCTTTAATCCAAAAAGGTTTGTACATGCCAAATGCAATGGTTAAAGATCTAGCTACCAAAGGAAGCAAAAAAGTAGATATCAACTATATTGTTAAAAATTACAACTTAATTCCAGATAGTACAATTACTGTAAGCGATTCTGAAATTAAAGAGTACTACAACGAACACAAAGAATTATTCGAACAAACTGAATCAAGAAGAATTGATTACGTTCCATTCTTGGTTGAGCCTTCGACTGATGATTATAAAGCTACTGAAAATTCGGTTGCTGATTTAAAAGCAGATTTTGCTGCTGAAACCAACAATGCTCAATTTGTAGAGTTAAATGCTGATACGGATTTCAACCCTTTCTATTTGAAAAAAGAAGACATTACAAATGCTGAATTAGCAGAGTTTGCATTCTCAGGCAAAAAAGGTGATGTTAGTAATGTATACTCAGAAGGTGATTCATACAAATTGGCTAAGATTAACGAAATTAAAATGCTTCCTGATTCTGTTAAAGCTCGTCACATCTTAATTCGTCCAATAAATGGAGATTATGTTGCTGCACAAGCGAAAGCAGACAGCTTAAAATCATTACTTGAAAAAGGTGCTCGTTTCGATGATTTAGCAAAAGCTAATTCAGATGACCAAGGATCAGCTATTAACGGTGGTGATCTTGGTTGGTTCACACAAGGTAAAATGGTTCTTCCATTTAGTGAGGCTGCTTTCGATTCAAAAAGAAACGAAATCAAAGTTGTTCTAACTCAATTTGGAGCTCACGTTTTACAAGTATCCAACAAAGGAAAAGATGTAAAGAAAGTACAGTTGGCCATTGTTGATCGTAAAGTTGAAGCAAGTAACAAAACAATTCAGGCTGCTTACGCTAAAGCTCGTACATTTGCTGGTAACAACCTAAGCAAAGAATCTTTCTTAAAAGCTGTATCTGAGCAAAACTTACAAAGAAGAACTGCTAACCTAAGAAGAGATACCAAGAACATTCCTGGTCTTGAAAACTCAAGAGAATTGGTTAGAGCAGCATACCAAACTGATGATATGGAAAGTGTTTTGATGAACAATGAACAGTCAGCAGTATTCGAATTTGGTGATAAATTTGTAGTTGCAGTTCTTTCTAGTATCAAAGAAGAAGGTTTCGCAAACATTAATGATGTAGCTTCTACTATTAAACGCGAGATTAGAAAAGAGAAGAAAGCTGAGCAAATGATTGCTGAATTGAAGAAAAATAGCCAAGGAGCACAATCGCTTCTATCTGTAGCACAAAAAGAAAATCTTGAAGTAAAAAATGCAACTGGTGTTAGCTTCTCTTCATTCCAGATTCCTGGTGCAGGTATTGAACCAAACGTAATTAGTACTGCTTCTCTTCTTGAAAAAGGAAAAATTTCTGCTCCAATTGAAGGTAACCAAGGCGTTTACATGGTATTAGTTACCAATGAAACAAGTGATGAAGTTACTGATGATACTGTTGAAGCTTTCAAAGCAAGATTAGAACAAGGATACCAATATCGTACAAACTATCAAGCATTTCAGGCATTAAGAGAAAATGCTAATGTTGTTGATAAAAGATATAAGTTTTACTAGACAATAGTAAACACATAAGAAAAAAGCGAGGTGATTCATTCATCTCGCTTTTTTTATTAGATGCTGATACGGTAGTAATGACTAACACCCCACAGAATCTTTATTTAAGTAATGAAGCTGATGAAGCTATTCACCTAGGGTTAAGACACGTACATTTATCCGTAAATCATATCGTCAACAATGAATAAATTGCTCTTTAATAGATGTTAAAAGTTCATTCCACGAAAAAAGAGCTGTCAACAAAAGACAACTCTTTTTCAATATCGTACAATAAAAGAATTTACGAAAGTAAAGCTTTTACCTTATCAGCAACGGCTTTACCATCGGCTTTACCTGCCAATTGTTTTGTAGCCATTCCCATTACTTTTCCCATTTCTTTCATTGATGAAGCTCCTGTATCAGCAATAATTTTTTGAACTGCTGCAGTCAATTCCTCATCGTTCATTTGAGCTGGCAGATACACTTCAAGAAAACTCATTTCAAGCAATTCCGTATCAGCCAAATCTTCTCTTCCACCCTCCTTATAGGTATCAGCCGCATCTTTACGTTGCTTCACCAACTTCTGAATGATCTTAACAGCTGCCGCATCTTCAATTTCCGAAGCTCCTGTTTTAGTCATTTCAAGTGTAAGAGCAGTTTTTGCAGATCTTATTGCCTGTAACTTATCTTTTTCTTTTGCTTTCATTGCAGATTTCATATCTGCATTAATTTGTTCAAGTAAGCTCATAATATTTTATTTTATCAAAATTCGTTTATTCATCATCCAGAGTAAATTTAATCACATTTCCTGAATGATAACGTTTTTGATCTAGTTTCTGTTGTTTGCGTTTGTATGCAGGAATACTTTCGAACTCATCAATTTCTGCATCCTTTAAATCCGTTAGAACCACCTTTTTTTCCTCAACTATTGGTTCCTCTTCCAACGACATTTTAGTTTGCTGAGCTGTACCTCTTCCACCTCTAAATGCAGTCGCTTTTGGTTTTTCAATTTCCTCAGTTATTCCACCATTTTCAAATCCTGTGGCAATAATGGTAACAGATACTTTCTTTCCTAATGCTAAATCCTGACCTGTTCCCCAAATAATAGATGCGCTGTCGCCAACCGCTTCCTGAACGTAATCCGTAATTTCACCAACCTCGTCCATGGTAACTTCCTCTTCTCCAGAGCTAATATTCAAAAGAATATTTCGAGCTCCACGAACATCGTTGCTATTCAATAAAGGAGATGTTAATGCTTCTCGAATGGCATTTACTGATCGGTCTTCACCTTCTGCCGAGGCTGATCCCATAACAGCAACACCACTATCAGTCATTACCGTTTTTACATCTTCAAAATCCACGTTAATGTATCCATGTAAGGTAATAATTTCGGCAATTCCTTTGGCTGCTGTTGCCAATACATCATCTGCTTTGGCAAAGGCAGTTGAAAGCTTTAAATCTCCGTATATTTCACTCAATTTCTCATTATTAATCACCAATAATGAGTCTACATTTTCTTTTAATTTATTAATCCCCTCAATTGCTTGATTCAACCTTTGACGACCTTCAAAACGGAAAGGAATGGTTACAATTCCTACTGTCAAAATTCCTTGTTCTTTTGCAGCTTTGGCAATTACTGGAGCAGCACCTGTTCCGGTTCCTCCACCCATTCCTGCAGTAATGAAAACCATTTTGGTATTATCGGCTAATACTTCATTAACATCATCAATATTTTCAATAGCCGATTGTGCTCCTCGTTCAGGTTTATTTCCGGCTCCTCTACCTTCAGTTAACGATTCGCCCAATTGAATTTTAACAGGTATTTCACTATTCTCCAAAGCCTGTGCATCGGTATTGCAAATTACGAAATCTACATCCTTAATTCCTTGCTGAAACATGTAATTTACAGCATTACCACCACCTCCGCCAACACCAATTACCTTTATAATTGATGATTCATTCTCGGGTAAGCTAAAATCAATTAAATCTTCTGCCATTTTTTATACTTCTAATCTCTCCGAATTTATAATCACAATATCAAATTATTGAGCCTACATAGGAGTATCCTTGTTATCAAATATATTTGAGAAACTTTTCTTAAACCAACCATTTAAGCTATCCTGTTCTTCCTCATCATCCTCTACTTCTTTAATTTCATTCTGATAATTTGGAATAGACTCTGATTTGACATTTCTTTTCACTTCAAAAATTTCTTCTTTTTCTTCCTCAGAGCGTTTACGCATTAATTCCTCGCGACGCTGAATTTCTTCTCTTCTTTTTGCAGCTGCTTTTTCTTCTTCCGCAGCCGGATTTTCAATGATTAATTCCAATTTAGGAGCATCCTCAGCTCTTTTTCTTGGTTCAATCATCAATTCTGGAATAGGATTTTCTGAAAATCCAGTTGCAATGATGGTAACGCTTAATTCGTCTCCCATTTTCTCATTGTAACCATTTCCCCAGATTACACTCACATCATCTCCAACAACATCCTGCACATAATCGGTAATCTGACTCACCTCCTGCATGGTAACTTCTTCATCACCCGAAATAATATTCAAAAGAATATTTCGAGCTCCAACAATATTATTGCTATTTAAAAGAGGTGATGTTAAAGCTTCTTCGATAGCTCGAATTGATCTATCAGGCCCCGAAGCCTTAGCGGATCCCATTACAGCCACACCACTATTTCTCATTACTGTTTCAACATCAGCAAAATCGACATTTACGTATCCAGCAACAGTTATAATTTCAGCGATACTTTTTGCAGCTACTGAAAGGACATTATCAGCTTCGGCAAATGCTTCAGAAAGTTTTAAATCTCCATACATTAACCTCAACTTTTCATTGTTAATAATCAACAATGCATCAACATGCTTTTCAAGGTTTTCAATTCCTTCCAAAGCCTGTTGAATTCTTTTCTTTCCTTCAAATCTAAAAGGTATTGTAACAATTCCTACCGTAAGCACATCTTGTTGGCGAGCAGCTTCCGCAATAATAGGTGCAGCACCGGTACCGGTTCCTCCACCCATACCAGCAGTTACAAAAACCATTTTAGTTTTTTCACTCAAAACCTTATTAATATCATCTAAACTTTCGATTGCAGACTCTCTACCACGTTCAGGTTTATTTCCTGCTCCTCTTCCTTCGGTTAGCGATTTTCCCAACTGAACTTTAATTGGGACAGGACTATTTTCGAGTGCTTGTGAATCAGTATTACAAACTACAAAATCAACCCCTGTAATTCCTTCTCTTAGCATGTGATTGACGGCGTTTCCTCCTCCGCCACCGACACCAATTACTTTAATTATGGATTTTTCTTTTGGTTCAAAATCAACCGGTAATAATTCGTCAATCATGATCTCACAGTATTAGGGTTACAATAAGTTTTTTACATATCCACATCATGGGTATCAAATAAAGATCCTAGGAATGCTGTAATTCCTCTTTTCTTTTTTGGTCTATTTCCATTTAAATCGGTCTTTTCCAAAGGCTTTGTTTTGGGTTTTTCCATGCCTTTTAATAAAAGACCAATAGAGGTTGAATACATTGGATGATCAATATTCTCATCAAAATTAACTTTTGAATTTCTAGGGAATCCTATTCTTACATCCAAATTCGTTCTTTGTTGTGTTAAAACATTTAGATTGGTTAGTAAACTTCCGCCACCAGTTAACACAATTCCAGCTCCAATTTTATCTTTTAATCCTGTTGATTCAACCTGAAATTTAACTGAATCAATGATTTCCTCCATTCTACACTGGATAATTTGCGCAAGAAACTTAAAAGATATGTCTTTCTCGTCCCATCCTCCGCCAGCAGGAATAGTAACTACTTTATCATCTGAAGTCATATCAGCCACAGCTTCACCAAACTGCACTTTTAATGCCTCGGCCTGTCTTAAAAGTACCGAACATGCCTCTTTTATATCTCTGGTTACATGATCTCCACCAAAAGGAATGACCGAAGCATGCTTTAAAACGCCATCAAAATAAACGGTTACATCCGTGGTTCCACCACCTATATCGACAAGTACAACTCCAGCCTCTTTCTCTTCCTTGGTTAGAACTGCCAAGGATGAAGCCAAAGGCTCCAGAACCAATTCTTCTACATCCAATCCAACTTCGCGAACACATTTTTCGATGTTTCTGGCGGAAGCAGTTCTCCCAATTATAATATTGAAATGACCATCTAACCTTCGTCCTGCCATTCCAAGAGGGTTCTTTATTCCAACCTCCTTATCAACAACAAATTCTTGAGGAATTACATGTAAGATTTGCTCACCAATTTCAACAGGATGCTTGTAGTTCTCATTGGTAATTTGCTCTATATCTTCCTTAGTAATTTCTTCAACCGAATTTTCTATATACTTAAATTTCCTCTCTTTAACTATACGAATATGCTGTCCGGCAATTCCTACATAAACTTTGGAAATTTCCTTATTGGCTTTTTCTTTCAAACGAGCTACAGCTTCATTAATAGCCTCGATTGTAAGTTCAATATCATGAATTACTCCACGCTTTACACCTTTAGAAACAGTACGCTCCATACCCAATATGGTAAGTTTTCCGTCATCAGAAACCTCTCCAAGTATGGCAACAATTTTTGTTGTCCCTATATCAATTGCGGCTATTATATTATTCGTCCCAACCATTCTAGTTCTTTTTTGTACAAACCACCTGATTTTCGTACTTCAGGTTGATTCTTTTGTATCTGTTCCACCCGGTTTTTGCAAATCCATCGGTGTACAAAGCATACAATTTTTTGAATTTCTTCTGATAATTTTCAATGCTTCCCAACTCAATTTTATGTGCTCCAACGCGAGGTACTAAAACATACTCTTTCTCACGGGTTACATGTATTTGAGTTATTTGCGACTTCCAAAATTCATCATTTGTAATAAATTTTACCAAATCAAAAAGCTCTTCTTTTATCAACAGCTCATTTACTGCCCCCGAAACCACCAAAACCCTTGATGTAAATTTAGGGGATAATGGCATTTTCTTTCCTTCCTCATCAATATAATATCCTCTTCCCTGTAAAATACGAACAATAGGATTTCTCTGATGAATTTCAACAATCAGATTTCCCGAAAGTGAAGAATAAACCTCCGACTTTTTCACATATGGAACCTGATTGATCTTATCCTCCAAAACTTCCTTATTTATTGCATAAACAGAGTTTCCTTCCCAATCTGGATACTGCTTTTTTACAATTGTCTCTACATCTTTATTACTTACAAAACCACTGTCTACACTATCTTTCACCTTAACTTTTATATCATTTAGGACAATGGCATCTCTTTTCTCACCTACAAACGAGAAGCTTACCAATAAATATCCCAGCAATGATACCCAAATTAATATGACAGTAATTTTTCTAAGCATGTTATTGTTTTTCTATCAACATATTTTTAATTGGTTCTACCAGCTTATCTATATCTCCAGCCCCTAAAGTTAAAAGCACTTCCAAATCCTTTTGTTTCAGCAAATCAATCAATTCCTCTTTTGTACAAATACGCACAGGAACTGTAATATTTTTCATGATCATTCTGGAGTTTACGCCTTCAATTGGTAATTCTCTTGCAGGATAAATATCCAACAAGATTACTTCATCCAAAAGGCTTAAACTTTTTGCAAATCCTTCTGCAAAATCCCTGGTTCTGGTATATAAATGCGGCTGAAAGATTCCTGTTATTTTCTTATTTGGATAAATATCTCTAACCGATGATATGCTTTCTTTCAACTCCTTTGGGTGATGTGCATAATCATCAATAAAGACCAAATTGTCTTTTCTAATTTGATAATCAAATCTTCTTCTAACCCCCTCAAATGAAGACAATGCAGTTCTGATTTCATCTTCCTCCACTCCACCAAGAATAGCAACACTACAAGCACCTATTGCATTTTCAACATTAATCTTTCCTGGATAAGAGAATTTTAACTTTTCAAATACTCCATACGGATGAACCAAGTCAAACTGATAGAATCCTTCAACAAGTGTTAGATTTTTGGCATAAAAATCTGCAACTTCATTCAGTGAATAGGTGTACTTTTCAACCTCAATATCCTCTAAATGTAAACCTTTTTTATGCACTAATATTCCATCCTGTTTTATTTGACCGGCATATTCCTGAAAACTCTTTACCAATTCTGATTTATCGCCGTAAATATCCAAATGATCAGCATCCATTGATGTAATCAATGCAATTTTAGGATGCAATTGCAAAAAAGATCGATCAAACTCGTCAGCTTCCAGAATTACCCATGGACTATCTTTACTCAATAAAAGATTTGATTGATAGTTTCGTGAGATACCTCCCAAAAATGCATTACAACCCATTTTTGACTTGTTAAAAATATGAGCTGTTATGGTTGAAACCGTCGTTTTCCCATGAGTCCCTGCAATTCCAATTCCATTTAAATCATCTGAAAGCAAACCCAAAACCTGAGATCGTTTCATAATGGTAAATCTATTCAATCTGAAATAACTCAATTGCTGATGATCTTTTGGAATGGCAGGAGTAAATACTATCAAAGTATTTTCCTTATTCAGAAATTCATTTGGTATTGTATCCAAATCATCTTCGAAAGTAATATTAATACCTTCTTCAATCAGTTCACCTGTTAGTTTGGTAGATGTTCTATCATATCCAAACACATTTTTGCCAATGGAATGAAAATAGCGTGCAATTGCACTCATACCAATTCCACCGATACCAACGAAATAAATATTTTTAAAATCTTCTAACTTCATATTAAATCATTGCTAAAATGTGTTCTGCTATATCATCTGCTGCATCTGGTTTGGCCAATAACTTACAGTTCTTAGCCAAGCGTGCACATTTTTCTTTATCATCTATCAATTCCAATGCCTGTGGAATTAAATTCTCTTCGGCCTCTATATCTTTCACCATCACAGCTGCATCTTTATTTACCAATGCCATCGCATTTTTGGTTTGGTGATCTTCTGATACATTAGGCGAAGGCACCAAAATACATGCTTTCTCAACCAAGCACAATTCAGAAATAGTTC
The DNA here is from genome assembly GCF_001310955.1 of Marinifilum fragile JCM 15579. Taxonomy (GTDB): domain Bacteria; phylum Bacteroidota; class Bacteroidia; order Bacteroidales; family Marinifilaceae; genus Marinifilum; species Marinifilum fragile. Next base: position 39,679 of record NZ_BAZX01000009.1, read on the forward strand.
CTGCTCCTGCTCTTGAAATTACAATATCTGCAGCTGCATAAGCCAAATCCATACGGCTCAAAAAATCAGTAACCCTTAAATTAGGCAAATCCCAATTATCCAGTTCCGTCTTCACTTTTTCTATATAAAACTTACCAGTTTGCCAAATCACCTGAACTCCTGATTGAGAAATGGCATCAAGTGAATTTAAAACACTATTGTTTATTGTTCTTGCGCCCAAACTTCCCCCAACAATCAAAATTGTTTTTTTATCAGACTTCAAGTCAAAATGCTTTAAGGCTTCCTCTCTTTTCGATTCAATTTCCATCAAATCCTTACGAACAGGATTCCCTGTCATCACAATCTTCTCTTTGGGAAAGAATCGATCCATCCCTTCGTAAGCAACACAAATTTTTTTAGCCTTTTTAGCTAGTAATTTATTAGTGATCCCGGCATAGGAATTTTGTTCCTGAATTAATGCAGGTACACCTAGTTTTGCAGCCACATGCAATAATGGACCACTGGCATAACCACCTACTCCAACTACAGCATCGGGCTTAAATCCTTTTACAATGGCCTTTGCCTTCCAAATGCTTTTCAATAAGCGCGAGAAAAACTTCAAATTCTCTTTTGAAAAACTTCGCTGTAAGCCACGAATTGGCAACCCTACAATATCGTATCCAGCGGCAGGAACTTTTTCCATTTCCATTTTACCTTCGGCTCCCACAAACAAAATTTCACAATCCTGATGTTTTTGCTTTAAGGCATTGGCAATAGAAATGGCCGGATAGATATGTCCTCCGGTTCCTCCTCCGCTAACTATTATTTTAATTTTCTGCTTCATTCAATCTTTTTTCTTCTTCGTTTGCCCAATTACTGATACTTAATATCATACCGAGAGCAGCACTTGTAAATATCAAGGAGGTTCCTCCCATACTGACCAAAGGCAATGGCTGACCTGTTACAGGAATTAAATTCACCGAAACAGCCATATTTGTCAAAGCCTGAAAAACGATACTTAAGGTTAAACCTATGACCAAAAATGCGGGAAATGTTCTACTACATTTCCGAACTATTATTCCAGCCCGATACAGTAAAAACAGATATAAGACAAGAATTCCAAATCCTCCAATCCATCCCATTTCCTCGAGTATAATGGCATAAATAAAATCGGAATATGGATGTGGTAAAAAATTTCGTTGTGTACTATTGCCAGGCATTTTACCAAAAATACCACCCGAAACCACTGCAATTTTTGCTTGTTCAACCTGGTAGTTTTGATTGTTGTTTATGCTTCGTTCTTCATCGAAGAAATTCTCGATTCTGCTACGAACTGTTTGAACACGTCCCAAACTAGGAATTACCGGAGCCAATGCAATCAACAATACCAAAACCAGCAAAACTGCAGCAATACTGCCAAACAAATATTTATAAGCTACACGACCTATAAACATCAAAATATAACAGATACCTCCTAATAATACAGAGGTAGAAAAGTCATCTAAAAATATCAGAAAACAAACTATTCCTATTGGAATAATTAGCTGAATAAAAGCTTCTTTACTACACCCTAACGTTCCTTGAAACCTCGATAAAGTTCTTGAAACATGTAATATTAAAGCCAGCTTTGCCAATTCCGAGGGTTGAAAATTAAATCCAATACCGGGAATTGTAATCCATCGGGAAGCATCATTCAAATTCGTACCAATTAGTTTGGCCAGTATTAGCATTCCAACAGATATTATTAGAATAATATTTGCAAAACTGGAATAATAGCGGTGTGGCATGGCATGTACAAAGTACATGATCACAAAACATCCACCCAGCAAAACCAATTGTTTTATCAAAAAATAAGATGTGTTTCCTCCACGAACTTTATAAGCCAAAGTCCCAGTTGAGCTATAAACCACCAGCAACGAAACCAAAGACAAAAGCAAAATAACAATCCAAATCACTTTATCGCCTCTAAGTTTAGGATTCTTAATCCAGTTCCATATTCTTGCCAGCCAGTTTTGCATAAACTATTCCTTTTACAAATTTCTTACTTCTTCTTTAAATTGATCTCCTCTGTCTTCATATGATTTAAACAAATCGAAGCTTGCACAAGCCGGTGATAACAAGACCACCTCATCTTTACTAGCTATTTCATAGGATAATTTCACAGCCTTTTCCATTGAATCTGCATCAACAATTGTCTCAACTCTTCCATCAAAAGCTTTATGAATTTTTTCATTATCAATACCTAAGCATACAATTGCCTTCACTTTTTCATCAACCAAATCAAAAAGTACTGAATAATCATTTCCTTTATCAACACCACCAACAATCCAAACTACCGGATCTTCCATACTTTCCAAAGCATACCAGGTTGAATTAATGTTTGTAGCTTTCGAATCATTGATAAATTGAATACCTCGCACTTTCACAATTTTTTCCAATCGGTGATTTACACCCTGAAAATCGCTTAAACTCTCACGTATTGCATCTTTTCTAATGCCTAATACACTTCCGGCAATTCCTGATGCCAATGAATTATATACGTTGTGTATCCCAGGTAATGATAAATCCTTTTTATCCATAGATATTTTGTATTCGTTACAATCAATTGTTAACAATTCGTTCTCAAGCCATCCTCCTACTTTCAGTTCTTCTTTAACTGAAAAAGGAAATAGTTGAGCTTTAGAGTTCCAATTCTCCATTTCTTTGCGAATGATTTCATCATCGCAACAATACACAAAAGCATCACTTTCTGTAAGATTTTGTGCAATGCGAAACTTCGAATCGATATAGTTCTGCATCTTATAATTGTACCGATCTAAATGATCAGGTGTAATATTTAATAATATCGCGATATCCGCTTTAAACAGATACATTCCATCCAATTGAAAACTGCTCAATTCAACCACATAGTAATCAAAATTTTTCTCAGCAACCTGCCAAGCTAAACTTTCGCCAACATTACCAGCCAAACCAACATTTAAACCTGCTTTTTTCAGCATATGATAAAGCATTAAGGTTGTAGTGGTTTTACCATTACTTCCAGTAATGCAAATCATCTTCGCATTAGTGTATCTTCCTGCAAATTCTATTTCTGAGATAACAGGAATGCTTTTTTCCTTCAGCCTAATAATTAAAGGTGCCGTATCTGGAATTCCAGGGCTTTTCACAACCTCGCTAGCCGAAAGGATTTTATCTTCGCTATGTTTTCCCTCCTCGAAATCAATTTTATACTCTTGAAGAGCTTTTTTGTACTTATCACTGATTTTTCCAAGATCAGATACAAACACATCGAATCCTTTTGTCTGAGCAAGAACTGCAGCTCCAACTCCACTCTCGCCTGCTCCTAATATCACAATTCTTCCTGCCATAAACATTAGCGAATTTTAAGTGTTACTATTGTGATTACCGCAAGGAAAATTCCGATAATCCAAAAGCGAGTTACAATTTTTGGCTCTGGATATCCCTTCATTTGATAGTGATGATGCAATGGAGCCATTCTAAATATCCTTCGACCTTCTCCAAATTTCTTCTTGGTATATTTAAACCATGAAACCTGCATCATTACTGAAATATTCTCTACCAAGAAGATTCCACATAAGATAGGAATCAACAATTCTTTATGAATGATAATAGCAAACACTGCAATAATTCCACCCAAAGCCAAACTTCCCGTATCGCCCATGAACACCTGTGCCGGAAATGAATTGTACCACATGAAACCAATGGTAGCTCCAATAAATGCAGCAATAAACACCACCAACTCACCCGAATTTGGGATATACATGATATTCAAATAATCAGCATAAACAACATGCCCAGACACATAAGCCAGAATCCCAAGTGTTGCACCAATAATTGCAGATGAACCAGTTGCTAAACCATCCAATCCATCTGTAATATTTGCTCCATTTGAAACGGCAGTAACAATAAAAATGGTAATAACAATAAATACCAACCATGCCAATTTAGGTGCATGCTCCCCTGCAAAGCTTACCAGATATTCATAATCAAACTCATTATTTTTAAAGAATGGGATGGTGGTTTTTGTTGATTTTACATCAGTAGTAAGTCTTGTAACACCAGGTTTCTCCGTAGTAAACCCTTCATCTACCAATTCAGTCTTTACGCCAATATCTTCAATACTAGCCTTTTCACGAATAACAACATCATCGCTCAAATAAAGAGTAAGGCCAACAATTAACCCAAGTCCTATCTGCCCCGCAACCTTGAACCTCCCTTTTAATCCTTCTTTGTCTTTCTTAAAAACTTTAATGTAGTCATCAACAAAACCAATAAAACCAAGCCAAACAGTTGTAATCACCATTAAAATGATATAGGTGTTCTCTAGTTTTGCAAAAAGTAGAACAGGAATCAGAATCGAAATGATAATGATAATTCCTCCCATTGTTGGAGTCCCTTTTTTCTCAAGCTGACCAGCAAGACCCAAATCACGAACGATTTCACCGATTTGTTGTTTTTGAAGTAATAAAATAATTTTCTTCCCAAATACCGTTGATATAAACAAGGACAACATAATTGCCATTGACGCACGAAACGAAATGTAATCGAACATTCCAGCACCTGGAAAATCTAACTGATTTAAATATCTGAACAAATAATAAAACATACCTACAGTTTAAAAATTTCTTGTATTACTTCTTTATCATCAAAATGATGTTTCACTCCTTTTATTTCCTGATAATCCTCGTGACCTTTTCCAGCTACCAGGATGATATCTCCTTTTTGAGCCAACATGCAAGCTGTGCGAATGGCTTCTTTTCTATCGGTAATTGCTAAAACTTTTCTCAAGTCACTTGCATCAACACCTTCTTTCATATCCGAAATAATCTGATCCGGATCTTCCGACCTTGGATTATCCGAGGTCAAAATTACCTTATCACTTAAGTTCGCACTGATTTTTGCCATTATTGGTCGCTTGGTTTTATCTCTATCGCCTCCACACCCAACAACAGTAATCACCTGCTCATTTCTGGTTCGTAATGCTTCTATGGTTTCTAAGACATTTTTCAATGCATCTGGTGTATGTGCATAATCAACAATAGCCATTACTCCTTCCGGAGATATGATGCTCTCAAATCTTCCATCCACTGAAGTCAGTTCACTAATTCCGCGAAGTACTTCTTCCTTATCCTGATTCAACAATCGAGCAGCTGCATAAACAGCCAACAGGTTATGAGCATTGAAATCTCCAATAAAATTGGTCCATGTTTCAACACCATCGATCTCCAACAACATTCCAGTAAAATGCTTTTCCAAAATCTTACATCTAAAATCTGCGAAAGAACGAGATGAATACAAAAACTTATATGCTTTTGTATTTTGCAGCATTAACTTACCGTTCTTATCATCAGCATTTGTTATGGCAAAGGATGTTTTACCTAAATCATCAAAAAAGCGCTTCTTCACTTTCAAGTACGCATCAAATGTTTTGTGATAATCCAAATGATCATGGGTAATATTGGTAAATATTCCTCCTTTATATTGCAATGCACCAATGCGTTTTTGATCGATTGCATGTGAGCTTACTTCCATAAAACAGAATTCACACCCTTCAGCAACCATATCTGCAAGTAATGCATTTAATTGTAATGGATCTGGAGTGGTATGAGTAGCTACAATCTCTTTCTCATCTACATAGTTTCTTACCGTTGATAACAATCCCACTTTGTACCCTAACTTTTTGAAAAGTCGATACAACAATGTTGCAATTGTTGTTTTCCCATTTGTACCTGTTACACCAACCAGTTGAATATCATGTGTTGGTTTTCCATAGTAATTATGTGCCAATTCAGACAACACAGCCAATGAATCTTCTACAATGATATAGGTAGTTTCAGAATTTGTAACTTCTGGTAATTCTTCACAAACAATAACTTTTGCACCTTTCTCTTCCACTGATGCAATATACTGGTGTCCATCACTCACTGTTCCTCTGCAAGCTACAAAAAGATCTCCTTCCTCAACCTTTCGGGAATCAAAATGAATGTTGTTGATTTCAACATCACTCATCCCTTTTAGGCTTTCTATTTTAACCGAACTAAACAGTTCATTTATCTTCACACTCATATCTTATTCTTTAAGATAAATCTATCGTTATTTCATCTCCTGAATGGAAATTGCTACCAGGACGCAAAGATTGCTTGGAAACTGAACCAACTCCACGAACATGAACTCTCAACCCTGCATTTTCCAATATATACAATGCGTCTTGCACGCCCATTCCTTTTACATTTGGAACCAAAAAGCTTTTCACTCTTCTGTATTTATATTCAATCACAGAATCTTTACGAGATGTAACCACCCATTCCGTTTGAATTTCCTGATTTGTAATGTCAATATTTAAATCATTAAAAACCAAATCTAAATCCTCTTTGCTTCCATTTAACGAAACAGGTACTTTTGGCTCTTCATCATCTTCATTTTCTCTTTCGGGATGCATTGAATAACTCATCGCATACACCTTATCTGCAATTGATTTAAAAACTGGTCCCGCCACTTGGTTCCCATAAAATCCTTTGGTCTTATTCGGACGATTAATTACTACAATGCAAGAATACATTGGATCATCGGCAGGAAAATAGCCCACGAATGAAGCCTGATAAACCTTATGACCGTAACCTTTTTTACCATCTGCAATTTGCGCTGTACCAGTTTTTCCAGCTATTTTATAACTTGAATTCCTCAAGTTTCGAGCAGTACCCCTTAAAACTACACCTTCCAGCATATTTTGGACGGTTTCCAATGTTTGCCCTGAACAAATCTTGGATTTCAAAACTTCATCATCAAACTTTGAAATTACCTCTCCATGATATCTAATCTCCTTCACAAATTTTGGTTTCATCATTTTACCATCATTTGCAATTGCATTGTAAAAAGTCAATGTCTGCAAAGGCGTTTGATGAATCGAATATCCTATTGACATCCAAGGCAATGAAATTCCGGACCAGGTTGGATCATCAGGATACTTAATTTTTGGTGCACCTTCACCTCTAATTTCTAATCCAAGAGGTTCATTTAGTCGAAAATCGTACAAACGATTAATAAATTCTCTTGGTTTATTTTTATAGTGTTCATCTACCAATCTTGAAATCCCAACATTAGAAGATTTTTCGAAAGCTTCCTGAACGGTTATCTTACCATATCCTCCGTAATGTGAATCCCTCATTTTAGCATTGTAGAAACTATAAATTCCATTACCCGTATCAACCGAATCCATCGGACCAACATAACCATCCTCCAACAAAGCCATCATAGATGCTAACTTAAAGGTTGAACCTGGTTCGGTTGCCTCCCCAATGGCATAGTTATACATCTCACTATACACATTTTTCTTTTCATCATACCCAATATTGGCAATGGCCTTAATGGCTCCTGTCTTTACCTCCATTAAAATTGCTGATCCATGATGCGCATTATATTTCACCAATTGATGATACAAGGCCGATTCTGCCACATCTTGATAATTTACATCAATGGTTGTAATCAGATCATTTCCATCCTTGGGTTCCACCATGTTTACAGGCAACCACCTGCCCGACATTTTTTGCATGATACTCACCCCATCAACACCTTTAAGCTCACTCTCAAAAGCACCTTCCATACCAACTCTTCCGATCAGCTCATCATTTTCTTCTTTATTAAGGTAACCAATTGTTCTTGTAGCTAAATTTCTATGAGGCTGCCTTCTGATATTTTCCTGTTCACAAATTAAACCGCCTTTGTTTTGACCTAATCGGAACAACGGAAAGTTTCTAATCACCTTAAGTTCGTTGTAATTCACCTTACGGCGATTTATTAAAACATATCGGTTAGACTTTTTCTTATATTTTGAATTCCATAGAAAACGGCGGTACTCATTTTTCGATTTATCTTTGAAAAATTGCGACAGGCAAAGCGCCAAAGAATCAACCTTTGATTTAAAAGCTTCGTCGGTTAATCCGGAAGCTCTAAAATCCATTCTCAACTGATAGTATGGCAAGGAAGTTGCCAAAAGACGTCCATCTTCAGCACATATATCACCTCGATTGGCATGCACGGTTACATCACGTTGTGAGATCTTTTGAGCTTTTCCTCTCCAGTAATCTCCCTCGAACAATTGTAAAGTCACAACGCGTCCTACAATCATTAATGCAAAAAGCATTACAACTGCATACACCAAACCAACTCGCCATATGATATCCTTTTTTATTGGCACTATTTATCGATGTAAATTTTTACAGGAGGCTCTGTTGATTCAATCAAGCCCAAACCTTCCTTTTGAACTCGTTTTAAGACCTCCGACTGTTTACTCATATACATTAAATCCGAAGCCGTTGTAATCGACTCGAATCTTAAATCTTTCAATTCCTTTTCAAGGCTAACCATATCTCTATAAACCTTTTCTGATTTATATCGATTACTGATATAGAAGATACCAAGAACAACCAAAAAAAGCACAAATGGCAATTGCTGAACAACTGCCGATTTAGTCAAAATACTACCATCAATAAAATCCTTTACCGAAGCACTGGAGATTTCCTTTTGCTCCTTGGTAGGACTCACAAAATCGTTGTATTTCTTTCTAAACCTGAACATGCTATTATAAATTTGGTTTTGCAATTCTTAGTTTGGCACTTCTTGCCCTTCCATTTCTTTCAATTTCTTCTTCAGTAGGCAGAATTACCTTTCTGTTTACACTCTTCAATGGCGTTTGAACATTTCCAAAAAAATCTTTCTCTGCTCCTCCTTCAAACTTTCCATCTCGAATGTAATTTTTAACCAAGCGATCCTCTAACGAGTGATATGTTATTACCACCAATCTACCTTCCGGCTTCAACACATCAGCACATTGTTCCAACATTTCTTTAAGAACATCCATCTCCTTGTTCACTTCAATTCTTAATGCCTGAAAAACCTGGGCCAAATATTTATGATCTTTAAACTTTGGCACACATGGAGAGATCACTTCTTTAAACTGCTGTATGGTTTCAAAATTGTTCTCCTTTCGATAATTTTCAATCAACTTCACCAACTTTCCAGGATTTTTCACCTCTCCATACATTTTGAAAATTTTAAACAAATCTTCAACATCGTAATTATTTAGAATATCGGCTGCAGTAAAATCAGAACTCTGGTTCATTCTCATATCCAAATCTCCATCGAAACGAAATGAAAATCCACGTTCCGCCACATCAAATTCGTGAGAAGAAACTCCTAAGTCAGCCAGAATTCCATCAATCTTCTCATACCCCAGATACTTTACAAAGTTTTTGAAGTATCTGAAATTATGACGTACGAAAATAAATTTTTCATCATCTGGTACATTGGCTTCAGCATCTTCATCCTGGTCAAAACCAATCAATTTTCCAGTAGTTAAATGCTTCAAAATCTCTCTTGAATGACCACCTCCTCCAAAGGTTAAATCCACATAGATTCCCTCAGGGTTGATATTCAATCCTTCAATACATTCATCCAACAAAACTGGTATATGATATTCACTCATTTTTAATCTTTTAATCACTATTTAAATCAAGTGCGAAGAAAACCAATGTTTTTCTCAAAATCAATTATAAATCAGGATTAATACTCCCTCCTAAAATTTCATTAGCCAGACTGCTAAAATCATCGTCCGACAATGCTGGTTTTTCATAGGATTCGGTATCCCAAATTTCAATTTTATCATCCTGTCCAGCCAAGGTTATATCCTTTTTGAAGCCAGCAAAATCAAAAAACTTCTTGGGAATTAAAATCCTTCCATTACTATCAACAAGAACCTCAGCCGTACCCCTATAAAATTCACGCATAAAGGCTGCATGTCTTTTATTAAAGGTATTTACTCTGGCTCTAACCATCTCAATTTGTCTTTCCCATTCTTTCATCGGATACAAATCAAGACATTTATCATGCAGATTTTTTCTAAGCACACAACGATTCTCAGAATCTCCATTTAGGAGCTTCCGAAACGCTGAAGGCAACAAAACTCGTCCTTTTGCGTCCAACTTACACTGATAATCACCTATGAATGTTTGCATTAAAAAAATCAATTTACAATTGTAAAATTAGAGAAAAAAACTCCCACTTTCAACCACATACTCCCACTTTTATTGTATTGTTGATAACTTTTCTGTATTGTAACAATTATTTATTCTTCAGGATGTTCTATTATGTCCTTAAAATTGGACTAACAATGCAATAAATTTGCGATATTTGCTGGTCTAAATAATCTATGCTAAACTTTTATGGAAAGTAATTCAGATAATTATTTGAAAATTGATGTCGAAAAAGTATTTGCAAGCAAAAGCGAAAAGCTAGCAAAACTTCTTCCTGGTTTCATTGTAAGATATTTAAAACGAATTATTCATCAGGATGAGATCAACGATTTCCTATCTAGAAACTATCAAAAACATGGAATTGAATTTGCAGATAGTGTTTTGGAGGAACTTGATATCAAATTCAAAGTTGAAGGACTTGAAAACATCGATAAGAACGGAAGGTATTTATTTGCTTCCAACCACCCACTTGGAGGACCAGATGGAATTATTCTAATAAGCATTTTTGGGAAAGAATTTGGAAATATAAGGTTTTTAGTAAATGATATCCTAATGAATATCAAAAACCTGACTGATGTATTTATTCCAATAAACAAACACGGGGGACAAGCCAAAAATGCTGCAATTCTACTGGAGAATGCATATCAATCCGAAGCTACAATTCTAACATTTCCTGCCGGTTTGGTCTCACGAAAACAGAAGGGAAAAATTGAAGATTTAGAATGGAAGAAGAGTTTTATCTCAAAAGCAATAAAACACAAAAGAGATATTGTACCCATTTACATGGATGGTAGAAACTCCAACTTTTTCTACAATTTAGCCAATCTGAGAAAGTTCTTTGGATTAAAATCTAATTTGGAAATGTTATATTTGCCGAATGAACTGTTTAAGCAAAGAGGTAAAACTTTCACTGTTAGAATTGGAAGACCTGTTTCTTATAAAACTTTTGACAAGAGCTTATCGTATGATAAGTGGGCTGAAAAAATGAAAAAAGAAACTTACAAACTTGCAGACCACTAAATGCTAAAATTACTTTGATCAAAAATTAAATAATATTCGTATTATCTGATTCGATTAGTGATTAATTTCATTGCCCATTAAAACCAAAAATAAAATCATCCTGTATGGGATTAACACCACTTTAAAATGAAAGAAATTATACCCCCTGTACCTAGAGAACTGCTTGAAAAAGAGCTGACAGAAGAGAGATTTGTGCGCAAGACCAACAAGGGGTCTAATGAAATCTATTGCTTTACTCATCATGATTCGCCTAACTTAATGAAGGAAGTAGGCCGATTAAGAGAAATTACTTTTAGAAAAGCTGGTGGTGGAACTGGTAAAGAGATTGATATCGATAAATTCGACATCGATGAAAAACCATACCACCAATTAATTGTTTGGGATCCAAAAGCCAAGGAAATTTTGGGTGGTTACCGTTATATTTTATGTAGCGAAGCTCCTGTTGATGAAAATGGAGAGACTTACTTGGCAACATCAAGACTTTTTAACTTCTCAGATGATTTTAAAAAGAACTATATGCCACACATGATTGAACTTGGCCGTTCTTTTGTTCAACCTGATTATCAATCAATAAAGAAAGGCAGAAAAAGCTTATATGCTTTAGATAATTTATGGGATGGACTTGGTGCTTTAATCGTTGATTACCCTGAGATTAAATATTTCTTTGGAAAAGTAACCATGTATCCTCACTTCAATAGAGATGCAAGAAATCACATTCTTTATTTCATGAACAAGATGTTTAATGATGTAGAAAAATTGGCTTGGCCAACCACTCCGCTTCAAACAAACATGGATGAAGATCAATTGGCTAAAGATTTTTGCGGTGAAACATTCGATGAGAATTATAAAATTCTATCACAAAACGTTCGAAAGAACGGTGAAAATATTCCTCCACTTATCAATGCTTACATGGGCTTATCGCCAACAATGAAATGCTTTGGTACGGCAGTAAACACTCATTTTGGTGATGTGGAAGAAACAGGGATAATGATTACCATTGCAGATGTTTACGAAAACAAAAAAGATAGACATATTTCATCTTACTTGTCGTTTCTGAACATCAAATTCCCAAAGAAACCAAATCTTAAAATATTCAAGAAAAAATAAAGCTTAATGCTTATAAAATAAGAAAGCCGATCAAAAAATGATCGGCTTTTCTATTTCATATTAAAACCTTATTAATAAGATCTTTTATCGTTTCCTTCTACGTAGTTAATGAATGAAGTATTCACAACTTTATTTCCACCTGGAGTTGGATAGTTTCCAGTAAAATACCAGTCTCCATTATTTTCTGGACATGCCTCATGAAGGTTTTCTACTGATTGATACACAATTTGTACTTCAGCATTCATACCTTCAGGAGTAAGTAATTCTGCAATTTTTGCTGAAATTTCCTCTGCTGTAAACGGTTTGTAAATTTCTTTCACGTAATTGACAATCTCTTCTTTTGGAAGATTTTGTTGAGCCTTACACTTTTTATAAGTCTCTTCAATAACATGCTCCATTCCACGCTCCTTAAGCATTGCAATGGTTGCGTTAAAGGCAATGAACTCACCCATTCTAGTCATATCAATACCATAACAATCTGGATATCGAATTTGCGGAGCTGAGGAAACAATGACAATCTTTTTAGGATGCAAACGGTCTAAAATTCTTAAAATACTTTTCTTAAGTGTTGTACCACGAACAATAGAGTCATCAATCACAACAAGATTATCTTCTTGATTCTTCACAACTCCATAAGTAACATCATAAACATGACCAACCAAATCATCTCTTCCTTCGTCGTTAGTGATGAAAGTTCTAAGTTTGACATCCTTAATTGCAATCTTCTCAACTCGAGGCTCTACTGAAATAATTTCTTGTAATTTCTCCTCAGTCCAATTGTCATTTAAGTCATGAATCTGCTGTTTCTTTTTCTCCATCAGATTCTGGCGTACACCTTCCATCATACCATAAAAGGCAGTTTCTGCTGTGTTTGGAATAAAAGAAAATACAGTATTTGCGATATCATTATCTACTGAATCTAGAATTGCAGGAGTCAACAATTGCCCCAATTTCTTTCGTTCTAAATAAATATCCTTATCGCTACCTCTTGAGAAATAAATTCTTTCGAACGAGCAAGATCTTCTTTTCTGAGGAATACGAATCGGCACCTCTTCTACTTTACCATCTTTCTTGATAATAACCGCGTTACCAGGAGTAATTTCCTTAATAGTATTAGCGCGGACATTAAATGTTGTTTGAATTACTGGCCTTTCCGAGGCAACTACAACAACTTCATCATCCTGGTAATAAAATGCCGGACGAATTCCCCATGGATCGCGCATTACAAACGAATCGCCATGACCAAACATACCTCCAACTGCATAGCCACCGTCCCAAGATCTACTTGCACTTGAAAGAACTTTTTGAATATCAATGCTTTCTTCAATTAAAGGAGAAATCTCTCTATTTGAATATCCATCATTTTTATACTGACGGAACAACATTTGATTTTCTTCATCCAAGTAGTGACCTACTTTTTCTAAAATGGTAACCGTATCAGTATAATCCTTAGGATGCTGTCCCAAATCAACCAAAAGGTTAAAAAGCTCATCAACATTGGTAAGATTAAAATTTCCTGCCAATACTAAATTTCTCGACTTCCAATTGTTTTCACGCATTACAGGATGAACAAAATCAATACTGTTACGTCCAAAGGTTCCGTATCTCAGATGTCCCAAATACAATTCACTTGCAAAAGGTAAATTTTTCTTTGCCCATACAGGATCTTTAAAATTTTCAGGATTATTCTTTTCTTCCCCACGCAATCTTCCATAAATGTTTTCGAAAACTTCCTTAATGGGTTGGTTGCCACACGATCTTTCTCTGGAAATATACTTTTCTCCAGGAGACTGATCTAACTTTAAACCAACAACACCTGCACCTTCCTGTCCTCTATTGTGTTGTTTTTCCATCAACAAATAAAGCTTTTGAATACCATATTGCCAGGATCCATATTTTTCCTTATAGTATTCAAGAGGTTTAAGCAGTCGGATCATTGCTATCCCGCACTCATGCTTTAATTGGTCACTCATTCTTTTATTCTTAAATGGTTATTTAGTATGTTTTTTCTATTCTACATTGTCGTTAATAATTAACTCAGTCTCTTTTTCCAATGGTTCCATTTCTGAAAACATTATCTCTGTTTTCACCGGATAACAATTTGGGTAAAATTCAGAACATGCCTTATACAACTCAATTGATTCAAGTTTTGTTCTAAAATTTCCTACTCGAACCCTAAAATCAGGAGCTGTATACACGACATAAGCTCTTTCATCAGGAAAGAGTTCTAAAAACTCTTCTTTTATTTTGAAAGCTTTTTCTCTATCGGTACTACCTCCAAAAAAAATCTGAATTCTATATCCCGTGAAACTTTGTTTCTGAGAATTTATTATACTATCGGTTGCAAGCAATTGATCAATTCGTTCATCTTGAAGAATATTAACTACTCCAACTGAATCATTCTTTTTTTCAATGTTTTCATAATTCTGAGCATTTGCAGAACCTCCAATCAACATGAAAACAAAAACTGCTATAAACCAACAAAACTGCATATTTGTATCTTTAAAATTTATAAATAGCCTCTACTCTAAATCTGATAACCAAATTTCTATTTCCAATTAGGAACAGAAAGAATTGGCACTTCTGATTTATTCACCATTTGCTCTGCATATGATCCAAAAAACATGCTAAAAGTTGTTTCGGCCTGTTCGGTCATAATGGCTATTAAATCAGCATTTACCTCTCTTGCATACTCAAGAGCCGTTGTGGTATTATTATCTCCTTTACGGATATCTTTGACCACTTCTATATTTTTCTCTTTCAAATATTCTTCTGCTTGTCTCATATAGTGTTCAATCTTTCCAACAATTGCAGTGTCGGATGATTCATGAACACCTAGAATATGAACTTTTGCTTTACAAGCTTCAGCCAATTCAGCCACATAAGGAATTTTCTTTCTGGTTTCATTACTGGCATCAAATGGCATTAAAATCGTATTCACTTCGCTCTTCGACAATTCTTCCCGAACCGTAACCACAGGACAAGTTGCATTGCTTACGACCTTAAAAGCATTGCTTCCAATAAAAAACTCTTCAAAGCCCGAAGCACCAAAAGCTCCCATCACAATCAAGTAACAATCACCATACTTTGCCTGATTAACGATCTCTCGGTAAACACTACCAGTTCTTATTTTAAAATCAAAAACTCCATTCTCTACATGGTACGCAGGCGAATGAAGTTCTATCAGTTTTTCAAAATATTCTTGAACGGTATGCACTATTTGATCCTCAAATTCATTGAAGTGAAATGGAATCTCAAATTTTTTTGATTTTTTCACATGAATCATTCTCAAATCCGTACCGAGATTGTTTGCTAAACCAAGTGCAAACTTTAAAGCCTTGAGCGAATCACCCGAAAAATCTATTGGAACCAAAATACGTTTCATCTGTTTACAATTTTCTTTTAGGTAAGATGGAACTTACCATTCTTAAATAATTATTCTCGCATAAGAGTTAACAATTATTTACTCACGGACGTTACATCTTTCATAGTTTTTCAATATTCTGTGATACAAATACAGTTCCCAATGTCAATTTACATAAACAAAATTGGCAACCACGAGAGAATTCATTTCTAAACCCACTCAATATCAAGACCTTTTAAAAAGCTGAATTTGCGGGATAAAAATACACAAAATTATTTAGCAACAAACACAATTTTAAATCCAAGACATTCTAAAAAAAGAACAAAATGAATTCGAGAAGAATAAATACCAACACTATTAAATTTACAAATTTATCAGAGAATAAAGGACATCTATTTTTCTAACTCAAACACAATTAATTCCTAAGCAATAAAGTCTTTATAACAATTCTAAATGATCGTATTCTGCCTTGTTAATCAATTGAGATAATGTACCTTTGCCCGAAATTTTAAACTGAGGATATCAGAATGAGCGAAATGAGCAAGAAATTGTTTTTGGAGACTTACGGATGCCAAATGAATGTGGCAGACAGTGAAGTGGTTGCTGCAATTATGCAACACGATGGATTTGAAATTACCAAAACAAGAGAAGAAGCAGATGTAATTCTAGTCAATACATGTTCGGTGCGCGAAAATGCAGAACAAAGAGTTCGAGGACGAGTTCAGGGATTTTCGGAACTAAAGAAAAAGAACCCTAAACTTTTGGTAGGTGTTATTGGCTGCATGGCAGAACGTTTGGGTGATAAACTTTTTGAACAAGAGAAAAATGTAAATATTGTAGTTGGTCCGGATGCTTATATGGATTTGCCAATGTTGGTAAAAAAAGCAGAAAATGGAGAAAAAGCCATCAATATTGAATTGTCGCTAACCGAAACCTACAAAGATATTTGTCCTTCAAGAATCGATGAAACTGCTATTTCAGGATTCGTTTCAATCATGCGTGGTTGCAATAATTTCTGCACCTATTGTATTGTTCCTTACACAAGAGGTAGAGAGAGAAGCCGTAACCCTGAAAGCATTGTAAAAGAGGTAAGAGATTTGGCTGAAAAAGGTTACAAAGAAGTTACCTTACTCGGACAAAACGTAAACTCATTCAAATTTAAAAACTCAGTTTCAGAAATCAATTTTCCTGAATTATTGGAAATGGTTGCCAAAGCAGAACCTAACATGAGAATTCGTTTTGCAACTTCACATCCAAAAGATATGAGTGATGACACTTTAAAAGTAATTGCGAAGTATCCAAATATCTGTAAACACATCCACTTGCCAGTACAATCAGGTAGTGATTCCGTACTAAAAGATATGCGCAGAAAATATACTCGTGAATGGTACATGAACAGAATTGAAGCCATTCGTGAAATTGTACCAGACTGTGGTATTTCTACTGATATTTTCTGTGGCTTCCACAACGAAAGTGAAGAAGATTTTAAGCAAACTCTGGATCTAATGAAATGGGCAAAATACGATTTGGCTTTCATGTTTAAATACTCTGAAAGACCAGGAACATTTGCCTATAAAAATCTTGATGATAACATTCCTGAAGATGTAAAAAGTGAGCGTCTAACTCAAATGATTGAACTTCAAAATCAATTATCATTAGAAAGCAATCAAAAAGATATTGGACAAGTTTTCGAAGTTTTAGTTGAAGGTGTTTCTAAGAAATCAGAAGAAGAGTTGTTTGGACGAAGCTCACAAAACAAAGTAATTGTATTCCCAAGAAAGGATTATAAAGTTGGTGATTTTGTTCAAGTAAAAGTTACCGATTGTACTCAAGCAACATTAAGAGGAGAATCTGTATAATTCCATTGAGCCATGCAAAATGTATGGCTCATTTTTTATTCTTAAATTTATTTTAAAACTTCTATAATGAAAATCTCTATCCGTCCAGAAAATAAAAATGACTACTCTACAATATCAATGGTAAATGATATGGCTTTTGGTCAGGAAACAGAAGGCATGTTGATAGAGAAACTTCGCAAGAATAAAAAGTTTATAAAAGATTTATCCTTAGTAGCCTGCATGGGCAACGAAATTATTGGCCACATTCTTTTCTTTCCAATTACAATTAAGGGCAATAAACAAGAATTCAACACTTTGGCATTAGCGCCAATGTCGGTTATTCCAGAATTGCAAGGTTTGGGAATTGGAAGTCAATTGGTTGAAAAAGGAATAGAAAAAGCAAAAAAGCTGGGACACAAATCCGTAATCGTGCTAGGTCACGAAAATTACTATCCAAAATTTGGTTTTAAACCTGCTGCTACATTTAATATCAAGGCCCCGTTTGATGTTCCTGAAAATGCATTTATGGCTTTGGAAATGGTCAAAGATGCTTTGTCAACAGTTGAAGGAACCGTTGAATATCCAAAAGAATTTGATGAAGTTTAACAACTTCAGTTCTTGCCAATAGAGAATGAATCTTTCATTCCAACAAGATCTACCAATTCAATAACATCATCAGATAAGTTCGCTAAAGAAAACAATTGCTCGTTGGCTCTGGCTAGCTCAGCAATGGCTTTTAATGCCGAAAATCCCTGAGAATCAATAAAGCTTACCCCATTCAAATCCAGCACAACTTGTTTTCCTGATTTTTCAATAAAATCAATGATTTCTTTCTTCACCATTTCCGAAATCATACTATTAATTCTGCGTGTTCCTTCTAAAGATGCGATTACAGATTGTTCTTGTATCCGAAAATTAAACATTGCAATTCTAATTGATTTATAGCTATATAGTATCAAACAAAGAAAACGGAAATTCTTTAAAATCCAATTTTAAGATTCTAATTTAAAGTTGATCCGATTCCAATAGCATAGTACGATACCGAACATGATTTTGTTCACATTCGAACAACTTTTTTTTTTCTGAACAAGATTCCAGACAATAATTTCCCTAATAATCATGTTATTATATTTTTTGGTATAATATCTGATAAGAATGCTTTGTCAAAAATAATCAAGTCACAATTTAGAGTTTTTAAACTAGACCAATTCGTTATGATTAAAAAACTGTTTTTTCTTACAACCTTTTTAATTGCGCTAGCAAAAAGTTTACTCGGAATGGATACACCTTTATGGCTTAGGTATCCGGCAATCTCTCCAAATGGTGAAACCATTGTTTTCGAATACGGTGGTGATCTGTTTACTGTTTCAGCTGAAGGTGGTGTTGCATATCCACTAACTACGAACACTGCATACGATTATAAACCAGTATGGTCACCTGATGGTTCTACCATTGCTTTTGCATCAAACAGGTTTGGGAATTTTGACATTTACAAAGTTGCCGTTAATGGAGGTACTCCTGAAAGACTAACATTTTATTCTGGTAGCGAATCTCCATCTTCTTTTACTCCTGATGGCAAGCACATTTTATTCTCAGCATTAATTAGCGATGATACTAAAAATGTAATGTTCCCTTCTGGTGCTTTATCTGAACTTTATCGTGTACCAAGCACTGGAGGAAAAATATCTCAAATTCTTACCACTCCAGCTTTAGATGCTAAATACAGTAACAATATGGAATATATCCTATATCACGACAGTAAAGGATATGAAAATCACTGGAGAAAGCATCATACATCTGCTGTAACAAGAGACATTTGGTTGTACAATACCAAAACACAAAAACATAGCATGTTCTCTGAATTTAATGGAGAGGATTTGTATCCGGTTTTTAGTGCTGATAACAATGAAATTTACTATTTATCCGAAAAATCAGGTAGTTTTAATGTTTGGAAAGCTCCTGTTAATAATAAATCTGAACTGACTCAAGTATCTAATTTTGATAAGCACCCAGTTCGATTCCTAAGCATTTCAAACAATGATAAACTTTGTTATTCCTATAATGGGGAAATTTACACTCAGGAAAAAGGCAAAGATCCAGTTAAACTTAAAGTAAGTTTAGCTACAGATAATAAAGAAAATGCCATTAGTTTCGAAAGATTGAGTAACGGAGCCAGAGAAATGAGTGTATCTCCTAATGGTAAAGAAGTTGCTTTTATAGTTAGAGGCGAAGTGTTTGTAACCTCTGTAGAATATGGAACTACCAAAAGAATTACCAATACTCCTGAACAGGAAAGATCAGTTAGCTTTAGTCCTGATGGCAAAGCATTATTATATGCATCGGAACGAAATGGAAGCTGGAACTTATATCAAACCAAATTGGTTCGTGAGGGAGAAACTCAATTCTCAAATGCAACTACACTAAAAGAAGAAGCAATTTTAGAAACTCCTGCGGAAACTTTCCAACCTAAATTCTCACCTGATGGAAAAGAGGTAGCTTTCCTTGAAGAAAGAGTAATTCTTAAAGTGATTAATCTTGAAACGAAGAAAGTTCGCGAGATTTTAGGCAAAAAATACAATTATTCATACTCTGATGGTGACCAACATTACGATTGGTCGAACGATGGAAAATGGTTTTTAGTTGACTTTTATCCTCATACTATCTTTATGCCAGATGTAGGAATTGTAGATGCTCAAGGCAATGGCAAGATGATCAATATTACCGAAAGTGGTTACAGCGATTCAAATGCCAAATGGTCACTTAAAGGCAATGCAATGATTTGGTTCACCGACCGCAGAGGATATCGCTCTCATGGAAGCTGGGGTTCTCAATCAGATGTTTACATTCAGTTCTTTAATCAGAAAGCATTAGATGATTTCAAACTTTCAAAAGAAGAGAAGGAATTAGTTAAAGAGGAAGAAAAGGCGAAAAAGGAAAGTAATAAAGAAGACGAATCTGATAAAAAAGACAAAAAAGATAAGAAAGACAAAAAAGATAAGAAGGATGATGAAAAAACTCCACTTGACATTGAATTCTCAGGAATGGAGGATCGTCAGATTTGTCTTACCATAAATCCTTCGAACCTATCGGATGCAATTTTAACTCCTGATGGAAAAAAATTATTCTACCTAAGTAAATTCGAAGATGGATATGACCTTTGGGTTAACGATTTGGAAGAAAAATCGACTAAAAAAGTACTTGATCTGAAAGGTGGTGGTGGAGCCATGCAGTTCGATAAAGATGCGAAGAATTTATTCTTAATGTCAGGAAGAAGTATTATCAAGGTAGACGTTGCTTCGAATAAGCGCAGTAACATCAGCTACTCTGCCGAGATGTACCTTGATAAGTCAAAGGAAAGAGAATATATGTTCAATCATGTTTGGACAACCATGAAGAAAAAATTCTACGATCCGGAGATGCATCAGCTAGACTGGGACTTCTACAAATCAGAATACGAAAAGTTTTTACCACATATCAATAACAACTATGATTTTGCAGAAATGCTAAGCGAATTGTTAGGTGAATTAAATGCTTCGCATACAGGTTCTGGTTATCGTCATAGCTCAAGTAATTCTGATAATACAGCAAAACTTGGCGCATTCTATGATTGGAAATATGAAGGTGATGGACTAAGAATCGCTGAAATTCTGGAAAAAGGGCCTTTAAATCAGGCTGATTCTAAAATTAAGCCAGGTGTAATCATCGAAAAAATTGATGGTATTGCAATCACAAAAGATAAAAGTCACTACCCATTGCTAAATCACAAAGCAGGTAAAAAGGTATTATTGAGCTTATACAGCCCTTATACAAAAGAGCGCTGGGAAGAAGTAGTAAAGCCTGTTTCAAGTGTTAGTACATTGCTTTACGAACGCTGGGTAAAAAGCCGTCAAGAAGAGGTTAAACGTTTATCTGATGGTAAAATAGGATATGTTCACGTTAAAGGTATGAACTCTCCAAGTTATCGTAAAGTCTACTCAGAGATGTTGGGTAAATATGGTACTTGCGATGCAATTATCGTTGACACCAGATTTAACGGCGGAGGCTGGTTACACGATGATCTTGTTACCTTATTAAGTGGTCAAGTCTATTCAACTTTATCCCCACGAGGACAAGACTTTGGTAAAGAGCCAATGTTCAAATGGAAGAAACCATCTGCAGTATTAACAGGTGAAGGAAATTACTCTGATGCATGTGCATTCCCATACGCATACCAAACTTTAAAAATTGGTAAGTTAATTGGTATGCCTGTGCCAGGTACAATGACAGCTGTTTGGTGGGAAACTTTACAAGACAAAAGCTTGTATTTTGGAATGCCTATGGTAGGTGTAAAAGACATGAAAGGAAAATATATCGAAAACCAACAAATTGAACCTGACATTAAAGTTCGTAACGATTACGAAATGGTAATTCAAGGACGTGATCAGCAACTTGAAAAGGCTGTGGAACATTTGCTTGAAGAGATTAAAAAGAATAATTAGTCTGTGTAGTCAAGATACCCCGAAAAGCACGGCTCACATTGGGTTAGTGCTTTCGGGAAATCTTAATTGCCTGCAAAGAATTAAGAGGCAAAGCTCATTACTTCTCATTTCACCTCAAATGAATTGAGCTTTGTCCTCGCTTTAAATGAACAACAACAAATATACCTCCTTCCAGAACTTTGGAAGAGTCTGTTCCTCCCTCCTCTTCAACACATTGAACAGACAAAATAAAGCCGAAAATTGCAAAGCATAGGGGCACTGCAATTTTCGGCTTTTTATTAATTATTTTCACTGAAAGAAGTACCCAAGCTTGTTGAAGCAAGTGTCATTTCGTAACAAAACTCAAAAACAAATAATGAGTAGATATTGACTTATGCATTGGTAAATCTTAAAAATGGAACAGCACCTCTTAAAATTGAACACACATCATTTACTTGAACAGGTAAATGGATCGTAATAGTTACATTATACTCCTCGCCGAAGATTTATACTTTTCTCGACGACAACAATTACACTCTTCGTCGACGTTTGTGATATTTCTCGTCGAGAAATATTACTTGATCCATACCTAGGTGTTGTAAGAAATAATAAACCAACTTTTGCAGGGAACTGTATCAAAAGATATTTAGCTTGTAAAATTGGCATTAAACTTTTCTGTCGATACAATTGTTTATAGCTAAGTAGTTTTCAAAATGCAATAATATAAGTACCTTAAAGTCAATCTTAAGAATCATATATGAATACCATGCAAAATATCGATGGTCGTTACCTCTACTTCGCCTTTTTAGCCGGTGCCAATAAGTTGATAAAAAACTTAAATGAACTAAATCGAATTAACGTTTATCCTGTTGCCGATAAGGATACAGGCAGCAATATGGCATCAACCATGAGATCAGTAATGGATCGTATTTCGCCCAATGTTTCCTACAAATTCATGGTCGATCAGATAGCAGAAGCAGCACAGGTAGGCGCTAGAGGGAATTCAGGAATCATCATGGCTCAGTTCCTATACGGATTAAGCAGTGAAACATCAGAAAAAAAGAGCATCAGCTTCTTAGAATTTGTCGAAAGTGTTCAATCTTCTATTCCATACATCTATGAATCGATTGGTACACCAGTTGAAGGAACCATGCTCACGGTAATCAAAGACTGGTCGGAATTTCTCTATTCGAAACGAAAACAACTGGAACAGTTCAAGCAAGTTCTGAATGAATCCATGCAAGTATTGGAAACATCGCTTAAAAGAACTACTGATCAGCTGGCAGTTTTAAAAAAGCACAACATTGTAGATGCGGGAGCCAAAGGTTTTGTGGTATTTATTGAGGGTGTTATGGATTTTGTAAACCATGGCATTATAGATAGAATAAAATCACCTAATTTCATTCCTTCTGCCTCCGCTGCCATTGATCATTTGGAAGATATCAATTATAGATATTGCACTGAAGCCATCCTTAAAAATTCTTCCATTGCCTTAAAGGAAATCAAAGAAATTTTAAATAAAAATGGCGATTCTATTGTAATTACCGGAGGGAAAAACTCTTGCAGAGTTCATGTTCACACCAACAATCCATCTGAACTCTTTCATCAATTAGAAAACTTTGCCACCATCAATTCTCCAAAGGTTGATGATATGCTAAGGCAGAGTGAAATCAGCAAAAATCAAAAATGGAAAATTGGGATTGTAAGTGATTCCACCTGCGATCTACCTCAGAAAATCATCGATTCTTACCAGGTGAATATAATGCCTTTGCATCTCTCCTTTGGTGATAGTCAATATCTCGATGGGATAACCCTTAAAGCCAGAGAGTTTTATGAGCTTTTAGATAAATCGGAACACTTTCCTAAAACCTCTCAAATCAATGAATATAGTTTCTTAAACACCTATTCTCAGATGGCTCAAAATTACGATGCCATCATCTCCATTCATTTATCTGAGAAATTCAGCGGCACCTTCCGCAGTGCACAAAAAGCTGCCGAAAGAGTACAAAAAGAACTAAATATTCCCATTCATGTAATCAATTCACGTAATGTATCTGGTGGATTAGGCCTTGCTGTCCTGCGTATCGCGAAAGCGATTGAGGAAGGAGAAAATATTGATGCAATTCTTTCCCAGGTAGATTCATGGCTGAACAAAACCAAGATATTTGTGAGTGTAAAGAGTTTAACTGCCATGATTAAAGGAGGTCGTGTTCCTCCTGCAGTGGGAAAAATTGCAATGTTTCTGAGAATTAATCCAATTGTATCCCTAAACGAGTTGGGAGAATCTAAACTATTTGGACAAGCCATTGGTCAGAAAGCCAATATCAATAAAGTCATTAAGCATGTTATGAACCTGAAGAAAGATCAAAAAATCTGGAACTATATCATCCTGCACGCCAATAATCATGAGGTAGCCAAAAAATATGGCGATCGTTTGAATGTTCTCTTAGGCAAAGCTCCTGTTGAAATCATTAATATCTCCCCGGTAATTGGAATGAATGCTGGAAAGGGCACTGTGGCGGTTGCACTTCAGTTTGAATAAAAAGAAAGATAATTATTATTGACTGTAAAGATGACATTAATGCCGTCTCTACAAAAATATCATTACAATTATTAACAACTCCACCTGTATGAGACTCTCAAGTTAATGACTACTGAAAATTAAATGGTTGGAATAAAACATTTTTTATTATTCGCTTGTTTTAGGATTGAACCGTAAGTATAGAAATTATGAATTTATATTTCAATGCAAGCATCCTAATTATCGTATTGGTAACATTACTATGGATGTATAGTGTATACATTAAAAATGCCAGTATCGTTGATATTTTCTGGGGATTCGGATTTGTTGTTATTGCTACTTATCTATTTTTTACAGCCGAATCTCAATCGCTGCGCCAAATCATTTTATTTACATTAGTTTCTCTTTGGGGATTGCGTCTTACCATCCATTTATTCATTCGGAATGCAGGTAAACCCGAAGATTTCAGATATCAAAAATTCAGGAAAGATTACGGGGAACACCGCTACTGGTGGTTCAGTTATTTTCAGGTTTTCCTTTTACAGGGAGTATTAATGTTAATGATTGCCTCTCCTTTGTTTGGTGCTTATATTGCTGAAGAAGATACTCCTTTAAATGTGTTTGATTTTGTGGCTATGGCAGTCTGGATTGTCGGAATCAGTTTTGAAGCAGGTGGTGATTACCAATTGACCAAATTTAGAAAACAAAGAAAAAGCAAGGATGAAGTCCTCTCATCAGGTTTCTGGAAATATACCAGGCATCCCAATTATTTTGGTGATGCAGCCGTGTGGTGGAGTTATGCGCTCTTTGCCATTGCAGCCCAACAATACTGGTTTGTTTTAGGTTCCCTGTTAATGACTTACCTCATCATTAAAATATCGGGTATTGCCATGTTGGAAAGAACACTTACAAGCGATAAACCTGCATACAAGGCTTATGTAGAAAGAACCAGTGCCTTTTTCCCATGGTTTCCTAAAAAGCAAGTGCAATAAATCAAAATGGTTTATCATGTTACAGAAAGCAATTCATATCAAAATGCAAGATTATTTCAGCACATTACATTGGGACCTACGCTTAAAGACATTAATTTTAGTACTCACAATTATTTTTCCTATATCGGCAATGGCAGGCAAATTAAAAGAATTACAAATTGGTGATCAAATTCCTATCTTTCAGCTTCAAAACCAAGATGGAGAACTCATCAACATCAAGGATTTTATTGGAAAGCAAAATCTTGTAATCTACTTCTATCCAAAAGATGATACGCCAGGCTGCACAAAACAGGCATGTAGTTTTCGTGATCAATACGAAGACTTCAACGATTTAAATGCAGAAGTTTTTGGCATTAGTGGTCAATCGGTTAGCAGTCATAAGGAATTTGCTGAAAAACACAAGCTGAACTTCAACCTGCTATGCGATGTGAACAACACGGTTCGCAAGCAATTTGGGGTACCCACCAACTTTTTTGGTCTTTTACCGGGAAGAGTTACCTATGTTGTGGACCGATCGGGGAAAATTGTTCATATCTTTAATTCACAGTTTCGAGCTGAAGAGCACATTGATC
This sequence comes from Marinifilum fragile JCM 15579, assembly GCF_001310955.1. Classification (GTDB taxonomy): domain Bacteria; phylum Bacteroidota; class Bacteroidia; order Bacteroidales; family Marinifilaceae; genus Marinifilum; species Marinifilum fragile. Next base: position 65,578 of record NZ_BAZX01000009.1, read on the forward strand.
AGGCCAAAAATATCTTAAAACAACTTGAATGACATTCTTTTGGGACTATGCACTAATTCTAACAGCCTACATGCTAGGATCTTTCCCTGCAGGCTATGTGTATACCAAAATCTCAACTGGAAAAGACATTCGTAATTTCGGGAGTGGCAACATTGGTTCTACCAATGTAAAAAGAATTGCAGGTAGTAGAATTTCGATTTACACACAAATTACTGATATGACCAAAGGATTATTGCCAGTCTTATTTGTCCTTTTCATTCAAGAATATCAATTCCTCACGATTTCCCCTACGTTGATTTACTTTGTAGCATTGGCTGCAATACTTGGTCACAATTTTAGTTTTCTTCTAAAGTTTAAGGGTGGAAAGGGTGTTAACACTACTTTGGGGGCTTCGGTCTTAATTGCTCCCATATCTGTTTTCATTTCGGTAGCAGTTTATTTTATTGTGAAAAAAGGCTTTAAGTTTGTTTCTTTAGGCTCATTGGCAATTGCCATTTGTCTTCCTGTGTCTGCTTTCCTTTTGGGGAATAATCAGAATATCATTTTTTATCTTTTGGCTTGCTCTCTATTTATATTTGTAAGACATACCGCAAATATCAAGCGACTTTTTAAAGGAACCGAGTTGAGTTGAGATCACTCTCTAATTTAGGATCTCCGCATCTTTATTTCACATTGAGCATTGCAGTTTTCTGTGATATTTACTAACTTAACTCATAACATGACCACTAACGTATTACTAATAGATGATTATGGAGGTCCCAATTTATTGGACACCATTCGCTGCCTGAGTTATGAACAGGCTGTTAATATCTTTGTGGTTTCTCCTGAAAAGAAAGCGTATTTCAATACCATTCCCTATTCCAGGTATGTTTCAAAATATCAATATCTAAAATCATCGGAGCCCAAAGAGATCATTCAAGAAATAAGTGCTTTGGAAAAGAAATGGGATATTGACATGATTTTACCCGTTAAGTTTTCTAACTATCAGTTTATAACAGAGCACAAAGCTTTATTTAATGGTTCGGTATTTCCTCCAATGCCTAACCAAAGTTCGCTCGCTATCGTTACCAATAAACTTTTGTTAGCTGATTTTCTGGATAACAATTCTTTTTCAAGTCCTAAAACTAAAGAAATATCAGCCTACAACATTCAAGGTTTTAAGTTTCCTATACTTCTTAAGCCAAGAACTGATTACGAGGAAAACAGAATTATGGAATGTAAGTCGAGAGAAGAATACGAAGAAAATATCAGTAAAGAAGGTTTCAAAGCAGATGAATACGTGATACAGGAAAAACTTGATGGAGAAGATATCGATATCAGCTTCCTTGCTGAAAATGGCGAGATACTAGCCTATACCATACAAAAGGGTTTGGTGCGCGAAGCCTTTTCCTTTGCTACCGGAATAGAATTTCTGGACGATCAAAAACTATTGGATGAGACCAAGGCCATTGTCAAAAAACTTAAATGGAGTGGCATTGCTCACCTCGATTTTATTTACCTGAAAGAGACAGATTCCTATTTGCTTATCGATTTCAATCCAAGGATGTGGAGTACAATGATTGGTTCATTGTATGCTGGAGTTAATTTTCCTGGTTTTATGATTTCTCGTGCTCAAAACAAAGAAATTAAATTTGAGGGATACCAAAAGACCAAATTTTATCTGGCCAAACCAGCTTTACAGAGCAAAAGCTTCTCTAAACTCAAAACCTCATCTTGGTTATACATTATAAAAGATCCATTGCCAGAAATTGCAAAGGGAATTACAAGCATATTTAAATAAAAAAGACCTGCCAGAAATAAATCCAGGCAAGTCTTTCTACTAGTAGTGGTTATTCCCAATAAATTACTTTTCCAATCGCTCGGTAAGCTTTTTAATGATTTGTTTAGCGTCCCCCACGATACCCAAATCTGCTACCTGGAAAATTGGTGCGTCTTTATCTTTGTTAACAGCAATGATTAAATCAGAATCTTCCATACCTGCAACGTGCTGAATAGCTCCTGATATACCAAATGCAAAGTACAAGTCAGGACGAACAGTCTTACCTGTTTGACCCACCTGACGTTCGTGTCCGATGTAACCAGCATCAACCATTGCACGAGAAGCCGAAACTTCTGCGTCCAATACATTTGCCAATCCGTCCATGGCTTTGAAACCTTCCTCGTTTCCAATACCACGACCACCTGAAACCAAAATTCTAGCTTCAGTAATATCGATTAGATCAGAATCTTCTTTTACAGTTTCAAGCAATTTCACCTTGAATTTCTCCGACTTGAATTTTACTTCGTAGTTCACGATGTCACCAGCACGGTTTTCATCAGCATCCATTGCAAACAATACACCTGGACGAACCGTACCCATTTGTGGACGGTGGTTCTTACAAACGATAGTAGCCATTAGGTTACCACCGAAAGCAGGACGAGTCATCAACAACTCTTTGTTTTCACCTACCTCAATTTTTGTACAGTCAGCAGTCAAACCAGTTCCAACACGAGCCGATACTCTTGGACCAAGGTCACGGCCCAAGGTGGTTGCACCAATCAACATCGATTCTGGTTTTCTATCTTCAATAATCTGGCAAATTGCCTGTGTATATGGTTCTGTAGTGTATTCCGCCAATTCTGGAGCATCCACAACAATTATCTCATCGGCACCACGAGCGATTAAGCTCTGCGCCTGATCGGCAATATTGTGTCCCAAAAACATTGCATACACTTTGTCGTTCAACTCATCAGCTAATTTTCTAGCCTGTCCTAACAACTCTAAAGCTACATTCTGAATAACACCTTCACGTTGTTCAATGAAAACGTAAATCCCTTTGTAATCTTCTAAATTCATGGCTATATATTAGTTAAGAATGAATTTCTCTTTTAATTTCTTGATGATGATTCCTACTGCCTCATCAGTCTCTACCTCGTACAATTCACCTGCTGGTTTCAAACCACGTGCAAATGCTTTGTGTACACTTGTTGGAGAACCTTTCAAACCAAGGTTTTTCTCATCCACTTCAATTTCGTTGAATCCCCAAACCTCAACTTCTTTTTGGTAGGCATCAACAATACCACCAACGTTCATGTAACGAGGGGTATTAGCCGATGAAAGAACAGTTACCACACAAGGTGCTTCAACCTCTAGCATTTGGTATCCTTCTTCGATATGACGTTTCATGGTGAAAGTCTTATCGCCATCGAATTTCAAATCTTCAAGGTAAGATACCTGTGGCAAATCAAGGTGCTCCGCAATCTGAGGACCTACCTGTGCAGTATCACCATCGATAGCCTGACGACCAGTAATCAAAAGGTCGAATTCGATCTTTCTCAAAGCACCAGCCAAGGCGTGTGAAGTAGCCAAAGTATCTGCTCCGGCAAATTTTCTATCAGTCAAGTGGATCGCACGATCAACACCCATAGCAAACGCCTCACGAAGAATCAAATCAGCCTGAGGAGGTCCCATGGTAATTACTGTTACGTGGGCTCCTTGTTCATCTTTCAATTGAAGTGCCATTTCCAAACCACTCTTATCATCCGGGTTCATGATACTTGGCACACCATCACGGATCAAAGTACCCGTCTTTGGATCTATTTTAATTTCGGTAGTATCCGGTACCTGCTTAATACAGACAACTATTTTCATTTCTTTTTTGATTGGGATTGTAAGGACACGACATGTCGTGTCCATACGAATGAATTCATATTTACTTCAACATATTTGCAGAAATCACCATTCTCTGAACTTCTGATGTTCCTTCGTAGATTTCTGTGATCTTTGCATCACGCATCATACGCTCAACAGGATATTCTCTTGTATATCCGTATCCACCGTGAAGCTGAACTGCTTTGTTGGTAACTTCCATCGCTGTTTCAGCAGCGTAGAGTTTACACATTGCAGCGTCAACCGAATAAGGAACTTTCTGATCCTTCTTGTTGGCAGCTTTACGAACCAACATACGAGAAGCTTCAGTTTTGGTGTTCATGTCTGCCAACTGGAACTGAGTGTTCTGGAAACCTGAAATTGGACGACCAAACTGCTTTCTTTCCTTCACGTAACGCACAGTTTCGTTAATAGCTCCTTGTGCAATACCCAAAGCCTGAGCAGCGATACCAATACGACCTCCATCCAAGGTTTTCATTGCAATACCGAAACCTTTGTTCAATTTTCCCAATAGGTTCTCTTTAGGAAGAACAACATTTTCGAAAATCAACTCACAAGTTGCCGATCCGCGGATACCCATTTTCTTCTCTTTCTTACCAATTGAGAAACCTGGAGTTCCTTTTTCAATGATGAAAGCTGAAATACCACGAGTTCCTTTCGATTTATCAGTCATTGCGAAAATCACATAAACATGAGCATACTCTGCATTGGTAATAAAGATTTTACTCCCATTAATGATATAGTTGTCTCCGTCTTCAATAGCAGTAGTTTGCTGACCTGCAGCATCGGTACCAGCGTTTGGCTCTGTTAAACCAAAAGCACCAATCCACTCACCTGAAGCCAATTTTGGAAGGTATTTTTGTTTTTGTTCTTCTGTACCATTCTCCATAATTGGAGCAGCACACAATGAAGTATGAGCTGATACGATTACACCAGTAGTAGCACAAACCGCTGACAATTCTTCAACAGCCATAGAGTACATCACATTGTTACCACCAGCACCACCATATTGTTTAGGAATTGGAATCCCCATAATTCCAATCTTTGCCATTTTCTCTACTGTTTCGATAGGAAAACGTTCCTGCTCATCAACCTCAGCAGCTAAAGGTTTTACCTCTCTCTCAGCAAAATCTTTAATCATTTGCTGAAACAACACTTGTTCTTTTGTTAAGCTAAAATCCATATTTTTTATTAGATGTTAGTAGGTTTAGTGCAATTCACCCCTATTCTCACCTCAAAAATGCCCTAAACTAGGGCATTTGAGACAAGATATTTTTTTACTGCGTTTTACCTACTCAGTACTAATTACACGTTTTTCAAAATAATTGCGGTACCCATACCACCACCGATACAAAGTGAAGCCAAACCGTACTCTTTACCAGTACGCTTCATTTCATGAATCAAACTTACAGTGATACGTGTTCCTGAAGCACCAATTGGATGCCCCAAAGCGATAGCACCACCGTTCACATTGCATCTTTCCTTAAAGAAATCAACGTCTACAGCATGATCTTCACATAATTGCTTCACAACTCCTAATGATTGAGCAGCAAAAGCTTCATTTAACTCAAGCACTTCCATTTGCTCCAATTTCATATCAGCTTTCTTCAATACACTAGCAATAGCAGGAACTGGACCCATACCCATGATAGCAGGATCTACACCACCTTGACCAGTAGCTACGATTTCTGCCAATGGAGTTAAACCATACTTTTTTACAGCCTCTTCTGATGCTACCAATACAAAAGCAGCACCATCATTAATACCTGATGCGTTACCAGCAGTTACAGTACCATCTTTTTTAAATGCAGGACGTAAACCACCTAATTTTTCTTCAGATGTTCTTCTGTTGATGAATTCATCAGCATCGAAGGTGATGGTTTCTTTTCTTGTTTTGATTTCAACAGGAACAATCTCGTTCTTGAAATGTCCGTTATCCTGTGCGTTCATTGCTTTTTGTTGTGATCCAAAAGCAAATGCATCTTGCTCTTCACGAGTCAAGTTATATTTATCAGCAATATTTTCTGCTGTAATACCCATGTGATATCCTTCAAAAGCATCAGTTAAACCATCAAAAACCATGTGGTCAATCGCTTTCAAATCCATCATTTTGTGTCCGCCACGAACTTGTCCCGACATCACAAAACCAGAACCAGACATAGATTCTGTACCTCCAGCAAGAATCATATTTGCTTCGCCTGCCTTAATATTTGCATAAGCCAAGTTGATGGTTTTCATCCCAGAACCACAAATCATATTGATTCCGTAAGCAGGAACTTCCTGAGGAATACCAGCTTTAATCGAAGCCTGACGAGCAATTCCCTGACCTTGACCAGCCATAAGGATATTCCCAACAACAACTTCATCCAACTTTGCTGGATCAATTTTAGTTTCCGCTATAATATTTTTAATTACTGTAGCAGCTAAATCAGCAGCTTTTACAGGAGTTAATGTTCCTAAAAATTTTCCTATTGCAGTACGTTTTGCTGCAACGATATATACTTTGCTCATTGTTATTTATTTTATGATTTTGGCAGAGACACGACATGTCGTGTCCTTACTTACGCATTTCAATTAAATCTTCAGCAATAATCAATTTTGCATCAGTAGCTTCCTGAATTTGCTCCAATGTAAATAAAGGATTGTACTCCTTAAGTACGATACCTTCAGGTACAACTTCCATTACTCCCATTTCAGTAATAATCATATTAACCTGACCGGCAGCTGTTAATGGAAGATTACATTCCTTCAAGATTTTATGCTTCCCCTTAGCAGTGTGCTCCATAGCTAGAATCACACGCTTAGCACCTACAATTAGGTCCATAGCACCACCCATTCCAGGTGTTAATCTTCCAGGAATGATCCAGTTTGCAAGATTACCTTGTTCGTCAACCTGAAGAGCTCCCAAAATTGTTACATCAACATGACCACCTCTAATGATTCCAAAAGAAACAGAGCTATCGAAGCTACTAGCTCCTTCTTTGCAAGTAATGTATCCACCACCAGCATTTACAAAATCAGGATCTTCTTCTCCCTCAGCAGGAGCAGCACCCATACCAAGCATTCCGTTTTCCGATTGTAAAGTCACGTTAACATCTGCCGAAACATAGTTAGGGATTATTGTAGGCAAACCAATTCCCAGATTTACCACATCACCGTCGTTTAATTCGAGAGCAGCTCTTTTAGCAATTACCTCTCTGATTTCTTTTTTATCCATGTTTTATTAGTTATTGGTCAGTTTGACGATATACTATCCATTCAATCTTCTGCTTAATTCCTGAGCAGCATAAGATGCCACATCATCAGCATACTTGTTCATTCCAAAACCTGCATCGTAACCAAGTTCTTTTGCAAGTTCGTGTGAGATACGTGGACCTCCACAGATCAAGATTACTTTTTCACGCAATCCTTCTGCTTCTAAAAGTTCCACCAATTCAGTTAGGTTTTTGATATGAACATCCTTTTGAGTAACGGTTTGCGATACCAAAAGAACATCAGCTTCCATCTCAATTGCTTTCGCGATGAACTCTTCGTTTGGCACCTGGCTACCCATATTTAAGGCTTCCATCATTTCATATCTTTCCAAGCCATAATGGCCTGCAAAACCTTTCATATTCATAATTGCGTCGATTCCTACTGTGTGTGCATCAGTACCAGTACTTGCACCAACCACGCGAATCGGACGTCCAATATTTTCCTTGATAAATTCATCAGTTTCATGCATGTCCATAGTAGTCGATTCTACTTTTGGAACATGAATCCCTGTGAAATCTACTGTATGTGTACAGTTTCCGTAACAGTTAAAGAAGGTAAACCCTTCCATTAACTCTTGAACCATTACCACCTGAGGATTCTCGAAGCCCATTTTCCTCATCATCTGCTTTGCAGCTTCAATGGCTTCTTCTCCTTTTTTTACAGGAAGCGTAAAACTTACCTGAGTCTTACCATCGTTCATGGTATCGCCGTAAGGCTTTATTTTGGTAAGATCTAAGGTTTTATCAAAATCGTTGGAATCAGTTGAATAAAGACCTCCACTCATTTCTTTGTCTCCTATATTTTAAGTAGTATCAAATTTGACATTTGACACTTTGTACTTACTAGTTAATTTATTTCTTATGCAAAATCTCAATAAATGGATTGAAGTAGTTGCTACCTTTTTCAACAACTCCATCTAAACCTTTACCACCATCTTTCGGACGCTTGATATCAGCAAAAATTCCTTTTTCCAATGCGGTAAATAATCCTTCTTTCTCGATCTTTTCAACCAATTCAGTTGCATCATCAAGAACCTTAGCAGCTCTCTGACGGATGATACCACCTTCTTTAAATTCCATTTCGTCACCAATGCTCCTCATATTGTTGAAGATGTACTTGGCATTTTCGATTGAAAGATATCTGTCAGACATGAAAGGAGTGTGAATTGCTTCGGTTAACATACCAAGCAACTGAATTCCTTGTCCTGTCCAAATTGAAATCTGATTGAATAATGCATCCTGAACATTTCCTTTGAAAATATTACCAGTCATAAATTTTGTAGGAGGCATGTATTTAAGAGGTGCTTTCGGGAAGATTTCTCTGATCATCTGTGCTTGAGCAAGCTCATATAGGAAACCATTTTCCAGGTCAGGAGTCATCTCGAATGCGTGTCCTAATCCCATTTGTTCTTCAGGTAAACCAGCTACCAATGCCAATTGTTCGTTGATAAAATCAGAAGCCAACACGGTATGAGCCTCATCGAAAGCGTCAGCTGTAGTTAAGTAATTATCCTCACCTGTATTGATGATTACACCTGCAAAACCGTTCAATAATCTTGAAAAGTACTGGTCAACAATGGTACGCTGCATGTTAATATCACGGAAAAGAATACCGTATAATGCATCGTTCAACATTACATCCAAACCTTCCAATGCACCCATTGCTGCAATCTCAGGCATACACAAACCAGAGCAGTAGTTACACAAACGGATGTAACGACCTTCTTCCTCGCCAACTTTATCCAAAGCAGTACGCATGATACGGAAGTTCTCCTGAGTTGCAACTGTACCTCCAAAACCTTCGGTAGTTGCACCATAAGGAACATAGTCAAGCAACGACTGACCTGTTGTACGAATTACTGCAATGATATCAGCACCTTGACGAGCAGCCGCCTCAGCCTGAACTACATCTTCGTAAATATTACCAGTTGCTACAATTACATACAAGTAAGGCTTAGGACCTTCACCAATTGTATCAAGATAGTTATCTCTTTTTGCTTTGCGTTCTCTAATTTTATTGATGTTTTCATCAACAAATGGTTGAATTGCATTCTGAATTTCTTCCATTGGACGAATAGGAAAAGTTGTAATTTCCAATTCTCCTGCAGCAATTTTCTCAGCAATTTGCTGTGGGTTCAATCCGGTTTCAAGAATGGCATTTCCAATAAAGAACATTACTCCTTCACTCAAAACCCCCTTGTCTTTAATAGCATCTACCACCACATTTGGAAGTGGTACTTCGTTGCTATCAACCCCATCGATTCCCAATAGGCGACACAAAGTACGCTCAACTGCAACAGTTGAGTAGTTGTCTACGAACTTCTGAACATCATCAGCAATTCGCTTCGACACCTCTTTGGCGTGTCCTACTTTTTCAAAGTCAAGACCTAGTTTACTCCTTTGCATATTCAATTTATCCATTATAAAATTTCTTCCTTACTAGCATTCATATTCAATTGGTTTTGAGCTTTTTCAACGATCTCTTTATTGATACCCAATAAAGATGCAATTCTCAAAGCTTCATGAGGCACTTCCCCTGTATTGTCCTCTACCAAAGAATAATCCATATAACTGTTTATATTGTTTTTGGTGATTCTCTGATCCCCAAAATCCTTATCCAGACCTTTAACACGTAACTTTCTGAAATAAGAATTCAACCCACTGTAGTGTGTTGTAATCACACTTCGTGTATTGTTCTGATAAAAGATATCCGCAACCGCATTTACAATTGCCAATCCTTCTACCGGGTTTGTTGTTCTTGCCAATTCATCAACCAAAACCAATACATTTTCATGCGATTGAGCAACCTCAACCATTTGGTTTACATTCATCATTTCTGATGCAAAAGATGACAAACCATTTAATTCAGATTGATCATCTCCTACTGAAAGCATGATACGATTCACCAAACTAACTTTAGCTTTAGAGGCTGGCACAAAAAAACCAAACTGACACAGATACTGACAAAGAGCCAATGTTTTTAACACCACTGTTTTGCCTGCCATATTCGCACCTGTAATCAAACAAACCGATTTTTGAAGTTCAATATCAATTTCCTGATATTGCTTCTTTTGCTTTTGAAGTTCATCCTTAATCATAGGATGAAACATTCCATTGTATATTGTACTTTCTTTGACTAATTCTGGTCGATTAAAACTCAGCTGAATAACCTGTTTTGCTTTTGCGATTAACAAATCAAAATGTGCTAACTGATTCAAGGCAGTTCTCAAATCACCAGCAAACACTCTTATTTTGTCACAAAGTTCCTCTCTTACTCTTGATTCTATTTCCTGAGCCTTATCAAAAAGCTCCTCGAGCTTTGCTTCCGAATCACCATTTTCTGATTTGGCAATTCTTAAGTTCTTTCTAGCCTCAGCAAGCTCTTCCGAATAATCATCGTAGATATAAAAAGATGGAATCCCAGATTTTTGAGGATCAAGAATATCAACCAAACCAGACAAGTTTGGTAGACTAATCACCTCTTGCTTTAAATCTTTTTGCAGATTGAGTATACCATGACAATGAAATGCAAAAGATTTGATTTCGAACAATTCAATATCATCCAGAATCAAGTTTGCATCAAGGTTTCCAACTGTTCCTTTAATATCTCTTAAGTGAGAAAGTTTGCTTTGAATATCAGCAATTAGCTTTGGATCAGATTCAATTGACTGAATTACTTTATCAATCAAATCATACTCGATATTCAATTCAGTTTCATTGTACAACATTTCAGAATCCAACAGGCATCTCTTTCCCATTGGCGATTGCAAATCCAACTCTTCAGCCAGGTATTGTAATCCTTTTATCTCTGATATTGCTTTACGAAACTGCATTCTCAATTCTTTTTACATCGAAAACCGGCACTTGCAATTTTGTCTCCAAAGCAAGTTTAAGTTCATCTGAATTTAATCTGTAACCATCTGGCGATACCGGATTAATGGTTATGGCCACAAGGTTTGTTTTATCAAGCACCTGAATTTCACCTCCTTTTTTCACAAAGGCATAGTAGGTTTCAGGATTTGCAAAGACTCTTGTAAAGTCTCTGATAATTAATCTAATTTTATTTACCTGCTTTTGATTCTTCAAAAAATCAAGAAACTGATCGGTTACTGCTCCACTCACAAAAAAGTCGGTTCCAAACTGAAACAGTTTGTCCTTTTCTTTTTTAATCATTAAAACAGATGAAATACCAGTATCCTTTACTTCTCCTGATTCATCCAATGCCCAAATTCCATTTTCTATTCCTCTAAATTTTGGCTTCAATTCAGAATCGATCTCAGTCAACTGAATTAAATCATACACATATTGTGTTTTGAAAACCAATTGAGGAATATTTGCTGACAAAGCTGCACCTGTTGCCAAAATCATAGCTTCAGTAACCGCAGGTGAACCTAAACTTTTGCGAGACAGCGCACCATCTACAATAGTAAGGTCAACACCTTTTGCTTTTAAATCAGCAATTAATCTGACAATTTCTGCATTGTTAGCAGGCCCTGATAACATTACTTTTCCTGAATGAATTGTTTTTGCTGTTACCAATCTTCCCAAACTAGTGGTTTGTCTTGAAACATCAATAACTTCAGAAAACAACCTACGTTTTGCATAGTGCATTTCCGAAGTAACGAACATCATTCCTTCGTTAAGCTCAATTTCAGGTTTATGTGTTTGTGTGACTTGATCACGGTTTTCACCATCAATACCGATAGAAGTAAGTGCAATTTGTTTACGGCTGTCTCTTAATCGAGACAGCACGTAATTCAAACACTCGGTTTTCCCGGTATTCTTTTCAAGTCCAACAATAGAAAGACTTTTATATTTTTCTATATCCTTAAGAAAGGGCATCAACCTTTTTATTTCTTTCTTTTCTTGCCAAATGATCTGGTTCGATTGACAGTTTCTCACCATGTAACAATGAAGCAACACCTTCGCGTTTATCATCCATTGCACATTCAGGACAAGTACATTTGTCTTCGTAATGAGTAGGCTCAGTGTAAGTTGTGATTACCCCTTCGAAGTTTCTCAATACCACTTTACCTGGACTTTGTGAAACTACATACTGAGGCATTACTGGAGTTTTACCTCCTCCACCTGGAGCATCAACAACGAAAGTTGGCACAGCAAAACCAGAAGTATGACCACGAAGGTTCTCAATAATCTCAATACCTTTTGAGACTGGAGTTCTAAAGTGCTCTAATCCCATAGAAAGGTCACACTGATAAATATAGTATGGACGAATTCTGTTCTTCACCAAATTGTGCATCAACTTCTTCATCACGTGAACACAATCATTTACACCCTTCAACAATACTGATTGGTTACCCAATGGAACACCGGCATTTGCCAAACGTGCAACTGCTTCTTCTGCTTCAGGAGTAATTTCATCAGAGTGGTTAAAGTGAGTATTCAACCAAATTGGGTGATACTTCTTCAACATATTCACAAGATTGTCGGTAATACGCTGTGGCAATACAACTGGAGTACGGCTACCAATACGGATAATCTCAACGTGAGGAATATCTCTTAAACGGCTAATGATATACTCTAATTTATCATCGCTAATCAACAATGCATCACCACCAGAAAGAACAACGTCACGAACTTGTGGAGTATTTGCAATGTACTCAATCGCTTTTTCGATATTATCCTGAGGTGTAGAAGCGTCAGACTGACCTGCAAAACGACGACGCGTACAGTGACGACAGTACATTGAACACATATCAGTGATCAGGAACAATACACGATCCGGATAACGGTGAGTCAATCCTGGTACTGGTGAATCCTCATCCTCATGCAATGGATCCAATAGATCAGCATCCGCCTTGTGAACCTCTGCTGCAGTAGGAATTGCTTGCTTACGAACAGGGCAATTTGGATTTTCAGGATCAATCAAAGTCAAATAGTATGGAGTAATTGCCATACGCAAAGTTGCCAATGATTTTTTAACTCCTTCTTCTTCTTCCTCTGTAAGGTGAATGTATTTCTTTAGTTGCTCTAAAGTTTCAATACGGTTTCTCACCTGCCATTTCCAATCGTTCCACTGAATATCAGTTACCTCTGGAAATAATTCTTTTCTTCTATTGTTGTTAGCCATTACACGTATAATTTTTCGAACAACTCTCTAATTCCTTCTGATTTTCTAATAATATCTAAAGTTAGGTCGGCATGCCCAATTGCATAACCATTACCTACAATCATGTCAACATCTTTACCAACACCTTCAGCTCCTAAAGCAGCCTTGGTGAATGATGTAGCCATTGAGAAGAAGTAAACGCACCCTCTGTCTTTAGTGATCAAGATGGATGACATCTCAGTTGATGCAACATTCACGTTGTTAATCACAACATCACATCCTTCTTCACCAGCAATTTCAGTAACTCTTGTGTAAACATCCATTACATCGGTTGCATCACCAACAATTACTTCGTGAGCCAATCCAAGATCTTTAATACGCTGTGCATTCTCTTCAGAATATTCAACAACAATTACTTTTCCGTTTGTACCAACTTTTTCCATAGCTTGGTAGCAGCAAAGCACACCTGATTTACCACCACCACCGATGATACAAACTGTGTCGCCATCTTTTACCAAACGATCAACCTGAGCAGGAGCACCGGCAACATCTAAAGCTGCCAAAGCCAATTTTTCAGGAATATCAGTTGGAAGAACTGCATACAAACCACTTTCGAATAAAATTGCTTCTGCATCAACATCAACCTGGTCGTTAGAAACATTAATATTCTTGATTTTATTAATTTTTAAAGGAGTTAATGATAGAGAAACCAAAGTTGCAATCTTATCACCAACCTTTAAATCCTGATTTGGGAAATTAGGGCCAACCTCTTTGATGGTACCAATCAACATTCCACCAGAACCTGTAACAGGGTTTTGCATTTTACCTCTCTCGCCAACAATAGAAAGAATCATTTCTTCCATTTTAGCGGTATCAGCATCGCAAGCACCTTTGATCTGAGTAAAACTTGCAGAATCGATATTCAATGTTTGAACATCAATCAACAATTCATTGTCGTAAATCGACATTGTATTATCCAACTTTTGAGCTGGCTGTGGAAGAGTACCTTTTGGTTCAAGTACTCTGTGAGTTCCGTATTTATTTCCTTTGTTCATTTTCTATATTAGTATCAAGTACAAAGACTGTCCTCTATTTTTGTTTCAATCCTAAAATTTCTCTTGCCTCAGCTGGAGTAGCAATTTCACGGCCTAATTCCTTAGCCAAACGAACCACTTTCTCAACCAATTGACCATTTGATTCTGCAACTTGTCCTTTAGCAATCATTGTATTGTCTTCGAATCCTACACGAACATGACCACCATCAACGATAGCAGCAACTGCCAATGGAAATTCAAAACGCCCAATTCCTGCAACAGTATATGTAGCATCAGCAGGGATACTTTCACGCAAGAAAACAAAATCACGAAGTGTACCGGAAATACCTCCATTAACACCCATTACAAAATCGAAGTGCATTGGCGACTGAATAAATCCCTTCTTGTGTAGACGCAGTGCCATATCGATCATTGATTTGTCAAACACTTCCAACTCAGGCTTAATGCCTCTTTCGATCATCTTTTCACCAAAGTATTTAATTGTATTCTCGGTGTTTTCGAAAATCTCATCTCCACCAAAATTCAATGTACCACAATCTAGAGTTGCCATTTCTGGATTTAACTCGGTTGGCTGCAATCTTTCATCGTTGCTCATTCCAACAGCTCCTCCAGTTGATGGCTGGATAATTACATCTGGATATTTTGCATGAATCGCATCCATAACCACCTTAAAACGATCTTTGCTTTGAGTAGGAGTACCATCATCTTCACGAACATGAAGGTGAATAATACTTGCACCAGCTTCGTAAGCTAAACCTGCTTCGCGAACACATTCTTCTACTGTGTATGGTACATTTGGATTATGCTCTTTAGTTACTTCGGCGCCGCAAATAGCAGCCGTGATGATCAATTTTTCCATGGCAATATTTTATTTACGTTGACAATTTTTAGGAGTAACACATGTTCCTGTAGCACGACAAACTACTACTGGCTCTTCAAGAAAATCTGCTGCCGATTCAGAGATATCAGTTCTAGGAACGATTACCTTGCGAGCTTCGAAAGTCATTTTACGACTTGAATTTCCTTCTTTAATGATTTCACCAACTGCTTCGATATAATCACCAGCATAAACAGGAGCTAAAAACTCAACATTTTCATAACCTGCGAATAATCCCTCGTCACCATCACGACGGATTAATAATTCTGTTGCTACATCACCAAATAACTGAAGCATTTTTGCTCCATCAACAAGATTTCCACCATAATGTGCGTCATGAGAACTCATACGCATTCTGATCATTGCCTTTTCCATTTGTCTATATTAGTTTAGTTGTTGTTAACGATATAATCCACAAAGATTGAAGGAGTTCTTACCTGTTCAGGGCTAATCTCTCCAACTTCAACCATCTTTTCTGCCTCAGCAATTACCAAGTCTGCAGCGGTAGCCATCAATGGGTTAAAGTTTTGAGTGGTTCCTTTGTAAATCAAGTTTCCTTGATTATCACTAATGCTTGCTCCAATTAATGCAATATCGGCACGCAAAGGTTTTTCTAGCAAATACTCCTTGCCATCTACTATTATAACTTCTTTTCCTTCAGCTATAATGGTACCTAAACCTGTTGGTGTAAGCACACCTCCCAAACCAGCTCCACCTGAACGCACACGTTCAGCAAGAGTTCCTTGAGGGCAAAACTCAACCTCAATTTCACCATTGTTCATCTGCTCGATAGTTGCAGGATTGGTACCAATATGAGAAGTGATTACCTTCTTCACTTGCTTATTAGCAATCAATTTACCAAGACCTTTATCTGCAAAAGCAGTATCATTACATATGATAGTTAAATTTTTAACACCAGCCTTTACTAGCTGATCAACCATATTATTTGCAGTTCCTACAGACATAAAACCACCAATCATAAGGGTCATTTCGTCTTTTACTTTCGACACTGCTTCATTAATTGAGATTATCTTGTTCATTGAAATAATTTTTTTGAAAGATTTCTTCTCATTCCCATATTTTCAAGGAAAATTAGAAATCACACTGATTAATTCATGTACAAATATAAAGGATTAATTAATTCTTGGAAACGATTGCAAATCTAGGTATTAAGACTGATTCTAAACGAAAAACTTCAAACCGAATTTTACTTATAACCATTCTAAACAAGATCAAAATCGAACGATTTTTCGTTAAAAAATCTAATTTTGATGTTATATTTTTAACTCTTTATTTAAAATTAACACAACATTTAAATCGTATACAAAAAAATAACTGCTGCAAAACATGTAATAAAGAATAATTCTAAGCATATGTTTTAGAACAGAAAGCTTAAAAAGACAAAAAATTCTACTCTATTTCAAAATCACATCAAGTTGCCATTCAACATATTTGAAAATCATATTAACTCACCAGATTTCACTACTTTTAATGCTCACAATTCAACCTTAATATTAAACAACCTAAACACACTTTTATGAAACAAAACCTAAAACTCATCTTTATTGCCTTTTTCATTCTAACAGTTCAAAATACATTTGGGCAAAAAGATCCTGTGATCAAGAAAATTATCGAGATAGGTAAAACTGATAACCAGTGCATGGATCATCTTGATATTCTTAGCAACCGCTTCGGAGGCAGACTGATTGGCTCAAACGCCTATGACAATTCAGCCGAATGGGCAGCAAGCAAATTCAAAGAATGGGGCATGGAAGTCATCATGGATGAAGTTGGCAGTCTTCCAGTAGGATTTAACCGTGGTCCATGGTTTGGAAGAATGCTTGGAGGCAGCAACATGCACCTTCACTTTGCAACACCTTCCTATACTTCCGGAACAAAAGGAGTACAAAAAGGACATGTGGTTCTGGAGCCGAAAACCCAACGACAGTTTGACCGAATGAAAGGCAAATTAAAAGGAGCCTGGGTACTTATTGGAGGTGACAATAAAGGATGGCCAATCGATTATTCGGAAAAAGCTGAAGAACACAGGCTGAAATTCGCGCCAAAAATGCAAAAATCGAAAAGAAAAACGATAGCATCAGACAAATTAATTGGAGAAACAGACATGGCGAACAAGTTGAATTGATTCCTTTGAAAGAGGAGCCGGGATTATTCTACAAGCAAATGGTAGATGCCGGAATCCTTGGTATCATTCAGTCGGCAAAACTTCCTATTACGGCCATGTACGACCGAAAGAACCTAATGAACATGACTTTCGAGACGCTACCTGAAATTCCGGACATCAAGCTGAACGAACATCAATACAAAATCATTGAACAAATGACAAAAGAACGCCAGCGATTTGAACTGGAGTTTGACATTCGCAACCATTTTAGAATGGGACCTGTGAAATACCATAGCGTAATTGGTGTAATTAAAGGCAGTAAATACCCAAATGAATATGTCATTATGGGTGGACATTTGGATGCTTTTGATATCGCAACAGGGGGTGTTGATAATGGTTCAGGAGTTAGTCCTGCCATGGAAGCTGCCCGCCTGATTATGAAAGCCGGGGGAAAACCGAAGAGAACCATTTTAGTTTGCCTTTGGGCAGGTGAAGAATTCGGATTGCTAGGTTCGAAACATTGGATCGAAACAAATCAGGACAAACTGGATAAAATTGCCAACATGTTCAATCGCGATAGCGGCCCAACAGCAACCACCAGCCTAAGTGTTACAGAAGCCATGTGGGACGACATGGAAAAAATCTGCAAACCACTATCAACAATCAATCCTGACATTCCATTTACATTGGAAAAACGCCAGTCAACCAAGCGTCCTAAAACTCCATGGGGAACCGACAGTGGTCCATTTGCAGTAGCAGGCGTTCCAACCATGGAATTCGGAAAAACAGATCACTTTGGATACGATTTCAACTACAGAGAAATCTGGCACACCGAAAGAGATCTGTACAATATGAGTATTGCTGAGTATCAGGAACACTCATCTATCGTGACAGCTGTTGTGGTATATGGAATCGCCAACTTGAATCATCTTCTATCTCGTCAGGGATATTATATAGCGGATGAGGATAATAAGGAGATAACAGAAAAGTAAGAAAACTCCCCTATACATTTAGTGAGTAAATACAAAACAACCCCGGGTATGGCAGTCTATTGACTCCATACCGGGGTTCATATTTTGAATTAAAAATATTTGCAACTTTCAAAGAGATGACAATCAGCATCTCTTTTTTCCTTACAAATTCCTATAAATTCGTACCTGTCTGAATCCAAGAATAAAGAGTGCAACCAACTTGATCACCTCCATCACCACATACATTAAGTGAACCGAACTTTTTTCGGGCTGCATGCCTTGCATGATCAGTTGAGCATGCTCATTAAGTTCAGGCAGAAGATAACCCGACTGCGCCACAATAAATGTAAATATAGTGATCCCTGTCACCACAACCACTTTATCGGTATAATGTACAAAAACGTATACCAGCAAGATTGCGGTAAAAATCCGTTCTACAAAATTCAATGCCCCAAACACATGCATCCCCACCTCTAAAGCTGTAGGAGTATCCAGTGATTCCGCACGAAATTTCACCCAGGCTTCCATAAAGCTAATGGCAAGAAGAAAACCTACCCAGATAAAAGTGACTACAAAACCGTATTTTATAAATTTACTCATGTCTTATCTTATTATTTTGAATGAATAAAAATAAGAAAAGAATACGAACTAGTTCCTCTGAATTTAAAAAAACATTCATGATTCATCATCCATTTCCTTGTCAACTCATCTTATCAGTACAAAAACCACAAACAAAAAAGACTTCATTAAAAATGAAGCCTTCTCTTTTATCTTGTACAAACTACTACTCTCTCCTACCCATATAAAGCATCACATAATACATTAGCGTTGCCAAAGATGATAGTGCAGCCACAATGTAGGTGTATGCCGCCCATCTTAGCGCATCATCAGCACTTTTTTGCGATTCATAGGTCGTAATTCCCGTTGTCTTTAACCACTTTAAAGCCCGATTACTTGCATCGATCTCAACCGGTAAGGTAATGAAACTAAACAATGTGGTTGCAGCAAACATTACAATCCCTGCCAGTAACAACTGGGGAAAAGAATTGATCATGATAATTCCTGCCAATAAAATCCACTGCACCCATTTTGAACTAAAGCTAACTACTGGCACCAAAGCCGATCTCATTTGCAACCACGAATAAGCCTGTGCATGCTGAATGGCATGACCAGTTTCATGCGCAGCAACTGCTGCTGCTGCAACATTTCGCCCATGATACACTTCCTGACTTAGATTAATTGTTTTCTCTGCAGGATTGTAATGATCTGACAGTTGTCCACTCACCGATCCAATTCTCACACCTGTAATTCCATGATCTTTCAACATTTGCTCTACTACCTCTTTCCCACTCATTCCATTTGAAGTAGGAATTTGAGAGTATTTTTGAAATCTCGACTTCAGCTGGTGACTCACCAACCAACTCAACAAAGTAAATCCTATAAAAATTATCCAAATACTCATATTCTCTCATTTTAATTATTTCAATTCACTTAAATCAAATTCTTTGCCAATATATAATCATTTCATATTAGTGTCGATTTGTCAGACCCAAGTTTGAGCGTTGCTGTTTGTATCACAATCAAAATCACACCCATAAACCAGTAATCCTAAAATCCAAATCTTTGAAATTCAGACAGATTTAAAAGTCAAATATCCAAAAAATCGCTACAATTCCTTAGATTTACACATATAATGCTTATTTTTGCCATTCCTTAAAAAAACTAATTCAACCAAAGAATGATCACCGAATCAGATTTTGATGACATAAGACCATATAACGATTCAGAGGTAGCTGAAGTGATTAATCGTCTTCTTCAAGAGGAAGCGTTTATTAAGTTTGCACAACAACTTTTTCCTGGTTTCACTAAAGAAATGATAGAAAAAGCCTTGAGCGAAGTTAAAAGCATCAAGGAGTTTCAGGGTAATTTTATTATCCGATTGGCGCAACACATTATCGACAACACTACCAAAGGAATCACTATTAACGGATTGGAAAACTTAGATCCTAAAGAAAGCTATCTATTCATTTCTGATCATCGTGATATTATCCTTGATTCAGCACTACTTAATGTAATGCTGCATCACCATGGTTTTGAAACAACGGAAATTGCAATTGGAAGTAACTTATTAATTCAGCCTTGGATTGCTGATTTAGTAAAGCTGAACAAAAGTTTTGTCGTAAACAGAAATGTAACTGTTCGCCAAATGTTGGAAAGCTCAAAACAACTTTCCAATTACATCAACTTTGCCTTGAACACAAAGAAATCCTCAATTTGGATTGCCCAACGCGAAGGACGAACAAAAGATGGCGACGACAGAACCCAACAAAGTCTTTTAAAAATGCTACAAATGAGTGGCGGAAAAGAATTTGGTTCTCACTTCAAAAATCTAAGAATTGTTCCTGTTGCCATTTCTTATGAATACGAGCCTTGCGATGCTATGAAAACTCTTGAGGTTCATTTAAAAGAAACAGAGTCAGGGTATAAAAAAACTGCGAAAGATGACCTAAGAAGCATGATTCGCGGAATGATTAACGAAAAAGGTCATGTTCACTTCCACATTGGCAAACCAATATCACATATGCTGGATACCATTGAAAATATGGACGAAAGCAAAGATAAATTCAAGGCTCTTGCTGATTTAATAGATTATAGAATTCACAAAAATTACAAGTTGTGGCCTGATAATTATATTGCTTATGACATTGTTCACGACAGCAAAGAGTTTCTTGACAAATACACCATTGAGGAAAAGGAATTGTTCCTTAAACACATGGAAAAGAAAATTGCCACAATAGAAGATCGTGCTGAAGATATTGAAAGACTACACCAAATATTTTTTGAAATCTATGCAAACCCTGTAAAAAACAGGCTAGAATTAACAAAACCAGAATTTGTTGAAGATTAAATAACTCAAAAGGCTTTTGTAACAAAAGCCTTTTTTATTGTTTTTTCTTTTTATTGAAAGAGAATTTTAATAATTTCGGTCAACGAAAAATCAACTAGACGAATATGAAATTGATAAAGTTTCTTCTGATCATGTCTACCTTTTTAATAATGGTAGCCGCAATTTTTAATCTTTTAAATGCCAATGCCGAAACACCGGACAGAACAGGCGTTTATATCGAGTTAGTGGTAATGTTCGTCCTTACTCTTACGATGGTATTATTGAACAGCGTAGAAAAAAAGATGAAACAATTGGAAAACAAACAGGATCAGGAGCTTTAACAGCTCCTTTTTTTTGTGTCTGAAATTTGCAATTTATAGGCATTAAGAAATTTAAAAAATTGAATTAGCTAAATCCTAAATAATGTTAAGGCTTGTTAATACTTTTTATATTTCAATAAAGATTTTGGTATATTCGAATGCAGGCTCAAAACAAAAAGAAAAAGTAATGCTTGAACAAACAAAAATTGTACTGTCTAATGTCAGCTTTGACTTAGGTTTATTTCGAAAAGAACTGATTAAGGCACTCAAATGGTTACAACCATCTGAAATTGTCGCTCTTAAAAACTGGTGTTCGGAAAACTTTTCAGGAAGGTTCGATGAAATCGCATCTGAAGTTCTCCACCCACAATTGTCTTTATAATATTTATAATAACGAATAACTAGGAGAGGTGCAACACACCTCTCTTTTTTGTGTTTGTAAATTCCTATCAGTGACCTATTTCCTATTCGAAAAATTAGCTTAACTTCGCAGCTGATAAAATTTAAAAAGATGATAAAGTTTAAGCGTCATATTAAAGTTGATGATCAGGTATTCGAAACCTGGTTTGGAATGGAGATTAAAAAAAAAGGCAATAGACCAAATGTTAGTATTTTTTACTATACTGATGATCCAAATGAAGAATTAAGTGTTCACCAACTAATCAAAGGGAACTTTACAAGCAAAGATGAAGCTGTAAAATACGGTACCCGATTCATGAGAAGAATGTACCAAGACATGTTAAAAAGAGAAACTTCTTCTGGAGAAGAAAACGAAGAAGATACGATACTATAAATCACTTCATAAAAAAACCCGATCGATTGATCGGGTTTTTCTTTATCTGAATTTCAAATTATTTTTTTCTATAATCCAATCCTAACTCTATCATTTGCTCATCAGCAATTGTAGATGGAGAATCGATCATTACATCACGACCAGAATTGTTTTTAGGGAATGCAATCACATCACGAATTGAATCAATTCCTGCAAACAATGATGCCAAACGGTCGAAACCAAAAGCAATACCACCATGAGGAGGTGCACCATACTGGAATGCATCCATTAAGAAACCAAACTGAGCTTTTGCTTCCTCATCAGTAAATCCAAGGTGTTTGAACATTTGAGCTTGCAATTCGGTATTGTGAATACGGATAGAACCTCCACCAATTTCAACACCATTAATAACAAGGTCGTAAGCATTTGCACGAACTTTTCCTGGCTCTGTTTCCAACATGTGGAAATCCTCTGCTTTAGGAGAAGTAAATGGGTGGTGCATTGCGTGATATCTTTGAGAATCCTCATCCCACTCCAAAAGAGGGAAATCTACAACCCACATTGGTTTGAATACGTTTTTGTCACGTAAACCTAACTGAGTACCCATTTCCAAACGAAGCTCACAAAGTTGAGTTAACGTTGATTTCTTATCACCAACCAAAATCAACATCAAATCTCCTGGTTTTGCACCACAAGCTTCAACCCATTTTTGCAAATCTTCAGCGCTATAGAATTTATCTACTGAAGATTTAAGTGAACCATCTTCGTTATATTTCACGTAAACCAACCCTTTAGCACCAATTTGAGGACGCTTAACAAAATCAGTTAATTTATCTAATTGCTTACGAGTATAATTTGCACAGCCTTCTGCACAAATGGCACCAATATATTCAGCCTCATCAAACACTTTAAAATCGTTACCTTTTGCAATTACACTCAGGTCGACAAACTCCATTTCGAAACGAATATCTGGTTTATCGCTACCATATTTTTCCATTGCAACAGCATAATCCATACGTGGGAAATCGTAATCGATATCCACATTTTTCAATTTCTTGAATAAATGCTTGGTCAACCCTTCGAAAGTATCTAAAATATCATCTTGTTCCACAAATGCCATCTCGCAATCAATCTGGGTAAACTCAGGCTGACGGTCAGCACGCAAATCCTCATCACGGAAACATTTTACAATTTGATAGTAACGGTCGAAACCTGAAATCATCAACAATTGTTTAAATACCTGTGGCGACTGTGGCAAAGCATAAAATTCACCCGGATTCATTCTCGATGGAACGATAAAGTCACGTGCTCCCTCAGGAGTAGATTTAATCAATACAGGAGTTTCTGTTTCGATAAAATTCAATTGGTCAAGATAGTTGCGAACCTCAATACCCATTTTGTGACGCATCACAAGATTTTCGCGAACACAAGAACGACGCAAATCAAGATAACGGTATTTCATTCTTAACTCATCACCACCATCGGTATCATCTTCAATTGTGAATGGAGGCAAAGCCGATTTGCTCAATACCTCAAGTTTTTCAGCAATAATCTCGATATCACCTGTAAGTATTTTACTGTTTTTGCTTTCTCTCTCTGCAACTTTACCTGTAATGGCAACAACGAACTCACGTCCTAGCTTACGAGCCTGCCCACACAATTCAGCATTTGTCTCCATATTGAAAACAAACTGTGTAATGCCGTAACGATCTCGAAGATCGACAAAAGTCATTCCACCTAAATCGCGCGCTTTTTGCACCCAACCACTTAATGTTACCGTTTCGTTTACATTCTCAATTCTTAATTCTCCACAAGTATGAGTTCTGTACATCTTTTACCAATTAATTGAATTAAACTAGCTTTTAGCCTTTAGCTATTAGCTCTTAGCTTTTAAAATTCCGCACCAGAACATCCAAATCATACCATCGATTCTAAAATGGAATTCATTCTTTGTTACTGGTTTTGTTAACTTTGCGAAAATACTAACAATTTGTGAAACAGAACAGCTTTCATTAACAGATTTATAAAAAAGATTATTTATGAATTCGAACGATACAATTACTCCATTTTCCGATGAATATTTTATGAAACAAGCCATGCAGGAAGCCTACAAAGCTTTTGAAGAAGATGAGATCCCTGTAGGCGCAGTAATCGTTAGTAACAACAGGATAATTGCCCGTTCGCACAATTTAACTGAGCGATTGAACGATGTAACTGCACATGCCGAAATGCAAGCCATTACTTCGGCTGCCAATTATTTGGGCGGAAAATATTTAAAAGATTGCACCCTTTATGTTACTTTGGAACCTTGTAATATGTGCGCTGGTGCTTTGGCATGGTCGCAAATCACCCGAATTGTTTATGCTGCTGGAGATGAAAAAAGAGGCTTCACAAGATTTACTCCTTCTCCCTTACATCCGAGAACCGAAATTACATCAGGAATACTAGAAGAGGAAAGCTCAGAGCTTATAAAAAGTTTTTTCTCAAAAAAGAGGAGCTAGTCTTAAAAAAATCGAATCAAAATTATTTTTTTACAAAAAAAGATTACTTTTGTGATCGGCTTTAAATTTTTAAGCAGATTTTGTTAGCTATAATTCATCTGTCTAAAAACAAAAAAGCATACTACCGTCCAACCCATTTTATAATTCATTCTCTTTTTTAGAAAGCGAGTAAAGCGCAATTATTTGCGGTATGATTTATTATTATACGTAAAACGATTATCTTTATTAGTAAACTTTTAAAAAAGGATACCATGAGTGCACACAACGAAGCAAAAATGGGCGAAATTGCCGAAACAATACTTTTACCAGGAGATCCATTAAGAGCAAAATATATTGCTGATAACTTTTTGGAAGATGTAGTATGCTACAACCAAGTAAGAAACATGCTTGGATTTACAGGAACTTACAAAGGAAAAAGAATTTCGGTTCAAGGAACAGGAATGGGAGTTCCATCAATCTCTATTTACACTCATGAATTGATCAACCAATATGGTGTAAAAAACTTGATTAGAATTGGAACTTGTGGTTCATTCAACAAAGATGTTCACGTACGCGACGTAATTTTATCAATGACATCATGTACCGATTCTGCAATTAACAGAAACTTGTTTAGAGGTATGGATTATGCTCCATGTGCTGACTTTGGCTTGCTAAGCGATGCACACAAGGCTGCTGTTGAAAAAGGCGTGAACGTAAAAGTTGGATCAACTTTAACATCAGATGTTTTCTATCACGACCTTAACAACAACCCTGAACCGTTTAAACTATGGGCAGATTATGGAGTATTGGCTGTTGAAATGGAAGCTACTGCTTTATATACTTTAGCTGCTCGTTATAACGCAAAAGCACTGGCAATTATGACCGTAAGTGATCACATTCTTACTGGTGAAGAAACAAGTGCTGATGAGCGTCAAACCACTTTGAACACAATGATTGAAATTGGTTTGGAAACTGCAATTAGGCAATAATTTTAGATCAGATACATTTTAATGTACAGAATGGAGGGGCTATCGGGGCTCCTCTTTCTTTTTGGCATACATCTAAAATTTCATTAAAAAAGCTTGACTGGATATTGCCAGACAAGCTTCGGATATTTTATAAAGAACTATTTTTCTTCAACAGCAAATCCCAATTCCTGTAACTGCTCCCAAAACTCAGGGTAAGATTTTTTCACCACTTCAGGATCGTTGATTACAACATCAGGACGAACAAAAGCCACTGGCGCAAACGCCATAGCCATTCTATGATCGTGATAGGTTTCGATAACAATATTCTCATCCTCCTCTTTTCGTTCACCATCCCAGGCCAATTCACCTTCTGCAGGTTCATGAAGAATATATCCCAATTTGCCCAACTCGGTAATTAAAGCATGAATTCTATCGGTTTCTTTGATCTTAAGAGTTTCCAATCCTTTAAAGTGAAATGGAATTCCTTTTAGGCAGGAACACACGGCAAAAGTTTGTGCCAAATCGGGCATTTGCAAGAAATCATATAATAACCTTTTACAATCACTCTCCTTCTTTTCTATAAACATGCCTCGTTTCGAGTATTGTGTTTTCACACCCAACTTTTCGAACACAGGCACCAATCCCGAATCTCCCTGGAAACTTCTTCTTCTCAATCCATCAAGGTACAATTTCCCTTCAGCGGCCAAAGCCATAAACGACCACCAGTATGATGCTCCTGACCAATCGCCTTCAACCGTATACGGAATTCTTTGGTAAGCTTGTTTGGCAACAAATATCTCCTGTCCTTTAAATTCCGATTTTACACCAAACTCTTCCATAATATTAAGAGTCATTTCGATGTACGATCGTGAAACCACATCTCCTTTCAACTTAATGCGTAAACCGTTTTCCAAACTTGGTGCAATTAGTAAGAGCGCCGATATGTATTGCGAACTGGTATCACCCTTCAATTCTACTTCCTTACCGGTGATATTCGATCCAAAAATCTTTAGCGGAGGATATCCTTCTTTCTCCAGGTAAGAAATTTGAGCTCCCAACGAATTTAATGCATCCACCAAAACACCTATTGGACGTTCTTTCATTCTATCAGATCCTGTCAAAGTCCATTCACCAACAATTTTTGACAAATATGCGGTCAAAAAACGCATGGTTGTCCCTGCATGACCTACATCAAAAGTATTGGTATTCGAGAATAAAATGTTTTGCATCACTCTCGAATCATCACAATCAGATAGATTTTTAATTGGCTCAAAACTATTGCTCAAAGCATTAATTATCTGCACTCGATTCGAAATACTTTTCGATGATGGAAGTACAACTCTTCCTTCCAGAACTTTATTAGGTTTAGAAATGGAATATTGCATGATCTATTGATTTTGTAGTTATACCGATTATTAATTAGTAAAATTCATTTGATTGCTGCGCACTAATGAATAACTAATTATATATCGGCATTTCAATTAAATATTTCTCTATTTCGCAAATTGCTCACAGAGAAATTTAAATGGTTACACAAAAATAGGCCAACAATTATGAATGATTGTTGGCCGACATATCATTAAAAGTAAAACTCTTTAAAAATGAAATAAAGAATCTACTTCGAAACTCGTATTCAATTTGTCGCGACCTTTTAAAAAGTCAAGCTCTACAAGGAAATTTACAAAAGCCTTGTTCACACCACATTTTGCAAGTAGGTTGATAGAAGCTGCTGCTGTACCTCCTGTTGCCAACAAATCGTCATGCAACAAAACAACATCATCTTCAGTTAAAGCATCCTGGTGGATGTGAATTTCATCCTCGCCATACTCTAAAGTATATTTTTCAGAGTACGTTGCAGCAGGCAATTTACCTGGTTTACGAATCGGCACAAATCCAGCATTTAATTTGTAAGCCAACACTGTTCCCAAAATAAAACCACGACTCTCTAATCCTACTACCTTGGTAATTCCTTTGTCTTTATATTGCTCGTATAATGTTTCTACTAATGTTGCCACATGCTTTTCATCTTTCAACATTGTAGTAATATCTTTAAAAACGATTCCTTCCTTTGGGAAGTCAATCACATCTCTGATTGAATTTTTTGCTTCTTGAAGTCTTGCTTCCATTATCATTTTATTTTTCCAGGTGTAAAAAACACAAATCCGAGTTGGCTAAAAGGCGCAACAATTCGGAAGAAGTGGAACATTCACCCCCTCATCACTTATATTATTCAAAATATTTACTTGATAAAGTGTGGGATAATTCCGGGTAAAAATAGAAAAGTCCGTTTAAATAAACATTATAAATTGCAAAAATCGCACAATCTTTTTACAGATATTTAAATAAAGACTATCAACAACATTGAGGAAGATATTTTCGATTAGTTATTGTCGAATATATCCATTAGTTTTTACCTTTGGTGTGGAATTTTACACACAAAACATGACAATCAACAATCAAAATCGAGCAAGCTGGATTAAACTAGCCTACTATTTATTAATATTCCTTTTTTTAGCTTCAATTATTCTTCTGTTGTATTTAAATATCAACAAACCATATCAGGTAATTGGAATAATCAGTGCGTTTGTTATTTCGGCAATTGCTTTTCATTTCATTTAAATTTTAATTTCATCATATATAAGGAAGGTGATGATAAAATCATTCTTCGATACTATCCTCTTCATCCCTTTCATGATAATTTTAAATCCATTGAGATTCCTAAAAATTGCTTTGCCAAGTACGATTTGGAGACAAAAACTTTTGGACTTAAGCCAATTGTTACACTATATCAATTAACCGACAAAGGAATTGCAAAGTACCCATCGGTTTGTTTGTCTGCACTTTCCAAATCTGAAAGAAAGAAATTAATAGATTCTCTATCTCGAAATAGTCTGAAAAAGTAATTCAGGGCATACTATATTACTTTATTCATCGTTAGCCATACCATATAACAAATAAACTTCAGAATGAAATTTAAAACTCTTGTAGCAATTTTGCTATGCACACTATCTTTAAATACTCTTGCGCAAAACAACGATTTACGCCTTAATATAGGAATTCCTTTAGGCAAGTATGGCAAATTCGATCACAACTTTGCAGGATCTGATGAAACCAACTATCCTTCAATTTTAATACAACTTGAAAAAGGATGGCAGGAAAACTTGAGCATAGGTGCGTATATTGGTTATGCAGGACAGAAACATGAATACGATTTTGGCCACAGCGAAATAAATTACAATTATTACCGATTGGGAAGTGTACTTACTTATAAATTGAATGATTGGCTATCAGGCATGAATATCTCCACTGGTTATGATGTTGATTTGTACACTTCAGTTAAAGCTGGTTTTTCTTTGGAGCATAAGAAATATGAGAACACAAGACCCAATGCAAGTTCGGATGCAGTATATTCAGACAATACTTCAAACGATTTGTTGTTTGATTTAGGAGTTGTACTTGGCGCACGTTATCATTTTTCAAATCAATTTGGATTATTTACAGAATTAGGCTGGGCTAATGCCGGATTTTTAACCATCGGAACAACATTTACTTTATAAATATTTTGTAAATTCATATCCAGATTATTACAATCCTATTAATAAGGTATGGATAGAATTTACAAAATTGCTTTAAGCTTTATAAATGGCTTTGGACCCGTAAATATTAAAAAGTCTATTGCCTATACTGGCAGCATTGAAGCTTTTTTTACAGAGAAGAAACAAAACCTTCTGAAAATTCCAGGAATTGGTCAGGCATTTATTCAAAAGTTAGACCGAGAAGCATCTCTTCTTCAGGCTGAAGAGGAGCTTAAATTCATTGAGAAAAATGAAATTCAAATTGCATTTTATCTCGAAGACAACTATCCAAAAAGACTACTTAACTGTTCCGATTCTCCTTGCACACTATATTATAAAGGTACTGCTGATTTGAATGCCAGCAGAAACATCAGCATAGTTGGCACAAGAAATGCCAGCGATTATGGGAAAGAGCAATGCTCTAAACTAGTTAAGGATCTATCGGAAAAATCAATAAAAACCACAATAATTAGCGGACTGGCTTACGGCATAGATATTTGTGCACACAAGGCTGCCATGCAATATCAACTTCCAACCATAGCTGCTATTGGTCATGGCTTTCAGCAAATGTACCCGGCTCAACACAGAAACTATGCCGAGGAGATCATCCATAAAAGTGGAGCAATTGTTAGTGAATTTACCTCAAACAGTAAGTTTGATCCAAAAAACTTTGTCCGACGCAACAGAATAATTGCTGGCATGTCGGACGCAACCATAGTAATAGAATCTGCCCGAAAGGGCGGTTCATTGGTAACTGCTGATATTGCTAACTCATACAATAGAGATGTATTTGCTTTTCCTGGAAGAATCAGCGATAAATATTCCGAAGGATGTAATTTCCTAATCAAAACCAACCAAGCTCACTTAATAGAAAACATCTCAGACTTGGAGTATATCTTAGGTTGGGACGATCAGACTAAAAAAACAAAGGAGATTCAAACCAGACTCTTTGTAGAACTTACCAAGGAGGAGGAAAAAATAATCTCGACACTTCGAGATTTAGAAAAAACACCTATTGATTTAATTTGTTTGAAAAGTTCATTTCCGATGAGCAAGGTGTCAAGTTTGCTCTTAAAACTAGAATTTGATGGCATGGTGAAGTCACATCCTGGAAAAATCTACTCCTTAAATTCATGAAAATTGTCAATTTTTATGCTTTCATGTTGTAGAACAGAAATTAAGCCTTTTTATCTAGTTGATTCATTGCATATTACAATTTCCGAAAACGTTATAAAAAAAATC
Source organism: Marinifilum fragile JCM 15579 (assembly GCF_001310955.1). Taxonomy (GTDB): domain Bacteria; phylum Bacteroidota; class Bacteroidia; order Bacteroidales; family Marinifilaceae; genus Marinifilum; species Marinifilum fragile. The sequence continues at coordinate 95,823 of NZ_BAZX01000009.1, forward strand.
AGCTTTTAATTTGTGATTATGAAAATTTGTCTACATTTGACACCAAGAACTAATAATTAAAACACAACAAACAATTTTAATTTCATAACAAGTTTGGATATGGAAGCAAAAATAATTGAATTCATGGATAGCCTTAAGGCTAAAACTCCAGGTGAAGCTGAGTTCCATCAGGCAGTACAAGAAGTAGTAGAAACAGTTTGGGAAACTTATGATTCTAACCCAAAGTACAAGGCAGCTAAGATTCTTGAAAAAATGTGTGAGCCTGAGCGCGTAATCATGTTCCGCGTACCATGGATCAACGATAACGGTGAAGTTGAAATCAACCGTGGATACCGCGTTGAATTCAATAGTGCAATTGGACCTTACAAAGGTGGTTTACGTTTCCACCCTTCTGTAACGTTAAGTGCATTAAAATTCTTAGGTTTCGAGCAAACTTTCAAGAATTCATTAACTACTCTTCCTATGGGTGGTGGTAAAGGTGGTTCTGACTTCAACGCAAAAGGAAGATCAGACAACGAAATTATGCGCTTCTGCCAAAGTTTCATGACTGAGCTTTGCAAGCACATTGGTCCTAACACTGACGTACCTGCAGGTGATATAGGTGTTGGTGGTCGTGAGATCGGATACCTATTCGGACAGTACAAGAGAATCCGTAACGAGTTTACCGGAGTATTAACTGGTAAGCCACTTGAGTTCGGTGGATCTTTGATTCGTCCAGAAGCTACTGGTTTCGGTTCTGTTTACTTCGCACAACACATGTTGGCTGAGAATGGTGAAACTTTAGAAGGTAAAACTGTTGCTCTTTCAGGTTTCGGTAATGTAACTTGGGGTGCTGCTCTTAAATTAACTGAGCTAGGTGCTAAAGTTGTTACTATTTCAGGTCCTGACGGATATGTATATGACAAAGAAGGTTTGAATGCTGAGAAGATTGAATACCTATTGGATCTTCGTGCTACAAACAACGACATCGTTTCTCCTTATGCTGAAAAATTCGGTGCTGAATTCTTCGCTGGTAAGAAGCCTTGGGAGTGTAAAGTTGATTTAGCTTTCCCATGTGCTATCCAAAACGAGTTGAACGAAGACGATGCTAAGCAATTAGTTGCTAACGGATGTAAGTACGTAGTAGAAACTTCAAATATGGGTTGTACTGCTGAAGCAATGATTTACTTGGTTGAAAATGCAATTTTCGCTCCTGGAAAAGCTGCTAATGCTGGTGGTGTTGCAGTTTCAGGTTTAGAAATGTCTCAAAACTCATTACGTTTCAACTGGTCTGCTGAAGAAGTTGACGAGAAGTTGGGTCGTATCATGAAGGACATTCACGAAACTTGTGTGAAGTTCGGTAAGAACGGTGAAAACATCAACTACGTTAAAGGTGCTAACATTGGTGGCTTCGTAAAAGTTGCTGAAGCTATGCTAGCTCAAGGATGCGTTTAATATGAATTACGCCTAATATATAAAAAAGCCGGCTCTGCCGGCTTTTTTTGTACTGATTTCTGTTCAAATTCCTTTTGTATTCCTGTTGCGATTCAATAAGTTTGCACAAAAAGTAAAAATATGAATCTAATCGATACTCATTCGCATATTTACTCCGAAGATTTTAATGATGACATTAATCAAATCATTGAAAATTCAAAGGAGGCAGGAGTTGAAAAAATACTTTTACCCAATATCAATTCTCAATCAATTGATCAAATGCATTCTTTGGAAAGGATGTTTCCAGGCTACTGTATTCCGATGATGGGATTACATCCTACTTCTGTAAAGGAGAATTTTCAGGATGAATTAAATATTTGCAAAAATTGGTTAAACTCAAGAAAATACTGTGCAATTGGTGAAATTGGAATTGATTTGTACTGGGATAAAACATTCGTAAAAGAGCAACAAATTGTTTTCGATACTCAAATTAATTGGGCATTAAAATTCAATCTGCCAATAGTGATCCATTCCAGAGAATCTTTCGATGAAATATTTGAGATATTGGAAAATTATAAGAATTCTAACTTAAGAGGAGTATTTCATAGTTTTTCAGGAAATCTTGAGCAAGCAAATAAAGCAATTGAATTAGGTTTCTTACTTGGTATAAATGGGATTGTAACTTTTAAAAATTCAGGTTTAGATAAAACCATTGCCAAAGTACCCCTAGAAAAGTTAATGCTGGAAACAGATGCGCCTTACCTGGCTCCTGTTCCCAAAAGAGGGAAACGAAACGAAAGCTCATACGTGAGATACACCGCACAGAAAATTGCAGAAATTTATCAGACCAAAATAGAAAGAGTGGCAGAAATCACGAGCTACAATGCAAGAAATTTGTTCAACTTATAACACCTCTCTCAATGGACAAAAAACAAACTTCTATTCTAATATTATATACCGGAGGTACAATCGGTATGGTAAACGATCCCGAAACAGGATCGTTAATTCCTTTTGATTTTGATCACATCGTAAAACAGGTTCCAGAATTAAAGGAATTCGGATACGAACTTACTTCCATCGCTTTTGATCCATTAATCGATTCTTCAAATTTAAACCCTGAAGTCTGGGTGAAAATTGCAGAACTGATTAAAGAGAATTATAACAATTACGATGGATTTGTTGTGCTTCACGGAACAGACACAATGTCCTTTACTGCATCTGCATTAAGCTTTATGCTTGATAATTTGCAAAAACCGGTAATATTAACTGGATCCCAATTACCAATTGGCACCTTAAGAACCGATGGAAAAGAAAACCTAATAACAGCTATTGAGATAGCGGCAGCTTATAAAAATGGACAAGCAATGGTGCCAGAGGTTTGTATTGTATTCGAAAATCAATTGTTCAGAGGAAACAGAACTACAAAGCACAATGCAGAACATTTTAATGCATTCTATTCATACAATTATCCTGATTTGGCAAAAATAGGAATCAATATCAATTACAATTATTCAGCTATTCATTATCCAAGTCATCCAAAACAACTCGAAATTAGTACAGAGTTTGATACCAATATCGCCATTTTAAAAATCTTCCCTGGAATCAACAAACAAGTGGTCGATTCCATATTAAATATCGAAGGTTTAAAAGGAGTGGTAATGGAAACATATGGTGCGGGCAATGCTCCAACCGACAAATGGTTTATCGACTCTATCAAAGAGGCAATCAATCGAGGGATTGTTATATACAACATTACCCAATGTGCCGCAGGAAGTGTTGAAATGGGGCTATATGAAACAAGTTTAGAGCTACTTAAGGCAGGTGTAGTGAGCGGGCATGACATTACTACAGAGGCTGCAATTAGCAAACTAATGTTTATCTTGGGTAAAAAGCTAGACATGCCACAAACCAAATTGCTTTTAAATAAATCTCTAAAGGGCGAATTAAGCCAATAGAATATTTGTTTTTCACATTTTTTTTGTAATTTGGTGCACTGTTTAAAGCTTTCTATATTACATAAATACCAAATCACAGGTAGTTGAAAGCATTATAAACAGAATAGTTTTAAAGAATAATATACAAACAACTAAGGAATTAGTTGTTTAAAAGATCGCAATCGTTTAATTTTGTAAAAAATAATTTCGTTAATTAAAATTTGAAAAACAGACTATGAAAAAGTTATTTGCATTTATAGCAGTTATCGGGATGCTAAGCTTAGGAGCATCATCTTACGCAGTTGCTCAGGATGAGACAGCAGAAACTACCGTAGATACAACTCAGGTTGCAGAGGAAACTACAGTTGAAGAGCCTGCAGCTAAAGTTATGGAAGAAGAAGCTATCGAAAGCACATCTTTCCACAAAGTTGTTAAGAAGCAATTCATCCAAGGTGGTGCAATGTTTATGAGCTTCGTATTGCTAGCTCTTATCTTAGGTCTTGCTTTGTCTATTGAAAGAATCATTTACTTGAACCTTTCAACTACAAACACTAAGAAATTAATTGCTAACCTTGAAGATGCATTAAACAACGGTGGTGTTGAAGCTGCTAAAGAAGTTTGTAGAAATACTCGTGGTCCTATCGCTAGCATTTTCTACCAAGGTCTTGACCGTATCGACGAAGGTATTGAAGTAGTAGAAAAATCAGTTGTTTCTTATGGATCAGTTCAAATGGGTCTATTGGAAAAAGGTCTTTCTTGGATTGGTTTGATGATCGGTTTGGCACCTATGTTAGGATTTATGGGTACTGTAATCGGTATGATTGATGCTTTCGACTCAATTCAGTCTATGGGTACTATTTCTCCAGCAGCTGTAGCAGGTGGTATTAAAATCGCTTTGATTACAACTGTATCTGGTTTGATCGTAGCAATGATCCTTCAAGTATTCTACAACTACTGTACTGCTAAAGTTGACAGTATTGTAAACAACATGGAAGATGCTTCAATCTCTCTTCTTGATATCCTTGTAAAATACAACATGAAAAAATAATTATAGACTATGTCAAATACATTGAGTAAATATTTAAATATTCTTACCTATGTAATGATTGGTCTAACAGCTATTTTTGTGATCATGTTTTACTTAGGTGGAGAAATCCCAAACCAAGCACACACAACTCCAGTTTACACTGACCTTTTGATCAACTGGGCTAAAGTATTGTTTTTTGCATCTGCTGCATTATCAATTCTATTCCCAATCATTCAGATCGTTGTTAACCCTAAAGGAGCTCTTAAAGGTTTGATGGGATTAGTAGTACTTGGATTAGTAGTCCTTGTATCATACAGCATGTCAGACGCTACTTTGTTAGACCTTCCAGGTTATACAGGTACTGACAACAACCCTGCTTCACTTCAATTTGCTGATACAGTACTTTACACTATGTATATCCTAGGTATAGGAACTGTAGCATCAATTGTAGTTACTGAAATTATTAGAAGATTACGTTAAGAATATGATCCGAGTTTACGGATTCGGATCGCAATACCTTTATTATGGCAAGAAAAACACCAGAGATTAACTCAAGTTCGATGGCCGATATTGCATTCTTGTTGCTGATTTTCTTCTTGGTTTCGACTACTATGGATGTGGATACTGGTATCTATAAAAAATTACCTCCTATTCCAGAAGATCAAACTAATGATGAAGAAGTTAAGGTGAAAAAACGTAATGTTTTAGCGATATTGGTAAACCGTAACGATGAGTTGTTGGTGAATGGTGAACTTTTGGATATCTCGCAGTTGCGTGAGAAAACCAAAGAGTTTATCCTGAATCCAAACAACAGTGAAGACCTTCCTGAAAAACAAGTTAAAACAATTCCATATTTTGGAGATGTTATGGTTTCGAAAGGATTGGTTTCATTGCAGAACGACCGCGGTACGAGTTACGAAATGTATATTAGAGTACAGGATGAGCTTGCAATTGCTGCTCGTGAATTAAAAGACGAAAAAGCAATGTCTAAATGGGGAAAAGTATACAGTGAATTGGATGATGAACAACAAGAAGCTGTAAAAAAATATGTCCCTATGGCAATATCCGAGGCTGAACCTAAAAACGTAGGAGGGAAAAGATAATGTCAAAATTTAGAAAAGAAGGAGGCAAAGAACTTCCAGAAATTTCAACAGCGTCACTTCCTGATATTGTATTTATGCTTCTATTCTTCTTCATGGTATCAACTACCATGCGTGATGTAGAATTGAACGTAAGCTATGTACAGCCACAAGCTAAGGAATTGACAAAGCTTGAGAAAAAGGACTTGGTAAGCAACATCCATGTGGGTGTTCCTTTAAGAAAGTATCAAAAGACTTTTGGTACCGAATCAAGAATCCAATTGAACGATCAGTTTGCAACTGTTGATGATATTCAATCTTTCATTGCATCAGAAAGAGAAGCAAGAAAAGAAGAATTACGTAACAAGTTGACAACCTCTCTAAAAGTTGACAGATACACAAAAATGGGTATCATTGTTGACATTAAACAAGAGTTAAGAAAAGCAAGTGCTTTGAAGCTGAACTATTCAGCTCTTCAAGGTGCTGATGAAAAATAAAATTTTTCGCGCTTAAAATATAAAAGGAGTCCATTAGGACTCCTTTTTTATGAAATTAATTTCATAAAAAAAGCTTGGAAATACATCCAAGCTTATTGTGACCCGTACAGGATTCAAACCTGTGACCTTCAGAACCGGAATCTGATGTTCTATTCAGCTAAACTAACGGGCCAATGTGTGCACAAATTTAAAAAATTATTTTGTTCTCCTTTCCTACTCTAACATTCAATCTATAATTGATTTTCATCAACTCTTCTAAAGCTCTATTAACCAATTTTTAATAATAACATCAGTTCACTCAAAAACAGCTCTTTTATTTCTAAACTTTTACTAATTTTGCGGACTGAATACATTGAAATAACCATATTTTATCAAAATATTACAATGGAGTACACATTTAAAGAAATAGAACAAAAATGGCAGAAATACTGGAGCGACAATAAAACCTACAAGGTTGATGTCGATGCAGACAAGCCAAAATTTTACGTGCTTGATATGTTCCCATACCCATCTGGAGCTGGATTACATGTTGGTCACCCACTAGGTTACATTGCGTCTGATATCTATTCTCGTTATAAAACCCTCAAAGGTTTTAATGTACTCCACCCAATGGGATACGATGCTTACGGATTACCTGCAGAACAATATGCAATTCAAACAGGCCAACACCCAGCAATTACCACTGAGCAAAACATTACACGTTATAGAGAACAATTGGACAAAATTGGATTCTCTTTCGATTGGGACAGAGAAGTTCGCACTTGTGATCCTGAATATTACAAATGGACACAATGGGCATTCATTCAAATGTTCAACCACTATTTCGATAACGAAACAGAAAAAGCTCAACCAATTTCAGCTTTGGTAGAAAAATTCGAGGCTGAAGGAAATGCAAATGTTAATGCTGCTTGTTCTGAAACTGAAACATTCACAGCGGAAGAATGGAAATCTTTATCAAATACAGCACAACAAGAAATTCTTTTGAATTATCGTTTGGCTTACCTTGCAGATACCATGGTAAACTGGTGTCCTGAATTGGGAACGGTTTTAGCCAATGATGAAGTAAAAGATGGTTTATCTGAACGTGGAGGACATCCTGTCGTGCAAAAGAAAATGCGTCAGTGGTCACTTCGTGTGTCGGCATACGCTAAAAGATTATTGGATGGCCTTGACAATTTGGAATGGACTGATTCTTTGAAAGAAATTCAAAAGAACTGGATTGGACGTTCCGTTGGTGCAGAGGTAAATTTTGGAGTGAAAGGTTCTGATATCAAAATGGAAATCTTTACCACTCGTCCTGACACTATTTTTGGAGTTACTTTTATGGTTTTGGCTCCTGAAAGTGAATTAGTCGATTCTTTAACTACTCCAGAATGTAAAGAAAAGATTGATGCATATATTGAAGCTACCAAGAAAAGAACAGAAAGAGAACGTTTGGCTGATGTTAAGACTGTAAGCGGAGAATTTACAGGAGCATATGCAATCCACCCATTTACAGGTGAAGAAATTCCAATTTGGGTAAGTGATTACGTTTTGGCTGGATATGGAACAGGTGCAATTATGGCCGTTCCGGCACATGATAGTAGAGATTATGCTTTCGCTAAAAAATTCGATTTACCAATTATTCAGGTTGTTTCTGGCGGTGACATTTCTGAGGAATCATATGATGCTAAAGAGGGCCAATCAATGAACTCTGATTTCCTGAACGGATTAGATGTTAAGGATGCTATTGTTAGAGCAAATGAAGAAGTTGAAGTAAGAGGCTTAGGTAAGAAAAAAATCAACTATAGATTGAGAGATGCAATTTTCTCTCGTCAGAGATATTGGGGAGAACCATTCCCAGTGTATTTCAAAGAAAACATGCCATACATGATGGAGTTGGATCAGTTACCTTTGGAATTGCCTGAGATTGACAAATACTTGCCAACCGAAAACGGTGAACCACCATTGGGACGTGCAAAAAATTGGACAACAGCAGATGGTCACCCAATCGAATTAAACACTATGCCTGGATTTGCTGGATCATCAGCATATTATCTGCGTTATATGGATCCACGCAACAACGATGCATTGGTTTCTAAAGAAGCTAATGAGTACTGGCAAGATGTTGACTTGTACATTGGTGGTACCGAGCATGCAACTGGTCACTTGATTTATTCTCGTTTCTGGAACAAATTCTTATTCGATATTAACGAAGTTTGTAAGGATGAGCCTTTCAAGAAATTGATTAACCAAGGGATGATCCAAGGTCGTTCAAACTTTGTTTACAGAGTAAAAAATACCAACAAGTTCGTTTCTTTTGGACTGAGAAAAGAGTACGACACTACCGCTATTCACGTAGACGTAAACATCGTGAAGAATGATGTATTGGATACAGAAGCTTTTAAGGCATGGAGACCTGAATTTAATAATGCAGAATTCATTCTTGAAGATAACAAATACGTTTGTGGTTGGGCTGTTGAAAAAATGTCGAAGTCGATGTTCAACGTCGTGAATCCAGATGTGATTGTAGAAGAATATGGTGCTGATACGCTTCGTCTGTACGAAATGTTCCTTGGACCATTGGAAGCTCACAAACCATGGGATACTAATGGTATTGATGGAGTTCATAAATTCTTAAAGAAACTTTGGAGATTATTCTACAATGGAGAAAACTTTGAAGTTTCTGAGGTAGAACCTACAAAAGATGAGTTGAAAGTTCTTCATAAAACCATTAAGAAAATTCAGGATGATATTGAGAGATTTTCTTTCAATACATCAATTTCTGCTTTCATGATTTGTGTGAACGAATTAAGTAGCTTAAAGTGTAACAATAAGGCAATATTAGAAGATTTCTTAAGACTTCTTGCTCCTTTTGCTCCGCACATCTCTGAAGAATTATGGAACAAGTGTGGTAATAACGAAAGTATAACCAAAGCAAGTTTCCCTGAATTCAACGAAAGTTTTATTGCTGAAGATACTCACTCATACCCAGTATCATTTAATGGTAAGATGAGATTTAAGTTAGAGTTATCATTAAATCTGAGCAAGGATGAGATTGAACAGGAAGTTCTGAATTGCGAACAATCTCAAAAATGGATAGATGGTAAAACACCTAAAAAGGTAATTATTGTTCCTAAAAAGATAATCAACATAGTAGTTTAAAGTAGAAAACAATAAGCAAAATTTATAATCAGGCTTCGTTTTTCAAATAAACGGAGCCTTTTTCTTCACATTGAATTATTTTTAAATTAGAATGAAATTCTCTATTAAAGAATTAAAATCATATGCTATTATTACACTTGGGTTGTGTGTTTATAGCTTTGGATGGACTGCATTTTTGATTCCTTCAGAAATTGTAGCAGGTGGTGCTGGTGGTATTGGAACCCTTATTTATTACGCTTCCGGAGAAACTATTCCCGTTGGTACTCATATCTTGTAATCAATGTTTTTTTGATTTTAATTGCTCTACGTGTACTGGGTAGTAAGTTCGGAATAAAAACCATATTTGGGATTGTTGTAGGTTCCATTTTATTAACACTACAACAAAGAATTTTTTCAGAACCTTTAGTGGATGACAAATTTATGGCAACTATTATTGGTGGTATTTTAGGCGGAGCAGGTATTGGAATCACTTTTACACAGGGAGGAAGTACAGGAGGAACTGACATTATCGCCATGATGATTAACAAATATTACAATATAAGTCCTGGCAGAATTATTCTCTATCTGGATATTTTTATCATCGCATCTTCTTATTTTCTTTTTAAAGATATCTCAACCATTGTATATGGATACGTTGTAATGGGAGTTGCAGCCTATGCTATTGATATGGTTATATCCGGAGCAAAACAATCTGCTCAATTATTCATCATATCGCCTTATCATGAAGAAATTGCACAGAGAATTGGCACAGAAACCGGGAGAGGAATTTCTATGATACACAGCACAGGTTGGTATTCAAAAGAAGAAAGCAGAATGTTAATGATTGTAGTTCGTAAACATGAAACACAACGTATTTTCAAATTAATTAAAGAAATCGACTCGGAAGCTTTTATTTCAATGGCTTCGGTAATGGGAGTTTATGGCTTAGGCTTTGAAGAAATTAGAGCTTAAAACTATTATACAATGAGCAAACAGAAATCAAACTTATCAGAAAATATTCGTTCCTACCTGATTATTACAATTGGTTTATTTATTGGTTCAATAGCATGGACTGGTTTTATAATTCCTGCAGGAATTGTAGGTTCAGGTGTAAGTGGAATTGCAACCATGATTTATTTCGTAAGCGGAATAAAAGTAGGTTACAGTGTATTTTTAATCAATACAGTTTTCCTGCTTGTGTCCTTACGTATACTTGGCTTCTCTTTTGGAATTAAAACATTATATGGCATTACCGTCATTTCTTTTTTCCTTTGGTTATTTCAATCCATTATTACTGAACCTTTGGTTTCAGATCGATTTATGTGCTCAATTATAGGTGGTATTATGGCTGGTGCAGGTGCAGGAATGATCCTTTCCAGAGGGGGAAGTACCGGTGGAACTGACATTCTTGCCATGATAATCAACAAGTACAAAAATTATAGTCCAGGACAACTTCTTCTAACAATTGATGTGGTAATAATCTCTTCATCGTATTTTTTAGAAAATTCCATTGAACAGGTGGTATACGGATTTGTAACAATGGGCGTAAGTGCTTATGTAGTCGATATGATTATTGAAGGAAGTAAGCAGTCTGTTCAAATTATAATTTTCACACAAAAACCTGAATTAATTCGAAAAGAAGTAATTCATAATTTAGATCAAGGACTTACAGTAATAAATGCTACAGGAGGTTACAGTAACCAAGATGTTAAAATTCTGATGGTATTGGCAAAAAAACGCGATTCGCAGACCATTTTAAAAATGATAAAGCATGTAGATCCTGATGCATTCATATCTATGGGTAGTGTAATGGGTGTTTACGGTCAAGGTTTCGACAAAATCAAATCCTAAAACTTAAAAAAGCTTAAATCATGTAATCTCTGTCCTTTCATGTTGTATGACTATAAAAACAGTTATACCTTTAGGCTCAAATTCAAAATTTCCGAAATGAAAAAGTTCTTCAACTATAAAACTCTCATTATTGCAACGCTTATTTTAATAGGCCTATTACTTTTAAAAAAATTTAAATCAGATGTACCTGAAGAAGTAAAAAGTAATAATCATGAGATGATTGATTCCACGCAATTGGTACCAATCAATATAAAATACGGATTTGCAATTGATGATTTTGATGTTGAAGAAAGCAAGGTTAAGAAAAATCAGAGTTTGTCTACAATATTAAGACAATACGATGTTTCGTATGCAGCAATCGATAAAATTGCAAAAAAAGCCAAAAATGTTTTTAATGTAAGAAGAATAAAATCGGGACAAGAATATTCTGTTTTGTTCTCAAAAGACAGCGTAAGAACTCCAGAATATTTTGTATACGAGAACACACCAGTAGAGTATATTGTATTTGATTTACGTGATACTTTGCATGTATACAAAGGGGAAAAAGAGATCATTTATAAGCGTAAGCAAATTAAAGGAACCATTGAGAGTTCCCTTTGGAATGCTATGGTGGAAGCTCAAGCTGATCCTATTTTATCCATCGAATTATCTGAAATTTATGCCTGGACTATAGATTTCTTTGGTATAGGTAAAGGCGATGAATTCAATATCATTTATGAAGAAGCTTTTGTAGGTGATGAATCAATACATGATATCAAAGTACTAGCTGCCAATTTTATTCATCACAAATCAGATAATTATGCATTTGCCTTTAAAGAAGGAGAAAAAAATGGTTTTTTTGATGAAGAAGGAAAAAGCTTGCAGAAAGCATTCTTAAAAGCTCCTTTGCGTTTTTCAAGAATCAGCTCAAGGTTTTCTAACCGCAGATACCATCCTGTACTAAAAAGATATAGAGCCCATCATGGCGTTGATTATGCAGCTCCAACAGGAACTCCTGTTCACAGTATTGGCGACGGTGTAATTATTAAAAAAGGTTATCAGAAAAATGGTGGCGGAAGATATTTAAAAATCAAACACAACAGTGTATACACCACAACCTATATGCATTTATCCAGATTTGCCAAAGGAATGAATTCAGGGGTTAGGGTAAAACAGGGGCAAACCATCGCATATGTTGGTTCTTCCGGATTATCAACAGGACCACATCTCGATTTCAGAGTTTTCAAAAATGGCAGTCCAATTAATCCATTAAAAATGAAATCTCCTCCTGTAGCTCCTGTTAAGACAGAGAATAGAGCTCAATTTGAAATCCTTAAAAACAAATTGATGAAAGAATTAAATGGTTTAGATAGTATTCCGGAGCCATCAATACCAGATTCTTTAAACAATACTCTGTCTCTCAATAAGTAAAAGACAGTTTAAAAATAATAGAGCAATTACTTTAAAGTAATTGCTCTATTATTTTAGGGAAATGTTCATATTCTAATTTGTGAACTTTATTTGCAACATCCTCAGCAGTATCATTAGGTTCTACCGAACACTTGGCCTGAAACACAATTTCACCTTCATCATATTTCTCACTTACCATATGTATGGTAATTCCTGATTCTGTTTCCTGATTTTCAACCACCGATTCGTGAACATTCATACCATACATCCCTTTTCCTCCATATTTTGGCAATAAAGCTGGATGAATATTTACGATTCTATCCGGAAATTCCCGCAACAAATTAGCTGGTATCAGCCATAAAAAACCAGCCAATACTATAAAATCAACTTTCTTTTCTTTTAAATAATCCACCACTTTTGATGTATCTTTAAAGTCTGATCTTGAAAAAACTAAAGAAGGAAGTTTTAACTTTTCTGCTCGATTTAGGACAAAAGCATTAGGATTATTTGTGAGAACGCAAGCAATCTCAACATTTGAATTATTTTTAAAATGCATTGCTATATTTTCGACATTAGTGCCTGAACCTGAAGCAAATAAGGCAATTCTTTTCATGATGAATTTGTTGTTTAAATGGTATGCTCAAAGGTATATAAAAGCCATTGGATGTAAAATAATTTCGCTAGAAAAGGAAAAAGAATTACATTTGTCCCCAACTTTGTGAAAAAGATTTGAATTTTTTCAAGTAAATTTATTTCTTTGCACAGTTGAAAATTAATTAGTTTAATATTAATCATTTAAAATTTAAAGTTATGTCTGATATTGCATCTAGAGTAAAAGCTATCATTGTTGATAAGTTGGGTGTAGACGAAACTGAAGTAACTCCAGAAGCTAGCTTCACTAACGATCTAGGAGCTGACTCATTGGATACAGTTGAGCTAATCATGGAATTCGAAAAAGAGTTTAACATCGCTATTCCAGATGATCAAGCAGAAAACATCGGTACAGTAGGTGACGCTGTTTCTTACATCGAAGAAAACGCTAAGTAATTATTAACCAGACCCTTTTTTATGGAATTTAGAAGAGTAGTTGTAACTGGGCTCGGAACAATTAACCCAATTGGTAACAGTGTTGCCGAATATTGGGAGAATTTGGAGAATGGTGTAAGCGGTTCTGGAATGATCACTCATTTCGATGCTTCAAAATTCAAGACTCAGTTCGCTTGCGAAGTTAAAAATTTCGATCCTACAGAGCATTTTGATCGCAAAGAGGTTCGCAAACTGGATTTATATACTCAGTATGCACTAGTAGCTGTTAAAGAAGCTATGGCTGATTGTGATTTAGATCTTGAATCGGAAGATTTAACCAAAGCCGGAGTAATTTGGGGTTCTGGTATCGGCGGTATTAAAACTTTCTTAGATGAAGTTAAAGGATATGCAAACGGGGATGGAACTCCTCGTTTCTCTCCGTTTTTCATTCCTAAGATGATTTCGGATATTGCTGCCGGCCATATTTCGATGAAGTATGGATTCCAAGGACCAAACTACGGTACAGTTTCTGCATGCGCCTCCTCTTCACACGCAATTATTGATGCGATGAACTACATCCGTCTAGGTAAAGCTGATGTCTTTATCACAGGTGGATCTGAAGCATCAGTAAATGAAGCAGGATTAGGTGGTTTTAATTCAATGCAGGCATTGTCAACTAACAATGAGGAATATCAAACTGCATCTCGTCCTTTCTGTAAATCTCGTGACGGTTTCGTTATGGGTGAAGGAGCAGGCTGTTTAATTCTTGAAGAATACGAACATGCCAAAGCACGAGGAGCTAAAATTTATGCTGAAGTTGTTGGTGGAGGAATGTCCGGTGATGCATATCACCTTACTGCAACTCACCCTGAAGGTAGAGGAGCCATTAACTCAATGAAAATGGCTTTGAATGACGCTGACTTGAAACCAGAAGATATCGACTATATCAATGTTCACGGAACATCAACTCCAGTTGGTGATATTCCTGAAACTAAGGCGGTACAAACTGTTTTCGGCGAGCATGCATATAAATTAAACATTAGTTCTACAAAATCGATGACAGGACACTTGTTAGGTGCTGCAGGATCGGTTGAAGCAATTGCTAGTATCTTAGCAATCAACAACCAAATAGTTCCTCCTACCATAAACCACAAGGAGAAAGATCCAGAAATCGATGAAAGGCTAAACCTTACACTTCACAAAGCTCAGAAGCGCGAAATTAGAGCTGCTTTGAGTAATACTTTTGGTTTTGGCGGACACAATGCATCCGTAATTTTCAAATCATTTAGTGAATAATTTGTGATTAAGTCTATTATTCAATCCATAAAACTTTTTTTCTTTCCAAGGAGGGAGTTTTATGGATTGTTATTTGATTTTCTAGGGTTTTATCCTAACAAACCCGACCTGTATGAATTGGCTTTCATACACAAATCGGCCAGTATCCCTAAGGATGGCTTCAACATGAATAATGAACGTCTGGAATATCTGGGCGATGCAATTCTTGGTGCCGTAATCGCCGATATTCTTTATAAATATTTCCCCAACAAAGACGAAGGTTTTCTTACTCAAATTCGTTCTAAAATTGTTAGCCGGGAATCGCTTAACAAGCTAGCTCTAAAAATTGGCTTGGACAATCATGTAATATCCAATGTAAATATGAATAACAATAAACATATTTATGGAGATGCATTCGAGGCCTTAATTGGTGCAATTTATCTTGACCAGGGATACCTTAAAACCCGTACTTTTATCGAAGATAAGATCTTCAAAAAATATATCAATTTGGAAGAGGTTGTAACTGTAGAAACCAACTTTAAGAGCAAATTGATTGAATGGGCTCAAAAGAACAAAAAAGATGTCTACTTCGACACACAAGAAGACGGTGTTGATAAAACATTACGCTTGCCTTTATTTATTTCTGAAGTTGAAGTTGAAGAGGTTAAAATGGGTAAAGGCATTGGGACTTCTAAGAAAGAAGCTCAGCAAAAAGCAGCCCGCGAAGCTTTAAAGAGAATCAACCAGAAAGAGTTGGCATCCTAATTCTATCTATCTTTTGTATTGTTGATGTTTTTCAGGTTTAAGTTGACCTGACAAGACTTGCTATGTAGAATTGTAAGATTCTTTTGGTGAACTATAGGTACAAAAAAAGGACGGTAACCACAACCGCCCTTTCATCTAACTATTAACCAAAATTTTTAATCAAGGAGATTGTTCCTTATAGATTCGCTCTCCGATAGCAAATATAGTATCAAATTATAAACTTCAAATACCTTTTCAGTAAAAATTTGTTAAAATAACGAATTTTTGCCTTAATTATAATCAGTCCTAATTTAGAAAAGCTTTTTCATTAAAAATTCCTAAAATTCTGATCAATAACAAACTTATACAACTCTTGTGTTAAAGATTGTTAAGTCGTAATTGTAGGATGATGATTTTTTTATCTTTGTATACGTGAAACAAGCATGATTAAAAACACACTACAATAATTGTTTTTATCTTGCAACTTCCTCCCAATAATAATCGGGATGACTAGTGGAAGAAAACAAAAAAAGATGAATCAGAAATACATTTGGTTAGTTACGATTGTTTTATGTATATCATTATTTGGATTAATATTAGTCCAAATTAAATATTACCAATCGGCATCAAAACTTAAAGAAGAACAGTTTTCTTTAACTGTTAGCAAAGCCTTGGATCAGGTAGTTTCTAAGTTAGAGCATGATGAAGAGATGCAAATGATTCTAAAAGGCAATGGCTCTAATCATTCAAACATAGCAGGACATTCCGAACTAGCTTCAGGAAGTTCCACGATTTCTTTCACTATGGATCAAAAACATGATAAGGCCATTTTAAGTATCTCACATGAAAACAAAAATATCAATATAGACGAAGGATCATTAAATGGTGGGTTAACCAAATTTCAGGAGCAATTTAATAAAGCCTTAGCAAGTAGTGGAAATTATGGAGAATTTGCTAACAAATTAAAAAATGCAAACCTAAAACTTAGTGAACGTGTTGATCTTAAATCGCTACCCACTTTAATTGAGCAGAAGTTAAGAGATAATGGAATCAAATTAAATTTTGAGTATGCGGTAAAAGTGAATGGTATTAAGTTTGAAACTGCTTCAAAAAATTATTTTAGGAATCCTTCTGTGGAGAAATATACCAAACCACTGTTTCCAAACGATTTGTATTTTGCAAGAAAAAACATTTTACATGTTTATTTTCCTGGTCAGCAAAAGCACATGATTCAATATACCATGCTGTTTCCATCTTTCATTCTTACCTTGATTTTGATACTTTGCAGTGCTTTTACAATTTTCATCATCTTCCGCCAGAAGAAATTGTCGAAAATCAAAAATGATTTTATCAACAATATGACTCACGAGTTTAAAACTCCGATTTCAACAATATCATTGGCATCGCAAATGTTGAAAGATAATAGCGTTGAAACCACTCAAAGCTTTATTGATCATATTGCAAAAATCATAAATGATGAAAGTAAACGATTAACTTATCAGGTGGAAAAAGTGCTACAAATGGCAGTTTTTAACGAGGCCAGAATGAAGTTAAAGTTGAAACCTATAAGTGTTCATAAAATAATTCAAAATTTATTACCTAACTTTACTATTAGAGTAGAAGATAGAAATGGTAACATGTATCAAAATCTAGACGCTAGCCAGGATGTAATTATGGCTGACGAAGTTCATGTTAGCAATATTATCTCCAATCTGTTGGATAATGCAATCAAATATTGCAAAGACAGTCCAGAGATAAGTATCAGTACGCGAAATAAAGACAAAGGTATTGTTATTTCAATTACTGATAATGGCATTGGAATATCGAAAGAAGATCAAAAAATGGTTTTCGAACGATTTTTCCGTGTTCATACAGGAAATGTGCACAATGTTAAGGGATTTGGCTTAGGTTTATCCTATGTGAAAAAAGTAGTGGATGCACACAATGGTGAAGTAAATGTAGATAGTGTCCTCGAAAAGGGATCAAAATTTGAAGTATATCTTCCTTTAAAAAAATAGACGCAATGGAACAAGTTAAAATCTTATTAGCCGAGGATGATGCGAATCTAGGCCTTTTGCTTAAAGAATATTTAATTGCTAAAAATTATAACACTACTCTTTGCGAAGATGGTGATAAAGCCTATGATGAGTTTTTAAAAAACCCTTACGATCTGTGCATTTTTGATATCATGATGCCTCATCGAGATGGTTTTACACTTGCAAAGGATATTCGCTTAATCAATAGTGAAATTCCAATTATCTTCCTTACCGCAAAATCGATGAAAGAAGATGTTTTGGAAGGATTTAAACTTGGTGCCGATGATTACATGACCAAACCATTTAGCATGGAAGAACTTTTGGTAAGAATTGAAGCCGTTTTGAGAAGAACCGCAGGAGTTAAGCCGGAAATTAATCAGGAAGAATTTAAATTGGGTCGTTATACTTTTGATGCTAAAAAGCAATATTTGGTTGATGGAGATGAGACCATTAAACTAACAACCAAAGAATCAGAACTTTTAAAGTTACTTTGCAACAATGTAAATAAGGTATTGGAACGCAACCTGGCTTTAAAAACCATTTGGTCTGACGATAATTATTTTAATGCGCGTAGTATGGATGTTTACATTACCAAACTTCGTAAACACTTGAAAGAAGAGCCAAGCATTGAAATCATCAACGTTCACGGTAAAGGTTATAAACTGATAATGTAAAATCCACTAGATATCAAAAAAAGCTGCTTTTTAAAGCAGCTTTTTTTGATTATGAGAGGAAGAAACTACTCCTTTTGTTTCTTCGTTTTCTTTCTTTTAATCTTTTTCACCTCCTTGGCATCCTTCTCCTCCACGGTAACCTCAACATCAACTTCTTTATCTCCATGTTTTTCAATCCAAACATTATCTTCGCCTGAACTCTTTATTTTAATGATTTTCACGCCATCCTCATCAGTAATTTCAACGTCATCGGAATCTTGAATGATAATAATTTTTTCTGCTTTTTTGCCATGAAATGGAAGTACATTCAATTTGTGTTTATCCCCATGAAGCATTTCAATATGGATGTCTTTCGAAATACAAGAATCACCTGAATGGAAAATAAAACTTCCATCCTCATCCGAAAACTTAAATTTCTTCATCATTTTTATTGCATCCCCATCAAAAGTAGAATCGATATTAAAAACAAAGCTCTCAATCATTTTGGA
This sequence comes from Marinifilum fragile JCM 15579, assembly GCF_001310955.1. Taxonomy (GTDB): domain Bacteria; phylum Bacteroidota; class Bacteroidia; order Bacteroidales; family Marinifilaceae; genus Marinifilum; species Marinifilum fragile. Next base: position 114,379 of record NZ_BAZX01000009.1, read on the forward strand.
ATGCTTTCCATGCTTTTTATCATCTCCTGAATAACAAACCATATGCTTTCTCATTAAAGAATCTGGTACGCCCTTTAATTCTATAATTTTCATGATCTCATCATGATCTTTATGCTCGTGGAAAATCGTATCGATGACAGTTTCCTTTCCGTCTTCAATCACTTTCACCTTTACATGCACCTCATGTTTTTCCTTTTTCTTATCCTTCTCTTGAGCGAAAGTAACTTGTGACACCAATAACACGGCACAGCATAGGCTTAATAAGAGTCTAAATCGTTTCATAACAATTGCATTTAAATTTGACTTGAATTATCTACAACCTTAGTTCGGTTAAAAATATTCAGCACAGAAAATCAGATTTATTCAAGATTTAGTTTAAAAAAACTGAAAGAATACCGGGGTATTTTGAAGAGTTTTTAAGCTAAAGATTGGGTGAAGATGACTTTTCTCTCTGATTTCATTATTTTTTGCATAAATCGCTTCATATTTTTTCAAATTATCCCGATAGAACTTCTAAAATCTGAAACAATTTCTACTAAAAAATAAATGAAACTGTGTACATATTTTTAATCGAACTCAGGTTTTTATCAAATGTATGGCACAACTGAAAGAAAGGCAGTTAAGCTTTAGCTAAAAAGAGTTAAGGAAAGGTTAAAATACAGTGAACAATGATCAGTTACCAGTAAACAAACCATAAAAAAAGCTGCCCGAAAAATCGAACAGCTTTGTATATCTTTTTTAATGCTGACAGAATCATAGAAAGCTGTCTGATTAAATAGTTAGTCTAATTTAAGAACCGCAAGGAAAGCTTTCTGTGGAACTTCTACGTTACCTACCTGCTTCATACGCTTCTTCCCTTTTTTCTGCTTTTCCAAAAGTTTACGCTTACGTGTGATATCACCACCATAACATTTTGCGGTTACATCCTTACGAACAGCCTTAACAGTTTCACGAGAAATAATTTTGGCTCCAATTGCCCCTTGAATGGCAATATCAAACTGCTGTCTTGGGATCAATTCTTTTAGTTTCTCACACATTCTTCTACCAAATGCCTGTGCATTGTCAAAGTGAATTAAAGTAGAAAGTGCATCCACACCTTCTCCATTCAAAAGAATATCCAGCTTTACCAATTTGGCAGGCTTGAATCCAATCTGGAAATAATCGAAAGAAGCATAACCTTTCGAAATACTCTTCAGCTTATCGTAGAAATCGAATACAATCTCACCCAATGGCATTTCGTAAGTTAATTCTACCCTGTCGCTGGTCAAGTATTGTTGATTGGTCATCACACCACGTTTGCTCATACAAAGTGTCATCAACGGACCAACAAACTCCGATTTAGAGATAATCTGAGCTCGAATAAATGGTTCCTCAATATAATCCAATGCATTCGGATCGGGCATATCCGATGGATTGTGCATCTCGAACTCATCACCTTTCTTGGTGTGTGCAATATACGATACGTTAGGAACCGTAGTAATTACGTTCATATCGAACTCACGATCCAAACGTTCCTGTACAATTTCCATGTGCAATAGTCCCAGGAATCCACAACGGAATCCAAAACCAAGTGCCAATGACGATTCCGGCTCAAAAGTCAGTGAAGCATCATTCAACTTCAATTTCTCCATTGCTGCACGCAAGTCTTCATAATCTTCCGAATCGATTGGATAAACCCCGGCAAATACCATTGGCTTAACTTCCTCGAATCCTTCAATAGCTCCATCGCAAGGATTTGCTTTGTGCGTAATGGTATCACCTACCTTTACCTCGGTTGATGTTTTGATACCCGAAATGATATAACCTACATCACCCGTTTTCAGAACCTTTCTTGGTTCCTGAGTCAAACGTAGCACACCAATTTCATCGGCCTGGTATTCTTTTTCGGTATTCACAAATTTTACCAAATCACCTTTGCTAATTTCACCATTCAAAATACGAATGTAGGTAATGATACCACGGAACGAGTTGAACTCCGAATCGAAAATCAAAGCTTGCAGAGGTGCTTTCGGATCGCCCTCAGGAGCAGGAACACGGTCAACAATGGCTTCCAGGATTTCAGGAACTCCCTCACCGGTTTTTCCACTGGCTGCCAAAATCTCGCTCTCATCACATCCCAACAAATCTACAATCTGATCTTTCACATCCTCTGGATTCGCATTTGGCAAATCAATCTTGTTCAAGATTGGAATAATCTCCAAATCATTTTCAATTGCCAAGTAAAGATTTGATATGGTTTGTGCCTGAATTCCCTGAGTAGCATCAACAATCAATAATGCGCCTTCACAGGCAGCAATCGACCTCGATACCTCGTAAGAGAAGTCAACGTGACCTGGTGTGTCAATCAGGTTTAAGGTATACTTTTCTCCATCGCGCATGTAATCCATTTGGATTGCATGACTCTTTATGGTAATCCCACGCTCGCGCTCCAAATCCATATCATCTAGTACCTGCGCCTGCTTTTGGCGGTCGGTAATGGTGTTGGTAACGTCTAACAAACGATCCGCAAGGTAGATTTACCATGGTCGATGTGGGCTATGATGCAAAAATTTCGAATGTTCTTCATACTGTCAATTACGAATTACGAATTAGAAATTACGAATTGTATATCACAAATTACGAAAGCTTTTTGGTTCTATTCGCAATTGGTAATTATAAATTCCTAATTGAATCCGCAAAGATATTCAAATCCTTGGAATTTTGAGTATTTTACTTCGAATGATGATTGATTTTTACCTTCCTCGTATTAAGATTTCCGATCGTACAAACTACAAGTGACATTGCTGATTTGCAAATGTAAACCAAATCAATCCTTATATTGCAGAGCCATTATTTTGCTGAAAATACAATTGCAATGACGCGATTTGGGAAAACAATATTGAAAAATGTAATGTGAAACTCAGATATGAATGATTGACAAGAAAATTTGCTCTCAGAAATTGAAAGAAGAGCATTTTTCAATTGTAAAAGCTCTCAGAAACTCAGATTGGGGAAAAAACAAGCAGTAAGCATCTATCCTATTAAGAGATCAACAGAAGGTTTATTGCTTATTTCTAATAATAATGAACTCGAGTAAGAATACCATAATGTCCGGCCAAAATATCGCCATAAAAACACGAATTAATTTGCTTAAGGCGAAATTACCGAATCCAGACTTCAATTAATATTCGAAAAGAATAAATACAAAAAAAAGCTATAAGCCATTTAAATAAAAATGAAATGTTCTACCCATATTAAAATATGGAATCACTGTGCTAAATATGCTCCTACTTTCTCACCAAATTCAAATACAAAAACTCCCACTAATGCCATAAAAATCAACAAATACGTTAAATTCTTTTTTGATAATTCTATTTTTTTAATCATTACCTTATTTCTATTTTAATTTCTTTTTTAATCTTGAACCTATCAACATTAAACTTTGTCCAGAACTAATTGCTATCAGCCCCATTACTATGAATACAATATCATCTCCCATTAGAACTTTCAATATCAGATATAAGCCTAAAGCAGATAATAAAGTGGAAAACACAGACAGGAGTGTAACAATACTTTTCTTCATAAAGTTATTCCATTAATATTACTTACATGTACACATTAGTTCCTTTATCCATAGAAAAGTAACCCATAAATATGATAAATTTTTCTGTATTTTTACTAGAACACAATTATTACACTACTACCCAATTGCTTATAAAAGTTATTTTTTGGTAGGGTAAAAATCAAAAATATCGGTTCAGAAGTAAATGAGCTCAGAAAATTAAACTTTAGAATTATAAATTTTACCATTACAAAATTAGTTTGACCACATAATTGTTCACTCCTATATTTAAGAATGATTATTTGCGATTGCTAATCCCGAAAGAAATCGGGAACATATGGAAACTAAAAAATATCAAAATGAAAAAACTATCATCTATATTATTAGCTGGATTGGCAATGTCGCTTTTTTCTTGTGACAATCATGATGATGTTGAAGAAATTAAGCCTGAAGAACAAGTTGTATTGAACAACGATATCGAAACGGTAATCACTACGGAAGAAGCATCGGAAAGCGTAATGGAAGTTGCTGATTATGAAGTAGACCTTTTCTCTTTCATGGAAAGTGAATATACTGAACCTACAACGAGTACGAAACAAGGATCCTACAATTACTATGGTAATTTTGCAAGAGAATGGCAGCGTTACAAAGGTGAAAAAATGCCAGAGATTTCTATTGAATTTGCAGAAGATGGAAGATTCCCTATGACAATTACAATTGAATATGATTCAATTGAACTGTATAATAATGACAAAATTATTGATGGTGTTATTAAGATTGTAATGACAGCAGCTCCTTGGACCAGTGGTGCAGTTCGCGAAATTACAATGGATTTGGTAATAGATTCCGTTGAAATTAATGGAACCAAACGAATCGAGTTTACTGGTGAAAAAGGAGTTACCAAAAAATGGGAAATCACTAGTGACATTACCTTTACTTATCCTGATGGAACTGAATTAAGCCGAGTGGCTGAACGAACCAGAGAGTGGATTGCAGGTTTAGATACCAAGTGGGATTTAACTGATGATAAAATTCAAATTACAGGGAAGGTAACTTGCGTTGATACAGAACAAAATGAATATACCAAGCAAATTGATGAAGAAAACCCTTTAATTAGAATCGGAACATGTAGACTAATTGTTCAAGGAACAGTTATCTACTCACAAAATGGAGTAGAGTTTGCCAAATTCGATTATGGTGATGGTGAATGTGACAATGTAGCAACATATACCTACACAACTCCTGAAGGAGAAGAAGTAACTGAAACCATAGAAATTGGCAAACACACAAGAAACAAAAAGAAAGGTGATAACTAAAAATAAAATAATCAGGTTATAGATGCAAAAGGGTGCAGGAAAGTTATTTATTGCCCTGCACCCTAAATTCACACAAAACCATTATTTTTACCTAAATCAATCCTCTAGCCTTGACACAAGAAGAATTTAAAATCTTATTTGACAAGCACTTCAATAGCATTCGAAACTATATTTACTATCGTTCGGGTGATGAAGAGTTAGCTACTGACATAGCTCAGGAAAGCTTTATGAAAGTGTGGGAGAAAAATTTACCCTACGAAGAAAAACCCAATAAATCATTATTGTATAAAATTGCCAGCGATATTTTTATCAGCAAATACCGAAGAGATACAGTAGCTCAGAAATATTTGGCAAAACTAGAACCATCAATCGATAAAAATTCGCCGGAAGAACAAATGCAATACGAAGAGCTAAAAAATAAATATGAGTTGGCCCTAAGCAGTTTATCAGAAAAACAAAGAACAGTATTTCTGATGAGTCGTAACGAAGGCCTAAAATACCAGGAAATAGCAGATAGACTGGAACTCAGCGTTAAAGCTGTAGAAAAAAGAATGACACATGCATTGTCGTATTTAAGAAATGCTTTAGGAAGATAATGAAAGAGAATAATCAAAATATTACCCCTGGTTCGGAAATGGATTTCATCAATTCGCTTCCGAAAATTGATGTGACCTACTCAAAGTCAAAAGAAGAGGTTTGGAAGGAACTTTCGGCAATGACCCTAGTTCAAAAGCCAAAAGCTAAAGTCATATCGCTTTCGTGGATGAAGTACGCAGCAGCTGCTTGTATCTTTTTATTGATAGGATTTGCGGGATTTACCTACTTCTATACCAGTTCTACTTATTGTCCAAAAGGAAAGCACATGTGTGTTACTTTGCCCGATAATTCGAAGGTAGAGTTGAACGCAAACTCAAGCATTAGCTATAAACCATACATGTGGAACTTTACCCGAAAAGTAAAATTCAAAGGTGAAGCATTTTTCGATATCACCAAAGGAAGTAAGTTCGAAATAGAATCGCAGTATGGTAAAACTTTCATTCTGGGAACAAGTTTTAATATCTATGCCAGAGGAAATGACTACAAAGTGACTTGCTATACCGGAAAAGTTAAAGTTGTTTCAACCATTACTTCTGACAAAATTCTACTTTTACCCAATGATCATGCTTACCTAAATAAAAATGGAAAGCTAGAGGTATTTAAGGACGAAAAGGCAAAGGATAAAGTTTCATGGCGTAACCATTTCTTTTTATTTAACGCAACACCTTTAAAGGATGTTTTTAAAGAAATAGAGTTACAATATGACATTCACATTGTAGAAAAAGGTAAATTTAATAAACCTTATACGGGGAATTTTGGGAAAGAAATGACTGTTGATCAAGTATTGTACAATGTATGCAAATCAAGCGGACTTAATTTTGTTAAAGGACCTCGCAAAAATTATATTATAACCTCAAAGAGTCAATAAGTGAAAAAATATATCGCCCTTATATTTTTTTTCGGATTAGTAATTACGACTTCACTAGCTCAAAAAGTAGAAATTAAAGCCACCAATAAAGCTTTAAATGACATTTTAATTGAGCTAAAAGATAGATACAATTACCAGTTCTCTTATGACACAGACTTATTAGCAAGTTATAATATTAGTATCGATAAAAGCTTTTCCAATAAAGAAAGTGCAATAATGTTTTTGCTGAGGAAGTTTCCTTTAAGCTACGAGATATCAAATAATGTGTACATCATATATCCCGAGGAGAAAATTCTTGAATACAGATTTATTGGGCAAATTCTTGATAAAGAAAACCTCGAACCTCTTCCCTTTTCACATATCACCGTTAATGATCATCCCATGGCTACCGACGAGCTTGGGAATTTTTCGTTTACATCAAGTACCGATAGTACTTTTAGAATATTAGCTTCACATTTGGGATATTTCATTCACGATACCCTTGTAGCTTGCGATAAAACTCACAAGTTACTATTGACTGCGGCAAGTACCGACTTAGAAGAAATTACCGTTACCGACAAAATTGTACAAACCTTTATTAAGGAAAGCAACCAGGCAGGTAACTTAAAATTAAACCACAAAATTGCAGGATTTTTACCTACCAACAACGACAACTCTGTATTTGAACTCTTACGCTTACAACCTGGTATTCTTGCTGCTGGAGAACAAAAGGATTTTCTGATTATTTGGGGCTCTTACGAAGGGGAAAGTCAAGTTCTTTTTGATGACATTACCCTGTGGGGATTAAAAAACTATTTTGAGGATATTGGTGCTGTAAACCCTTTGGTAGTTAAAAACATCGAAGTACTAAAAGGTGGTTTCGATGCCAGATATGGTGATCGAGTTGGTGGTATTGTGCACATTACAGGAAAAGATGGCAACAAAGTAAAACCAAGCTTAAACCTGGCTTTAAATAACATCACGGCAAGTGGATCTTACGAACAACCAATTGGTAAAAAATCATCGCTATTGTTTGCATTTCGTCATACTTATTACACTTTATTTAAAGATGATCAAATCAAATATGCAACTTCAAATGTGAATACCGATAAACTAAATGGTACTATTCCAGAGTATGTAGATTTGGATGTAACTCCAAATTATCGGTTCAGAGATGCAAACCTTAAATTTTCAACCAAATGGAACAATGGAGATCAATTAAACATCAGCTTAATGGCTGGTGAAGACAGATATTCCTACGATATTTCCAGTGAATTATTATCCACATCTAGAAAGCATGATTTTGAAGGAAGTTACCAAAATGGTGGTTCATTAAAATACAGCAAAGTATGGAAAAAAGGCAATTCGAGCTCTCTATCGATTTCCAGATCAGAACTTGACCGAAACACAACAGAACAAATCGTTATTGAGAGAATTAAATTTAACGAGATGAATATTCGAAGAGATGACAGATCGTATAATAACATTCGCGAGTACAGCACAAAATTCCAAAATCGATTCATTCTAAATGAAGATCAAATTATTGAAGCCGGTTTACAGTATACAAACAATTCGGTCGACCTAAAAGAAGACTCGCTTGGGATAAACATTCTCCATTTGAATTCGAAACTTGATAAAGTTGGTGGATATTTTCAAAACATCCTTAATGTAAGCAATGGGGTAACAATAAAAGCTGGATTTCAAGTAAATTATCCAATTAATTTGGAAAAACTGTACTGGGAACCAAGAATATCCATGAGCGTTAAGATTACCGATGAATTATCGTTTAATGGAGCTTGGGGACTTTACAAGCAGTTTATTTCTAAAAGTTCGGTATTAAGTAAATCAGGTAAATATAGATACATTTGGGTTGGTGCCGACGAAGAAACAGTACCGGTTTTAGAATCCGTTCACAATGTTATTGGTGGTTCATATCATAAAAATGGTTTTACTTTTAGTGTTGAAGCCTACCACAAAAGAACAGATGGACATACACGATATTACCGTTGGAGGAATGAAGGAAACATTTCTTTGGGTAAAAGTAAAAGCATTGGACTCGATTTCTTTGCGAAAAAAGACTTCGGTGAGCATACTTTTTGGGTTTCCTATTCCTTAAGCAAAACATCCGAAAACTTTGATTATTTTAGAGAAGAAGGAGTATATTTAAGAGCCTTACATGATCAGAGACATGAAATTAAAACTGCAGGTTTACTGGCTTTAAAGCCATTCTATCTATCGGCAAACTACATTTATGGTTCTGGATTTCCAATCTATTCAGGCTATAACAACATCAACTCAGAACCTGACTACCAAAGACTGGATGCTGCTTTAATTTATAAGTTCTCTCACAAAAAAATCAAATCAGAAGTCGGCATTCTTTTGCACAATGTTATGAATAAACAAAACTTAACCTACGAATCATTCGAAAGAGTTCCTTTGAGTCAAATTAATAGCATTAGTGTATACACAGAATCAGTTCCATCATCGATTCGACTCTATTTTAAAATTACCATCTAAAACAAAAATACCGGGTTAGATTCATATCTAACCCGGCAATCACAACTAAATATTAAAACATAATCAAAAAGATGGTCAAAATAACAATACCAATTAGCCATCAAACAAGACCGTTTCGGCATATAATTGGTATAACAAGAAGAATCTAAGTGTTCTGATAAAACATTGAATGTTTCTTAAAAAAGTATAATCACACCTAACTTACTTTTAAACTACTAATTCTAACGGATTGGGTTATTTGTTATACAAACAAGCCAAAAAGAAATCAATTTTTCATCGTTCTACCGTCCCGACTTAGCTTCTTCATGTTGGTTAATAGTCAGATCCTCAAAAGCACAAGGGGGATAGTGCTTCTAACTCACTGTCTGAAGTAATTGTGTTAACAATTACAAATGGTTTCAAAGTACTTTATCTCCGGAAACTTCTTCGAAACAACTCTTGAGTGTTTCAATTCTTTTCCCGTAAACAGGAGCCAAGGCAACACTATAAGCATTATCCATTTTTAAGCTCAAATCGCGTTTAAAATGTTCCAGCTCTTCAACGCTTAATGAATCTTTAATTGATTCAACCAAGCCTTTTAGATCAACCAAATCAGTAAATTTTTGAATAATGAAACCTTTAATTTCATTAACCTGATTTTGATTCATTTTTTTTGAATCCTGATCAACTCCTATGCACTCAAGAGCTTGATTTAATCCTCTAACTGTTTCAAGTTTATCGGATTTTATTAATTTTGATAACAGATTTGTTGTATTCATGTTCCGTTCCAAGATTGTTTTTACTCTTTCATTCTCTTGATTTGACATTTCAAAAGTACGCTCGATGGCTAGTTTTTGAAAATCGTTTTTCAATACAATCTACGAAGTTCAAACAAAATGAAAGTTAAAAAATGTACTGTTTACCAAATAGTTAACTCATATATCTTTTACAATGCCTAAACAACAAATAGACCCTCTGTTCCAATTAATTAAATCGATTTCGAAATCTGAGAAACGAAATTTTAAGCTGTATGCAAACAGAATTAGTAGCGATAAAGAGACTAAATTCTTGCAGCTTTTTGATGTTTTGGATAAAATGGATGAGTACAACGAGACCATTATCCTAAAAAAAGCAAAAGACATAAAGCAATCGCAACTGCCAAATTTAAAGGCTCACTTGTACAAACAATTGCTTACCAGCTTAAGACTAACGCAGATTAACCACGATATCAGTATTAGTATTCGTGAACAGATCGATCATGCCAAGGTTTTATACAATAAAGGTCTTTATCAGCAAAGCTTAAGAATTCTTGATAAAACCAAAGCTTTGGCTCGTAAAAACAAGAAAAACATCCTGGTTTATGAGATCATCCAGTTCGAGAAGCTGATAGAATCGCAATATGTTACCAAAAGTATAGAAAACAGAGCTGAAGAAATTACAAGAGAAGCAACCGAAATCAGTAAAATGATGGATGGTGTGGTGTATTTTTCAAACATGTCCATCCGATTGTACGGATTGTACCTGAAAGTAGGCTATGTGCGAAATGAAAAAGACCTTTTAATGGTAAAAGAGTTTTTCAACACCAATTTGATCCCACATGATGTTGAGAACCTGAGTTTCTTCGAAAAATTATACCTATTCCAATCCTATGTATGGTATTATTTGATCATTCAAGATTTTTTGATGTGCTACAAGTATGCAAAAAAATGGGTTGACTTGTTCCTTCTAAATCCTGAGATGATTAACATTCATATGGATTTGTATCTAAAAGGCTTAAATAATGTATTAGTAGCTCTTTTTTATACCAATCATGTAAGCAATTTTAAGAAACATTTGCGATTGCTAAGAAAACTGGAAAAAGAAGATCAATTTAAACACAATTCCAACTTGAACATTTTACTGCACATGTTTTTATTTGTGCACAGAATCAATCGCCACTTTATGGAAGGAACCTTTGATAAAGGTTTGCATCTGGTTCCAAAAATTGAGAGTTTTCTGGAACAAAACAAAGTGGGCATGGATAATCACAGAGCACTGATCTTCTACTATAAAATAGCCTGTTTATACTTTGGAAATGGACAGTATCGCGAGGCCATTAAATATTTGAATCGAATTTCGGATGTAAAAGACACTTCACTACGAGGAGATATTCATTGCTTTGGAAGAATTCTGAACCTAATCAGTCATTACGAATTGGAAAACACTGAATTGCTAGAGTATCAAATTCGTTCAACCTATCGTTTTTTGGCTAAAATGGATGACTTACAAGAAGTTCAAAAATACATTCTTCGATTCTTACGAAGACTAAGTTCAATTAGTCCAGATCAATTAAAAGATGAACTAAAAAAATCGAGAAGAGATCTTAAAAAATGGGTTAATGATCCTTATGAAAAAAGAGCATTCTTGTATTTGGATTTAATATCGTGGCTGGATGCAAAAATTGAAAATCGCCCAGTGCAGGATGTGATCATGGAGAAAATAAATAAAAATAGGAAATAAGGGGATTCATAGAATCCCCCTTTTCATTTATTGTACAATTTGTGGACTCAAATACTTCATTGGGTCTACATATTCTCCATCTTTTTTAAACTCAAAATGCAAATGAGGTCCGGTAGAAATTCCTGAGCTCCCCACGGTTCCAATTTTATCTCCTTTTTTCACTTTCTCACCCTCTTTCATCGAATAAGAAGCCATTTGTGAATACAGACTGGAAATTCCATCGGCATGATCGATAATAATGAAACGTCCATAACCTTTGCCTTTCGTAAATTTTGAATTGACTTTTTTCACAACTCCATCTGCAACCGCATAAATTGGAGTTCCCATTGGAGCAGCAACATCAACTCCTCTGTGGAACTTCTCCTTTTTAAGAATAGGATGCATTCGTTTCCCATATACCGAAGTAATTTTTACATTCTTTCCTGCTTCAATAGGAAATTTATAAGCAGGCTTTGTCATACTAAGGAGAGTTGATTTTTCCATATTTATGTCTTTAAATCCAAAACAAAGAATGGAAAGACAGATCACTGGAATTACAGCAAGTAATTTTAAATTCGATAAATATGAGCTTTTTATTTTTTTGATCATTTTAATTCTCTTTAAAGTTAATGATGAATTGAATGCACTGGTTAGAGCCAAATTCATGCGCCCTTCGATATTTTGTACCAATGCGTTCTGATATTCGATTCTATCAGTCCCCGAAGTAATGCAAGCTCTGTCTGCTAAATATTCGTGCATTTCTATTAACGAATGCTGAATAAAATAAATGAAAGGATTAAACCACATCAGTACTTTTGCAATCTCAACAAATATTAAATCCATTGTGTGATATTGCTTAACGTGCACAGATTCGTGCAGAAGAATGTGTTTTTGATCAGATTCACTTGTAAGTCGAGGATTCAGAAAAACATATCTAAAGAAAGAATAAGGCGAAGTATTTTCCTGAACAGATACAATTTTTAAATTTTGCTTTATTTCAATTTCATTGGCAGAAATCGTTTTTAGTATTCCGATTAAATGTTTGCTTATTCGAAAAAATGAAAACACAACTCCCAAAAGGTAAATCAAAAATAAAACTGATATTGATTCAATCTGAAAAGATTCCTTCACTACTTTCATTCCTCCAGCCAAATCGGTTGTGAACTCATAAACCGGATCCAATGCAAATTGATTTACAATTGCAGTTGGTTCCTGAATGGTTGTGAAAGAAAAAATGGGAATTAGCAAAGAAATGAGAACGGAAAAAAGTAGATAGATACGATTACGCATCACAAAAGTATCTCTTGCCAAAAAAACTTTGTACAAAAGATAAAAAGCAGCCATGCATACCGAGCTTTCAAATAAGTATTGTAAAAACTCACTCATTATCCTTCTTATTTTTTATTTGTTCTTCAATTAATGATTTCATTTCTTCTAATTGCGAAAGCGATAAATCTTGCTCTTTAGCAAAGAATGAAGTAAATCCTCCAACCGAATCGTTGAAAAAGCTTTTAATCATTCCTTTCATAAAGTCACGAGTATACACTTTCTTACTAACTAAAGGGTAATATTGATTCACCTTTCCAAAAGTTTCAAAACCTATAAAACCTTTTTTCACCAATACTCTAACCACTGTTGATATAGTAGTATATGCTGGTCTTGGTTGTGGAAACTCCTCAATAATATCCTTTAAGAAAGCTTTTTCAAGCTTCCATAGGTATTGCATTATCTGTTCTTCTGCCTTAGTTAATTCTTTCATGATGCTAATATATGACTATTTCTATAGTTATACAACTATTTTAATAGTCATAAAGTTATTTTTTTACGTTTTTTAACTATCCAACATTTTAATTCCTAAGCATAATAATTAATTTTAATCAAAACAAAACCCATAAAAACAAATCACAAAATGAAGTACTTATTCTCTATCTTAACAGCTCTGCTGTTCAGCAGTTGTGCTAGCTCATATCTTAGTTCTGAAAAACTTACCGATCCAAAAAAAATGTATCAGAAAATTTTTGTGGTAAACATTTTCGACAATGTGGAATTTCGACAGCTTAATGAAAAGAATTACAATAGTGCTATTCTTAATAGATTCAATGAGATGAATTCACTAAGTGTTCGAAGATTAATGAAAGGAAACATTCAGAATAATTTTGACAATAACAGAATTCAATTAGTATTTGCGAGTGACGAATTCAAAATTAATCAAGAAGTGGATTATCAGAATTTTATTGCTAAAGTTGAGGCAAATTCAGATGCAATTCTTTTGATTAATCAAGCAGCTTTCTATTACGAGAAAGAAATAAAGTCCGATAGCGATGGGAACATTAAAACCAACACCACTCCTGCAGGTACTTTCCTTACTTATTTAATAGATACTAAAACAAAAGAATTAATCTGGGTTGGCAGATTTGATTCATCTGGCACTGTTTGGGATGACAAGTTCTCCTTGTACAACAACATGAGCCGAAAACTACACAAGCAATTAATAAAAGAGCATTTAATTCCTAAACCATTTCAAATCAAACAATAAAAAAAGCGGCCTTGGCCGCTTTTGTAATATATCGAATGTTGTAATTTCTTACATCATACCTGGCATACCACCGCCCATTCCAGGGGCACCCATAGCTGGAGCTTCTTCTGGCTCATCGATCAATACACACTCCGTAGTCAAGAACATTCCTGCGATTGAAGCAGCATTTTCAAGAGCTACACGAGATACTTTAGCTGGATCGATAACACCTGCTTCGTACAAGTTTTGATACTCATCCTGACGAGCATTGTACCCAAAATCTTTCTCACCTGCTTTTACTTTATCAACAACAACAGCACCTTCGCCACCTGCATTCGCTACAATCTGACGCAATGGCTCTTCAATTGCACGTTTTACAATCTCAATACCAGTTGTTTCATCATCGTTATCGCCTTTCAATCCTTCCAAAGCTTCAGTAGCACGGATATAAGCTACACCACCACCAGGAACAATTCCTTCTTCAACAGCAGCGCGAGTTGCTGATAATGCATCATCAACACGGTCTTTCTTCTCTTTCATTTCAACTTCAGAAGCAGCACCTACATATAGTACAGCAACACCACCAGCCAATTTAGCCAATCTTTCCTGAAGTTTTTCTTTATCGTAATCAGAAGTAGAGTTCTCAATTAAAGTTTTGATATTTGCCACGCGAGCATCAATAGCAGCCTTATCGCCAATACCGTTTACGATAGTAGTATTTTCCTTATCGATAGTGATTTTTTCAGCCTGACCAAGCATTTCTATGGTAGCTTGTTCCAACTTCATTCCTTTCTCTTCAGAAATTACTATTCCACCAGTTAAGATAGCGATATCTTCCAACATCTCTTTTCTTCTATCACCGAAACCTGGAGCTTTAACTGCAGCAACTTTCAATGAACCTCTCAAACGGTTTACTACCAAAGTAGCCAATGCTTCACCTTCTACATCTTCAGCAATAATCATCAACGGACGACCTGATTGAGCAGCTGGTTCCAAAACTGGCATCAACTCTTTCATTGTAGAAACTTTCTTGTCGTACAACAATACGTATGGATTCTCAAGATCAGCTTCCATTTTATCCCCATCGGTAATGAAGTAAGGAGAAATGTAACCTCTGTCAAACTGCATACCTTCAACCACTTTAACGTGAGTTTCAGTACCCTTTGCTTCTTCAACGGTAATTACACCTTCTTTTTTCACTTTCTCCATTGCTTCCGCGATAAGAGAACCGATCATTTCGTCGTTGTTAGCAGAAATTTTAGCAACCTGCTTAATTTTATCAAAGTTATCTCCAACTTCTTGAGCTTGATCTTTAATGTTAGCAACTACAGCAGCTACAGCCTTATCGATACCACGCTTTAGATCCATTGGGTTTGCACCAGCAGTAACGTTTTTCAAACCAACATTTACAATTGATTGAGCCAATACAGTTGCAGTAGTTGTACCATCACCAGCATCATCACCAGTTTTTGATGCAACTTCCTTCACCATTTGAGCACCCATGTTAGCTGCAGGATCAGCCAATTCAATTTCTTTAGCAACACTAACACCATCTTTGGTGATGTGCGGTGCACCAAATTTACGATCGATAACTACATTTCTACCTTTTGGTCCTAATGTTACTTTTACTGCGTTTGCCAACTCGTCAACACCTTTTTTTAGTAGGTCGCGAGCTTCAATATTGAATTTAATTTCTTTAGCCATTTCTTTAAATTTTGAAAATTCTTTTTTGATTCAGATTATACGAAATATAAAACATCAGATTGTGACATTAACAGGTAATCTTCACCGTCAATATTCAATTCTGTTCCTGAATATTTTCCATAGAAAACTGTATCACCAGCTTTAATCTCCATTGGTTCATCAGTCTTATCAGTTCCAGTTAAAACCACTTTACCCCTTAATGGTTTTTCTTTTGCTGAATCTGGAATGATAATACCACTAACAGTAGTTTCTTCTGCTGCCAAAGGCTCAACCAAAATCTTTCCCGCAAGGATTTTACCTTTTAATTCTGCCATTTTTCAAAATATTTAAGATTATTATTTTAAAGTTTTATGGATTCTTTTCTTTCACAATCTGTGCCAAATCAATTTCATTGTCAATATTTCCGAATTGATTTAAAAGAATTTTAGGAATCGCAAATTCAAACAATAAATATACTGAATTGCAATTACATATAGGCATAAAAAAATGTCAGCATGTATGACATACTGACATTTCTATATTTTAAGAAAATTTCTTTCTTTTATTTTGTTGTATCCTGTTCAGTTGCTGTAGCATCTGTTGGGAATGCTGGCATTTCAGGAGTAGTTTCAGTCTCGTTCAATTGTTGCTCAATTTGAGACTTGTCTTCACGAATTTCTTCGCGAGGAATAGTAACTGCAGCTACAAGACAAAGGAATAAAAGACCTCCTGCAAGAGTCCAAGTAGCTTTTTCAAGAAAATCGGTAGTTTTCTTAACTCCCATAATTTGGTTCGAAGATGAAAAGTTAGATGCTAATCCACCTCCTTTTGAGTTTTGTACTAATACAATTAAGATTAGAAGTACACAAACAATCAAAATCAATACTGAAACAAAGGTATACATACTTATTTATTTACTATTTTTTAATTTTTCTATTTTCTTAATCTGACTCGCAAAGTAAACGTTTTTTTCGGGATTTTTCAACTCTAATTTACGATAAACAGCAATTGCTTTATCAAACAACCTCTGTTTCACATATATAGATGCTAAAGTTTCGCTCATAAAACTGTCATTTTCACGCACACTGTCGACAGAAATATCCTCTTGTTTATCAGCTACTTTAATATTTCGCTGAATTGATGGCTCATTTTGGATGAAATTATCAATAAGATCAAGATTTTTCTTCTTGGGTTTTGCTGGTTTTTCAGGCTCTGATTTTGATGTTTCTTCACTCTTATCAACAACCTCCATCCAATCGGTAAAAGTATGATTCTTATCTTTCAACTTCTCTTCTTCCTGTTCTTCGTTCTCCTTTAAAGTGTAGAAATTGCCACCGTAACCGATATGATACACTTCGGTTGCTGCCACCAATAAATCTGAATCTGATTTTTCTTTCGCTTTCTCTTCTTCTGGTTTAGATTCAACTTCTATTAAATCAATTCCTGGCTCATTCAACTCAAGAATCTCATCATTTGTAAGATGATCAGTATCCGTAAGAATATCCTTCTCTTCGTTTTCAACGATACTTACTTCAGCAGATAGTTCAAAAAGCTCTTCAATTACAGGTTCTTCTACAATTGTATCTGCAGCAAAATCTTGCTGATTTATGCTTTCAGTTTCCAGATTTGTTTCTGCATCTTTAGCTTTTTCAACTGAAACTGTTTTTTCAAATGGAACTAATTTCAACCTGTCATTTAAAAGCAAGTAAAGTTGCCTTCTATCGGATATATAGAGAGATGAATTTCTTAATTCTTCCTTAAATCGAATACTCTGACTATCATTTAGCTTTTTAAGCAGTAACAAATGAGCCACTTCAAAAAAAGGATATTTTTCCACCAGATATTTTAATTCTCTGTGGCTGTTTTTATCCATTGTTTTTGAATCTTTAACCCAATCTTGTATTCTGCTTTGTTCCATAATCATTACCAGTTTACAACTGCTTCGTTGTAAATATCATCTATAATTTGCTCTAAAATATCATTAAGAAGTTCGTCTTCCACATCGGTCAACTGAGATATACTATCATAATCCTTGAAGGCCGAGAAACTCTTGTCAAAGTCATTCTCACTTTCAATTTCATTTGTAAATCGCACCTTAATTGTAACCGTTAGTCGGTTTGTAGCTGCAATCTCACCTGCCTTAATATCCAATGCCTGGGTTCTGTAACCTGTAATTTCCCCTTCAAAATTAAGATGTCCTTCTCCATCCACAACTTCATTCAAGGAAGTTTGACTTCTAAACTTCTCCTTTAACTCCTCAGTAAATCGATTACTTAAATTTGGATTTACCAATGGAGCACGATTTGGAAAATACTGCACCGAAAAAGTCTGTACTTTATCGGATAATGTTCCACCTGTTAATGAATAAGAAACCTTACAAGCCACGGCTAAAACAGCAACACAAAGGCTTAAAACAAATACTTTAATAAACTTCATATATGAAAAATAAAAATAGCAATAATTTATAATAATTAACCAATATCGTACTCTTTGATTTTACGATACAATGTTCTCTCTGATATTCCTAAATCCTGAGCTGCATATTTACGCTTTCCATTGTGTTTATCCAAAGCTTTTTTAATCAACTCAATTTCTTTTTCTTCCAAGGATAATGACTCTTCAATAAAAACTTCAGTATCCTGAATTACAGAATCGTCGGATGTAGAAATATTAACAGTTTGTTGCTTTACAGGCTTATGTTGCACGATATCCATTTCCTGATCTTCATACAGTTTACGAATTAGCATAGCATTGTCTTTCTGTAAATCTTCAGAATCACCGCCCTTTTGCATTAAATCAAATACCAACTTTTTTAAATCCGACATATCTTTTTTCATATCAAATAGTACCTGATACAGGATCTCTCTTTCCGAAGAAAAACTTTGCTCTTGTCTTTTATTCTCTTTATAAATCGCAGGCAACATATGCTCATCGCTCATTGGAAGGTAAGTCTGCAAATTTTCGGCACTAATCTGTCTTTCCTTCTCGATAATCGAAATTTGCTCGGTAATATTTTTTAGTTGTCGGATGTTACCTGGCCAACGATAAGACTTTAATATTTGTTGAGCCCCTTCATCTAATCTAAGAGGTGGCATTCTATATTTTTCTGCAAAATCCTGGGCAAATTTTCTAAACAATAAATGAATATCGTCCTGACGTTCTCTTAAAGGTGGCATCGAAATAGGAACTGTATTCAATCGATAATACAAATCTTCACGAAACTTACCTTCTTTTACCGATTTTGGAATGTTTACATTAGTGGCAGCAACTACCCTTACATTGGTTTTTAAAACTTTTGAAGAACCAACTTTTATGAATTCTCCAGTCTCTAAAACACGTAATAATCTAACTTGCGTTGATAATGGCAACTCACCAATTTCATCCAAAAAAATGGTTCCCTTATCGGCTACTTCAAAGTATCCTTTTCTGTCTGATAAAGCCCCTGTAAAAGCTCCTTTTTCATGTCCAAACAATTCTGAATCAATTGTCCCTTCGGGAATTGCTCCACAGTTTACGGCAATATAAGGTGCATGTTTTCTTGAACTGAACTGATGAATAATTTGAGGAAACACTTCCTTACCAGTACCACTTTCTCCAGTAATAAGCACCGATAAATCAGTTGGTGCAACCTGAACTGCAATATCTATCGCACGATTCAAAGCGTAAGAGTTCCCTATTATTCCGAATCTTTGTTTTATTTTTTGTACTTCCATCAAATCTCAAATCTTGAAATTAAAATGTACAGCATGAAATTTTTTCATACTATCTGACAAAATTACAATTTTTTGTTTTTAGTTTAATCTACAATCATTCTTAAAATCTCTAAATATTGTTAATTTTGGTATCCTTTTTTACATCTAAGCGTAACAATTTAGTTATTGGATTATAAATACAAGTGCGATGGCCTTACAACTAGAAAACCTAAAAGAATCAAATGAATTTTTAAATATTTTATTTGATAATATTACCTCTGCCCTTTTCATTGTAGATCAATCTGCTAAAATTGAAAATGTGAACGATTCATTCTCTATTCTTTTTCAAAAAAGAGAAGAACAAGTTTTGGGAGAATTATGTGGCAATGCTTTGGGTTGTGTTTTTGCAGTTGAGGAAGGTAAAGATTGTGGTACAACAAGTAATTGTTCCTATTGTAAATTACGAAAGGATATTCTCAAAACAATGTCGGAGAAAGTTCCTACCTACAGAAAGAAGCTTAGTCGAGATTTTTATACTTCCCAAACCAAAGAGTCGAAGCATTTTCTCTACTCCACAAAATTCATCCAATTTCATGGTCAAAAGTATACTTTAATTATTATTGACGATCACACAGAATTGGAAAATCACAGAAAGCAACTCGAAGAGCAAAATGAAACTTTAAAAAGTTTGAATGAGCAAAAGTCAAAGTTTCTTGGAATAGCTGCTCACGATTTAAGAAACCCAATTGGAGCAATTAGTTCTTTTTCCGAAATCCTATTAGACTCAGGAAACGAATTTTCTGTTAATGAAAAAGAAGAATTCTTAACATTGATAAAGGATAGTAGTCAATTCTCACTTCAATTGCTTAACGAGTTACTTGATATTTCGAATATAGAAAGAGGAAAACTACGCCTGAAAAAGAATCACGAAAACATTGGACAAATCATAATGGATGTTGTAAAAATCAATAAGGTTTTTGCCAGAAAAAAGAACATCAAAATTATCAACAAGGTTAAAGTTGAAAATTCAACGGTCAATATAGATAAAAGTAAAATTGAACAAGTGCTGCACAATTTATTGAGCAATGCCATAAAATATTCTACCCCTCAGACTACCATTACTGTTGATATTAAAGATCAAACAACAAATTTTGAAATTAGTATTAAAGATCAAGGTGTTGGAATTCCAGAATCCGAATTATCGAAACTTTTTACCGAATTTGGTACTACCAGCGCTAAAACTACTGCGAACGAAACCAGCACTGGATTGGGATTAGCCATTGCGAAAAAAATTATTACTGGTCATGGTGGAGAAATAATGGTCAAAAGTAAAGTGAACGAAGGTTCTGAATTTTTATTTACTTTGCCTAAATAATTTATAACAAAAAAATAAATGAGATTCATAGGAATTATTCCGGCAAGATACGCTTCGACCAGATTCCCTGGAAAACCTTTAGCCGATATTCATGGCAAAACAATGATTCAAAGAGTTTATGAACAAACTTTATTATCAATTGATGAAGTGTGGGTTGCTACGGATGATGAGAGAATTAAAACTGAAGTAGAAAAATTCGGTGGAAAGGTTGTAATGACCTCTTCTGATCACCAGAGTGGAACAGATCGAATTGCAGAAGCTGTTGCTACAATTTCTGAATCAAATCAACAAGAGTATGATGTTGTAATCAATATTCAGGGAGATGAGCCTTTTATTCAACCTGATCAAATAGAATTAGTAAAAGCCTGTTTTGATTCTCCGAATACACAAATTGCGACATTGGTAAAACAAATCTCTTGTCAAGAAGATATATTCGATCCCAATAAGGTGAAGGCTGTAATTAGCAAAGATCAGAAAGCTCTTTATTTTAGTCGATCTCCAATTCCGTATCAAAGGGGAGTAGAAAAAGAAGAGTGGTTAAACCATGGCACATTCTACAAACATATTGGAATGTATGCATACAAAAGTGAGGTGCTTCACGAAATTACCAAAATAGAACAGAGTAGTATGGAACTTTCAGAGTCATTGGAACAACTTCGCTGGCTAGAAAATGGATATTGGATTCAAACAGATATTACCGAACATGAATCAATTGGCATTGATACTCCTGAAGATTTAGAACGAATAAAAAATATGGGACTTTTATAGTCCCTTTTTTATGCTTTAACTTTTCTTTAAGGATTATTAGGAAGACCTTAACCACAATCAATCTTTGCAGGTTGTAAATTTGTAATGTATCTTCAAATACAATTACAAAAACTCATGAGTAAAAAACTAATTACAGGTTTAATCATTTTAATGAGTATTTCCTTACTTGGAATTATTGCAGTGCAAATTCTTTGGATACGAAATGCAATTTTTATTGAGGAAAGAACTTTTGATTCCAATATCAACAAAGTTCTTCATACAATTGTTGCCAAGCTTGAAAAAAGTGAGGAAGTTATATTTCTAACAAAGGGACTACCAAACCATCCTCATGAAAATATTGAAACTCGTGAAATCAAACACTTTCTTGAATCGGGCAAAAAATTTGGCCAAAATGTAATAAAAATCAAAGCAGAAAAAACGATTAATGGAAAAACCTCCTATAAAATAGATTCAAACTCCCAAGTCATTGTAATGCAATCCAACTCTGGACATCTTAATTTGTGGCATGACAAACAAGAAATGGATTCTACTCTCAAAATAGATATTCATGTAGAAACAAAAGATACGATTATAAGAGCAAAGCGAAAGGAAAAACAAATAGAAAACATCTTCAGCAAAGTAATGTATGAATTCAAAAACAAAGATGTTTCCATCGCTGAAAGAATAGATTTTGATAAACTCCCAAGCTTAATCCATTCAGAGTTGAAAAATTACAATATTGATTCCGATTTCAATTTCGCAATTTTTGCTGGTGAGCCTCTACTCCTAATTTATTCATCAGATAGCAATTATAATGACGTTCTAAAAAAATCAGAATATCAAGTCAACTTATTTCCCAATGATATTGTATTCACAAATCAAATTTTATCACTCGATTTTATCGATAGATTCAATCTGATCTACAAATCAATAATGCCACTTCTTATTCTATCAGGAATATTTACCATTTTTATTGTTGTAACATTTATCAATGCAGTGTATTTAATCCTAAAGCAGAAACGCATTAGTGATATAAAATCAGATTTCATCAACAATATTACTCATGAATTTAAGACTCCAATTGCTACCATTGGATTGGCGTCAGATTCCATAAATAATCCTAAGGTAATTGGAAATCCAGATCGAATTAGATATTTCACAGGTATCATTAAGGATGAGAATTTTAGAATGAACAAACAGGTCGAAAACATTCTTCAACTGTCATTATTCGGGAAGCATGAATTAAAATTAAACCTTCAATCCTGCCATCTAAATGAAATCATTCAAAAAGCTGCAGAGCATATCCAATTGCAAATTGATGAAAAAAATGGTCACTTAACAACCGATCTAAATGCCATTAACGATATTACAGATGTTGATGAAGTTCATTTTCTAAATGTACTTTTCAATTTATTCGATAATGCAATAAAATATTCGAACGAAGAACCTAAAATAGAACTTAGTACTGAAAACCATGACCAATCTATTTTAATTATCATCAAAGACTCAGGCATAGGAATGAATTCAAAAACGATTAAAAGAATATTCAAGAAATTTTATCGTGCTGAAACTGGAAATATTCATAGTGTTAAAGGATTTGGTTTGGGACTAAGCTATGTAAAGTTAGTAATTGATCGTCATAACGGATCAATTGATGTTAACAGTAAACCTGGTCAGGGTACAAGTATCAAACTATCCTTACCACTAAGTAAAATATGATGGCAGAACCAATCAAAATACTACTAGTCGAAGACGAAACCAATTTTGGTGCAGTAATGAAAAATTACCTCGAAATTTCTGATTTTGAAGTAACATTATGCATTAATGGTAAGGAAGGTCTAAAAGCATTTACCTCTCACCCTTTCGACCTATGTATTTTAGATGTAATGATGCCTGAAATGGATGGCTACACTTTAGCAAGAGAAATAAAGCATAAAGATTCCGATATGCCAATTATCTTTTTAACAGCTAAAACTCTTAAAGAGGATATCATTCAAGGATACCGTTTAGGTGCTGATGACTATATTACCAAACCATTCGATTCAGAACTATTAATTTATAAGATAAAGGCAATTTTATCTAGGAACAATGGGAATTCTTCCTCCTATAGTAAAAGCGTATTTAGGATCGGTAAATTTAGTTTTGATTCAAACCTTAGAATTTTAAGTATTAACAATGTTGAGCAAAAACTTTCTCCCAAAGAAGCGGAATTATTAAAACTTTTAGCTGAAAATCTCAATCAAATTTTACCCCGTGAAACGGCCTTAAAAAGCATTTGGGGCGATGATAACTTTT
>NZ_BAZX01000010.1 GCF_001310955.1 Marinifilum fragile JCM 15579
TTGTGTGTGGTTTTTATTCAATTTCTTATTATAGAAGTTGATATTACTCTCGCTAATGGATTAAGAGCTTTAATTGTGATGTCAGTAATGTCAGACATAATTACATCTGTAAATGGAGCATCAAAAAAGTAAAAGTTGGGATTTGTAATGAGTTTCTCAATCTTTTTATTTGGTTTTTCTAAATGAACTCCACCAGCTTTATTCGAGTATGTTTTTATTAAATCTCTTATTACAAGAACTTCTCCATCGATGTAATAAAATGGAATTTTTAAAAAGTTATCTAAATTAACTTTGACAGGGTTCTGAGACGGACCAACTCTTCGATATGCAAGGAGTCCTTTGTTCATATTTTTATGCTCTTCTAAATCAGTATAATAATTGGAATAGTCTTCGACTTCAAAAAGAATTTTTAATTTATAGTTTTTATTGGCTTGATGAGCCAGATTTTGTTTATCAATAAGAAGTTTTCGTAATAATCCTGAAAGCATAAGTAAATTATACTTTGACCAGTTTTTTGATTTAAATATTATATCAAGGTAAGTGTGATAAAATATCTCCTCTGGTGTCAATAGTCCATGATTCATATGTTTATTTCTTTGCTTTAGGTTAATATCGCTGGCTCAAATTACACACAACATTTGTGTAAAGTGCAATGCACCTTATTTTTCTTATCTGTTGTTTTGAGTAATGGTCATTAATTCAGTATGTAATAGACTATGTTGTTTCAAATGCACTTTTGTTTTTTGCAAGAGAGCATTTCTGTACAAACAGATTGATCCCATTACGATTTCCGAATTTATGAAAAGCACATTAATTGTCAAAACAATCTATTGCTAAAGTTTGTGGTTTAAGTGTGATGATTATGGATGGTAAATGAATGGCAAAAGAAAAGAGGGTGTCCAAAAAGTAAGTTCAATCGAATACAATGTCATGTTGAATGAAGAGAAGCATCTGTTAATCAAAGGGACAGATTCTTCGCTAAACTCAGAATGACAATAATATTGAACTTTTTGGACACCCTCTTTGAAAGTTATCTTTTAATAGCTTGTATTTTCTTAATCTATAATGGATCAGTTTGCCTTCTCGCAAACCCAAATTCTTCTGGCGAAATTTGCTTTCTCCTTTTTGCGAACACTACAATGATCCGTTATTGTCATGCCTGCATTGTTTACAATTTCAGAAATATCTGTAGTAGATACAATCACCAATCGATCGGTTAGTTTGGTTGACGACTCGATGATATGGGAGATGGTGTTCTCATCAGCATAGCTAAACAAATTGTATGGCAAATCGATAATGGCAGCATCGTACCTGTTCTCGATATCTTTAATATCCGAGCGATACACAGTTGTATCGTAGTTGAAATGAGCAAGGTTTTGGCGCGCTTGTCGGCATACCTTCCAGTTGATATCACTGCCTTCAATATGGTATCCGGCAAAACAGGCTTCGAGCATAATGGTACCAACACCACAGCATGCATCCAATAGTTTTGTTTCCTTGTTGGTTTTGGCAGCCAGGATTACCAATGCTTTGGCAATGTTAATATTGATTGAATTGCTATAGGAGAATGGTTTTTTGTTGTGTTTCTCCCAGGCAAAATCATTTTTAAGCAAGGTTCCAAAATACCAGGTTCCTTCGTGATAACAAATGGCATAAGTGATTTTTGGCTTGTAATATTCGGGCATGCCATTAATATTGTAGCCAACATCTCTTAGTTTGTCCAGACGATCCTTGTACTTGGTTTTGTCGCCATTTAAAACCACATATTCCACCTTGAAATCATCTACCGAGATCTTTTCATTTTTGATTTTCTCTATCAGTTCCAAGTAATACTTCGATTGCAATTGAACATCAACTCTTTTCCGAATGAAAGCACTGCACGAAGGTTCTATCTTGATATCAGAAATCAATAGCTTGTCCATTTCTTCCTGGTTGAAAAGATACTTTGATTCTAGTTTGCAAAGATCACTTTCGTGATTGTCGTAGATGTAGGTGTATATGTATTTGCTTGCTTGCATTTGTTGTCAGTAGGTTTAAATTCCTAAGAATGCCCGAAATTATTAAAACCACCTTAACTAACAAAAATCTACCCAAGTAAAGTTTAATACTAATTACACTATTAAATGAGCCTTATAAATCTAATTCCTTCTATTAGCATTCATAATGCTCAAGCCGCAAGGCTCATCCTTTTTATTCATTAAATAATTTCTTTATTAAGGAATTCATGAGCTCCCTTCGGTCGGTTCCATCGATGGAAAAGGATGCAAAAAATCTAGGGCGTGTAAGCTCAAACCACTTATACTTGAAAACTTTAAGTGCGGCGGGGTGATCTTCTCCCGATTATGAATTTTGTTGCATTTGATGGTTAAATGCTTACAAATTCTATTTCGGGATCAGCTTCCCCGTCTTTCTAAAAGTTTTCTGTGCATAAGCAGCCTGATCTTCCCATGCCCATTAAAATAGGACAAACAAAGTAGAGGGTAATTATAAAGGGATACCAAATATAAATTATACAGAGCCAAAATTACTAATTGGCTAATTTGATACTGCAATTGGTATTACTGAGATTTTTTAGATTCTAGTTTTAAACCATTTGCAAAAATGGAAGTCATAGCAGCATAACGAACATACATTGTACATCATGAAGAAATTTCTATTCGCCTTTGCTTGTTTCCTTGTTTTTGGAAACAGCTTATTTGCTCAAGACTTTCAGGGCAAAGCTTACTATGAAAGTAAAACCACCATTAATATGGATTTTGGAGGAAGACAAATTCCTGAAGATCGAAAAAAGATGATTCTGGAACGTATGAAACAGATGAGCGAGAGAACCTACATCTTAAGTTTTAACAGAACCGAATCGGTATACAAACAGGAAGAAAAGTTGGAACAGCCAGGAATGGGCCAGGGCCGAGGTGGAATGCGAATGGGAATGATGATGGGTGCTGGTGGTGAAGATTACTACAAGAATGTGAAGTCGGGAAAATATGCAGTATCAAAAGATTTGTTTGGAAAGATTTTTTTAGTGAACGATAGTTTGCCAAAGCTACAATGGCAAATGCAGGCAGAAACCAAAAAGATTGGCAATTACACGGCTTATAAGGCTACTGCGGTGAAACATGTGAGTGAGCCTAATATGAGGGCCTTTTTTCAGCGCGGGAGTAGAGGTGAGCAAGCGGATAATAAGGAGCCTGAGGTGATTGAAAAGGAGATTGAAATTGTAGCCTGGTATTGTCCTGAGATTCCTGTGAATCAAGGTCCGGGAGAATATTGGGGATTGCCTGGTCTAATCATGGAATTGAATGATGGCAGAACCAGTATTCTATGTTCAAAAATCGTGATGAATCCGAAAGAGAAGATTGAAATCAAAGAACCTAAGAAAGGAAAAGAGGTGAGTCAGGCTGAATATGATGAGATATCGCGCAAGAAAATGAAAGAGATGCGTGAGAATTTTAGAAGCATGAGACCTGGAGGCGGAAGAGGAATGCATTAGCAGTGATCAGTAAACAATGATCAGTTATGGGAAAAAACGCTGATTTTTAGTTTCTCCCTTTTAGGGGATTCGCGATAGCTATCGGGAGTCGATAGACAGAGGAGGGTAAGAAAGCTTAAGCTAAATAAAATATCAACCCACTACTTCATTTAATAAAAGGAAAATCATGAAAAAGTATTTTTTCATATTGGTATTGTTGTGTGCAAGTCTTATGACTTTTGCGCAGGAGAATGTCAATCTTAAAGGAATCGTTACGGATGATTCTGGTAAGGCCATTGAAATGGCCAATGTAATTGCAATAAATGCGGAGACGAACTTGTTGGAATCGTATTGTGTTACCAATCATAGTGGTTTGTATAAGGTGAAGCTGAAGTCGGGTTCGGTGTATAATATTAAGGTGAGTTTTATTGGCTATGCTGCTAAAGAATTCCGGTACGAGGCTACTACAGAAGATGGAAGTCATGATGTTAGCATGTCGGAAGAGAACAGCATGTTGAACGAGGTTGATGTAACGTATACCATGCCTGTAATGGTGAAAGGTGATACCATTGTTTACGATACTGATTCGTTTACTGTGGGAACCGAGCGCAAACTGAAAGATGTTCTGGTTACTCTGCCAGGAGTGGAAATGAATGAGGATGGACAGATTGAAGTAGAAGGGAAGCAGGTGCAAAAAGTGATGGTGGAAGGAAAAGATTTCTTCGATGGCGATTCTAAAATTGCTGCCGATAATATTCCTGCCGATGCAGTAAGCAAGGTGGAAGTGCTAAGAAACTACAACGAAATTGGCCAAATGAGAGGGCTTACAAACGACGAGGATAATATTGCTTTGAATATTCGACTGAAGAAAGGGAAGGATAAATTTTGGTTTGGTGAGTTCACTCTTGGCGCAGGTCCTGATGAGAAGTATTTGGCGCATCCCAAACTGTTTTATTACAGCCCTAAATTCAGTTTAAACCTGATTACCGATGCCAATAATATTGGTGAGGTTCCTTTTACCCGAAGAGACTTCATGAATTTTACGGGTGGCTTTAGAGGCTTTAATCCAGGAGGAGGAAGTTCCATTAGTGTGGGAGGAAATTCTCTGGGAATTTCTACAGCTCAAAATAATCGAGCCAAGGATATCGAAACCAGGTTTGCAGCTTTGAACTTTAGTTATGAGTTGAAAGATAACTGGGATATTGGAGGATTTGGAATCTATTCCTATACGGGAACATTAATGGAGACTCAGAAAATAACTACATATGAGTTGGAGGATAATCAATCGCAGGTGGAAAAAAGCATTACCAGGAACGATCAGGATGCTGAGCTGGGTTTGTTCAAATTCAATTCGGTGTACAAACCAAATGCAAACTTTCAGTTTGATTACGACATTTTTGTGAAGCAATCTAATGATGATGAGGAAGAAGATGTAGAGTCGACTGTTAATGATGAATTGGATAGAATTTACCAGTTGAAACAGCAGGAACCAATTACCTTGCAACAATCTGCTAAAATCTATTATACCGCAAATGATAAGAACATATTTGCTTTCGAAGGTCAGCATATGTATCAAAATGAGGATCCGTTTTACAATTCGATTCGTGATGAGTTTGCCTTTACAACACTATTTCCTGTAGATAATTCAGTGAGTTTGTACAATATGAATCAGGAGAAGAGAATTATTACCAATAAAGTAGATGCAAAGCTGGATTATTATTTGGTTACCGGTGACAAGAGCAACCTGCAGTTTACGCTGGGAACTACGCAGAATCATCAGAATTACGATACGGAGATATTCCAAAAATTGGATGAAGGATCTGATTTGGAAATGGCAGGTGATGAATTTAAAAATGATGTGAAGTTCAATGTTTCTGATTTGTTTTTCGGATTTCACTACAAACTTAAGGCGGGGATGTTCACTTTTAATCCTGGACTTACGCTTCATCAATACGAAACCAAGAGTACGCAGCATGGTAAGAAAGTAAAGGATGATTTGACTTCTGTATTGCCGGATATCTATATCAATATGCAATTGAAGAAATCGGAAAATTTGCGATTCAACTACAGAATTACCAGAACCTTCACCGATGTGGCGAAATATGCAGAAGCATTTGTGCTGAACAATTACAATTCGGTGTACGGTGGAAATCCTGAATTGGAAAGCGCTTTAAAGCACAATGTATCTTTGAACTTCTTTAGTTTTAACATGTTCAACTTTACACACATGTTCGCGAATATTAGCTATACCAAAAGCGTAGAAGGATTTAAGAATAATGTGATTCCGATTGGTATTAACCAGATTAGTTCAACCATTAATTCTGATTTGTCAGATGAGTCATTAAGCGCCAATGCAAGATACCAACGAACATTCAAGAATATAAAGGTATCGGCTAAAGCTAATGTTTCCTGGAGCGAATATAACAATTTGGTGAAATCTCAACCAACAAAGTCGGAGTCGTTTAATCAGAACTACACAGGTTCTGTAGGTACAAATTTTAAAAATGCTCAAATGTTGAATTTGGATATAATTATAGCATCAATATATATGATAGAGGAGCAACAACAAGCACCTATTATACCAAGCGTCCATTCGTAAGATTAGATATGGCTTTCCTAAAAAACTTTATTCTTACAGCAGATTACGATTTTTATTCTTATACCGATAAGGACAAGACCATAGAGAATAAGTATAGTTTTTTAGAAGCTGATTTAACCTACAGAAAGCAGGATAGCAAATGGGAGTTTGGCATCAAAGGAAAGAACCTTTTGGATACGGATTCTTTGGATAGGAATAGTGAGAATGATTTCTCATTTACTTCGTCAACCTACTTTGTGCAACCAAGGTATTTCTTGTTTACGGTGAAGTATGACATTTAAATCAATTACGAATTTTTAATTACGAATTACGATAGAAATTAGCCCATCTCGTAATTCGTAATTTTTCATTCGTAATTATAATTCGTTCCAGATTTCCCAATTCTTTTCTGCCTGTAGGTGCAGCATTTTTAATCCATTGTGTGTTTTGGCTCCTTGTTCTGCGCCTTTTTTCATAAACAGGGTTTCGGCAGGATTGTACACCAAATCGTAAAGAAAGTGTTCCTTACTTAAGTGCTGGTATGGAATGTCAGGACAAGTGTCTTCCTTTGGAAATGTGCCCAGGGGAGAGCAGTTTACGATTAACTTATAATCTTCTATGATTTCCTGTGTCAATTGCTCGTAGGTGAATTGGTTTTCTTTGGCTGATCGACTTACGAATCGATATTCGATTCCCAAATCTTCCAAGCCTCCAGCTACTGCTTTCGATGCACCACCTGTTCCAAGAATCAAGGCTTTTGGTCTGCTTTCTCCAATAAATTCCTTTAGTGATTCCTGAAAACCGTATATGTCCGTATTGAACCCTTTCAGTTTGATTTTATCACCATTTTTAATAATCTGAACCGAGTTTACAGCACCCAATTTAGCGGCCAAAGGATCGATTTCATCCAAAAACGGAATAACCTCTTCTTTGTATGGAATGGTTACGCAAAATCCCTTAAGACGATTGTTTTCATCCAAGGTTTTAGGCAAATCCTGAATAGAAGGAAGCTCAAAATTCAGAAATTCAGCTTCGATGTTTAATTCATTAAATTTCTCTTCAAAATACTTTTTCGAGAAGGAATGTCCCAAAGGATATCCAAGAATGCCGTAGGTGTTCATTGTGGTTAATTCGATTTAATGGTTGATGTTTATTTTGATTCTTCCGGAGAATATTTTTCCATAATCCAAATAAGCAGGAATCCTGCTAGAGCCAAAATTAAGGCAAAGTATAGTTGTGAATCTTGCGCTTGTAAAGATTCAAAAGTTCCTGGTAAAATGTTTTTTTGAAGTACAGGAACCACTTCACCATGTCGGTCAACTCTTGTGGTAATGGTTTCTTTCCAGGGCCACACTTTGTTTAATGATCCAATCATGAATCCTGAAAGTAAACCGATAGTCATGTTGTGATATTTTTTAAGCAACCAACTTAATAGGTGAGAGAAGCTTAGGATACCCAAACCAGCACCTGCAGCCACTGTAGCAATTATATCAATTTTAAAACTACTTAATGCGCTTAAAATATGATTGTATGATCCCAACAAAACCAGGATAAATGCACCTGAGATTCCCGGAAGAATCATTGCACAAATTGCCAACGCGCCAGATAGAAATAAAAACCAGTAGCTGGTTGGAGCTTCGGCTGGTGTTATTTCGGTAATCATAAAAGCTATAGCAGTACCTATAATCATGCAATTATGGTTCTGGCTTTCCACTCTGTAATTTTGCGGGCAACCACAATTGCCGAAGCTACAATTAGACCAAAAAAGAAAGACCAAATTAAAATGGGTTGTGTTTCCAATAAGTGCTTCACAAGTTTGGCCAATGTGTAGAAACTGAATCCAATGCCTGATAGTAAAGCCAAAAGAAAATTCCCATTAACGGCTTTCCAGAAATCCTTCAATTTAAATTGTAAAAGAAGCTTAATAGTGTTTAGATTTACCGATTTAATGGTGTTGATTAATTCTTCGTAAATTCCCGTTATAAAAGCAATGGTTCCACCCGAAACTCCAGGTACAACGTCAGCAGCTCCCATTCCCACTCCTTTTAGGGCAATAAGAACATAATCTTTAATTTTTCTAGGCATAATTGTTTTGTGCGTGAAATTAAGTAGCAATATATTTTCTATGCGGAGTAAGCCGCTATAATTTTCTTGAATTGTGAGTTTTCTTCCAATTCTGGAAACTGAAGGAAGATCTCTTTCAGGTTTTCGGCATCAATATCCGTTGATTTCTTAATGTAATGCTCTGTTGCATTTAAATCACCCGAAAGCATATAATAGGCAGCCAAATTGTTTAAAAGTTCTGGCGATTCCGGATTGTATCCACAGCTTTCCAAAAGAACATCAATGGCAGTTTCAAGCTTTTCGTTCTGATGATAGAATTCTGCTAAAGTTATTGAGAAGGTTGGATCATAAGGATCTAAATCAATTGCTTCGCGAAAGGCACGTACTGCTTTTTGAGGAGTTTGTGATCTTGAATAAGCCGATGCCAAAGCAAACCAATAATCAGGGTTGGCATCATCCAGTTTATTAGCCTTCTCAAGATAAACCAAACTTTCATCAATTTTGTCCTGATACATCAGAATCAATCCCATTCCAAACCATGGGTCAGGAAGTTCTTCGTTTGTTTTTATGGCAGTTTCGTAATAGTTGAGTGCTTGATCGTATTCATTCAACTTTTCGAAACATTCTCCAATATATGAATAGGTTGAAGCGTGATCATCTTCAAAATCCAAATATTCAATGTATTGTTTTATGGCCTCCTCAAATTTTCCAGAATTCGCTAGTGCATTTGCCAGGTTAAAGTAAGCCTTACTGTGCTGTGGGTTTACCGCCAAAGCAAATTCGTATGCTTCTATTGCCTTTGGAAACATCGCCAGGCGATTGTAAACAATCCCGATGTTGTACCATGCATTATCTGAAAAAGGATTTATATCCAGGAATTTAATGTAAGTATCGATACTTTGCTCATCCAAACCAAGTTTCTCGTAGCAATATCCCAGTTCAAAAAGTACTTCAGAATCTTCTTCATTAAGTCTTAATGCTTCCTCTAAGTAACCAATCGCCAAATCGAATTGATTTAGTTGTTCGAAAGCCATAGCAATTCTGAAAAGAAGATCTTCCCGGTTTTCATGATCTTTCGTTAAAGCTTCATCGAATTGTTTTTTGGCACTTTTGTGTTTTCCCATCAGGTTATAAATATTGCCTTTTAAAAGCCAAATCTCCTTGTTGGAAGATTCTATTCCCTGAATTTTATTTAGGATTGCCAATGCTTCGAGATGTTGCCCACGATTGATTAATACCTGGGCCTTTTTAATTTGAATTGATATGGCAGAAGGATGCTGTTTACAAGCAATGTTGGTAACTTTAACCGCATCGCTAAATTTATTTTTTTCGATATAATGATCTATGATGCTTTCAAATTCGTGAACATCAAAGTAGTAAAGCTTATTCACTTTAATCATTTCTTCATATCTACCTACAATCGTAAGTACATCACCATCAAGATAGTTTTCCGTATTATCTATCATTTATCAAATTAAAATGATTACTGCATTGCAAAAGTAGGATTAATTTTAAAAATACCAAGTTGTAAGATATTAACAAAGCAGGTGTTTTTAGAACAGAAAAGTTGGTGTAAAGCCTAAAAATAAAAGGTCTTGCATTGCAAGACCTTTGTTAATTATAAGTTTCGGTG
This sequence comes from Marinifilum fragile JCM 15579, assembly GCF_001310955.1. Taxonomy (GTDB): domain Bacteria; phylum Bacteroidota; class Bacteroidia; order Bacteroidales; family Marinifilaceae; genus Marinifilum; species Marinifilum fragile. Next base: position 9,745 of record NZ_BAZX01000010.1, read on the forward strand.
TTCTATTCGTAATAAATCGAAAATGGTTTTAACTGGATTGAAGGTAATGATAGGAACTTCAACAAATATGGTGTTCCAGTCTGACATGGCACCATTCCAAAGTCCCGGAAGTTCCATGGCTTTTAAATCTTTGCCATTGTTTGATTTTTCAGAGATGAAACCAGTTTGAGGGTCAATAAATTGGCGCAAGTCGAATTTGTTTCCTTTGTAATCCTTAGTGCCACAAATCAAATCAACAGGATTAAAGTGTGTGGCTCTTTCAAAAATATTTTTCTGTCTTACGTCTGACTTATCAATTTGAGAACCTTCAATAATCTGCAAAGAAACTGAACCATCTGTGTTTCTTGCCCAGAAAGGACCTCCACCTGGTTCACCTTCATTTTTCACCATTCCACAAACACGAATTGGTCGGTTGAATTTTTCCAACAAGTACTTTTTAACCTTATCCGGATTATCTTTTTTCAATTTGGCTGGAGGTATGATACAAAGTTTTTCTTCCAGAAAAGTCAGCATCTCTTGAAGTGTATCTTCAGAGATCTCCTTGTCTTCTTCCAATAAATTTAAATAATCGAAAATGATTGATTGCATTTCCAGCAATAGACCCGCTAAAACCTTTTTAAACTTGTAGGTTGTTTCCTTTAACCTGTCCGGAACAACATTATCGATATTTTTAACGAATATGATATCTGCCTTAAGTTCGTTAAGATTTTCAATTAACGCTCCATGACCACCTGGACGAAACAGAATTGATCCATCTTCGTTGCGGAAAGGTTCATCGTTAATGTCAACTGCGATTGTATCTGTAGAAGATTTTTGTACTGAGTAGGATACATTCAAATTGCCTTGATATTTCTCTTCAAACGTATCTTTGGTTTTGTTAAAACGTTCCTGGAACAATTCTTTATGATCTTCTGATACAGTTAAATGGATGTTGGCATTGCCAGCTTCATCTTTGGCATAGTTTAGAGCTTCAACCAAATGTTCTTCGAAGGCTGTTCTTGAATAATGCTTGTATCTGTGGAATTTTAATAATCCTTTTGGCAAGTTGCCGTAATTAAGACCTTTGCTGTTAAGAAGCATGGATAAAATTTCCTTGAATTTATTTTTATCAGCCATTTTATCCAGGTCCAAACCTTCTTCAATCATTGCATTTTTAAGATCCCCGTAAAAGGCAAAATCTTCCAAATGGTCAAAGAAATTGAACATGGTTTCAGGTCCTTTGTTGCATAGGAACTTCAGGTATTCATCTTCAGTATCCTGATATGTGTTTAGAAAATCATAAAGGATTTTAAACATTCTTGATGCTGCACCAGAGGCAGGAACAAACTTTAAAAGTTCAAGATTTTTAGAATGTGTGTTATACACTTCTTCGTAAATCTCAAGTTCTTCATCTTGAATTTTGGTAATACCGTCTTCAATGGTAGCCGGCTTTTTCAGTTTCATCTTTGGAAAACCATTTTTGAAGTTGTTAATCTGTTCTTCGATTTTTTCAACAGAAATTCCTTTAGATTGAAATTGAGATAGATCTTGTTCTGAAAACATGTTTAAAGTTTTATTAAAGTGTCCGAAGCAAGATAAAGAATACTTTCAAAAATGAAAAGCATGTGGCTTTAATAATGAAAAAAATTATGCAATACAGTTAAATTATTTTCATTGTAATGGAAAGGGAAACTTAGCAACCAGTATTCTATATGTCATATGGGCTGGGAGGAATCAAAATATACTTGTTCAGTTTTGAATTAAAATTCTATTTGTATTTTTGTCGCAAAATAAAAGATAAATGGCTGACATTACTTACCCATGGGGACATGAAGGACGTTACAATGATTTTCCTTCTTATTTCAAAAAACGATTTGCTGAAAGGATTCAAAAAGTATCAATAGATGCTGGCTTTACCTGTCCCAATCGTGATGGGAGTAAGGGTGTTGGTGGTTGTACATATTGCAACAACAATAGTTTTAATCCTGAATATTGCAGTCCGCGAAAAACAATTACAAGGCAAATTGAGGAAGGGATTGATTTTTTTAAGGCCAAATACAAAGCACAGAAATATTTGGCTTATTTTCAGGCTTACTCGAATACCTATGGTCATATCGACAAGATAAAAGAGCTGTATGAGGAAGCATTGGCTCACGAGAAGGTAGTCGGCTTAGTTATTGGAACCAGACCTGATTGTGTAAGTAATGAGGTGTTGGATTACTTGGAAGAGCTGGCGAAGCACCATTACATTGCAATAGAGTATGGTGTTGAATCGGCTAATGATGAGGCATTATTGGCTATTAATCGTGGACATACTTACATTGAAGCAGAAAGAACCATCCAAAGAACAGCCAATCGTGGCATTCACATTGGTGTGCACTTGGTAAATGGTTTGCCGCATGATAGCAAGGAAGATATGTTGAACCATGCCATTGAATTATCGAAACTGCCTATTGAAACATTAAAATTACACCAGCTTCAAATTCTTCGAAATACTCAAATGGCTAAAGAGTACGAGCAAAATCCTGAGCCATTTTACATGTTTGAACTCGATGAGTATTTGGATTTTATTGTGAGTGTAATTGAGAGAATAAATCCAGATGTGATGTTGGAACGATTTACCAACCAGGCACCTCCGGGATGGTTGATAGCTCCCAAATGGGGCTTAAAAAATTATCAGTTCGTAAACAAACTGAATAATCTCCTAAAAGAGAGAAATACCTGGCAGGGTAAGCTATTCGAGAGATAGATTTATTTAATCTGCTTCAGAATATCAGCTCCTTGTTTATATCCCATAGTAACTGATGTTTGAATGTCTTTTATCGCGCCATTTTTGTCACCATTCTTTAGTTTCGCAATTCCACGTGCATAATATGCTCTGCCGAGTTTCTTATCTATTTTAATTGCCTTGTTGTAATTGTTGATGGCATCATTAAAGTTGCCCGTGCAATCAAGCGAAACCGCTTTGTTGTAATATACGCCTGAAGAATTTAAACCAATCCTAATGGAATGGTTGTAATCAGCAATGGCTCCTTTATAATCTTCTATATAATATTTGCATATGCCACGGTAGTGGTATGCTTTAATATTTCTAGGATTAATGGTTAAAACCTGTGTATAATCTTTAATGGCCTGCTTGTAATTTTTCTGATTCTCATAAAGAATTGCACGATTTAAATAGGCTTCTTCCTCAAATTTCTGTTTGCCGATTACAGCATTCAAATCCTTTATAGCAACCCTGTTGTTGTTAAGGTAAGAATAAGCAATGGCACGGTTAAAATATGCAGGCAAGTAGTTTTTATCTTCTTTTATAATCGTGGTAAAATACTTGACGGCTTCCTCAAACTTTTTATCTGCCAGCAATTCAATTCCTTTCTCATTTTGTCTGTCTTGTTTTGATTTTTCACAATTTGTAAACAAAAAGATGAATCCTAATAACAACAAATATTTAAAAGTCGTTTGGTAAAATGCTTTCATAAATTAAGCTTAGAGTTTGAACACCTAATGTACAATTATATAGACTAATAATAAAATATTACCTATTCAATGTCGACCAAATTATTATCAATAGTGTTTATTGTTTGTTAAACTATCTAAATAGCTTGGTGAGTAAATCTTTTTTACCCATTTTGATTAACTCTTGTTTAATTGCATCACGATATTCTTTTTTGTACCAGAATAAGAACTTTCTTTGCGACAATTTCTCTTTTTTGGTTTTGGCAGTGTAAACCTTTTTTAAAGTATAAGGATGATAGCCAGAATAATATATTACCGTTGCAACAGTCATTGGTGTAGGTGTAAAATCCTGAACCTGTTCCAATTTAAAATCCAATTCTTTGTTTTTACTGCCAAATCAGCCATGTCGGTACCATGACTTCCAGGGTGACTAGAGATAAAGTAGGGAATGAGTTGTTGGTTTGTACCTTCTTTCTTATTGATCTCATCAAAAAGAGTTTTTAGCTTGTAAAATAATTTGAATGAAGGCTTTCTCATGATTTCCAAAACTTCATCAGAAGTATGCTCTGGTGCCACTTTTAGTCTGCCGGAAACATGATTTTTGATCAATTCAACCGCATATTCCTTATTTGCTTTGTTGATGTTTTCATCTTTTGATTGATGCAACATTAAATCGTAACGAACGCCACTACCGATAAATGATTTCTTAACCCCTGGAATTTTATCCACCTTTTTGTAGATATCAAGCATTGGTTGATGATTTGTGTTTAAGTTAGGACAAACATCAGGATGGATGCACGAAGGGCGACGACAAGTTTTACAAATTGATTCAAAAATCCCTTTCATCTGATACATATTTGCAGATGGACCTCCTAAATCAGATAGGTATCCTTTGAAGTCAGGCATTTTTGTAATGTATTCAACTTCCTTTAGGATTGATTTTTCCGATCGGTTGGCAATAAATTTACCTTGATGAGCAGAAATGGTACAGAATGAACAACCACCAAAACATCCTCGATGCATATTTACCGAAAATTTGATCATTTCAAATGAAGGGATGTGTTTGCCTTTGTAGCGTGGATGAGGAAGTCTTGTGTATGGTAAGTCGTAGATCTCATCCATTTCTTTTTCATTCATTACAGGATATGGAGGATTTACCACGATTTGCTGATCGCCAAAGTTTTGAGTTAGTTTCTTTGCCATCATGGCATTTGATTCCATCTCAATATATCTAAAGTTGCTTGCAAATTTCTTTTTATCAGCCAAACAGTCCTCATGCGAAAAAAGCTCCTGACTTTGCCATTGCTTTTTAGTGGCATACTTTTCATCTTGATTTACAATGAATGAAGTTTGAGGAATATTTGTAAGAGAATAGAAAGGCACGCCTCGTTTCATTAGGCGAATAATTTCCTTTAATGGTTTTTCTCCCATTCCATACACTAGCAAATCTGCACCACTATCCATTAGGATGCTGGGTTTCAGCTGGTCTTCCCAATAATCGTAATGAGTTAATCTTCTCAGAGAAGCCTCAATTCCGCCTATCAATATTGGTGTTTCAGGATATAACTTTTTTAAGATTTGTGTATAAACAACTGTAGGTTTGTCGGGACGGAATCCATGCTTTCCACCAGGAGTATAGGCATCATCATGACGCAGTCTTCGGTTTGCAGTGTAATGATTCACCATTGAATCCATATTACCGGCAGTTACTCCAAAAAACAATTTTGGTTGTCCTAGCTTTTTAAAATCTCTTAAATCATCACGCCAGTTGGGCTGAGGAATAATTGCCACCTTTAAGCCTTCGTGTTCAATAATTCGTCCAATTACCGAAGCACCAAATGATGGATGATCAACATATGCGTCTCCGCTAAAAAGAATTACATCTAATTCCTCCCATCCTCTCTCTTTAACCTCTTTGGCTGATGTAGGTAGCCATTGATTATATCTAGTTGTTTCTTTATTCTCCATAAGTCTTGAAATTACTGCAAAGATAGGATTATTTAAAAACATTTTAAAGAAGCATGCTCTTATTCCTAAGCTCATCTTGAAAGTTCTCCATATTGGTTTATATTTGCACAACATAAAAAGAGCTAATGAAATATTTTTCATATCATACACATTCATCCTATTGTGATGGTAAAGGAGATCCGGAAGAGTACATAAAAGAAGGAATCAACCTGGGAATGAGAACAATTGGTTTCTCATCTCATGCACCCTTAAATGAAAATGTTCCCTGGGCAATGAAATCTTCGCGCGTAAAACCCTATTTGAATGAGATCAATCGTTTAAAGGAGACACATAAGGATGAAATAGAAGTATACCTGTCGTTGGAGTTGGATTATATTCCTGGAATTACAAAGCCTTTTAAATCCTGGAAAGAGACTTTGGGATTGGATTATACCATTGGATCGGTGCATTTGGTGAAAGGAGATTCAAATGACGAGTTTTGGTTCTTAGATGGTCCGGACATAAATTATTCAGAAGGAATTCAGAAGCTGTTTCATGGAGATGTTGAGCAAGCTGTTTCTGCTTATTTTAGGCAGGTGATAGAAATGATCGAGACCCAAAAGCCAGATGTTATTGGTCATGTTGACAAGGTGAAGATGAATAACAAGGGACGATTTTTTGAGGAAACGGAGGGATGGTATCTCAACTTGCTTAATAAAACATTGAATGTACTTGAGAAATCAGACTGTATAGTAGAGGTGAATACTCGTGGCATTTATAAAAAGAAATCTGCTAAGCTTTTTCCTGATGATTATTTTTTGAAGGAATGTTGTAAGAGGAACATTTCAGTTACAATTGGCACTGATGCACATCAACCAACAGAATTATTAAGCCATTTTGATGAAACGATAAAGGAGTTGAAACAGATAGGTTTTAAGCAAGTTAGTGTTTTTCATAAAGGAATTTGGATTAAAGAAAGTATTTAAATAAAAAAATAGAGTAGCGATTTAACCAAATATGAACGGTGTCATAAAAGAAATAATGCTATTTTTGCCTAATTAAGACGAAGTGTTCGATTAAAGCGAATACTAGCGAAAGGACAATCAAAACAAAAACTAAGAAAGAAAGTTAATCTTATGATTGAATAAGATTTTTCCTTATAAAAAAGGACTTTCATGAAAATATTAATATATGAAATTAGTTGATCCGAAAGATTTGCTAAAAGCCAGTGAGAGTTTAAATTGGTTTGGTGGTGAAAGTTTTGCCAAATTTTTAATGTACATTTTAAAATTAGACAGGCTGAACAAGCTATACTCTGATAATTGTTGTAAAGACGGGATCGAGTTTATAGACGCTTTGATTGAAGAGCTGGGAATCAAATTTGAATTTGATGAAGAAGAATTAAAGCGAATTCCTACCGAAGGTGCTTTTATTACCATTTCGAACCATCCATTTGGAGGGATTGATGGTATTATTTTGATAAAACTGTTGAGCCTTATTCGACCTGATTTTAAGGCCATGGCGAACTTTTTACTGAAAAAGATAGAGCCATTCAGGATTATTTTCTGGGAGTTAATCCTTTCGAAGATAGAAAAGGAGCAGCGTCAAGTACAGGTGGATTAAAAGAAGCACTGCGTCATTTGAGCGATGGAAAACCATTGGGGATTTTTCCGGCAGGAGAGGTTTCAACCTACCAGTCGGCAACACATAATATTTCGGATAAACAATGGATGCCTTCCATTCTAAAATTTATAAAGAAGGCTGATGTGCCTGTAATACCGATCTACTTTCAAGGAAACAACAGCTTGGTTTTCCATTTGTTGGGTATGATTCATCCAAGCTTGAGAACAGTTAAGCTTCCTTCCGAATTGTTGAATAAAAAGAATAAGGTTGTACGCATCAGAATTGGTAACCCAATCTCTCAAAATGATCAGAAAGGCTTTGTGGATATCAATCAGTATGGGAGATTTTTACGTGCAAAGACCTACATGTTGGGAACTCCAATTGAGGTGAAGAAGTTTTATCGCTTTAAGCGCAAAGCCAAGGTGGTTAAGGTGGAAGATGTAATTCCTCCTATTGATGGGAATGTGATTCGAAATGAGGTAGAAGGACTGAAAGAGGAGTATTTGCTGTTTAAAAGCCGATCGTATTGCGTGTATTGTGCACCTTCATCAAAATTGCCTAATATACTTAATGAAATTGGTCGCTTGAGAGAAATCACGTTCCGTGAGGTTGGAGAGGGTACAAATCAGAGTATAGATATTGATGAGTTTGATTTGTATTATCATCAACTCTTTATTTGGGATGAAGAAAACCACAAGATTGTAGGAGCTTATCGTGTTGGGAAGGGACATGAAATCCTGCCTGGATATGGATTAAAGGGCTTCTACTTACAGAGTCTGTTCCGAATGGGTAAGAAATTTCAGCCTATTCTTAGTCAGTCTTTAGAGCTTGGACGTTCGTTTATTGTGAAGGAATACCAAAGAAAACCAATGCCTCTGTTCTTGCTTTGGAAAGGGATCTTGTACTTTTTACTTAAAAATCCAGAATCTCGTTATTTGATTGGTCCGGTTAGTATTAGTAATAAATACTCGAATTTGTCGAAGGATTTGATCATTAAATTTATAATGGCCAATTATTTCAATTATGAAATGGGGCAGCATATCAAATCAAGAAAGCAGTTTAAAGTTAAGATTAAGGATTTGGATGTTGATATTTTATTGGAAACGGCCAAGAATGATATCAATAAATTGGATAAGTTGATTGGTGATTTTGAAATTACCAATGACAAGTTGCCTGTGTTGTTGAAGAAGTATATTTCTCTGAATGCTAAAATTGTAGGATTTAATATTGATCCAAATTTTAATGATTGTTTGGATGGATTACTTGTGTTGGATTTGTTTGATGTTCCAATGAAAGTGATTGAATCGTTATCGAAGGAAATAAACGATGATACAATTCTTCAAAGATTTTCTTCGGATGATATGGAATTTTAAGAGATTTATTCCGAACTTTGCGACTCAATTTTGTTAACTGAAAAAGACGATTAGTTGGAATTTCAATATATATTTAAAGGGATAGTTGTGGGCTTAATGGCTTCAATACCGTTAGGACCCATTGGTGTTCTAATCATTCAAAAAACATTGCAGAAGGGAAGGTTGGCTGGTTTTATTTCAGGATCAGGAGCAGCTGTTGCTGATACTTTATTTGCCTCCATTGCAGTGTTGGGTTTAGGTTTTGTTATCAATTTTATTCAAGCTCAGGAATTTTACTTCAGATTAATTGGATCCATTTTTCTGGTTTTAGTTGGACTACGAATTTTCTTAACCAATACGGTAAAACAGTTTAAAAAATCACAATCGCCTGGTAAAAGAGGTATGTTTGGTGATTTTTTAGCCATCTTTTTTTTAACACTATCCAATCCTATTGCGGTTTTGTTTTTTGGGGCTATGTTTGCTGGGGCTTCCGTGTTTGGAAATTCCCATTCGGTAATGACTGGTCTTTATTTATTGCTAGGAGTTTTATTGGGTGGAGCACTGTGGTGGTATGCGCTATCAACCATAGTGGATCTGTTTAGAAAAAAGTTTAGACTAAAACAGATGTTTTGGATCAATAAAATATCCGGATTAATCATTGCCATTTTAGGATTCCTGGTATTTCTTTCATGTTTTGAGCCCATCAAATCATTCTTGGATTCTTAAAGAATTTAAATCTACTAATATTTGCTGGTGCTTGATTGTCCTTGTGTGAGTGTTGTACTTATGGGGCGACCGAATCGTATTATCCGAAAGTTTTAAATAAAAATGATTGGCAAATCAAGCCAATGATAATGCTTGAATCACGATTTTGGTCTCATATTGTGCAAATCATATACTTTAATACTTCTATTTGTTGGAAAAACATGCATTGCAAATGATGCAACGGATATTTTGCTACAAATACGGCCGTTGCAAGAGATTAAACAGGCGTATTTGTACAAAAATGGCCGTTTAAAGTCTTGAAAAGCTCATATTGATGACAAAAACAAGCACTTAAAGTAAATAAACGTGCATATTTGCGCAAAAATGAAGATTTATTCTCTTGCAATGCTTCTATTCGTGCAAAAACGACCATTGCAAGTGATGAAATGCTCGTATTTGTACAAAAACTGCAATTTCTTTACATTTTTCGCTCGTATTTGTGCGATTATACCATTTAAAGTCATTCAATGCTAAAATCGTTAGCAAAATCAGCATTAAAACAAAATCATCGCTGTATTTGTTCCTTGTAGTCTGTTCTGATTCAAAAAATAAAAAAGAGTACAGCCACCTGTACTCTCCTCTTGTATTACGCTATCTTATTGTAACCATTGTAGCTCCCCAACCATATTCTTTAAACGAAGCATCTTGTTGATAGTGCTTTTTGTATTTGCGTTTCAATTCGTCGTGTACTTTCTTCTTTAAAGTTCCGTTTCCAATTCCATGAATGAACACAATTCTTTGTCCTTTTGAATTTTGGTATTGACGCATGATTTCGTGAAACTTATTCATTTGAAATTCCAGAATGTCTGCATTCGAAAGGCCAGTAACCGAGTCAATCAAAGCATTAATGTGCAAATCGACTTCAACCAAGTCCTCTTTGCCTTTTACATTTACTTGTTGGTTTTTAGATTTGTTGTCAGATTCTTTTTCCCGAATTACTTTTTTAAATTCTTTCTGGCTCAGTTCTTCCAGTTTGTGTTCCAAATCTTCACCTGTTAATTTGTAGAGAATCACATTTTGTTGAAAATATGGAGTGTCTTTGTAGCTTGTAGATTTGTAGAACTTAACCGGTTGAATCTTAATGTTTCGTTCAAGTGGTTTTTTAATATCAGACTCGCCTGATTTGTAGAATAAAATCTGAAAGAAACAGTTAGATAGTTCATTTAATTCCTTAAGATCGTATTCGTTCAGTAGGATTTTTGATTTTGGGTCAAGGTTACCAGCTGTTTGGCCTTCCATTTTGTCTCCTTTTTTATCATAGAATCCATACAGAAGAATATGATTGGTATCATTGATAAGATAAAGTTCTAAGGGACTCTCGCTTGGATTGTAGCCTTCACGAGGAGCAAATGCTGCATATACTTCTTCTTTCTCCACAAATAAGCTTTGTGCAGTGGGTTTAACAGTCGAACTTTCTGATGTAATATTTGTGGTTTGCTGCTGATTTGCTTGTTCGCCACCGGCAGCTTCAACAACTACAAGGTTTTTTTTAATGCTTGGAATCTCAAATTCATCTTCATCGTTCAACACCATAACCGTGTTGGCATCAATGATTTTGGTTACAATTCCTCCACCTATATCGTTTAAAAAACGGACTTTATCGCCTATATTGATTTGCATTTGATCTGATTTTTTTAATTCCCAACAAAGTTAGCTATTTTTGCCGATCAAAATGAATTGCTGCATGATAATGTGTGGCCTACAGATGAAGGAAGATGGAGATTAATACAGAAAATAAAACATTAGAGACACAACAGATTGAAATTGTAAATTTCACTTACGACTTACCGGATCATAGAATTGCAAAACACCCTTTGCAGAATAGAGATTTATCTAAATTATTGATTTATCGCAATGGTGAGATCAATGAATCTGTATTTAATCAACTTCCTGATGAAATTGAAGTGGGAACGAAAATGGTGTACAACAACACCAAGGTAATTCAGGCAAGACTAATCTTCCATAAGGAAACTGGTGCACGTGTTGAGATATTTTGTTTGGAGCCGCTGAATCCGGCAGATTACAATCTGGCTTTTCAGGCTACTCAAAAATCTACCTGGAAATGTATTGTTGGAAATTCTAAAAAATGGAAATCAGGTGTGTTAAGCATGCCTTTCTTTGTGGGTGATACGGAGTATCAATTACAGGCAGAGAGAATTCAGTTGCTGGATGGTGCTCAGGAAATTCAGTTCAGTTGGAATCACGAAGAACTAAGTTTTAGCGAAGTGTTGGAACAAACCGGTAAAATTCCGATTCCTCCTTATTTGAATCGCGATACAGAAGAAGGAGATTTGATTCGATACCAAACCGTTTACTCAAAATATGAAGGTTCTGTTGCGGCTCCTACTGCTGGTTTGCATTTTACCGATAAGGTTTTTGCAGAAATGGATGCCAAAGGAATTGAACGTGAAGAGCTGACTTTGCATGTTGGCGCGGGTACGTTTAAGCCAGTAAAATCAGAGCAGATTGGAGATCATGAAATGCATACCGAGCATATTCAGGTGACTGCAGAAAGTTTAAGAAGTATTGCTGCTGCAAAAAATGGTGTGATTGCCGTAGGAACAACATCCGTTCGAACATTGGAGAGTTTGTATTGGATGGGTGTTAAAATCCTGACAGAGGCAGAAGAGCCAAAGTTATTGAAGCAATGGGAGGCTTATCAATTGCCAAAACACCATACGGTAGAAGAATCATTTCAGGCCATTTGTTCTTATATGGATGAGAATGAAATTAGCCTGTTTAATGCAGCTACACAAATTATTATAGCTCCAGGTTACGATTTTAAGGTGATCAAAGGATTGGTTACCAATTTTCATCAACCACAAAGTACCTTGTTATTGCTAATTTCAGCATTGGTTGGTGAAGACTGGAGAAAAATCTACCAATATGCCCTGGATAACGAATTTCGATTCTTAAGTTATGGTGATAGTTCACTATTAATGAAAAGAGAGATAGTTGGATAGTCCAAAGGTCTGGAAAGGTCTTGAAGAAGCGAGTCCAAAAGACTCAAAGGATAGCCCCGGAGGGGTGTAATCTTTATAGCCTTGGGTAAATGAGCAAAGCGAATGTAGCCCAAGGTATATGGTTCATGCATATGTCGTCGCAACTGCATACCCTTGGTTAATGAAGATCGTTTAAATGCGACGGAAGAAAATACAAATAGTAGAATGTAAAATAGTAGAAATATAGAATGGCTGGAGATGCTTTCTCCTTTAACCTTTAACCTTTCTCCTTTGGCCTTTGTTCTTTTTTCCTTTCTCCTTATTTATTGGTATTTGATGCTTGAAGTTTGGATTTTCTGATAAAAAAGCCCTATTTTTATTTATGTTCATCCCAAACATAGTAAAAGTATGGCTACCAAAATTCAACTGACTTTGTTATTTGTATGTTTCACCTTTCTCTTGTCGGCTCAAAACCGATTTTTACGGAGAGGAGAGAAGGCATTTGTAAAAAATCATTATGCCGAGGCAATCGCAAACTTTAAAAATGTTAAAAACAAGAATCCGGAAATTAATCGAAAGATCGCCGAGTCCTATTACTTTTTAGGTGATTACCAGGAGGCTGAAAATTATTATCAGAAGATATATGATAGTGAGAAATCTGCAGGCGATTTGTTGGCCTTGTCTCATATCTACCTGAATTTAGAGAAGTATGAAGCTGCTATATTGTGTTGTGAAGGAGCTGCGATTAAAGGGGCTAATCGGATTCTTATAGACAAAAGAATCAAAGCAATTCAGGAATTACATAATACCCAAGATCACTCAGGAATGATTTTACGATCAATCAATCCACAACCCAAATCGAAAAGTCTGGGAGTGAGTGTGGCAGGGAATAAAATCATATATTCTAACCTGGGTAAAAAAAATGCTCGTGGCCATAAAAATTATCAGTTGTTTTATAGTGAGTTTGCTGATCAGGAGTTTTCTGAAGTGAAGCCCTGGGCCAATCAATTGGACAATGGTGTTGATCTGGGTGCAGTTGCCGTTCGTGATGATGAGAAAACCATGTATTATACGTGCTGGTATACCAGGAAAGGCAGGCAGTATATGGAAATTGTTGAGGCTGAGTTCAAAAATGATAAATGGAAGGCAAGTCATGTTTTGTCATTTAATGGTCGTAAATATTCTTGTGCCTATCCATTTCTTAGTAAAGATGGCAAGAGTTTGTATTTTTCTTCGGATATGCCTGGTGGATATGGAGGAATGGACATCTATGTATGTCACAAGAGAGGAGAATTCTGGGGAACACCCATTAATTTGGGCGATGAAATCAACACCAAACATCATGAAATATACCCTTCTCTTTTAAAAGATGGAAAGTTGTGGTTTGCATCCGATGGGCAGGTTGGTTATGGTCGTTTGGATTTGTTTTATGCCTCGAAAACAAAAGAAGGGAAGTGGGGAGAAGTTAAGAATGCAGGAGTAGGTTTAAATTCCTCTCTGAATGATTTTAGCATTCAGGATAGTCCTGAAGAAGGACAGCTTTTATTTATTTCGGACAGAAACAATAAGGGGATTCGGGATCGAATTTATTCATTTGGTGCAGATCGAAAAATATCGGTTGAACTTTTTGTGAAAGAGGCGAGCAGCAAGGAATCCATTCCAAATGCAAAACTGGAAATTAAGAAGGTGATAAGTGATCAGGTTATTGTACCGCAACAAATCACAACAGATAAGTTTCAATTTGATGTTTCCTGTTACGAATTGGGTAAGGGTATACTTTATGAAATAAATGCCGAAAAACAAGGCTATGAAAGCGCACATTTGAAATATTATCCAGTAGAATCTAATTTGAGTGTGGATATTTTACTAAGGAAATTGGAGAACGATATGGGGGGAGATTTTGCCAAAGAGTTGACTCCGATTGATTACCCGGATAAACGAATAATGTTCCGTAAAATTCATTTTGATGCTGGGCAGGAGAGTTTAAGTTCCGAAGCCAAGTTAACATTGACTAAAATGGCCGGATTTTGGAAGATGTATCCCGAATTGGGTGTCGTTATCAATTCGCATACCGATTCGAAAGGAGCTGCTGAATCCAATAGGATTTTATCTATGAAGAGAGCCAAAATGGCTAAGGAGTATATCGTTTCTAAAGGAGTTGATTCCGGTAAAGTAAGCTGTTGTGCCTATGGAGAGCGTTTTGTGGTGAATGAATGCTGTGATGGCGTAGATTGTACGGAAGAACAACATCGAGAAAACCGAAGGTTGGAGCTGTTATTTGTAATCAAATAGTAATTTCAGTTATCAGGGAATTTGGTCCCGAAAGCTTTCGGGATTGGAATTTGGTTTTTGAATCTTAGTATTAGTTCTCTGTGAACTGGTCACTGTTTGATGCTGATTGATCAGTATTAATGGAAAATCTTAATTGTTAATAAGTAGGAAATTATTATATTTACTACTAATATTGCGACCAATTTATCTCTGTACCCTATTCTATCTTGCACTATGAGAAATATTTATTTTATCATCTGTTTTGTTTTATCGGTTGGAACAATCGGCTACTTTTCCCCAGTTTTAGATTTGAACTTTAATGTAGCATCATCTGGGAGTACTTCCTATGCGGTTGAGATTGTGAAGTATAAATATCCTGTTTATACCGATTACTTTGAAAATCTGGATGGAGTGATCGAATTGAGTAGCGAGGGGGGTGATTTTCATTATATATCCGGTGTTACGAAGTCATTGAAAGAAGCAGAGGAGTTGAGCGAGAAGATCAAAGAAATTGGATATACAGAGGCTAGGGTGGTTGATTTGTTAGAAGAATTTTCGAAAGAAGAGCTGGAGGGAGTAATTGATTTGGAGCCTCAAAAAAAGGATGTTCAAAAAAAGAAAGCTGTCGAACTGGCAATATCAAAACTGACCAATTTAGAAAATGCATATTTCTATACCATTAAATTAAAAGAATCAAAAGAGATTTTAACAGCAGATCAATTTGCAGACCTTAAGCCTAAGGTTCATCAACAGGAGGGAGTATATTACTATTTGTTGGGGAAGTTTGAAGATGTGGGTAATGCAGAAAAATACCTTAACGACATGGTAAAAAGCAAGTATGCAAATGCAGAATTGCTTGTGATGAGCCAGGGAAAATTGATGAATGCCTCAAATTCTAAAAAAGTAAAAACAGCGGATGCAGGATCTTATAATATGGGGCGCAAAATGCGTGGAAAGGAGTATGTTGATTATTACTATGAGCTATCAAGCTTGAAAATTTCCAAATCACCAATTTATTATATCGAACTTGGACCATATGCCGATAAGGATAAAGCAGATGAAGCAGTTCAAAAGCTTCATGATTTAGGCTTTACCAGAGCTGGAATTAAGGACCCAAGTAAAGACAAGAGGATTGTAAATCAACCTGATGCTGCAGCAGATGCTCATTATACCATTCAGATTTTTGCTGGCAAAAACAAAGTAAAAATCTCTCGCTTTAACCTAAAAGATGTGAGCCAGTCCTATGATCAACATGATGAGTTGTATCGCTATTTTGTAGGAAACTACGATAACTACTGGGTTTGCCGTCGCGAATTGCGCGAAGTGCGCAAGAAAGGTTTTAGGGATGCTTTTATTGTAAAACTTTAATGTAAGTATAAAGTATAAAGTATAAAGTATAAAGTATAAAGTATAAAGTATAAAGTATAAAGTATAAAGTATAAAGTGGGACAAAACCAATTACAAGAAAGATTATTTAGCTTTTCTGTGGGTGTAATTACAGGTGTGCGAAATTTGCCCAAAGGAAAGGAATTTCAAGTTGTCTCTTATCAAATATTAAAATCAGCAACTTCGGTAGGAGCTAATTATGAGGAAGCTCAAGCGGCAGTGTCAAATGCTGATTTCTCAAATAAAATAGCAATTTCATTAAAAGAAATTACGGAAATAAATTATTGGATCAGATTGATATTGGCGATTTCAAGCAAGAAAGATGTATGGAAAAGCTCGAAAAGGAATCAATCGAATTAATGAGAATATTCGGTACAATACATTCAAAAACCAGGAAAAGGATTAAAAAGTAAAAATCACTTTCCTCTTTTATTCTTTACATTTTCATACTTTTTCTTTTCTCCTTTAATCCATTCTCTTTATTTCTTTTTCATTTTTCTCCTTTTCTCCTTTATCCTTTACTCCTTTCTACTTATCTTTGCCACCGGCAAACCGTTCTATCGCTGTTTCGCAAGAAAGAGAGGAAAGTCCGGGCAACGCAGAGTAACATACTTCTTAACTGGAAGAAGGTCGAAAGGCTTTAGTAGTAGAGCAGAAAATAACCGCCAAAACTACTTCGGTAATTTTGGTAAGGGTGAAAAGGTGAGGTAAGAGCTCACCGGTACCTATGGTGACATGGGTAGCCGTGTACCTTATGTGTTGCAAGATCAAGTATACCGACAGCTGTAGGCTTACTCGGCCGATGTCGGGGGGTAGATTGCTAGAGACATTTGGCAACAAATGTTCAAGATAAATGATAGAAACTCTTTTTTGAGGACAGGACCCGGCTTATAGGTTTGCCTTTTTTAATTAGTAATGAAGCATTAGTAATTAATAATACCATCTCAATTTATTGGGGTGGTTTTTTTGTATTGCTTATCTCATATCCCAAAAGCTCATGAGACCCAAAATAGCTAAAAGCAAGTATGAAGCCAGCTTGCAGGTCCCAATCCTTCGGGATAGAAAGTATTTAAAGTATAAAGTATAAAGTTGCGGAAGGTAGCTATGAGTTCCGAACTTTGCATACTCATTACTCATTACTCATTACTCATTACTCATTACTCATTACTCATTACCAGGTAGAGATCCCTCGTTTCCTCTGGATAACTGCCAACTCAAAATGATAAGCTTTTACTACTAACTGTTCATTGTTAACTGTTTTCCATACTTTTCCAGATCATTCGACTCTTTGACCATTCATCGATTTGACTTTTTGCTCAAATACAAAAAGAGGCACAGTCCTCTGCACCTATTGATTAATTACTCATTGATAATTATTAATTACTAATTGAGGATGTTTTACTCATTACACTTTTCTGTCATTATACCTTTCTACTATTTCACTTTTCATCTTTCCAGACATTTTGATCGTCCCTTTTTTCTACTTTGATGTCTAAAAACTTAAAAAAGAGTTTGTTAAGATAATTATTTAATGCTACGTAGGGTAATAGTTAAATAGATCGGTATAATTATTGACAAAAAACAAAGTGATGACGCAACCGTTTGCTTTTTTTGTAATCTTAAGAATGACACATTGTAGTGTGATGAATAGATATTAAACTTGTGTGAAGGCTTTTAAGCTTTTGATAAAAATAAAAAAATGACAAGTTTGACATTTGTTTTTGATAAATTAAGGGTGTACTTTTGTCAAGTTAACTATATGGGTATGTAATACCACCTATACTACTATAAATTGTTTATTATGACTTTACCTAAAATTAATATCTTTGATAAGACAACTCCAAGATGGATCGTTTTTCTGATCGATTTATTGATTAGTATGATTTCGATTACAGCTGCTTATCTTCTGCGTTTTAATTTTAATATAGAAGATATTCATCTCAATTCTGCAAAGGTGATTATTCCTTTGTTTGTATTGTTAAGGGCTTTAACATTTCTTTATGGAGGCACTTATGCAGGTATTGTTAGGTATACAAGTTCTAAGGATGCAGAAAGGATATTTGTTGTGGTTTCGGTAGGGTCAGCTGTATTTACATTGCTCAATTTATTAAGTTTTGTTGCAAGGGATGGTGTGTTTATTGTACCCTTCTCAATTTTGATCATTGAATATATTGCTGTTGTCTTCTTGATGACCAGTAGTCGTATTAT
This sequence comes from Marinifilum fragile JCM 15579, assembly GCF_001310955.1. Taxonomy (GTDB): domain Bacteria; phylum Bacteroidota; class Bacteroidia; order Bacteroidales; family Marinifilaceae; genus Marinifilum; species Marinifilum fragile. The sequence goes on from NZ_BAZX01000010.1 coordinate 27,674, forward strand.
ATTTAAAGCCATTTACTATAGATACCTTACTCGATCTAAGATTCGTGAAAACATATTGATTTATGGGAGTGATGAATTTGGTATTATGGCAAAGCATGCTTTGGATAGTGGTAGCGAAGTGAATAGTTTCATAGTTGCGTTTATTGACCACAATAACAAAAAAGTAGGTAGTAAATTGGAAGATGTTAAGATATATAGTACATCTGATTTACAGGATTTGATTGAGCAAAAGGAGGTGGATAAAGTAATTATTGCCAAAAAAGATTTAACTCATGCTCAAAAGAGTGAGGTGGTTGAAAAGTGTCTTGAGTTCAATGTGAAAGTTTGGGAGGTGCCTAAATTTGAAAGTTGGGTGAATGGCGAGTTGAGTGTAAAACAAATTAGAGCCATAAAAATTGAGGATTTGTTGGAGAGAGATCCAATTAACTTGGATTGGGATCAAATCAATGAACAGGTAAATGGAAAAACCGTTTTGGTTACAGGAGCTGCCGGGTCTATCGGTTCTGAAATGGTTAGGCAGGTGGCGCGTTTCTCTCCCAAATGTATTGTCTTGTTTGATCAGGCGGAATCTCCGTTGTATGATATAGAATTGTCATTAAAAGAAGAGTTGAATTTTTACAATGCTGAAATTGTAATTGGGGATGTTCGCGATAAGGAGAGAACTCAAAGAATGTTTGATGTTTATAAGCCTGATTTGGTGTATCATGCAGCTGCATATAAGCATGTGCCTATGATGGAAAATAATCCTTCTGAGGCGATTAAAACAAATGTGTTGGGAACTAAAAATGTTGCCGATCTTTCCTTGGAATATGGGGTAGAGAGGTTTGTAATGGTTTCCACGGATAAAGCGGTGAATCCTACCAATGTAATGGGGGCGTCGAAGAGAATTGCAGAGATTTATACGCAATCATTGAATTATCCAGGATGTCCTACCCATTTTATTACTACGCGTTTTGGTAATGTTTTGGGATCGAATGGATCGGTGATTCCAAGGTTTAAAGCGCAAATTGAAAAAGGAGGGCCGATTACAGTAACTCATCCTGAAATTACCAGGTATTTCATGACCATACCCGAAGCTTGCCAATTGGTGATGCAGGCTGGAGCAATCGGCTCTGGAGGTAAAATCTTTATTTTTGATATGGGGAGATCTGTTAAAATTGCAGATCTGGCTTATAAGATGATAAAGTTAAGTGGTTTAAAATTAAATGAAGACATAAAGGTTCAGTTTACGGCTTAAGGCCTGGGGAGAAACTGTATGAGGAGTTGTTGAATGTGAAAGAAAATACCATTCCAACCAAGCATCCTAGGATTATGGTGGCAAAAGTGAGAGAATATGAATTGGCAGAGGTTCAGCTGATGATTGAGCATTTTTATGACTTGCTGGAAACCAACGATAATTTCAAGATTGTGGCCCATATGAAAGCCATTGTTCCAGAATTTAAATCGATGAACTCGATATATGAACAATTGGACAAGCGTTTCGTGTCAAAATCGAAGTTGGTGGGTGAGCCAGCTTTGTCTGAAGAAATAAAAGAGATGTTGAGCTAAATGTCCTAAAAAAAACTGATTAAAAGCTGTTCTGCACCAAGTGTAAAACAGCTTTTATTTTATCAAAATGTTTAGGAGTAGGGATACAATCCAACTTGACACATTTGGCAGCTTTTTTATTGAGAATTTTTATTTAGTATTGTATGCTAATATTAAACAGAAGGATAAGGAGAAAAGTCTGGAAAAGTAGAAAGGTCAAATAGTAAAATGGGTATGGTTCTAATATTTTACTTTGGAAATTTGTACTGGTTTCGAAGCAGTAATTATCTCGAGTTGGCAGTCATCCCGAGGAATCGAGGGATCTCAACACAAGAGGAAACAGATCCTTCACTCGGTTCAGGATGACCGGAAGGTTTAGCAGTTATCCCGATTTCGAATGGTTGGGAGAGGGAGCTAATGCTGGGTGTTGTCATCTCGAAGTATTGAGAGATCTCATTCTTAAGGAAATAGATCCTTCACTTAGTTCAGGATGACCAAAAGATTTAGCAGTCATCTTGGGCGTTGGTAGTCATCCCGAGCTTGTCGAGGGATCTCTTTGAATTAAATGAATATTTAAAATGAAAATATAAACGGATGAACACGTGTTACGTTTACATATTATCAAATAAAAATAAAACAGTGTTGTATGTGGGTGTAACAAATGATTTATCAAGAAGGTTAAGCGAACATATAAATCAAGTGGATAATATTAATGCTTTTACGAGGCGGTACAATTGTCATCATTTGATATATTTTGAACAGTATGAAAGCATAGAAGATGCAATTGAAAGAGAGAAGAAGATAAAAGGCTGGAGAAGGGAGAAAAAAGAAAAGTTGATTGAGAGCTTTAATCCTGATTGGAAGTTTTTGGAAGGGGATTTCTTTTTATAGATAGATCCTTCACTCCGTTCAGGATGACCAAAATATTGGGGCGTCATCCCAAGTTTGCAGTCATCCCGAGCTTGTCGAGGGATCTCTCCAGAGTAAGAAACGAAGGGTTAATCTTGTTATCAAGAGATCCTTCACTTCGTGCCTCTATTCAGGATGACCAAAATATTGGGGTGTTATCCCGAGTTTGTAGTCATCCCGATCCCGAATGGTCGGGATCGGGATCTAAAGCTGGGTATTGTCATCTCGAAGTATTGAGAGATCTCATTCTTAAAGAAATAGATCCTTCACTTCGTTCAGGATGACCAGAAGATTAAGTTGTCATCCCGAGGAATCGAGGGATCTCAAACCTTTAAATAGGTATAATGTTCTCTGATTACTGATCATTGTTAATTGATTTTTGATCACTGATTACAGGGCTTGGCTAATTAAGCTTGGGTTTTGGTCTCAACAGCTTTCCGAATTGAGTTTTGGACTTTGAAATTTGGTTTTTTGGATTTTACTCTTGCGTGAAAACTATGTTAGAAAAATTTAATATAAAATAGGCTCAAAAATTAGGGAATTGGATAGTAGTTTTTTATTTTTGCGCAACCGCAAAAATCTTTGATCAGACAAAAGTGGGGTTTGATCAAAGCAAAACGGTCTAAATTGAATAAATAGGTGTAAACCACAAGCATTTTAATAGAATACAATTATGATTCGATTATTTCGAAAAACTTTTTTCTTGGGATTGATCTTTGCTTTTGCCACCATCGAGGCTGAGGCGCAAAATACAAACATCAATCCAGCCACGGTAAATGTAAATGCATTAAGCGACAAGCAAATTGAAAGAATCATCTCCGAAATGGAGAAGAATGGGATGAGCCTGGAAGAGGCCATGGCTTTGGCACGAGCTCGTGGAGCTTCGCAAATGCAAATCGATCAAATGACTCAGCGCATTCGGGAGTACAAGATGAAAAATCAGTTTGGAGGAGATCGAAATAATGCTTTACGAGATACTAGCTTGTTTGCAGATGCACAAACAGAGGAGCTATCTGTGAAGAAGGAGTTCGAAGCAACGGAAAAGAACAAAAAGATTTTTGGTTTTCATTTTTTCAATTCAGAGAATTTAAGCTTTGCACCCAATGTGGATGTTCCGGTTTCAGATTCTTATGCTTTAGGCATAGGAGATGAAGTAAATATTGCGGTTTACGGTGCATCTCAACAGTCCTACATGTTGGTGGTTCAAAAAAATGGAGCCATTATCATTCCCGACTTGGGCCCGGTGAATGTGTACGGAATGTCTTTTGCAAAAGCCAGTGAGAAAATCAAATCCAGGTTAATTTCTATTTACAATGGCATGAAAGGCAATCAGCCAACACCTTTGCTGATGTAAGTCTGGGGGCTTTAAAAGGAGTGAAGGTAAATGTAATTGGGGAGGTGAACTTACCAGGAACTTATGCTTTGCCGGCAACCGCTTCTGTTTTCAATGCACTGTACTTGGCAGGAGGTCCCAATGAAAATGGCTCTTTCCGTGTAATCGATTTGATTCGAGATGGAAAAATCATCAATTCGGTGGATGTTTATGAATATTTAATCGATGGAAAAACACAAAATAACGTGCAGTTGCGCGATCAGGACGTAATCATGGTTCGTCCATATGTAAATCGCATTAAAGTAGCAGGCGAATTCAAACGTACCGGTTTGTTTGAGACCAAAGATGGAGAGTTGGTAGCAGACATTTTGCGCTATGCAGGTGGTTTTACCGATAAGGCTTATACCCACGCTTTGGATTTGTATCGCAACAATACTCGCACTCTAAGTTTTGTTGATGTTGCTGCCGATCAATATAAGGAAATTGAATTGATGAATGGAGATTCCATAAAGGCAGGAGCCATTACAGAGCGTTTCGAGAATAGAATTAGCATAGAAGGGGCGGTTTATCGTCCTGGCGATTACCAGTTGTTGGAAGGAATGAAGCTTTCCGAATTGATTGCCAAAGCAGAAGGCCTGAAAGAGGAAGCCTTTATGGAGCGCGGTGTAATTACACGCAAGCAAAAGGATTTGAGCTTGGAGGCCATCTCATTCTCACCTCGCGAAGTCTTGAATGGAAAAGCGGATATACTATTGCAACGCGAAGATCGAATTCAGATCTCTTCCATTTTCGATTTGCGTGAAGCACGTACGGTTGAAATTGTAGGAGAAGTACAATTTCCGGGAACATATGCCTGGGCAGAGAATATGAAAATTGCCGACCTGATTTTCCAGGCAGGTGGATTTTTGGAAAATGCAGAGGTGAGCTCTGTGGAGGTAAGTCGTGTATTGGACTACAATGAAACCAAAGACCTGACCAAATCACTATTGCATACCTACCAATATGGATTGGATCGCAACTTGAAGCTGGATGCAGAAGGAGAAGCTTTTGTACTAAATGCTTTCGATAAGGTATACATTCGCCGTGCACCAGGCTATCGCCCACAGGGGACAGCAAGTGTGCAGGGAGAAGTAAAGTATGCAGGAGAATATGGAATTACCCGCAAGGATGAAAAAATATCCGATGTCATTCGCAGGGCAGGAGGTTTAACGCCTGAAGCTTATGTGAAGGGAGCCTCATTGCGCAGAAGAATAGAGTTGAGCGATGCAGAATACCAGGCAAAATTGGCCATTGCCATGCAGGATACCACCATGAATGCCGAAGAGGTAGAAAAAGTGCAGTATCAGATAGTCGGTATTGACTTGCCAAAAATCATGAAGAAGCCAGGCTGTGTAGAAGATTTGCAAATGCATAATGGGGATCAGCTGATGGTACCTTCTAAATTGCAAACGGTGATGGTTTCAGGATCGGTATTGAATCCGGTAGCTCATACTTTTACGGATAAGAAAAAAGCAAAAGATTACATCCTGAGCTCAGGAGGTTTTGCACAAAGAGCCAAGAAAGGAAAAGTATATGTGCTGTATGCCAACGGAACTACAGCAGCCACAAAAGGCGGATTGTTCGGAAGACGCTTCCCTAGAATCGAACCAGGCTGTGAAATCATTGTGCCGGAAAAACCGGAAGTGGACAAAGCCGTAAACGCAAGCAAGTGGTTGGCCTTCACATCAACATTGGCGAGTTTGATTACAGCCATTGCGGTGGCTACCCGTTAGGGTAAAGTCCCCCTTTGAAGGGGGATGCAGGGGGATGTTTTTGATGTGGCTTGAACAGATTTACAGTTATCCCGAGTTTAACGGTCATCCCGATCTTTGCTGTCATCCCGAGGAATCGAGGGATCTCTTGCAAACAAGTAGGGAGAGGAAACTCTCTCAAAGAAGTATAATTGGATCTCTCAATAAAAGGGAATCATGTAAAGATAAAAATACCCCAAACCCCTAAAGGGGCTTGTTTGGTGCAGGAAAAGTCCCCTTCAGGGGATTTAGGGGTTGAAAGAGGAAAAGAAAAAAACAAATTAGCAGTCATCCCGAGCTTCTCGTCATCCCGAGGAACAGAGGGATCTTTTAGTTACAGAATAAAAAGTTTGCAGTCATCCTGAGCTTGTCGAAGGATCTCTAAAAAAGGAATTATAATGACCGAACAAAAAAATATAACTCAGGCTGAGGACGAAATCGACTTAATACAACTAGCCAAAACCCTATGGGAAGGCAGAAAGACCGTCATCAAAACAACCATCATTTTTATGGCTATTGGTCTCTTCATATCCATTTTCTCCGAAAAAGAATACACAGCTTCATGTACCATGGTGCCGCAATCGACAGAAGGAGGATCAAAGCTAAGCGGTAATTTGGGAGGTTTAGCTGCCATGGCAGGAATCAATTTGGGTTCTATGGGTGGAGGTTCAACAATACCTCCAACTTTATATCCGAAGATTATCTCGAGTATTCCTTTTAGACAGCAATTAATGAATACTCAACTTAATATCTCTGGTGTTGAAAGAAAGGTTAGTTATTCAGAATATTATTTAGATATATATAGACCTGATGTGTTTGGGTACCTGAAAAAATACACGATAGGACTACCAAGTACGATCATAAGTTTATTTTTAAGCAAAGAGGATAGTAATGTTGAGCAAATCATAGATGAAGGTTTAATTCAAATTTCCGCTGACGAAAAAAGGCTTATCAAGAAACTTCAGAAACAGGTTTCAATCGAAGTTGATAAAAAAGAAGGTCATGTTACCTTATCTGTAAGAATGCCGGAGGCGAAAGCTGCTGCTCAAATGGTTAATGATGCTAAAGATATACTTCAAAAGGCTATTGTAGACTTCAAGATTAAAAAAGCTAAAGAACAATTGTATTTTATTGAGCAGCGTTTTGAAGAGAAGAAGAAGGAGGCCAAAGAGGCTCAAGAGAGATTAGCGTTGTTTAGGGATGGAAATAAAAATATGAATACAGCAACAGCGCAAATAGAGCTTCAAAGATTAACTTCGGATTATGATTTGGTGTATGGAGTATATTCAGAATTGGCTAAGCAGTTGGAGAAGCAAAGAATTCAAGTTAAGGAAGATGCGCCTGTTTTTACTGTAATTCAGCCTGTTTCGGTGCCAACAGAAAAATCGAAGCCGAAACGACCTTTAATTTTAGTTCTTTGGACTTTGTTTGGAGGAATGGTTGGAGTAGGTGTTGTTTTTGGGAGAGGATTTCTTAAAGACGCGAAAAGTAAATGGAATAATGGCAATACTTTTTAGGCATATTTTCATTTGCTTATCAGCCCTAGTGAAATATTTGAGAAAAGAATATTAAAATAATCAAAATAGAAGCATTATTAAAAAATGAATGAAGTGAAATCAATTAAAAATATCTGCTGTATCGGTGCAGGATATGTTGGTGGGCCCACAATGGCTGTTATTGCACAAAAATGCCCTCACATAAATGTGCATGTGGTGGACTTAAATGAACAACGAATTGACGATTGGAATGATGCTGATTTAGATAAATTGCCTATTTACGAACCTGGGTTGGCTGATGTTGTGGCTGAAGCTCGTGGTCGTAATCTGAAATTTTCTACAGATGTAGAGAAAGCCATTGATGAAGCAGAACTGATTTTTATTTCTGTAAATACACCTACCAAAACCTATGGCGTAGGTAAAGGTATGGCCGCTGATTTGAAATTTATTGAATTGTGTGCACGTCAAATTGCTCAAGTAGCAAAGAATGATAAGATTATTGTAGAAAAATCTACGCTGCCTGTTCGAACAGCAGAAGCGCTTCGTACCATTTTACATTCTACTGGTAATGGTGTAAAATTTGATATTTTGTCAAGTCCTGAGTTTCTTGCTGAAGGTACTGCAATTCGGGATTTGCACAAGCCGGATCGTTTTCTGATTGGTGGGGAGCAGACAGAACGTGGGGAAGCAGCTGTTCAATCCTTGGTTGATGTGTATTTGAACTGGGTGCCACGCGAAAACATTGTTACTACTCGTGTTTGGTCATCGGAATTGTCAAAACTGACTGCTAATGCATTCCTGGCACAACGTGTCTCTTCTATCAATGCTATCTCTGCTCTTTGTGAGAAAACCGGTGCTGATGTTGATGAAATTGCCAGAGCCATTGGTAAGGATAGCCGTATTGGGGCAAAGTTCTTAAAATCTTCAGTAGGTTTTGGAGGTTCTTGTTTTCAAAAAGATATTTTAAACTTGGTATACTTGTGTCGTCATTTTAATTTACCTGAAGTGGCAGATTACTGGGAACAGGTAGTCATGATGAATGATTACCAAAAACATAGGTTCTCTAAAAATATTATTGACTCTCTTTTTAATACGGTTTCGGGTAAGAAAATTGCATTCTTGGGATGGGCTTTCAAAAAGGATACCAACGATACCCGTGAAACTGCAGCCATGTATGTTGCCGATGAGTTATTACAAGATCGAGCTGAAATTCATGTATATGACCCTAAAGTAACGGAAGAGCAGATTTTTGCCGATCTGGAATATTTGCAAACACACCGTGTTGGTCAATATGTAGAGCAAGGTGAAGTCATGTCCATAAATGAGATTCGCTCTTTAGTGACTATTCATACAGATCCGTACTTAGCAATGCATAAGGCGCACGCGACAGCCATTCTAACGGAATGGGACGAATTCAAAACATATGATTGGGAGAAGGTATATAATGCAATGTTAAAGCCTGCATTTATTTTTGATGGAAGAAATATTATAGATAAAGATCAGTTGGATACCCTAGGTTTTGAGGTGTATAATATTGGTAAAGGAAAATAGTTTTGAATATACAGCAGTACTAAGGTTGAACTCTACTACTTAGAATTGCTGTTTTAAAAATAGCGTATTAGCTTTGACTGGTCTAATTCGCTCTAATTTGTGAAATTCGTGGGAATATGAAGATACTAGTAACAGGAGCTGCTGGATTTATCGGCTTTCATTTAGTAGAAACCTTGGTGAAAGAAGGGCATGAAGTCGTCGGAATTGACAACATCAATGACTATTACGATGTGAATCTTAAATTTGCTAGATTGAATGAGTCAGGAATTGACCGTTATTTGATTACAGAAAACGGACAACTGATAGCAAGCTCGAAAAATAAGACTTATAGTTTTGCTAAGATTGACATAACTGACCTTCAAAAATTAGAAAAACTTTTTGTTGAGGAGAATTTTACGCATGTAGTAAATCTTGCTGCGCAAGCCGGTGTCCGTTATTCCTTGGAAAATCCACATGCATATGTTCAATCTAATTTGGTTGGATTTGTTAATATATTAGAGTGTTGCCGTCACAATAAAATTGAGCACTTAGTATATGCTTCAAGTTCCTCTGTTTATGGCGCTAATTCAAAAATCCCATTTTCGGAAGAGGATCGAGTGGATCATCCTGTAAGTTTATACGCTGCAACAAAGAAGAGTAATGAATTAATGGCGCACACTTATAGTCATTTATATGATTTACCAACTACTGGTTTGCGTTTTTTTACGGTTTATGGCCCATGGGGAAGGCCTGATATGGCACCAATGCTATTTGCGAAGGCAATTACAAAAGGAGTGGCTATCAATGTTTTTAATAATGGAGAGATGCAAAGAGATTTCACCTACATTGATGATATAGTTGAAGGAATCGTCCGATGTGTTTCTACTTTGCCTAAAAAACAACCAAGAGCTGAGGTCTTTAATATTGGAAACTCAAAGCCTGTGGATTTAATGGAGTTCATTTCAACTATGGAAGATTGCTTAGGGCTTTATGCGGAGAAAAATTTCATGCCTATGCAGGAAGGGGATGTAAAGAAAACATGGGCTAATACGGAATTATTAGAGAAAGTGACTGGATATGCACCAAATTATGAATTAAAGAAAGGGGTTAAAAGGTTTACTGATTGGTACCTAAAGTTTAAGGCAATTAAAAACTAATGTTTCAAAAGTGCATAAAATTATAGGGTTACTAAAAAAAATGATCATAAAGGGTGTTAAAAGATATAATATTAAATATTACTAATAATAAAGACGCGAAAGTTCTAATGACAAATTTTGCTTCTTTATCTGTAATGAGATTAATTGGATATATTTTCCCATTAATCACATTGCCTTATTTAGCTAGAGTAATTGGAGTAGATGGTTTTGGCGAGATAGCCTTTGCTGCGGCTGTCATGATTTATTTTGAAACCTTTACTAATTTTGGTTTTAACTATACCGCGACAAGAGATATCGCTAGAATTAAGAATGATACGTTATTAGTTTCAAAAATTTTCTCGAATGTTTTGTTTTCGAAAATTATTTTAATGCTAATAAGTGTTATTGTATTGGGATTTTGTGTCTATTTTATACCATTTATGTATGATAAGAGAGTGTTGTTGCTAATAACATTTTTATACATCCCAGGACATATAATATTTCCAGATTGGTTCTTTCAGGCACAAGAGAAGATGGTTTATATCACTATTCTTAATTTTATCTCAAAATTGATATTTACACTATTGGTATTTATTGTAATCAAAGAGCCTAGTGATTATACACTATATCCGCTGTTAACAGCTTGTGGTTATTGGATGAGTGGAATTATAGCGATGTATATTATTTTAAAAAGGTTTGGTGTAAAATTGATTTTACCTTCCTGGAATGATATTACTGAAACTATAAAGGGTAGTAAAAATATGTTCGTTAGTTTGTTTCTTCCCAATTTGTATACAAATTTTTCAACAATCATCTTAAGGGTATATGGAGGTAGTGCTGCAACTGGAATTTATTCCAATGGATTTAGGTTTATATCTCTGAGTGATCAATTATTTGAAGTTTTTTCTAGAACATTTTTTCCTTTCTTATCAAGAAGGATTGATAAACATAAAATATATGTAATAATAAGTGGTTTTATAAGTGTTTTGGCTAGCTTAATGTTATTCTTGCTTTCGGATTTGATAGTTGATATATTTTATACTGAAGAGTTTAAGGATTCTGCTCTGGTGATAAAAATAATGTCAATTTGTCCAATTGCATTATTTCTAATGAATACATATGGTCCTAACTATTTAGTTTGGTAGGGAAAGAAAAGTTATATAGTCATATAATAATGTTTTATTCTATTTTGGGACTAATTCTAACATGGATATTGACTACAACTTATTCTTACATTGGAATTGCCATGACAATTACGATTATCTGGTTTTTGCGTGGTATTACAACATGGTATTTTGCAACAAAAATAAAACAGACTAAAAATGCTTGAGATATTATTTGCTGGGGATTATTGTCCTCAGTATGGATTACAAGAGAAAATAGATTTAGAAGAATACCAAGAGGTGTTTGGTGATATAAAACCTCATATTGAAAGTGTTGATTACAGTATTGTAAATTTTGAAACATGTATTCCAGGTATAAATGATAAACCAATTGATAAGTGTGGCCCTAATCTAAAGACAAATGATAAAGCATTAGAAGCATTAAGATATATAGGTTTTGATTGTGTTTCTTTAGCAAATAATCACATTAGAGACTTTGGGGATGGAGGTGTGATGGGAGTAATTGATTACTGTAAGCGAAAAAGAATTGATTTTGTTGGAGCAGGAAGAGATTTGATATCCGCAAAGAAAACCTTAACAAAAGAAATCAATGGTAAAAAGATAGCATTTGTAAATTTTTGTGAGAATGAATTTTCTATTGCAACGAAATTTCAAGCAGGAGCAGCACCATTAGACCCTGTTTCTAATTATTATCAAATTGTAAAAGCGAAGACAGAATCGGATTTTGTTGTGGTGATTATACATGGGGGGCACGAGCATTTACAGTTACCAAGTCAGCGAATGAAAAGCACTTACCAATATTTTGTTGACATTGGTGCAGATGCAATAGTTAACCATCATCAGCATTGCTATAGTGGTTATGAGATTTATAAGGGCAAGCCAATATTTTATGGACTAGGTAATTTTTGTTTCGATGATAATATTCAGGATGATTTATGGAACTATGGTTTTATGCTTAAAATGAGGTTTAGTGAAGAAATTAGTTTTGAGCTTATTCCATATGAACAATGTAAGTCTAAAGATGGGGTGAAATTGATTGATAATAGAAGTGCTTTTGATAATAAAATAAAAGAGTTAAATGAAATAATTAATAATACAGATTTACTTGAAGAAAAATTAAATGATTATCTGTATAAAGGTGGCAAAAATATCCTCGGTGTTTTTGAACCATATACAAATAGATATATAAAAGCACTATATAATAGACGATTATTGCCTTCATTCATTGGTAAAAAGAAAAGTGTAATTATTCGAAACTTTATAGAATGTGAATCTCATAGAGATAAATTGTTGAACTATTTACGAAATATATAATTAATGTTACCATTTAGACATTACCTTAGGAGCCCGAAGTTGATTTTTTTAGGAGTTATACATAGTATTCCTCAAGTGTTCACAGATAGACTATATGTTTATATTGAGTATAGCTTAAAAATGGGTAAACTTTTAAACTTGCGAAATCCAAGATATTTTACAGAAAAGTTACAATGGTTAAAACTCTATGATAGAAGTCCAGAGTATTCGGTTATGGTTGATAAAATAGAGGTCAAAAAATATGTAGCGGAGGCTATTAGTGATAATTGTATTATCCCTACGATTGGTACATGGGATCATGCAGATGAAATTGATTTTGAACAGTTGCCTAAACAGTTTGTTCTTAAATGTAATCATACAGGAGGAGGGAATGTCTTTATTTGTAAGGATAAAACAAAGATTGATTTCGATCAACTCAGAGCTAAGCTAAATGCTCAACTTTCAACCAACACTTTTTTGAGAACTAGGGAGTGGCCATATAAAAATATAAAGAGAAGGATTTTATGTGAGAAGTATATGGAGGATGAAAGTGGTGAACTGAGAGATTATAAGTTTTATTGTTTTGATGGAAAAGTTAAATTGTTGTTGATAGCGAGTAATCGATTTACTACGCATAATTTCGATTATTATGATAGTGAATTTAATAAGTTGGATATAACAAGTACAGAGGGACCAAATTCTTTGATTAATCACAAGAGACCTGAAACTTTTAATGAAATGATAGAAACAGCAAAGAAATTATCAAAAGGTATCCCTCATGTAAGAGTTGATTTGTATGAAATACATGGTAAAATGTATTTTGGAGAATTAACGTTTTTTGATTCATCCGGGTATGATAATTTTGGATCTGACGAATGGAATTTGATTATGGGAGATGAGCTTGAACTACCTAGTATTCGAAAATAAAAGAGAATAATGAATAAGCAAACCTTTGGAAATATTATTCAGAGCTGTGTTTTATCCTTAGTTATTTTATATTATTTACAGGGGGTAATTTATCCTATTGGAAACATAGTTGCAAAGATCTCCTTTGCATTCTTGATATTGATATCAGGTATTTATGTTGTTAAGGTATTAGCTTTGAAAAATAAAGGTGTATTTGTTAAGTTGCTGATAACATTTATTTTTATTCAGAGCATGTATTTTTTGTTTTATAGGGCACCTGATTCGGGACTTATATTTCCAAGTTGTTATTATGAACAATTTAAACTTATATTAGGAGGCCTTATTCCTTTCTTTGTATATTATTATCTTGCTCTAAAGGGCAGATTATCAGCGAATATTCTAAATTGGTTTTCTGTTTTTCTTTTTCTAGCACTATTAGGAAAGTACTTTTATGAATTACGTAGTATAATTGACATTAGTAATGATTCAGAAAATGTAGTTAATAATGCTGCTTACTATTTCGTAAATCTCGCTCCACTGTTACTACTTATTGCACGAAAGAAACCTATAATATCTATAATATGTGTTGTTATTAGTTTAGGTTTAGTTATTTCCGCTACGAAACGTGGAGCTTTGGTTTGTTACGTTATGTTTATGTGTATCTATTCATATTTTCTTTTTAAAAGGCAAAGAAAATTCTTGGATACTAGGCTAAAAAAAACTGTTGCATCTATTTTAGTATTAACATTAGTTGTGACGATTGGCTATTTTGGTTTTCAGGCGTTATCAGCAAATGAATATTTTTTACGAAGGTTGTCTGATGGTGTGTCAAATACAAGTGGGAGAGATAGTATTTTCGCTTCGATATTTGAGGCTTGGATGAATGGTAATGTCATAGAAATACTATTCGGTCATGGTTTTGCTGCTTCCGTACAATTTGCAGGAAATTATGCGCATAATGATTGGCTGGAGTTATTAGCTATGGGAGGATTAAGTATTGTTATGATTTATCTACTTATTTTTTTATCATTAGTTGGTTTAATTCGCTCAAAAAGTATGAACAAAGAAGATTCCATAGTGTTGTTTAGTGTGCTTTCTATGTGGGGGGCACAATCACTGTTTTCAATGGGATATTGTGATTTTAGTTGGAATATATATGCATTAGTATTGGGTGTTGTTATTGGAGGTATTGAACGAAGTAAAAGATTGAATTATGAATAGTGGAGATAATAATGATATTTGCTTTATTAGTGATGGTTACCCTTATAAAGGAGAAGCAGAATTTACTTTTGTAGCCCAACTAGTGGAAGCCATTGCTGATACTAAAACGAAATGTATTGTCATTGCGCCACAAAGTATAACAAGAGTTTTTCTTTCGACGAAGAATAAACGTCCGACTATGTGGAAATATAAGACTGATCGAGGTAATGAAATAACTGTGTATCAGCCTTTGACTCTTACGTTCAGTAGGCTAAGGGTTTTTGGCGAATCAATTAGTTATTTATTTGCTCGGTTTAAGATAAATAAGATTTTAAATGGTTTAAGGAAAAAACCTAGTGTGATTTATGGCCATTTTTGGCAAAATGCATATGCTGGTTTTCCATTTGCATATAAAAATAGGATTCCATTGTTCGTGGCTACAGGTGAATCTAAAATATGGATACAAAGCTTAACAAAGTTTAAAGATAAAGATAAGTTTGTGTCTTTTTTATCTGGAGTAATTGCTGTGTCAACTAAGAATAAAGAAGAAAGTATACAATTAGGTCTTTTAAAAGAGGATAAGTGCAAAATTCTACCTAACGGTATTGATAAAAACAAATTTTACAAGAAGGAACAAAAGCTTTGTAGGGAAAAATTAAACTTCCCTCAAGAAGTGTTCGTTGTATGTTTTGTCGGAGCTTTTATTGAACGAAAAGGTGTATTAAGAGTAAACGATGCTGTTAATTCTTTAAATGATAGCTCGATAAAATGTCTGCTTATAGGCAAAGGAGAGCAGGAACCTGAACAAACTAATTTATTGTTTAGTGGTTCTTTGCCTCATGATAAGTTGGTAGATTATTTGAATGCAAGTGATGTATTTGTTCTACCTACTTTAAATGAAGGTTGTTGTAATGCTATTGTAGAGGCAATGGCTTGTGGTTTACCCGTAATTTCTTCTGATAGGTCATTTAATCATGATATTTTGAACGATAGAAATGCAATTCTGGTTGAACCATCAGATATTGGAGAAATTGCTAATGCCATAGATAAACTAAAGAAGGATGCATCACTTCGCTCTATGCTATCCAGAAATGCTTTGGAAACAGCAAAAGATTTATCTGTAGAGCATCGAGCAAAATTAATTGTGGAATTTATAAAAGAAAAACTTTAAATATTATGAAAGCATGTTTTATGGGATTAGGCTATATTGGTCTTCCTACAGCTACAATTGCTGCGCACAATGGAATTGAAGTATTAGGTGTCGATGTTAATCCTACTGTTGTTGATACAATTAATAAAGGTAAAATACACATTGTAGAGCCTGGTTTAGAGAAAATGGTAAAAAGTGTTGTTGAAAGTGGGAAACTTCGTGCAGCTCTTGCTCCTGAAGAAAGCGATGCTTACTTTATTGTTGTACCAACACCATTTAAAGGTGATCATGAGCCCGATATAACATTTGTGGAATCGGCAACGCGAGCCATCATTCCTTTGCTAAAAAAAGGTGATTTATATGTAATTGAATCTACGTCTCCAGTTCATACTACAGATAAAATGGCAGAATTAATTTATTCGGAGAGACCTGAATTAATAGGTAATCTGCATATTGCATACTGTCCGGAAAGAGTTCTTCCCGGTAATGTGATTTATGAATTGGTAAATAACGATAGAGTTATTGGAGGTGTTGATGACGCATCAACTAAAGCAGCAATAGACTTTTATCGAACATTTGTAATTGGTGAATTACATGCGACCAATGCACGTACTGCAGAGATGTGTAAATTGACCGAGAATTCATCTCGCGACGTTCAGATTGCATTTGCAAATGAGTTATCATTAATTTGTGACAAAGCTGATATCAACGTTTGGGAATTAATTGAATTAGCAAATAAGCATCCTCGTGTAAATATCTTACAACCTGGTTGTGGTGTAGGTGGACACTGTATTGCAGTTGATCCTTGGTTTATTGTTTCTGAATATCCAGCAGAGTCAAATATAATTGAACAGGCAAGAAAAATTAACAATTATAAGGCCTTCTGGTGTGCTGAGAAAGTGCATAATGCAATGCTAGAGTTCCAACTTAAAAATGGACGTGAGGCAAAAGTGGCATTAATGGGCTTAGCTTTTAAACCAGATATTGATGATTTAAGAGAATCTCCTGCTAAGTATATTGCCCAAAAAGTAATGCAACGAGCTAATAATGCGGAAATGATGGTTGTTGAGCCTAATGTAAAAGAACACAATGTTTTTAAGTTAACCAACTACAAGGAAGCATTTAAGTCTGCTGATATTGTTGCCTTTTTGGTGGCTCATAAAGAGTTTAAAGGCCTTGTGAATGGTGAAGATAAGGTGATTCTAGATTTCTGTGGTGTTAATAAATAGTAAATGAACATATAGGACTGTGGTTTAGTTTTTATCCGTGGTTCTTACGTCCTAAATAGATATGAAAAAGGTAATGTTGGTTTTTGGAACTCGCCCGGAGGCAATTAAGATGGCTCCATTAGTGAAAGAGTTTCAAAAGAATAATGAGCAGTTTGAAACTATTGTTTGTGTAACTGCTCAACATAGAGAGATGTTAGATCAAGTATTGGATTTGTTTGAAATTGTTCCAGATTATGATCTTAATTTAATGAAACAGGGACAAGATCTGTATGATGTAACTTCACGTGTATTGTTGGGAATGCGAGATGTTTTGACTAAAGCAAAACCTGATTTAATTTTGGTACACGGCGATACTACGACTTCAACATCAGCAGCGTTAGCAGCTTTTTATCAACAAATACCTGTAGGTCATGTTGAAGCTGGATTAAGAACTCATAACTTGTATTCACCATGGCCTGAAGAAGCCAATCGTCAATTAACAGGACGTCTTGCTACTTATCACTTTGCTCCTACGGAAACAAGTAAAAAGAATTTGTTGAAAGAAGGAGTTTCAGAAAATCGAATTTTTGTAACGGGAAATTCGGTAATAGATGCTCTTTACAAAGTTTTAGATCAGATCAAGGAGCGTTCAGACTTAAAAGTACAGGTAGAATCAAAGTTATTGGCTAGTGGTTTGAAACAAGAAATAGTAGACCACTATATGGTGAGAGAGTCGTCTTTAGTCGGTGATAATGCCATAAATTATGACTATTCTTCAGAAAATGGATCAAGCCGAAAACTTATTCTTATAACTGGGCATCGTCGTGAAAATTTTGGTGAAGGTTTTTTAAATATCTGCAATGCAATTAAGGATTTGGCAGGAAATTATCCAGATGTAGATTTTATTTATCCAATGCACTTGAATCCAAATGTGCGAAAACCAATCTTTGAAGTGTTTGGTTCAAAAGATAATGAACAATTAAATGCTGGTAATGTCCATTTTATCGAACCGCTGGAATATTTACCATTTGTTTATTTAATGTCACAATCCTGTTTGGTTTTAACTGATTCAGGAGGAATTCAGGAGGAGGCTCCAGGATTAGGTAAACCTGTATTGGTTATGCGTGATACTACTGAACGTCCTGAAGCTGTTCAGGCTGGTACTGTTAAGTTAGTTGGAACTGATAGAAGAGAAATCGTAGAACATGTTTCTTTATTACTTGACAATGAAAAATATTACGAGTCTATGGCAAAAGCAAACAATCCATATGGTGACGGGTTGGCATGTGAGAGAATTGTTGCTCAGTTAAAGAAATAGAAAATATGAAAGTTATTTTTTTGTTGAACTCTTGTACTCAACCACGCTGTCATAAAAGAATTAGAACAATAAAAAAAATGACATGTGAAACGGAAGTATATTCGTTTGATAGAAGTTGGTATTCCATAAACAAACCAAAGGACATTGAAATGGAAATTCTTGATGGCCTTGAGCATGGTTCATATTTAAAAAGACTGATTAAATATATTAAAACACTACGTCCAATAATTAAGAGAAATAAAGAAAGTGTTTTCTATGTATTTGGTACTGATTTAGCTTTAGTTTTGTTTTTATTTGGTCGTAAGTTTATTTATGAGGAAAGTGATTTAATGTATCTCAACTATCCTAAAGTACTTATAAAAATATTTAAAGTATTAGATAGGTTTTTGCAAAATAGATCAGAGATAACATTCCTAACATCCGAAGGGTTTAGGCAATATTTATATGATAATGCATCGCCCAATAATGTATTCATTCTTCCCAATAAGTTAGACCCATATTTTTTATCTATAGATCGACCTGAAATTAAATTATTTGAAAATGTAAATCAATTAAGATTTGCTTTCGTAGGACTTTTAAGATATCCAGAAATGTTATCAAATTTTATTGAAACATTAATGGATGAAAAACCTAGTTGGGAATTTCATATTTGGGGAGATGGTCCTAAAGAAATGGTGAAACTTTGTAAAAAAACATTGTGATTATTACAAGAATGTATACTATCACGGAGCATTTAGAAACCCAATTGATTTAAATCAGATATATAAAGAGTTTGATGTAAATTTTGTATGCTATGATACAACCGGGGTAAATGAGAGAATTGCAGAACCAAATAAACTATATGAGTCTATATATTATCATAAGCCAATAATGGTTAGTAGCAATACATATTTATCAAATGTTGTTACTCAAAAAGAGATAGGTTATGCAATAGATTGTAAGAATAAGGAGGAGATAAGGAGATTTTTGCGTGAACTTGATCATACATCTTTGAATAGAAAAATTGAAAAATGTGCATCGTTCAAAGAGGAAATGTTGATTGATAATGGTGAGAAAGTAACTTCAATACTAAGTGATTTTTATGAAGAAAAAGGTTATTAGAGTATCCGCAGTACCAGAATCCTTATATACTTTATTGGATGGTCAACTAAAATTTTTATCAAAATATTACGAAGTAATTGCACTATCATCAAAAAGTAAGTTGTTAGAAGATTTAGCAAAGAAGGAGGATATTAAAAGAACAATAGGAATTAACATTGAGAGAAGAATTTCTCTTTTTAAAGATATCCAATCACTTATAAAATTAATTTTAGTCTTTCGTAAAGAAAAACCTGCAATGGTTCATTCTATTACTCCCAAGGCAGGACTTCTTTCGATGTTAGCGGCTAAGTTTTCAAATGTTCCTGTTAGAGTTCATACTTTTACTGGGTTAGTATTTCCAACTTCGACAGGTTTGAAAAGGAAAATTTTAATTTTGACAGATAAATTAACCTGTTGGGCAGCTACTGATATAATTCCGGAAGGAGAAGGAGTAATGAATGATTTGGAGAAATTTAAAATTACTTCTAAACCATTAAAAATTATTGCAAATGGAAATGTTAATGGTATTAACACTTCGTACTTTAAAATTAGGGATGAAAGGAAAGTAACAAATAATAGATTTACTTTCTGTTTTATAGGAAGATTAGTTGGGGATAAAGGTATAAATGAATTAGTAACTGCTTTTGTAAATCTGTATAAACTTCGTCCGAATATCGAATTAGTATTGGTTGGTCCTTTTGAGAAGGAACTCGATCCAATACATCCAGAGGTGGAGCATTTAATTTTTAATCATCCGGCAATAAAGTTTAAAGGATTTCAGAAGGATGTACGCCCCTTTTTAGCTAATGCAGATGTGTTTGTTTTTCCGAGTTATAGAGAAGGATTCCCAAATGTAGTGTTACAAGCGGGAGCAATGGGGTTACCATCAATTGTAACCGATATCAATGGTAGCAATGAAATCATTTCAGATGGTGTTAATGGCAAAATAATCCCGTCAAAAGATGCAGATGCTTTATTGCATATGATGAGACACTTTGTGGATCATCCTTTGGAGGTTGAACAAATGGCTAGTGATGCCCGTGATTTAATAGTTAAGCGCTATGAGCAACATATTGTATGGGAGGCTTTACTTGCTGAGTATCAAAAGTTATTAAATTGATTCTATGTATCAGAGATATTTTAAAAGAGTTATTGACTTTTCATTTGCATTGATTGTATTGCTTTTGGTGATGCCTATCCTTATTGTTGTTACTATTTGGTTGTACTTCGCAAATCATGGATCTGGAGTTTTCTTTTTTCAGAAAAGACCAGGGAAAGATGAGAAAATTTTTAAGATAATTAAGTACAAAACGATGACGGATGAAAAAGGTTCGGATGGTAAGTTGTTACCAGATAATTATCGTTTAACAAAGGTCGGAAAGTTTGTTCGTTCTACTTCCATAGACGAATTGCCTCAATTAATAAACGTTTTAAAGGGAGATATGTCTTTAATAGGGCCCAGACCACTTTTACCACAATATATACCACTATATAATGCTCAACAACGCAAAAGACATAATGTAAGACCTGGAATAACTGGTTGGGCACAAGTTAATGGTAGAAATGCCATATCATGGAATGATAAATTTATTTATGACGTATGGTATGTGGATAACATTACTTTTATACTTGATATTAAAATTATATTTTTAACAGCCCAAAAAGTTTTCTTACGTAGCAATATTAACAAAGCAGGAGAAGCTACAACTGAAGCATTTAAAGGAAATAATTAAATAGAAGAAAATGAGATACAATATTAGTTCATATTTTGAAGAAACAGTTGAAAAATTTCCGAATAAAATTGCGATTATTGACGGAGATAAAGAGATTAATTTTAAAGATTTAGAGCAAAACTCAAAGAAGTTAGCATATAGAATAATCAAATCTGAAATAATTAATAGTCCAATTGCAGTCTATCTTCCTAAGAGTATAGAAAGTATTTATTCTAACATTGGTATTACATATAGTGGTAACACATACATGAATCTCGACATCAAATCGCCTGTTGAGAGAGTTAAGAATATTTTTGCCAGAATCCAACCTCGAGTTGTTATTTCTAACTCAGCTTTGATTAAAAAAATTAACGATGTATTACCAGAAGGAATTCTTATTATCAACTTAGATGATTTTAATTTTGATGAAGGCTATGATCAAAAAGTAATATCGGAGAGACTTTATAGAATTATAGATGCAGATCCTCTATGTATTATAAATACTTCAGGTTCAACTGGAACGCCGAAGGGAGTAGTTTTAAATCACAAAAGCTTTATTGATTTTACAGAATGGTCTTTAAGTGCCTTTGAGTTTTCAGATAATGAAATAATAGGATCGCTTTCTCCGCTGGTATTTGATATATATAGTTTTGAGCTTTGTTTACTTATGGCTAAAGGGGCTACTATGGTTTTAATTCCTGATAGTCTTGCTGCATTTCCTGTGAAAATTTTGGAGTTGATGCAATTGCATAAGGTTTCATTCATTTTTTGGGTTCCAACTATAATGGTGAATATCGCAAATATGGACTTGTTGAGAACTGATTATCTTAAGGATTTAAGGTTGGTATGGTTTGCAGGGGAGGTATTTCCTACTCAACAATTTAATTATTGGCGTAAAAATTTGCCTAAAGTCTTATTTGCTAACTTATATGGTCCAATAGAGATTACATTAGACTGTACCTATTATATTGTTGAAAGGGAGATTGAGGACAATGAACCTATTCCAATAGGATATGCTTGTAAAAATACTGATATCTTGATATTAAATGATCAAGATAAATTAGTGAATGGAAATGAGGAAGGAGAATTATGTGTGAGAGGAACCTCCTTGGCTATGGGATATTATAACAATCCTGAAAAAACAGCACAAGCTTTTGTTCAGAATCCATTGAATAATTCATATCCGGAGATCATGTATCGTACAGGTGATATTGTCTCAGTTAATGAGAGGGGAGAAATTGTTTTTAAAGGTCGAAAGGATAGTTTAATAAAGCACCTAGGCTACAGAATTGAATTGGGAGAAATTGAGCATGTTGTAGTTAATACATTGAAGATAGTTAAAAATGCTTGTGTTGTATATAATTTCCCACTAAAAGAAATTACTCTTATATATGAGGCTGATAGCGAAATGCCTGTTAAAGAATTTAGAAATCTAATTTCAAAAAAACTTCCTAAATATATGGTTCCGACGGTATTTAAGCAAAAAGCTATCTTACCAAGAAATACTAACGGAAAAATTGATAGATTAGCTTTAAGTAATGAGGTGAATTGTATATGAAAATAGTTAAATCATTTGAAGAGATTATGTTGGGAATAAAATCTGTAAGAGATTTTAAAGAAAAGTATTATACAAATTTTTTTCCTAACAAAGATCAAATTGAATTGTGGATAGAAAAAGCAAGCTTATATAAAATTGATAAATTTAATGGAGTTGTTTTTTTTATTAGGAAGAACGAAAGCTTTAATTCACTCTATTTTGTAGCAAAATCAGAAGAATCTTTAAGTAATGGAATAAGCCTAGCAGCAAATTTTTTGGAAGAAACATGTACGGTTATTGATCTAATTGGTAAAGCGACAGAATTGAGTAGGCTAAATGATATTTTTAAAAATTATAAGTTTGTAGAATATACTTCATTAACTCGGATGAGTCGAGTTATAAATGAGGATGAGGATTTTAAAAATGATATTTCTATAGATTTTGCCAACACAAATGATGTACAAGAAATAAAAATATTGCTTGATACATATTTTGATCCTTTATCAGAACAAATACCATTTAAGGAAGAAATATTAAATTGGATCAAGAAAAATCATATTGTTGTGAAAAGAGAAGATGATCATATTGTTGGATTTGTAATTTTTGATTTGATAGGTATGACTTCTTATTTAAGATATTGGTTTGTTCATCCAGAGTATAGAGATAAGAAAATAGGATCTGCTTTATTGAATAAATATTTTTTCTTGAGTAGTGGTTGTAAGAAACAAATGTTTTGGGTTATTAATGATAATGAAAATGCTATAAAAAGGTACAAACACTACGGTTTCGAAATGGAAAGTTTAAATGATATAATTTTAAAAAAAGATCGTAATTAGATTTGAAGATATTTTTGTAAAAAAAAGATTATAAAGAAATGGAAGATAGAGTAAAAAGTATTTTAAAAGAAATTCAGCCAGAATTTGATTTCGCAGTACATGTAAATTTTATTGAAGAAGGAATGTTAGATTCTTTTGATATGATTAACCTTGTTACTTCACTTGATGAAGAATTTGAGATTTCTATTGATGGGATGGATATATTACCAGAAAATTTTTCATCTGTTGAAGCTATTGTTAAGCTCGTTCAAAAAACGAAATAAATGGACTTAAAATATAAAAACAAAAAAATATCAGGAATCTTAACAGTTTTGCCTTCTAAGGAAGTGTCATTTGAGGATGGTATTGAGAATTATAATTTTTCTCTAGCTAAATCGATGAAGTTAAAGTTGGCAATGGGATATAATAAAAGAAGGATTGTAGAAGATGGAGTTTGTTCATCAGATCTTGCAATCCATGGCTTAAAACATCTTATTGATAGTAAACATCTTGATAAGAATGATATTGATGCCTTATTATTTGTTTCTCAATCACCTGATCATTTTATGCCTCCTACAAGTAATATAATTCAGGGTGAATTAGAATTAAAGCATGAAATGTTATGTTTGGATATCAATCAAGGATGTGCTGGATTTATAATTGGTCTTCAGCAAGCTTTTATGCTTTTAGATCAAGATGCTATAAAAAAGGTAGTTTTGATTAATGCTGATGTGTTAAGTCCAAAAGTTTCTATTAGAGATAGAAATAGCAATCCCTTAATCGGAGATGCTGCTTCAATAACTATTGTGGAAAAAACTCCTGAATCTAATGAAATTTACTCTTCTATATTGATGAATGGAAGTGAAGCTAAGGTTTTACAAATTCCTGCTGGTGGGTTTAGAATGCCCTCAACACAAGAAACATCTACAATGAAAGAAGATTCTAGTGGGAATTATAGGAGTCTTGATAATTTGGTTATGGAAGGGGATAAAGTATTTAACTTTGTGCAAGCAGAAGTGCCACCTATTATTGATAGGGTTCTGAATATAAGTGGAAAATCAAAGAAGGAAATTGATTATTATCTGTTTCATCAGCCGAATCGTTTTATGCTGCAAAAATTAGCTGATAAAATTGGAGTTGATAGGGATAAACTACCTTCGAATATAGTGGAGAATTTTGGGAATGCAAGTGGTGTTAGTATTCCAACAAATATTTGTTATAATCTAGGTGAAAGCTTAGTGTCAAATAAATATAATGTTTGTTTGTCAGGATTCGGTGTAGGCTTGACTTGGGGTGCAATGGTTATGGAATTAGGAAAATTGGATTTTAATATGATAATTGAATTTTAATATTATATACACATGGAAAATTTTATTGAAAATATAGCGGAACTTTTAGAAGAGGAAAATGTTAATCTAAATGATGAATTAACCTCTTTTGAAGCATGGGATTCATTAACAGTTTTGTCAATAATTGCATTTGCAGATGAAGAGTATAATGTAACTTTATTAGCGGATGAAATTAATTCTGCTAATACAATTGAAGGATTATTTAAACTAATTCAAACAAAAAATTAAATGGAAGTTTTTAATCCTTTAGATCTTCGTGGCCGTAAATATCTCATAACAGGAGCTGCCTCCGGAATTGGACGTGCCACGTCGATTTTATTATCCAAATTAGGAGCTAAATTAATTCTTGTAGATATTAATCTAGAAGGTTTAGAACAGACCAAAATAGAATGCGATGATAACGATCTGGTTGTTCAATTGGATTTGCTTAAACCTGAGAGGTTTAAAAAGATTATAGAAAGTGCTATTGCAGATTTCGGTAAGATTAATGGATTCATTCACTTGGCAGGGATCCCTTATCTTTCTCCGTTACGGACTATAAACGCTAGTAAAGCTTTGGATGTTTACAAAGTAAATTCATACGCAGGCATTGAGTTGGCACGTATTTTTGCTAGCAAAAAAGTATTTGCAAATGAATTTGGATCAATTGTTTTTATTTCGTCGGTATATGGTTCTGTAGGTTCTGCAGCCAATGTTGGATATGCTATGTCTAAAGGAGCTGTAGAAAGTGCAACAAAAGCATTAGCAATCGAGCTAGCTTCTAAAAATATTAGAGTTAACTGTGTTGCACCTAGTTTCGTTAAAACTGAGATGATGGATGATGTTTCAACTTCATTCTCTTCGGATTCTTATATGAGTGATTTGGAGAAAATGCATCCATTGGGTTTAGGAGAAGCTATTGATGTAGCAAATACTATTGCTTTTCTATTATCTGATATGGCAAAATGGATTACGGGCTCGATTCTTTGTGTTGATGGAGGGTTTACCGCTCAATAATTGTAGCTATGAAAAAAGAATTTGTTTTAATTACTGGTGCTTCTTCAGGTATTGGAAAAGAGATTTCAATTCAGTTGTCATTGAACTTTAATGTAGTTCTGTGCGGTAGAAATTTGGAGAAGTTAAATGAAACAAAATTGCAATGTTCGTCAGAAAGTAAATCATTAATATTCCAGTTTGATTTATCTGATAGTTCGAACATTGATAATGCACTTTCGAATTTTATGAAAGATAACAATATTGTTATTTCTCATTTTGTTCATTGTGCAGGATATATGAAGATGCAACCTGTAAAATTGCTTTCACTTGAAAATTTACAACTAACTTTTAGTACAAATGTCTTCTCAGCGGCTTTAATCTGCAAAGTATTAACTAAGAAAAAAATAAATTTTTCGTCCTTAAAAAGTGTTGTTTTAATATCAAGTAATATTAGTGATAGAGGGGCTAAAGCATTAACTGCCTATGGTTCTTCAAAGGGAGCTTTAGATTCTTTAATGAGATGTTTAGCAGTAGAGTTAGCCCCTGCTGTTAGAGTTAATTCAGTTCTGCCTGGTGCGGTAAGAACCGAAATGACTGAAAATATTTTTGATGATCAAGAGATTGCTTCTAGAATGGAGAAAACTTATCCTCTAGGATTTGGATATCCTTTAGATATTGCTAATGCAGTTGATTTCTTAATATCTGAGAAGGCTAGGTGGATTACAGGACAACAGTTAACAGTTGATGGAGGAAGAACTGTTGATATATCAGGATAATTATGGGGGTGATTATAAAACAAATTGTTAGTAATCCGATTGACTCAAATTGTTTTATTTTGCATCAGCCAAATAATCAATCATGTATTATTATTGATCCTGGTGCAGAAAATACTACAGCTGTGTGCGAGTATATTCAAAACAATATGCTAGAACCTGAGGGTATATTGCTAACACATGAACACTTTGATCATATAATGAGTGTTGAATCATTACGAAAACAGTTCGATTGTAAATTATTTGCATCTAAAAAATGTTCAGATAAGATTGTAGATTCTAAAAAAAACTTATCTCTTTTTTATAATAATATTGGATTTAAATGTAAATCCGCAGATGTTTTTTTTGTAGGAATTAGGGGGATTTATTGATTTTTCATGGATTCAAATTGAGGTTATTTCCACGCCAGGTCATACAGAAGGAAGTGTATGTTTTTCAATAGAAGAGAATCTTTTCTCGGGTGATACTATTTTAGAGAATATTAAAACTGTTGTGAAGTTACCGGGTGGTAATAAGTATGATTTAGTAAATAGTGTTAATGCTATTCTAAATAGGTTTGATTCAAATGTTAATGTTTATCCTGGCCATGGCAAATCTTTTTTATTATCTGAGCTTGAAATTGAAAAAATAATTAATTAATGAAGAATGTTGTAATTATAGGAGCAGGAGCTCATTCTGCTGAAATTGCTGGTCTAATACATGATAATAATAAGTATATTAATAAGGAGTCTCAGTTGAAAATTAAGGGATATATTGATGATAATGATGAAAATTACAGACGTTATAAATTTAACGAACCATTATTATCAAACCTATCTGATTATATTCCTGAAAAAGATGATTATTTTTTAATTGGAGTGTCCAATATTAAGGCAAGAAAAGCATGTTTGGAAAAACTGAGTAATAAGAATTTAAAGTTTACCAATTTTATTCATCACACTGCAATTGTATATGAAACTGCTCAAATAGGTGAGGGTAATGTCATTTGTTGTTTTGCTAAGATAGGTCCAAATGCTATTATTGGTGACTTAAATTCAATAAATTCTAAGACAGAAATTGGTCATGATTGTATTGTAGGGTCTAACAACGTATTTGCTGGTAATATAGGAATTGCTGGTTATTCTGTTGTGAAGAATGATAATTTTTTTGGTATGAACTCCGGTGTTATACCTGATATTTCAATAGGTAGTGAAAATACAATACAAGCTGGAATGATTGTTGATAAAAATATTGGTGATCAGACTTATATTTTTCATCGATTCAAAGAGAAAGTTATTGCTATTCCTAAGTAGTTTAGTTTAAATGTTGTTATTATGAACCCAAAAATATGGCTATCCTCACCACATATGGGAGGAAACGAAATGAAATACGTTCAGGAAGCGTATAATACCAATTGGGTAGCCCCACTTGGCCCTAATGTGAATGGTTTTGAAGAGGATATTCAAAATTATACAGGTACAAAGCATGCTTCAGCATTAAGTGCAGGTACAGCAGCTATTCATTTGTCTCTAATTTTATTAGGGGTAAAAGCCGGAGATGAAGTGATTGCTTCTTCTTTTACTTTTTCGGCTACAGTGAATCCAATTACCTATTTAGGAGCAACACCAGTTTTGGTGGATTCTGAAAAGGATACCTGGAACATGTGTCCGATTCAATTGGAAAAAGCCATTCAAGATCGCATTGCCAAAGGAAAGAAACCAAAGGCAATTCTTTGTGTATATCTGTATGGAATGCCAGGTAAGATTGAAGAGTTATTGGCTGTTGCCAAGAAATATGAAATTCCATTGGTTGAAGATGCCGCTGAAGCTTTAGGTAGCAAATACAAGGGGCAGTCCATGGGAACCTTTGGTAAATTTGGTATTCTTTCTTTCAATGGTAATAAAATCATTACGACTTCAGGTGGTGGGGCCTTAATTTCGGATGATGAAGAACTAATTGCAAAGTCACGATTCCTAGCAACACAAGCCAGAGATAATGCGCCTCACTATCAACATTCACATATTGGTTATAACTATCGTATGAGTAACATTGTTGCAGGTATTGGACGTGGTCAAATGGAAGTCTTGGATGAGCGTGTTGCGCAACGTCGTGCAAATTTTGAATTCTACAAAGAGCTGTTTGCTGAAATTGAAGGTGTTACATTGTTAGAAGAACCAAATGAAGATTATTTCTCAAACTATTGGTTGACTTCAATCTTGGTAGATCCTGCTCATGCAAATGGAATTACACGAGAAGACGTTCGTTTGGAACTGGAAAAAGAAAATATTGAGTGTCGTCCACTTTGGAAACCAATGCACATGCAACCTGTTTTTGCGAATTGCCCATTCTATGGAGATGGTACTTCGGAAAAACTGTTTGAAGAAGGCTTGTGTCTTCCTTCTGGTTCTAATATGACAGATGAAGAGCGCGAGAGAATCAAAAATGCAATTCTTAATATTTTTAACAAGAAATAAACTATCGGCGTACCAACCCAATAGAAGTTAGCACTTGTGGGGCCGAATGTAAAACAAAAGCTCGAAGAAAAAACTCTTCGGGCTTTGTTTTTTGACAGAGATCCCTCTCCCGACCATTCGGGATCGGTATGACAACTGGCTCGTAATGCCTAGAAAACCTTCTGGTCATCCTGAGCGCAGAGAAGGATCTGTCTTTTTTCCTTTATACTTTCTCCTTTCTCCTTTTGATTTTCTGACATTCTACTTTTCCAGACTCTTCAAGACTTTTCCAGACCATTCGACTTTTCTACTATTTTACTTTTCAACTGTTTGACTGTAAATTCTAAAGAAAATAAGAACGCAGTACCAAACTCCCTCTTCTTGATGTAATGTCATTAAGTTAGCACATTTCGACCTACGCTAACCCTTTTATTATTCCTTTTAGTCAAGAGACGCTTCGCTTTGTACCCTAAAGGGAACAGCGCACAGGAAAAGCCCCTTTAGGGGTTTGGGGTAATTTTGCCAATGTTTATCAAAAGGATTCACCCTTAACTTAATGATATTGCTCCTTGAGGAGAGGGTTGGGGTGAGGTAATTGCAAAAAATAAGAGGCACAAACCAATGCACCTCTTTTAATTACTCATTGTTCATTACCAATTGAGAATTTGCTCCTCCTTGTTCATTCTAATTTTAATGAAGGACAAATTCAATTACCTTTCGACTATTCGACTGTTCAACTATTGGATTATTCGACTGTCTCTAACTCAATCTCCAGCACATTGGTTTCTCCCAGTCGATGAATCAGGTCCAGGCTGATGCTTTTGTAGGTAACTGCTTCCACTTTTACGGTATAAGTACCAGGCTCCAGTTTTTTGATTCGAAAACCTCCCTTTTTCCCTTTCACCTCATGATCCAAATCGATGGATTCGATAATCACGTGAGCTTGTGGTACCGGTAATTTGGTGCTTTTGTCCAGAATGGAACCTTTTACAGCCAGTGTACTGGAGTTGGGCTTCTCAATTTCCGAGGCTTCCACATAGGTATGATAGAAATCGGGGTCAGCATCCTCAAACATCGATTCCATCACCTTGTCCAACCTTTCCTGAATGATGTGCAGACCATCTGTATGAGCATCACTTAGGTCTTGTTGGGCAATTTTCTGTTTGCCAATCAAAACCTTTGGTCTTGGAGCCAAGGCTTCGTAGTTGGTAAACAGGGTTTTCAAATCATCCAAATCCTGGGTCGCAAGGCCAGTTTCACCGATTGTTTCAGCCATTTTTTCCAGGTACTGAATGCTGTATTTACTACGGCTAATCAACTTCTCATCCGAAAGCCTATTCAAACTGCCTTCACTGCCTTTAAAATTTGGCAATTCTGCTGTGATCTCATTTTTGATACAATAGTTGTATATCAACATATTGCATTTGGAGAGATGCTTGGCCAATTGACTTTTTACATTCCGTTTGCTAAGGGTAGAGCCCGAATAATCCTGAGTTAGGATTTCCCATGACAGTTCAAACTTGTTGAAGCTGGCAAAGAGGGCATCAAAAATTTCCTTCAGAACAGGAATGGCATCAATTTTTGCCTGGTTTGCGCTATAGAAGTCCTCAAGTCTTCTTTTCATTTCGCGGTAAGTAAAAAATACTCTTTTCATTGTATCAGTAGTTTTAATGACAAGCACTGCATGGGCAGGAACATGTCAGATGAAAAATAATTGGTATGTACAAGTGGTATTTTAGACGATTACAAGTTCGTCAAGCAGGCTATCATTGGATAGTTGAGAGAGTTGGTGGTTTAAAGCAACAGTTATATAGGCTTCTGTGCTAATCCCACAATTTTTTGTATCGCAAACAGGTTGCTCTGTATTCCAAACAGATGCTTTTATATCGTCACCGCACTTTTCTGTGTCATAAACAGGGTCAGCAGTGTAATCCCCAGAATTTTTTGTATCGCAAACGTCTTGCTCTGTATCATCAACAAACATTTTTGTGTCGTCCCTACACTTTTCTGTGTCATAAACAGATCATGCTGTGTCTCCCCGTAACTTTTTGTGTCGTAAACATCTTGCTCTGTATCGTCAACATACACTCTTTGTATCATCCCCACACTTTTCTGTCTCATAAACAAAGACTGCCGTATCATCCCTACAACTTTTTGTATCCTCAACGCATTGCTCTCTATCATTGTCCAATACGCTTTGTATCATTTCAGAATCTTTCTGTATTACAAACACAGGCTTTCATGTCACTCTCGGGCACTTCTCTTGCATTAATAGCAGCATTTCAATCTCTTGCGGTAATTTTAAATATTGGATACATTAAAATTTATTTGTTCATTTAGGGAGACTTTATTTTAATCCGGTGACTTACTGTTTGTCTACAAATTTTTCCATTTATACTACTTGTATGCATGAAAAAATCAATAAGCCACCGGATACTTTTAGTTTCTTTCAATGGGTGATCTTATAGATCTGCCTCTTTCAAGCAATAAGTTTACGCTATACATCATACTTATTTATAAATTACAACAACTGCAAAGTACAATACAAGCGGAAATATATGTTCGTGAGATATATTTAGGCTCATTTAAAGAACCTTATAAATGGAATATCGGTATCCCGATTAATTTGTAGACAATATAAAGGTAAACAAAATAAATTTACACTGACAAATAAAACTTAGAGATTATTTAAAAAAAATTAAAATAATTTAAACCCTTGGAGTAAATTCAATGATACATAAGGCATTCCCCTTTCTCCTTTCACCTTTGACCTTGTTTCTTGGGCTTTGTGCTTTTGAGTTTAAATTGAGAGATCCCTCCACAGGCTCGGGATGACTGTCATGAGTAATGAGTAATTAACAATGAACATTACAGTTTTGAAATCATACGGTTCTCTACGAAACAGCTTCATTTGAGTTCATCTGTGGACAAGACTTATCAGCGAAAATCAGATCTATCATCAACATCTGCGTCTACGCCTTTGTGTTCTTTGTGAAACGCCTTCGTTTGCCTTTGTGGTTAAAATTTACAATCCGTAGCGATCCATTCGTGTTCTTTTTTATTTGTGGAGAATCATTGGAAAAGAATAAAGCCCCAAAGATGAATTCCTTGAGGCTTTTATTATTGAATATTTATTTCTTTAGAAACAAAAATCCAAAACCTTAGCGGCATTTTCCTGGTCACCATTCTCTAAAAGATCCTGGGCCATTTTAATCAATTGATTGTCTGCCGCCCCATTTTTAATAGCTTCCGCTATCTCCTTTGGTAAATTTTCCATATTAAAACATTGTAATAGTAGTGTTATATCAAACAAAGCTATAAAAATAATTTGTACTGTCAAGCTGTCAAATGTGTCAACTTATATTTTTAATGGTAAAATTGGATCATTTCATTATCGAAAACGTTTGATTCGTCTATAGGTAGTCAAAATGTCGCACAGTCCAATAGTCGAATAGTCCGACCGTTGAATGGCAGGAAGCGCTTTCTCCTTTCTACTTGGGATTTTGGCTTTGTGTTTTGGAGTTTAAATTGAGAGATCCCTCGACTAACTCGGGGTGACCACAAAATTGGAATGATAACTGCCTACTGCTAACTACTTCCTGAACTTTTCTTTTCTACGATTCTACCTTTCTACCATTCTACTTTTTCAGACTCTTCAAGACTTTTCACACATTTTGACTATTCAACTGTTCGACAGCAAGAACAAAAGAGGCACCGCCCTATGTACTTCTTGTAATTATTCATTGCTCATTATTAATTACCAATTGTCATTTCCACTTTTTGCCTCTTAATTATCAAATCTTAAAATTAATATGTTATATTTATGCTTTGATTAGGATAAGCCCCCTATAAGTTCTTATTCGTAATCAACTCAATTAATACAACTTAAACCCCTTCAAATAAAATTTGACAATGAAGAAACATCGTATTCTTATCGTTGATGACATCCCTGAAAATATAAAAGTTCTACAAGCAATTCTTTCCGATTCATCTTACGAAATTCAGTATGCGCTGAATGGTAAGGATGCTTTAATGCTTTGTGTGGCAGATAGTTTTGATTTGATATTATTGGATATCATGATGCCTGAAATGGATGGATATGAAGTTTGTAAGTATCTTAAATCAAAAGATAAAACCAAGGATATTCCGATTATTTACCTTACTGCCAAGGTAGACAGTGAGGATATTGTAAAGGGATTTGAATCAGGAGCACAGGATTATGTCACGAAACCCTTTAATCCGCAAGAGCTGATTGCTCGTGTAAATACACATCTTGAACTGAAGCATAAGAATGAATCCTTAAAGTTCATGAATTTGCAATTGGAAGAGCGTGTGGCAGCTCGTACCATGGAATTACAGGAGGCGAATAATGAATTGCAAGAGGCAAATCATCAGTTGTCAAAATTGGAGGATGCCAAGAACGATTTCCTTTCTTTAATGTCAACAGAATTGCGTGAACCATTAAATGGGATCGTGGGTTTTGCTGATATGTTGGAGTTCTCTATCAAGAACAAAACCAACTTAAAATATGTTCGATTTATCAAGCAAGCAGTCGAAAAGTTGATTGGCGTATCTGATATTGCCTTATTACTTTCTGCCTTACGATTCGAACGTTATGAAATGAAAGTACAGGGACTTCCTGTATATGAAATTGTAAAAACGAGTTCTGATAAACTGAAAGGGCTGATTACAGAACGTAAGGTCAAATTGAAGATTGATATTCCTAAAAACTACATCATTCGTGGAGATGAGCGCTTATTGCTGGTTTGTATGGAGAAAATCATTGAGAATGCCATTACAAATACGCCATCGCGTTCCGAAGTGTATGTAGGAGCTGAATTGATGGGGCAAAAAATTAAGGTATTTGTAAAAGATGCAGGAACTCATTTTGCTGCAGGAGAGGTAAATTACACTTTCCGATTCTTCGATTTAGAGAAAAACGAGCGCACCGAAGAATTTAAAAGATTCTCACCAGGATTGGTGGCCGTTAAACTGGTAATGGATTTACACAAGGCCAAAGTAGATGTTGAAAATCTGAAAGAGGGTGGGGTTTGTGTTTCATTTCTGCTTCCGGAGTATTAAAAAAAAGGTCTAAACAGTCAAAAGTCAAACTGTCGAATAATTAAATGTAAATTTTGGCAAAATCATATTAAAGAAAAGCACAATTAGGTTTATTAATTATCTAATTGTGCTTTTCTTATTATTTAAGGTATTTCATCATATTGTATATGCTTCCTGATAAAAGGCGTGATTTTGATTCTAATTCTCGACTTTGATCCAAGGACATGTAATTTAAGTCAAATGCCAAATAACTCATGCTTCGTACTTCACCGCATGAAGCTTTTGCAATATCAAGAAACCGATAAAACTCTTTATCAGAGCTTCTCTCGAATCCTTCTGCAATGTTATTCATTATGGATATTGCTGCTCGTTGCATCTGATTGGTAAAACCCTTATCTTTTATTTGATTACAGTAGTCATAAACCAATCGAACTAAAGATCTGGCATCTTTCCAGATAAGTAAATCTTCAAACTGTTTTATTGTCGCCATTCTTTAATAATTTTAACTTATTCGACTATTCGACTGTGTGACTATTCGACTGTGTGACTGTTTAGACTGTGCGACCGTTTCGACTGTTCACGTTTAAATCTTCTTCAAAACCATCTTAGCCTTATCAGCTCTAACCACTGCTTTTTTGTAATCTCTTAAGTCATCGTATCGTTTTGCCGGTAAATTGAATTTTTTGTATTCCACTTTTCGGATGTAAGTTACTGTGTTACCATCTTGTTTGACTTCACTATAATACTTGCCAAAATCCGAATCAAGCACAACCTTTTCCGGAATACTTTCCATTTCAAAACCATCTGGTAGTGTAAATTGTATGCTGTCAGTATCATAATATTCGCGTGTGTAACAGATATCTGTTTTGCGATCTTTAATCTTTTTGGGAGCCTTATTGGTTCTGTTGATCAAATTAAGAGGAATGAATAAACGATCACCCGATTTGGAAGCATAGTTTCTAATGTCCAATTCAAGCTTTAAAACCGAACTTGGAATTCTTGTTAACTCTTTGGATACTTCATGATTGTTGATTTTAAAATCAGGAAGTTCCAGATCACTATATATTTTCTTTTTCTGATCTTCAGGACTTAAGTGAGAAAGCCCAGCTAGGTATGAGTATTGCAAACCCCTGCATTTTTCTGTAATATTTGCCGTAGCAGTACCATCTGGATTAATAACGATTTCTCCACTTTTATTTTGGGTATTATCTTCCATTTTATATTCTGGCGTTCGAACCAAATGTCCACCATTTTCATTAATGGCAAGTACGGTTCTGTCATCGGTACTCGAACTTAAAAATCCACATGGACTGAATTTATTGGTACATTCCAACCAAACGGTATCCTTTTGTAATGGCACCATTAATATGATGTGGTTTCCAAAGTTTTTAACGAAAGTTGTATCAAGATCACGTTGTTTATTCGCTGATGTGATAATGGTATAATAGGATGGGATATCAACTATCTTAAGAAGCGATTTCATGTAATTCGATAAAGCTTTACAGTCGCCATAGGATTTATCCTGAACATCTTGAGCAGGGAATGGTTGTTGGCTACCGATACCAACTTGGATGCTAACATATCGGGTTTTGTTTTGTAAATATTCATAAAGGGTTTTCACCTTCTCAAATTCCGTTTTGCAATCCTTCACCATTTCTTTTACTTCAGCAACGGTGTTTTCATCCAGAGCATCTCTTCCATGATTTAGTTTAGAGAACCACTTGGCCAATTCATTCCATGAACTTGTATTCCCTTCAATTTTATCGTATTGAAATTTTGTAGGAGCACAAATTAACAAGGGGCCTTGAATTGAATAGGGAGAAGAATAAGGTTCGTGCTTGTATGCTTTCAACTTACTTGCTTTCCATGAATGCGAAGTTTGGCCTTTGATATTAACTACTTCAGGTTCGATTACTGAGCCGTATAGTTTGTGCTTGAAACAAGTAGGATCGCTTGTTACAATTTTGTATGTACTTTCTTGTACCGAACATCTGTAACCGTCATAAGGATACCAACCAGCAATGCTTGTATATTCGTTCAAGCTTTGATTGTATGAATACACAATGGTATATGGATAATTTTTTTGAACTGTTTCATATTGTTTTACCCTGTTATCAGAGAACATCGATTCTCCAGAAGCACTATAGTCATTAATTTCAGAGGATTTTACCTTCTCGATTAACATACCTTCCGCATCATATAAAGCAATTTGCAGGTTGCTTAAAGGCATCGATTTGTCATAGAATGCAACAACTTCAGCAAATTCATCGCCCGATTCGTTGAGAATTGTAATGGCTTTATGGTAAGAGTATTTTAAATTATAGATCGAATTGATTTCAACAATTGTCTCATCAAATCTAATTACGGCATCTGCATTTTCTTTTAGCTCTTCCGGAATATCACTTACCGGGTAAACAGGAGTTTTTTTTGCGGATAGTTGATTTGTACATAGAAATGTCAGGAGCAATAAAAAAATGTATCGGACTTTCATAAGTATTGGTTAAGATTTTTAAAATATCATAAATTAACAATGAACGGAAAGCAAAGATCAATGGTCAGGTTTTATGGAGAAGAGATAAACCAGTGACAATCTTCTTTTAAAAACAGATCACAGATAAGTGATTAACACTCCATTAATTCTTTGCTCTACGGTTCATCACTTCATTAACAATTCATTTGGAATTATTAATGGTATCTCTACATGCGTTTAAGAACCAACATTTCTGCATGCTTGGCTACAATCAGGTTGTAAAATTCTTTTAGGTTAGCATATTCATTATACAAGAATGTTCGCTTGTTAATTTTAAACCTGCTAACCACCATAATTTTATTGCCATTCTGATTTGCTGAATACATGAATTGACCCGATTTTTCAGGAAGATTGATTCTTGCAGGAGCAGGTTTACTTTCTAAAGTATATCCATCAGGCACAGTAAGCTCAAGCATAAAAGTTCTATCAATTGGATAAGTAAAATCAACAGGATACTTTCTTTCTTCCAAAGTGAAAGGGTTTTCTTCAATTTTATTCACGATAAATGGATTGAAATAGATAAGATCATTTACGTTTTCAAGTTCTTCAGTCATTTCAACTTCCATTTTTGAAATAATACTTTTTTCTACCTCCTTAAGATTACTAATTTCAACACTTTCTACATCTATTAGCTTATAAGCTTCATCCATGGTTTCGCGCAGTTCTTCTTCACTTTTATCTTGAATGGCATCTCTAAATTGTAAAGCGGTAAATCCATTTAAAGATAAATCGAGATTGCCTGAAACTACACCATCCTCATCAAGTTTTAGTTTTGCAATTGTGGCTGATTTTGAAATACTACTTGACTTGATGTCTACAAAGAATGAACCTTGGCTACTAATCAGTCTTCCTTTATCATTGATACAACGCTCAGGAAGAAGGTTGCATGGGCAATTGGCATCAGTAGCATCCAAGTAAATTCTATTTTCTCCAACTTTACAACTTGCGATAACATAGTTGAACTTGGATTGACTAGGAGAGAACAGGCTCAATAAACCGTTGCTTCTTGTGCTTAGAATTACAGGATCAGCTTTAATACCCAATTTATTTAGCAGAACCACTAACATTAAATTGATATCAGCAACATTCCCTTTTTTCTCTTTAAACGCAGAGCGTAAAGTGGATGTGGTAAATTTTCCGTAGGAATCGTCCCATTTCATATTGGATTTAATGTAATTGAATGCAGCCAATATCTTTTCTTCATCCGATTTTGTTTTGCTGGTAATTTCAGCAACCACATCTTTTAAAAATCCACCTGTTTTTAACTGTAGCCCAAAATACTCACTTTCCATTAGGGTTTTATTAATCTTATCCCAGTTACCGGTTAAATCTTTGTAAACACCATAATTATTTTTGACTCCAGCAATTTCAAATTCAATGGCTGACATGTAATTTTTACTAGAACTGGTAAAAGGTTCTTTTTTAAAAGCAGGTACATCTTTAATAACGAATCGATATTGGTCAATAGAAAACGTTTTACCATTGTTGAAAGTTCCATTACCAAAATTGTGCTCGTTAATATCAAAAACCAAATATCCCTTTGCATTTTTTTTGTAATCAAAGTACTCAGGAACGTTAACTCTAAACTCACTCCAAATGGTAGGGATACTGTGTTGAAAATACCAAGGATCTATATTCCATGGAATATCAGATGTTATTTGATACATGAATTCAACGACTGATCCTGGTTTAACATTTTCACAGGCTAATTTATAGGTGTAAATATCATCAGAGGATTTCTCAAGAATTTTGTCTTTGCTACTAACTTTCGTTTTTACAATCTGTCCATTTTCCAAATTGTAGGTGCACGCTTTAACTGTTCCCACATTACATTGTGTTTTATCAAAAGAAAATTCAAGGTCTGCATAATCCAGTCCTTCATCTTTTAATATTTTTATCCTGATAATTCTTGTGGAATTGTATTGGAAATCTCCAGTAGTATTCATGTAAGGAATTTCGCTTACTCCATAATCACATAAGTAAACAGCTACGGCAGTACTGTCTTTTTCATATGTTTGCATTTTTAGCTCATCAATACTTACTTTTCCGAATTTAATTGGAGCCTTAGCTGCAAAACCAAAATTACTAATAAAAAGAATTGTTAATCCCAGAAAGATAGTTCTAAGAATCGTAAAATTTTTCATAGATAGAATAGGTTAGTTTACAATGCGGATAATATAGTAAACTAAAATTTAAGAATGAATATATATTAAGCTAAGTGATACCAGTGGCAATTAAAGTACTCTTCTAATTACAATAATATGTAGATGTATTGCTGTTTGTAATTTAAATGTTTATAGCTTAATGGTCAGCAGAATTGAATAGTTACATCTATTTCAATATTTATTTGGCATGCTAAAATTACTAGATGTTAATGACTCTTCGTAAATGTCAAATTTCCAGTAATTATTGAAACTTTTATTTGCAATTATTACAATGCGACAGGAAGTATTTCTTTAGATTCTTTTCTTTAAGAAATTGAAGTACCTTTTTGCCATAATTTGTGAAGTAACAATGATCTTTTAAGAACTCAAGATTCTTATCGCACCAATATTGTTTCGGAATTTCGGTTGAGGTAACCGTTTCTAGTTCTTTAAGCAAAGAAAAACTTCTGGATTCATAATCATCTAAACTGAGATGATACATGTCTGCATCACAAAGAATTTTTTCAAGCTCATTTTTGGGTTTAGGAGGGTAGTGTGTAGCTAAAATGCAATTGATTACCTTGTTTATCTTGGAAACAGGGTAATTCATTTTGCTCAAAAACTCTTCTGCAATTTCAGTTCCGGCTTTTTCGTGCCCAAAATAAGTAACAGCATGCCCAGCATCATGAAACCACGCAGCAATAATTACAATTTCGGTATCACTTGTTGAAAGACCAGAATTTTCTGCTATCAATTTA
The DNA here is from genome assembly GCF_001310955.1 of Marinifilum fragile JCM 15579. Classification (GTDB taxonomy): domain Bacteria; phylum Bacteroidota; class Bacteroidia; order Bacteroidales; family Marinifilaceae; genus Marinifilum; species Marinifilum fragile. The sequence continues at coordinate 66,760 of NZ_BAZX01000010.1, forward strand.
CAAGCTTCTACAACCTCCTTGGTATGTTTTAAGTTGTGATAGCATAGATTTTTAGGCAAGCCACATAACAATTCTGTGACAAACTCTTCAACTTTTAATATGTAGTTTTTACTGTCGTACATTTATTGCTTAATTCTGAAGCTAAATAAGTTATGAATTGGCAAACAAAAAAATGTTTTCTATTAAAAGATGTTATTCTTTGTTAATTTGAAAAAAATGCCGTTCTATTTGTTAAAACGGCATTTCCTGGCTTTTGTTTTATAAATCTTGAACTATTTCGTTTAAGAATCTGTTTAGCGGATACAATGCTTTAAAGGCATTATCAATTTCTTTTACAAATTGATCTGAATTGACCGTTTGATCATCAATCATCTTAGAAACAGCATAGTGCTTGTAATTAAGTAAATCTATATGTTCAAAGTCTTTTGGAAATCCTCTTGGAGCTGTTTTTAGCTTTTCTCCGTACAATGCTGGAAAGTGTTTTTTAAACTCTACATTCTCAATGATTCCCTTAAATTCTTCAGGATGATGAAAAATTTCATTTCGTATGGCTTTTAAAACATTTGAGGCTGGCATATAGCATCCTCCTCCCAGGAAACATTGCTCAGGTTCGATGTGTATATAATAGCCTCCATATCGACTTTTTCTGCCATTTTTAGCCAGGAAAGCTCCAAAATTGGTTTTGTAAGGCTTTTTGTCCTCCGAAAAGCGAACATCTCTGAATATTCTAAACAGACAGTCTTTTGCGTTTAAACCAGAAACACTAGGATCAAAAGTTTTGATTTGTTCTATGCTTAATTCAACAAAAAGTTGAAAATCCTTTTTTGCGGTTTCATACATCTTTTTTGTTGGCGTGAAACCATTCTCTGTTGTTATTCTCTCTAAGTTCTAATAGAAAATCAAATACCGATCTGTTAAGCATTTTTAATACGATTTAGAATGTAATTACTTTATAATCTTTTTGCAGGTATTGAGTTAAAGGTTTTCCCATGTATTTTACCTCTATACCAATTTTCGAGAGTTTGTCGGAAACTTTATACATATCAGCACAAGCTTTGCAAGCATATACATTTATTCCTGCTTCTTTCATTTTCTTAATGTAATCCTGTAAATCCTTGTCTTCACTAAGAAGTTTTGAAGATGGTCCCCAAATTATAAAATTTATTTCGTCCCACCATTCAAATTTTGCTGCATTATATGCATACATGAAAACCATTTTTTCAGCGACTTCTTTATCAGCGCTTGTCCAAATAATTGCTAGTTTATTGTCTTGATTCATTTTAATGTTTGAGGATTGAGAAAGATTATTTTTTGCACTACAATTTACTATTGAATTTGCACTGAAAAAAACTAGTAAGACGAAAACTAATAAAACCTTATTCATGGATGATTAAATTTATTTAATAAATCAAAAAAAACTGTTCAAATAAAAAAAAGTATTCTTTAAAAATTTGCTGATTAATTAAATAGGAAAATAGGCATTATATGGATTAAATAAAAATACTTATCAAAAAAGTATAACTTATTTATGAGACTTTCCGTTAAAAAAGTGAATAATAAGTAATTTTAATATAAAAATTGAATGTGGAAGTTAGTTCGGGTATTGGTTTTTCTCATTTTAATTATTCCAGTAATTTCATGGCTTGCTTGGAAATTGGAAAAAAAGAGACCCATAAATTTACTTGTAATTGATAAAACAACTCCAGAGAAGAATTTCTCGGAGCATTTGTCTTTTTTCTGGGTGGCTAACCAAAGTAAATGGGTTAAACCTACCGGAGAAGAGTATGACTATTCTAAAGATTTTCTAGGCTTTCATCCTGGTGAAAATGGCCAGTACGTAATAAAGGATTTAAAAGTATTCGGCAAGGGAAGTAGCGCACATTTAGCCGATTCATTGGATATTGTATTTTTCGCAGATACTTACGGTATTTACAATTCCAATTGGAAAGATCATCCAGATTATGGAAAAGATACGATCTCACTTTTTTACGGTGGGCTGCAGGCTGAAGAATTTAATCTGCTCCGGGAATTAAAAAGAAAGGGTAAAACCATAATAGCTGAATTTAATTTCTTTGCTTCTCCAACATCCCCGATAATTCGAAAGCAAACCGAACAGCTTTTAGGCGTAAATTGGAGTGGGTGGATTGGTAAATATTATCACTCTTTGGATACATTAATTAATCCAGAAATTCCTCAATGGCTTCCAGAATTATACCGTAAAAATTACAATTCAGAATATCAGTTCCGAAAAGGAGGAATTGTTTTGGTAAATAACAGGGAACAGATTATTATTTTGGAACAGGGTGTACACCTGAATGAAGGATTACCAATTCTAAGATCTGCCTTAAGTACTCAATTGGAGTATAATGTGCCAGAGGAAGTTTACTATCCGTTTTGGTTCGATATCAATGAAGCAGATGCACGAAACCATGTACTGGCAAATTTTGAGATTGATGTGAATGAAAAGGGGAAACGACTGTTGGATTCTTTGAATGTACCCAATAAGTTTCCTGCCATTATTGAACATGATAAGGATTACAAATTCCTTTATTTTGCCTGCGATTTCTCAGATAATAATATGGGGATATACTCTTCTTATTTTCGTGGAATTGAAAACATTAGTAGTGCTTTTTATAGTCCTGATCAGATTAAAGATAGAAAAATGTTTTTTTGGAATTATTATCGACCATTTATGTTGACGGTAATGGATAGTATTAGCGCAAAACAGGAACGCAAAACGAAATATTTGGATTAAAATTCTGAAAGAAAATAACTGATAAATTAAATATGATTAAACTTTTATCTCTCTCATTTGTGATTTCTTTTGCATTGTTGTGTTCAATGAATTTGAACGCTCAGGAAATTGATACGCTTAAGGCAAAGGGTTTTTCTGCGGAATTTAAGAAAGCGCAAGGACTTGCTTTTAATGGCAATCGAGAAGAGGCTCGAAAACTTTGTTATAAGATACTTAAAGGCAAGCCAAATTTTCATGATGCTAGGATTTTAATAGGAAGAACTTTTGCATGGGATAAAAGATATGATGAGGCAAGAAAAGAATTGCATGATGTTTTAGATAAAGATTACGATAATAAAGATGCAATATCTGCATTAATTGATTTGGAGAAGTGGTCTGGAGATCTGTCAAAGGCATTGTTTTACTGTGAATACGGGCAGTCTTTTTATCCAAGGGAGGAAGATTTCTTAATTAAGAAAATAAAGATTCAACAAGAAAAGGGCTTGGATGCTAAATCTTTACAAACTATAAATGAACTGTTGGAAATTAACCCTGGAAATGCTGAAGGGATCAAACTTTTTAAAGCTTATAAATCAGCAACAAGAAAATACTCATTAATCATTCAACATGATTTCGAACATTTCGATGAGCCATATGTTCGAAGATGGCATGTGAGTTCATTTCAAGTTTTAAGAAGAAATTCCTGGGGAAGTTTAATAGGAAAAGTAAATATTGGCGATTTGGTAAAAGAGGGAGAAGCATTGTGGTCAAAGGAAATTTCGAAACAATTTGAAATTGATGCCTATCCACGTATTTCAGCGAGCAATTATATGTACTTGAATTATGGATATTCTCCGGATAATTTATTCCCAGAACATAGAGCTGGAGCCGAGTTTTATCAGAAATTACCTGCAAAGTTTGAAGCATCTGCGGGGATGCGTTTTTTGAGATTCAAAGGCAGTTCCAGTCATAAAAATGTATACATCTACACAGGCTCGCTTGGAAAGTACTACAGAAATTATTGGTTCTCATTGCGAGGGTATTTTACTCCCAAGAATAGTGATGTATCAAGGTCAGTATTATTTATCACCAGAAGATATTTGCGAGATGCAAAACAATATATCGGATTGGAGTTGGGAACAGGAACCTCTCCAGATGATGCAAAAGGAAATGTATCAAATTTTGATACTTATAAATATGATAGTTGGAAAATTCGATTCGCATATCAAGATCAGTTAATTGATAAAAGGTTAACCTATTTGTTACGCGCTGGTTATGAAAGAGAAGAATATTTGGTAAATGAGAAACGTCGAATTCTTACTGTCTCAGTTAAATTGTCATATCAATTGTAAATGCAAATGATGAAGTCTGTACTCCTATTGTTGTGTTTTTTTATTGTGAGTTCTGATTTGTTTGGTTCAAATAATCAGGATGATGATAAGAGTATGGCTGGAAATGAAATATTTGACAGCGAGAAAATTCATGAGATAAGAATTAATTTTTTACAATGTTCTGCATGGGATTCATTGGTAAATCATAAAGAAATCCGCGACTCTTTAAATATAAGTAAGTATTTACAAGGGAATGTTGAGGTAAATGGTAAGAAGTTTTATGTCTGTGGCGTAAGAATAAAAGGTGAGTCGTCATATGATTATTATCCAGGTAGAAAGAAGTCTTTGAAAATAAATTTTGGCAAGTACATTAAAAAGCAAAAGTTAAATGGTTTAAAAACCATTAATCTCAATAATGCTTTTAAAGATCCCACTTTTATGAGAGAAAAATTATACCTCGATTTTATGAGGTCAGAGGGATTGCCTGTGCCAAGATCGACTTATGCAAATGTATATGTAAATGGTGAATTGTTTGGTTTATATGTGCTGGTTGAGGAAATCAATAAAGGCTTTGTAAAAAGAAATTTTGGGAATAATTCTGGTGCATTTTTTAAAGGAGAACCCAAAGCAAGTTTGCTTTATTTAGGCGATAATCAGTTGGATTATGAACGATCGTATAAGATAAAATCAAAGGATAGAAAAGACTATCAGGAATTAATGGATTTTATAAAAACGCTTGATGGCTGTGTTAAATTGAATCAGGAAGCTTTAAAACATCTTGATGAGGTTTTTGATGTATATGAGTGCTTAAAAATATTTGCAATCACTAATTTATTTATGAATACTGATGCCTTGAATTTGTTGCATATTCATAATTACTATTTGTACAAAAATACTTTTGATCATCAATTTAAATGGATTCCTCATGATGGCAATTATGCATTTTGTGCGTTTAGTTCAAAGTTTACTATGCATCAGGCGGAAAATTTAAGTGTTTATTTTATGGATAGCAGCAATGAAAATAGCTTGATGAAAACTGTTTTTGGAATAAAAAAGTACCGTGAGTTCTATACAAACTACATAAAGGAGTTAATGAATAAAAAGTTTACGATAGACCATTTAGAACATGAAATTGATGGGCTTGCCATCAGGCTTAGAAAACATGTTTATCAGGATACAATGAAAATGTATAGCAATTCAGAGTTCGAAAAGAATTTAACAACGCATTTGGGTGATGAGTTAGATCCTGGAGCATTTATCCCAGGATTAAAGACTTTTGCAAAGAAGAGAGTGCAAGCTGTAAAAAGAGAGCTAAATATTAAAGAAAAGAACAGAAATTAGAGTGTTATTATTGGATCAATATATTATTCTATTTGACTTTCAGGAACTGGTGAGCTCAACACTGGCTCTCTTGATTGCTGTATTCGACTTTTTAAGTAATCTAATAGGTCGATTACAAGCTGTGATCAATTATGTTTTTGAGAGTTTGCCTTATAATGCATTGAATCGGTTGATTGTATATATGATACTGATCTTTTTTGTATCGTTGATTATCTTGCTGCCAACAATTTTAATTTCAAAATTATACCTGGCTTATCAAAAGACAAGGTACAATCAAATTCACGTAAAATATTCTCAGATCATTATCGATTACCTAATTGGAAACAAAGGGGTCCATGATATTAATGATAGGGATAAGCTAAAATCAAGTCGATTTCATCGGAATGTAATGATTGATGTTTTAATGGCAATTGATAAAGCCGAAAATAAGGCTGTAAGTGATAGGATAAGAGCTTTGTATCTGGATTTAAAACTGAATCAGGAATCAATTCGAAAACTGGATAAGTTTTCCTGGAACAAAAAGATTTTTGGAATTCGCGAATTGAGTCACATGAGGGTAAAGTCTGAGAATCAAAAAATTATTTCTTTTCAGCAGAAAAATAATGATGTATTGAGGATAGAATCACAAATGGGATTGATAAAACTCTTACCATATGTTCCTTTCGCATTTTTGGATTCTCAGGAGAAACCTTTTACAGTTTGGGAGCAAATTAATGTGTTTGATTTGATACGTAAAAACAGGATTGAAATTCCTGAGTTTCATTTGTGGTTAGAACATTGGAATGATTCGGTGGTTATGTTCTGCTTGGATATGATTAGAATATTAAAACAAAAGCAGGCGGCACCAAAGGTTTTGGAGTTAATATATCATGACAATGACTATGTAAAAGGAAAAGTGATTAAAACTTTAATCGACTTGGAAAGTTATGAGGCAATTTCAAAGCTTAAAGAAATATATTATTTGGAAGAATTGCCAAATCAGTTGAATATACTGAGATCCATTGGGCAGTTAAAAATGGAATCGGAAATAAACTTTTTGGAAGATAAACTGAAAAGCAATGAATTTAAGATTAGGATGGAGGCCTGTAAGTCAATTGCTAAAATTGGGGAAACAGGCGTTGCCAGGCTAAATGCTTTATCAGTAAATGCTGATGAAGAATTAAAAGGGATTATCAACCACGTACTAGATCCTAGAATATGAATTACGATGAGTTAATTAGATTTATTAGTTATTTCCTGGATAAGGTATTTATATCTTATGCATTCTTATTGATATTTAGTTATACAGGACTAAGTATTGTTTCGGGTATAGCCTTAAATTACTATCTGAAAAAGAACAGTTTTGTTGATTATAGTGTAATTCTAGATTCTCCTCTTGCTCCGTCGGTTTCAGTTTTGGTGCCTGCTTTTAACGAAGCAAAAACCATTGTCGATAATGTAGAGTCTATATATACAATACACTACAATAATTTCGATGTAATTGTAGTAAATGATGGAAGTTCGGATGACACATTTGAAGAGCTGCAAAAAGCATTCAAGTTAGAGCGGGTTAATTTTGCAATCAATCATGAAATAGAAACAAAAGAGGTTCGAGGAGTTTACAAATCGCAGCTTGAAACTTACTCAAACTTAATAGTTGTTGACAAAGAGAATGGAGGAAAGGCCGATGCTTTAAATGTAGCAATTAATGTTTCTGATAAAGACTTATTTATGGCTATTGATGCTGATTCGATTTTGGAACCGGATGCAGTATTAAAGTTGGTGAAACCATTCTTGGAAAGAACAGATAGAAGAGTAATTGCAGCAGGAGGTGTTGTTCGCATTGCAAATTCGTGTGTAATTGAAAATGGAAGAATAGCAGAGGTTTGTGTGCCAAAGAATTTATTGGCTAGAATGCAGGTTTTGGAATATACACGATCATTTTTAATGGGACGAATGGCTTGGGCCAAATTAGATGGTTTGATTATTATTTCAGGTGCCATGGGAATGTTTGATCGGGATGTTGTAGTGCAAAGTGGCGGATATGCTCATACCATTGGAGAAGATATGGAGTTGGTGGTTCGAATCCGTCGTTATATGTCAGAGCAAAGAGAGAAGTACAAAATAGAATATGTACCTGATCCATTGTGCTGGACGGAGGCCCCATCGGACGTTTCTACTTTTGGACGTCAGAGAAGTCGTTGGACAAGAGGTACAATAGAAACTTTAACCGATCATTCGAAAATTTTCTTTTCACCAAGATATGGTGCCATGGGAATGTTGGGATATCCATTCTGGTTTTTGTTTGAATGGCTGGCTCCTTTGGTTGAAGTGCTTGGTATCATTTATGCAATTGTTCTGTACTTTACAGGCAATCTAAGCTTGAATTTTATTCTGATAACCTTTCTTTTTGTATACACATTTGCCTTATTTTTTACAACCTGGGCAATTCTTTACGAAGAATTGACTTTCCATAGATACGAAAAGAAAGGAGATGTATTCCGATTGTGGATTGCAGCTCTTTTGGAACCATTTATATTACACCCAATATCTTTATTTTTCTCTATTAAAGGTAACATTCAATATGCCAGAGGGAATCGAAATTGGGGTAAAATGGAACGTAAAGGTTTTAAACACAAGCAAGGTTCAAAATCAAAGCTTCAATTGCTCGCGAATAAGAAGTGATCGATTTTATTTAATAATTTTTCTGAGTTTAAAGGCTTTGAGAAAAAGTCATTACAACCTGCCGATAATGCTAGTTTCTCATCATTTTCTGTTGCATAGGCTGTTTGCGCTATAATGGGAGTCTTTTTAAGATTTTTTCTGATTTCTTTGGTGGCATCTAATCCATTCATTTCAGGCATTTGAATATCCATTAAAATTAAGTCTGGGTGATATCCCGATTTGCATAAATCTACAGCCTCTTTGCCATTTTTACATATTGTGATATTTGCACCTGTGTTATCAAGTAATTCCTCCAGAAAACTAATATTAATATCCACGTCATCAACAATGAGAATTTTTTTTCCATTCCAGGAAAACCTACTTTGTTGATGATTGTTTTCATTTAGTTCGATTTCTTTTTTTTGTATTGGAATATAGAATTGAAATTTGGAACCTTTATTTTGGTTAGAGTCAAGTATTAATCTTCCGCCCATCAGTTCAATAATACCTTTTGAGATTGGCAAACCAAGTCCAACCCCTCCAAATTGTTTAGTATATACATTTTCTATTTGCCCAAAGCGTTCAAATATGATATCATGCTTTTCTTTAGGTATTCCTATTCCTGAGTCTTCTACAACGAAAAACAATTTCGATTCAATTAAGGTAGAACTAATTTTAATAAATCCTTCTTTGGTAAACTTCAGAGCATTATTGATTAGATTAATCAAAACTTGTTTAATTTTACCAAGGTCAGAATCGATTTGATCGAATTCTGTTGGTACATTATTTATAAATGAAATTTCTAGATTTTCTTTGTGATATTTTGGCTTTTCAATTTTAAATAATGCGTCCAGATCGCTAAAGAGTTTTGAGATGGAGAAAGTAGCTTTGACTATTCTTAATTGGTTGACTTCTAAATAAGATATGTCTATTATGTTGTTGATGATTTCCAATAGCTGGCTCCCATTTTGATGCAAAATATCAATATACTGTTCCTTCTTGGCTTGTGATAGATTTTCTTTTAATAATAATTGACTAAAACCTAATATTCCATTCATAGGAGTACGGATTTCATGACTCATATTGGCAAGAAATGCTGACTTTAATCGATCACTTTCTTCTGCTTTTTCAAGTGCTACCTTTAGTTTGTTTTCGGCTTGTTTTAGGGGGGAGGTATCTATAAGAAATCCTAGGAATTCATCATCATGAATTTTCACAGCACTAATGAATGCTGGAAAATTCCTATTTTCAACAGACTTAACCATAACTTCTCCTTGAATTTTCCCTGATTCCAAAAGTTGTTTCATCATCTCAACGTTTTTTGCAAGTTGCCATGAGGAGAAAAAATCTTTTATGTAGTAATTAATTTCCTCAGATTCTACAATATCTAAGAGCTTTAGAAAGGCAGGGTTTGCAAACTTGAGTTTGGTGTTTTTATCAAATATTACGAGGCCATTAGGAGATTCTTCAATGTAGGTTCTAAGTTTGTATTCGCTTGCGATTAAGGCTTGCTCGATCTCTATTCTCTGGCTAATATCATTCATGAGCCAAATTTCTTTACCATCGAAACGGTAGGCGTGAAATTCAACTTGTTTTATTTTCCCTGATTTAGTTATAATGGATGTGATTGTTGGATTTTTAAAATTTTGGGATTTGTTGGTCGTGTAAATTTTATAATTTATTTCTTTTTGATCTCTGTAAATTGTAGTAAACCAAGAATTAATATCGGGAGTATCTTCGTTGGTATATTCGGTTATTTCATAGGCTTTTTTGTTGGTGAATAAAACTTCCCCTTCTACGAGAATAGCTCCGGAAGGTAAATTTTCAATTACCTCTCTAAAACGTTTTTCAGATTTAATTAATTCCTCATTTTTCAGCCTAATATTAGCGGTTTGTCGGTCAACAGCTTTTTTTAATTGTTTATTAAAAATGTATAGATACAGTAAAATTATAACAGCAATTGATATTGTAATAATAGAGATGATTAGTGCCCATTTTAACCATGTTGGAGTTTTAAATTGTTCTCGCTTATAAATAAAACCACTTAAATCATAATTTGTAGAAATCATACCCATCTGAGCACAAATTCTTGCAATATTATCTAGTCTGCCTGGATTAATATGTCCGATTTCGACATAATCATTTAAAATCAACTTTTGAATTTGTTTTGCTTCGAATTGAAGGTGTTGTTTACTTTTGTTTACTCCGTAAGTGTTAATAATGATATCGATGATTTCATCTTGATTTTTTAATGCATAGGCCCAACCTTTTTTTGTGGCTCTAATAAATGCATCAACTCGTTTCGGGTTATTTTTAACTTCATTTTCAGTTGTAAATATTCCATCACCGTAAAAGTCAATACCATAGTTTTGAGGATAAATGATTGTATAATCAATTCCTTGCTCACTTAAAAAATAAGGTTCGTTTGTCGAGTAGGCATTTAAAACATCTGTTTTGCCAGTAATTAAATCATTAACATTGTAGGTGGTGGTTAATCTAAGTATATTGTCCAAAGGAATTCCTTCTTTGTAGAAAATAGCTAATAGTTCAGGATCTCTATATTCATCCAGAAGCATTACTCGTTTGTTGATAAGGTCATGAGCTGTATTTATCCCTGACTTCTTTAGGCTAAGGAATATAGATGGAGAACTTTGAAAGATAGAGGCAAGAAGTACAACTGGTTTGTTATTAATACGCTCAATAAGGATATCATTTGCACCTACACCGTATTCAGCATCGCCCTGCAAAACAATTTCTACTGCGTTAACCGTCCCACCTTCTAAAAGTTCTACATCTAAACCTTCATTTTTATAAAATCCTTTGTGCAGTGCAGCATAATATCCTGCGAATTGAAATTGGTGATAGTATTTTAGTTGTAATCTGATTTTATCAAGGATTGGTGCTTTTGTCGGTTCGTTTGCTTGAGAATTGAGAAAAAGCAAAAGAAATATAAGAGTTAAGATCAGATTAAACGAGAGGAATGGTATGGGTGATTTGTTCATGTTAACAGCATTTTACGTGCTGTTAATAAAGTTACATTTATAGTATGGAGCATCAAAATTTTGAGAAAGAAAAATCCCCGACTTTTAAAAGTCGGGGAGGAGTGTTATTTCATTGCCCAATTGATGGAGTTGGAATTAACCTGTTCTTTAATTAATGCTAAATCATAGTTGTTTGGATTAACCTGAATCATCTCGCCATTTGGCTTGTAGATTTCGATTAGATTAGCTTCTTCATTTAAACTTACTAATTTTTGTAATTCTTTGTCACCATCCTTTAGGCTCCAGCTTGAACTAGTTGGGTCGTAAACCAATTCCGCAAAGTTGCCTTTGTTTGGACCTTGTAGCTGTTCGATGTGAAATTTATTTTTTGTAGCTGTGATTCTGTATTTTTTACCATCTTTTTTCACAACCTGAACATCTTTTTCACCTTCTTTCATTGCTATAGGATTATCTCCTGACCAAAACTCAATGGTATTTAAAACCAATCCATCAACTAGAACAGCAACCTCGTAAACAGGAATTACAACAAATGCAAAAAATACCAATGCATTTGTAAATTTATCTCCTACAGTTCCATTCCATTCATGAAGGTTTTTGGTCAAACGAAAAGGTCCGTAACAGCCTGTTTGTCCAATGCTAAGAGTGAAGAATAGACAAGCTAATAAGAAAACATTAATCTTTTTCATGTTCATCAATTTAATTTATTAATATGTTATTTTTAAAATCCTTACTTCTTGCAAAAGAACGCCAAATAAAATTAAATATTGTTATTCATTTTGTTTTTCCTCACATGAAATTACAAAGTTTTTTTTATTAAAAAAAGATGATGGAAGAATCTTACTTCACATCATCTTTATTGAGAAACGAGTATTTGTTTGGTAATTAATGGTATGCTTTTTCGCCGTGCTCGTAAATGTCCAGACCTTCTTCTTCAACAATTGCCGGAACCCTTAAACCTATTGTCTTATCTAATAATTTAAATAAGATATAAGCAGTTCCTAATGCCCAGGCTGCAATTGCTAAGACACCTAAGGTTTGAATTCCAAGAAGTTTAAATCCACCTCCATATAATAGTCCGTCATCAGTGGCAAAAATTCCTACTAAAAGAGTTCCCAGTGCTCCATTCACGCCGTGTACGGTTATTGCACCTACAGGATCGTCAATTCTGAGTATTTTATCGATAAACTCAACAGAAAAGACAAGTGTTATACCTGCTAAAATACCAATTAATATTGCAGCTTGAGGTGTAACAATATCACATCCGGCAGTAATGGCAACTAGTCCTGCTAACGCACCATTTAAAGTTAACGAAAGGGTTGGGCGTTTATATCGTAACCAGCTTACCATTAGGGCTGCAATGGTTCCACCTGCTGCTGATAGGTTGGTTGTTAAAAAGATATGAGAAATAGCAGCCGTATTGTCTGTTCCTGAGGCAGCTAACTGAGAACCTGCATTAAATCCAAACCATCCGAACCACAGGATAAATACTCCGAGAGCGGCAAAAGTTAAGTTATGTCCTGGAATTGCATTTGCTTTTCCATTGTATTTACCTATACGTGGTCCGATTAATGCAGCACCTACTAATCCCATCCAAGCACCAACTGAATGTACAACGCTTGATCCTGCGAAGTCGTGGAAGCCAAGATTGCTTAACCAACCGCCTCCCCATACCCAGTGGCCTGAAATAGGGTAAATTATGGCAGTGGTGATAATACTGAAAAATAGATAGGTTTTAAATTCTGTTCTTTCTGCTACAGCTCCGGACACAATTGTGGCTGCTGTTGCTGCAAATACTGTCTGAAACATTAGAAATGAATAGTCAATTTGAGGACTTGTTTCTTCCAGAAAGGGAAGTCTTCCAATTAATCCTCCTAAATCGGAACCAAACATTAAGGCATATCCAATTAAGAAGAATGAAATTGATCCTACGCCAAAATCCAGTAAGTTCTTCATAAGGATATTGGCTGTGTTTTTAGCTCTTGTAAAACCCGCTTCTGCCATGGCAAAACCTGGTTGCATAAACATTACTAATGCTGCCGATAGTAGCACCCATACTACATCTAATGAATGACTGGTTGCCGTAATTGTTGATTGTATTGTGTTTAAACTCAGAGTTTCTTCCATCATAATAAATTTAAATTCGTGATTAATTAAGGTTGGCTCTATTCTTCATCGTATAAGGAGCGATCTCCAGAATCTCCCGTTCTGATTCTGTAAGCATCAAGAACTTCGTAAATGAAAATTCTTCCATCTCCTATTTCTCCTGTAAATGCATTTTCATGGATGCACACAATGCAACTGTCTACAAATTTGTCTCTTACAATAAAAGATACCAAGGTTCTCTCAATACTACTTGTATCATACTTAATTCCTCGGTATACTCTCTCTTCTACCGATTTACCTACACCTCTTACATCCCAAAATGTCAGGTAGTCTATACCTATTTTGTGTAGCCCTTTCTTAACGTCTTCAAATTTAGTTTTGCGAATAATAGCTTCGATCTTTTTCATAAACTTTTCTTTTATAAGATTTTAATTTAAATGAGTCTTCTAATTTGAAACACCAAGGTTCCCCGGATTAAGGAACCTTGGGTTTCATGTTTAGACCAAGCGTAAATTCGACTGTTGTCGAAAAATTGAAGAAATTAACAGTTTTTGATGTCTTGAGTAAAGCAGGTGTGCTTTATCTTCTGAATTCCGAAAATTGATTTTCATGTGGTTAATAATGGTTTTTAATAATAGTTAGCAATTTTTAGTTTTTTCTTAAGCAACCCTTTCTTAAAAAGGGGGACGTATTAAATAATTGTGGTTTTTTAATAAATACACCTGTTTTTTTCAGAGGTTGCTTTTGTAAAAGTATTAAAAATTTCACGCCAGCAAATAAAAATAAGGGGTTCTTTTCTTGAAAACTGTATTTTTTAAAATTATATCGTTTCCGAAGAGGGGGTGTGTTCAATTATTTTGTTTTTTCAGAGAATAACCTTATAAAATAATAGGGGGTGAGTTAGAGAATAGAGATATTTATGTGGTATCAATTTAGAATAGAATCTATGTGTCTAAATCGTTAACTTTTCAATATTCTTGAAAAAAGATTTGTCTGAAAAAAAATAAATGCTAATCTTTGCTCCACACAAAAAGAACAAAAAATGAAGTTTATTGCATTACATCATCGTCATCATCATTTTACTTACCCGCAGGTGAGCTGACGATGTTATGCCTTATTCTAAAAAGATATTTTAACTAACATTATTAATGCCCGCCTGATTCAGGTGGGCATTTTTTTTACCCGTGAAGAATCAGGTGGTCTCAAAATTTTAATCATGGGTGAAAAATTAAAAATTGCAGTTCAAAAGTCAGGAAGACTTAAAGAAGATTCTCTTAAAATCCTTAAAGAATGTGGAATTTCTATCGATAATGGAAAAGATCAATTAAAAGCCAGTGCTTTTAACTTTCCATTGGAAGTTTTGTATCTTAGAAATTCGGATATTCCTCAGTATGTGGAAGATGGGGTGGCTGATATTGCTATTTTAGGTGAAAATGTTGTAATAGAAAAACAAAAAGAACTGGAAATATTACAGAAGCTTGGTTTTTCGAAATGCAGGTTGGCAATGGCATTACCCAAGGATGTTGAATACAATGGCCTGGAGTATTTCAATGGAAAAAAGATCGCAACATCTTATCCAAACTCTCTTCAACTATTTCTTGATGAGAATAATCTGAATTGTGATATACACGTTATTTCTGGTTCGGTGGAAATTGCTCCAAATATCGGTTTGGCCGATGGTATTTGCGACCTTGTAAGTTCAGGAAGTACCTTATTTAAAAATGGACTGCAGGAGGTAGAACAAATTCTAAAATCAGAAGCTTGTTTGGTTGCCAATAAAAATATATCAGGTATAAAACAGGCAATTCTAGACAGACTAATGTTCCGATTGAAATCTGTTTTGGCAGCTAAGAATAATAAATACATTCTTTTGAATGCTCCAAATGAGAAGGTCAATGATATCATCGAAGTATTACCTGGAATGAAAAGTCCTACAATTATGCCATTGGCTCAGGAAGGATGGAGTTCTTTACACTCTGTAATTAACGAAAATGACTTTTGGGGAGTAATTGACCAGTTAAAATTGAATGGCGCCGAAGGTATTTTAATCATCCCAATTGAAAAGATGGTACTCTAACATTTAAATAGAAAAAGACTATTAATCACAGAATATTTAATCATGCAAGTAATAAAATACCCCGATAAGAAAGACTGGAAGGCGATTTTGTCACGTCCTTTGATTGATAATGATGATTTGGAGAATGTGGTAAACCAAATTTTTAATGAAATAAAAACTGGTGGAGATGAGGCTCTGAAAAAATATACTTGGCAGTTTGATAATATTAAAATTGATAAGCTTGAAGTTCCTCAGGAGGGAATTGATAAAGCCGAGGAACTACTAAGTACGGAATTAAAAGATGCTTTATTGGTTGCTGCCAATAACATTAAAAAATTTCACGCTGTACAATACCAAGAAACTGAAGTTATAGAAACTACAAAAGGTGTTGAGTGTTGGAGAAAGGCTACTCCGATAGAACGTGTTGGATTGTATATTCCTGGGGGAAGTGCTCCATTGTTTTCAACTGTCTTAATGTTGGGAATTCCTGCAAAGCTGGCAGGCTGTAAAGAGATTGTTTTGTGTACACCACCAGGTAAGGATGGTAAGATTGATCCAGCGATTCTTTATGCCAGTAAATTGGTGGGGATAGATAAAGTGTTTTGCGTAGGTGGAATACAGGCAGTAGGGGCGATGGCATTTGGAACAGAAAGTATCCCCAATGTTTATAAGATTTTTGGACCAGGAAATCAGTTCGTAACTGCAGCAAAACAGAGGGTGAGTAAACTTGGGGTAGCAATTGATATGCCAGCAGGCCCTTCTGAAGTATTGGTTTTAGCAGATGAAAGTGCGAATCCGGAATTTATTGCTTCTGACCTATTATCGCAGGCGGAACACGGAACCGATAGTCAGGTGATTTTTGTTACCTGGGAAGAATCGTTAGTTAAAGAAGTTCAATTGGCAGTTGAAAGACAGTTGAGTAAACTTTCTCGCAAAGAGATTGCTGAGCAGGCCTTACAGAATTCTAAAATTATTTTGGTTTCTTCTATGGATGAAGCATTGGAACTAAGTAATGAATATGGACCTGAACACCTTATCTTATCCGTTGGAAATGAAGGAAAATGTGTCGATAAAATATTGAATGCAGGTTCAGTGTTTTTAGGAAATTATACACCGGAGAGTGCGGGCGATTATGCTTCCGGAACAAATCACACATTGCCTACGAATGGATTTGCTAAATCCTTTTCGGGAGTAAGTCTTGAATCTTTTATGAAGAGTATTTCATTTCAAAAGATAAGCGAAAAAGGTTTGCTTGAGTTGGGACCGGTAATTGAGGTGATGGCAAAAGCTGAACAGTTGGATGCTCACTGCAATGCAGTAAGTGTGCGTTTACAAAAATTGAGAGAGGAGGCCAAAGGATGAATACAACATTTACAATTGATAATCTGATTCGACAGAATGTGAAACAATTGGTTCCGTACTCTTCAGCTCGTGATGAATTTTCGGGCAATGGTTCTGTTTTTCTCGATGCAAATGAAAATCCTTATGAAAATGGAGTCAATCGTTATCCTGATCCATTGCAAAATCAATTGAAAAAAAGATTAACTCAAATAAAGGGAGTTCCTCCAACAAGAATGATTCTTGGGAATGGAAGTGATGAAGTAATTGATCTATTGTTTAGAGTGTTTTGTGAACCAAACAAAGACAATGTGGTAATTTGCACGCCAACTTACGGAATGTACGAGGTTGCAGCCAATATTAATGCAGTTGGAATTAAAGAGGCTGCATTAAATGAGGATTTTCAACCAGATTTAGATTTGGTACAGGAGCTTACCGATGAGAACTCTAAGATGTTGTTTTTGTGTTCTCCGAATAATCCTACAGCAAATTTGTTGGATGAAGATAGGATTATTCAACTCCTGAAAGCTTTTCCAGGGATTGTAGTTGTAGATGAGGCTTACATAGATTTTGCTCAAGGAAAATCGGTCTTGGATAAGTTGGAAGAATATCCAAATCTTGTGATTCTTCAAACTTTGTCGAAAGCATGGGGTATGGCTGGTATTCGATTGGGAATCGGTTTTGCATCAGAAGAAATTGTAGAAGTGTTGAATCGTATTAAGCCACCATATAATGTAAATGGCCTAACTCAAACAAAAGCTTTGGAATTGCTTGATGATGAGGCGAGGTATTTGAATCAGTTAAATGAGATTTTAAAAGACAGGGAACAGTTAAGCAAGTTTTTATCTGACTTATTATATGTGAAAAAGATTTACCCTTCAGATGCGAATTTTATTTTGATTAAGGTGGAAAATGCTAAAAAATTATACAATTACTTGTTGGAAAAAGGAATAATTATTAGAGATCGTTCAAAGATTGTTGGCTTGGAAAATTGTGTAAGAATAAGCATTGGCACCCAAGAAGAAAATAAGCTGTTGTGCGAATCATTAAGTGAATACAACTCTAAATTTTAAGCTATGAATACAAAAAAGAAAGTTCTTTTTATTGATAGAGATGGTACTTTAATATTGGAGCCACCTGTAGATTACCAAGTGGATAGTTTAGAGAAGTTGGAGTTTTATCCGGCTGTGTTTAGAGGGTTATCCAAAATTGTTGATCAACTGGACTATGAGTTGGTGATGGTGACCAATCAGGATGGTTTAGGAACAGATTCATATCCTGAAGAAACATTCTGGCCTTCACATAACAAGATGTTGAAGACCTTTTCAAACGAAGGGATTAAATTTGCAGATATCTGTATTGACAGAACTTTTCCTGAAGAAAATGCACCTACCCGTAAGCCGGGAACTGCTCTTCTGACAAAATACTTTTCGGAAGAATACGATTTAGCCAATTCTTATGTAATTGGTGATAGATGGACAGATGTAGAATTGGCTAAAAACCTGGGATCGAAAGCAATTTTTATTACATCAAGTGGAAATATTGGTGATGATGAATTGAAGGACTCTAAAAATGTTCTTCAAGCTTGCATTTCTCTTGCAACGGATAGTTGGCTAAAGATATACGAGTATTTAAGATTAGAGGAAAGAACAGCAAGAATAGTTCGCACTACAAAAGAAACTCAAATCGAAATCAAATTGGATTTGGATGGAGAAGGGAAAGGAGAATTTGATACAGGAATAGGTTTCTTTGATCACATGTTGGATCAAATAGCCAAACACGCAGGTGTTGATTTATCTGTAAAGGTGAAAGGTGATTTGGAAGTTGATGAGCATCATACGATTGAAGATACTGCTATTGCTTTAGGAGAAGCTTTTAATAAGGCCTTGGGTTCAAAGTTGGGCCTTGATCGATATGGTTTTTCTTTGCCAATGGATGATTGCCTTGCACAAGTTGCCCTGGATTTTGGAGGAAGAAATTGGCTGGTTTGGGATGCTGAATTCAAGCGCGAAATGATTGGCGGTATGCCTACCGAAATGTTCTATCACTTCTTTAAATCATTTACTGATGGGGCAGTATGTAATTTGAATATTAAAGCTGACGGACAAAATGAGCATCACAAAATAGAAGGCATTTTTAAAGCCTTGGCCAGAGCCATTCGCATGGCCATTAGAAGAGATGTAAACTGTTTGCAATTACCATCAACCAAAGGAAAGTTATAAAGGATGAAGAAGCAAAATATTGTAATTATAGATTATGATGCAGGTAATATTCAGTCGGTAAAATATGCCTTTGAACGATTGGGAATTACTGCAATAGTTTCTAAGGATAAAGAGGTGATTCGTAATGCTGATAAAGTGATATTCCCTGGAGTTGGAGAAGCTTCATGGGCAATGAACTCTCTAAAAGAAAATGATTTGATTGATTTGATTCCTGACTTGAAGCAACCTGTATTGGGTATTTGTTTGGGAATGCAATTAATGTGTGAAACTACTGAGGAAGGGAACACCAAGGCTTTAGGCATTTTTCCTGTATCCGTAAAGCGTTTTACCAATGAGCAAAAAGTGCCGCATATGGGCTGGAATCAGCTGGATGATTTAAAAGGTGGGTTGCTGAATGGTATTAAGCCAAGTGATTTTACCTACTTTGTGCACTCTTACTATGTGCCAGTTATAGAGGAAACAATTGCCAGTTGCGATTACATTGTATCTTTTAGTGCGGCCTTGCAAAAAGATAATTTTTATGCATGTCAGTTTCATCCCGAAAAGTCGGGTGATGTTGGAGTAAAAATCCTGGAAAACTTTATCAATTTATAAAATCTTAGTTCGATTAAAAATATCCATCACAAAAGGTCAGATTTATTTAAGATTTGCATTAAAAAAACTGAAAGAACATTGGGATATTTTAAATCAAACTAATGCTAAAAGAAAGAGCAATGGCAAAAATTAAAATTATACCAGCAATAGATACCATAAAAGGCAGATGCGTTCGACTTACAAAAGGTGATTATGATACTGAAAAAGTGTACAGTGAAGACCCTTTGGAAATAGCAAAGAAATTTGAAGAATTGGGCATTACACGATTACATCTGGTAGATTTGGAAGGCGCAAAGTCTGGACACATCTGTAATGCCGAAGTTTTAAAAAGAGTAGCGGAAGGTACCAATTTAAAAATAGATTTTGGTGGAGGAGTAAAATCCAATAAAGATATTGAATTGGCATTTGAATCTGGTGCAAATCAGGTTACGGGAGGAAGTATAGCAGTGTCGAATCCGGAATTAATGGAGAGCTGGCTGGAGAAATATGGAGCAGATAAAATAATTCTGGGTGCCGATGTTAGAAATGAAATGGTTTCCATTTCAGGATGGCAGAAAGATTCGGATTATCACCTGTACAAGTTTTTGGAAAATTATCAGGCCAAGGGAGTAAAGAGTATTATATGTACCGATATTTCGAAAGATGGTATGCTACAGGGACCTGCTATAGATTTGTACAAAGGAATCATGAAAGAATTTCCGGAACTCAACTTGATTGCCAGTGGTGGTGTGAGTAATATTGAGGATGTTCGAGTACTAAATGAGATTGGGTGCTGGGGAGTAATCATCGGTAAGGCGATTTACGAAGAGCGAATTGATGTGAATGAATTGGTTAACGAATTTATATTGTAAGTTATGCTATCGAAAAGAATAATACCATGTTTGGATGTGAAGGATGGTAGAACGGTAAAGGGAGTTAACTTCGTTGATCTTCGTGATGCCGGTGATGCGGTTGAGCTGGCTGCTTACTATGCGGAACAAGGAGCCGACGAATTGGTATTCCTTGACATTACAGCCACCCACGAAAAAAGAAAAACTTTGGTTGAATTGGTACAAAAAGTGGCCAAAGAACTGAATATTCCGTTTACCGTTGGAGGTGGAATATCAACACCTGAGGATGTAGGTGTTCTTTTGAATGCTGGCGCAGATAAAGTATCCATAAACTCAGCAGCTGTAAGAAATCCGCAATTGATCTCCGATTTGGCAAAAAGATTCGGAAGTCAGTGTGTGGTTTTAGCTGTTGATGCCAAATGTGTTGATGGCAATTGGGAAGTATACTTGAATGGAGGTCGACTTTCAACCGGAATCGATCTGTTTGAATGGATTGTGAAGGCAGAGCAGCTTGGGGCTGGTGAAATTCTTTTCACATCCATGAATCACGATGGTACTAAAAATGGTTTTGCCAATGAAACCTTAGTTAAGATTTCTGAAATGGTAAATATTCCGGTAATTGCTTCGGGAGGAGCAGGTAATATGGAGCATTTTGCTGATGCTTTTATCGAAGGAAAGGCTGATGCAGCCTTGGCAGCAAGTGTTTTCCATTTCAAAGAAATTGGAATACCGGAACTGAAGAAATATCTGAAAACTAAAAATATTCCTGTAAGAATTTAACCGTATAGAATAGGACAGGATAGACTCAAATTTTGATTCTCATATCACAAAATTTAATAGAAAATGAATTTTAAAGATCTAACAAATCAAATTGATTTTAATAAAGGAGATGGCTTGGTTCCTGCATTATACAAGATGTAAAAACCCAAAAAGTATTGATGTTGGGTTACATGAATAAAGAATCATACGAAAAGACCATAGAAACTGGAAAAGTAACCTTCTATAGCAGAAGCAAGCAACGATTGTGGACCAAAGGAGAGGAAAGTGGAAACTTCTTAAATCTAAAAGATCTAAGCTTGGATTGCGATAAGGATACACTATTAATAAAGGTTGATCCTGTAGGACCTGTTTGTCACAAAGGAACTGATACATGTTGGGAAGAAGCTAATGTGGCAAGTTCTATCGATTTTCTTTTGCAATTGCAGCAAGTAATAACAGAGCGAAAGAAGAATCTATCTGAGAAATCATACACTGCAAGTTTGTTCGAAAAAGGAATTAACAAAATTGCACAGAAAGTGGGAGAGGAAGCTGTTGAGTTGGTAATTGAAGCCAAGGATGATAATGAAGATTTATTTATGGGTGAAGCAGCTGACTTGATGTTTCATTACCTTGTATTGTTAACGGCAAAAGGATATAGTTTAGAGCAAGTTGTTGCCTTATTGGAAACAAGACATTCTAAATAAAAAAATCTAACGTATGGGGAGGGTGAAATAGAATGAGGAGCCTTCTCCATATTTTGATTTTACCCAAATTTGTCCATCCATAATCTGTAATAGTTTTTTACAAATATTTAAGCCTAAACCTGAGCCTCGATATAATATAGTCGTGTCAATTTCAATTTTTCGGAATCTATCGAAAATATAGTTTAGGGATGATGGTTCGATTCCTATACCTGTATCTTCTATACAGAAAATTAACTCCCTCTCGCTATTGTAGCTAGCATAAACACTGATGGTTCCGTTGTCAGTAAATTTTATTGCATTTTCAATTAAGTTATTAAAAATTTGCTTTACTCTTAATTGATCCGCTGTAATTTTAAAATTATCTGTATTTAACTGATTGAGAAATCGAATATTAAGATTCTTCTTTTTGGGAATATTTTGGGTTTGAATTTCGACTATATCTTTAATTAGCCTTATAATATTAAATTCTTTATGGACTAATTTGATTTGTCCTGATTCTATAATGGATAAATCTAAAATCTCGTCGATTAAGTGTGTTAAATCATTACAATTTGACCTGATAATATTTGCAAATAAATCGGTTTTTTCCTGATTTAAATCCTTTGATGTTAAAAGTTCTGAAAACCCTTGAATAGCATTTAATGGCGTTCTGATTTCGTGGGACATGTTAGCTAAAAATGAACTTTTTAGAGTGTTGCTTTCCTCAGCTTTTTCTTTTGCTTTTTTAAGTTCTCTTGTTTTTATTGCAACATTTTTTCTTAAAGCCTTGTTCCAAATCCACATTAGTAGTAATCCTAATGCAAATAGGAGTAATGTGGCTACTAAACTTCCCCAAAAAAAAGGATTCTGCCAGAAAGGCTTTGAATTAATTTGAATGTAATGGTTATAAATTTGGTCTTGTTCTTTTGGACTTATTTCTGCCAATCCTTTTGAAATGATTCTAGCCAATATGGGTTGATCATTTCTTATGGCAAAGCCCAGTTTGTTGTCGTAGTTGGCATTACCAACAATCTTAATATTCGGTATTAATTGGTTGTGAATAATTTGAATACCATACCCCTGTTGTGTAACTACAACATCTATTTTTTTGCAGATAAGTTAAGTAGACATTCCAAATCGCTTTTGTAAGGAACCAAATTAATTTCCGGATACATTACTTTTAAATGTTCATGTATGGCATAATTGTCTACAACTCCAACATCCATATTTTCCAATTCTTCAATTTTTACATGTTCAGGAGCATTATTTCTCATAAAAATGACATGAGGGATAGAAATGAATGGTTCGGTAAAAAAGAAATGTTTTCTTCTATCGGGAGTTTCTTGAATCTCCAAAATAACATCAACCTCCTTTTTTATTCCTGCTTGAAGTATTTCTTTCCATGTAGGATATATTTTTTTTCTAAATGTATAATCGAGTTTTGTTTCCAGTAATGAAAGGATGTCTATGGATATTCCGGTTGAATTACCTTCTTCATCTGTATATTGAAAGGGAGGAAAAGATGAAGATACGGCAATAGAAACACTTGGGTGTTCTTCTAACCATTGTCTCTCTTTAAAAGTAAGGATGTCGTATTCTTTTCTTGAACAAGAAAGAATAACAAGAAGAGAGAGAAGAAGAAAAATGAAGTGTATTTTACGTCCCATTCTTTAAGAGAATTTTAAAGACTTAAAATAATTAATTTAAATGAAAATTCACACATAAGATTTAATGATTATATGAAAATAGATTTTCAATACTCAAAAAAAACATTAAAAAGCTTTTGTGTGTATAATTTTGAAAATGAGAATGAATACTAGTCTATTCTGAGGGTAACTTTATTGTGTGGCAGTAAAAGTTTTCTTTTTTAGTAATGTAAATTGCTTTTGAAGAAGGAAAATAAAAAAGCTTGCAAAAATTAAAATCTTTACAAGCTGTACATTCAGATCAAAAAAAATATTAGAAATGATTTCTATGTATTTTTTCTTTTTTTAGGAAAGATTCATCTCTACTTTCTTTGACTCCATCTTTATTTCCGATACCAATTATGGCAAGAACTTTTTGATTTTTAGGAATGCCTAATAGTTTTTGAATGTATTCTTCGGCCGAAGAATTTTCGTTATGCTCACGACCTCTTATTTGCACCCAGCATGCTCCCAAATCTTCTTTCTCGGCTTGTAGCAACATATAGGCAGCTGCAATTGAAGTATCTTCAATCCAAACATCGCTTTTTTCTTCATCTCCTGTTATTACTATTGATATTGGAGCATATTTAAGAAAACTTGCACCTCCAGGTTTGCTTTCTGATAGTTTGAAGTTAAGCTCTGGCTGATCGCACACAATAAATTCGCAAGGGTATTTACTTTTTGATGATGGAGCCAGTAAGCCTGATTGTAGGATTCTGTCTAGTTTTTCTTCTGCTACTTTTTCGGCAGTAAATCTTCTTACACTTCTTCGTTTGTAAAGTATATCTAGCATGATAAATTTTCTTTTAATACAATTTCAAAAATAGGAAATTAAAACTAAACCAGTTTAGCCATAGAAGTATGTAATAAATATGTTGTTCATGCAATATTTTATTGGATATATGAATTCTTCCTTACCTAAATTATTCATTACTTTTATGGGAAAATCCGCTAAAAAGTATTGTTATGAAGAGTTTTGTCACGTTATTTTTGATCTTGTTGGCATTTGGTGTAAGCGCTCAAGATTATCCAGAATCTTATATGTGTTATAAGGCTAATGCAGATATTACTATTGATGGTTTGTTGTCGGATGAAGAGTGGGCTAAGGCCAAATGGACCAATAAATTTGTAGATATTGAAGGTGATAAGAAACCAAAGCCTAAATACAAAACTCGAGTGAAAATGCTGTGGGATGAAAACTATTTTTACGTAGCTGCAGAATTGAAGGAACCACACATTTGGGCAAAGCTAAAACAGCGTGATACCGTAATTTTTTACGATAATGATTTTGAGGTTTTTATTGATTCTCAAGGAGATAATCATAGATATTACGAGTTTGAAATCAATGCATTAAATACCATTTGGGATTTAATGCTTGCCAAACCATATCGCGATGGTGCACCTGCTATAAATGCATGGGATATTAAAGGATTAAAATCAGCAGTGAAGATCTATGGAACATTGAATGATCCTGATGATAAAGATAAAAAGTGGACCATAGAAATTGCTTTTCCCTGGAAGGTTTTGAGAGAGTGTGCATACCAAGGAAGAAAACCAAAATCGGGAGAGCAGTGGAGGGTTAATTTCTCCAGAGTGAATTGGGAGATTGAGGTTAAAAATGGAAAGTACCAAAAGAAAATGAATCCCGAAACAGGGAAAGTTTATCCGGAATACAACTGGGTTTGGTCTCCACAAGGAGTAATTGCAATGCATCAGCCAGAAACATGGGGATATGTTGAGTTTACTGATGAAATTGTTGGAGGAAAAGAACTTACACCTCGAATAGATGAAGATTATCCAGCCAAAATAGAATTGATCAGACTTTACAATCTTGAGAAGAAAATGTATAAAAAGTATGGCAAATATTTTAACAAGATCACTTCTGGTTATGGAGCTTTAATTGAAACAACGAGCAAACAGTTCTTAATTTCAATTCAAGCTGCCTCTGGTAAAACATTGTATATAAATCAGGAAAGTAAAATTTGGTCAGAATAATGGCATAGTAATTAAATATCAGTATAAACTACTTTTAATTTCTCTGAACTAAAATTAAACAGTTTGTATTTTTTAAATATTTCTTTAAGATAAATTAATGATTAGCAATGTACTAATATCAATACTAAACGATATTTTTCTTTTTTTTAAATCAAAAGATTAGATTTAACAATATAACGATGATATGATTGTCTATTGTGTTGGTTGTTAATAAATATGGTTTAAAGACTTGTAGGTTTGTTTTTTGTTTTTTTATACATTTATAGTCTACCTAATTATAATCTAATCTTTGTTCAAATGAAGAAAATAAAAATTTTATTTCTTGTTGTAGCCTTGGTCGCTTATCTGCCAAGTGCTTTTTCGCAAGGGGTAACAACTTCATCGATGCGTGGTAAAGTTGTCGATCCTCAAAATTCCCCTATTTTTGCGGCAACTGTCGTTGCAACACACACTCCAACAGGCACGCAATACGGAACCATCACACAAGATGATGGTCGCTTTGACATTCGTAACATGAAAATTGGTGGTCCATACACGGTAACTGTTACTTTTATAGGCTATAAAGAGTCAAAGCAAGAAAATATTTATTTACAGTTAAATAAATCTGCAGAAATTAATTTAGTTATTCACGAAGACAATGTTCAGATTGATGAAATTACAGTAATTTATGACAAGAACGATGTGATTAGTCAGGATAGAACAGGTGCTCAAACCAACTTGAATCGTGAAAGAATTATATCATTGCCAACCATTTCACGTATCAGTCGGATATGACCAGATTAACACCCGAGTCCGATGGTAATAGCTTTGGTGGTCGAAATAATCTTTACAACAACTTCTCATTGGATGGATCAATTTTCAATAATTCATTTGGTCTGGATGTAGCAACTCCTGGTGGACAAGCTGATGCTCAACCGGTATCATTAGATGCGATCGACCAGATTCAAGTGTCGTTAGCACCTTTTGATGTTCGTGAGGGAGGTTTTACTGGTGCTGGTGTAAATGCAGTAACAAAATCAGGTACTAATGAATTTAAAGGATCAACTTATTACTATTTCCGTAACGAAAATATGATTGGTGATAAGGTAAACGGTCTTAAAGTGGAAAATCTTGATTTTAGCACTAAGCAATATGGTATTAGTCTTGGAGGTCCAATAATAAAAAACAAATTATTCTTCTTCATAAACTTTGAGCAGGAAAGAAGAGATCAAATGGCTCATGGTTTTGTTGCAAATAACGGCTCAAATGCAGGTAATTCAAATACAACAAGTGTATCCGAAGCCGATGCATTAGCAGTTCAGCAACACTTAATTAATCGATGGGGATATGATCCAGGTGCGTATCAGGGGTATAATCACGAAACATCAAACGATAAATTTCTGGTAAAACTGGATGCTAATTTGTCTAAAAAGCACAATTTGGTTCTTAGATATAACATGTTAGATGCCTGGAAGGATATTCTTCCTCATCCCGAGGCCGTTGGTGGTCGTGGACCAACAAGCTTTCGTTTGCCATTTGAGAACTCGTCTTATCGAATTTTTAATAAGATTCATTCGGTTGTAGGTGAATTACACTCAATGTTTTCGAATAAGATTTCAAATAAATTAATGGTAGGTTTTACATCATTTCGCGATAGGCGTAATCCACATTCAGATCCATTCCCTGTGATCGATATTCTTGATGGAAGCGGTAATGTAGCTTTAACGGCTGGTTCCGAAATGTTCTCTACTCATAATCGTCTGAATCAGGATGTGTGGCAGATTTCTGATAACTTAACTTACTACTCTGATCGTCACGCAATCACAGTCGGTTTTAACTATGAACGATTCAAGTTCGAAAACTCTTTCAACTTATTCTATTATCCATGGATTACTGCTTTTAGCGTTCAAAATTTCTTAAATGATGATTTTGCTTACTTTGTTGGTAATGCTACCAACGATTTCAATCAAGATGTAACAGATGCAAATCAGAACCCTTTTGCTTGGTCGGATGTTGATGTTGCCCAGATAGCTTTCTATGCCCAAGATGAATTCCAGGTTAACGATGATTTGAAGCTAACTTTAGGTTTACGTGTTGATTTTCCTAAATACTATAATGATATTCCACAAGATGCAGCAACAGATCGTGGTCGTGACTTTACGGGTTGGGTTGATGAAAGAGGAAAAGGTGTAAGATTAGATCCTGCAACCTGGCCTGATTCTAAAATTATGTGGTCACCACGATTTGGTTTCAACTGGGATGTAAAAGGAGATAATACAATGCAGTTAAGAGGTGGATCAGGTATTTTTACTGGTCGTATTCCTTTCGTATGGTTAGGAAATCAATCTTCAAATGCACGAATTGATGCTGGCTACGAATTCCAATTAAATGCTACTGCAGATGACTTTAAGTTTCCGCAAGTTTGGAAAAATAATGTTGCAATGGACATGAAATTTGGAAAAGGTTGGTTGGCAACTGTTGAAGGAATTTACTCAAAAGATGTAAATGCTGTTGTTCATAGAAACTACAATATGCTTCCACCAACAGGACAATTAACAGGAACAGGAGATAATCGTGAAAGTTTTGCTGGATTTAATGAAGTTAATATTTACTCTTCTTCAGCAGGATCAGAAGCATTTCTTGATGCTGGAGCTATTGTAATGGACAATACAAGTAAAGGATATCAGTTTACAGCAACCGGTAAATTAGCTAAAAAATGGGATTGGGGATTTTCTGCAGATATTGCCTATACCTATTTAACTGCTAAAGATTTAACGTCGATTCCTGCTGAGATTGCAGCTGATGCTTTCCAAAGAAACCCTGTTGTGGGTAATCCTAACCATCCGGCTTATTCGTGGTCGAGATATGGATTGAAGCACAGAGTAATTGCTTCGGCTATGTACAAGGTTAATTACGGTAAATTTGCTTCTTCGTTTGCAATGTTCTACGAAGCAGGAAAAGGAAACCGTTACTCATACACATATACAGGAGATGTGAATGGTGATGCAATCAGTAATAACGACTTGATCTATGTACCGAGAAATTCATCAGATATCAGATTTGGTACGGTTGAAGATGGTGTAGGAATTGAGGCTGCCGATGCTGCTCAACAATGGATTGCTCTTGATAAATTCATCAGTCAGGATGATTATTTGGAAGATCGTAGAGGCAAATATGCTGAACGTAATGGTGCAATGTTACCTTGGTTTGGTCAGCTCGATTTCCGTTTTATGCAGGATTACAACTTCAAAGTTGGAGGAAAGAAAAATACGCTTCAATTCTCAATAGATGTATTGAATCTTGGAAATATGATCAGCTCAAATTGGGGTGTTCGACAATTTGCAACAACAACAAGACCAATTACGGTAAATGGAGTAGATAATAATGGAACTCCTTGGATGCATTTTGATCCTAAACTAAAAGAATCATATACTGATGATGTTTCAGTGAATTCAAAATGGCAATTACAAATTGGATTACGATATATTTTTAACTAAATATTGGATTTAAAAAAGTAAAGCGGTTGCAATTGTAACCGCTTTTTTTGTATACATAAATTTATAATTTTTATCTTTATGCATTACTGAAACTAAAGCTATGAAACTAAAGCTATGAAACTAAACAGAGTCCTATCAATTGTTGTTCTGCTATTGCTACTATTAGCATGTAATCAAAATAATAAATTAAAGTCGGATAATGTATTTAAGAATGGTGTGGTTGTAACAGCACACTACCTGGCATCCGATGTGGGGAATAATATATTAAAACAAGGGGGTAATGCCTTTGATGCTGCGGTTGCTGTGCAATTTGCATTAGCCGTTGTGTACCCAAGAGCAGGTAACATTGCTGGTGGAGGCTTTGCAGTGATTAGAACAGCTAAAGGAGAATCGGAAAGCCTTGATTTTAGAGAAAAAGCACCTAAAGCTGCTTCGGAGAAAATGTATCTTGATGCAAATGGGAATGTTATTGAAGGATTAAGTGAGATAGGACATTTGGCTGTTGGAGTTCCTGGTAGCGTTGATGGAATGGTTAAGCTTCATGAAAAATATGGAAGACTGAGTTGGGAAAAATTGGTGCAACCAGCAATTGACTTAGCAAAAAATGGAGTGATACTTACAGCATTGGAAGCTGATAAGTTAAATGCATATCGCGAGAGAATTAATAAGGTGAATTCTGGTAAAATCAATTGTTGCTACCTGAGAAAAACAGATTTTAAAAAAGGAGAGGTAATTAAGAATCCTGAATTGGAAAATGTCTTGATTCGGATTAAGGAACAGGGGAGGAAAGGGTTTTATGAAGGAGAAACGGCTGAACTTATCATTTCTGAAATGCAAAGGGGAAAAGGATTAATTTCAAAAGAAGATTTGTTAGAATACAAGGCTGTTTGGCGTCCGGCTCTGATTGGAAAATATCGCGATTGCAAGCTTATTTCCATGCCGCCACCTTCAAGTGGAGGAATTGCCTTATTGCAACTTTTAAAAGGAGCCGAAGAGTTTAATTTGGGACAATATCAATTCGGATCATTTGAGCATATCCATTTAATGGTTGAGTTGGAAAGAAGGGTATATGCGGATAGAGCCACATGGTTAGGAGATCCGGATTACTGTTCTGTTCCCGTGAATAAGTTATTAAGCGAAGAGTATTTGGTTAATCGCTTTTCTAATATTAGTATGGATAATAAGTCGAATTCACAAGAAATAAAAGCAGGTAATGTAGAAGTAATAGAGAGTTTTGAAACAACTCACTTCTCTGTTGTAGATCAATGGGGAAATGCAGTTTCGGTAACTACAACATTAAATGGGAACTATGGAAGTAAAGTGATTGTTGAAGGAGGTGGTTTCTTTTTAAATAATGAAATGGACGATTTTAGCATTAAGCCAGGAGTGCCAAATCAGTTTGGTTTGGTGGGTGGAAAAGCCAATGCAATTGAACCTGAAAAGAGAATGCTTAGTAGTATGGCTCCAACTATTGTTGAGAAAAATGGGAAGCTGTTTATGGTAACTGGATCGCCGGGAGGTTCAACTATTATTACTTCAGTGTTTCAAAATATCATCAATGCTGTCGAATTTAAAATGAATCCTCAGAATTGTGTAAACGCTCCAAGAATCCATTCACAATGGCTGCCCGACAAAGTATATGCAGAAACTGATGCAATCTCGCCAACAGTAAAAAGAAATTTGCAAGATTTGGGACATACAATTCAAGAACAATCCAGAATTGGAATGATGGCTAATATCGCAGTAAATGAAGATGGATTATTGGTTGGAGCTCCTGATACTTTGAGGCATAAAGATAGTAGAGCTATTGGCTACTAAATAAAAAAGGCATTTCAATAGGAAATGCCTTTTTTTATATATGGTATTTGGGTTAGAATCAAAATGAATGGGGCGGCTTGAATACCTTGTTCAAGTAAAATTAGCGACCATTTGATTTGAATAAGATACAAGCTCTTTTTTAGTCAGGATAAAAAATATTTAGCTTGGCCATACCCATCGTATTTGCTTCGGCACTAAAAGTAATAAGTTTTTGAAATAAACAAAGCACTGCAATCGATTTAAAAGCTAATTTGGGATGAATCCAAATAAAAGATCAGGAAGATGGGTTTGTAATATTTGCCAATGACTTTAA
This sequence comes from Marinifilum fragile JCM 15579, assembly GCF_001310955.1. GTDB lineage: Bacteria > Bacteroidota > Bacteroidia > Bacteroidales > Marinifilaceae > Marinifilum > Marinifilum fragile. The sequence continues at coordinate 97,683 of NZ_BAZX01000010.1, forward strand.
AGTATTTAAAGGAAAAATTCTAAAATTAAACAGCTAATTATTGGCATTCAGATAACAATAAGTTAGTTTTGCCTTTTCATTATATTTTTATTCAATTCAACTTTGTTGATTAAGAATTTTTTGAATTAAAAATTTGATTCACAGTAAACCGTAAGGGTATGGCACCAACATTTCCAGAAAAAGTAATTCGATATTGTCCAAAATGTGGAGGTAGAGAATTTGTTTACCATAAGGACAATTCCTTTTTGTGCGGAACATGTTCATTTCATCTCTATATCAATTCGGCAGCAGCTGTGGCTGCTTTAATTGTAAACGAGAAAGGAGAGTTATTGTTGACTCGCCGGGCAATTCAACCACAATTGGGAATGCTAGATTTGCCAGGAGGATTTGTAGATGTTATGGAAACGGCTGAAAATGCCATAGAAAGAGAAATTAGAGAAGAGTTGAATTTGGACATTAAAGAGATGAAATACTTTATGTCATTTCCTAATGAATATGTGTTTGGAGGATTATCAGTGTTCACAACAGATTTAGCTTTTGTTTGTCAGGTAGAATCTTTTAAAAATATTAAAGCCGAAGATGATATTTCCTCGTTTGAATTTTATAAACCTGGAGATATTCCATTGGATGAGATTGGATCGGTATCAATAAAAGAAATTGTAAAGTCATTTGTAAAAAACAATTAGAATTAAAATGAAGTATAGGGGATTAGTATTGATTTTAATGTTTGCTTGCCAAACACTTTTAGCTCAAAGTAAAAAAGTAAATTATGAGGCAGAACTATCTACTCAAGTTTCTTCAGAAAGTAATTTGCCATTTTGGTTAATAACAAACAAATATGGTATTTATCCAGATGAAAATAATGGAACATTAAATTTTCGAATTCACAGTACTCCTTCGAATAATTCAAAGAAAATTGATTTTAACTATGGAACCTCCTTAATTGGAAGTCAAGGAAAATCCAGTGATTTTTTCATAGACGAAATGTATGTGTCAGCTGATTGGAGGCAAATTGGAATTAATGTTGGAATGCAACATAGAGAAATTAAATTTGATGGATTGTCTCTTACCAATGGAGATATGCTTTACTCTGGTAATGCTCGCATGTATCCGGAAATGAAAATCCAGCTTAATAACTTTATTGCAGTTCCTTACTCAAACAATTGGTTGTGGATTAAAGGTAGTTTTTCCAATGGAATAATGTTGGATGATAGATATGTTGATAAAGCAAATGTTCATCATAAGAGTGCTTTTCTAAGAATAGGTAAAAAGCAAGGATTGTCATTTACAGTTGGATTGGATCATTATGTGCAGTGGGGCGGAGATTCTCCTAAATGGGGTAATTTAGGTGGATTCGATGCTTTTATGGATGCTGTTTTGGTTAGAGGAGGAAAAGTGTTGGTAGATCAAGATGGCAATGAATCCATAACAGAGAGCTATAATAAATCGGGAAACCATATTGGTCAAAATACTTTTGAATTATCATATTCTTCGCCTAAAATAGAAAGTGTGGTGAGCTTAAAGAATATTTACGAGGATAAATCGGGAGATTTTAAACATTTAAAAGGTGTAAAGGATTGGAATCTGACTTTTTATGTGAAACTGAAAAACTCTAAGCTGATATCCTCTTTTATTTACGAATATTATTATACTAAGGATCAGGGAGGTTATATTATTCGTCCAGATCATCCTATTGAACCAGTTATTGGTTTTGATAGTTACTTCTCAAATTCAGTATTTCGATCAGGGTGGACTAGTCACAAAAGAATCATTGGTATGCCTTTATTTACACCATCTTACAATGATGGAATTGTAAATGGTATAAGCAATAATGCAGTTGTTGCACATCATTTTGGAATTACAGGTGCTATAGGAAAAATCAGATATAAAACCTTAATAACATTTTCGGATAATTATGGTAGAGCCTTACTTGTGAATGATGGGCAAGGCAAGTTAGAAGAAAACTATTCTAAAAGTTATAGCTACCCAGATGGTCTTTCTCAACAATCCTATATGTTGGAAGTTATATTTCCGAAATGGAAAAAAATTCCATTTGAACTTTCGGCGAGCTAGCTGTTGATAATGGTAAATATTTGCATGATAATATAGGTTTTCAATTCAAATTGTTGAAAAAAGGATTACTATCCAAAAAAGGAAATTAAATACTAAATAACTTACAGAATGGTTTTATCATATTATGTGATTAAGTTTCCTTATAGATTGGTTTGGAACATTCTTAATTTATTCAAGAATAGAACAGAGGTTGTATTTTTCTGTGCTAATGAGCTCGATTTGGAGATATTTAAAAATGTACAAAGACATTTAAGAGAAATACCTGTTGTTGCAAAGAATCGAAGTATACAAAAGAAGTTATTAGAAAAAGGAGTAAACGCTAGAATTATGCCTGTATTTCCAAAGGGAGTAATTATGTGTAGGCAGGCTTGTTATTTGTTTCCGGAACCTAAAATTGTAAAGATTGGGATTAACCATGGCGCATATCATTTCAAGCCTTTTGCAAATGTAAAAGGACATAACATGTTCGATCAATTTCATTTTACAAGCTCTAAAGAGGTAGAGGAAGCAAAGGCGATCGGAATTGTCTCAGGTGTTGGCTTGGGATACCCAAAGATGGATGATGCTTATAATGGAACTTATTCAGAAGAAGTATTAAACAGTTTAAAAAAGAAATTAAAACTTGATGAAAATAAGAAGACAATTCTGTTTTCGTCTACATGGGATAAGTCTCAAATGTCTGCTGTACACAAATGGTATGATAAGTTAAAAGATTATACGGAGAAATATAACGTTCTTGTAACTCTTCATGTTTGGACTTCAGATAAGTATAGAAATATAATAAAAGAAACACCAGGAGTAAAGTATATAGACACTCAGAATGTAACACCATATATTATGATTTCAGATATTTGTATTGGTGATACTAGTTCAATATTATCTGAAATGTGTGCTTTGTATAAACCAATTATTACTTTTAAGGTACCGGTTGTTAGAAGAATTGTTCCGGAGGTACGCCAAATAATTAATTCCATTAGTTTCCAAATTGATTCGCAAGAAGAATTAGGTAAAATGTTGGATTATGCATACGAGAATGCAAATGAAAAAAGAGATGCTCAGCAAATCGCAAACAAAAGGATGTTTGAATCTCTTGATGGTAAAGCAGGAGAACGTGTTGCAAATAAGATTATAGAATTGTTGCCGGAACTTTATAAGGAGGAGTAAAGATGATATTGGAGAAAAAAATGCGTTATATAATTAATCCTGATTATTTGTTCGTTGAGAATTTTGTTAAAAATTTGCCTCATGTTTTCGACAATGAAGGTGTTTCAATATACAAAGGGCGCAACGAAATTAAAATATTTGAATGTGAAGGATTAAAGTTGAATGTAAAATCATTTAAAATTCCTCACTTGATTAATAAAGTTGCATATGCCTGGTTACGCGGATCGAAAGCGAAGCATTCCTATGAATATGCAATGAAAATGATAAGTGTAGGAGCAGATACACCTGAACCTGTAGCTTGTGTTGAAACACTTAAAAAGGGTTTGTTCCATAGAAGTTACTATGTGAGTATTCATCATGATTATGATTTTACCATTCGTGATTTAATTGGATTCGAATTTCCTGATAAGAATAATATTTTACGTCAGTTTGCTGAATATACCTATTATAAACTTCATAAGAATAGCATACATCACTTAGATTACTCTAGAGGCAATATATTAATTAAAAAATTAGAAGATAATAAATATCAATTTAGTGTGGTTGATATTAATAGGATGCGTTTTGAGAAAATGCCTTACATGAAAGGTCTTAAGAATTTTGCTCAAATTTGGGCAAGTTGAAGAGGAATTGGAAGTAGTGGCGAGAGAATATGCTAACTTAAATGGAAAGGATGAAGAGGAAGCCGTGAGATTGTTAATTCAATTTGACAAAGAGCATAAAGAGAAAATTAACCGAAAATTAGCAATCAAGAAGAAATTCAAAAAATAGAATTTTCTTTAAATGTTAATAGACCATTAAGGTTTTTATAATTAACAGATAAAATAGTATAACATGAATATATTACTCGTTACAGATTTAGTTATACCAGCAAAGCATTATGGTGGTATTGAAAGAATTATTTGGTGGTTAGGAGAAGAGTTAATAAAAAAGGGGCATGAAGTGAGCTTTATGGCTGCCGAAGGATCTACATGTGATTTCGCAAAAATGTATTTCTATAATCCTAAAAAGTCTCTAAATGACCAAATTCCGGAAGGAACAGATTTGGTACATTTTCATTTTCCTATTCATGAAGAGATTACAATTCCATATATGGTAACTCTACATGGTAATAGTAAGCCAAGTGAAAAATATGATATCAATACGGTATTTATTTCAAAGAATCATGCGGAGCGTCATGGTAGTTCGACTTTTGTATACAATGGTTTGGATTTTAATGAATATGGTCCTGTTGATTGGAATTTGAAAAGAGAACATATGCTCTTTTTAGGTAAGGCAAATAGAAGTAAAAAGAACTTAAAAGGATGTATTAAAATGGCAAAAGCTTTGAATGAAAAGCTTGCTGTTGTTGGAGGTAGAGGCTTGCCTTTTTCAAGAACTGTAAAATACAAGGGATTCCTGGGAGGTTTAGAGAAGAGTTATGTCATTAATCAATCCAAAGCCTTATTGTTCCCTGTTATTTGGCATGAACCATACGGATTGGCTATTGTAGAAAGTTTATACTTCGGAGCTCCAGTTTTTGGTAGTACTTACGGCTCTCTGCCAGAGTTAATTATTCCTGAAGTAGGTGTAACTTCAAATTCTTATTCGGAGTTAATTGAAGCAGCAAGAAATTACGGAGATTACAATAGAAAATATTGTCACGAATATGTTTGTGATAACTTCTCTGCAACCAAAATGTGTAATGACTATCTTAAATTGTATGAAAAGGTATTGAATGGAAGTAAACTGAATTCAATTGAACCAGTTCATCAAATGGATGTGGAAATTAGGCATTATCCATTAGAGGATTAAAAAATACGAATTAGAAAAAAGGCTTGATTGTAATTTACAATCAAGCCTTTTTTTATAAGTATTGTTTGATACCTTTTTCGCAGTAGAATAGTTTTTTCTCTCTGCAATCAAAGTACATTTGTTTATTTTTCTCAGAGCTTGCCCTAGAGCTTTTTGGGTGCCATAGGTGGTACTGTAAAGCCATCATTAACAAGGTTGTTTTTTTAACCCCGGAATTCATTAATCGCTCAACCATCTCAATGTCTTCGTATCCCCAACCAACAAAATCTTCATTATAGCCATTAATGTTAACCATGTCTTCTTTCCAGTAAGCCATGTGACAACCTACATTACCTTTTCGGGATGTGTTGTTTCTTTTATTTTTAAATAGGCTCGATAAGAATGGAATTCTGAAGAATCTTTTTCTTTTTTTAACGTTTAGTAGATTTAAACTAATGTTAGACGGATCGTTTACCAACTTTTCTGTTTTGGACTTTAGAACGAAACAGCGATTTCCACAAACCAATTGCTTAGGTTTAATAACTGTTAAATGATCTTCGATGAAACGTGGATGAAGCATAACATCTCCATCAAGTTGAATGATGTAGTCAGCACTTACTTGTGCAATTGCCTTGTTTAAGATTCTACATCTCTGGAAACCATCATCCTCTTGCCAAACATGTTTGATTTCGAATGGGAATTGATCTCGGTATGAATCAATTAATTTCTTTGTATCTTCTTTCGATCCATCATCACCAATAACAATCTCATAAGGGTTTACAGTTTGTTTTAATATACTTCTGAAAACCAAATCTAAAAATTTGGGACTATTGTAAGTAGTGATAAGAAGAGCGATTTTTGTATCCTTCATGCTAATATCTATTCAATTTATATTTTATTTTCAGCTTTAATTAATACTCAAACAAACAGTAGCCCTAAAAGTAACAAGTGTAATGAGGAAAAAATCCAGATATTCAATAGTTACTTGATAGCTAAGCTTTAATATTTGCTTAATGATTAATAGCCGTAAAGGTACATTATTTTAGTAAAAATCAACTTTTGTGATTTACAGAATAAACAGCTTCACTATTTAAACCTATTTTTTATCTGCAATTTGTGTTCCCTGCAGTAAATCTTGCTCAAAGGTGATTTTGATATTGGATTCATCACCGTCAATAATGTGGATGGCTTCATTTGGAAGATATTTTAGAACAACTCCACAATCATCAGTTGCCACAAAATTTGAATCGCTCATTGCAATATCATAGGCTTTTTTTATGGTTTTGTAGGAGAATGCCTGAGGAGTTTGAGCTCTTCTTAGCAGGTTGCGATTGGGAACAGACGCAATGGTTTCATGCGGATTCAAGCAGAAAATGGTGTCGGTAGTTGGAATTGCAACGGCTACCGATTTTCCATCTTTCAATGCATTAATTACATCGCTAATGATACGCGCAGAAACGAAAGGACGAACAGCATCATGAAAAATCAGATATACATTTTGCTCACGTTCATAAGCTTTAATTGCTGCAAGGCTTGAATCGCTTCTTTCTTTGCCTCCACTTAATACATATCTTACTTTATTGTAGTTCTTATCTGTAACCAAATCGTTGATCTCTTTGTGGTAATCGGCATTAATAATAATGCAAATTTCATCGATGTTGGGATGATTTTCAAACGCCTCAATTGAGTGTTGAATAATTGGTTTATCGGCAATTTTTAAAATTGTTTAGGGAGTGAAGTTCCCATTCTTTTACCGCTTCCGCCAGCCAATAGAACTGCAACCTTCTTCATAGTTTAAAGTTTAGTGATGAGCTAAATTAATACAAATTCTTTCATTGGGAAAGTGAAAAAAAATAACCGTCCCAAATTTTATTTAAGACGGCTTATATTTCAATTGGTGTGGGAAACTTCTTATCTGAAGATTTCGTAATCACCTACATCGGTTAAAATCTCGTATCCATCTTTTGTAACCAAAATGGTATGTTCAAATTGAGCAGATAATTTTTTGTCTATCGTTCTTGCAGTCCATCCATCATTTTCATCAACAACAGCTCTTGCCTTACCCAAATTTATCATTGGTTCGATGGTGAAAACCATTCCTTCTTTCATTTTAGGGCCTGAGTTTTTAGGAGCAATGTGTTCTACCTGAGGATCTTCATGGAAATCTAATCCAATACCGTGTCCACAGAATTCATACACTACACTGTATTTTTTTGCTTGTGCATAACGTCCAATCATAAAACCTATATTTCCAAAATAGTTGCCTGGTCTTACTTGTTCAATTCCTAAATATAGAGCATGTTCCGTATCTTCAACCAATCTTGCAGCTTGGTCGGTAATATCACCAATGGTAAACATTGTACTGGTATCACCATAATAACCGTCAAGAATGGTTGTAACATCCACGTTAAGAATATCTCCTGGTTTTAAAATGGTTTTTTCATCAGGAATACCGTGACAGATTACATCGTTAAGTGAGATACAACATGATTTTGGAAAACCATGATAATTTAAAGGAGCTGGAATTGCTCCGTTGTCGCGGATGTATTCTTCAATTAATTTATCAAGATAATGTGTTGATACACCTTCTTCAACGTAATTGCTAATATATTTTAATGTATTGCCGGCCAATTGAGAACTTTTTCTAATTCCTTCAATTTGCTCCGGTGTTTTAATTATAATTTTACCCATAATTTCGATCTATTCAGATACTGTTTTTCAATCCATAATTAAGGAGGCAAAGGTCTGCATTGAAAACGACTTTTGCAAATTGAAAAGGAGATATCATTTAATATTCACAAAACACCTTTAAATTAATTTTGTTTACAGTGTATTAGTTTGGTATTTTAAGGCTTTCAAAATAAAGAGACAATTTATGATTAGAAAGTTTGTGTTTTTAGTATGCTTTGTTCTGGTATTTATATCGGGATATTCGCAGTATTTTAATACAGGACAAGACCCTGCCTCTATCAAGTGGAAACAGATTAATACGAAGGAATTCCAAATTATTTTTCCACAAGAATCAGAAGATAAGGCTCGATATGTGGCAGCTTTGTTCAAAGATTTATTGCACAAAGGAGGGAAGAGTTTAAATCGAGTGCCAAAGAAATTTTCTGTGGTATTACATACGCATTCGGCTAACTCAAATGGATTAGTGGCCTGGGCTCCGAAACGAATGGAGCTTTATACCACCTCGGCTCAGAACAATGATGCACAAATCTGGCTGGATCATTTGGCAACGCATGAGTTTCGACATGTAGTTCAAATGGATAAAATAGAGCAAGGATTTACAAGAGTACTAAATTATGTGTTCGGTCAACAGGCTACTGCTGTTGTGGTAGGCTTGTATTTGCCACCATGGTTTATGGAAGGCGATGCGGTTTGTTTGGAGACCAGCATGAGCGAGTCTGGCAGAGGAAGATCACCGGAGTTTGAGCAGGAATTAAGAGCTCAATTGCTTGAAAAAGGTGAGTTTTCTTACGATAAAGCGGTTAATGGTTCGTATAATGATTATGTGACCGACAGATACAAATTAGGATATTATTTAGTGGGTAAGGCAAGAGTCAATTATGGAGATAGAATTTGGGATAATACTTTAACAAATGTAGCTCGACACCCATTAGGAGTAGTTAGCTTCTCGAATGGTATAAAGAAAAGCCTATCTGCTAAGAGGAAGCAAACTAAACTTGAACTGCAAAAGAAGTATGGAAAAGCAGAAGATGTAGATTGGGAACAGGTTCAGGGAGCAAAAACGTATTCTGATGGGAAGTTATTGTTGTATTTCGATACCATGCAAGAGTTGCTTTGGGAGTGGAAGAAACAAGATACTGAAACGGATAAATCTGCTTTTCAGTTGGTGAGCGAAAGAGAAAAATACTTTACCAGTAAAAGAATTCCTCATGTAACCGAGCAAGGTGATTTGATTTACTTAAAGCAGGGTTTATCGGATGCTCTGTGTTTTGAGAGGATAGATGCCAACGGAAAATCTGCTAAAGTTTTGGTGCCAGGATTTTTGTCAGATATCGACTATGATTATAGAAATGAGTACCTGGTTTGGACAGAATCGAAACAGAATATTCGTTGGGAACATGCAGACAGGAGTATTTTGGTGACTTACAATATCAAATCAAAAGAGAAGAAGACGCATCGTTTAAAGAAGTCATTGTTTGCTCCATCATTTAATATGGATGCAAGTAAAATTGTTGCCGTTTCGTCAGATCAGAAGGGTGATAATAGCCTTGTGATTATTGATCATGAAACAGGCTTAATCAAACAAAGAATTGCTGCAGATAAGAATGAGTATTTTCAAACACCTCAATTTATCGATGATGAGAATATTGTTTTGATTGTTTTGAATGATAAAGGGAAGCAGATTGTAAAATTGAACCTGAAATCTGAAAAAAGAGAAGAACTTTTGAGTTCTGGGTATGCCGACATGTCGCGTCCGGTTCCTTACGGTGATTACCTGTATTTTAATGCTTCATTTACTGGCATCGATAATATTTTTGCTCTTGATTTAAATACCAAAAAAGTTTACCAGGTAACTTCTTCGCGATTTGGAGCCAGAGATGCATATGTTGATTCCAATAGGAATCTGTACTATTCTGATTATACTTCAGATGGCTATCTTCTTGCAAGAACAGCTGTCGATAAAGAAAGTTGGAAGGAGTGGAAGGGTGATTTTTATCAATATCCATTGGCTGAACAGCTATCCAATCAATTGGGAGAAAAGTTAAATGCTGATATCACAAATCTCGACCGATTCGAAGTAAAGAATTACTCGAAATGTGCTAATTTATTCAATTTCCATTCCTGGGCTCCAATATTTGTTGATGGCATTGAAGGCAAAGCAGATGTGGGAATTTCTGTTGCCAGCCAAAACAAGTTGAGTACCTTGCTTACTACAGTAGGCTACAAAAAGGAGGAAGGCTTTGATAATGGTCAGTTTTATGCCAACCTTTCTTACAGGGGATGGTTTCCAATATTAGATTCTAAATTCACCGTAGGAGATAGGAATACTACTTATGCTACTGTGGCACAACGCCTGCAGCCTGAGCAGATGGATACTTTACTGGTGAATACCGAGTGGAAACAATGGGAGTGGGAAAACAGCATTAGTTTGCCATTTAATTTATCATCGGGACAATATATTAGGAAACTGATTCCAAAACTGACTTACAGCATTGTAAAATTCGGTGATTTAAATACTCAGGTGTTGGCAACAACTCAAAATAATACGCTTGGTATAGGTGAGTACAATTTTGGCGATGAATCCTTCACACAAGAAATTATGGAATACCAATTGTTTGCCTACAATATTGCCAAAACTGCACCAAGAGATGTACAATACCAATGGGCTCAGATATTGGAGGTGAACTACCGACATTCACCTTGGGGCGATCGTGATCTTGGCAATACCTGGTCTGCCGAAGGACATTTGTATTTCCCTGGAATTGTAAAACATCATGGAATCAAGTTGTATGGTGGGTATCAATACCGTTCGTTAAATCATTCTCGATTTTCGAATATGGTAAAGAGCCCAAGAGGGATGATTGATTTATATGGAAAACACATTGCAAGTGTTGGAGCAGATTATGCAATGCCTCTTTTTTATCCGGACTGGAACCTGGGTCCATTGGCCTATTTTAAGCGAATTAAAATGAATGCCTTCGCAGATTATGGATATGAGAAAAAATACTTTGAAAATGAAGAAGGAGAAATTTTCCCATTTAAAAATGACTATTTCTCAGGTGGCATTGAACTAAGAAGCGATCTGCATGTATTAAGATTTTCGGCTCCCCTTGACTTGGGAGTTCGATTGGGTTACGAAAATCAAACCAATAGCCTGTTTGTCGATTTCCTGATTTCTTTCAATTTGGCAGCATATTAAACTTACATCCAATCATAGAAAAGCCACAAACTCTTTTCGAGTTTGTGGCTTTTTTAATATTAATTCAACCGTTTTTGTTTTGGGCTGTAGTATAGGATACTGGATTAGTTTCCTTTTAACTATCTGTTCTACAAATTCAGCAAGTTCCCAAATATTTCATAAAAGGGATCACTGTCTAATACCGTGTAATAGAACAAAGCCCCTAACCATCCATGAAAGATTCCCAGCACATACAAGTTTTTCTCCTTCAAATAAACGTATCCATAGAATATTGCCAGAATAAAAGTACCACCAATCAACCAGTAAGCGGGATAGTGAACCAAAGCGAATAGGGTAGCTGCAAACAGTACAATAATGTGCTTATTGAGTTTGCGATTTGGATTGTCGTACAGGTTTCCTGCTACCAAACCAATTAGTAGAAATTGTTGAATACTGCCCCATAGTGGATAAAACAACAAAACCGGGATGATGTGCCATGTTGCATTAATAGTTCCTTGAATGCCACCAATTGTAAAAAATGCGATTACTGCAGTAAGGCCAAAGGGGAGAACCACCTTTAAAACACTTCTGAAATTGTCGGTTCTAAATCCCCAGTATTTTAGTATTTCCTTGTTGTTTTTCTTCCTGTACCAAATGTAAGCACACCATAAAATGGTGGCACTCAAAACGAATGGAAATCGCCAGTTTAGATAATCCATAAACAGGAATTTAGCCAATACGGTTAGAACAATGGCCAGAATTTCCAGGGATTTATTGGATAGTATTGTTTTACTCACTTCGAAAAAATAAGATTAAGAGAATGTGGCTTTAAATCTTTCGCTGTTCCACTTTTATCAATTTGTTAGTGTCGTAACCTCTTACTCTTAATTTGTTCAGCAATTCGAGGTACAATTGATCATCCATTTGTGGCTTTCGTGATAGTATCCACAGGTATTTATCTGTATTGCTGCCAACAATGGCCCACTGGTAATCATCATCTAATTCCAGAACAAAATAATCGCCATAAAAAATCCAGAAGAAGGAAACTTTCAATTTGGAAGGAAGGTTTGGGTTGGGAATTTTCGCTTTGCCAATGGCTTCCGATTTCTCTCCATCCAGGCTCCCTTTGTATCCCGAGTTCACGACCTTTATTTTTCCATCCTCACGCATGGAATATTCGGCAGTAACTCCTACCAATCCTCTTTCAAAGCTGTGATCGAAACGTGCAATTTCGTACCACTTTCCCAGGTAACGATCAATATTTAAATCCTTCACTACGCTATTGTCAATCGCCGATTCTTGCCCTTTGCACGAGCACAAAAGAACAAGAGAGGCAAGTAGTATGTTGAGTTGTTTTTTCATTTCTAGATGATCAGATTGATGTTTTATTATATAAATTGTTTTGCTGTTAGGTTAATGGCCTAGCGGCTGCCTACTCGATTATGCCTTGTTTTCACTCTTCTAGCCAAATAAATATTTATCAGGATTTGTCTTGTAGGTTTGAAAAATATGTTGTCCCAACAGCTCATTGGTTCTTTTAAATTCGTGAAAAGAATCTATTTCAAGGTTTCTTTCTGACCATGTCAAAAACTCTTCAGAGGCTTCAATGAGCATTGAAAAAATAGGAGCAATAATTCTAGTGTCATTATTGTCATAAAAATCCATTTTAGGTATAAAGAAATCTCCTTCGCAATGGGTTAAGTGAAGTTGTCTTATATCGCCCCATCCACTGTGTATAATTTCAGATAGCATTCCATATAAATACGAGTATGTTTCTGATATTTCAACTTCCTTATGTATCTCGGAAAAGTTTTTACCGTCAAGGTCCCATTTTCGACCTTTCTTTTTTGAGTTTTCTGCTTCGAAATCATCCAATGAAAAACCATCGATGTTCATCGCATATTTGAATTTATCAACCATGACTTGTCCAATCCCATCAATTCCTTCAAGTTCTTTCAAATTCTTATATCTTCTTCTATATGAAACAAGTCTATAATGTTTTTGAGATTCAATTCCTTTCAAGATCAAATACTTCATGAGTACAAATGCCTCATATATAGGTCTACTTAGTAAAATTGTAGTTTCATATTCACACTCATTATAGGCTCGTAGAAACAATTTATAGTGCTTATATAGTTTTGTGTATAGTCCAACAATTGTTGCTTGATTTACATCATAAACATATCCTTTGTCTTCGAAAGGATCTAACGTTTTCTTTATGAGATTCAATAAATCGTTCGAAAAATCTTTTATAAAGTCGCACTTCTGCAACTCCAATTCTAACTTTTCAATAGTTACTATATGTGAATATTTTCCTTTCATTGTCATAAGTTAAAATATAATATATTCAAATCGTGACTACTCAATTAAATGAGGCATAACGTAGGAATAACATCATGCTGATGTTATATCACCTATCTGTTACTTTTGGTAAGTTGTTTAAAATCTTTTGTTTGTGTGCTGAAGTTGATAAGGTATGCTCCTGTGTTTTGCAAGAGTATCAATGCTTCATCAATTTTTATCAGCACATATAAATTTAATCATAAATCACATGCAGCATTGTCTTGTACACTAATTCATTATCAATAAAAATAAGAAAGTTAGTTTTTGTATAAGTTAACTACCTCTCTTTGTACTGTTAGGAAGACTTCTCAAATTACAATGGGTACACGGCAACTATGAGTATAGCTATAACTTCAATCTTTAATATTTTTTCAATTCAAGAGGAAAAATATCGATACTATGGTGTTATTTTCTTCCTCCCCAGGGGAGCAAGCTTATAACATAGCATTATTTTGTTCCTCCCTTGGGGAGCATGAAAATAACGACCATTATTTTGCTCCTCCCGTGGGGAGGAAGAAAATAACATACCATTATTTTGCTCCCGCCCGTGGGAGGAGATAAATAACGGTCCTTTATCCACTCATGTTTATCTGCTTTTAAGGAGTATTTAATTATGAAATATATGGCGCCATTCGAATGACGGTTTTACAGAAGAGTTTTTTGTATTTTATTTTACGATTCATAAAAATTATGAAATTAATTGTTTATTATCCATAAATTAAATAACTTCATGGTTGAAAATAACAAAACTAACACATTATGAATTTTAAATCCATACAATTAAGACAACTAAGGCACAACGAATTTATCCAGTATAATAAGAATTTTCTTGAAATACTTACTGGTTTTGATTTGGAAACTTTAAAAGTGAAAATGCAGTCGGATTCTTTTTCATCCTTATTATCAGATATGACGGCATTGTATATGCCTGATAGGGGAAGTGAGATTACCAAATTGTTAGAAGAGGATGATGCGCGTCGTGATAAAGCCATTTATGGTATTCAAGCAGTGGTAGAAGGATTTTGTAATCACTTCGATGCTGAATATGTAATGGCAGCTACTGTATTACTTAATTCTTTAAATAAATATGATTCACGTATTGCAAAGCAAAATTACCAGGGCGAAACAGCAATAATTGATTCTATTTTACAAGAATGGAAAAATGAAAGTGTTTTGATAAATGCTTTGAGTAAATTATCTCTTACAGATTGGGCCAACGAGTTAGAAGCAGCTAACGCTAAATTTAATACGGATTATCTAGATCGTGTTAAGGAGGATGCTGAGCAATCGGATATGAAAATTATTGATATTCGTAATCAAATGATTGAATCGTACAGAGTGTTAACAGCGAGAATTGAAGCTTTTGCCACAATTAGTGATGATCAGACATATTCTACCATTATTAATCAGGTAAATAGTGTGATTCCAAAGTACAATGCAGTTGTAGATGCTCGTAAACCCAAAAAAGAAGAGAAAGAAAATACCGAAGAAGAGGCTGTTAGCGAAGCTTCAAGCAACGAGTCGTAATTTATTACTTACAAACTAATATATTTTAACCCCATGCATGCTTGTTTTGTATGGGGTGTTTTATGACTGAATGTATGGGTTCTAATTCTGATAAAGAGGATGTTAAGATTTAGTAATGTAATTATTGAAAATAAATAAGAGATTCTTACACATAATTTCTTATTTTAGTGATAACGCCAATACCCAATGTGCAAACTGGCTGATTTTTGGGAGTTACCACAAGTTGCAAGGTGTTTGTTAGGCAACATTATACTAACATTAAAACATAAGAGTATGGGAAGTAGAGAGATAGATGGAATTATACAATGGCATTCCGATTTTGAAACAGGTATTGCGAGAATAGACTTCGAACATAAAATTTTTATAGAATTGTTGAATTCTTTTAAGTATGAAATCAATTTAAAGCGTTCTGATGATGAGTTGTTTAGAATTATGAATGAAATAGAAAAGTATGCAGAATTTCATTTTATTAGTGAGGAAAATGCTATGCGTAGAATGAATTACCCTGCTTTTAAAGAGCATCAAATTGAACATTTTGAATTGTTGGAAAAATTTAACCTTGCAAAGTTTAAAAATTGTAATTTTGAAGGATTTCATGAATTTCTAAAAGAATGGTTTCTTAGGCATACTGTTGAATCAGATACAAAATTGAAACTGTATATGTTGGAAAATAATATAAATTTGGAAGACTTTTTCTACGAACTAAAGATCTAAAATGAATACATTAAACGTTATCAAACTCCTGGTAGTTGATGATAAACCTGAAAACCTAAATCTGATTTCAAGCTTTTTTGAGGATTCAAACTATTTTGTGCGTACTTCAAGTTCATATGAGGAAACATACGAACTGTGTAATGAAGTTGAGTTTGACCTTTTGTTAATCGATATTAGAATGCCACGTGATGGTTTTGCCTTTGCCGACAAAATAAGAGTGAGTGATTTAAACAGCAATACTCCTGTTATTTTTATGGCTGAGAAAACCGATCAGGAGAATATCTCAAAAGCTTTTAAAGTTGGGTGTAGGGATGTAATTACAAAACCTTTTCAGTTGGAAGAGTTACTTTCAAAAGTATCTACACATTCCTTATTGCAAATTCAGCATAAGCAAATTCATGAATTAATGCTAGCCAAAGATAAGATTTTCTCAATCATTGGTCATGATTTAAGAAGTCCTTTCAATTCATTGATTGGTTTTTCGAAATTATTGCTTGAAAACCTGGAGGCAAGTGAAGATAAATTGTCTAAAAAATATGCTGAATTGATTTGTAATATTTCCACAAAAAACCTGGAGTTATTGGATAATTTACTGGTGTATGCACGTGATCTGGAAAAACAAGCAGAATCTACCTTGGAGAAAATAGATGTACACAAGCTTATTTCGGAAGTGCTACAAATTGTTCAACCTACAGCAGCATTAAAAAAGATACAGTTGGTGCAAATCTTCGGGGAGGCAAAATCTACTTTTGGCACCAAAGATTTAATTGCTACGATGATTCGGAATATTTTAGGCAATGCCATTAAATTTTCGCGTCAACAAGGTTTCGTTACCGTACAAACCAGGGTAATAGGCAATATGATCGAAATTGACATTACAGATACGGGAGTTGGAATGAACGAAAATCAATTGAATAATTTGTTTGATAAAGAGCATCCTCAATCTAGTCTGGGTACTTCGGGAGAATTGGGATCGGGATATGGTTTGCTTCTTTCGAAAGAAATTGCAGACAAACACAATGGTGAAATAAAGGTGGAAAGCCATGTGGGTAACGGTACAAGTTTTAAAATTAGGCTTCCAATATATGAAGAGTCAAAATAGAAAAAAGCTCCAATATTAATTGGAGCTTTTTTTATGCCAATTCCACCACGGTAATTTCGGGTGGCATACCAATTCTACCAGGGAAACCGATGTATCCAAATCCGCGATTTACATACAGGTACTGATCGCCTTCGCGGTACAATCCGCCCCAGCGAGGGTACTTGTATTGCACTGGACTCCACTTTATGCCTGCACGTTCAATTCCAAACTGCATGCCGTGGGTGTGTCCTGCAAAAGTAAGATCGATATTCGAGTTTTTAATCACCTCTTCGTCCCAGTGCGAAGGATCGTGACTCAACAATATTTTAAATGGAAGATGTTCTGTACCCTGGGTAGCTTTGCTTAAATCGCCATGCTGAGGGAATGGAGGTTTGCCCCAATTTTCAACTCCTACCAAAGCAATTTCTTCTCCTTTCACATTAATGGTTTCGGTTTCGTTCAATAACAATCGAAATCCCATTTGCTTGTGAAAATGTTTGATTGCTGCAAGGTTTTTGGCCTTGTCTTCTTCTGATCGCCAATAGGAGTAATCGCCATAATCGTGATTTCCCAGTATGGAGTATTTGCCAATTTTAGCTTTCATTTTTGCCAGAACAGGAGCCCAGCCATCGGTCTCTTCGGCAAAGTTGTTTACCAAATCGCCGGTGAAAACAATCAAATCTGGTTCTTGCTCATTAATCAGTTCAACGGCTTTTTCCACCTTCTCGAAGTTTTTGTTGAAACTTCCCAGGTGCATATCCGATATCTGAACAATTTTTAAACCCTTAAATGCTTTCGGAAGATTGCTGAAACGAATGCTCTCGCGCATTACTCGGTAGTTGAATTTTCCTTTGGTTACTCCGTAAAGGATAGATGCAAATGGAATGGCAGCCAATACCAATCCCATTTGGTACAAAAACTCGGATCTCTCCATCTTTCTCTTCGAATTAAATTGTGGTACACTTTTGTTCCTTCTCTCTCTGAACCATGCAATGGTTCTCCTAATCGCCCCTTGTATATCCTTTATTAAGACGAAAAATATGAATACAAACTTTGGAAAATAAAATAACGCAAACCCGGCCACCAAATAGCCGGAATAGATGTAGGCATCTGCTTTTTGCACGTGCTTAATACCAAACATGAATGTGGTAAAGGCAGCAAAAATAAAAACTGAAATGCTCCAGAATAAATACGTTAATGTGTGTCGTGCAATTGAATTGTTAATTCTTGCAATCAGAGGTTTTATACCACGGTAGGTGTAAATGTCTACCAAAAGCATAAATAGTAACAGAGGTATTAATAAATAAACGCTCGCTCTCATCCTTATTTCAAAGATTCTAAATGATTAAATCCGATATCTTTTTAAACATTCATTGCTTACGAATTGTTTTTAAAATTAGATACAATTCATACCGGAACAATATCTCTACAATTGATGTAATGATATTAAAATCAGCTCCAAATATATAGAATTTAATACAACCAAGTCCTTAATAATTGTTAAAAAAGAGTTATATTCATTTTCATACTCCAAAATACAAGCTCCAAATCCCAACCATTTTGGGAATTTGTTTTTTGAAGCTTGGGATTTGATATTTGGGGATTGTGAAAGAACTTTAAACCAATTTATATGGCACAGATACACGAATTAATAGATAAAAGATGGAGTCCGAGAGCTTTCTCCGATCAGGAGATAGAGGAGGACAAGATTGAAAAAATGTTTGAGGCAGCCTCTTTTGCTGCTTCATGCTATAATGAACAACCTTGGCGATTTGTATATGCTACAAAAAATTATCCTGAAAGATATGAGCAGTTGTTTTCTTGTTTGGGCGAGTTTAATCAGATGTGGGTAAAAACCGCTCCGATGATTATTTTAACTGTGATATCCAGAAATTTTGCACGTAATCAGAATCCCAATGCACATGCACGTCATGATTTGGGTTTGGCTATTGGAAACATGTCGATACAGGCCATGAGTATGGATTTGTACATGCATCAAATGGCTGGTTTCTCGGCGGAAAAGGCTCGTGAGGTTTTTGAAATCCCAGAAGATTTTGAAGCTGTTACCATGATTGCTGTCGGATACTTGGGAAATCCGGAACAGTTGCCCGAAAGTATGAGAGAAATAGAATCCCCTAAACGCGATAGGAAAAACTTGGCCCAATTGTTGTTTGATGGCGATTGGGATAAAATGAGGTAAGATTGTACAAACTAAAAAGGCTCCCAAGAGAGCCTTTTTTGTTGATAATTTACATTGATAACTTATTGCAAGTAATCGTTCCTAAATCAAACGTGTTTTGAATTTAAGAGGACGCAAGATAGTTAAAAAAGACTAAAATATCTTTTAATTGACTGAAAACTTTCATCCCTGATTTTCGGATAATGTAAGAAATAACAAACCATTAAATTAAGAATGATGAAGAAATTAATTCTATTAGTATTGATCGTGACTGCTGGCATTTGTGTAAATGCTCAAAACACTTATCTTACTTTAAATGTAAGAGGGGAGAGCAAAATATTTCAAGAACCTGATATTGTGGAGATATCGGTAAATATAAGTACCAAGGCCAGTGAATATGAGGCTTGTTTGGACAAAAATTTTTCTGATGTTGACCAATTGAAGAAGTCTTTGAAATTGGCAAAGATTGAGAGTCTGAAAATATTTGATGTTGGTCAGCGTATTAATGAAGAAAAAACCTATTCATCGGGTAGACAAATTCCTGATGGTTACCGTGCCAATTACAGTATCAAGCTAAAGTTGGAAGCTAAACCAAAAATCATTCACTCTTGCCTTGAAGTGTTAAAATCATCAGATGTTGAGTTGAATTACAATGCCAACTATGGTTTGAGTCCTGAATTGATTAAATCAACTGAGGCCAAATTGATTGCAATGGCTGTGAATGATGCCAAATCCAAAGCGAAGGTGTTGGCAGAATCGGCAGAGGTTCAGCTTAAAAGCATTCAGAATATTAACTACGGCACCGTGAAAAGCATCTACGGACCTAAGCAGCATATGGCTGAACTGACTGTGAGTAAGGCAGGATATTCGGGTTCGCAATCGTTCACCAATCCAGATCCAATTGTATTGACTGATCATGTTGAAATTACATACCTTTTGACTGACAGATAGCCAGAAGCTACTGCTATATTATGGCTTGAAATTGATTTAAACTTGTCGTAAATTGATTAGTGAGTTTTGTACTCAGTGCAAATTTAACCTAACTGAACAGAAAACGACGATGAAAGCTATTGTAATAAGAAAATATGGTTCTCCTGAAGTTTTGGAAATTACCAATCTGGATCGGCCAAAAATAAAAGAAAATCAAGTTTTGGTTGAGGTCTATGCATCCTCTGTTAATCCGGTAGACTGGAAGATAAGAAAAGGATTGCTGAAGCTATTTATGAGAAAGAAATTACCTTGTATTTTGGGTGGAGATATTGCAGGCAGAATACTGGAAGTAGGCAAGAAGGTACAGTTTTATCGTGTAGGCGATGAGGTGTTTGGCAAAGTAGATATTATCAAGAATGGAGCATATGCTGAATATGTGGCTACAACTCCCGATCATTTGGCTTTGAAGCCTCAGAATATGAATTTTGAAGAAGCAGCTACGATTCCTTTGGCTGGATTAACAGCCTTACAGGCATTGCGCAATATGGGTGGTATAAGAGCAGGAATGAGTGTTTTGATTAATGGCTGTTCGGGCGGTGTTGGTTCGTTTGCTTTACAATTGGCCAAGGCATTTAAATGTAAAGCAACAGGTATTTGCAGTACGCGAAATGTTGAATTTGCAAAAGAACTAGGAGCGGATAGGGTGATTGATTACCAAAATGAAAATTTGTTAGAAGTTCAGGAGGAGTATGATATTTTCTTCGATGTGGTTGGCAATCTGGAATACTCAAAAATAAAACACTTGTTGCAACGAGGTGGCGTTTATGTCACCACTTTGCCTTCATTTAATATTCTTCTGCTTGGGTCAATTCATAATTTGGTTAGCTCTAAGAAAATGAAAAAGATCTTTGTGCAGGAAAGTAAAAAAGACCTTGAGTTGTTAGCCGATTTTGTTGATGCAGGATTACTTAAAACTTACATCGACAAGACTTATGAATTGGATGATATTGCGGAAGCACATCAATATAGCGAAACTGGAAGAGTTGTAGGGAAGTTGTCATTGAAAATTACGGAATAATAACCTCACCACAGCCCTCTCCACAAGGAGAGAGATAGAGTAAGGTGATACAATACAAAAACCTCTGTAAAGCTTGATTTGTATTAGCTTACAGAGGTTTTTGTATTTTAACTAGTCATTATTTTATCCTTTTGTTTTAATTGAGCAACCAATGGCTTTTGTGTAAGTTACTGCTGGCTTTTTATTCATTAAAAGAGAATTAATGGCATCCTCAACATATTTGGTGCTCACTTTCGAGGCATCTTTATAATTATTATCGATGGTACCAATATACTCTACCTTAAGATCTTTACCATTTTTGCTTAAAATGTAAACATGTGGAGTTTTGGTAGCTCCAAAATTCTTGAAAACTTCTTGCTTTGCATCAAAAAGATAAGGGAATGTAAAACCTTTTTCTTTCGCTCTTTTTTGCATTCCTTCAAAAGAATCTCCTGGAACAATAGCAGGATCGTTCGGATTAATAGCGATCACCGGAAAGCCTATCTTTTTGTATTTTTTATCAATATCAATGATTCTGTCTTCGTAAGCCACAGCATATGGGCAATGGTTGCAGGTAAAAATCACCACAAAGCCTTTTGCATCTTTGTAATCAGCCAATGAGATGTGTTTGCCATCAATATTTTTCAGCTTGAAATCTGTAGCTGAATCGCCTACTTTATATCCTTGAGCATGAATTGCTACTGCTGATATTAGCAGGAAACTAAGTAATAATATTTTTTTCATCATCTAAATAAATTGGTTAATACTAAAACTTCTATCTATTCAAATTATCAATTGTCTCTGCTAGTTCAGAATAAGTTACTTTCCTGGCAAAGAATTTCCGTTTGTCCTTTTTATATATCACTGTTGCTGGTAATGCACCATCCCATTTGTCATCCACTTTACCAATCCAGGAGTTTGCATCTAAATCATCTAGAATTACAACTTCAGCATTTATATTTTTCTTCGTAAGAAATTTGCTCAGGCGTTCTTCTACTTTTACTCCAAAGTCCAGGCTCACCAATAAGACCTTAACATTTTTATTTTCGTATGATTTTCGGATGTGTTCAAATTCAGGAAGCTCCTCAACGCAAGGTTTGCACCACATGGCCCAAAAATTGATAACATAGGTGGTATCATCCTGTAGGTGGAATGTGGGTTCTAATTCCTTAAAATTTAAGGTTTCAAAGTCCTGAGATTTAACTGTCAGACTGATTGTAAAAAGTAAGGTAATTGAGAATAGAATCTTCACTTTCATGATATGGTGTAAATAAGACTTATAAGTATTAAATATACCATTAATCGTTGAAACAGAATAATCTGACTTGTTATTGATTTGTTAATGTGTATAAAAAAGCCTGTCAATTTTCACTGACAGGCTTGCTTGAATTTATTTGATTCAATCTTTTAGGAGTGCTTCGTTAAATTGATAATCTTTATAATCTACTTTATAGAACACACTATATAGGGCAGGTATAAATATCAGGGTAATTACTGTACCAAAAAGTAAGCCTACCATAATTGAAGCAGCCATTGGTTCCCACATTAAACCTCCTCCCAGATACAATGGAATTAACCCCAAGGAAGTTGTAAATGTGGTCAACAGAATCGGTCTGAATCTTTGCAAACAGGCAGCAATTACAGCATCTTGTGGTATTCGTTTCAATTCGGAGAGTTCAATTTCAATCCTGTCAATTAGAACAATGGCATTATTAATTACAATTCCAGCAAGTGATATCACACCCAAGAAAGCCATAAAACCAAAATAGGAGCGAAGTGTAATTAAGCCAATTACAACACCAATAACTCCCAATGGAATGGTACTTACCACCATTGCTGTTTTTCTAAATGAATTGAATTGAATTACCAGCAATAAAAGAATTAGAAAAGCAGATAATGGCAGGTATGCAATAACAGCACCCATATTTTCGGCAGTATTTTTACTATCACCACCAAGTTCGTAATCGTAACCAGCTGGCCAGGTTTTTACATCTTCTTCCAACCAAGGCAATGCCTCATTCATGATTACAGATGCATTACCATCTTCGGAGATTTCGCTTGAAACATTAATACTTCGAATCAAATCAAGGCGTTTAATTTTTGCGTATTGCCATTGAGGGATAATGCTGGCCACTTGAGAAAGAGGAACACTTCTTCCTGAACTTTGAGAGAATACATTCATGGTTTCTATCTTTTCATAGCTTTGGTTTTGACTTGAGAAACCTCTTAATAGAATTGGAATATTTTTATCATCCTCTCTGTATTCACCAGTTTGAAAACCATCCAGCACTGTTTTTAATGAGGTAGCGATATCCTGATTTGTGATCCCTGCAATCTGTGCATTGTTCTGATCGATATTAATTACAAATTTTTTGGTTTTAGGGCCCCAATCATCTTTAACGTTTTTGGTTCCACTAATTTTTGATAGTCTTGATTTGATTTTCTCTGATATGTCTGCAAGTACATCAGGATTGTTTCCTTTTACTTTAATTTCAATTGGAGTTCCACCACCACCTGAACCCAAAGCTGATACCTTAACATCTGCATTTGGGAAATGTTTGAAGCTGTACTCATCTAATCGACGAATCATTTCTGCATTTTCTTCAAAGGAGCTAGTATTTAAAAGGATGTGAGCATATCCTGAGTTTGCTTCATCTTGAGCATATCCCAAGTCATATGATTCTGGTCCTTGACCAATAAAGGAAGACCAGTCAATGATTCCTTTTTCTCTATCATCATTAACTTGTAATTCTTCAGCAATGTGTTTTTCAATCTTTTTTACCACCTTTTCGGTTTGCTCAATTTTTGTTCCCAGAGGAAGATTAATGTCAACGGTAATCATATTTCGATCACTATCCGGGAAGAAAATAAACGGTACCAAACTAAAACCTTTTAAGGATACTATGAATAGCAAAACAATTCCTCCAATAACAATGCCTTTACGATTTAAAGCCGATAGAATAAGGGATTTGTAATAAACTTTTAAAGCATCGAAAATTCGATCCATGAAGTTAGGCTTAGCTTCTTCCTTAGGTTTCACTTTTAAGAAGTAGAAACACAACATGGTAATAATGGTAAGAGAAACGATCCAGGAAGATACCAAGGCCAATGTGATCACTACGAAAATTGGTCCCATAATATCGCCCATGGTTGACTCTGCCAAATAGAAGGATAAGAAAGCTACCGAAGTAGTTAAAGTCGAAATCAACAATGGAACAATTAGCTCGGTACAAGATGAAACGGCAGCATCCTTTACCGTCATTCCTTCTTCCATTTTAACCATTATCGATTCTGACACAACAATGGCATTATCAACCATCATACCCAGTGCCATGATTAAGGCAGCTAATGTTACCTGATTTAATCCCATATTTATGATCCCCATTAACATGAGAGTCATGATGGTTACAATGGGAATCAAACTGGAGATAATTAAACCTGTTCTTAATCCCAGGAAGATTAGCATTACTACCAATACAATCACGATAGATTGAATCAAATTGCCGATAAAATTATCGATACTTTTATCAACATAGTGATCTAATGAAGTTAAACGTTGAACATCTAAACCAATTGGTAATTGTTCATTCCATTCTGTTAAAATCTTATCTACATCTTCGCCCAACTTAATTATATTAGCGCCATCGATCAAGGAAATGGAGAGTGAAATGGCTGGTTTACCATTTACATGAACAATGGTACTGGCGGGTTCAACATATGCTTTGCGAATGCTGGTAATGTCTCGTAATTGTACAACATGACTTCCATCACCTATTGGAATCAGCGTATTCTTTATGCTTTCCAATGATTCATAGTTGCCCGTTGGTTCGAGAATTATTCTTTCCGATTCAAGGTTAATTTCTCCACCAGAGTCTAAAATGTTGGTAGATGCAATAATGTTTTGCAGCTTGGATGAGCTTAATCCATATTCTTTTAGTTGAGACTCATCAAACTCAATAAAGACTCTTTCATCTTGCACACCTCCGAGTTCAACTTTGGCTGCGTCGTCAAGTTTAATTAAGGCATCTTTTAGGTTGTCGGCCGCTTCTTTCATTTCTACATAAGAGTACCCGTCACTTATTAAACCTACCATAATTCCATACACGACACCAACATCATCATCATTAAGACTTGGATTTACATTCTGAGGTAGATCTCTCAGACTATTTAGTTTTCTTCTAAGTTTATCCCAGATTGCTTGAAGGTCTTCTGGAGCAACTTCATCTTTAAGGCGCACACTTACCACTGATAAACCAGTTCTTGATGTACTATTAATTTCTTTGACTTCAGGAATTTCCTGAACTTTCTTTTCTATTTTGTCGGTAACCAAGAGTTCAACCCTTTCTGGTCCAGCTCCAGGGAATGGAGACACAACAGTAGCCACTCTAACTGTGTACGGAGGCATGCTATCTCTTGGTAAGGTTTCGTATAATGCCAAGCCCAAAATCACCACCACGGCAAGCAAAGTAAAGGTTATTCGGCTTTTTTCAATAGCAAATTTTGTAAGATTCATAATTGCTTTGTTTGGAGGTGAATACTATTTTAAGCTAACTTTTTGTCCGTCAAGTAGTGTTTGTAAACCCGCGGTAGCCACAATCTGACCTTCTTTTAATCCACTCTCTACTTCAAATCCAATGGGTGATAGTACTCCAACTTTAAAGTGTTGCTTTTTAATTACACCAACACTCTCGTTTTCTTTCTCTATAACGAAAACAAAATTGCCTTTGCTGTCTTCACCCACTGCAGAAATAGGAACAATTAAGACTTCACTATTATTCGTTTCGGTAAATTTAAATTTGATATGTGCTGCCATTCCTGACTTTACTTCAGAAGTTTCGCCTAATAATTTTATTCTTACCGGATAGGTAGCAGATCCCTCACTAATAGATGGAGATACTTCATTTACTACTCCTTGATATTCTTTGCCCTGAAGAGCGGGAAATGTTGCCGATATTTCCATGCCTTTTTGCACTCTGTTGATTACGTTTTCAGGCAATCCAAGGCTTACCTCCATAAAGCTACCGGCATTCAAAACTGCAATAATTTGTCCTGCACTTACATTCTCATTATTTTCTACATTTTTAGCTGCAATAACTCCATTGGAAGGAGAGTAGATAATTCCATATCCAACCTGTTTTTGTTGAATTTCAACACTTCGTTTTGAGGATTCATAGTTTGCTTTGGCCGAAGCGTATGATGATTTCGCATTTTCATAATCACTTAGCGAAGCACTTCCTTTCTCAAACAAAGTTCTTGTTCTATCCAATGTTGATGTTGCTGTGTTTAAGTTAGCCTTAGAACTGCTTAGTGCAGAAATAGCTTGTTCCAGAGATAATTGAGCTTCTGAATTATCAATTCTTGCTAATAAATCACCTTTTTTCACTGCTTGACCATTGGCAATGTTTAAAACCGTTAATATGCCAGAGGTTCTAAAACTTAAGTTGATTTCTTTATCAGATCTTGCAGTTCCGTTGAATGATCGCACTTGTCCAATTCCTGAGTAACTAACCTCTTGATATTTTACAGGACGATATCGTTCTTGTTTTTGCTTTTCGTTACTATCGCTACAAGATCCAAAAATAAATAAGAATAAGCCAAATGTTAGAATGTATAATGGTTTCATAATTATGCTGGTTTAATTATTGGTTAAAAGATAGTTTTGAAGATTTTGAATGAAAATTTGATTTTCTTCATCTGGATTTAGGAAAAAATAATACGAGAGTACTCTTTCCATTTGTAATAGGGTTAAATAAAAGTTGTAACCTGCACTTGCTTGTTGTTGTTGCGCTTGAAAGTATGCTTGTTGAGCATCAATTAAACTCGTAATTCCAATAGCTCCATTTGAGTAAGAAATTTGCATAAGTTCTAAACTTTCTTTGGCCGTTTTGGTGGTAAGTCTTGATAATTCGATATTGGTGTATAGATTCAATAAGGCATACACAATATCGTTTACATTTTTCTTGATGAGTGTTTCAGTATTTTCCTTTTGAATATTTAATTGCTTCTGCTGAATTAATGACTTTTGTCTATTTAAACTTCTTTGATTTTGATTAAAAATAGGAAGACTTAATTGTATGCCAATATTATAATATCCATTTGGAGCCCCTACAATGCCTATTGGATAAGTACTTCCTTTTCCATCTTTTGAAAAAGTATGATTGTATCCTCCTTGCAAGGCAATAGTCGGAAGGAATTTACTCCTTTGATATAGTTTTGCACCTCTCTCTGATGCATCAATATTAAATTGTAAAGATTTTAGTTCGTGAGCATTTTCAATAGCAACTGTCTCCAGATATTTTAAAAGTTTATCTCTTAAAATAGGATCATCAATAAGCTTGATTAGGCCCTTGTAATCAAATTGATCATCTGTTTTCTCATCTACCAAAGAGTGTTTGATGTCAATCTTGTAATCAATAGGATTGTTTAGAAGTTGATTGATGGCATGCATTGCTTGAATAAAATTAGTGTAAGCATTAACGATATTTTGAGTTGCAAGGGCCAATTCACTTCTCCAACGCAAAACATCACCCTTTCCTGTTTGTCCAGCTGAATAATTTTGCTGTGCAATTTCAAAATTCTTTCTGGTAACCCTTAGGTTTTCATCATTAATAAGGTAATTGGCTTTTGCAATTAAAGCATTGTAAAAAGTAACACCAGCATCCAGTATTGCATCTTTTTCTGTGGCATTGTAATTCTCTTGACTGGCAGATGCTAACTTTTTCTGAATTTTTATATTTCCACTAGCTTGTTCCGAAAATAATAGCTGCTCTACACTTACATTACCACTTGTGGAATACTCAGGATTAGATCCGTTGGAAGCTTCAGCTAAATCAGGATCAATATGCTTACCTGTTACCGATGAGGTAAGATTCGGTAAATATTGACTGTTTGCCAATTTTACCTCCTGATTGGCCAAATCGATATCGAACTTACTTGCCTTCAGACTTAAACTATTTTCCAGAAGTTCATACACAAAATTATCAAGGTAATAGCTC
This sequence comes from Marinifilum fragile JCM 15579, assembly GCF_001310955.1. GTDB lineage: Bacteria > Bacteroidota > Bacteroidia > Bacteroidales > Marinifilaceae > Marinifilum > Marinifilum fragile. Next base: position 125,388 of record NZ_BAZX01000010.1, read on the forward strand.
TTTTTATAAGGTAGGTTATTGGCGTTTCCGACAATGTTTGTTTTTATTAAGAAACTGTATTTCAAAGGAAAATTAATTAGGAATGAGGTTTCAATATTTAGAAGAAGCTTGGTTTCAACATCCAGATAAATAGGCAGATCCGATAAATCACTTCCTAATACGGCAGCTTCTATGTTTAGAGCAATGCGTCTAAGAAACTGATTTAATTCATTTACAGGTTGAGTGTTAAAAAGTACCCCCAAGGATGAGAATTCTTCAGCCAGAGAAGTGTAAGAAGGCAAGTTTCGATTGTTGATCATGTCAATCATTTTTTGCTTTTCCTCCATTGAGAAATATAAGCCTCCCGAAATATAAACAGCATCAACATCTTCAAGTTGGGCGTCTAATTCATTAGCAGATGATATCGAGATGATTTTATATTCTGAATTGATCTCACCCAAAATTTTGTCCAAGGTTTCTTTTACAGGATAGATTTTGGTTAAATACTCATCTAAAATAATCCCAACTTTATTGTAAGGATACATCTCTTTAAATTCGGATAAATCTTCTTTGTATGATTTGGGAGTTAAAATATAGGTTAAATTTTTAACCTGCGAAGTGTATTGTCCTTCAGGAAACTCAATAAAGTCATCATTAATAACACCAAACAAAATAACAGGTTTGGGAAATGTTTTGTTTTGGGCAATCACAAAATTGTTAAGGGAACCAAAGGATAATATCAAATCAACACCTTCTGAATTTACTACGGTTTGATAGTTTTTCTTTGCCTTTTCCTGGCTTAGTTGGTTCATTAAATGATATTCCTTCTTAAATACAACTGTAGCTTCTTGAGATACAACAGATTTAATTTCAGCTTTCAACAGATTTAAGATTGAATCAGTTTCGTAAATATATTCATCACCCAAAATTGCAACCGAGTATTCTTTGGTATTTTGAGCATTTATGCATGTTGCATTCAATAAAATAAAGGATAGCAGGATGAGTTGTTTCATGTGGTTTTCTCTTAAAATAATAAAAATCAAACTAAAAGATATTAAAAAACTTCGAAAAAGCTTGGTTGTTTCTTTTATTGCTGCATTAAATTATGTTGTTGAAATTGAATTGATTTTATACTGAACCATCATTTTTTAAATTATTTTTTTAACTTTGAGCTGTACAAATGATTTACAAACTATGAATAGAATTCACATAAACCGATTTTTTTTCTTTTTTAGCATGTAGTGCTGAGGGGTTTTGTGTGATATAAAATATTAACTGAGCCTTTTTCGAAAGGCTTTTTTTTTACGATACAATGAGAACCATATTTTTCTTTAGCTTCTTTTTTAGCTTTTTCTTTTTTGGAGACGAGAAGGACAGGATTCTTATGGTTTAAATTTCAAATGCATTAAAAGAGAGTCCTGATTATTCAGGACTTTTTTTTTGAGTATAATCTAACAATTAATCAAAATAAAAATGGACAAACGAAGAGTTGTTATTCAAGGAGTAGAGGGATGTTTTCATCATTTGGCAGCAAATGCTTATTATGGTGAAGACGTAGATATTATTCCTGCTGAGAATTTTGCCAAATTAATTGATCTGGTGAATGATGAAAAAGTTTGCGATGCCGGAATAATGGCAATTGAGAATTCAATAGCTGGAAGTATTTTGCAAAATTATGGACTGCTGCAAGATTCTGGCCTTGTTGTGGAAGGAGAGATTTTTTTAAGAGTCAAGCAGAACTTAATGGCATTGCCAGGTCAGAAAATTGAGGATTTAAAAGAGGTACATTCGCATCCAATGGCAATTAATCAGTGTCGAGCTTATTTTCGAAAATATCCACATATTAGGATGGTTGAAATGGAGGATACGGCTCTTAGTGCAAGAAATATTAGAGAGAATGAATTGATTGGAGTAGGAGCCATTGCAGGTGATCTGCCTGCAAAACTTTACAATTTAGAGATTTTGGCAGAAGAAATCGAAAGTATTAAGAATAACCAAACACGCTTTTTCCTGCTAAAACGACAAAAAGATGTTGGTGTGAATGGCGGATTTACCAAGGCTTCTCTTTACTTTAGTACGAGTCATGAACCTGGTAGTTTATCTTATATTTTAGACTGCTTTGCTCAAGAGGATATTAATCTTTCTAAAATTCAATCTCATCCAATTCCAGGAGAGAATTGGCAGTACTTTTTTCATGTAGATTTGGAATTTAAAGTACCCATTCAATTTAAAAATGCAATGAATAAGATTTCTCAAAAGGTAAGAGGAATGCAGATTTTAGGGACTTACAATAAAGGAATAGAAGTTTGGTAAAATCAAATTATTGATTCAAATATTTTATCAATCTGCTTAGCAAGCGCAATATCTTTTACTGTAATTCTTCGTTTAGAATGAGTAGTCAATGATACTCTGACATTTTTGTACTTATACAGTTTAATGTCAGGGTGATGATCTGCTTTTTCAGCATCTTCAGCAATTAGATTGATAAATTTAATGGCATGGGTAAAATCGGATAATACGTAGTTCTTAATCAATTTGCTATCTATTTCACTCCACCCCTGTTCCAATAAAATATTCATGATTTTCTGATTTTTGATATATAAAGTTAAGGAAAGAAAATTGTAATGTAAATAAAAAGGATTGCCATAAGCAATCCTTTTTACTCGCAAGTTCATATTAGATAGGTAAAAGGCTTATAGTGCAATTTCTCTATCCAGTTCTTCTCCCATAATTTTTGCACCACTATACAAAACAGATCTTTCTTCAGCTTCCATGTAAACATCAAAAGGTAGAGAAATGTTATAAGCTGTTTGTACAAGTATTGAAATATCATCTTTAGAACCTAATTGGTTTCTCCAATTGATGTCTGTTTCATCCAGTAAATAGGCATAAACAGGTCCAGTAAAAAAAGCAAAACAATCAACATACGATTTATTCTCCCACAAACATTCAAGTTTCGATTGCAAAAATGATTTAAATTCAGTTTTGGATCTGCAGATTTTTTGAGCGGTATATTCAGCCATACCTTCATGAATTTCAAATCTGTTTTCACATCCATCGCAATCAGAATATAAAGCTCTGCGATATTTTCTAAAACAAATTGCATCGACGATTGCTTGTTTTCGATCTTCACCTTCGCTGTGCAAGGCTAAATCTAAAGCTTTCCATTCAAGTTTTAACCACACCCTTGCTTCCATTTCTTCCATATGACTATTGTTGTATGGCAATGGTTTTAAGTCTATTTGTGGTTGCAGACAATGAAAGGCTTCATGTAAAATAATACATTGTTGTTCAATTTTGTTCTCAGGCAAAGGAAGAGGTATAATAGCCCAATTGCGTTTGTCTATTTTTTGCGGACCTTTTTTCACTTTAATGAAATCAGGAAGTTTCCCTATGTAAATGTTATTTCTTTCTTCCAGATTTAATTTTGAGCTATTCTTATTCGAGTATACTATTTTATTTTCTTCATCAATAAAGAGAATCGGAACATCCAAGCTATGTCCCCATAGCAATCCATTATCTTTCGAGCAAAGTTCTTGAGTTTCATCAAGAATTGCTTTGATAATTTCAGGAGAATAAATTTGATTACTTGCTTTTGTATTTACAATGCAAATCATCAAAAAAATGACTCCAATGGTAAAAATTCGTTTGATCTTCATTTTTGTTTGGTTAATAGGTTCATAAAAATAATATCAGTATTTGTGCCATTGTTGGTAAGTTGCAAAATATCAATGATTAACAGAAGGGTTAGTATTGGTGTGAAAGGGTGAGTGTTGTTACATTTCGTACAGTTGGTGTTCGTATCTGTGCAGACTTTACAATCATTTAACATTGTTGGACAGAGTTGGAACTAAAAAGAGAATTCTGTATCTTAAATATTAATATCTAAACATGTTGTTATGATATGTTTATATCAATCATTATCGACAATCCATAAAATTGAATTGAATGAATGAGTATTTTGAAATATTAATGGTCCTTATTGGTTTTTTGATTATTGCTGTAGGTGCGAATAGAATATCACTGTATTTTCCAAAAATCAAATTGCCTATAATTACAGGACTTTTATTCATTGGAATATTGTCAGGTCCTTACGTATTAAACTTGTTGCCAAAAACTTCAATTGAAAAACTTGGATTTATAAATGAAATATCATTGGCATTTATTGCTTTTGCAGCTGGAGCAGAATTGTTTCTGAAGGAGTTAAAGGGTAGGATGAAAAGCATAAAATGGATGACTTTTGGGCAACTCGTCTTTACCTTTGGGATTAGTGTCTCTTTTGTATTGTTGATGTCGGAGAGAATTCAGTTCTTATCAGAAATGTCATTTGAGTATAAGTTGGCCGTTGCATTGTTAATAGGGACAGTTTTCGTTACCAGATCGCCGGTTTCGGCTATAGCTGTAATTAATGAAATGAGAGCAAAAGGACCTTTTACACAAATGGCAATAGGCGTTACAGTAATAAAAGATGTACTGGTAATTGTTCTTTTCACCATTTGTTTTGCTGTTGCAGATGCTTTGATCTCAAAAATACCATTCGATTTTTGGTTAGTTATCATTTTATTTGGTGAGTTGTGTTTATCTGTACTCTTAGGATTTGTATTAGGAAATTTGTTAAATCTGATATTAGCCATTCGTATATACACGCAGATTAAGGCTTTTATTATAGTACTTACAGGATACAGTGTGTACCTCTTAGCTGGTTTGGTTCATCATCAAAGTATGGAATGGTTTGGTTTCGATTTGTATGTTGAGCCATTACTAATTTGTATTCTTGGAAGTTTTGTAGTGGTTAATTTTGGTAAAAACCGAAGAGAGTTTAATCGTATCATCGAATTGGTGGTTCCATCCATTTATGTATTGTTTTATACACTAACCGGAGCATCGGTAAAAATTGATATTTTACAAGAAGTTTGGTCTATTGCATTGATATTTTTTGTTGTACGATTATCTAGTATGGCGATTGGAGCATTTATTGGTGGCACGTTAGGTGGTGATCCTATACGTTACAATAGAATTTCCTGGATGCCATTTGTAACCCAGGCTGGTGTTGCCATCGGTTTAGTAGCAGTAGTGTCAGAAAAATATCCAACTTGGGGTCCCGAGTTTGCTACCATATTATTAGCTGTAATTGTATTAAATGAGATATTTGGACCTCCTTTATTCAAATGGTCCATTATTTTGGTAGGCGAAAGTCATAAACAAAGAGAGCTACAGCATGAAAATAAAGTACAAAAAGCACTTATTTTTGGATTAGAAGGTCAGTCTCTGGCATTGGCCCGACAGTTAGCTGATAATGATTGGAATGTAAAGGTGGTAACCAGAAATGAGGTTAAGGCAAAATTAGAATATCAAGGAGTAAATGTTGTGTGTGTTCCTGAGTATAATTTGAATGAATTGAAGAAAATTAAAGCTCATAAGGCAGATGCTTTGGTTCTATTAAATAAAGATGATGACAACTTAAAAGTTTGTGAATTGGCATATGAACACTTTGGAACCAGAGATATTGTGGTTAGGGTTCATGAAAGAAGTTTTATAAAGAAATTTCATGAATTAGGAGCATTAATTGTTGAACCGTCTACCGTAATGGTAAGCCTTATGGATCATTTGGTTCGCTCCCCAATCGCAACGTCACTGTTACTTGGAATGGAAGAAAATCAGGATACCGTTGACATCGAAATGCAAAATCCGGAATTGCATGGAATTGCAATTCGAGATCTGCAAATTCCTACCGATTTGATAATATTGGCAACCAAACGAAATCAGAATACTCTAATTTCTACAGGATTCACTAGGTTACGCTTAGGAGATGTTTTAACAGTAGTTGGCTCAATTGATAGTATTGATAAATTGAGACTTAAATTGGAGAATTCGGAAATGCCAGATTTTAAAAAAATAAGATTTCCTGGAAAAACGATTTCTTTTAAACGGAAACCAATTGATCCAGATACAGATTTACCAAGTTAAAAATACGGTTGTCCAAAAGGCTAGGGGAACTACAGTATTCCAGATTACTTCTTCTCGGTGTCGTGCTCTTTGTAGTCTTTCATTTTCAACTTGTAGTCGTAAGTATTCTAATTTTTGTTGGTTTTCGATGTAAGCTAATTCCTTTTCTTTTTGAATGTTTCTAAGGTAAATAATTGCCTCTCGGTTTTTAGACGGATTGGAATTGACAACATCCATTAAATCCTGTTCTGATTCATTTAAACGATTCAGGTGATAACAAGCCATTCCTCTTTGCAATTTAATTTCATTCATATACGGTTTTTTAGCTAGTACATGATTGAAATCCAATATCGCTTTCTCATAGTTTTTTAATTGCATGTAAGCATACCCACGGTCTTGAAAAATAGTAGGATAATAGGGCATAATGTTAATTGCCGTATCAAGATAGGGGATCGCTTTATCATACTTCCCTTCCAGAATTAACATTCTACCTTTGTCATGATATTGCATGTAGCGTTCCACATTTTGAGATTGTGCACAAATTGAGAATACAATGCTTAAGGCGAAAATTATTAATGTTTTCATGGGGATTTCATTATTTTATTGGTTTTAAAACTCTAACCTTGAACTTGCAACATAAATTGTACCAAAATGCATAAAAAAACCCTTCGAATTTTCGAAGGGTTTACCTGTTGCTTAATAATAATTTATGACTTTTTACAACACTCTTTTTTACAATTTGAATCGCATTTTTTGTTTGCGTTAGCTTCTTTTTTAGAGCATTCTTTCTTGTCTTTGCAGCATTGCTTTTTCTTAGAACATTCTTTTTTGTCCTTGCAGCATTCTTTTTTCTTAGTGCATTCTTTTTTAGAACAGTCTTTCTTCTTTGAACAACAAGCTTTTTTATCAGCTTTTGCTTCTTTTTTTACTTTCTTTTTATCTTGCTGCTGATTTTGATCTACATCTTGAGTAAGTACGGTATTGTTATCAGCAGAAATATTTACCGGTTGAACTGCGAAACTTACTGCGCTAATGGCGAAAACAAATAATAGGCTCAATAATAACTTTTTCATTGTTTTTAAATTTAAATGTTAATTAATCCGTTTTGATTTTATTGAATTGTAACATAAAGAACGTAAAAGATCTTTTTGTCTGCTGTTAATGAATTGTTAAAGGAATTTAATTTTTTAAAAATTAAACTACCTTTGAATTGATTAATAGACCCATTATTAAAGGAATACAGAAGGTATTAAATGATAAAAAAAAGTTCAAAAATTAATAAACAGGTTAGGTAATTATAGAATTCAGATATTTCTTGGCATATCTGTACTGGTTCTTATTACTCTTCTCTTGATACAAATAAGGTGGATAGGTAGAGCTCGCGATTTGAACGAAGAACAATTTAACCATAGGGTAGGAATGGCTTTGCATGAATCGGTGGACGAGTTTATGAAGGACCGAGAGAGATGTGAAGCTATGAGTGCTTGCATGAATAAAAAGAGATTTGATGCCAATGATAGTGCAAAATTGGAAAGTGAAGTGGAACGATTGGATTCAATAGTTAAGCAGCAGTTTCAAAATTATCAAATTCAATCACCATACACCATTGAAGTATTATCTTCGGCTGATGAGCAGCCAAGAAGTAAATGTTTTTATTATAGCTTGCGTAAGGCATTAAGTCATGATAAAGCCGTTCTGAATGTCTATTTTAATAAAAGAGAGCAGAGTTTAATGGATAGTATGGGCAGCATGTTTATATTATCCGTAATTCTGATATTAATACTTTTTGTGTTTTTTGGATTAACTGTTTTCTCTTTTCTTAAAGACAAGAAAATTTTAGGAAGGACCACCGATCTTATAAATAATATTGCTCACGAATTCAAAACCCCAATGGCAACCATTGCTTTGGCAGGAAAGATGCTTGGACGTGAAAAGGTGCATTCTCAACCAAATCAGGTGATTCATTATGCCAATATGATTACTTCTGAAAATGATAGACTTAAAAAGCAAGTTGATCAACTTTTAAAATTATCATGTATTGATAGAGGTGAGTTACAATTGAATTCAAATCAATTTAATGTGCATGAACTACTAAAAGAATGTATCGATTCTTTATCGGTTAGATTATCAGAGCGAAAGGGTGAGTTAATTGTAAATAAATCAGCAGCAAATGATTTAATTACAGGAGATCGGGAGTTAATTCAAAATGTGTTTTTAAATCTTTTGGATAATGCTATAAAATACTCTTCGGGTAAACCGGAATTAAAGTTGGAAACCAAAAATAATAATGGAAGTTTACTTGTTTTGGTTTCCGATAAAGGAATCGGAATGAGTAAAGAAGAACAAAAACATGTTTTTGATAGATATTACCGAGCCCCAACAGGTGACCGTCATGATGTTAAAGGATTTGGAATAGGCTTGTCATATTCCCGAATGATAATTGATGCTCATAAAGGCTCGATAAATGTTTGGAGCAAGAAAAATTATGGTAGTACCTTTACTGTAATAATACCACAATCTTAAAAATTTATGTCTACACTTACAACAAAAAATATATTACTGGTTGAAGATGATCCTAACTTGGGAGAGGTTTTAAATGCTTTTCTCGAGATGGAAGGTTTCGCAGTTAGCTTAGCTCGAGATGGGGAAGAAGGCTATGAGAAATTTACCCAATCAAAGTATAATATTTGTCTTTTGGATGTGATGCTGCCTAAAATGGATGGGTTTTCTTTGGGCAAAAAGATCAGAAAAAAGGATAAGGATATTCCTATTATTTTTCTCACGGCAAAATCCTTAAAGGAAGATAAGCTTAAAGGGTTTGATTTGGGAGGAGATGATTACATAACCAAACCATTTGATGAGGATGAATTGGTAAGAAGAATAAATGCAATATTAAAAAGAACAAATTCGGTTCAGAATATTTCAGAGTTAACTATCAAACTTGGTAAATTTGAATACAATCATGTAAATCTTACTCTAAGAATTGATGGGAATGAATCTCGAATTACGCAAAAAGAAGGAGAGGTTCTATACATGCTGCTTCAATCGAAAAACAATGTAGTTCGTCGAGAGGATATACTTGTAAAGGTTTGGGGTGAAAATGATTATTTTATGGGAAGAAGTCTGGATGTGTTTATTACAAAATTGAGAAAGCACCTAAAACCAGATCCACAAGTGAAAATCGAAAATGTTCATGGAGTGGGCTTTATCCTATCAGATGATAATTAATTTAATTTCTGGGTAAGACTTAAAACTGAAAAATTGTAATTTTGAGTTTTAAAATTCAAAACTAGTACTGGTATGAGCATACCTCAAAAAATAGAAGAAATTAAAAATTCAATTCCGGATAATGTAACCTTAGTTGCAGTTTCTAAAACCAAGCCCAACGAAGCGATTATGGAAGCTTATGATAGTGGTTATAGAGTTTTCGGTGAAAACAAACCTCAGGAGTTAACCAGAAAATTTGAAGAGTTGCCAAAAGATATAGTTTGGCACATGATTGGTCATTTGCAAACCAATAAAGTCAAATATATTGCTCCATTTGTTAGCTTAATTCATGCGGTGGACAGTTTGAAATTGCTAAAAGAGATTAATAAACAGGCCCTGAAAAATAATCGTGTGATAGATTGTTTGATGCAGTTTCATATTGCCGATGAGGATACAAAGTTTGGGTTAGATTTGAACGATGCAGAGCGTATTATAAATTCAGAGGAATATCAGAATATGCAAAATGTACGCATTGTAGGTGTTATGGGAATGGCTACTTACACTGATGATGAAAAACAGATTCGTTCGGAATTTGGTAATCTAAAATCTATTTATAGCGAACTTAAATCGAAATTTTTTCCAGATGAGGAGAGTTTCAAAGAAATTTCGATGGGAATGTCAGGAGATTATAAATTGGCAATTGAAGAAGGAAGCACAATGATTCGTGTGGGAAGTACCATTTTTGGAGCCAGAGATTATTCGAATAAATAACATTTGCGATAAAGTCCTTAGTTGATGAATCGTGATTATTTATTTAAATGATTATATTTGTTCGTCAACGATTGAAATTCAATAAAATCAAAATATTATGATAAAACTTGAAACCACTTATATGGGATTGTCTTTAAAGAATCCTGTTATTGTTAGTAGTTCTGGTTTAACCAATTCGGTAAGAAAGATTAAGATTATCGAAGAAAAGGGAGCTGGTGCTGTTGTATTAAAATCTTTATTTGAAGAGCAAATTACTAACGAAGCCCGTCATCTTATTAGCAAAGACCCTACGAATGTTGGATATCCTGAAGCTGAGGATTATATCCAAAATTATATCAAGGGTAACTCGGTTTCAAATTATTTGACATTAATTAAGGAAGCAAAAGAAGCGGTTTCTATTCCTATTATTGCGAGTATCAATTGTGTGTCATCATCAGATTGGACTCAATTTGCCAAAGAAATAGAAAAAGCTGGTGCTGATGCTATTGAGTTGAATGCATTTATCGTTCCAAACGATAGAAATATGAGTTCTACAAAGTATGAAGAGCTGTATTTCAAAATTTTCAATGCTGTTAAGAAAGAAGTGAATATTCCGATTTCAATGAAATTGGGCATTTATTTTACAAATTTGTTTTCAGTAGCGAATAGATTAAATGCTGATGGAGCTGACTCGATTGTTTTGTTCAATAGATTCTACGAGCCAGACATTGATATTGAAAATTTGAAAATCACTAGTGCTGAAGTTTTAAGTAATGCGAGTGATATTCGAAGATCTTTGCGTTGGGTTGGAATGTTATCCGATAAAATTAAAGGCCTTGATATTTCAGCTTCAACTGGAATTCATAGTGGTGAGGCTGCAATTAAGCAATTGTTGGCAGGTGCAAAAACAGTTCAAATTTGTTCTACAGTTTATGAACATGGATTTGATCAGATAACCAAAATTTTGGAAGAAATATCAGCTTGGATGGCTAAAAAAGAATTCAAATCAATTGATGAATTCAGAGGAAAGTTGAGTTATGGAAATATTCCTGATTCAGCACTTTACGAAAGAGCACAGTTCATGAAGTATTTCTCGAATAATGAAAAAGATGTAATGATCTAAAATAAAAAAGGCTGAATCAACTGATTCAGCCTTTCTTTTTAAAATTGGTCAAGAATGTGAATACATTCATGAATCATTCCTTTCATTTCTTCAGGAGCATTTGGAATTGCATCCTTTAACTTATCTTGCTCTTCAATTCTTTTCTCAGGTTCAATTTTTTCTGTAAAGTTTTCGATTACAGTAAAGGCTTCAAAAGCTGTTTCAAAATCAGATTTGATTAATAAATCGGTAAACACACTCACGTGCTTTGTAAAATCAATACTAGACTGCCAGCAAATTCCTGTTAATTCTTTCTGAATTGTTTTGTACTTGTCATTAAGAATTGCGTTAATAAAAATCAGATCAGCTTTTTTGTCCTTAATGTCAGCTAAAAATTTCAGGATGGTATTTTTTACTTCTTCATCATCGTTTCTTACCAATAAATCAAACAGAAGTACAATGTCTTCCAATTGTCCTTCTTCTCTTAATTGATTAATCGATTTTGTAACAGTTTTATAATCTGAAGACTGAAGTTCCGATACTAATTTATCGTGTATTGCTTTTTTCGCTTTATCCGTCATTTTGTTTTCGTTTGTATCCTGCAAAATTAATAAAATAAGCGATACTAGTAGTTTTTGATGAAAATTGCCTTTTTAATAATAATTAAACTTATATCCTGTGTCAATATGGGGTTTTGTGGTTATAAAGGCCATTCTTAACCAGTTTTAGTGAAGAAAAAAATCGTATTTTCATTTAGACTATAAATTTTAACTCGCCATTGTAATATATGAGAAAGATTTCTGTAGCTGGATTATTGATATTTTTATTTGCTTCTTGTAGTTGGAATTCTGCAGGGAAGAAGGAAAAGGAAATTAAATCAGAAACCTTAGAATATCAGTTAACGGCTGAAAATACAGATATAATGAAGAAGGTATTCTTTGTTTTACCAAGTCCAATCGAAACTTCTCTGCTAATTAAAAAATCAGGATTGGTTTTTCGAGAAGATTTATTAAACTCCAGTGAGAAATTAGCAGGTTACTCCACAAGTACATCCAAAGCCATTGCGTTGGGAGTTTATTGTGCAGATTTAAGTTATTCTGGCATAAATGACCAGTTTCAAACATCTTTGGAATATCTAAATATTACCAGGAATTTAGCTGAGTCTTTAGGGATAATAAGAGCAGTAGATCCAAATACAATCAAATTGTTAGAAGAAAATCTGACAAACAAGGAGTTAATTACTGAGGTAATTTCAGAGATTTATATGGAATCGCACGAACAATTAAAAGAACAGGACAGATATCTGCTTGCATCTCTAATGATAATTGGAGGATGGGTGGAGAGTTTATATTTGGCTACTCAAAGTGTGAAAACCAACGAGCCAAAACATCAAATTTTAATTGAGCGTATTTTGGATCAACATCTGTCCTTGGAAAGTGTAAAATCTGTATTAAATAAAAATCAAACAAACCCGGTAATACGGCCAATTTATAAAGATTTATTAGATTTGGAGCGCTTATTCAAAATGTCGATCATATCAAAAAATAAGGAGCATGATTCAT